>CAWIXP010000001.1:0-1662954 GCA_963840155.1 uncultured Alphaproteobacteria bacterium
AGCGGTCTGGACATCGTCCGTAAAACATTGGGCGGCCATCAGATCGCGGTCGCCCAAACTACGGACATTGACCGGGTCAACGGCATGATCAATTTGACCACCATCTTGCTGCATACGTCAGGAGAATGGATATCTTCGGATTGGCCCGTCTGCCGATTGGCGGAAACGTCTGCGCCGCGTCGGATGGGTGCGGCACTGACCTACGCACGCCGCTATGCATTGTTCACGATCGTGGGAATAGCCGGCGAGGACGACCTCGATGCATCCGATCTCACGAGCGATCAATCGCCGCAAGAAAAGCCCGTGGCCGCTCCTCTTGGATCTGTCCCTTGCCGAAAGCCGCAACCGAACCGCGAATTCCGGTCCGCAATTCCGACGGTGGCAACCCGTCCGGAAAAAGACCTCAGTGCCGAAGAATCGGTCACCGTCACTGCGCGAACTCGTTCAGGAGATCGAAACGCTGTCACACGAGGACCTACAGTCTCGCGCGATCGCAATTCTCAAAATGAAAAATCGCTTATCCGGATCTGATGCCAAACGGGTCGAGAACGCCTTCGCTTCCAGGATGGTCCCCCACAGCGCTTTATCGGAAGCGCTGACCATGGACCAATCGTACTCGGGGCCGTTAAGCCTTCAACCACAGCCGCCCCCGGCATCCGTGGGCAGCATCGAAACACCGCGGTCGAGTGGGCGCGCCAGAAGGATAAAACCGTCGGGAAAGCAAATTGCTGTACCCCTAGCGGTATCAACCAGCAACGATAAGATAGATAAGAGCCTCCTTACCTTTGGCGAAGTGCGACGGCATCGAGATAAGGCCCACCTCAAGTTTGTCGCTTCGCAGCCGTGCTTGGTCTGCGGCAAAAGCCCCGCTGACGCACACCATCTTCGATTTACTCAACCGCGTGCGTTGGGGCGGAAGGTCAGTGACGAGTTCACGGTACCTCTGTGTAGAGCTCATCACAGGGACAATCACCGCTACGGAGACGAAGTCGCATGGTGGAGCAGACGAGCTATCGACCCAGTTGAGAGCTCGCGGCAATTCTGGACTTCGACACGTCACATACAGTGATGACCAAGCTCGCAGTCACCTGCTCGCGCCACTCCAGCGGCTCAGGAGCATGATCCTCAATCGGCAAAAATCTCGTCGGATGTCCGAAGCGTTGCCGGCAGTAGATGGCGGCCGCGGCGGCAGCGCCTGGATCAGAAGTCGCTGGCCCTACATCTTTTCAGAACCTAATCGTTTTTGCTTCAATTCAATCGCTGCGCTTGGCGGGCCTTAAACTCCCTGATCGCCCGAGCGGACACGCTTTCTCCCGGCTCTTGCTTGCGAAACTTCTCTATGAGCGTTGCCGCGGTTTTTGTCGCTTCGTCAGTAGCAGTATCGTTCTCCTTAAGCGCTTCAATAAGCGCTGCCGGTTCCTCGGTGAATTGAAGCGCCAACTGTTCGGAGTGCCGTTCTATCGCCTCCGCAATCAGAATCGAAAGTATCATCGAATTTCTCGTTTGCGCCTTCAAACTCGTCGCTCCGCGCTCGATGTGACCCTTGTGTTCTTCGCTTACAGCGCCTTTCGCTAGGTTTTCGTAATAACGTGTTTGGCTGACGATCAATTTGGACCAGCCGTTGAGAAAGTTTGTCGCCTCGCGCAAATCCATCATTTGACTTCTCCCTCCACAACATTTCCTGAAACTAAACGTCGGTTCGATTGCTTAGCAATTTTGATCGCAAGAAAAGGCTTGGAAAACAGAAAACACCGCTTGTTTCAGAGGCACCTTGAGTGCCTATTGTGCTTGGCATGTGCGAAACAAAGGATGATTCGCAATGAGCCTCGTGCCCGAAATCTGATCGTCAAATGCCCGGGAAACTTGGTCGAATTTCTGGACGATCCGCCCCTAGTCGGTGATGAAACTGTCGAGGATTACCGTCGCTTCTTTCAAGCGATAGTTGATGGCTTGGATCCGGTAGACGCGATCAACTGGTTGTACACCAGGGACGTGGTCGATTTGTCCTGGCAGATACGCCGGGAGCGGACTGTCCTGGCCGAAGTCGTCAAAGTGATACAGACCGAAGTCGTTCGGGAGCTCCTCAAATTGACGGCTGAGCCAGCCGATCCACTGTCTGCAGCTGTCTACCGAATTTTTAATGCTTCTAATGACGCTCAACGTTGGGCAACCGACCCTGTGGCGCGTAAGGAAATCAACGCGCGGCTGTTGGCAAAGGGCCATTCTCCCGCCGCTGCGCTGGCCAAGGCCTACATGCGCGGGGCGAGTGATATTGAAGCGATCGATAAGCGGATTGCCTCATACGAAGCCAGACGAGTAGGAATTGTAAGGGAGATCGAGCGTCGCAATGCGAAGTTTGCGCATAATCTTGATGCAGCATCATCAGATGTGATCGACGCTGAATTCAGCGAAGCTGCGGAATGACGGCCATGGCCTCTGACCGACAGCTCGCGGCCAACAGGAAAAATGCTCAGAAGAGTACAGGGCCGGCGTCTGCCAAGGGGAAACTTAAATCGCGCAAAAATGCTCGTCGTCATGGATTGGCGATCAACGTCGGTCGCGAGCCGCTTTTCCGTGCCGAGGTCGAAAAGATGGCACAGATCTTTTCACAGGCTCGCAATGAGCCAAGCATCACTTTGATCGCTGAACAGGCCGCTGAGGCGGAGATCGACCTGCTTCGCATCGGCAAGATTTGCTGGCTCGATTTTTGAGGCATTTCACAACAGCGCAAAGTCGCTCCGCGACTTGGCCTGTTTGAACGAGGAGCTGAGAAAATTAGAACGCTACGAACGCCGCGCCTTTTCTCGCCGACGACGGGCACTCAAGTCCGACTGATTTTGGCAGAACGAAGCCAATTCTTACAAGGAAGGGAAAAGCATCTCCAAATCGCAAGAAGCGAAAGCAGCGTTTTCCACCCGCAGCCCTAGGGCGCTCGGCCATCTGTCGGCTGTAATTCTTTGAATCAAAACGTGTTTGGATAAGCCGCAGGCGGTTCGCCACACCTGTGGCGACGTGCTAGAGAGCGCATGGTGGGGACTAGGCGTGGTCGCGCCGACGCCTTGGTGGGGGTGCCATATGAGTTCCAAAGGGTTTGGATCGGACGGCAATGCCGGGGACAAACGTGCGCTTCGCGTCGGGGTAGTCGGCGCCGGCATCATGGGCAGCAACCACGCCCGGGTGCTTGCGGGCTTGCCGGATGCGACGCTGGTCGGAATTGTCGACCCGTTGCCGGCGCACCGGATGCGGGCGACCGAACTGACGGGCTGCCGCAGCTTCACGACCTTGGACGAACTGCTCGCCGAAGGCCTCGACGCCGTCACTGTGGCCGCGCCGACGCATCTGCATCACGAGATCGCGCTCGCCTGCATCGCCCGGGGCATCGATGTGCTGGTCGAAAAACCGATCGCGTCCTCGGTGGAGGAGGGACGCGAGATCGTCACTGCCGCGCGCCGCGCCGGCGTGACGCTGATGGTCGGCCATGTCGAACGCTTCAACCCGGCGGTCGCCGCCATCAAGCAAGCTATTTCAGGCGAAGACATTCTTTCCATCGCCATCACCCGCGTCGGGCCGTTTCCGCCGCGAATGTCGAATGTCGGCGTCGTCATCGACCTCGCCGTGCATGACATCGATCTGATCCGCTGGTTCACCGAGTCCGATATTGTCGAAGTGCAGCCGCAGCTTTCCAGCGCGGTCGCCGAGCGCGAGGATATCGCGCTATTGCAGTTCCGTACCGCCTCCGGCGTGCTCGCCCACATCAACACCAACTGGCTCACGCCGTTCAAGGCACGCAACGTCACAGTGGCGACCCGCGGCAAATACGTCATGGGAGATCTGCTCACCCGTCAGGTGACCGAGTGCTTCGGCTTCAAGCCGGACGGCAGCTATTCGATGCGTCATCTGCCGGTCGGCCATGACGAGCCGCTGCGCGCCGAATTGATCGCCTTCCTGCACGCGGCGCGCTCCGGCGGCGTGCCCGCGGTCACCGGTGACGAAGGCGTCGCCAGCCTCGAAATCGCAACCCGCTGCCTGGAAACCCCGGCGAGGCCCGCCGCGGCATCCGCTGCGCGCAAGGGTCCGCGGCGCCTCGTCGGCTGATCAAGCCCCGATGTCCCGGCCTCAATCTCTTGAAGGCTCCATGAACCAGCACCTGCGCCCGGAACCCATCCCCTTCATCGACATCGCGGCGCAACGCCAACGTCTCGGTAAAGCTGTCGACGAGGCGGTTTCCCGTGTGCTCACGCCATTGCCAGTTCATCGACGGTCCTGAAGTTGCGGAGCTGGAAGCTGCGCTCGCGGCCTTCAGCGGCGCCAAGCATGTGGTGACCTGCGCCAGCGGCACCGATGCGCTGCTGATGGTGCTGATGGCGACGGGCATTGGCCGCGGCGATGCGGTGCTCTGTCCTTCCTTCACGTTCTGCGCCACCGGCGAAGCGGTGGCGATTCTCGGCGCGACGCCCGTGTTCGTCGATGTGGATGACGAGACCTTCAACATCGATTCCGCATCCTTGAAAGACGGAATTGCGGTTGCAAGAAGCCAGGGCCTCAAGCCGAAGGCGGTGATCCCGGTCGATCTGTTCGGCCAAAGCGCCGACCACGATGCGATCGGCGAGGTCGCGCAGGCTGAAGGCATGTTTGTGCTCGATGACGCCGCGCAGGCCTTCGGCGCCAGCTACAAGGGCCGCCGGCTCGGCACCTTTGGGCTTGCGACCACGACCAGTTTTTTTCCGGCCAAGCCGCTTGGCTGTTTCGGCGATGGCGGCGCGATCCTCACCGACGACGCCGACCTCGCGCAGAAGCTGCGCAGCATCCGCGTCCACGGCCAGGGATCTGAAAAATACGACAATGTCCGTCTCGGGCTTACCGCGCGGCTCGATACCCTGCAAGCGGCGATCTTGATCGAGAAACTGAAGGTATTCGAGGAAGAGATCGCCGCGCGCAACAAGGTCGCTTCGCGCTATGCGCAGGGACTTGGTAACATCGTCACGGTTCCGCGTCTCGCCCGCGGCTGCACCTCGGTCTGGGCGCAATATACGATCCGGCTGCCCGAGGGCGCCGATCGCGAAGGCTTTGCGGCGGCGTTGAAAGCCCAGGGTATTCCGACGGCGATCTATTATCCGAAATCGATGCACCAGCAGACTGCTTATCGGAGTTTTCCGGTTGCCGGCGGCGGCCTGCCGGCAAGCGAAAAGCTCTCGGCCGACGTCATTAGCTTGCCGATGCACGCCTATCTCGACGAGCCGACGCAGGCGCGGGTGATCAGCGCCGTGCGCGGCGCCGTTGGCGCATGATCCCGAAAGCGGAGCCTGGTCTCTGAAAAGATCATGCGCAAAGAGATATTTCGCCTGATTTCGCGATTTGGAAGCGCCGCCGCATTGCAGACAGCGTTGTCGCGCGGAGTGGAAGCCGGTTGGCGTGAAGAAAACGCGTCCAAACAAGAAAACAGCGCTTCGGTTCTGATGCAATCCGAACCGAATATGCGCTAGAAGCTGCGCATGCTCGGTCGCATCTTCACCGTCGGCGGCTATACGCTCCTTTCGCGGCTGACCGGCTTTGCACGCGATATCATGCTGGCGGCCATTCTCGGTGCCGGGCCGGTGGCGGACGCGTTTTTCGTGGCGCTGCGGCTGCCCAATCATTTTCGGGCGATCTTCGCCGAGGGCGCTTTCAACGCGGCGTTCGTTCCGGCCTATGCCCACGTTCATGGCGAGCGCGGCGAAACGTCCGCCAGGTTATTCGCCGATCGCATCTTCACTCTGCTGTTTTTCTCGCAAGTGCTGCTGCTCGTCATTGCCTGGGCTTTCATGCCGCAGGCGATGAGCATCCTCGCACCCGGTTTCACCGACGATCTGGAGCAGCGGCGGCTCGCGATCGAACTGACGCGGATCACGTTTCCCTATCTGCTCCTGATCACGCTGGTGACGCTGTACGGTGGCATGCTCAATGTCATGCACCGGTTCGCCAGCGCCGCGGCGGCGCCGATCTTTCTCAACATTTCGATGATGGCGACGCTGGCTCTCGCGGCGTTTTTTCCGGGCGCCGGCTATGCAGCGGCGTGGGGCGTGCTGATATCGGGTTTTCTGCAATATTTTCTGCTGGCGGGCGATCTCGGCTTTCATGGCGGCCTGCCGCGGTTCGCGCCGCTGAAGCTCGATGACGACGTCCGCGGCTTTTTTCGCGCGCTCGGGCCGGCGACGCTCGGTTCGATGGGAACGCAGGTCGCGCTGTTTGCCGACACCATCATCGCGACGTTCCTGCCGGCCGGCGCGCTTTCGGCGCTGTATTACGCCGACCGGCTCAATCAGCTCCCGATCGGGGTGATCGGCATTGCCATCGGCACGGTATTGCTGCCGGAAATGTCGCGGCAACTGACATCGGGTGATCATGCCGGCGCCATGGCCTCGCAACGGCGCGGCTTCGAATTCACGCTGTTGTTCTCGGTACCGTTCGTGGCCGCGTTTCTGACGGTTCCTGACGTCATCATGCGGGCGATGTTCGCGCGTGGCGCGTTCTCCAGGGCCGATGCCGCCGCGGCCGGCGCAACACTTGCGGCCTATGCCGTCGGGTTGATTCCGTTTGTGCTGATCCGCAGCGCGGTCGCGACGTTTTACGCGCGCAAGGATACCGCTACTCCGGTCAAAGCGGCGCTGATCGGGGTGGCCGTCAACGTCGCGCTGAAGATCGCGCTGGTGGGGACGCTGGCGCAGGTCGGCCTCGCGCTCGCCACCGCGATCGGTGCCTGGATCAATCTATTGCTGGTGATCGGCTTTGCGGCGCGGGCAGGGCATCTGGACCTCGACCGCGCCCTGATGCGATCGGTGGCGAAGTTTCTGCTGTCCGGAGCCGTGCTTGGAGCGGCGCTGTGGACCGCTCGGAGGTTCGGGCTATCCTATTTTGCCGAACTCGGCGCGTTGCGTGACGAGGCCGCGCTGGTGCTGCTGATCGTCGTTGGAGCCATCGCCTACGGCGCATCGATCGTGTCCTTGTTCGGCCGCGGCTGGCTGAAGGCGCTGGTTCGCGGCTAAAGCCGTTTGCGCTGGCTTGCAATCCGCTGCAAGATGGCAAAAAATCCCACCGGGCAAATGGAGATACGATGGCTCCCATCAAATTCGGCGTCGGTCAAAGCGTCCTCCGCAAGGAAGACGATGCGCTCATCCGCGGCAAGGGTCGCTACACCGATGACCACGCGCCAAAGCCGGCGATGCATGCGCTGGTGCTGCGCTCGCCGCATGCGCACGCGAAATTCACCATCGACACCAGCCGCGCCCGCGACCTGCCGGGGGTGGGCGCGATCCTGACGGCAGAGGACGTCAGGGATCTTGGCGGTCTTCCCTGTCTGTTCAATCTGGAGGTCGATCCCTTCACCGGCCCACCCTATCCGATCCTGGCCGATGGCGAGGTGCGGCATGTGGGCGACGCCGTTGCATTTGTGGTCGCAGATACCGTCGATCAGGCCCGCGATGCGCTCGAGGCGATCGAGGTCGATTGGACGCCGCTGCCGGCCGTGGTCGGGGTTGTCAATGCGGTTAAGCCCGGCGCGCCGCAGGTATGGCCCGATCATGCCGGCAACGTTCTGTTCGATGTCGCGATCGGCGACAAGAAAGCCGCCGAGGCAGCGTTTGCAAAAGCGCACGCGGTTGCCGATATCACGATCGTCAATCCGCGCGTCGTCACCAATTTCATGGAGACCCGCGCGGCGGTCTGCGAATACGACGCCAAGCGCGATCACCTGACGCTGACGATCGGCAGCCAGGGCAGCCATCGCTTGCGCGAGATCATTGGCGGGATGGTGCTGAAGATGCCGCTGGAAAAAATCCGGGTGATCTGCCCGGATGTCGGCGGGGGCTTCGGCACCAAACTATTCCCCTATCGCGAATACGCGCTGATCGCGGTCGCCGCACGCAAGCTGCGCAAGACGGTAAAATGGACCGCCGACCGCGCCGATCACTTCATCGGCGATGCGCAGGGGCGCGACAACGTCACCACGGCGCGGATGGCGCTGGCCGAGGACGGCAGGTTTCTCGGCATGGACGTCGATCTGATGGGCGACATGGGCGCTTATCTCTCGGCCTTCGGGCCGTATATTCCGCACGGCGGCGCCGGCATGCTGCCCGGGCTCTACGATATCCAGGCCTTCCACTGCCGTGTCCGCACGGTGTTCACCAATACGGTGCCGGTCGATGCCTATCGCGGCGCCGGACGGCCGGAGGCGGCTTACGTGGTCGAGCGGCTGGTCGATGCCTCCGCGCGCAAACTCGGCATGACGCCGGACGCGATCCGGCGCAAGAATTTCATTTCACCGCGCGCGATGCCCTACAAGACGGCCACCGGCAAGATCTATGATTCAGGCGACTTCACCGCGCACATGAAGCGCGCCATGGAAATCGCCAACTGGAAGGAATTCCCCAAGCGCGCCAAGATGGCAAAAAAGCAGGGCCTGGTGCGCGGCATCGGGCTTGCGACTTATGTCGAGGTCTGCGGCACCATGGGCGAGGAGACCGCCAACGTCCAGCTCGATCCCAATGGCGACGTCACGATCCTGATCGGCACCCAGTCGACCGGCCAGGGCCATCAGACCGCCTACGCGCAGCTCGTCGCCGAGCAGTTCGGGCTCGCGCCCGAGCGCGTCCACATCCTGCAAGGCGATACCGATCAGATCGCCACCGGGCTTGGCACCGGCGGCTCGTCTTCGATTCCGACCGGCGGCGTCTGCGTCGAGCGGGCGACGCGCGAACTCGGCAAGAATTTGCGCGAGATCGCCTCCGAAGTGCTCGAGGCCGGCGCCGGCGATCTCGAGATCAGCGACGGCAGCGTGCGGGTCGCCGGCACCGATCGCGCGGTCAGCTTCGCCGAACTCGCCAGGCGGCCGGGGGTCAATCCTTCCAAGCTCAAGGGCAGCGCGACTTTCACCAGCGCCGACGGCACTTATCCGAATGGCACGCACCTTGCCGAGGTCGAGATCGATCCCGCAACCGGCATCATCGGAATCGTCAACTACGTCATCGTCGATGATTTCGGGGTGACGCTCAATCCGATGCTGCTCGCGGGCCAGGTGCAAGGCGGTGCGATGCAAGGTATCGGCCAGGCGCTGATGGAGCAGGCAATCTACAGCCCCAAGGATGGCCAGCTCGTCACCGGCACCTTCATGGATTACGCGCTGCCGCGCGCATCCGATGGGCCGCCATTCGTGTTCGAGACCCGTAACGTCCCCTGCAAGACCAATCCGCTGGGCGTCAAGGGTGCGGGCGAAGCCGGCGCGATCGGCTCCTGTCCGGCTGTCGTCAACGCCATCATCGAGGGGCTGTGGCGCGAATACAAGATCGGCCATATCGATATGCCGGCGACGCCCGAACGGGTCTGGATCGCGATCCGCGAGCATCAGCGCCGGCATAGCCTTTGATGTCTGCGGCGCGGGAATAAAATGCCGCGCGCGGGATTCTGATCAAAGATAGGCTGTGACCCCAGCCGGGTTGACGGCGGCCTTTGGAAACGCTTGCGGGACGGAGAATTTGCGGATGATACGCACGGTAGCTGTGATAGGGACGTTATTGCTCGGTGCCGGCGCTGCGATGGCGCAGCAGGACGTCGCCGTTAAGCAGGACAATCTTATGCGGGCGCAGGGCAAGCCCATGTACGGCGTGATTCTGAAAATGGTGAAGGGCGAGATTCCCTACAACCAGGCCGCCGTGGATGCCGCGATCAAGGACCTGGAAGCAAATGTACCCACGATCCCGACGGTGTTTGCGACGAATCCCAAGGAAGATGTGGTGAATGCGACCTATGGATCGTCGCAAAAAATTTGGCAGAACAAGGCCGATTTCGACTCCAAGGTACCACCCGTTTCGAAGGCGATCGCGGACGTCAAGGGCAAGATCAAGGATGTCGCCAGCCTGAAAGCCGCCTACACCGAGATCAATGCCAAATGCACCGATTGTCACGAGACTTACCGGCTCAAGCTCAAATAACATCGGTACCGTCCGTCTTACGGGGACCCGAAGAGTCACCGTAAATTCAGGAGCCGAATGGCTGCCCAATCGCTTCTGAGCAACAAAAAGGGCCGGACGCCCGAAGCGTCCGGCCCGCAATTTGTGAGGTTTGCGGTTGACCGCTACTTCGTCACCTGACCGCGAATCTCGCCGCCTGGATTGGCCGCGGTATGGACGTTGACGTAGTACTTGCCTGCCATCAGGTCGGCCGCCTGGGCGTCGGTCAATGTGGCGCTGCCTTTGGCCGGGCTTGAGGTGGCGTTCGGGATCGCAACTGCAACGCCGGCATTCTTGCCGGGCTCGGCAGGTCCGTGGAAATGGGCAGCTGTGGCGGGGCCCGAAAGGCCCGAATAGGTAAGCGTCCAGGTCATTTTCTTGGTGGCGGCATCGTAGTCGATGTCGGCGGTGCCCTTGCCGGCGCTGGTGTTGGCGGGAACTTCGGACTTGCCGTCCAAGGTCGCCTTCATCTTCTCGGCGAAAGCGGGTCCGGCGAAGACGATGGTTGCTCCTAGCGCAAGCGTCGTAAGCACGTTTCTGGTGTTGGACATGGTTCTCTCCCTGTTGGCGTGAGCATTGGTGTCAGTTTCGAAACAATGAGATTGCGGATTTATTCCAGGATCCGGCTTCAACACACTAAATTTTCACGCGGTGTGTGGCTGGAATAGCGGCCATAGCAGGCACTAGACTGAGGTGGACGGGGACCGGGCCGGGTGATGCCGCGACGAATTCTCATTGCTGCTGTTCTGGCCGGCGCTGGCGCTTTCAGCCTTTACTGGTGGTTGACGGCGACGCCGATCCAGATCGCGGTAAGCGCGCCGGCCTATACCCCAAGCCTTGCAAACGGACAGACAAGCTTCAATGCCGGAGGATGTTCCTCTTGTCACGCGGTGCCCGGCCAGCCCGATCGCCTCAGGCTCGGCGGCGGCCTTGCGATTCCATCGCCGTTCGGAACGTTCTACGCGCCGAATATCTCGCCCGATCCCGCGGACGGAATCGGGCGGTGGACCGAGGCCGAGTTCGTCAATGCAGTAACCACGGGAGTTTCGCCAACCGGCTTTCACTACTTTCCGGCCCTTCCCTATACGTCGTACCAGCATGCCAAAGCCGAAGATGTCCGCGACCTCTTTGCCTACCTGAAGACACTTTCGCCGGTGTCGGGCAGGGTGCGCGATCATGACGTGCCGTTCCCGTTCGACATCAGGCGCAACATCGGAATCTGGAAATTGCTGTTTATGGATGGCAAGCCCTTAATTCCGGACGCGACGCGCTCCGCGCAGTGGAATCGCGGCGCCTATCTGGTCAACGGCCTTGGCCATTGCGCGGAATGTCACAGCCCGCGCAATTTGCTCGGCGGCATCATCGCCGCGCAACGCTTCGCGGGCGGACCTGATCCCGGCGGCGAGGGTTGGGTGCCGAACATCACGCAAAAAGGGCTTGGTGACTGGAGCGAAAAGGATGTCGCCTATTTCCTGGAAACCGGGGCAATGCCGGAGGGCGACAGCGCCGGCGGTTCGATGGCGCGCGTGATCAAGAATACGTCGCAACTCTCACCCGAGGATCGGGCCGCGATCGCGGAATATGTGAAGTCGCTGCCGCCGGTCGAGGGGCCGCCGCGACCGAAGAAGACCAACAAGGGCAGTGACAAGTCCTGAGCTATCCGAGTTTCACAATTCCCAGTTCATCGGCAACCTGCTCTAGTCCGCGCCGCAGCGCAGGCGCGATCGGAATTCCATCGCGAGACCGCGCCGCCCGCGTCGCTTGGCTGCGCTCGCCCGGAACGAAGATCCGATCCACGCCGGGCATCCGGCTGGAATTGCGGAAATCGCGCACCAGGGTATCGACGGCTGCCTTGAAAGTGGCGACATCGCCGAAGGCGGCGATGTTGATGGCCGCGATCGCCTGCCCGGTGTTGGTGAGGCTGCTGTGGTCATGATTAAAGTCGATCACATCCCTGCCCATCGCCGCGCCACCGAGCGTGCCGGCGAGTAGGCCGATCACCATGGCGAGGCCGTAGCCCTTGTAGCCGGCCTCCATGCCGCCCAGCGGCAACAGCATACCCTCGTCGGCGCGTTTCGGATCAGTCAAGGGCTTGCCTTCGCGGTCGATCATCCAGCCCTGCGGCATGGTCTCGCCGCGCAGCGCCTTTGTTTTCACCTTTCCATAGGCGGCCACCGTGGTGGCCATATCGAGAATGATCGGCCTCTCATCGCCGGCAGGAATCGCCGCCGCGATCGGATTGGTCGACAACAGCATGTCGAGGCCTCCCCACGGCGGAAGGTGGTTGGCGTTGCCGACCGCAAAATAGAGCCCGATCATATCGTGGGCGAGCGGCATGGTCGCGTAAAGCGATGCTGGGCCGGCATGGTTGCTGAACTGCGAGTTGACCCAGGCGATGCCGGTCGAGCGCGCCTTCTCGATGGCGATCTCGGCCGCGCGCTTCATGACGAGGTGGCCCATACCGTTGTCGCCATTGAGCAGGGCGGTACCGGCTTGCTCACGCACCACGCGAATGTTGGGCCGAACGTTGAATCCGCCTGCCTTGATGCGACGGGCATATTGCGGCAGCCGGGTCACGCCATGCCCGTCCGATCCCTGCAGATCCGCCTCCGCCATCAACGTGGCGACGGTCATGGCGTCGTTGTCCGGTAGACCCAGTTGCATGAGTGCCTGATGAATGAACGCTTTCAGGCGGTCAAAACTGACGGTCAATTCAGGTTGCAGGATCGGGCACTCCGGTTTCGGAAAGAGGCGGCCATTGCGGCGGCTGCGGCCTGGCCGCGGACAGGCGGTTGACCACTTCTAACCCGCCCCGAACGCCTTGAAGGTGATGACGGTGTGGGTGTCCTGGATGCCCGGCAGGACCTGCACCTTCTCGTTAACGAAATGGCCGATGTCGGTGTCTTTGTCGACATAGAATTTGACCAGCAGATCATAGTCGCCGGCGGTGGAATAAATCTCCGACGCGATCTCGGCTTCCGCAAGCGCGTTGGCGACGGTGTAGGACTGGCCGAGCTTGCACTTGATCTGGACGAAGAAAGGAACCATCGCGGTCGCCTCCGGGAGGATCGTATCGGGTTCAATATAGCGAGCAAGAACTTGCTGGCAATAACACGCCGCGCTAGGGAAGGGATATGACCCTGATCGGTTGGCTGAAACTGCTGAGAGCATGGCGATGACGAGGCCGATCGCGTTGACCATCGCGGGCTCGGATTCCTCAGGCGGCGCCGGCATTCAGGCGGACCTGAAGACGTTTGCCGCGTTTGGCGTCTACGGCGCATCCGTCATCACGGCGTTGACCGCGCAAAACACAATGGGCGTGAGCGGGATGCACCTGGTGCCACCCGGGTTCGTGACGGCGCAAATGGACGCGGTCTTCAGCGATCTCGACGTCAAGGCCGTCAAGATCGGCATGGTGGCGGAGGCTGCCACCATCAAGGTCGTCGCCGCAGCTCTTGCGCGGTGGGCGCCCAAGCAAATCGTGCTCGATCCCGTGATGGTTGCATCGTCGGGACACCGGCTGCTGGCTACCGACGCGCTCGAAGCGCTAAGAAGACTTATACCACGGGCCTTGCTGGTCACCCCGAACCTGCCGGAGGCCGCCGCGCTCCTCGACGAGCCGGTTGCATCGGACAAAGCGGCGATACAGCGCCAGGGCCAGCTGCTTTTGTCGATGGGATGTCAGGCCGTGCTGATCAAGGGCGGGCACGGCGAGGGTGCCGACAGCATCGATTACCTCGTCACCGGCCACGGCACGCTCGCGCTGGCGGCGCCGCGCATCGCGACCGACCATACCCATGGAACCGGATGCTCGCTGTCGTCGGCCATCGCGGCCGGCCTTGCGAAGGGCGAAGACCTGGAAATCGCGGTGCGTCATGCCAAAAGCTGGATCAGCGCCGCGATAGCTGCGGCCGATGACCTCGCCATCGGCAGCGGCCATGGGCCGATCGATCAATTTCATGGGATTCTCGCCACTCCCCGGGGCCGCGAGAGCGGCGACCCATAACCATCGGCACTGATCGCCCGCGCAATGCGTCATCAGGCTGTCACGGGATTTTGCTAGCTGCTCCCGCATGGGAATTTCGCGATGAGTGACGAGTTGCCGGAACGGCGCTTTCGCACTTTGTTTATCTCCGACGTCCATCTCGGAGCCCGCGGCTCACAAGCCGATCGATTGCTGGATTTCCTGCGCAGCCACGATGCCGAAACCATCTATCTGGTGGGCGATATCGTCGACGGTTGGGCGCTGCAATCCAGCTGGTACTGGCCGCAATCGCATAATGATTTCGTGCAGAAGATGCTGCGCAAGGCGCGCAAGGGCGCCAAGATCGTCTATGTCCCCGGGAACCACGACGAGTTCCTGAGAAATTACTACGGCACCCATTTCGGCGGCATCGACGTCGTGGAAAATGCCATCCACACCGGCGTCGACGGGCGGCGCTATCTCGTGATCCACGGCGATATCTTCGACTTCGTGGTGCAGAACGCGCGCTGGCTCGCCCACCTTGGCGAGAAGGCTTACGATTTCGCGATCCAGATGAACCGTCTCGTCAACTTCGTCCGGCGCGCGCTCGGTGTACCCTATTGGTCGCTATCGCAGTGGGCGAAGCTGAAAGTCAAGAACGCCGTGAATTATATCGGCGCTTTCGAGCATACGCTCGCTGCCGAAGCGCGTCGCCATGCCGCCGACGGGGTGATCTGTGGGCATATTCATTACGCCACCATCCGCGACGAGCATGGTATCCGCTACATGAACTGCGGCGATTGGGTGGAAAGCTGCACCGCGCTTGCCGAGCACGAGGACGGCAGTTTTGAAATCATCGCATGGACCGATCCGCTGCGTCGAACCGCGGTGGTGCCATCGGTAACGGCACGAGCCGCCTGATGCGCATTCTGGTCGCGACGGATGCGTGGCACCCGCAGATCAACGGGGTGGTCCGCACGCTCACGGTGACGGCGGAAGCGGCGAACACCTTCGGCGCCGATGTCAGCTTTCTCACTCCGCAATCGTTTCGCACCGTCGCGATGCCAAGTTACCGTGATCTGCGCGTGGCGTTGCCGCATCCGGCGCGGATTGCGCGGCTGATCGCCGAAGCTCGGCCCGACAATATTCACATCGCCACCGAAGGACCGATCGGATTGCTGGTGCGGCGACACTGCCGCCGGCATAGGCTGCCGTTCACCACGAGCTTCCATACCCGCTTTCCCGAATATATTTCCGCGCGCTTGCCAATCCCCGAAAACTGGATCTGGGCGGCCTTGCGCTCCTTCCATCGCCCAAGCCAGGCGGTGATGGCGGCGACGCCGGCGCTGGCGAACGAGCTGCGCGCGCGTGGCTTTCGCAACGTGGTGTTATGGCCGCGCGGCGTCGACACCAGCCGGTTTCATCCGCGCGCGGTCGATCTGGGGCTGCCCCGCCCGGTGTTCCTCTGCGTCGGCCGCGTCGCGGTCGAAAAGAATCTCGAGGCGTTTCTCGATCTCGAATTGCCCGGCAGCAAGGTCATTGTCGGCGAGGGGCCGGCTCGCGCGGCGCTGGCCCGAAAATATCCGCAAGCGGTCTTTCTCGGTGCGCTGCAGGGCGAGGCATTGGCGGAGGCCTATGCCGGGGCGGATGTGTTCGTGTTCCCGAGCAAGACCGACACCTTTGGTCTGGTGTTGCTGGAGGCGCTGGCGAGTGGCGTGCCAGTCGCGGCGTTTCCCGTGACCGGACCGCGCGACGTGATCGGTAGCGCACCGGTCGGGGTGTTGAATGTCGACCTGCGGTCGGCGTGCCTGTCCGCTCTAGACATTTCGCCACAAGCTTGCCTCGAATTTGCCGCCCGGCATACCTGGCAAGCCTCCGCCCGCGCTTTCGTGCAAAACACAACCGGCGTCCACGGCGTCGGGCCGGACGACGATGCGGTGGAGTTCGCCCCCGAGCCTGCTCGCCTGGTCGTTTGATCACGGCCAAGTATCTTGCCCGCATGTCGGGGTACGCGATACAAGTCGCGGATGGCGCAACCATTCCCAACCCTACCGGTCACTTCCACGGATATCGATGCGGCGGCGCGCGTGCTTGCGCCGTTCGCGGTACGAACACCGCTATTGTCGTCGCCGGCGCTTGACGAACGCGTGGGAACAAGGATTTTCCTCAAACCGGAAATGCTGCAGCGGACGGGTTCGTTCAAGTTTCGCGGCGCCTTCAACAAGCTGTCGTCGATCCCACAAGCCGCGCGCGCCGGCGGCGTGGTCGCGTTCTCCTCGGGCAATCATGCGCAAGGGGTCGCTGCCGCAGCGCAAATCCTCAACATGCAGGCGACTATCGTGATGCCGGCCGACGCGCCGCTGTCCAAGCGCGAACGCACCAAAGCCTATGGCGCGGAGATCGTGCTGTACGACCGCGATCGCGAGGATCGCGAAGCCATCGCCCGTGATATCGCCGCAAAACGCGACGCCACGCTGGTGCGGCCCTACGACGATCCGTTCGTGATCGCCGGCCAGGGCACGGTCGGGCGGGAGATCGCGGAGGATATGGCGGCGCTTGGTATCACGCCTGATATCGTGGTGGCGCCGGCCTCGGGCGGCGGCTTGATCGCCGGCGTCGCGACCGCGGTCAAGGCGCGCTATCCGCACGCCATGGTGATGTCCGGCGAACCCGAAGCGTTCGACGACCATGCGCGCTCGCTGCGTGCCGGAAAGCGCGAACCGCACGGCGCCCGGGGCCGCACCATCTGCGATGCGCTGATGGCCGCGATCCCCGGTGAACTCACCTTCGCGATCAATAGCCGGCTGTTGACGCAGGGCATTACCGCTTCCGACGCCGAAGTCGCCGCCGCGGTCGGATTTGCATTCCGGGAGTTGAAGCTGGTGGTCGAGCCTGGCGGGGCGGTCGGCCTTGCCGCGCTTCTCGCCGGCCACATCGATGCGCGCGGCAAGAATATCGTGATCGTGTTGTCCGGCGGCAACGTCGATGCCGATTTGTACGCGCGGCTGATCAACTGATCCCTCCATCGAACTCGTCATGCTCGAGATGGCAGTCTGCCTTGCACAGACGTGCGTGAACTCTTTCGCGCCGCCGGGGCATCACGCCGGCCTTCGCTCGCCTTGAGAGAAGATGTCGATGGGCGGGACAAAGCCCGGTCACGACCCGAATGATCAGGAGAACAACGCGATCTTTTCGGCCTGGCTCATGCGCCGGATAGGCGCCAGCGGATCCGACGCGGCTGTATGAGGTCTTCGCACGATTCCGCTGGCGACAAGGGTCGAACCCAGCGTCTGGTCAGGCGAGCGATCTGGAGAGCGGTCAACGGAGCGTTCAGGCGCGGGTCGAAGCGATCTGGGCGTGGCTGCCGGCTGCTGCGGTGCAGGCACGACCGGAGCTTGCTGCGCGGGGACGACGGGCTCGACAGGCAGCGGCTCCGCAAGGCGGGCTTGGTCCGGATCGCTACCGCAAATATCGTCGTACTCGAACGGATCAGGCGCCGCCATTTCGAACGCGATCATTTCCAGTACCGCTTCTTGATCGGCGTCATCGGCTTCGGCGGCAATCTCCGCAACCTCGGCCGCCGCACTGGCGCCTTCGGCGGTCATCTCGACTGCGTCCGCCGGCGCAACGACCGCCGCAGCCGAATTCATCGCCGGATCAGCATGCCGAGGAACTGCTCCATCGTGCTGATCAAGGCCGGCGATCCGCTGTTCGACCAGGTCGAACGCCGCGCTCAGCGCTTGTCTCGGGTCCACTGATGCGAGTTGACCGCAGGCACCTTCAATGGCGCTGAACTGTGCATCCAGCAGATCGCAAATCCGCCCGTCGCCACCGATTTCGCGCCAGCGCCAGCTGATCTCCTTGATCACGCGGGCGGCTTTGCGGATCGGCGCCAGATTTTCCTCGAGCGCCAGGCCATCGAGTGCCCCGGCAGCGGCGCGTCTCGCCTGATCGAGCGCGCTCCCCAGCGTAGCCAGCGCCTCTGCAAGCTCGTGCCCGTCGGAGGGTTGCTGCTGCGCGGCAAGGCTTTGCTCGATCCGCGCCACCGCATCCAGCACCATGCGGGTATCCGCATTGCGGTTGCGCGTGGCGTACTCGCCAAGGAACCAGCGGCCGCGCGAGGTCTCCATGAAGGCGTCGCTGATCGCCTCATAGTCCGCTTCGCTCAGCTGCGCCGCGCGCGCGGAGATCGGCGATAGGGCAAATGCTTCGTCGGCCATGGCAAACTCTTCCGCGCAAATCGTCGCGCGGTAGGCTAACGATCATCACGATATCGGGCGAATCGCAATTGAATTGATGCCAGGCGAATCACAAATCCCCACCGGATCTCAAGGCGTGCCCGGGCGATTCGCGGGCAGGCTGGCGTTGTTTTACGGCGCCATGTTCGGCATGCTGGGGACCCATCTGCCGTTTTTCACGGTGTGGCTGAAGGCGGTCGGGATCGGCGCGTTCTGGATCGGGATCATCACGGCAGTCCCGCCGGTGACGCGTTTCACGGTGCTGCCGCTGCTGACGGGGCTCGCGGAGAAGCGCCAGTCGCTGCGCAGCGCCATTGTGG
The DNA here is from genome assembly GCA_963840155.1 of uncultured Alphaproteobacteria bacterium. Classification (GTDB taxonomy): domain Bacteria; phylum Pseudomonadota; class Alphaproteobacteria; order Rhizobiales; family Xanthobacteraceae; genus Bradyrhizobium. Next base: position 18,503 of record CAWIXP010000001.1, read on the forward strand.
CAACGGCGTTCGCAACCGCGTTGGGGTTTTGCATTCTCGGCACCCAGCACCAGCCGGCGCTGGTATTTCTGGTCTATGCGCTGACGTGCTGCCTGTGGACCGCGATGGTGCCGCTGACCGACGCTTATGCGTTGCGCGGCGTAGCGCGCTATGGGCTGAACTACGGACCCTTGCGGTTGTGGGGGTCGGCTGCGTTCGTGGTGGGAGCGTTGGCCTGTGGCTTGCTGGTCGACGTCATCGCGGCCTCCCATCTGATCTGGGTGATCGCAGGGGTGGCGGCGCTTGGCGCCGTGGCGAGCCTCGGTCTGCGGCCGCTGGATCAGCCGAGATCGCCTGCGAACGTGCGGCCAGGAACCGGCGCCTTGCTGCGCGATGGCGGTTTCCTGGCCATCATCCTGACCTCGGCGCTGGTCCAGGGCAGCCACGCCGCCTACTACATCTTTGCATCCATCGCCTGGCAGCAATCGGGGCTCGGCGGCCTGACCATTGCCGGGCTGTGGTCACTGGGCGTGATTGCCGAGATCGCGGTGTTTGCGCTGTCGCCGCGGTTTACGCTGTCGCCGGTCATGCTGGTGGTAATCGCCGCCCTGAGCGCGGTGGCGCGCTGGGTGATCACCGCGCAGCAACCGCCGCTCGCGATCCTCGCCGTCGTGCAGCTGGCGCACGGGCTGAGCTTCGGCCTGACGCAGGTCGGCACCATGGGACTGCTCCTGCGCCATGTGCCGGGTCATGTGATGGCACGCGGGCAGGGGTATTTGGCTGCCTGCAGCGGCATCGTCTCGGGCAGCGCCTCCATCCTGTCGGGCGCGGTCTATGCCTGCTGCGGGCAGGGCGTCTACTATGTCATGGCGGCGATGGCGTTGGCGGGCGCTGTCGTGATGTGGTCGGCGCGCCATCGGCTGGCGGATCATCCCCACAACGCGGGCTCCGGCGGATAGATCAGGCTGCCGTCGTAGCGCAACCCGCCGTCGCGGTCGCGCGCCAGCAGCAGCGGGCCGTCGAGATCGACGAAGCGGGCCTGGACCGCGAGCAGCATGGCCGGCGCCATCGCCAGCGAGGTCGCGACCATGCAACCGACCATGATTTCAAATCCCAGCGCCTGCGCGGCATCGGCCATCGCCAGCGCCTCCGTCAATCCGCCGGTCTTGTCGAGCTTGATGTTGACGGCATCGTAGCGGCTGCGCAGGGCGGCAAGCGAAGCGCGATCGTGCGCGCTTTCATCGGCACAGACGGCAAGCGGCCTGCGAATGCGCGCCAGCACCTGGTCCTTGCCGGCGGGAAGCGGTTGCTCGACAAGGGTGACACCGGCTTGCGCGCATGTTGTGAGATTTTGTTCGAGGTTATCTGGCGTCCAGGCTTCGTTGGCATCGACGATCAGTTCGGATCGGGGCGCGGCCTGGCGCACCGCGGCGATCCGCATTGCGTCGCCCGCCCCGCCGAGCTTGATCTTCAGCAGGGGCCGGTGCGCGGCCTTGGCGGTTGCCACCGCCATCGCCTCTGGCGTTCCCAGCGAGATGGTATAGGCGGTGGTGCAGGCCCTGGGCTCGGGACGTCCGAGCAGGCTCCAGACCCGCTGGCGGCTGGATTTGGCCTCGAGGTCCAGCAAGGCGCAATCCAACGCGTTGCGGGCAGCGCCGGGCGGCATCGCCACCTGCAGGGCGTGCCGATCGAGGCCCCGGGCAACGGGTTCCCGCATGGCCTGGAGCGCGGCCAGCGCTGCTTCCGGGGTTTCGCCATAGCGGGGATAGGGAACGCATTCGCCGCGCCCGGCGAGCCCCTCGCGCCTGACCTCCGCGACGACGGTGACGGCCTCGGTCTTGGCGCCGCGGCTGATCGTGAAGGAGCCCGCGATCGGCCAGTGCTCGATTCTCGCCGACAGCATTGAGGATTGGCTGGAAGTCATTTTAAAATCTGGCAATTCTTGAACCGCGCGCTTGCCCGGCGCAACCAAGTATGGCTGGTTAGGGGCATGTTCTACAAGACGGCGGCGGGCAGGCCGGATGTTTCCTTTTCATCCGTTGCACAGACCCGGGGCGGGAGTTGGCATCGTGAGCGGTGACCCGACATTGGAGCGGATTGCACGGGGCAACGGACTTGCGCTGTGCGCCGCCGGTTCCTGGACCGCGCGCTTTGCGCCGGATCTCGAACAGATCGTCACCGACGCCGAAAAGCTGGCCGGGAGCCGGCCCAACATTTTCATCGATGTGTCGCAGGTCTCGAAGCTCGACACCTTCGGGGCCTGGCTGATCGAGCGGCTTCGCCGCAGCCTGACCCAGGGCGGCATCGAGGCGAAGATCGCGGGACTGTCTGCCAACTATTCGAGCCTGGTCGATGAGGTGCGCCGCGTCAAGGTCGTGCCCGTGGTCGAGACCGCATCGGTGACGATCACCGGGATGCTGGACCAGGTCGGCCGCAGCGTGGCCGGCGTCGGCACGACCATGACGGAACTGATCGACATGCTCGGCGCGGTACTCGCCGCGAGCGGTCGGGTCTTGCTTCATCCCTCTCACTTCCGTCTGACCTCGACCGTACATCATCTGGAACAGGTGTGCTGGCGCGCGGTGCCGATCGTGGTGCTGATCACGTTCCTGATCGGCTGCATCATCTCCCAGCAGGGCATTTTTCACTTCCGCAAATTCGGCGCGGATATTTTCGTGGTCGACATGCTGGGCGTGCTGGTGCTGCGCGAGATCGGCGTGCTGCTGGTGGCGATCATGGTGGCGGGACGTTCGGGGAGCGCCTATACCGCCGAGCTCGGCTCGATGAAGATGCGCGAGGAAATCGATGCGCTGCGCACCATGGGCTTCGATCCGATCGAGGTTTTGATCCTGCCGCGCATGCTGGCGCTGATCATCGCGCTGCCGATTCTCGCGTTCCTCGGCGCCATCGCGGCGCTCTATGGCGGCGGGCTGGTGGCCTGGCTTTACGGCGGCGTCGACCCGGAAGCGTTCCTGCTCCGGCTGCGCGACGCGATCTCGATCGATCACTTCACGGTCGGCATCATCAAGGCGCCGGTGATGGCGGCGGTGATCGGCATCGTCGCCTGCGTCGAAGGGCTTGCGGTGCAGGGCAGCGCCGAATCACTCGGACAGCACACGACGTCCTCGGTGGTGAAGGGCATCTTCTTCGTCATCGTGATGGACGGCGTGTTCGCGATCTTCTTCGCATCGATCGGAATGTGACGATGGCGCTCGAGACGCAAAACGCCATCATCCGGGTTCGCGACATCTCGGTGCAGTTCGGCCGCACCAGGGTGCTGGATGGCCTCGATCTCGACGTCAAGCGTGGTGAAATCCTCGGCTTCGTCGGCCCTTCCGGCGCCGGCAAGTCGGTGCTGACGCGCACCATCATCGGCCTCGTGCCCAAGCTCTCGGGCCGCATCGAGGTGTTTGGGATCGACCTCGACGCGGCAAATGCCGCGGAGCGACGCGGCGTCGAGCGGCGCTGGGGCATCCTGTTCCAGCAAGGCGCGCTGTTTTCCTCGCTCACCGTGCGCCAGAACATCCAGTTCCCGGTGCGCGAATATCTCAATCTCTCGCAGCGGCTGCTGGACGAGATCACCGTGGCCAAGCTCGGTATGGTGGGGCTGCGCCCCGAGGTCGCCGAGCGTTTCCCATCGGAGCTGTCGGGGGGCATGATCAAGCGCGTGGCGCTGGCTCGCGCGCTGGCGCTCGACCCGGAACTGGTGTTCCTCGACGAGCCGACCTCGGGGCTCGATCCGATCGGGGCCGGCGATTTCGACGAACTGGTCAGGACGCTGCAGCGTACTTTGGGCCTGACGGTTTTCATGGTAACCCATGATCTCGACAGCCTTTATACCGCTTGTGACCGCATTGCCGTGCTAGGGAACGGCAAGATCATCGCCGCAGGATCGATGGCAGACATGCAGGCCTCGCAGCATCCCTGGTTGAAAGCCTATTTCCATGGCAAGCGCGCCCGCGCCGTCATGGGCTAGCGTTGGAGTCATAAAATGGAAACGCGGGCGAACTTCGTCCTGCTCGGATCGTTCACGCTGGCGGTGATTGCCGCGGCGTTCGGCTTCGTGCTGTGGTTTCAGTCGCTCCACACCACCAAGGCGCGCAGCCCGATTCGCATCATCTTCGAGGGTCCGGCATCGGGCTTGCGTAACGGCGGCAGCGTGAATTTCAACGGCATCCGGATCGGCGAGGTGATCAGGGTGAAGCTGGACAACCCGCGTCGTGTTGTCGCACTGGCAATGGTCGAAAACAACGCCCCGATCCGCAAAGACACCCTGGTCGGGCTGGAATTCCAGGGCCTCACCGGCGTCGCGGCGATTTCGCTGAAGGGCGGCGAGGAGGCCGCGCCGAGCGTGCCGCTCGACGAGGACGGCATCCCGGTGCTGACGGCGGACCCCAGCGCGCTGCAGGACGTCACCGAGGCGATCCGGGGCACGCTGCAGAACATCAACAGGGTGGTGTCGGACAATCAGGAGGCGGTGAAGAATTCGCTGCGGAACCTCGAGACCTTTACCTCCTCGCTGGCGCGCAACGCCGAGAAGATCGATAACGTCATGCTCAAGGTCGACGGCGTGATGGGCAAGGCTGACAACCTGATGCTGGGGCTGAACACGCTGGCCGGCGGCAAGGAGGGCGGCGAGCTGTTCCAGGCGGTGAAATCGATCCGCGAACTGGCGGAGGATTTCGACAAGCGCTCGGGCGTCCTGATGACCGACGGCCGCCGCACGCTGGGCGACATCAGCCGCGCCGTCAACAATCTCGACCGCAATCCGACACGGCTATTGTTCGGCGCGGGTAACGCCAGTGCGCCGGCGGAGGCGGCGCCAGCCCGGCCGGGACCGACCCCTGCGGCGGCTTCGGCGGCGGCGGAGAAACGGCGGCCGTAGCCGGGCATGCAGGAGATTTGCTGACTTGATTTTCAGACAGCCGGGACGTGGAGTCCAGGCACCGTCATTCCCGCGGCGCGATCCGTGGTAACCCTCCAGCTATCCGACGGGCTCAGCCAAAAACAAAAACGGAGGCATCGCTGCCTCCGTTTTTCATTGAGAGATCGCCTTAGCCTAGCCCAGCCGTCCCGCCGCATGCGCGAGCAGCGTATACACCAGCCCGGGCTCGGAGGTGAGGTGGCCGCGCAGCGCCGCAGCACCGCGCTCGTCGCGGGCGACCTCGTCGAGCAGGCGCTCGAACTCGGTGATGTAGCGGTCCACCGTCTGCTTGAAGTTGCGGTCGGCGCGATATTTGCGGGCGACCTCGTCAAACGCCTTCTGACCGGCCGGCGTGTAGAGCCGCTTGGTGAAGGCCTTGCTCTCGCCGCGCTGATAGCGATCCCACATCTCTCCGGCGAGATTGCGATCCATCAGCCGGCCGATGTCGAGCGACAGCGATTCCAGCGGGTTGCCACCGCCCTGTTGGGGGACACGGCCGCGCGCGGCGTCGCGGCCATTGCCGGCGGCATCGGTGCGGCTCAACAGGTCGGAAAGCCAGCCGTCGCGTCCCTGGTCGGAACTCGCGGGGGAAACCGGCGGCGCTTCGGTGCGCCGGCCGGCCGGCATGCCCAAATCCGGCGGCGGCAAGTTCGATGCGCTGCCGCCGTCGCGGCTGCGCGCCGCGGCGCCACGGCCGCCGGCGGCAACCAGCATCGGCTCTTCCTCGCGCTGGTGGCTCGAGCGTCCTTGCGTGACCACGTCCAATCCGCGGCCATGATGGGCGACGATCCGGTTCAATTCCGCCAACGCCTCGATCTGATCGACGATCACCTTGCGCATCTGCGCGGTGCTCTCGGCGGCCTCCTGCGGCATTTCCAGCACACCGCGGCGAAGCTCGTCGCGCGTGGCCTCCAGCTCGTGATGCATCTCCGCGGCCATCTGCTTCATGTTCGCCACCATGGTGGCGAACTTTTCCCCGGACTGCTTGAACATTGCGTCCGCTTCCTGGGTGCTGTGCCGGTAGATTTCGCTCATCGTCTCGGCGGTCAGCCGGCGTTCCTCCTCGGCCGTGGAGCGAACCGCCTCGAACTGGCGGCTGATCGCGGCGGAGCCGGCGCCGGCGGTTTCCGCCACCACGCGAGCGATGTCGCGCGCACGTTCTTCGGCGGCCGCCAGCGATTCATCCAACAGGCCGGTGAAGCGGGTCAGCCGCTGATCGAGATCGGCGGTGCGCAGATCGATGGTGGTGACCAGCGACTCCAGGGTCGATCTGCGTTCGGCAACCGAGGCCGTGGTGCTGCGGTTGCTTTGCTCGACCACTGCCGCCGCTTCGACCAGTGCCCGGCCGTGGGTCTCGAACTGGCCCGAAAGCGAGCCGAGATCTTGCAGCGCGCTGGCGGTCTTGACATTGAAGATCTTCAACTGGTCTTCCAGCGTCTGGGTGGCGACGCCGTTGCGCGAGGTGACGTCGTTCATGGCCGAGACGAAATCGGCCACGCGTGTGACCAGGGCGCGCTCCAGCGAATTGAGATTGTCGTGGGCGCCGGTCAGCACCTCCTGCAGCAGGATGTTGCCTTCGCGCAGCCGCTCGAACAGCGCGACCGTGTCGGTGCGCAGGATCTTGCTGGTTTCCTGCATCTCGGTGACCGCCGCGATCGAGACCTGACGCGACTGGTCGATTGCCGAGCGCGACGCTTGCTCGAGCTCCTTCAGCGACTTGCCGACGGCGCCGGTGGCGAGCTCGCCCGCCGAGGTGATCGTCCGCGCCACCTCGGTGCCGTTGCCCAGCATCCCCTGCGAGAACGTCTGGCTTCGGGTCTCGATCGATTTCAGGGCCTCCAAGGTGACGCGGTCGATCTCGGCCGTGAGCTGGTTGGACTTGGCGCCGATGGCCTCGACCAGGGTGCCGCGCTTGCCGTCGATCATCTGCGCCAGCCGATCGGTCTGCTGTTGGACATAATTGACGATTTCGTCGGTCTTCCCGGTCATCGCGGAGCCAAAGGCGCCGCTGGCCGCGAGAACCGAACGTTCGACCTCGGCCGATGTCGACTTGACCTTGGAGCTGACTTCGTTCGATGCCGCCACCAGCGCGCTCTGCGCGCTCTGGGCGCTGTTCGCGATATTGTCGGTGGTGTTGGCGGTCACGTTGGAGAGCGAACGCTCGATCTCGGTCGAGATCGCCCTGATCTGGCTGGCCGCCTCGGCGGAGGTCGCGTGCAGCGAACCCTGCGCCTCACGCGCGCTGTTCAGGATCGAGGCGGCGGTGTCGGCACCGACCGCGGTCAAGGTGCGTTCGACGTCGACCGCCAGCGACTTGACGCGGTTGGCGGCGTCGCCGGAGGCTGCCACCAAAGTGGCCTGGGCGTCGCGGGCGCTGGTCAGGATCGAGTTCGCGGCGCCGGTGCCGACCGCGGTCAGGGCGCGCTCGACTTCGGCCGAGGTCAGCTTCAGCTGGGCGCCGACATCGGAAGATACCGTGAGCAACGACTGCTGCGCGGCGCGCGCGCCGGTCTGAATGGTCTCGCTGGTGTTGACGACGAGGTTCGTGAGCGAGCGCTCGGCATCGTCGACATGCGACCTGATGCCAAGCGACAATTCCTCGGCGCGGGCGATCAGCCCCTCGCTGGCTTGCCGCCCGCTGCTTTCGATGCGGCCCGCAACGGCTTCGATGCGCGAGCCCAGCAGGTCCTCGAATTGCGCGACGCGAACGTCGATATCGTTGGCGACGGCCCCGACTCGGGTTTCGATGCCGCGGTGGATTTCCTGGAACCGCGCCGTGATGGTCTCGGTCAGCTGGGTGCTGTGGCCATCGATGGTTCCGGTCACGTTCGCGATACGCTGGTCGACGGCCGCGATCGCCTGCGCGGTCCCGTCGGTTAGCGACGTGGTGAGCAGGGTAAGGCGGGTATCGATCGAATGGATCGCCTGCGCGGCGCCGTCGGTGAGCGAAGAGGTCAGCGCACCGAGGCGGTTGTCGATGGCTTCGGTTACCGAGCTTGCCCGGGTGTCGAAGCTCTGTTCGAGCGATTTGATCTTGTTGTCGAGCGAGCTGTCGATATCGGCGACGCGGTTTCCGAGCGTGGTCTCGAACTGCAGCAGCCGCTGGTCGAGCGAAGCCGTGATCTCGCCGCCATTGGAGGTCAGGCGGGTGTCGAAGGTGTCGACATAGCTCTTCAGCGACTCCGCGATATGCTCGGTCCGCTGACCCATGCGTTCGACGATCTCGCCGCCGAAGGTCTTGACGGTGCGGTCGAATTCCGAGATGTGGCGGGTAATCAGGGCACCCAGCGTGCCGCTGTCGCGCGCGAATTTCTCCGCCAGTTCGCTGCCCTGGTTCTTCACCAGCTCATCGAACGCGCCGATCTGCAGGGACAGGGTGTCGTGCGCGGTTTCGGTCTGGCTGACGACCTTCGCCACCAGCGAGTTGACGGTCACATCCAGCGCGTCGCTGGCCTTGTCGCCGGAGGTCATGATCTGGGTCGCGAGCCGGTTGCCGGCCTCGTCGATCTTGGTGACGAGATCGCCGCTGCGCAGTTCCAGCTCGAGCAGCAGCGAATCGCTGGAATTCTTCAGTGAATCGTGGACCTGCTCGGTGCGGTCCGAAATTCCGTCGACGATGGTGGAAGAGCGCTGCTCGAACTCGCTGGTGATGCGGTCAACGCGCTCGTTCAGCATCTCATGGACGCGGTCGGCCAGGTCGGCGAACTCGTCATGGACATGACCGGTCTTGAAATTGAGGCTGGTGGTGAGGCGCTCGCTGGCGTCGAGCACCGCGCGGGTGGTCTCGGCGCTGGCTTCCTCAAGCCGATCGAGCAGGTCGCCGCCGCGCTCGCCGAGCGCGAGGATCATGTTGTCGCCGGCGTTGCTGAGCGCGCTGGTAATGTGGGCGCCGCGTTCTTCCAGGGCACCGGTGATGCTCTTGGCGACCTCATCGACGCGGGAGGCGATCGCATCCGAGATCAGCGCGATATCGTGGCGCAGGTCGATTTGCACGCCGGAGATAGCGCTGCGCACCTGTTCGGCCTGGCCGACCAGATTGTCGCGCTGGTGGGCGATGTCCTGCAGCAGCGCGCGGATGCGCACCTCATTGTCGCTGTAAGCGCGCTCGAGCGCCGAGACCTCGTTGGCAACAAGCGTTTCGAGCTCGCCGGCGCGCGCGATGGCGCGTTCGACGCCGTCGCCCATCGCCGCGACCTCGCGGCGGATCGCCTGACCGACGGTGACCATCGAGTCGCTGGCCGCGCCCTCGGGCTCGGAAAATCGGATCGCGACCTGCGCCATCGACTGCGCGATCATGCGCAACTCCTGGCCGCGCCAGGAAAGGCTCGCGAGGAAGTAGAACAGCAACACCGGGGCGAAGAACAACGCGGCAAGGCCGGCCAGCGCCAATGTGCCGCCGCTGCCCTGGCCGATCGCTGCCTGGAGCGCGGGCAAAAAGCTGACGGTCAACAGCCCGGCGCCGACAACCCAGACGCCGGCAAACAGCGTCGCGAGTGCGTAGACGTTGCGGGCGGGGCGGCCCTTCTGGATGGCCTGCAGAATCTGGCCGATGGTTTCGCGGTCGTCATTGGCGGCGCGGCGGGTGGTTGGGCGCGGCTCCTCGATCGGCTCGAACATCGGCTGCTCGGCGCTCGGGTGGGCGTCGAATGCGCTGTCGATGTACGCCGATGCCGACAACGAGTTGGCCGGCACCACATCGTTGCGCATCGAACTCCGCGCGTTATCCGTCACGGCCGCGTCACTGATGTTCAAGGCTTCCTGAATGGCAGAAAGCGCGACTTCGGTAGGGTCTTTGACCTTCTTGGGATTGTTCGCCATTTTCAGTCTGAGCCCTCGTGTTACCTTTACCCGTCCCGAACAGTATTGCGCGATCGTCGCTCGCGAAAATCGAAGCCGATTCTCATGCCCACGCCGGCCACGCAAGCGCGGCACTTCGGCCGGCTTGTCCGCTACCCCATCCGGAATCATCCTATTGACAAGGCGATGCGAATGAAATGCCCGCGGTTAATACAATCTTAATCATCGTTAACCGAAGCGGGTGTTAAGGTCTTATTGTTCCACAGAATTCTAGTTTGCCGGGGTTAATTGCGGCGACTCTTCGTCAAAAACAAGGCGTGCTTGCGGCAGATCGGCAAAAGGTTCCGTTAATCATTTCCGTGATTGGCTGTCGAGAATTCCGCTGCCCGTCGATGGGCAGCGCAATCCTGGTTCTCGCCATGCCGCTTCATCTGGAACGGATCGACTGGATGCCATCGCCGCCGCTCGTTCCCGACGACGCTCCGATCGATATCGATCATCTTCGACGCATGACGCTCGGCGATGGCGGCCTCGAACGCGAGGTGCTCGCGATGTTTTCGGCCCAGGCCGTAAACCTGATGGGCACGCTCGCAACCATGCCGCCCGAGGCGGCCGCATTGGCGCATACGCTCAAGGGTTCGGCCCGCGCGATCGGTGCGTTCGCGGTGGCGCAAGCCGCCTCCGATCTGGAAGTGGTAATACGGACCGGCGCCGATCCCTCGCAGGCGCTCGCCGAACTCGCCGCGGCGACGGCGCTGGCGCGTGCCGCGGTAGACGCGATCCTGCGCCGCTCCTGAGCGTGCATCAGACGCACGGCAGAACTTCGCCGCAGTTTTGGCCGCGGCCGCTGGCGCGGAGCGGATCGACCCGTTATAGGACTGGCCGGACCTCCTCATCCGGCAGCACGGGCAATCATGGCCAAGATACATTTCACCGACCACACCGGGGAGACCCGCACCATCGACGTCGAAAACGGCGCCACCGTGATGGAAGCCGCGATCCGCAATGGCGTCCCCGGCATCGAAGCCGAATGCGGCGGCGCCTGTGCCTGCGCCACCTGCCATGTCTATGTCGATGCGGCCTGGAGCGAGAAGGTCGGCGCACCCTCGCCGATGGAGGAGGACATGCTGGATTTCGGCTTCGACGTGCGGCCGAATTCACGGCTGTCGTGCCAGATCAAGGTAAGCGACGAACTCGACGGTCTCGTGGTCTCGACCCCGGAGCGGCAAGCCTGAACCGGCTTCGCCTCAAGCCCCGTCGATTCCGCGCCGCTTCCAGCGCTGGAAACTGCCGATGATCGCTTCCGTCAGCCGGGTCGGTTTGCGGCTCGCCTCATCGATCAGCACCGTCACCGATTGCGCCGAGGCGACGCATCGTGCTTCCGAAAACACCACTTGATCGAAGGTCACCGAGGTTCGGCCGAACCTCGAGACGCCGAGCCCCATCTCGATCACGCCCGGCCAGCGCAGCTCGGCGCGGAAATGAATGTCGAGGCGCACCAGCATCCAGCTGAGCCCCGGCGGCATCAGGCCGTATCCGCGGTCCTTGACCAGCGTCACGCGGCCGGTCTCGAAATAGGTTGCGTACACCGCGTTGTTGACGTGCTGATTGGGGTCGAGATCGGCAAAGCGCACGTTGTCGGTCAGGCGGTACGGAAAATCCTCCAGGCGCGGGGTCGATCGGACAGGGCGGGCTGCGGTCACTGGCGACGATCTCCCAAGTTGAGGGCTCCATACAGCCCAGTTGTCGAACTGCGGCAAGGGGTTGTCGCGGTCGGCCAGCGCCGTATTATGGCTTTCCTCGCGCCGCCGCGTTGGCTAGACAGGCGCAGCCAAACAGCCGGCAGCATTCAACCGAAAAGAAGCGATATGAGCGAAGCGATCAAAACCGACGTGCTGATTATTGGCGCGGGCCCGTGCGGGCTGTTTGCCGTTTTCGAACTGGGGCTGCTCGACATGAAGGCGCATCTCGTCGACATCCTCGACAAGATCGGCGGCCAATGCGCAGAGCTCTATCCGGAAAAGCCGATCTATGACATTCCGGGCGTCCCGTTCGTCACCGGCCAGGGCATCACCGACGCGCTGCTGGACCAGATCAAGCCGTTCAATCCGACTTTCCATCTCAATGAAATGGTGGAGAAGATCGAGAAGATCGGCGATCCCGCTTTTCGCGTCACCACCGATGCCGGCAACGTATTCGAGTGCAAGGTAGTGGTGATATCGGCCGGCGGCGGCTCGTTCCAGCCCAAGCGGCCGCCGGTGCCGGGCATCGAGGCCTATGAAGGCAGCTCGGTGTTCTATTCCGTGCGCAAGATGGAGCAGTTTCGCGACAAGGACCTGCTGATCGTCGGCGGCGGCGATTCCGCGCTGGACTGGACGCTCAACCTGCACCCGATCGCCAGACGCGTGACGCTGTTGCACCGGCGCGACGATTTCCGCGCAGCCCCGCACAGCGTCGAACAGATGCGCACGCTAGTGGCCTCCGGAAAAATGGATTTGAGGATTGGTCAGGTGACGGGACTCGAGGGCGAGGCCGGCGTGCTGTCGGCGGCCACCGTCAAAGGCCAGGACAACGCCGTTTCGAAAATCGCCTGCGACACCATGCTGCCGTTCTTCGGCCTGACCATGAAGCTCGGTCCGGTGGCGAACTGGGGCATTGCGCTTGAGAACAACCTGGTGCCGGTCGAGACATCGGCATTCGAGACCAGCGTGCCCGGAATTTTCGCGATCGGCGACATCAACACCTATCCCGGCAAGCTCAAGCTGATCCTGTGCGGCTTCCACGAGGGTGCGCTGATGGCGCAGAGAGCGCACCGTTATGTCTATCCGGATAAGCGGTTGGTGTTTCAGTACACGACCTCGTCCTCGAGCCTGCAGAAGAAGCTCGGGGTCGGTTGACTATAGCCGAAAGATGGCCGAGCAGCAGGGCTGCAGCCGCACGAAACCCGGGTACTGGAACCATCCTCGAAATGGCCGTAGTCTGCGGCCAATACATTTTGTGAATTGGTCAGGTGATGCTGATGCGGAGTGCGCTATCCAGATCGCGATTGATGCTGCCGGCGATGGCGGCGTTCGCAATTGCTGCCATGCTTGCATTTTCGGCGCAGGCGGCCGAGCCGTCGGCTGCTGGCCTCTGGCAGAAGGTCGAGGATGGCAACCCGGTGGCGTGGTTCCTGTTCGTTGACCACGATGGCATCTTTGAAGGCGTCGTCGCCAAGGCCTTTCTGCGCCCCGGCGATGACCCCAACGAGGTCTGCTCGGCATGCACCGATGACCGCAAGAATGCGCCGCTGCTTGGAATTTCCTTTGTCAGGGACATGAAGCGCGACGGATTGAAATATGAGGGCGGCAACGTCCTCAATCCGCAGGACGGTAAAATCTACAAAGCCAAGATGACCGTCAGCCCCGACGGGCAGACGTTGACGCTGCGCGGCTATCTCGGCATTTCGCTGTTCGGCAAGGATGAGACCTGGTTTCGGTTGCCGGATACGGCGATGGCCCAGGTCGATCCCGCCGTCATCGCCAAATATCTGCCGGCGCAGGCGGCTTCGGTGAAGCCGCCGCCAGCTGCAAAGCCTCCCGCTACGGCGAAAAAGAGCGCGCCGCCGCCACCGCCGAAGTAGTTTGCGCGGCGGCGAGGCGTTCAACGCGGGTCGGGCGCTATCACGATGGGGGTGGCGGGCTCCTGCGTCACCTCGGGCAAGGTCGCATCGAGTTGAAGCACCGAAGCCGCCGCCGGCAGAGCCGCATCGGCCATCGCAGCGTGGCCTTCGGCCGAAGGGTGCACCGCGCCGCCATATACCGCGGAAAGAATGCCCCAGGTCGCATCATGGATGTCTGCGGGCTGACTGGAGGAGGGCAGCCCCTGCGGGTAGGTCATCGCCGCAAAGTAACTGTCGTTGGCGTCGCGGATCCAGCGCGCGCGAGGAAGGTAGGCGCGATATTCGGAGGCGCTGCGACCGCACCGCATCGGCTGGTTGGCGGCGGTGACGATATCCGGATCGAAGCTGTCGCCGTCGGCTGAGAAACACGCGCGGTCGAATTCCGGGTCGGTGGCGGCGCGCGCGCAAAATCCATGGTCGGCGAAAGCGGCCTGATGCGTGTCGACGAACGTCATGCGATCGGCGGCGGGATCGCGGCACAACACGCCGGACTGGCATAATGCCAGCGCCTTCAGCCGCGGAAGGAATTCCCTCTCGATGTAGGCCGAGACATTGGCCAGCCGCTGCGGCTCGGCATTGAACGAGGGATGAATATCGAAGCCGGCGCGGCCGCCGGGACAAGGCGCTCCGCCATTGGTCAGCGTCGGGTTGGCATAAGAGACGTACACCACATGCGAGAGGTCGCCGCCGACCAGCGGCTTCAGCGCTTCTCTGAGCTTGCCGAAACCTTGCGGCAGTTCGCGCGCCAAGGCCGCACGCGAATCGTCCACCGATCCCATCATGCCGGTGCGCCTGAACAGCACCCGTTCGGTCGGGGTGCCGACGATCACGTCGGTGACCAGCCCGGAAAAATTGATATCATTGGCGCCGATCGACAGCAGGATCAGGTCGAGCCTGCGTTCGGGCTGGCGCTTCTGCGCAGCGCCGACCGCGGCGCGCAATTCGGCCAGTTGCGCATTCACGGTGCCGGAGCAGTTGGTCCCGGCCCTGGTGGGCGGACATTCCCGCGCCCGCTGCCCGCCGAACAGTCCATCGTGGATCGAAGCGCCGGTGCAGGCCAGCGGCAGGTAGGTTACCGCGATGTGCGGATATTGCACCGCGAGCGCGAGAGCGGTGCGGGTCTGGTAGCTGTAAAGCGAGCGATGGCAAGCGGAGTTGAACCACAACGCACTCTGCCGCTGCCATACCTGCAAGCTGTCCGGCGCTTCGCAGGCCCGGCCGCCTTTGTAGCCGGCGCGGCTCGGGCGATAGTATTGCGCACCCGCGGTGCCCAAGAAATAAGAGCGAAAGCAGAAGCCCTCGTCGGCCAGTGCGATCGGGCGGTCCGGATTGCCCTCACCGGATGCGATGCTGTCGCCGAGACCGGCGATGAAGACGTCCCGCACATTGATCTCGGTGGAGAGGCGTTGCGGCGCCTCGGCGCTGGCGATCTCCACGGTTGCAACGGTGACGCGGCCATAGCGCACGCGGAGATTGACCGGCTCGGCGCAATCGAAGGTGGAGGCCTGCGGACCATCGCCGTCGTCGAACGACCACGCACACGTAGCGCCAACCGGAACCGCGCCGGTCAGCCGAACGGTTACCGGATGGTCGGCCGGCGTCAGATAGCTCTCCTTGACGTTATCGCGGGTGCAGGGCTCGCTGACCCGGCCCAGCAGATCGATGCAGAGCCGGTTGACCGTGTTGCGCGCCCAGCCGCGGCCATCGCTCTGCAGCTCCAGCGCCTGCTCCGACGCGAGCACGCTGCGGCCGCGCGCGCTGTCGGTATGCAACAGGAAATCGCGCTCTTCGCGGAATAGCCGGAAGCGGCTGCGGACCTCCCACGAAATCTGGATCGGGCTCTCGGCCATGCCCTGCGCCGCCGGCGGGAGATCCGGCGCCGCGGCGGGGGAGGTCTGCGCCCTGGCCCACCGCGGCGGCAAGACAGCGAGCGCGGCCACCAGCAGCGCGCACCCAGCGATGAAACGGAATTGAATTCGGATCATGATGCGTTTGACGGCACGGATGGGGCGGAAATAAGAGTGTCCGGATCCGCGGCCGTCCCGACTAGCCGCGCGCCTGGCGGCGCTTCACCGGCTGGACCGGCCGAGGTCGTGGACGCTTGGAAGGACGCGCCACGGTGGCGGGAGCCCGGAAGCCGTCATTCAGCCTGCGGCGTTCCTGCCAGGGCCGCACGATGTTGAACCAAAGCTCGCGCGTGCCCATGATGCTGATCGAAATTCCAAACGGGATCATGAAATACAGGATGCGAAACACCAATAGCGTCGCCAGCAATTGTTCCCGGCCGAACTCCGGCAGCGCCACCAGCATCGCAGCATCGAACACGCCGAGGCTGCCCGGGGCATGGCTGGCGAAGCCCAGCAGCGTCGCCAGGATGAACACCACCGCCAGTGAAACGAAATCGATGCCGGGTTGCACCGGCATCAGCAGATACATCGCCATCGCGCAGAATCCGAGATCGACCACGCCGATCAGGACCTGCACCAGCGTCAGCCGCGCCGTCGGCAGTACGACCTTCCAGCCATTCTGACCGAGTTCGCGGCGGTTCTTGCCGGTAACCAGCCAGAAGAAATAACTGGCGATGCCGCCGAGACAGCCGATTGCGATCAGCCGGTTCATCGCGGCCGGAAGCAAATCCATGGCGGATGCCGCCCAGGGTTGCCACGCCATGCCAAAGCCCAGCACGAACAGATTACCGAGCCAGAACGTCAGGCCCGACAGGAAACAGATCTTTGCGACGTCGATCGCGCTCAGCCCGTAATCGGAATAGATCCGGAAGCGGATCGCGCCGCCGGTGAAGACGGTGGCGCCGATATTGTGGCCGATGGTGTAGCTGGTGAAACTCGACAGCGCCGCGATCCGGTACGGCACCTGCTTCTTGCCGATGGTGCGCAACGCGAAGAAATCATAAAGCGTCAGCGTGCAGAATGCGCCGACGACGCACAGCGCGGCGAGCGCGATGTCGTAGCGCGGCAGTTCCGTCAAGGCGGTCAGGATTACTCCGGCATCGACGCCCCGGAGGGTGCGGGCCAGAGTGGTCACCGCAAAGGCGATGATAAGCAGGCTCGCCGCGACACCCAGCCGTTTCCAGCCGATCCATTTGTTGAAGCCACGCCCAAGCGCGGTCAGCAGTCCGTGCATTCATCCTCCCGGCAGGGCGGCAACCAGAACTCAACGATCCATAGGGCAAAAACGTTTCGTTGTGCAGTCCTTGACAACGGAAGCTTCAGCCTTCGATCGGCGCGGCTGTCATATGTCCTACATATGTCCTGACGCAGCAGATTCGAGTCGGAGTTGCGGTCGCTCCCGGACCGAACGTTGCGACGCGGCAGGGTTGTTCCGCGCTGTTCCATCGCGGGGTTTTGAGCGGCGCCCAGGAACGTCCGCACGCTCCGCCGGTTAGCGTCGGTATTCGAGATCGAGCATCGGCGTCCGGGTTTAAACAGGCCCGCCCGCGGTGTTCCCGAAACAACAAAGGACCGAGCAATGGGACTCTTCACCAAAGACATCAAGACAATGAACGATTTGTTCGTGCACCAGCTGCAGGACATCTACTATGCCGAGAAGCAACTCGTGAAAGCGCTGCCGAAAATGGCCGACAAGGCCGCCGACAAGCAGCTCAAACAGGGCTTTCTAACCCATCTCGAGGAGACCAAGACCCATGTGCAGCGCCTCGAGCAGGTGTTCAAGATGTACGGCGCCGAAGTGAAGGCGGTCGATTGCCCGGCAATTGATGGCATCGTCGAGGAGGCGGACGAGGTTGCCGGCGAGGTCGCCGACCAAGCCGTGCTGGATGCCGCCTTGATCAACGCCGCCCAAGCCGCCGAGCATTACGAGATCGCGCGCTACGGAAGCCTGATCGCCTGGGCCAAGCAGCTTGGCCGCAACGATTGCGCCAGCATCCTGCAGAAGACACTCGATGAGGAAAAAGCCACCGACAAGAAACTGACCTCGATGGCGGAAAGTAAGGTCAATCTTCGCGCCGCGAGTTGATCTGGCAAACGCGTCTGAGACAAACGTCGCGCCGGTTTATGGCGCGGCGTTTTTGTTTGCCCGCTGTGAAGAACAGCTCGGCCGTCTCGACCTTCGAAATCCGGCGAGCGGAGGATATTGCACTAGCCTTCGAGGCGCTCAAGGGCCGTGTAGATGCCCTTTATGTTTGTGACGACCCGCTCCTGAACACCAACCGAATTCGTCTGAACACTTTGGCGGTGGCAGCGCGACTGCCGACAATGGAACCCTTTCGGGAGCATGTCCAAGCCGGAGGCCTGATGTCCTATGGCGCAAACTTTCCAGACTTGTTCCGGCGTTCCGGTGATGATGTCGACAAGATACTGCGCGGGGGGAAGCCGGCGGACATCCCGATCGAGCAGCCGACCAAATTCGACCTCGTAATCAATCTTACGACAGCCAGGGCACTTGGCATCCAGCTGACGCCATCAGTGCTTGCCCGCGCCGACGAGGTGATCGAGTGAGTCGACCTCCGGGTTTGGCACATCTGGCCAGAGCCGGTTGCGAATGACTCAACGCGAAGGCGCAGGGTTCAATGGCGGCGGGCCGCTTCCGCAACAACCCGCATCGCCATCTACCTGCACAACGCTGGCCCGCCTCGCGATCACGCAGCAGCGGTTGTCGGGTCGATCATTCGCTTCACCGTGGTGATCTTGGTGGCAGGGAATCCACTGATTTCTGCGTGGCGTCGAATAGCGCCTTCGTCCTTCGCCAGGTAGACGCAGAATGTTTTGTCTTCTGCGACGTACAACTCGACCCACTGGATGTCGGGGCCCAGCTTGGCAAGCGCCGCGTTCGAGGTTTTCGCCGCCTCTCTGAGCTGATCTCGCTCGAACGTGCCAACCTTCGGAATATCTCGTTCGATGATGTATTTCTGTAGCATGAGTAGGCTCCCTTCAGTCCCTTCGATCGGCAAGCGATCTGCTTGCCTCGCCTCAAGGAAGCTATACCGGGAGCGTTATGTCTCCGTCATTTGTGCAAGCAGGACGGATTGTATCGGCGTTATTTCTGCTAACGTGACAATCATTTCGCTGCTGGACCATCCAGTTGCCGCCCGGCTGCTTTCGGAGGATTCTGTGATCGGCGCTGAAATAGGGTTGCAGCTCCAGTTGCTTGGTGGCTTCGCCCTTGTGAAAGACGGGACGCAAGCAGGCCAGGTTGCCCTGCGCCGGGCACAAGCCATGCTCGCCTATTTGGCGTTGAAGGCGTCCCACAGCGAGACCCGAGAAGTGCTTGTTGATCTCTTGTGGCCGGATCGCTTCAAGGAACAGGCACAGGCCAGTCTTCGGCAGGTCCTTTTCGAACTGCGCGCCATCCCTGTCGATGGTCCGGGCCTTGTAGAGGCTTCCCGCACCGGCGTCGCACTTGGTCCGACGATCGTCGATTGCGATGTTTGGCGCCTGGAGCGGCTTGCGAAGAAAAACGATCTGGAGCACGCCGAGGCGATGCTCGATCTGTACCGCGGACCGCTGCTCGCCGGCGCCTCCGTGGGGTCGGAGCCATTCTCTCAATGGCTTGCGATCCAGAAATCACACCTTGAAGCAAAGGTCGAGACGGTCGTGCTTCATGCTACGGCCGGAGATCTAGATCCCGGCAATCGCGACCGCGCCATCCGAGCGCTGTTGCGCTTAATCGAACTTTCGCCGATGAGCTGCCAGGCCGTATCGCGGCTGATGGAGATCGAGGCGGTGAGCGGTCGCACCCAGGAGGCACTTCTGCATTACGAGCGCTACGCCCGACGCTTGAGGCTTGAATTCAGTGAAGAGCCACCGCCCGAACTCCATCATGCGTACGTCACATTGAGATCAGCGCCACGCCAGATTGCCGTAGCGTCGCAAATCCTCAGGCGTCCGGCTTACGTCCACCGAGATCCATGGACCAAGACCCAGTCCGACGCCCCGGTTGTGGCGGTCCTGCCGTTTCGCCATGAGGGTGCGGGTGCATCCGGATTAGCGTTGGCGACGGCGCTGTCGGATGACATCACGTTGACGCTGTCCGGTTGCCGCTGGTTCAGTGTTCTTTCACGCGCCGCAGCCCACAGCGTCAAAGGTGGCGCACCCTTTATTCCGAAGGATTTTGCGCAACTGACCGGTGCAGATTATCTGATTTACGGCACCATCACCGAACGAACCGATTGTCTTTCGCTGGTGATAGAACTTGCCGAGGCCGAGACGGGATATATCCGATGGGCTAAGCGCTATGACGCAACCGGAGCAAACCCTTTGTCATGGGCATCGGAAGTTTGTCCGCTGATCGTGGCTGCCCTCGATCCAGCGGTCGCAGAGAGCGAGCGCAAGGCACTGCGCCGGCCAACACTCGCTGCGACAGGATCTGAAGTGGCCTACCAGCACCTGGTCCTTGGTTACAGCCTGTTTTACGCGGGACGATGGGCGGAGGCGCTCGATTCTTTCCGAAGTGCGATCAAGGAGGACGCCACATATGCGCACGCGCATGCGATGATGGCCGTCACAACGTATCTTTCGGCGCAGGTGCAAAGGAACACCGGATGGAGCACTGCGCTTCGCGACGCCGAGACATGCGCCCGGCGGGCATTGGAGATTGATCCGTCCGAGGCAAAGGCATGTAACGTCCTGGGGCAGGCGCTCGATTGGCAAGGACGTCATGACGATGCGAACGATTTCCTCGAACGGGCTGTTTCTCTCAATCCGAGTTTTGCCCTGGCTTCAACGGCGCGCAGCTATCACGCTGTGATGACCGGCGAGTTCGACGCGGCAAAGGTATTTATCCGAACCGCTATGCGACTGCGGGTCGGCGACGCCGGCATGGGGCTGTGCCTGCCGTCCAAAGCGCTCGCTGACATGCATCTCGGCAACCATGAAGAATCCTTGCAGACCGCGCATTGGGCTCTGCGCCTGCAGCCAAGATTCTGGCTCGGCCGCCAGATCCTTGCCGCGTGCCTATCCAACTGTGATCATCACTCAGAGGCCGCCGTGGCGACCGCGGAACTGAAACGTGACTATCCTGGACTTACCGCAGGCGAATTTGCCGCATGGTTTCCTTATGCCAATCCTGAAGACGGGAAGCTAGTCACCGAGGCGCTGCACCGCGCCGGATGGCGATGACGCCGAATATGTCCGCACTTGCCACACGGCGTCATTTCGATGCGCGAAGAATTTCAGAGGGCAGCGCGCAGCCTCAAGCCTTGCGCAGCGCGAAGTGCGCGCCGCAGAATGCCATCGCGGCGCCGAGGCAGAGCGCCGCTAATCCTGCGAGCACGCCCGAGATCGTCGGGATCGGACTGGGCGCGGAGGCGGCCTGACCCGCGCCTGCCAGCACCAGCACGCCGACCGCAATCAGGAATTGCCGCATCCGCTGCGGAATCTGCCCGGAGACTGCGCTGTCCATCAACGTCGCGGTGAAATAGCCGCCGCAGAAGCCAACCGTCGCGATCAGCCACCAGGCAATGGCTGAACCCGCCGGCATGAATTCGCGGGTGTCGGATCGCCACAGGCCGCCGAGATCAAGGCCGAGGCGCGCGCCCAGCATGTGAACCGCGAGCGCCAGCAGCACGCCTGAAACCATCGCGCCGGCAAGAATCAGGCGGCGCGGAAAATAAGTCGTCTGGGCCATCCGCGGCTTGTAAGATAAGTCCGGCGGGGCGCGCAAGCAGACGCCAACAGTTCAAACCGTCTTTTTTGGAAGGTCCGGCATATGAGGATCGATCTGCCGAACAAACCGGCTGCGGACCTGCGCTATGCCTACAAGGCCTCGCTGATCGGCTCGGCGCATCAATTCGAGCTGACCGACCGAGGCTTGTCGTGGCAGGCCGGCAGCAAATCCGGGGTCTGGCCGTACGGCCAGATTTCGGCGATCCGGCTGTCGTATCGGCCGGTGTCGATGCAGTCGCGTCGTTTTCGCGCCGACATCGAATGCGGCGACCGTCAGCGCCTCGTCATCCTCTCGACGAGCTGGCAGACCGTCGCCCTGATGGCGCCGCAGGACCAGGATTACCGCGCCTTCGTCAGGCTGCTGCACGAGCGGCTGGCAAATGCCGGCAGCAGGGCTGCGCTGATCGGCGGCGTCGGTCCGATCACCTATGCCGCCGGCATCGCGCTGTTGGCGCTAATTGCCGTCGCGGTCACCGGGCTCCTTATTCGCGCGGTCGCCACCGGCCAATGGGCCGGCGCATTGTTTCTGGTCGGTTTCGCGGCGCTGTTTGGCTGGCAGATCGGCGGCTTTGTCAGGCGCAACCGGCCGCGCAGCTATAGGTTCGATCGCTTGCCGGAAACGCTGCTGCCGTGAGCAACGTGCTGCAATCAAGCGAAACGAATAGTGACTTCGCGATAGAGCCCGCGCACGGCATCGTGGCGGCCTGTTTGGCGCTTTTGGCGCTGCTGCGAGGCGGAGAGTGGAAGGCGATAGCAACCGACTGCCGAGCGCGGCCGAGATTGCAGCGATCAACGCAACGCATTTGATCTCGACCCCGATCAAGCGCGCCGATCTGCTGTTCGTGTTCGGCACCCGCGAGGACGTGGCGCGCCGTGCCGATGAAGCCTGCAGGCTCTGGCGCGAAGACTTGTTTCGCTGGTCGATCGTCAGTGGCGGAGTGACGCCGGGCTCAACGCGTTCGGAGTGCGAGATCATCAAGAACGCGATGGTGGCAGGGGGCATCCCGCCGGAGCGCATCCTGGAAGAACATCGTGCGGTGAACACAGGTGAAAACGTCGTCCTTTCTCTGCCGATCATCGAAGCGACGCTTGGGCTGGAAAATATCCGCAGCGTGATCTGCCTCGGCAATAGCTGGACCGCGCGCCGCTACCCGATGACGCTGCAGCGGCACTGGCCGCAGGTGGAGAAGATGCTGATCACCGTGGACAGCTTCGCCACGCCCCGCGCGCTCTGGCACACCGATCCTGTTTTCCGGAGCCGGATTCTCAGCGAATGGGACAAGATCGAGCCGTACAAGGCCAAGGGCTTCATCGCGGAGTGGCCTGTTTGAAAGAGTCAAGAGCGCAGCGCGCCGGACCAGGATCTGCGTGCGGCCCGGACGGCTCTTTGGTGCGCTGATGATCGGGCCGGCGATGTGCGAGCAGGTTCCGGCTCGGCGGAACAGCGCCAAGAGCGCCTAGTGCCGCACCACCAGCACCGAACATTTGGCGTAGCGCACGACATGACCGGCATTGGAGCCGAGAAAATAGGTGCGCATCGCCGGCCGGTGCGAGGTCATGACAATCAGGTCGGCCTTCATCGCCGCGGCCTCTTCGAGGATCTCGTGATAGATGCCGCCTTGGCGCACCATGGTGGAAATCCGCTCGGCGTCGATGCCGGATTCGCGGGCCACGATCGCGAGCGCCTCCCCGGAGGTCTGGCGCTGCTGGGTGTCGAAATCGGCAGGTACGTATTCCGCCAGCATCACCGGCGTCATCGGCAGCACATTCAGCAGGCGTACCACCCCGCTCCAGGTCTGCGACAGCGTCGCTGCCGTGGCGATCGCTGGTTTTGCCAGATCGGTATCGGCGAGATCGATCGGTACCAGAATGGACTTGAACATCCGCGCCTCCGCTTGGACTTCAGCCTAGCACAAACTCACACCCCGGCGACGCATCCGGCGGATTTGCGCCCGGGTGCGCTCCAGATTATACAAAGCGTGCATGACCTTGGCGCCATTTGCTCACGCTCTGGCGGATCATGCGCTAATCGCCGGAAGTTTGCTTTAGCAGCTTCGGACTGACGAACAGCACCAGGCGTCCGCGACGGAATGCCACGCCACCCCAGTCGTCGATATCGAAGTCGAATACCGCAAGACCCGACGTCGGCAAATTGTCAGCGAGCGCCTTGCGCCCTGCCGCATCGCCGCTGCCGGCCAGCGCCAGCGCCAGCTCGTGCATTCCAGGATTGTGGCCGACCAGCATCAGCCGCTTCGGATCGGTTCCGGCCGCCGAGCGAATGGTTTCCAGAAGCTGCAACGGGTCGGCGCCATACAGTTCCGCAACCAACTCGACCTGTGGCTCCGGCGCCAGCTGCTTCATCGCCTCCCAGGCGACTTCCCAGGTCTGGTGCGCCCGGACCGCCTGCGAAACCAGCACCGAATCGGGAAAAGGTGGGTGGCGGCCGATCCAGCCGCCGATCTCTGCGGCATCCTTGTGGCCGCGGCAGTCGAGCCGGCGGTCCTGATCGCGGCCCGAGGGCGCGTCGTTCTCGGTCTTGGCGTGACGCAGCAGCATCAAACGGCGCATGGCACGATCCCAATTCGTTTCAGCTCTGGCGGATTAATGTACAAGCCGTCCTGCCAGACAAGGTGACAAGCGCGGGATCGATCCGTAAGAAAACGATATGGACGAAACTTCCACAAGCGCGACCAACGGACCGGACACCGCGGCGATGCAAGGGCGTTCGCGGCTCACATTCGACCTCGATGTCGATATTGCCATTGTGGGCGCTGGGCTTGCCGGGCTCACCGTGGCGCTGGAGGCGGCGCGGCTCGGCGCCAGCGTCGCGGTTCTCGAAGGGCGGCACCTCGGCTGGAACGCATCCGGTCATCAGCTTGGCACGGTGATGCCCGGCTATGGCCTGCCGATCGGCGACCTGATCGCAAGGGTCGGCCTTGAAGACGCCCGCGAACTGTGGGCGCTGTCGAAAGAGGGCGCCGCGTATGTCCGGGCCACCGCAAGCGAGGAACTGATGCCGGGTATCGCGCTCGGCGAAGGCGCGCTGGAGGTCTCCAACGTCGACGCCGGCGATCAATTGATCAGCCGGCTGCAAATGCTCGGCGAGGATTTTGACACGGAAGTCGAGGGTTGGCAGGTCGATCGCGTGCGCGCCGAGCTCAAGACCGATCGCTATTTCCACGGCGTGTACTATCCCGGGGCGTTTCAGGTCGATGGCCGCAAATATTTTCATGGTCTCGCGGCGCTGGCGCGAAGGGCGGGCGCGCGGATTTTCGAGGACACCCCGGTCGTCAGCATCGATCCCTCGGGCATTCGCAAGCGCATCGTAACGCCCTCGGCGCGGTTGCGCGCTTCCCACATCGTGCTCTGCGGCAACGTGCATCTGGGCGCGGCATTGCGGCGGCTGTCGGAGACGCTGCTGCCGGTCTGGCGCTATGCCGCGATGACCGCGCCGCTCGGCGGCCGGCTTGCAGAGACGATATCGTTCCGCGGATCGGTGGCCGACAGTAACGGCATCGATCACTTCCGCATCGTCGATGGCGACCGGCTGATGTGGGCGAGCCCGGAGACCACCTGGGCGGCGCGGCCGGAGCGCTTTGCGCCGGCCATTGCGCGGAGAATCCGCACGATTTTTCCGCAGCTCGGCCCGGTCGAGATATCGGAGACCTGGGGCGGCGCGATCGGGCAGACGGTGCACGGCATGCCCCAGATCGGCCAGTTGCGCCGGGGCTTGTGGGTCGCCAGCGGCTTCGGCCGCCAGGGACTGAACACCTCGGCCATTGCGGGGCAACTGATCGCGCGCAGCATTTTGTGGGGCGACGAACGCTGGCGGTTGTTTTCGCCGTTCGAATTGGTCTGGGCCGGCGGCCCCACCGGCCGCCTCGCTGGGCACGCGATCGGCATGTGGGCGCGCGGCAGCGCGGCTGCAACCGGCGCACTGGCGCGTTACCGCGAAAGATTGCGGATCCAGGAGCGCGCTCGAGAGGCGCGTCTGGCCGCAGCCAACCGCCAGGCCGGAACCAGGCCGCCGACGCGCCGGCCGCCGCCGGGTCGCGCGCAACCGGGACCATCGCCTCAACCAGATCGCGAAGGCGAGGGAGCCTCGTAGTTTTACCTGCCTGGGTTGCTCGCAAGAAAGTGAGCGAAATCCGCCCGGTTAGGTGTAACTTCCAGCGTTGCTCCCCGTATTTTGAAGATGAAGCATTCTCGCCTCGACCGGAGACCGCCATGATCGACCGCCGTATCCTGCTCGCGTCTGTCGCAAGTTTGTTTGGCCTAGCCGCCTTCCGCTGGCTGCGAGGTTCTCCGGCACAAGCCGCGGAGAAATTCGAGATCGATAAAACCGACGCCGAATGGCGCGCGCAACTGACGCCTCAGCAATATGACATCCTGCGTAAGCAAGGCACCGAGCGGCCGGGTTCGAGCCCGCTGCTCAAGGAGCATCGCAAGGGCGTCTTCGCCTGCGCCGGCTGCGACCTGCCGCTGTTCTCTTCGGACACCAAGTTCGAGAGCGGTACCGGCTGGCCGAGTTTTTATCAGCCGCTCGAGAACGCCGTCGGCAAGACCGAGGACCGCACATTCGGGATGGCGCGAACCGAGATTCACTGCCGCCGCTGCGGTGGCCATCTCGGCCACGTGTTCGACGATGGTCCGAAGCCGACCGGCTTGCGCTACTGCATGGACGGCTTCGCGCTGGTGTTTCATCCGGCCGCCCCGTCGGCGACCTGAGATCAAGCCTCGGCCCGGCAATTGTTGCCCGCCCGGCAATTGTGCCCCGGTCTCCAACCGGGGCATTTCTATTCAACCCATTGAAATAGATATCTTTTCTATCTTGGCATAGGGCTTGCGAAGTCTCCTTCGATTGCGGCCATGGTTTGTCAGCCGGTTGGCCGCACGGATCGAATTTGGAGACGATGTTATGGGTATCTTCGATGCTCTCAATACTTCCGTGGCGGGTTTGCAGGCGCAATCCTTCGCGCTCCAGAACATCTCTGGAAATATCGCGAACGCGCAGACCACGGGTTATAAAGGCATAGGCACCAACTTCGTCGACCTCGTTCCGGATGCGACGACACCGGACCGCCAGGTGGCGGGTTCGGTCACAGCCTTCGCGCGCGCCACCATCTCTTCGCAAGGCACCGTCTCGGCAGCCTCGGTCGCCACCTATATGGCGATCAACGGCGACGGGTTCTTCTCGGTGCAAAAGGCCGTCGGGACCGTCGACAACGTGCCGGTCTTCACCGGCGTGACCGACTATACGCGGCGCGGCGATTTCCAGGTCAATGCCAACGGCAACCTCGTCAACGGCGCGGGATATTATTTGATGGGGGTGGCGGTCGATCCAAAGACCGGAAACGCGCTCGGCAACGTTCCGCAGGTGCTCCAATTCCAGAACAATTTCGTGCCGGCGCAGGCGACCAGCGCGATTCAATATGCCGCCAACCTGCCGACCACCCCGAACACGCCGGCGAGCACCACTGCCACCGCAGGCACGTTGTTGGCGGCGGGTGGCTTGAATCCTTCCGATTTCAGCCAGAATCCCTTGCCGGTAGGCACGCCGGCGACACCGTTCGGCGACGCGACGGTGACCGGCTCCGCCGCCTTGAACAAGGCGGCAACGCCTGCTCCGATCACCGCGGCGACGACATTGTCCGGCGCGCCTTCAACCGACTCGCTGCAAACCAATTTCGCGGCCGGCGATACCATCGTGGTCGACGGCACCACGCTCACATTCGTGAACACCGGCTCGCCGGCCGGCACGGTCGGCAACAACATCGACATCTCCGATACCGTCGGGACGTTGCTTACGAAGATCGGCACGATTACCGGCGTCGCCCCCACGATCAATGCCGCCACCGGCGCGATCACGCTGCACACGGGTACGGCGCAGGATCTCAACATCACCAGCACGGCGCCGGCGTTTGGATCCCTCGGCTTCACCTCGCCGGAGACGGCGGCACGCACCGGCGGCGGCACTGCCGGTACCGGCTTCGTCATCGGCAACGACACCTCGGTGTTTCAGAAGGAATCCATCAGCGGCGGTGCGGTGACCGCGTTCAACGCGGCGGGTACGCCGGTCAACCTGCAATTGCGATGGGCCAAGGTCGACAGCGCCTCGCTGGGTAGCCCGCACCAGGACACCTGGAATCTTTTCTATCAGACCAACCCGACCGCGACTGGCCTCCAGGTCGGCTGGGTCAATATCGGCACCAACTTCACATTCAGCGCCAACGGCTCGCTGGTAAGCCCAACGGGCTCGGCGATAGCGGTTCCGAATGTCTCCGTCAGCGGCCAGAATCTCGGGAACATCACCATCAACGTCGGCTCCGGCGGCCTGACGCAATTTGCCTCCACCGGGGGCTCAGCGACCATCAACACCATATCGCAGAACGGTTTTGCCGCGGGCCAGCTTCAATCGGTCGCGATCAGCAACAGCGGCCTGGTCATCGGCACCTTCTCCAACGGTCAGAACCTCGACCTCGCTTCGGTGACGCTGTCGCACTTCAACGGCACCAATTACCTCAAGAGCCTGGATGGTGGCGCTTACGCTGTGACCGATCAATCCGGCGCGGCGATCATCGGCGCGTCGGGCACCATCAGCGGCTCGTCGCTGGAAGGCTCCAACACCGACATTGCCGACGAGTTCACCAAGCTGATCGTGACCCAGCAAGCCTATTCGGCGAACACCAAGGTGATCACCACGGCCAACAGCATGGTCCAGGATCTCCTGAACGTGCTGCGTTGATGTTTTCTGCAAGAGATCGGCATGGCTGATCCGAGGCGGCTACCATGAGTTTGGGTTCGGCTCTCGCCACTGCGATGTCCGGTTTGCGCGCAAACCAGGCCGCGCTTTCGATCGTGTCATCGAACATCGCCAATGCGCAGACGCCCGGTTACATCGACCAAAACAGCATCCAGATCGAGACGCTGACCGGCGACCTCGGCGCCAACGTCAGCGTGCTCGGCGTCAATCGCCAGCTCAATCAGTTCATCCAGACCCAATTGCGGACCGAAAGTTCCGGCGGCGCCTATGCCGACCAGATCGCAAACGTCTTGACGCAATTGCAGTCGGTCTACGGCACTCCCGGAGATGCCGGCACGCTCGAAACCGCCTATTCGAACTTTACGACCGCGCTGCAGTCGCTGCAGACGACCTCGGGCAGTTCATCGGCGCAGATCTCGGCGGTTAATGCTGCGCAATCGCTCGCGCAGCAGCTCAACTCGACGACGCAGGGCATTCAAACCCTGCGTTCCAACGCCGAGCAGGACATCAACCTTTCGGTGGATCAGGCCAATGCCGCGATGGCCCAGATCGCCCACATTAACACTCAACTGCAGGGACTGAAGCCGACTGATCCGACCGCCGCGCTGCTGATGGATCAGCGCGACCAGGCGATCGACACGTTGTCGCAGTTGATGGATGTCCGCGTTTCCACCAACAATGCCAACCAGACCACCGTCTACACCACCAATGGCGTCGAACTGGTCGGCGCCCAGGCCGCGACGTTGAGCTTCAATTCGCAGGGAACGCTGAATCCCAATTCGCTGTGGAACGTCGATCCCGCCAAGTCCTCCGTCGGCGGCCTCACGATCAAGCTCGCGAATGGGGCGGTGATCGACATGATCGCGACCAATTCGATCAACTCCGGCCAGATCGCGGCCGATATCACGCTGCGTGACAAGACGTTGGTGCAGGCGCAGGCGCAGGTCGACCAGCTCGCGGCGTCGATGGCGAGCGCGCTGTCCGACAAGACCACGCCCGGAACGGTCGCCGCCGCCGCACTCGCCCCTAAGGCAGGCTTCGATCTCGATCTCTCGAGCGTGTTGCCGGGCAACAGCATCAATATCACCTACACCGACACCACCACCAACACCCAGCACCAGCTCACCATCGTGCGGGTCGACGATCCGGCAGCGCTTCCGCTGTCGAATGCCGGAGCCAACCCGAACAACCCGGTACTCGGAGTGAATTTCACCGGCGGAATGGCATCGATCGTTTCGCAATTGAACGCGGCGTTCGGCGCCTCCAATCTGCAATTCTCGAATCCGGCCGGCTCGACCTTGCGCGCGCTCGACAATGGCAGCGGCACCGCGACCATCAACGCGGCCTCGGTGACGGCGACAGTCACGTCGTTGACAGCCGGCAGTGCCCAGCTGCCGGTCTTCACCGACGGCAATCTGCCGTACACGGGTTGGATTACCGGAAGCGGCTTGCAGCAGACCGGCTTGGCCGGGCGCATCAGGGTCAATCCCGCGCTCGTTGCAGATCCCTCGAAACTCATCGTCTACAATACCTCGCCGCTGACCAGCGCCGGCGACACCACTAGGCCGGACTTTCTGTATTCCCAGCTGACGACGGGCACTTTCAGCTATGCGCCGCAGACCGGGCTCGGCACCGCCGCGACGCCGTTGAAGGGAACGCTGCCCAGTTTCATGCAGCAGTTCCTCAACCTGCAGAGTAACGCGTCAACAGCGGCGACCCAGTTGCAGCAGGGCCAGGACGTCGTCGTGAACGCGTTGCAGCAGAAATTCAAATCCGCCTCCGGCGTCGATATCGACACCGAAATGGCGAACCTGATTGCGCTGCAGAATACCTATGCGGCCAATGCTCACGTGATGTCCGTGGTTCAGACCATGATGACCAGCTTGATGCAGGTCCAGCTCTAAGACGAAAACTGTAATGCGACAGGCGCAAGGCGAGCGATATGGCAATCAATAGCGTCGGTTTCGGCTCCAGCATCCTCAACCAGTCGGTGCTGAATATCAACAATCAGCTGACAACGCTGCAGTCGCAGCTGACCAGCGGAAAAAAATCCACCTCCTATGCCGGGATGGGAGCCAACGAGGGATTTGCCATCGCTGCACGGTCGCAACTGGCGAACATTTCCGCGTTCAGCGACACCATGAGCAACATCAACACCAACATCGGTATCGCCAATACCGGGCTGCAGTCGATGGTCGATATCGGAACCACGGTTCTGAACGGCGCCAACAGCTCGATACAGACCTTGAACAGCGCCGGACAGACCATCGCCCAGCAAACCGCGACGTCCCAGCTGTCATCGATGCTGGGCATTCTCAACATGCAGGCGGGCGACCGGTTTCTGTTTTCAGGCGGCGCGATCAATACGCCGGCGGTCGCCTCGATGGATGAAATTCTCAACGGCACCACCACCCAGGCCGGTTTGAAACAGGTGATTTCGGAGCGCGCGCAAGCCGACGGCACCACCGGCCTTGGCCGGCTGGTCCTTTCTTCTCCGACGCCGACCTCGGTGCAGGTGGCCGAGGATGTCGCCGGCTCACCGTTCGGCCTGAAGCTGAGCGCGGTGTCATCGACGCTCACCGGCGCGACGGTCACCGGCCCCGCCGGCTCGCCATCGGCCATTTCGATCGATCTCGGGCCCGGCAATCCCGGCAATGGCGACAAGGTCAGCTTCGATTTCAAATTGCCCGACGGAACCACCGAAACGATCCAATTGACCGCCTCGAACACGACGCCGCCGCCGGCTGGCAGTTTCGCCATCGGAGCGAACTCGACGCTAACCGCCGCCAATCTGAAAGCGGCGCTGAACACGGCGATCGGCACGCTGGCCAATACGTCGCTGGTGGCCGCATCGGCCCTCGAGGCTGGCAGCGATTTTTTCAGTTCAGCCAGCACGGCCACGGGCAGCGTCGTCAACAACAAGGCCGCGGTGCCTGCGCCGATCACCGGCGCGACGCTGTTGTCCGGCGCCGCGAACACGGACTCGCTGACGACCAATTTTGCCGCCGGCGACACCATCACCGTCAACGGCACGTCCATCACTTTCGTCGGCTCCGGCGCAACCGGCAACAACGAGGTCAATGTCACCGACAGCGTCCAGACGCTGTTGACAAAGATCGATGCGATTACCGGGACTTCGACGCCGTCGACCATCAGCGGCGGCGTCGTCGCGCTGCACACCGACAACGCCGCGGCGCTGACGGTCACGAGTTCGAACGCGGCGGCGTTCGCGGCGCTCGGCTTCGCCCCCAGTGTGACGGCAACCCTGCCGCCGCTACGGGTCTCGGGCTCCCCGTTGAGCGCCGCGACGTCGCTGGTCAGCGGCACGCCGGCCAATACGGTCAGCTGGTACACCGGCGAGGCCGGGCAGGGCTCCGCCCGCGCCACCGCGACCGCCCGCGTCGATCAGTCGGTGACGGTGCAGTACGGCGCGCGCGCCAACGAGACGGCGATCCGTTCGCAACTTCAGACGCTGGCGGTGTTCGCCGCAGTCACGACCTCGGGCACCAATCCGAACGCTGCGCTGCAGGTTCAGGCGCTCAGCCAGCGGGTCGCTCAGAATCTCGCGCCGCAACCCGGACGGCAAACCATCGAGGATATCCAGGCGGATTTTGCAACGGCTCAGCTGACGATGAAAGATGCGGCCGCCCGGCAGACGCAAGCGCAGGGAATGCTGCAGAGTATTATCGACCAGGCTGAAAGCGCTTCTCCCGACCAGGTGGCAAGTCAGATTTTGGCGCTGCAGACCGCGCTGCAGGCCTCCTTTCAGACCACCGCGATGCTCTCGCAGCTGACCCTGACCAAGTTCCTGCCGCTCGCATGACGCCGGCACGGCTTTAGGTTTTCGTTAACTACGTCTGTTTACTGTTTGGTGAGGAATACAGGCAGGATCCGCCGCTTCGGAGCGTTCATGAGCGATCAAATTCACCTTGTCGTGGCCACGCCATGCTTCGGCGGGCAGGTCTCAAGCATCTATGCCGGCTCGATCTTCCACCTGCAGCGCGCCGTTCGCGCCCTGCCCAATCTTGACCTCACCGTGCTGATGCGCGATGGCGACGCGCTGATTACCCGGGCGCGGGCCAATCTGGTGACGCTGTTCCTCGACAACCCCTCGGCGACGCATCTGCTGTTTGTGGATGCAGATATCGGCTTTCAGCCCGACCATGTATTCCGCCTGATCGAATCTGGGGCGGACGTGGTCGCCGGCGTCTATCCCATCAAGCGGGTCAATTGGGAGAAGGCAACACGGATGCTGCAGTCCAGCCGTCCGGCCGCGCCGTCAGCCGCGCTCGATTACGTGCTGGAGATCGAGGATCCCGATCATGTCGTCGCGGTCAACGGGTTTACGCGGGTGCGCTTTGCCGGCACCGGGTTCCTGATGATCAGGCGTCACGTGCTGGAAAAAATGTGCCGGCATCCGGATTACACGCCGCTTCAGTTTTTCCGCGAACATTCCCTCGATGCGCTCGCGGGAAGCCCCAACCGGTTTGCATTATTCGAGTGCATGATCGATCGAAGCACCGGAACCTATCTCAGCGAAGATTTTGCTTTCTGCAAGCGCTGGACCGATATCGGCGGTGAGATCTGGGCTGACCTCGAGAGCCGCCTCGATCATGTCGGCCCTTCCGTGTTTCACGGCGATGTCGCCTCGCAGTTTGCCGCGCCGGCACGAGCGGCGAATGCCGCCTGATCTCGATCAAGGAGTTGAAGCCGTCGAACCGCTGTGCGCCGATCGCATCGGATTCGCGAAACTGACGACGATGGCTTTTCGCGGCGTCGATCTCCATCCGATGCGGAGCGAACTGCTAGCCAAGATTGCCGCCGGTACGGCCGGCGCGGGCGAGGGGCTCGATCTGTCGCTGATCACCCAGTTGTTGGGCGACAAGCAGACCGGGATTGCCATCCAGGCGGAGGTGCTCGCTTTTCATCAACTGTTCCGCTCGCCGTGTTGTGCGAAAAAACCAAACCTGCGGGTTCTTGCACTTGCGGCTGCGATCGACATGGGCGGCAACACGCCAATCGAATTCTTGCTGGAAGAGTCCGGGATCGAACTACTGACGCTTTATGTCATCGGCGGAATAGAATTGCCGGTCCGGCTGCCTGACCACGACGTCGCAATCGTGATTGCTTCGGACTCCGAGGAATGCCGCGACGCGCTCGGTCTCATCGATCGTGCGGCGACCGACTGGCCGCGGCCGCTGCTCAATCCGCCGCGGCTCGTTTGCAATCTCGATCGTGACAAGCTGCATCAGTTGCTGCGCGGCGTCGACGGCCTCGATATTCCGGCGACCATAGGCGTGACGAGCGCGCAATTGGTTGACGTGGCTCAGTCCGAACTCTCATTCGCTGGTATCGCCGCGGAACTTGAGTTTCCGGTGATTGCCCGACCCCGCGGTTCACACGCCGGTGTCGGCCTTGCCAAGCTCGATGATTGTGCGGCCGTCGACCGATATCTGGTAGAACGGCCGGAACAAGAATTTTTCGTCTCTCGCTTCGTGGATTACGCCAGCGAAGATGGCTTGTTTCGGAAGTACCGCCTCGTGTTCGTCGATGGCCGCCCTTACGCATGCCATATGGCGATCGCCGATCGCTGGGACATCTGGTATCTCAACGCGGGAATGTCCGACAATGCAGCCAAGCGTCTCGAAGAAGAAACCTTCATGCGCACCTTCGACATCGGATTCGCGCGCCGCCACCAGGCCGCGCTGACGGCCATGGCCGAGCGCATAGGGCTGGACTATTTCACGGTCGACTGCGCGGAAAACAAGCGCGGAGACTTGCTGATCTTCGAGGCGGACAACACCGCCGTCGTGCACAACATGGATTCGCCGGAGGTGTTTCCCTACAAGCCTCCGCAAATGCGCGCCATTTTTGAAGCTTTCGCTGCGATGCTGCATCGGCGCGCAATGCAGGGCCGGGAGCAGGCGGCGTGAACGAGGCGCTGCGCGAAGCGCGCCTGCGATCCGGCGCAAGCGAGACGCTCGACCCGCAAAGCTGGGACGAGATCCGCGCCCTCGGCCATCGCATGCTCGACGACATGCTCGACTATGCCGCCAATGTCAGGGACCGCCCGGTGTGGAGACCGATACCGGACGAAGTGCGCGCGCGCTTTCGCGCCGGACTACCGCCTGAATCCAGCGACCTCGTCGAGGTCTATCGGGAATTCACCGATTCGATCCTGCCCTATGCGACGGGAAATGTTCATCCGGGCTTCATGGGATGGGTGCATGGCGGCGGCACGGCCGTAGGCATGCTGGCCGAAATGCTCGCGGCCGGTCTCAACGCCAATCTCGGCGGCCGCGATCACATTCCGATCGAGGTCGAGCGCCAGATCGTGGAATGGATGCGCCAGCTATTCGATTTCCCAACCGGGGCCAGCGGGATCTTCGTCACCGGCACCTCGATGGCAAATCTGATGGCAGTACTGGTGGCGCGGACCACGGCACTCGGACGGCCGGTCCGCCAGCACGGCATCGGCCATGAAGGCGCGCAACTTACCGCCTATACTTCGGTCGCCGCGCATGGCTGCATCTCCAAGGCGATGGACATCGCGGGCTTCGGCAGCGATGCGCTGCGCTGCATCGCGGTCGATCGCTGCCATCGCATCGATGTCGCGGCATTGCGCCGAAGCATCGCAGCGGATCGCGACGCCGGGCGGACACCGTTCCTCGTCATCGGTTCGGCCGGTACGGTCGATATCGGCGCCATCGACGATCTCGAAGCGCTGAGCGCGCTGTGCCGCGAGGAGCGACTCTGGTTTCACGTCGATGGTGCCTGTGGCGCGCTCGGAATGCTGTCGCCGACGCTGGCGCCGCGGCTCGCCGGTCTGCAGCGCGCCGATTCAATCGCGCTCGATTTCCACAAATGGGGACAGGTGCCTTACGATGCCGGTTTCCTGCTGGTCCGTGACGGTGAGCGGCATCGCCAGACGTTTGCGGCACCGGCGGCGTATCTGCGTCGTGAGACCCGCGGGCTCGCGGCCGGCGCATCCTGGCCGTGCGACCTCGGCCCGGATCTGTCGCGCGGTTTTCGCGCGCTCAAGACCTGGTTCACCCTGAAGACTTATGGGGCTGAGAGGTTGGGCGCGGTCATTGCCCGCACCTGCGCGCTCGCGGCCTATCTGGAAGCGCGAATTCTGACCGAGCCGCGGCTGGAGCTGCTGGCGCCGGTCCAGCTCAACATCGTCTGCTTCCGCTATCGCGCTGCCGACGCCGACAAGGTCAACGGCGACATCGTCATCGACATCCAGGAATCCGGGATCGCGGCGCCATCGACGACGCTTCTCGATGGCCGGCTCGCGATACGCGCGGCCATCGTCAACCACCGCACCGACGCCGGCGATATCGACGCGTTGATTTGCGCCGTGCTGGATTTTGGCGCACGGCGATCGTCTTGTGACAACGACCTCGTGCTGGAGGTCGAAAAGTCGCCGCCATTGGCGCTGTGAGCCGCGCTCAGAATTCAGGCGGAACGGCGCGCTTCGTTGCCGGCAGCGAGCTTGCCCTGGACGGCTTTATTGTGGTCCAGAAGCTTCCTCTCATAAGCGACGAGCTTCCTGGCTTCCTTTAAGGCGTGATACAGATCGCCGCAGATGATGTTGTTGTTGATGCCTTCGATGAGGGGCCACGCACTCGGCACGGCGGTAACGATGTCACGCACCAGGTTGAAGTAAGTGCCGTGATTGACCTGCGGGTCCGGCGAAATGTACATCAGCTGCACGGCAAGATAGACGAGCTTGGCCGGGGTGTTGGCTGTCTCCGGCGTCAAAATATCTTTTTCGCGCAGAATCGGAATCTTGTCGCCGTCGATCAATAGCCGGGCGCGCTGATCGGTATTGGTGATCACGCAGGAGCCGATGATGATCCGTTCGTGCGGCTTGAGCTCGACTTTCAAAGCCATGGCTGTTCTCCCGCGAGCGATCACTACAGTGAGTTTGAATGAGTGCCGGCTTGGTCGCATCGGGTACTGGCCGACGCCGTTGGCCGATGTGCCACAATCCTTTCTTACTAGGGTTAATGCTTCATAAACGCGCGAAACGGCGAAAGAATATCCAGTATTATCAATGCTGTTTTTTTATTCGGGCCATCGCGAGGACCCAGACTGCGCGTCGCCGGCGTGACCAAGCGAATCAATCGGACGGTTTCGGTTCATGTTTTGTTAGAAGCTTGGTTTCACCGTCCGCCAGTCGCCCCGATCAGAAAAGATTGGGATGTGCGTCCTCTAATTTCACACCAGAAAGGTATGAAAAATGTCCGGTATCGTTCTCTCGGCAGCCGTTCGCCAGAACCTGCTGTCGCTCCAAGACACCGCCGCGCTCTTGTCCACCACCCAGAATCGCCTGGCCACCGGTAACAAGGTCAATTCGGCTCTCGACAATCCCACCAACTTCTTCACCGCGCAGGGCCTCAACAACCGCGCCAGCGACATCAACAACCTGCTCGACAGCATCGGTAACGGCGTGCAGGTGCTGCAGGCTGCCAACACCGGCATCACCTCGCTGCAGAAGCTGGTCGATACCGCCAAGTCGATCGCCAACCAGGTGCTGCAGGCGCCCGCCGGCTATACGGCGAAGTCGACGTCTACTTCGACAGCCCTTGTTGGCACGGCTCGGCAGCCAATCTGGTTGACGGCGTCGGTATCAAGTGCGGGTCAGACTCTTGCCATTCGCCGCGAGCCGGCGAACTGCCGGCAGTGACCGTCACCTTCGGCGCCACCGAGTCGCTCGACCAGCTGAACACCTCTTTGGCAGCCGGCGATCTGACAGCCAGCATTGACAGCACCAACCACCTCGTCATCACCACCACCAACGACGTTGCTTCGTCCAAACGATCGGTGCGATTACCCCCGGTACATCCCCCGGTACTACGACGTTCGGCGCCGCGCCACCCCGGTCGCCGATGCGGACTCGCAGGCCATTCGCGCCAGCCTGGTGAACCAGTACAACAACATCATCACGCAGATCACGACGACGTCTCAGGATTCGTCCTTCAACGGCATCAACCTGCTGAATGGTGACAACCTCAAGCTGACCTTCGACGAAACCGGCAAGTCCACGCTCAACATCACCGGCGTCACCTTCGACGCGGCCGGCCTCGGCCTTGCTTCGCTGGTCGGCGGCACGGACTTCCTGGACAACAACTCGGCCAACGCAGCGCTTGCCAAGCTCGGCTCGGCCAGCACCCGCTCCGCACCGAAGCGTCGGCCCTGGGTTCGAACCTGTCGGTCGTGCAGTTGCGTCAGGACTTCAACAAGAGCCTGATCGACGTGCTGCAGACCGGCGCGTCCAACCTGACGCTGGCCGATGCCAACGAGGAAGCGGCCAACAGCCAGGCGCTGTCGACCCGCCAGTCGATCGCGGTATCCGCGCTGGCGCTCGCCAACCAGTCGCAGCAGAGCGTGCTGCAGCTGCTGCGCTAATCTTTCGAAAAAGACTCTTCAAGCAGGGCGGCGGGGGAAACCCCGCCGCTTTTTTCTGCGCGAGCCGCTGGCGAAGCTCGCGGCAAACCGTCGGCGGGCCTCGGGTAAGAAAGCGTTAATCAAACAACTTAAGCCGGCATTAACCTTAATTTAAAGGAAACTCACTAGGACTGCGGAGGTAAAACTTCGGAGGGTCTGTGATATGTCCGGTATCGTTCTTTCGGCGGCGGTTCGCCAGAACCTGCTCTCGCTGCAATCCACCGCCGATCTGTTGGCGACCACGCAGAACCGTCTGGCGAGCGGCAAGAAGGTCAACACCGCGCTCGACAATCCGACCAACTTCTTCACGGCGCAGGGCCTCGACAACCGCGCCAGCGACATCAACAACCTGCTCGACAGCATTGGCAACGGGGTGCAGGTGCTGCAGGCTGCCAATACCGGCCTGACTTCGCTGCAGAAGCTGGTCGACACCGCGAAGTCGATCGCCAATCAGGTGCTGCAGACCACCACCGGCTATACGGTGAAGGCGTCGGCGACAAGCCTGGCGCCGGCCGGCGCAGGCCCGTTGGGCGCTATCGGAACGATCACCGATCTGACCAACGCCGGCACCAACTCGCTGAACGGCAAGACCTTCATCTTTACGCCTGCCGTTGGCGCCGCAACCACCATCACGGTCAGCAGCACGGTTGCCGCCGGCAACGTCAACTCGATCGCCGCTTTCAATACGGCGCTGTCGGCCGCCGGCCTTGGCCTGACGGCATCATTGGCCAGCGATGGCTCCATCACGCTGACCTCCAACAACGACCATGCGAGCCAGACGCTGACGACGGGAGCAGTCGCAGCCGCGAACAATATTGCGATCAGCGGCAGCGATACGGCGACCCTCGTCACGCCGCCCGGCGGCGTCGCGGGCCAGCCACTCGCGGACGCGAACTCACAGACCACGCGCGCCAGTCTGGTGAGCCAGTACAACAACATCATCGCGCAGATCACGACGACGGCGCAGGATTCCTCGTTCAACGGCATCAACCTCTTGTTCGGCGACGACCTGAAGTTGACCTTCAACGAAACCGGCAAGTCCACGCTCAACATCGCCGGGGTCACCTACGACGCGGCAGGCCTCGGCCTTGCTCCGCTGACCGCGGGCACCGACTTCCTGGACAACAGCTCGGCCAACGCGGTGATCGCCAAGGTAAGCGCCGCGTCAGACCAGTTGCGCTCGGAAGCCTCCTCGCTCGGTTCCAACCTGTCGATCGTGCAGATCCGCCAGGACTTTGCCAAGAACCTGATCAACGTGCTGCAGACCGGCTCGGCCAACCTGACGCTGGCCGACTCCAACGAGGAAGCGGCCAACAGCCAGGCGCTGTCGACCCGGCAGTCGATCGCGGTGTCCGCGCTGGCGCTCTCCAACCAGTCGCAGCAGAGCGTGCTGCAGCTGCTGCGCTGATCGGAACGGCAAAAAACGGAAGTTAGGCGGCGGCGGGGGAAACCCCGCCGTTTTCTTGATCTGACCGCGATACCCGCGGCCGCCCGGTTTCGGACAAATACGGTAACCGCCGCTAACCATATTTTAAAGGCAACCACGTACAAAACTTGGGCAGCTTTCGAAGCTAGCGTTCCCGGCGCAAACCCCTGCCAGAGGTGATGGATGTCTCATGCCGCTCAAGCCTATGCCCGCACCTCGCAACGACGGCACCAGCTCGTGAGATCGAGGCGCAGGCCCTGCTGAAGGCGGCAAGACAGTTGCAGGAGGTCCAGGCCAACTGGACCGGTCCCGACAAGAACATGCATCAGGCGCTGCTGTTCAATCGCCGGCTGTGGTCGATTTTCATGAGCGCGGCGGAGACCAACGACAATCCGCAGCCGATGGCAATTCGGCAGAACATCGCCAACATCGGTGTGTTCGTGATGAAGCAGACCGTCGATATGCAGATCAATCCGGATCCGGCGAAGCTGAAATCGCTGATCGACATCAACTGCCATCTCGCGGCAGGCCTGTCGGGCAAAGCCTGACGGCTGATCACGGAGCCCCGTGATGGTCGACATCATGAGCATCCTGTCGGCCAACTACAAGACCGTCGGATCGACGGTTCTGTCCAACACCCCCTATGTCGCGGTCGATCCCAAGCTCTATCAGGGCCATTGGACCGGCACCTACGCCGACAAGAAGACGTTCACCATCACGGTCTCGAATGTCAGCGGCTTCCGCGGCCAGGTGAAGTACCAGAGCGGCAGCACCGTGAAATACCAGAGCGTCCTGATCAGGGGCGGTTCGTTCCGCTTCGGGGATACCAAATTCACCCTGACCAAGCCGGGCACGGCGCAAATCAAGAACGTGGTCACCGATCCCGCGACCGGCTCAACCTTTCTCGATACGGCGATGGCGACCCAGAGCTAGCTCAGGCCCTGCGATCGGTGGCGAGCGGGCGCGTCGGCGCGCCCTTGGTCAGGTCGAGGGTATGGAAATAGGCGCGGCGGCGCAGCACCGCCTCGTCGGGAAACTGCGAGACCACGGTGTTGGTCCGGTTATCGACGACCTGATAGACAATCGAGGCCGCGGCGCGATCAATGAAGGCCTGATGCGACACGGAATCGCCGATGTCAGGCGCATCGTTGCGCACGGCTGCGCTCGCGTCCGCGACCGTGACGCTCTGGCTCGCCGGCAGTTCAGTTGCAACCGCATGGTTGGCGGCTTCGCTCGCGTGCGACTGAACAACGGGTGTTGCAGCCGGCGCCCCCACCGGCCTGATGCTGAAATCCGTACTCATGGCAGCCTCCTGGCCTTCCTCGAGCAAATCCCAACCCATCTCCGTCGGCAACTATGGCCTGACACCCCTCAATGCTTTGTTAGAGAATGCGCTGAACAACGGCCTGCCATCGAGGCCAGAATTTGATGAAAATTTTAGCGGTCAGAGCGAACGGCTGAGCGCGAGCGGCGTCATGTGCCGCGGTCCCGGGGCGGCGCGCCGTCCGGCCGCGGTGTAGGTGTTGGGGATGTTGCGGCTCTGCATCTCGGTGTTGACGCCGCGCACGATGCTTTCCGACACCGCATGCGCGGTGGCCAGCACCGTCAAATTGATCTGCAGCATGGCGCGAAAGGTGTCGTGATGACGGTGCAGCGCGGTCAGCAGTTCGGGCGCGGTCTGCGACAGATATTTCTGGCTGGCCTTGAGTTGCCCGACCGCGTTGACATAGCGGCGCGAAAGATCGCTCTTCTGCGGTTCGAACGCCATCGCCTCGCGCAGCTTGCCGGCGCGAACCATTTCGGTCTCGCGCTCGATGACGCCAAGCAGCGTGCTCATCGCATCCATCAGGTTCTCGGCGAGCTTGCGCGCCTCGATGGCGTTCGTGGCCGAAGCAATCGGGGCAGGCGCCGGATGCCGTTGCGGATGAGCGTTCATCTGTGGTGGTCCTAAGATCTACCCGGACTGGCCGGCCTGCTGCATGATCAGCGTGCGATAGACCTGGTCGGAGATCCCGACGCCGCCGGCCTTGGCGAAACTCTTCGAATATTGCTCGGTCAGCATCGAGCGCCACACGCCGGTGCCGGGTGTGTCGCCGAACGGGCCTTCGCCCTTGATGCCGCTGGTCATCTGCGAGAACATCGAGTTGAGGAACATCGCCTCGAAATCGGTCGCGGTCGCCTTTGCCTTGATCGCCGCCCCCGGCGAGACTTTCTTCAGCGCGTTCGCAAGCAGATAATCCGGCCGGCCGTTGAGCATCGGCATCACGGACTTGGCGGGCATGCTGCCGGCGAAGTTGTTGTTGATCAGGCTCGACTGCATCACATCACCTCGATGTCGGCCTGGATCGCGCCGGCGGCCTTGATCGCCTGCAGGATGCCGATCAGGTCGCGCGGTCCGATGCCGAGCCCGTTGAGCCCGTCGACCAGTTGCTGCAGCGAGACGCCATCTCTCACCAGCGCGAATTTCTTGCCGTCTTCGGTTACGCCGACGCTGGTGCGCGGTGTCACCACGGTTCGTCCGCGCGACTGCGGATTGGGCTGGCTCACCTGCGGGCTTTCCGAGATCGTCACGGTGAGATTGCCCTGCGCCACCGCGACGGTGGCGACGCGGACGTCGCGGCCCATCACGATGATGCCCGAGCGCTCGTCGATCACGATCTTGGCGGCGAGATCGGGCTCGACCTGCAATTGCTCGATCTCGGTCAGGAAGGCGACGACGTTGCCCTTGAATTCGTCCGGAATCGAAAGCTGCACCGTCGAGGGATCGATCGGCTCGGCGGTCTTGGTGCCGAGGAAATCGTTCACGGCGGCGGCAATGCGTTTGGCCGTGGTGAAATCTGCGTTGCGCAGCGCCAGCCGCACATTGGGCAGGCGATTGAGCGCGAACTCGATCTCGCGCTCGATGATGGCGCCGTTGGCGATGCGGCCGACGGTCGGCACGCCGCGCACGATTTTTGCGGCCTCGCCTTCGGCCTGGAAGCCCGAGATCGCCAGCGATCCCTGGGCTACCGCATAGACGTTGCCATCGGCGCCGAGCAGGGGGGTGACGAGCAGGGTGCCGCCCTGCAGATTCTTGGCATCGCCCAGCGCCGACACCGTGACGTCCATCCGGGTGCCCTGGGTGCCGAACGCCGGGAGGTTGCCGGTGACCATGACCGCGGCGACGTTGCCGGTGCGGATGGTGGCGCCGCGGATGTTGACGCCCAGACGCTCGAGCATCGCCTGCAGCGATTGCTTGGTGAAGGGGATGTTATTCAGGGTGTCGCCGGTGCCGTTGAGGCCGACGACGAGGCCATAGCCGATCAGCTGGTTCTGCCGCACGCCCTCGATGTTGGCGAGGTCCTTGATCCGCGAGGTCGCGCCGGCGGGCAGCGCCGACAGCGCCAGCGCCACTAATGCCGCACAGGCCGTCCCGAACAGGTTTCCCGAACTGACGCTTGGCATCCTCTGCTCCCCAACGAGGTCTTGCGAACCGGACCCGCGCGCCACTCCCATGACGGCGATCCCGGCATTAACTATGCGAGCCCCGTGCCACGCTGGGTTTCTCACGTAAGTAGTTGATATAAATGTATAATCCTTAAGTGATCGGGCCGGCGCGGGTCGCCGCCGCACCGCTAAAACTGCCCCTAGCGGCAGATTTTGCCGAGCGGTTTACGTCCCGTTAACCATAACCGGACGAAGCTTCCGGCGAATTTGCACCGGCCCCGGATGTCGCTTTGCGATCCGGGCTACGCAGGAAGCCCAGACGATGCGCATCTACGGACCCAACGGAACCAGCCTCGGCACCCCCGCCGGCAATACCAGACGAACCTCGTCGAGCGGCTTTGCGCTGCCGGACGCGGCCTCGAGCCCGGAAGCGCGGCCGGTCAACGCGCCGAAGGCTGCCGCCAACATCGACGCGCTGCTCGCGATGCAGGGCATCGAGGAGGATCCGGCCGAGCGACGCAAACGCTCGGTGCAGCGCGGCAAAGGCGCCCTCGACGTGCTCGACGCCCTCAAGATCGGGCTGTTGTCCGGCAATTTCGATGCTTTCACGGTGAGCCGGCTGCGCGATGCTGCAGCGAACCTCAAATCCTCCTCCGGCGATCCGGGCCTGGATTCGGTGCTGTCCGAGATCGAGCT
Organism: uncultured Alphaproteobacteria bacterium; assembly: GCA_963840155.1. GTDB lineage: Bacteria > Pseudomonadota > Alphaproteobacteria > Rhizobiales > Xanthobacteraceae > Bradyrhizobium. Next base: position 61,271 of record CAWIXP010000001.1, read on the forward strand.
GCGGGTCGAGGTCGAGCTCGCCAAGGCCGGGCAATACTGATTTGCGGCGTCCGGCGAGCCGGCGAGGGCCTCGGGAACAGCGGCGAGACCTCAGGGCCTTGCGTTGCGCACAGGTTCCTGCGCCGGCCCGCCGCCGTGCATGGTTTCGAGGCCTTGGCCGATATTGTCTGTGTCATAACCCCGCTATATAAGGCCCGCGCGGACCGACCCTTTTCGGCGCCGCCTTGCACGTGAAGATGGGCTGGCCTTGGAAAAGTTGAAGAACTATCGACCCACTGAAAAAGAGCCTTTCATGAACGAACGCCAGCGCGATTATTTTCGCGTCAAGCTGCTCGCTTGGAAGGAGGAGATTTTGCGGGAATCGCGCATCACGCTGCAGACCCTGCAGGAAGAGAACGTCAACCATCCCGACCTCGCCGACCGCGCCTCGTCGGAGACCGACCGCGCCATCGAGCTGCGCGCCCGCGACCGGCAGCGCAAGCTGATCTCCAAGATCGACTCGGCGCTGCAGCGCATCGAGGACAACACCTACGGCTATTGCGAGGAGACCGGCGAGCCGATCTCGCTGAAGCGACTGGAGGCGCGCCCGATCGCGACGCTCTCGGTCGAGGCGCAGGAGCGCCATGAGAAACGCGAGAAGGTCTATCGCGACGAATAGGGTTTGGCCGCCGAGTGCGGTCATTTTGTTATCCATGGCGCCTTCAGGCGCTGCGGATTCCGCTTCGCGTAGATAAAACGCGTCAAGCAGGATTCGGCGAGGTGAGTACGGAGACCGCCGATGACCGACACGCTCGCGGCCGCGGAGATCATCGCATCCGCCCGCCGCGGTCGCACGCCGCTGCGGCGGCTGCCCGGCGATGCCGCGCCGGCGAGCGAAGCCGACGGCTACCGGATCCAGGACGCGCTGCACGGCCTGCTCGCGCCCGAGTTCGGCGAAGCGGCCGGTTACAAGATCGGCTGCACCAGCGCAGTGATGCAGCAATACCTCAACATCCCCCATCCCTGCGCCGGCGGCGTGTTCGCAAAGGGCGTTCACGCCAGCGGCGTCGCGCTTCGTACCGGGGATTTCGTCCGCGTCGGCGTCGAATGCGAGATCGCGGTCCGGCTGGCGCGCGACCTGTTGCCGAGCGAGGCGCCGTTTACGGCCGAATGGGTCGCCGAGTCGGTCGAGTCCTATTTGCCGGCGATCGAGATCGTCGATGACCGCTACGCCGGCTGGGAGACGCTCGGCGCGCCGACGCTGGTGGCGGACGATTTCTTCGCCGCCGGTTGCGTGCTGGGCCAACCGGTCGCGCGATCCGCAGCGCCCGACCTGCTCAAGGTGGTCGGCCGCGCGCTCGTCAACGGCGTCGAAGCAGGCCGGGGCACCGGCGCCGACGTGCTCGGCCACCCTCACAACGCGCTCGCCTGGCTCGCCAATCATCTCGCCGCCGATGCCAGGGGCTTGCGCGCCGGCGAGATCGTGCTGACGGGAAGTCTGGTCAAGACGATCTGGCCGAACGCCGGCGACAAGGTTGTGATGGACTTGTCGGGATTGGGCAGGGTGGAAGCGACGTTCACGTGACGGACATCGCGCCGAATGGGTGCATGTTGACCCGATGCCGAAAGGGTGCGGCGCACGAGGCTGTTCAAAGAATAGCCGTCATTGCGAGGAGCATTTGCGACGAAGCAATCCACACTTCCTTTGCCGAGAGATGGATTGCTTCGCTTCGCTCCCTTGCGCAAACGCTTCGCGTTTGTCGCAGACAATGACGTGGAGAGATATGAGTCGCATTGATAAACATGCCTCCGCGATCCCGCGGCGCCGAAACGCCCGAGTTTTGTCCTTGAACTCCGCGCCTCAAACATTGAGGGCGCAGGGAATGCCGGGCGCTCGCTGCGCCCGCAGCCTCGCGTGCAAAATGAAAAAGCACACGAGCGTAGTCACCACGGTCACACCGGATTCACCCGGCACTCCCCGCGCAATGGTTTTAACGGTTTACTTCGTGCTCTCCCCGGTGATCGGCTTGTTGTCACCGTCGCCCGCGGATTAAAGGTGCTTTGTCAAACCCGGTTGAGCCTGACAAAACCTCCGCAAGACTTGACGCCAGCGCCGGGGCGTCAGGACCACACGACTTCGCCGTCCGCTTCGGCATATCTCGTCTTGCGCGCTGTCGATCGCTCACGGGGTTCATCCCGCCCTGCGTCAACCTGCGTGCTCAATGCCGCGGCGTCCACCGCATCCCACCCCGCGTCGATGACGACGGCCAACGCCCCTCTGTGGGGTGGGACATCGCTGGGTATGAAGTGATTTGGGTGGGACGAGAAGGAATATATTTTCGGAAAAACCGAATATAACGCTGGACAGGCAAAGCCGCGCCGCGTATGCGCTGATTTGCCCGTCGGGTCATCGTCGGGCTTTCCGAGGAGCGGCACGGTCAGACCAAAATTGGCGCGATAATCCGGAAATGGCGCGTGCGTAACAATTTGTTTCCTGACACGCTCGACGGCACCAACCAGCATAAGCGCTACTGCGTGCTCGATGCGTGCGTGACGCGCGCCGTATTTGTTCTGTCACGCTTTATGACCGTCGAATTCGCGATCATGTTCGCCGAGGCTCAAGTGCGGACTAAGATAAAAAAACTGCTGGATGGCCGCGATGTGTCGGCGCGAATCGCGTTCGAACTTCACAACATCTGGAACGGTCAGCCGGATTTCTCGGATGATCCTGGCGACACGGCTGATGAATTGCTCGAAGGCGGTAAGGGCGAGATCGTCCTCATTGACGTTCCAGCGCGCATCATTGATCCGGTCTGCAAAGCGTTGAAAGTCGAGCCGTTGAAGAGTGATCGTTGAGTAAGCGAAAATGGAAGACGTTGTTCAGGCTGAAACGGAGCAAGGCGCGCAGGATAAATCCGCACCTCGGCGCATGCTCGAAGCTCAAGTGTTGGCATTGATCCCGATCAGCAGAACCACGCTGCACCGGCTGACCAGAGCCGGGGGCTTCCCCAAAGGCACGTTTATCAGCGCAAATCGCAAACTTTGGTTCGCGGACGAAATCGCGGCGTGGCAAAACGAAGTCGACGAATTCAATCCGCGCCGGGGGCGTGGGAAGGGGCGACGCCGTGTCTCCTAGCTCCATTGACCTAGATCAAACGGCGACAAGCTATCGGTGCGAACCTCCGGCTCTATCTACTATTAGAGGCGGACCAATGATCAGGCCCTCCGTCGTTGCGCTTGTGCTGTGCGTTGTGTCGTCAGCACAGTGCATGCCGCTTGGATGATACGACTCTTCGCCAGTCCTGAACGCATCGTCCTAATACTCAGGAAGCGGCGATGAAATTGGCGGAAATTCATCAACCGGACGCTGGAACGGGCCCGTTGCCCGACGGCGAGGCCGATCAAGATTTCCCGCTGATCATCGCGACGATGGAAGCAACGGCTCGGGACCGGGTGGCAGCGGTCCGCGTCGTCGCCATTTTGATTGTCGCTGCGAGTTTTATGGCACCGTTCGCAAACATACAGGTCCGCCGAATTGATGCCTTCATCCCGGTTTCGCAAACCGTGTTGTCCATTGCCGATCTCGTCACGGCCACCCTTCTGTTCGGCCAATTTTCGATCCGACCTCAACGCGCGCTTCTCGCGCTCGCAAGCGCTTACATATTCAGCGGCTCCTTTGCATTCCTGCAAACGCTAGCCTTTCCGGGCGGGTACGCCGCCGATGGTGTAATCGGTGATGGCCCTAATACCCCCGCTTGGATGTACGTGCTTTGGCACAGCACGTTTACGGCGGCTGTCCTGGTCTATGCGCTGTCCAAAGACAGCGATAGAGACCGCAAGCTTCCGGTTCGATCTACAATGGCCGCCATCACACTCACTGTTGCTGGCGTCCTTGCGACCATAGCTGTGCTGACTTGGATCGTAAGCACGAAAACGGAATATCTCCCAAGCTTCTTCACCAACGATATTAGATTGCAGACGCGATTTGGCAATCAGGTCAACTTTGCGCTCTGGGTGTGGAACGCCACCGCACTAACCGTCCTACTATTTCGTGGGCGGACGATACTGGACTTGTGGATGAAGGTGATTTTGCTTGCCTACATGCCAAGCTTCTTGGTGGCGATGATAGGCAGCTCGATACGATTTACCGTTGGTTGGTACGCAGCTAGATGTTTCGTTATGGTCGGTAGTTGCATGCTGCTGGCAGTGTTGCTCGTTGAAACAATGCTTCTCTATTCACGTCTCGCCAGCGCGATCACTTTACAACGACGCGAACGCGCCAACCGGCTTTTGAGCATAGATGCTGTCACGGCGGCCATCGCTCATGAACTGAGGACGCCGTTGGGCGCTATAGCGCTCAATGCCAGTACAGCCATCACCCAGCTACGTTCGAACCCTCCAGAGCTGGCTCAAGTGGACGATATCCTTTGTGACATAGAAAACGACAGCTTTCGCGCAGGAGCAATGCTTACGAGCATTCGCGAACTGACAAAGAAAACAACTGATCGAAGCGCCATCACACGTATTGAGGATATGATTCGGTTATCACTAAGATTGCTGCAACATGATCTTCAAGTTAATGAAATATCCGTGACCACTGAGTTCGAAGGCAATCTTCCGGATGTGCATCTAGATAGCACGCAACTCCAGCAAATACTCTTGAACCTCATCAAAAACGCCACCGACGCAATGAACTCCGTGCCCGCCGAAGCACGACGTCTGAGGCTCACAACGACACTCGACGGTCAGTCCAATGTATTATTGTCGGTCGAGGATTCCGGTCCCGGAATTCCGGTCGAGGATCGAGAGCGCATATTCGATCCGTTCTTTACGAAGAACTCCGGTGGTATGGGATTGGGACTTGCCATCGCTTCAAGTCTAGTCGCGAATTTCGGAGGCCAATTGCGCCTCGTGAAGTCAGACTCCACCGGTTCCATTTTTCAGATCACAATACCGGCTGGCGGGCAACATTCGGCTACTTAGTGCTTGGGGAGTTGTCTGAGGTTGGCACAAGACCGAGCGGCGCATCTGCACGCAAGCGAGCATCAGTCGATTACGAGGTCGCTGCGCAGCAGGACATCCGGTGGAACGACTATGCCGAGCGAAGCGGCGGTCTTGGCATTTAAAACCATCTCGAACTTTGTCGGCTGCTCCACCGGTAGCTCACTTGGTTTTGCACCCTTGAGAACCTTGGCAGCAATAATAGCGGTCTGGCGCCACAACTCGGCGAGACTGGGGCCATATGACATCAGTCCGCCGGCTTCCGCGTGCTCTCGCCACTGATAAATGGCGGGGAGCCGATTTTGCGCGGCGCCGTCGATTATTTCCTTGGAAATCGAAGAGAGATACGGCGACGAAAATACATTGATGGCCTGTGCTTGCTCGGTTTTCGCCGCCAGGAACGCGCCAGCAAGCTCCTCAATCCGTCGAACCCCGAGCACCTGAACCTGTATCTTGAGACCGCGAGCCGCTTGTTCAGTCATGGAGACCTGCGAAGCACCCGTCGTTGGATCCCAGATCGCCGCCACGCGCGAGATGCCTGGCAGAATGTGCGTCAGCAATTCGAGCCTCTTTGCGCTTAGTTCGGGAGACTGGATCGTCAACCCCGTCGTGTTTCCGCCCGGTCTCGACAGGCTGGTGATGAGACCGGAGCCCAGGAGATCGTCGCTGGTCGCGACGATTGGAATGGTGCTGTTGATGTCCTGAATTGCCTTCGGAGCAAAGTCCCCGAACGCGATGATAAGGCTGACTTTCAGGCGGACCAGGTCGGCTATGACGGCCGCGAGATCCTGGGCGTTGTTCGCGCCATACCGAAGCTCGAGCAACACATCCTTTCCGGGAGTAAATCCTGACTCCCTCAGGCCTTGAGCGAGCGATTCCATCCGAGGAGGTTGGGGCGAAGTTGTCCCCGGCCATAGAATGCCGACCCTCGGCACGGCAGCTCCCGAATCCTGCGCGCGGGCGACTAGCGGCCAAAGCACCGCACCACCAATGAAGAGAGTGAATTCGCGCCGCCTCATTAATGGCCCCCGTAAAGCTTCACCTTAGCACAATCGAACCGCTGTGGAAGGCGTGCTGCCGGCGCTTTTCCGTGGATCGGGAGATGTTCGGATCGAGTCCGTTATCCCAGGGTCAGAGCGGACACAGCACAAGGAGGCGGAGAGGTCGCATTTTGACCCGAATGAGACATAGGATGTGTTCTTACAACATCCGGAAGGCCTTCATCGAAGCGTTTGCTCGCGCCGCAACACGCTCTGGCGACCCCAATGCAGGTGCCGGTCTTGTCAGAAAGTATCTCGATGCCTGAAACGGCCGTTGGCCTTCGTGCCGATCATGTTGGAAGTTTGCTTCGCCCGAAACGCTTGATCGAGCGACGCTACGCTGCGGATCGGCAGCGTGATCCCGCTGCACTCAAGGCACTGGAAGACGAGTGCATTCGTGCAGTCGTCGCGTTGCAGGAGGAAGCCGGGCTCGAAGTCGTTACCGATGGCGAGTATCGGCGGAGTTCATGGCGCTCCGGATTGTCGGGTCATATCGATGGGCTGGTGGACAGCACCGCGCAGGCCGACGTCAATAGACGCGGCATTGTCGATATGGGGTCGTTCATCATGGATGCCGCGCCCTCTGCGCAAGGCAGGCTGAAGCGGGTTTCCGGCATTGCGACCGAGGAGTTCCGGTTCCTCCGATCGGTGACATCTCGTCTCGCCAAGGTCACCTTGCCGGCGCCCTCCTTCATCCATTTCTTCGGTGGCGAAAACGCCGTCAATCGCAGCGCTTACCCTGATCTCGATTCGTTTTACGCCGATCTGACGAATGTATATGTCGAGGAAATTGCAGAGCTCGCGACGTTGGGCGCGACCTACGTTCAGCTCGATGATGCCGCGCTGGGCTTTCTGTGCGATGTTGGAATCCGCGGACGAATGGCTGCGGCGGGCATCAATCCTGACGATTTGATCGACCTTTACGTAGCGATGCTCAACACGGTCATTGCATCAGCACCCAAGCAGGTGATGCTCGCGGTTCACATCTGTCGGGGAAACAGCATGGGCAAGGCCGGAGGCGCGGGCAGCTTCGAACCCATGGCAAAACGGGTCTTTGACAAGCTTCTGGCGCGCCGGCTCTTGCTGGAATTCGACGAGCCGCATAATGGCGATCTGTCGCCGCTTCGCTACATTCCCGATGACAAGACCGTCGTTCTCGGCCTCGTCAGCACCAAGTCGCCCGTGCTGGAGAGCGCTGAATGGCTAAAGAGCCGCGTTCAGGAAGCCACCAGCTATATCCCATTGCAGCGGCTATGCATAAGTCCGCAATGCGGGTTCGCCAGTCGTGACAAGGGCACCTCTCTAACGCAGGATGACGAACTCGCAAAGCTGCGACGGCTGGTGCAGGTGGCCCGGGATATCTGGGGCTGAATTTGCGGCGATCCGGAACCATCCGCGGCCTGACGGATTGGCTGTGGTAGCGCCGGAGATCACGATCATGAGCAATGAATTCCAGTCACCGCCGTTCGTATATGAAGGGCTGGATCCGCCCCGGGAGAGAAAGTCGATTTTTGCCGAGTTGGCCGAGGTGGTGAATGGCTTTGCCGACTATGTCGGAAACGCCATCGAGAAAGGGCGTAAACCGGGCATGCCCTTGAGCGTCCTGAGCAACATCACCCGGGAAGCCCCGCTGGGCTCGCTGCTGGCCGCGTTCCTGCTGGGCGTCATCGTCAGCCGGCGCAGGTGAGCCGCCGGCTGGCACCGCCACTTGGCCGCCGACTGATCAGGCGTCCGGTCCAATCTGCAATTCCAACAGCGCCATCCGTTGCAGTAGCGTTGGGTCCTGCTCGCCCGCCTGCGCCGCGCGCAGGATGGATTCCGCCAGTCGATGGATCAGATGCGAACTCACGGGCTCGGGAAGCGTCGCTATGCAGGCGTCAAGGGCGATCGTCATCGCGCCGACGGTTTCCGGTGAGAACGCTGCGTTGGCAAAGTCTTTCATTGCCTTTCAGGTTTCACTGCGGGCCTATCGTGTTCGGTCGTGGGCCCCCTAGCCGCCGATGGGGCAAACAGGTTCGCGAGCCTGCCTCGCAGTTCGACAAACCACTTCCACAGCCGTGCAAACCATCGCAAGGTCAAGAGCTTGGGCTTGACCAGCTTGAACAAACGCTCGATCACCAGCAGACTGACGGCGTAGGCCAACGTGACCATCGCGGTGCCGGCAATCCAGTGACCTTGACCGGCAATCGCCACCGCCACCAGCTTGAGCGGCTCGACCACGCTGACCGGCACCAGCAACAGCACCAAGGCCTGATAAGGGCCCAAGCTTCGCACGAACCGCGCAACTCTCCATTCGGCGGTGGGGTTGCTGTTGCGTTCGGCGGAAATCAGCGATGGCATTCGGGTTCGATCCCAGGGGAGGCACATCGCACATAACCGCCGAGCGAGGAAGTTGGTTCCGGCGGGCTGCGGAAACGCCGGACAATTCTCGGCCAGTCGACCAACGGCCGCGGCCTCCGCCAGGGGAGCTGACGAAGGCCGCGTTTGACATCGCACCGCGTCTCGAGACCGCGATGAGATGTGGGAGCTCCGAAAGTACGTCGTTAGAACGGCAGCAGCACGTCCATCACCTGTTGGCCATAGCGCGGCTGTTGCACGTCGGTGATCTGGCCGCGGCCGCCATAGGCGATGCGGGCCTGGGCGATCTTCGAGGAATCGATGGTGTTGTCGCTCTGGATGTCCTCGGGGCGGACGATGCCGGCGACGATCAGTTCGCGGATTTCGTAGTTGACCCGGATCTCCTGCTTGCCTTCCACCACGAGGTTGCCGTTCGGCAATAGCTGGGTGACCACGGCGGCGACGTTGGTCTGCAGCGCCTCCTGGCGGTTGACCGAACCCTTGCCGTCGGTTGAAGCGGTGGAATCGGCGGTCAGCAGCCGGCCCGGCAGCACCGAGGCCGCCTTGCCTGACAATAGCTTGCTGCCGGCAAAATCGGTGATCCCGGAATCTTCCTTGCTGGTGCGGCTGCGCTGGGTCTCGTTGGCGATGTTGGCCTTGTCGGTGATGTTGACGGTGACGGTCAGGATGTCGCCGACGCGCGCTGCGCGCTGGTCCTTGAAGAAGGCGCGGCTGCCGTTTCGCCACAGCGAGTTGGCGTTGTAGGACACGACTTCCGGTTTCGGCATCGGCATCTGCACCGGCTTGTAGCCGGGCTGCGTGGTCGGATTCTCGATAGCGTTCAATTTCGGCTGTTCGCCGATCTGCGACAGCCGGCCGATCGACGAGCATCCACTGGCGACGCTGAGGATGACCAGCGATGCTCCGGCGAGAACGATACGATTGCGACGAGGATTCAACATTGAACTTTACTCGGATTTTGGAGCGGCAGGCGGGGCGGTACTGGCGGCGAGCGAAACCGGGACAGCGGCTTCGCCGTCTTGAAGCGAGGAGGTTGCATCCGGCGCAGCTGCAAGCCGCGGCGTCGCCACCGATATCGCGACCTGGCCGCGGCCGATCACGGTTCCGGAGACGGTGCGCTTCGATTGCAGATTGAGCACGCTGACGACGTCGCCCTCGGTGCCGCTGTCCAGCGCCTTGCCGCGAATGGTGAGATACAGACCGGCCGCCTCGTAGACCAACGTGACCGTCTGATCGCGCTGCACCAGATCGGGTTTGACGAGATCGGCAACCCTGAGCGCCTGGCCGGCGCGAAGCTGCCGTCGCGCCTGCATGCCGACCGCGCGCTCGCGGGTTGCCGCATCGCCGCCCAACTCGGCCTTGGGGCGGCGCTCGACCACCACGTCCGAGGATTTTATCAGTTCATTGCGCTCGACGTTGCGCGCCAGGACCGCGGCCTCGACGGTCTCGATCGCGGTACCGGTGAAGCGCAGCCGCGTCGGCGCCGTCACGCTGTCGTTGGCGATTTCGAATGTCACATCGAAGCGATTGCTGCGCGGCTGGTAGCGGACGGATAACGGGCTCATTGCGCCGGTGTTCGAGGCGTCGAGCTTGAGATCGCCGAGGTCGCGGTCGAACGTCAGGCTGAGGTTGGCGGCCTCGCCCAGCCCGTTGCGGCGCTCCAGCGCGCGCGCGACCTGAAGCTCGATGTCCTTGGCATCCAGCGTGCGCGCCAGCCGTGTCACCGAAATCTGCTGCAACTCCCTGGTATCGACGCCGATCACCTGATGCGCGCGCAATACCGACAGTACCTGCGCGGTCGGCAATGTGCCGGTGGTGCCCAAGTCAGGCGCGCGGTAGATCGCGATCTGCGCCGACGAGCCGGCATTGTCGACGACGTCGCCGATCCGCACTATGTCGCCGGAAACGCTGACCTCGGCGCGCAGCACCGGGGCGGCGATCACATCCTCGCCATCCCAGGCAAATGCCGCCGCGCTCGGCAGCGCGAGCAGGGCCGTGGCGAAGAGAAGGCGGCGCATGGTCATCGTTGGCTCCCGTTAGCGGAACAGCGCGGCGCTGGATTGCAGCATCTGGTCGGCGGCGCTGATCACCTTGGCGTTCATCTCGTAGGCGCGCTGTGCCGCGATCAGGTCGGAAATCTCCGTGACCACCTCGACATTGGCCTGCTCCAGATTGCTCTGCTGCATGTCGCCAAAGCCGTCGGCGTTGGCGATGCCGTCCTGCGGCGGGCCCGAAGCCGGTGTATCGGTGAACAGGTTGTCGCCGATCGGCTGCAGGCCGGCCTTGTTGATGAAGCGCGTCAAGCCGATCTGCCCGACCGTTGTCGGAGTGGTCGATCCCGGCACCGTCACCGACAACTGGCCCTGCGCGTTGATGGTGATGCCGGTCGAATTCTGCGGAATGGTAATGGTCGGCTGCACCGGATTGCCTTGCGCGTTGACGACGCGGCCTTGCGCATCCATCTGGAACGAGCCGTCGCGGGTATAGGTAAAGGTGCCATCCGGCATCTGGATCTTGAAAAAGCCCTCGCCGCGGATCGCGATGTCGAGGTCGTTGCCGGTTTGCGACAGCGTGCCCTGCGTCATCAGCCGCGGCGTGCCGACGGTTTTGACGCCGCCGCCGATGTCGACGCCGACCGGCAGGATGGTGCCCTGGTCCGAGGCCTGGGCGCCGACCCGGCGCACATGGTCGTAGATCAGGTCCTGGAACGCCGCCCGCTGCTTCTTGAAGCCGGTGGTGCGCAGGTTGGCGATGTTGTTGGAGATCACCTGGACGTTCAGTTCCTGGGCCGCCATTCCCGTCGCCGCGGTATAGAGAGCGCGCATGGTTTTGATCCCTTAGGCCGGAACGTCGGCGAGTTTTTCGATCGCGGATTTGTGCAGGTCGCTCTGCTGCTGCAGCAGGTTCGAGATTTGCGTATAGGTGCGGGTCACATCGATCATCCGGCTCATCTCGACCACCGAGTTGACGTTGGATTTTTCGATGAAGCCTTGCTTCACTTTCGAGAGCAGATCGGGCTGCGCCGCGGCGCCGGCGCCCGCCGCAAAAAGGTTGCTGCCTTCCTTCAGGAGCTGTTGCGCATCGGCGAAACTGACGACGCGCAGCTTGGCGCGCACGGAGTCGATATGATTGGGTCCTTCGACCACGGTGATGTTGCCGTCGGCGGCGATCGCGACGTCATGGTCGGTCGGCTGGAACACGATCGGTCCGCTGGAGCCGAGCACCGGGTTTCCGGCCGCCGTCACCAGCCGGCCCTGATTGTCGATCTGCAATCCGCCGTCGCGGGTGTAGCGCTCGCCGGCCGGCGTCTGCACCACCAGGAAGCCGCCGCCGTCGATCGCGAGGTCAAGCGGGTTCTTGGTCTGCTCGGTCGGGCCTTGCGAAAGATCCTTGAACGTGCCGCGGTCCTGCACGTAGCTGACGCGGCGGTCACGGCCGACGAAATTGTCTTCGTGGGCGCCGGAGTTGAGGAATTCCTCAAACAGCGACTTGTCGGCCTTGTAGCCGTTGGTGGTGACGTTCGCGACGTTGTTGGCGACGACATCCATCTGCCGCTCCAGCACCATCTGCCGCGAAAGTCCGACGAGAAGCGCATTCTCCATCGCAGGTTCTCCCCTTTGACGATCCGCGCAACGCCCTCCCAGGCGGTGGTTTGCGGATCCTTCGCGAACCGGGAAAGGCTCTCCCAAGCCCTAGGGTTCGCCAAGGACCTGAGCGAAAGCCGTGCCAACTCCGGAAATGATGATTTTACAGGAGGTTAGATGTTTCGCCGGGACGCGGCCGGGGCGGCAATAAGGTCTTGTTGACCATGTTTGCCCGGCAACTTTTTCCTAGTCGAGGCGCAAAAGAAAGCTTCCGTTAACCATTATTACCCTAGCGTTGCCACTCGAAGAGAGCGCGTGCGCGCTGGCGGCATTCGTATCGCGTCCCAGGCTGGCCGATCGCATTGATTTCCTGAAAAACGGGCGCGGGGGCGATGGCAGACGACGAACAGGCAGACGGCGCGGCGGAGGGCGTGGAAGTCGTCGCGGCTCCGAAGGGCAGGCTCAAGCTGATCATCGCGGTCGCGGGCTTCCTGCTCGTCGTCGGCGGCGGCACCGCGACCTGGCTCCTGCTGTTCCACCACAGCGGCGAAGACAGCCATGCCGAAGCGGTGGCGGCCAAGCCGCCGGTGTTCGTCGATGTGCCGGAGATGCTGGTCAACCTGGTCGGCGCGCCCGGCGAGCGGGTGCAGTATCTCAAGGTCAAGGTCGTGATCGAGGTCAAGGAAGACAAGCAGGTCGAGGCGATCAAGCCGTCGATGCCGCGGGTCACCGATATCTTCCAGACCTATCTGCGCGAGTTGCGGCCGGCCGACCTCAACGGCTCGGCGGGGCTGTTCCGCCTCAAGGAAGAACTCACCAAGCGTGTCAATGTCGCGGTCGCGCCGACGCAGGTGAACGCGGTGCTGTTCAAGGAAATCGTGATTCAGTGACGGGACGGATCTGAAGACATGGCGGGCAACCCGATCGACGACCAGGACGCCATCGCGGCGCAATGGGAAGCCTCGCTGGATTCCGAGGACCCGGCCGAGGCCGCGGCGGCGGCTGCGGCCAATGAGCTGTCCGGCACCATGGCAGTGCAATGGGCCGCGATGGTCGAAGACGGCAGCCGCGACTTCGGCAGCGGCAAGAACAGCGGCGAGCGGGTGCTGTCGCAGGAGGAAATCGACAATCTGCTCGGTTTCTCCGCCGGCGAAGTCAACCTCGACGATCATTCGGGCATTCGCGCCATCATCAACTCGGCGATGGTGTCCTACGAGCGGCTGCCGATGCTGGAGATCGTTTTCGACCGGCTGGTGCGGCTGATGACCACCTCGTTGCGCAACTTCACCTCCGACAACGTCGAAGTCTCGCTCGACCGCATCACCTCGGTGCGGTTCGGGGACTACATGAATTCTATACCGCTGCCCGCGGTGCTTTGCGTGTTCAAGGCCGAGGAATGGGAGAACTTTGGCCTTGCGACGGTGGATTCCAGCCTGATCTATTCGATGATCGACGTCCTGCTCGGCGGCCGCCGCGGCCAGACCTCGCTGCGCATCGAAGGCCGCCCCTACACCACCATCGAAACCAACCTCGTGAAGCGGCTGGTCGAAGTCGTGATGGCCGATGCCGAGCAGGCGTTCAGGCCGCTGTCGCCGGTGACTTTCTCGATCGACCGGCTGGAAACCAATCCACGGTTTGCCGCCATCAGCCGGCCCGCCAACGCCGCCATTCTGGTGCGGCTGCATATCGACATGGAAGATCGCGGCGGCAACATCGAGCTGCTGCTGCCCTATGCGACGATCGAGCCGATCCGGCCCGTGCTGCTGCAGATGTTCATGGGCGAGAAGTTCGGCCGCGATCCGATCTGGGAAGGCCATTTCGCGACCGAAGTGGCGCAGGCCGAGATCGCAGTCGACGCCGTGCTCTATGAAGCCGAAATTCCGCTCAAGCAGTTGATGAAGCTTAAGGTCGGCGACACCCTGCCGCTGGAGATGCGCGCCGACGCGCTGGTCGCCGTGCGCTGCGGCAGCGTAATCCTGACCGAGGGACGGATGGGACGCGTCGGCGACCGCGTCGCCATTCGCGTCACCAAGCCGTTGCGCAAACCCAATACGACCTTCGCGATGTTCGAGAAGGCCGACGAGCAAAACAAGGCGATGGAGACCCAATGAGCCATTCACTCGGAATTGCAATCGAGAGCCTGGTGGCGGTATTGCTGCTGCTCACGATCGGTTATTGCATGCTGCTGAACTCCAGGCTGAAGCGCCTGAAGGCGGACGAACATTCGCTGAAGGCGACGATCGCCGAGCTGATCACCGCGACCGAAATCGCCGAGCGCGCGATCGGCGGGCTCAAACACACGGTTCGCGACGTCAATGAGAACCTCGGCAGCCAGCTCACCGCTGCGTCGCAACTGACCCAGCAGCTCAAGAAGCAGCTGGCCGAGGGCGACGACGTATTCCGGCGGCTGTCGAAGATCGCAATCGCCGCGCGGCCGCCAGCGGTGCCCGAGCCCGAGGCGGCGGCTCCCAAACTATCGCCGGCGAAAGCGGTTGCCGCGGCGGCCCAGGCGTTTTCCGACCGCAGAAGGTCCGATGGCCTTGCCGCATGAAGTCCTTCCGTGACATCCGCGTCATTCCGGTAGTGCTGATTGCGATCCTTGGTCTCGTCGTGCTGAAGGTCGCGGGCCTCGTGATCGATGGCGGCTATGTGTTCGATTATCAGCCGCAGGCCAAGAAGCCTTCCTGGGCGCAGGAGACCTTCAGCTTTCCCGGCGGAAACAAATCCGATTCCGCAGAAATCACCGGTTCGGTTCACGAGAAGCCGAAGGAGGAGGCCGCGCCAACCGCAGCGCCGGCTCCGGAGCTGAAAAAGCCCGACGGTGTCGTCGTATATCCCGAACAGGGCCAGCCGGTGTCTCCCTCCGAGCGCGCGATCCTGGAGCGGCTGCAGTCGCGGCGGCAGGAGCTCGAGGCTAGAGCGCGCGAAATCGACATCCGCGAAAGCCTGCTCAAGGCCGCCGAAAAACGGATCGAAGGCAAGGTCGAGGAATTGAAGGCGGTCGAATCGCGGATCTCGACCGCGACCGAACAGAAAGCCGAAGCCGATGCCGCCCGCTTCAAGGGCATCATTACCATGTATGAGAGCATGAAGCCGAAGGACGCCGCCAAGGTGTTCGACCGGCTCGAGATGTCCGTGCTGCTGGAAATCGCCGCGCAGATCGCGCCCCGCAAGATGTCCGATATCCTGGGCCTGATGTCGCCGGAGGCAGCCGAGCGGCTGACCGTGGAACTGGCTCGCCGCGCCGGCGGCGACCAATCGGCATCGGCTTCCGATCTTCCCAAGATCGAAGGCAAGGTGCTGCCGCAAAAAACCTATTAGCGAGGATATTTAACAAGTCCTTAAACCGCCAATTCTAAATTCGACGGCGGAGGGGAGCGTGAGGCGTCCCGCCGGCGATCTGGTCGTCGAACCGAAAGACACTTCGATATGGCGCGCACGGCTGCCGCTGGATTTGGGTCGCGAGGGCGCGCAGGCGCGCGGACGCTGCGGGGTAGCCGCGCCGCGCCGTTGTGGCTGGCCGCCGGCGTGATGCTGGCCGGCTTGATATTTTCGGCCTCCTGCCGGGCCGATCCGGTCAAGGGCGAGGCCTCGTTTTCGGCGTCGGGCGGTTACGCCCGGCTGGTGTTCAAACTCGCCGAGGACGTCGATTCCGAAGTCACCACCGCCGGTTCGATCGTCATCGTCCGCTTCAAGCGTCCGGTTGAAATTCCGGTTGAAAAACTGTCCGACGCGGTGCCGGACTACGTCAATTCGGTGCGGGTCGATCCCGACGGCTCGGCGATCCGGCTGTCACTGGCGCGCCGGGTGACCATCAACACCATGACGGCCGGCGAACGGCTGTTCGTCGATTTCTTGCCGGACGGCTGGAGCGGTCAGCCTCCCGGGCTTCCTGCCGAGGTGGTGCGCCAACTCGCCGAGCGCGCGCGGTCGGCGGAACGCGCATTGCGCCAGCAGCGCGCCACCGCCGAGGCAACGAAGCGCGCGCCGGTTCGCGTCCGCGCCTCGGTGCAGCCGACATTCGTCCGCTTCGTGTTTGAAATGCCCGACGGCATTGGCGTGTCCTCGGTGTTGAACGACCGGAAGCTGACCCTGTCGTTCAATGCCGCGCTCGCTTTCGATCTGGCCGACGCCAAGATAGCGGCGCCGCCGAACATTGCCTCGATCAATCAAAGGATCGAAAACGAATCCTCGGCGGTGGAAATCACCTTGATCGGAGATGTCGACGTCCATTCCTTCCGCGAGGAACGCAACTACATCGTCGATGTCGCGTTTCAGCAGGTCGAAAAATCCTCCGCGCTGGGCTCGCCGCCATCCGATGCGTCGCGTGCCGAGGCGCCCGTTCTTCCGGCGTCCATCGCCCCGGCGTCAGCCGCTCGCGAGCCGGTCGTTGCCGCGCCCGCCGATGCCGGGCCGGCAGTGCCGGCGCCTCGCGCCGAAGCGCCCGCCGCGGCCGCGCCACCGGGACCGGAGCAGATTGCAGGACCGGCCGACGTCAAACCCGATGCGGCGCCGAATCTTTTGCGCGCACCGGAGCTATCCGAGCCCGCGCCGGCGGCGACAGAGGCGCAGGCTCCCGTGAAAACGACCGTCAAGCAAGCGCCGCCGGTCAAGGCGCTCGCCGCTTCCGAGCCGGCGGCGGCTACAGCGGCCAAGCCTGGCGACAGCCTGGCGTCGGTCAGCGCCACTCGCGACAGCGAGGGCCTGCGGCTGATGTTCGCCTTTGCCGCCGCGACGCCTGCGGCTCTGTTCCGACGCGCCGATACGGTGTGGCTGGTGTTCGATTGCAGGAGCCCGATCGACGTCGAGCCGATCCGCGCCAAGGCCGGGACGGTGATCTCCGAGGTCAACCAGTTGCCGCTCGAGAACGGGCAGGCGATCCGCATTCGCCTTAATCGCCCGCAATTGCCCTCCTTGACGACCGATCAGGCGGGCGCGAGCTGGACGCTCACCTTTGCCGACACCATGCAGACGGCGACGCAACCGCTGACGGCGATCCGCAACATCAGCGATCCCGCGTTCGCCAATGTCACGGTGCCGCTGTCGACCCCGGGCCTGTTGCACCGGGTGGTCGATCCGGATGCCGGCGACACCCTTATGGTCGTGACGGCCCCGCAGCCGGTCCGCGGCTTCATCAAGCGGCAGGATTTTGTCGAGCTCTCGCTGCTCGAATCGATCCATGGCCTCGTCATTCGTCCGAACTCCGATGATGTCAGCGCCGAACTCGCGTCCGACAAGATCATCCTGAGCAGGCCGGGCGGCCTGACGCTATCCTCGGCGGACGTCGGCACCGAGCGTGCGCCGGTCGCGGCCCGGCCGATCTTCGACGTCGTCGAGTGGCGCAAGAACCTGGCCGATGATTTTTCCGCGCGGAAGGATGCGCTGCTTGCTGCTGCTGCCGCCTCGGAGGGCGAGCAACGCACCCCAATGCGGATCGACCTTGCCCGTCTCTATTTGTCCCGCGGCATGTATCAGGAAGCCAAGGGTGTTCTCGATCTTGCTTTGGCGGATGCCAAACCGGGAGCCGAGGATCCGGTCGTGCTGATCGTCCATTCGGTCGCGAGCAGCCTGATGGGCCGTCCCGACCAAGCGCTGAAGGATCTTGCCAATCCGGCGATCGGAACCAATTACAATTCGCAGTTGTGGAAGGCGCTGGCGTCCGCGCGGCAGGGCAAATGGGCGGATGCGCGCGAAAAGTTCAAGAACAGCGAATTCGCCATCACCTCGCTGCCGATCGAGTTGCAGCGCATCCTGATCGCGGATGCGCTGCGCTGTTCGATCGAGGTCAAGGACTATTCCGGAGCCGCCAAGCGCTCGAGCGATCTCGATGTCATCGGTGTTTCCCCGGAGATGAAGCCCGGGATCGCGGTGCTGCGCGGCCGGCTCGCCGAAGCGCTCGGCCACGACAAGGACGCGCTCGATCAATACAAGGCAGCGAACGCATCGGCCGACCGGCTTGCCGCCGCGGAAGCCAAGCAGCTGGAAATCGCGCTGCGCCAGAAGCGCGAAGAGATCAGCCAGCCCGAAGCGCTCCGCGAGCTGGAAACGCTTTCCGTGATCTGGCGCGGCGATGCCATCGAGGTGAAGACGCTGGTGATGCTGGCGCGGATTTATACCGAGACCGGACGCTATGGCGAATCGCTCGCGGCGACGCGGACCGCCACCCGCCTGGAACCCAATTCGGAGGTCGCGCGGCAAGGCCAGGATGCGGCGGCGGCGCTGTTCGCGCAGCTCTTTCTCGGCCCCAAGGGCGATGAACTGCCGGCGGTCGACGCGCTCGGGACGTTCTACGAGTATCGGGAATTGACGCCGATCGGCCGCCGCGGCGACGAAATGATCCGCCACCTCGCGGATCGGCTGGTCGCGGTCGATCTGCTCGATCAGGCCAGCGAGCTCCTGCAGTACCAGGTCGACAAAAGGCTCGAGGGTGCGGCGCGCGCGCAGGTGGCCGCGCGTCTGGCGATGGTGTATTTGACCGCCCGCAAGCCGGACCGCGCGATTGCGGCGCTTCGCACCACGCGCCTCGGCGATCTCTCCGGCGAGGTCCGTCAGCAACGGCTGCTGCTGGAGGCGCGCGCGCAAAGCGACGTCGGACGCCACGATCTGGCGCTCGATATCATCTCCAATATCTCCGGGCGCGAGGCGATCCGGCTGCGCTCGGACATTTACTGGGCCTCGCGGCGCTGGCGCGAGGCCTCCGAGCAGATCGAATTGTACTACGCCGAACGCTGGCGCGACTTCAAACCATTGAACGCGATAGAGAAGGGCGATGTGATCCGCGCGGCGGTCGGCTATGCGCTCGCCGAGGACGCGATCGGTCTGGCGCGCTTCCGCGAAAAATATGCCCCGCTGATGAGCGGCGAGGCCGATCGCGCAGCGTTCGAGACCGCAAGCAAGCCCGCCGGCGCCGATAGCGTCCAATTCGCTGCCATCGCCAAGATGGCGGCCAGCGTCGATACCCTCGACGGCTTCCTGCGCGAAATGAAGACCCGATTCCCGGACGCGACCGCCCGCGCGCCGCTGCCGGAGACGGCGAAGGGGGGGCCGGTCCATACCGGCACGCTGCCGAAGATCATCGGACTGACGCGGGTCGATGCGGAAAGGTAGGGCGCCGGACCGGCGCGGCCATCCTTTCCGACACTCCCACTAGGGAGTAGACGCCGGCATTGGCAGGATACTCGATACTTTCCAGCCGCTGGGCGTTTTGACCAGGATTTGATTCATCAGGAATCGAGTCGCTTGTGCGGATTGTCCGGGTGGTCCGATCGTAAACATGATCGATACGTAGATTTGCGCAGCACGATCGCCAAGCATCGTTATTTTCAGACTGGAGGCCTCGGCGTCGAGTCGCCAGGTTCCTTCATATAGCGCGCTAAAGCGTTTTAACGCCGATTCCGATCCCCAAATCGCCGTGCCACGCGTGATCCAGAGAAAATCCGGCGAATTGAGCAACAAGGATTCAACCGCCTTGACGTCGTGCGCGTTTTGAGCCGCGACGAAACGCTCGAAGGTTGCTTGCACCTCGTCTTCGGGCGCGGCGGACGCCGCATTGGCAGCAAGGCAAATGAGCAAAAGCGCGATACAGGCCCCCGCCGGAATCCTCCAACTGCCGTTATCCTCTTTCATCAAGCTATTCATGACGTTCATATGTGGCTCCTTCGAGTGGTTCGCGACCAATGTTCGCCGCTGCGTCCAACCGTTTTGTGCAATCGGATCGTCAGGGCGCGTTGGTCTGAAGCGGCTCACCTTTGCGGGCATATTGAAAGCCCAAAGCCTTGGCCAATTCCGTCGAACTTGCGTTCCTGAAATTATGAATTTCGTCCGGCATCTCGGCGAAGGCCTCGCCGGCCTTGAATGTCCGCGGCGGCTTACCGTCGAATTCCACGACAACGGCACCGTTTATGACATAAACAAATCGCGGCGTTGGATGTGAGTGTCGTCCAGTTGCGGCACCCGGTGCGATATCCGCAACCCAGACATTCATTTCGCTGTTCTTGATCTCTCCGATATCCAATTTGAGAAGATCCGTCCGCTTCAGGGATTGCTGGGCGGTTGCAAGCGGGCTGCCGATGACGCCGAGTGTGGCCAAGGCCAAGGCCGTGACAACCAATCTATTCTTTGTTCGCGACATGGATACCTTCTGCGGGGTCGGAGGGGGCGGCGCGAGATGGGAGGGGGTTGGCGCGCACTGGGTTCGGCATATCTGTGCCGGAACACTTCAGGAATTAGGGCTGGTCCGATATCCGCTTACGGCCCGACTATCCGCTATCGGCCCGGTTTTTATGATATCATGCGGCTCCCGCCCGGGGTCGTCGCCAATGAGAACATCGGATCGCCTCGACCTTGGAACGCTGGCAGGCAACAGTCGGCCAATTCCTTGCGACCTCAGGAAAGCGATCGAGTTCATCCGAAAGGGCGGCGGTCGAAGAATCTCAATGGCCGATCTTGTCGCCCATTGCAGTGTCGCCGAACGAACCCTCCGCAAGCATTTTCGGGCATTCATGGGCGCTTCTCCGCTAGAGTACTGGCGGCGCTTCCGTTTGGCGGCGGCTCGGGAAGCATTGCTCGAAAGCTTCAACGGCGCCTCGGTCACCGAGATCGCGACGCGCTTTGGCTTCACCCATTTTGGAAGGTTTTCCGAGCAGTACCGCCGCTGCTTTGGAGAAAACCCGTCTGCTACCTTGCGGCGAAGCCGCATTGCGGTACGCGGACGGACGGAACGGATTCGTGTCGGCGCAGGCGACGTCGGTCGCTTTGGCGCTCGCATTTCGCGCGAGAGACCTTGCATCGCCGTCCTGCCGTGTCGGCTCTCCGACGCCTCTGCGGAGCTGCGGTTCTTCGGCGAATGTGTGGCGCAGGGCATCGCCAACTCGCTTTGCCGCGCGCGCTCGCTTTCTGTCGTGGTCCCAAGATCCTCGCACGTTGTCGACGTGCACGATCGGAAGCGACTCGCGAGAGATCTGGGAGCAAGATATTTAGTGATCGGTGGTATTGCCCAGACCGGGCAAAGGGTGCGTATCATCCTTCGGTTGGTCGATGCGACGACCGATTTTCATGTTTGGGGCGACACCTACGATGGCGAGGCCGGTGATCTGTTCCGATTGCAGGATCGGGTGACGGAAGGCTCGATGCAGGCAATCCTGCCCCACATCCGCGGCTTGGAGATAGAACGCGCGCAACGCAAACGGCCGAACGATCTCGATGCTTACGGCCTGACCATGCGCACTTATCCATTTGTGCTCGCCTCATATCCTCGCGCCGCCAGGCAGGCGCTCGATCTGTTGAACCGGGCTATGGAAATCGATCCGGATTATGCACCCGCGACCGCATTGGCCGCGTGGTGCCATGCGCAACTGGTCCTGCACAATGGCACCGCCACACCGGGCGAGGAGCGGGGCCGCGCGCTGCTGCTCAGTGACCGGGCGGGCATTCTGGACGCGGATGACCCGCTGGTGCTGGCCGCCCGAGCCGCCGTTCATACGATGGCGGGACAGTTCGACCATGCGGAAGCCCTCATCGCCCGTGTTCTTGCGCTCGATCCGACCTTCGCCTGGGGCTGGGAACGCAGCGGGTGGCTTAATGCGTTTGCTGGCGAGCCGGAGACGGCGATCAGGCATTTTAACGAGGCCACCCGCCTTGAGCAGCGTCCGCCTGAAGCAAACCGTTTGATCGGAATCGGATGCGCGCACTTTGATGCTGGCCGGTACGAAGAAGCGGTGTTGTGGAAACGAAAGGCATTGCTGCGACAACCCGGCACGGCATGGATCAATCGGACCCTGTCGGTATCTTATGCCCGCCTGGGCCAGCGGGTAGCAGCTCTGGATTCACTGGCGGAGCTCGGCCGCTACTCTCCAGATCTGACGATCGATCGAATCGTCACCTCAATCCCTTTTACCCAAGGCTTTCTCGATCGGGTGGCGGAGGGCTTGGACGATTTGGGCCTGCACAACTGATTTGCAAAGAAGCGCGACCCCAAACAAGGCTCGCCGGCGCTAGACCCGCACCTTGCGCCGCACGCTCCACAGCAACACCGACAGCATCAACCAGGCGATTGAACCGACTGCAAGCGATCCGAAAGTCAAGCTCGGTGCAAGGCGCCACACGCAGAGAGCATACGCCATAAGGCCAAGGCTTCCCAATCCCGCGCCGGCGGCGTCCAGCGCCGCAGCCTCGGTGCCGCGGCGGGATCCGGCTAGCCCGAGCCGTTGCTTGCGCTCGCGCTCGTGTTTTTCGATCAAGGTCGAGCTTGCGCAGAAGATAGCCGGGAAGGCGAGGAACACGCCTCCCGCCTCAGGTCCAAACACATCGGCGATGGCGCCGGCCAAAACCGTTGCCAATCCACCCAGCACGAAGCGCAAGACATATTCGTACCAGCGGGTTTGCTTCAATGCCGACCATTTTGCATGCACGGTCATCGGTTAGCCTATCAAGACATGCTTGAATTCGAGAGCCACGGCGAGCCAGAGCAACATCGCCGTGGTCGCCGCCGCCAGCGCCGACCATCGCAGGCGCATCAATAGCTGACAGACGACGAGGCTGTACAAAGCAAGCGCAAACGCGCCTGTGATCATGGACCGACCTTCGACGGATACGTAGGCGGCGCCTTCCTTCCACAGCGCGAGGCTCAGGGTGGCGAGCGCCACCGAGGGCGCCGCGCCGAACAAGCCGGCGAAGCTCTTGGGCCGCAAGGCATCGCCGAGCACGGCAAAAGCGGAGACGACGATGCCCCCGGCGACAAAGCGAAAGAGGTATTCCATCGATGAGCTCGACCTGACGGCGCAGATGCAGCTATGAACTTCTTGCGACGTTCGGCGTTCCCTTACGGAAACTCGTGCCGGTGTTTTCGGAAATGGCGCTGATAACCGTTCGTCCCACGAAGCTGGACAAGAAGATCGCTGACGCGATTGCAGGCCACACCGGCCCGCGCATCGAGCGAGGCGCGGAGGCTTTGACATGGGGCGCCGACGAGCATGTGCTGCTCGCGGCCGCGGCCATGGGATGGCTGCTCACCCGCGGGGCAAAGGAACCCGCCCGCCGGCTCGGCACGCACGTGCTGGCATGCGCCCTGACGACGACCGTGCTGCCGCATCTCCTCAAATCGCACATCGACCAGGAGCGGCCCGATCGCCTCACGATCAGCGGCCACTGGCGCGGCATACCGTTTTCGGGAAAACCCAACGACGCGTTTCCATCGGGTCACGCCCTGCATGTCGGCGCGCTGGCCTCCGCCGCGACATTATTACCGCCGGCCGCCCGAAATCTGGCATGGTCGATCGGCGCGATGCTCGTTGCCACGCGCGTCGTCCTGTTGGCCCATTGGTTCACCGACGTGCTGGCCGGGCTTGGCCTTGGCGTCGGCGTGGAGCGCGCCATCCGGTTACTGACAAAACCGATGCCGCTTGAGGATACCCATCGCGCGAGTGGCGGCGCCCGCGATTAGCCTGACCGATTTTGCGCGGACATTTCCATCGGTCTACGGCGAGTTCGCCGCTTCATTCGATCACCTCGTCGGCCGCCGCAAGCAAGTTCGGCGGCACCTCCAGGCCAAGCGTCCGTGCGGTTTTCAAGTTGACGATCAGCTCAAACTTCGTCGGCAGCTGCACCGGCAGATCGGCAGCCGAAGCACCGCGAAGTATCTTGTCCATGTAAGATGCAGAGCGGCGAAAGAGGTCGTCGGTATCCGGCGCATAAGAGATCAGCGAGCCGCTTTGGGATACTCCGGAGACGACGGGAACGTGAAACCGCAGTGCGAGTGCGTTAGTCCTGGTCCTGTGTACGGTTAAATAGGGGTCGCTGATCAGGATCATTCCGTCTTCCGGCTCGCTTCTCGCGAACGCCTGTTCAATATCATCAATGCTGCCAACCGGCAGTTGCATGGGAATCACACCCGCGGCTCGCGCCGCCGTTTCAAATGGCTTGAGATAATAGTCAAAATAGGTGGCGGTCGCCGGATTGAACATGAATCCCACCCGCTTTGTGCGAGGAGCCACATCGCGCAGAAGTTCAAGCCATTTTCCGGCGACTGACCCCTCGACGTTGATGAACCCGGTAAAATTTCCCCCGGGACGAGGAAGGCTGGCGACGAAGCCGCTACCGACAGGATCGGAAACTGTCAAAAAGACAACCGGGATGGTGCTGGTTTCGCGTTGCACTGCAGCGGTCGCCGAGGTGGAGTTGACTAGGATCACCTCGGGATCGAGCGCAACCAATTGCTTCGCGAACAGCCGGTTCTTCTCCGCATCTCCTCCGCCATACCGGATTTCCAGGGTGTAGTCGCGGTCGAGGGTCCAACCCAAATCGGCGAAGGCTTTCAAGAACGCCGAAACGCGCCGTTGCGTGACGGGATCATCCTCTGCGAATCCGATCAGAGCTGCGATTCGCCTCATGCGTTTTGTTGACTGCTGAGCCCGCAACTGGAGCGGCCACACCGTGACGATGCTGATCCCAGCAAGAAACTGGCGCCGCTTCATTCGATCACCTCGTCGGCGCGGGCGAGCAGCGCCGGTGGAATGTCGAGCCCGAGTGCCTTGGCGGCTTTCAGGTTGATCACGAAATCGAACTTGGTGGGGAATTGAACCGGCAGGTCTGCCGGCTTCTCGCCCCTGAGGATCCGGCCTGCATAGATGGCGGCCTGACGATACAAATCAGGCAGGCTCGGTCCATAGCTCGCAAGCCCGCCCGCGACGGCATATTCGCGAAGATTGTATAATGCCGGTACGGAATACCGTGCGGCGAGCGCTGTGATCCGCTCACGCTGGCTGTCGAGATAGGGCTCGTTCGGTACGATGAGCCCGCCGGCGTTCAGTCTCGCCAGCGAGGCGAAAGCTTGATCGATTTCAGCCTCTGTGCTGGCGTTGAGGAGGTGGATGTCGATACCGAGCGCGTTCCCCGCCGCAGCCGCCCCGTTCAAATAGGCCGCAACGCTGGGGGACGATGGATTGACGAGGTAAGCCATTACTTTGGCGGTCGGCACCAAGTCCTTCAGCAACTCGACATTTTTTGCCCAAACCTCGGAAGGAAACAGGCTCATGCCCGTGATGTTGCCGCCCGGCCGATTGAGGCTGGCGACCAGACCCAGTCCGACCGGGTCGTTGGCCGCCGAGAACACGATCGGGATCGTGGAAGTCGCGGCTTTGGCCGCGAGCGCCGCAGGCGGCCCACCTGCCGAGAACAGCAACGCCACGGGCAGGGCGACGAGTTCTGCCGCCAACGCAGGCAATCGGTCGTAGTGGCCTTCGGCCCAGCGGAACGCGACTGCCAGGTTTTGTGCCTCGATGAACCCGGTTTCGCGCAAGCCCTGCTGGAACGCGGCTACAACGCCGGCGGATTCAGCGGGAGATCGGCTGCTGAGAAAGCCGACCAATGCCATCGGCTGTTGCGCACGTGCAGAAAGCGGCCATGCCACGGCCGCGCTGCCGAGGAGCGCCATGAACTCGCGTCGCTTCATTGTCTGCCCGAGACGTTGGAGGGGCAGCCTAGCGAATCGCTGCGGATACCGGAAGGGCGCGTCGGTGGCTTGGTTGAGGGGATTATCAAGCTTAGAGCCCGTTAGACAAAGCGCACCGTCCCCGTTATTCGATAACCTCATCGGCGCGTGCCAGCAAAGTCGAGGGCACGTTCAAGCCCAGCGCCTTGGCGGACTTGGCATTGATCAGCAACTCAAACGTGACGGGCCGTTCAATCGGCAGATCGGCCGGGCTGGCGCCTTTGAGAATCTTGTCGATGAAGCCGGCCTTGCGCCGATAAAGATCGGACAGGCTCGCCCCATAGGACATCAACCCGCCCGCGGCGGTGAACTCCCGAAAGCTGTAGATCGCAGGTAAGCGTGCATGTGATGCCAGCGCGACCAGCTGGGCGCGGTTACTCACGAATAGCGGCGAAGTACCGACGCAAATCCCTTGCATCTTTTCGCGTACCGAAGTGGCGAACGCCGCTTCAAATTCGCCTGCCGTGCGCACTCCAAGGACACGGAGCTCGAGACCAAGCGCGCTGGACGCCAATGGTGCTTCCTTGAGTTCCTCGGCCTCGGTTGGATCATCTGCACGGACCAGGAAAGCGACGCGGACCACATCAGGCGATATTTCCTTGAGCAGTCCGAACCGCTTGCCGACCAGCGTCTTGTCACCCCACCAGAATCCGGTGACGTTGCCGCCGGGCCGCGCGATGCTGCTGGCCAGCCCGACCGCTACCGGATCCGGCGACGAGTTCATCACGATGGGAATGGTGCGGGTGATATCGCGCACCGCCAATGCTGCCGGAGGTGAGCCGGCCACGATGACGGCGGGCTTGAGCGCCACCAATTCGGCGGCGAGCGCGGGAAAACGCTCGACCACTCCGTCCGCATAAACAATCTTGAGCGTGATGTTGCGATCTTCGCTGTAACCAAGCTCGCGCAGCCCCGCCCGAAGGGCTTCGAGATTGCGCGCCGCCGCCGGCGGCGAAATCGGCACTAAAACCCCGATCACCGGCCGTTCGGACGATTGTTGAGCGCCGGCCGACAGCGGCCACGTTGCCGCGGCGGCGCCAACGAGCTTGATGAATTCGCGTCGCCTCATGGCTGCCCTGATCCCCCCAATCCCCACCCCAACCCCGGAGATAAATGGATATTCCAGCAATTTCTGCCTTGAAGAAGCCCCACGTCCGAAAGCTGCCCAGCAGTGCGCGTCGCAGCTCATTCAATCACTTCGTCGGCGCGGGAAAGCAGGACCGCCGGTATGGATATGTTGAGGGTCTTGGCCGTCTTGAGATTTATGACGAGGTTGAATTTCGTTGGCTGCTCGACGGGTAAATCGGCCGCTTTGGCGCCTTTCAGAATTCGGTCGACGAAGTAAGCGGTTCGCCGAATCACGTCGGCCTCGACGATCCCGAAGGTAAACAAAGCGCCGGCTTTGGCAAAAATGGGGAAGTCGGAGACGATCGGAAGCCGCGCGTTGATCGCGAACTCGACGAGGCGATCTTGATAGCCGGTGAAAACAGGCTGAACGATCACGGCCTCTGCGCCGTCAGCCTTCATCGATGAAAAAACCGCTGCATCGGCAAGATGGGGACCCCGCACCAAACGGTCCAACACCTTCATTCCGATCTGCTGCGCGGCCGCCGCGATCTCGCGGAGGTAAACCGCGGTTGCCTCTTCCTCGCTGAGACCCAAGAACGCGATCGTCTTGATGTCCGGCTGGATCTCGCGAAGCAACTCGAGCTTTTTGCCGATGAGTTCGGGCGAAGCAAGCGAGATGCCGGTCAAGTTCCCCCCGGGACGCGACAGGCTTTGAATCAGGCCGGTGGCGAGCGGATCAGCCACGATCATCACAATTGGAATGGTCCTGGTGGCCTCTTTGGCAATGTGCGCCGTCGGCGTGACACGCACGATGAGAACATCGATCTTCCTCTGCACCACGGAGTGGATGACGGATTCGGTCAATTCCCTGTTGGCGTCGGTGAAATAGCTCTCCAATTCGATGTTTTGGCCTTCGACATAACCGAGTTGTCGAAGCCCCTCGCGAAAGAATGCGAGCTGGTCTGCGGTCGCCGGTGATTGCCAGGTTATGTAAGCGAGCCTTCTGGTTTGCTGCGCACGCGCGACGACCGGCGATGCAGCTCCCGCAAGTACCCCGACGATGAACTCGCGACGTCTCATTGAACGGCCCCGTGGAACCCGACGTATAGCATGGCTTGAAACAGCAAGACGCTGCCAAAAGGAGATTTCCGTAGAAGGCGTGATTGGTTCTGCCGTTAGCCGCTGCCGGGATTTTCGCATTCCGCCGATCCAGATCGACGGACCTTCGGCAGTTCGCCGAATGCCCGAGATTTGCGGCGTTAACCCAACCTCTTAACAAGCCGTAAATAAATCGCTGCAAAATGTAGCGATCCCAGAAGGGAGGTGGCCATGAGTAACATAGCTCCTACGTACCCGGCCCATGTCATCGTCAGTCAGGCGGAAGTCAGGCTGGTCGCAGACCAAACGTCGAACGCAAGCACGGCAACGATCAAGTCCGATCAGAGCCGCATCGAAGCCGCCCAGGAAATCGAGGCGGCAGAGGCCAAGGCCTCCGGCGTGGATTTCGTTACCTAGGTCCGCGGCGGCGCGCGTTTGGCCCCCGCCGAATTTGCGGGCGCGAAATCTGAAGCGGGATGCGGCGGGGTCCGGCGCGATCGAAATCAGAACCCGACGGCGATGCCACCTTTGCCGACGGCACTGAAGCTGTTGTCGTTCATCGCGGTCGTCTCGACGCTGGCATAGACGCTGACATTGCTCTTCGGGCGCCAGTCAAAACCGAAACTGATGGCGCCGCCAAAGGCCTGGCTCCTGCCGGGCGTGGTGAAGGCGATGTTCTGCGCCAGCAGCACCGCGTTGATGGTGTTGTCGCCGAGCCGTTGCAGCCCGATGCCCGAGAATTCGACGCTCGACTTCAGCGTGCCGCCGATCGTCACCGGCCTGATATTGGCGAACTCGACGCCAAGCCGCTCCTCGACGTCGCTGAGGTTGCGGCTGCCGATGGTCAAGCCCTGCGCCGAGCCGACTTCGGTGTAGCCGTCGAGCGAGCCGCCGACATAGCGCACCCGCGCCTTTGGCGTGAAGATGTTGTCGCCCACGAAGTAGCGGTAGCCATAGGTGACGTCGGGGCTGATGAACCAGCCATGATAGCTTGCGGTTGCGATCTCCAGCCCGTTGATCGCGGTGTTGTTGGAGACTTGCCGCGTGCTGCTGCTGGAGATGCCGCCCGCAAACAGCGCGAAATCGACGTAGTAATTGTGCCGGTCCCAGCGGCCATAGCCGCCGCCGAACACGTAATCGCTGTCGATCTTCTGCAAGTCAAAGGCAACGCCGAGCCGGCTGTTGCCGCCGCCGGCGAAGGCGCCGAGCCGCAGATCCGGCGTGAACTGCCGGTCGATGCCGATCGCGCCGCCGACCGCGTCGTCCCTGGCGCTCTGGATCGCGCCATCCTCCCACTGCCGCCGCTCGCCGCCAAAGCCCGAGGCCCAGACCACGGTATCGTACACCGGCACGCCGAGAGCCGGCGCCTTGGTGTACATCGCTCGCGCGTTCGACATCCTCGCCTCGGCGCTGCTATAGGCCATCGAAACCGACGGGATGCCGGAGAACGCATCATGCGCGGCCTCGATGCGGCCTGTCGGGTCGCCCGCGAAGCCCATCGCGCTGACAACGCCGCCTCCCGACACCGGCATGCCCCTGAAGCGATCCTGCAGGACGGAAGAAACCGCGCCGGTGAAGTTCATCACCGAGCGGTCTTCCAGCGCCAGCGCGGTCGGGTCGAGCACCGCCACCGAGTTGCCCGATACCGCAAACGGCGCGCCGTTGGTGTTGATGGTAACGCCCGCCAGCGAATTCAGCGTGTAGAGGAAATTGCCGCCGACGAAATTGAGCGCCATCGTCGTGCCTGCCAGGTTGATCGAACCAACGATCCGCGAACCGGCAAAGTTGGTTAGCGTCGCAATGCCAATGCTCGTAACGTCAGTGACGCCATCGCCGATAAAGCCGCGGTTGATCACCGTTGCGTTGCCGATGGTGGTGACGTTCGTAACATTGGTGCCGACAAAGCCGGAATTGAAAGTGGTGGCATTGCCGGTCGATGTGACGGTGGTGATGTTGGTGCCGACCGAACCGGAATTGGTGGCGGTGGCGTCGCCGGTCGATGTGACGGTGGTGATGTTGGTGCCGACCGAACCGGAATTGGTGGCGGTGGCGTCGCCGGTCGATGTGACGGTGGTGATGTTGGTCCCGACCGAACCGGAGTTGGTGCTGGTGGCATTGCCGATCGTTGCGACGGTCGTGATGTCGCTCCCGACCGAACCCGAATTGGTGGCGGTGGCGTTGCCGACGGATGTGACGGTCGTGATGTCGCTTCCAACCGAGCCGGAGTTGGTGGTGGCGGCGTTGCCGGTCGATGTGACAGTCGAGATGTCGCTCCCGACCGAGCCGGAGTTGGTGGCGGCGGCGTCGCCGTTCGATGTGACGGTCGTGATGGAGGTTCCGACGGAACCGGAATTGGTTGTGGTGGCGTTGCCGGTAATTGTCGCCGAGAGGATGTTGCCCGCTACGGAACCGGAATTGGTGGTGGTGGCATCGCCGTTAATTGTCGACGAGAGGATGCCGCCCGCCCCCACGGAACCGGAATTGGAGGTGGTGGCGTTACCGGTAATTGTCGACGAGAGGATGCCGGCGGCCCCCACGGAACCGGAATTGGTGGTGGTGGCGTTGCCGTCAATTGTCGACGTCTGGATGCTGTTCGCAACGGAACCGGAATTGAAGGTGGTGGCGTTGCCGTTAGTTGTCGTGGCCATGATGCTCGGAACGCTTCCCGAGTTGGTGCAGGTGATGTCGTTGCCTGAGGTGACGCATTGTGCCAGCGCGCGCGAGATCGGCAAAACGCCGCACAACAATGGCAGGGCAAGAAGCGCGGCAAGCGAGGCCCGGGCATGCGCGTTAAAATACATCCGGTGAAAAATCGGCATGGAACCCCCAAGAATCAAAAATCCGCCCCGGCCTCATAAAAATACGGTCAAAAAGTAGCACGTGGCCTTAGTCGCGGCTGTGGTTGGAATGCCACAGTGAGCCGTTTTCGCGATCATGGGTCGGGGTGGGGCCGAGATATCCAAGGCAATCGGACGCGCGAGGCTTTCGCCGCCATGCGAGGCCATAAGAAGCCGCAATTCCAACTGGTTGCGCGCACACTCGCCGACGCCGGACTGCTACGCGGCGGCGCTAACCCCCATAGCTCTGCACCAGACTGCCCGCCACCAGCGACCAGCCGTCGACCAGCACGAAGAAGATCAGCTTGAAGGGCAGCGACACCACCACCGGCGGCAGCATCATCATGCCCATCGACATCAAGACCGAGGCCACCACGAGGTCGATGATCAAGAACGGCAGGAACAGCAGAAACCCGATCTCGAAGGCGCGCTTCAACTCCGAGATCATGAATGCCGGCATCAGGATGCGCAGCGACAAGTCTTCGGGAGTCGCCGGCGGCGCTTCGCCTGACAGGTCCATGAACAGTTTCAGGTCCTTTTCGCGCACGTTCTTTTGCATGAAGCCGCGCAGCGGGACCGCCGCGCGTTGCAGCGCGTCCTCGACGCTAAGCTGATTGGCGACCAGCGGCTTGATGCCCTCGTCGTAGGATTTCTGCAGCACCGGGCCCATCACGAAGGCGGTCAGGAACATCGCCAGCGCAATGATCACGGAGTTCGGCGGCGCGGTCGCGGTGCCCAACGCGGTGCGCAACAACGACAGCACCACCACGATCCGGGTGAACGAGGTCATCATGATCAGGATCGACGGCGCGATCGACAGCACCGTCAGCAGAGCGATCAACTGGATCGCGCGCTCGGTGACGCCGCCATTGCCCTGGCCGAGATTGATGCTGATGTCTTGCGCGAACGCCGGCGCCGCCAGCGAACCGGCGGCTATCAGGGTGGCAAGGAATAATACTCTACGCGGAAAAGCCGCCGGCCTCACGAAGAGTTCTTTGGGCGGCCCAGCAACGATGCCATCTCGTCCTCGAGATTCTCAAAGCCGCTCTTGGCAGGCGGGGCAGCCGGCGGCGCCGCCGCCTCGTTCCGGGGCGCGCGGCCTGGCGGTTCGGGCGCGACCGGCGGCGCGCCGACGCGCGGTTCGCCGGCATCGCCGACCGGGCGGCGCAACGCTGCCTCGAGCCGCTGCGCCATCTCGGCGAGATTTTGGTCCGCGCTGGATTGCGGAGGGGGCGCCGGTGGCGGCGCGGCAGCCCGCTCCGGCGCACGAACCGGCGGCGGCCTGGACGGTTCGCCCTGGCGCGGCGCGCGAGGCATCACCGGTTCGTTGCGCGAGGTGGCGCGCGACGGCATCGGCTCGCTACGCAGTTCGGGTCGACCGCCCATCGGCTCCGGCGTCAGGCCTACCAAAGAATCGCTGCGGCGTTCCGGCGGTGCCGGACGGCGGGCTTCATCGGCAAAAGAGGGCCGCACCGGACGCGGCGGCGGCTCCGGCATCTGCGGCTCGGCATGATCGAAAGCATCGGGCCTTGGGTCGGATCTAGCCCCATCGCTGTCGGCCCAGCCAGTGTCTTGCAGCGGCGCGAGCCGCGGCGGCGGCTCGGCGCCGGCCGGCCGTTGCGGCAATTGATCCCGTCCGGGCATCGCGCGCACGATATTGGGCTCGACCACGATGTCGGTCGGACCGCCGATCATCAAGAGATGTTCGACGTTGTCACGCCGTACCAGCACCAGTCGCCGGCGGCCATCGACGGCGGCGGCATCGATCACGGCCAGTCGCGGCATCCGCCCGCGACCGGTATTGGCGCCAAGGCGATTACCGGCAAATCGGCGCACCAGCCAGGCGGCGACACCGATCAGCGCCAGAACGGCGAGGAATGAGAAGAAGAATAGAAAGGTCTGCGACATACTTTGTCCCCGGCAACAACATTTTCTTCGACCCCGGTTCGTCGAACGCAGGTCGCAAGCGACCTAGGCAACGAATTAAGTTCGAGATCGGCCCAATCCCTTAATTCCCTACGGCAGAAACTGCCGCCGCTCGAACACTTAATAGCCCAGGAATCGGCTGGACCAAAATGACTTCTTGGCTTCCAACTTCAATGAGTTGCCCGGTTAACGCAGCTTTCGTGGCGAAAATGCGCTGGGATCGATCGTAACGGGGCAAATCCGCCTGCCGCGGCCATGCCGTCCACTGCCCCCGTGTCTTAACCCGCTGTTAACCATACACGCGGCAAATTCTGCCTACCCAGCGGGGTGCGCGTCGCACCCCTCGGGCGAGGGGAGCGGCAGCGATGGCCATCAGCGATCTTCCGGTGCTATCGGCGCTCCGCACCAAGATGCAGTGGCACCAGGAGCGCCAGCGCGTCCTGTCCGAAAACGTCTCCAATTCAGACACCCCGAATTTCAAGCCGCGCGACCTGGTCGAACCGAAATTCGACGCGAGCGGCGCCGCCACCGGATCGATGGCGTCGCTGGCGATGATGCGCACCGCGACCAGCCACATCGCTCAGACCGGCGCCGCCGAAAGTTTTGCGCCCGATCGCAAGGGAGCTTTCCAGACCAGGCCTGCCGGCAACTCCGTCAATCTCGAGGACCAGATGCTCAAGGTGTCGGCCAACCAGATGGACTATGCCGCGGTGACCTCGCTCTACAGCAAGAGCCTGCATCTTCTGAAGACCGCGATCGGCAAGGGCTAGAGTCGCACAGCATTTGAAGGACCTACACCATGGCAAACGATGGAGCAGACTTCGCCCGTTCGATGAGCATCGCGACCTCGGGGTTGCGGGCGCAGGCTGGAAGGATGCGGGTGATCTCCGAAAATATCGCCAACGCGGATTCCACGGCGCCGAGCGCCGGCGGCGACCCCTATCGCCGCAAGGTCCCGACCTTCACCTCCGAACTCGATCGCACGCTGGATGCCAGGGTGGTCTCGCTCGGCAAGGTCAAGCCCGACACCTCGGCTTTCCGCGTCAAATACGAACCGTCCAACCCGGCGGCGGACCAGGCCGGCAACGTCAAATACCCCAACGTCAATCCGCTGATCGAAATGACCGACATGCGCGACGCGCAGCGATCCTACGAAGCAAACCTCAACATCATCAGCGCGACGCGGCGGATGATCCAACGCACGCTCGACATCCTCAAGGCCTGAACAGGAAATAAGCCATGGCTTCACCGACAGTCGCTGCCAACGCCTACGCCAATCTGGCCCGCATCCTGGATACCGGCGGCGCCGGCAAGGGCCAGGAGACGGCCGGTCCATCCTTCGGCGCGCTGCTCAAGGATGCGCTCGGCAGCGTGCTGGACGCGGGCAAGAAATCCGACGCGCAGACGGTGGCGATGGCAACCGGCAAGGCCAACGTCATGGACGTGGTCACGGCGGTGGCCGAGACCGACGTTGCGGTCTCGACGCTGGTTTCGGTGCGCGACCGCGTGATCCAGTCCTATGAAGACATCATGAAGATGCCGATTTGACCAACCCTCATCCTGAGGAGCCGGCGCAGCCGGCGTCTCGAAGGATGACGGGGATCGCGGCCTCGTGGTTCGAGGCGCGCACTCAGGGCGTGCTCCTCACCACGAGGGGATAACAGGGAATTCGAAATGACCGGAGCCGAAACCCTCGATGTGGCGCGCGATGCGATCTGGACCATCGTCGTGGTGTCGTCGCCGCTGATGGTGGTAGGGCTCGTGGTCGGCGTCGTGGTGTCGCTGTTCCAGGCGCTCACGCAAATCCAGGAACAGACCCTGGTGTTCGTGCCGAAAATTCTCGCGATCTTCGTCACGCTGTTGCTGGCGCTGCCGTTCATGGCGGACTCGCTGCACGGCCACATGATGCGGATAACGTCGCGAATCATAGGCGGTTGATGGCACTATGCGTCGATCATGCGCATCGATATCTCACTGCTGCCGATGCTCGCCGCCGCGTTCATGCTGGTGTTCGCCCGCATTGGCGCGATGGTGATGCTGCTGCCCGGCTTGGGTGAGTCCAATATTCCGGTTCGGATCAAGCTCGCGATCGCCTTGTTGCTGACGCTGGTGATCCTGCCGCTGCACCGCGCGGCCTACCAGATCGACATGCAGTCGATCACGCCGTTGTTGGTGTTGATGATCCATGAGATCGTCATCGGTGTTGTGCTCGGCGCCACCGCGCGGGTGACGCTGTCGGCGCTGCAGGTCGCGGGTTCCGTCATCGCCCAGCAGCTCGGCCTCGGTTTCGTCACCGCGGTCGACCCGACCCAGGGCCAGCAGGGCGTGCTGGTCGGAAATTTCCTCACCGTGCTCGGGGTGACGCTGCTGTTTGCAACCGATAGCCATCATCTCGTGATCGCCGCACTCAACGACAGCTACGCGATCTTCTCGCCGGGCGAACTGATGCCGAGCGGCGACATCGCAGCGCTCGCGACCCGCGCCTTCGCCGCCGCCTTCAAGATCGGCATGCAGCTCTCGGCGCCGTTTCTGGTGTTTGGCCTGGTGTTCAACATCGGGCTTGGCGTGCTGGCGCGGCTGATGCCGCAGATGCAGGTCTATTTCGTCGGCGTGCCGCTGTCGATTTTGGCCGGCTTCCTGGTGTTCGCCGTCGTCATCACCGCGATGATGGGAACGTTCCTGGATTATTTCACCGGCGTCATGCACGATTTGATACCGCTCAACTGAAAGCCCCGCGATGGCCGACGAGAACGACGCAGCCGACAAGACAGAAGACCCCACGCAAAAACGTCTCGACGACGCCCACGATCGCGGCGATGTCGCCAAGAGCCAGGAAATCAATACCTGGTTCGTGATTGCGGGCGGAACGCTGGTGCTCTCGACGTTTTCCGGCTCGATCGGCGGCGGCATATTGCTGCCGTTGCGCAACCTTATCGCCAACTCCTGGATGATCCACGCCGACGGGCCGGGGCTGATGGCGCTGGCGCAAAGTCTCGAATACGCTGTCATCGCCGCCATTGGGGTACCGCTGTTGATGCTGGCGGTGGCCGCGATCGCGGGCAACATGGTGCAGCATCGGCTGGTGTGGTCGGGCGAGCAGCTCAAACCCAAGCTCAGCAAGATCTCGCCGGCGGCGGGCGCCAAGCGCATCTTCGGCAAGCAGGCGGCGGCGAACTTCGCCAAGGGCGTTTTCAAGGTCGTCGCGCTTGGCGCGGTGATGACGGCGATCCTGTGGCCGGAGCGCCACCGTCTGGAAGCGATGTTGCGATTCGATCCGGCGGCGATTTTGGGCGCCACCACCAATCTGACGATCCACCTGATGGGTGCGGTGGTCGCAATGCTCGCGGTGGTCGCGATCGCGGACTATCTGTTCCAGTACCGGCAGTGGTTCGAGCGGCAGAAGATGTCGCTGCAGGAGATGAAGGAGGAGTTCAAGCAATCCGAAGGCGACCCGCACATCAAGGGCCGCATCAGGCAATTGCGTCAAGCCCGCATGAAGAAGCGTATGATGGCCGCGGTGCCCAAGGCCTCGGTGGTGATCACCAACCCGACCCACTATGCGGTGGCGCTATCCTATGAACGCGGCATGTCGGCGCCGGTGTGCGTGGCCAAGGGCGTCGACACCATCGCGCTCAAGATCAGGGAAGTCGCCGGCGAGCACGATATCCCGATTGTCGAGAATGTGCCGCTGGCGCGGGCCCTGTATGCCACCGTGGATATCGACGACGAAATTCCGGTGGAACACTACCATGCGGTCGCCGAGATCATCGGCTACGTCATGGGTCTCAAGCGCGGGATTTCCGGCTGGAGGGCATGAATCGCCAAGCCGGGGAGAAATGCACTGGAAATGCGCGCCGCAGACCAAATAGCGGCTTGACGGACTTGCGCTTGCGGGTCCGATTCAGGCACTCAGGCATCAAGCGTGTCAGGAAAACGCATCACCCCTAAGGCAACAGGCTGCATTCCCGGTATGACCGCCGAAATTGACAACGATCCGTCACGACAGCCGTTCGCCGCGCCCGAGCCGATGCGGCGCAACGGAAGCATTGTGCTGGTGCTGCTGGTGGCCGTCGGGATCGTCGCGGTCGCGGTCGCGCTGATGACCATCGGGCGCGCGCAGGCGCAGCCCTATATCCTGGGCCTGCTTGCGCTGCTCGCCATGGTCGGGCTGTTCAACCTGTTCGCCTTCGCCGCAGGAATCATCCGTTTTGCCGATCGCGCGGCCGACGATCCCGTAATGGCGGGGATCGCCGACCATGCCCATGACGGGCTCGCGGTTACCGATTCCCGCGGTCACGTGGTCTATTCCAACGCGGCCTATCTGGCGCTCACCGGTGCTGCGACCGCGCAGGAGGCGCGCCCGGTCGAGCGGGCCTTCATCGGCAATCCGGACGTTTCGGAGGCGGTGTTTCGCCTGCTCAAGGCGGCGCGCGAGGGCAAACGGCAGCAGGAAGAGGTGCGCATCGCCGGTCATGACGGCTCAGCCGGGCGGTGGCTGCGGATGCGGGTTCGGCCGCTTGGCCAGAGCAAGCGCGAGGCGAAATACGCGGTGTGGTCGATTGCCGACATCACTCGCGACCGCGAGCGCCAGGAGGACGTATTCCAGGAGCTGCAGCACGCGATCGAATATCTCGACCATGCGCCGTGCGGGTTCTTCTCGGTCAATGGCGCGGGCGAACTGGTTTACGTCAACGCGACTTTGGCGAACTGGCTCGATCACGACCTGGCCGAGATCGGCTCCGGCGGCCTGAAACTCAGCGACATCGTATCCGCCGACGGCGCGGCGCTGTTGAGCTCGATCGTGCCGGCACCCGGCGAGGTCAAGACCGAAGTGTTCGATATCGATCTCCGCATGCGCGGCGGCAAGACCATGCCGGTGCGGCTCTATCACAAGCTGGCGTTCGGCGCCGAGGGCGTGCCCGGCGCGTCGCGCACGCTGGTGATCAGCCGCGCGCGCGATGAGCGTGCCGATCCGCAACGCGCCGCCGAGGTGCGCTTCATGCGCTTCTTCGATCATACCCCGATGGCGATTGCGACGGTCGACCGCGCTGGAACGGTGGTGCGCGCCAATGCCCGCTTTGCAAGACTGGCGCAAAGCCCCGATTCGGAAGGTGCTGCCCCCAAGTCGATCTTCAGGGCGGTCAACGCCCGGGATCGCGGCCTGCTGATCGCAGCCATCAACCAGGCGGCGCAAGGGCAGGGCGATATTCTCCCCGTGGAGGCCATGCTCGAAGGTCCCAAGGAGCGCTGGGGGCAGTTCTTCGTCACCGCGGTCGAGGAGGACGAGCGCGAGACCGAGGCCGCCATCGTCTACATGCTGGAGACCACCGAGCGGCGGGCACTGGAGAACCAGATCAACCAGTCGCAGAAGATGGACATGGTCGGCCAGCTCGCCGGCGGCATCGCGCATGATTTCAACAACGTCCTGTCCGCCATCATGATGGCGACCGATTTCCTGTTGAACGCGCACAAGCCGACCGATCCTTCGTTCCAGGACATCATGCAGATCAAGCAGAATGCCAACCGCGCCGCCGCGCTGGTGCGGCATCTGCTGGCGTTCTCGCGCAAGCAGACGTTGCGGCCGCAGGTGCTCGACCTCGGCGAGTCGCTGTCGGATATCGAAAATCTGCTGAAGCGGCTGATCGGCGAGAAGGTCAAACTCGAAGTGGTGCATGGCCGCGACCTGTGGCCGATCAAGGTCGACCTGTCGCAGTTCGAACAAGTGATCGTGAATCTTGCGGTCAACGCCCGCGACGCCATGCCGGACGGCGGCAAGCTGACCGTGCGCACCACCAATGTGACGGCAGAGGAGTCCGCGCATCTCGCCTACAAAGGCATGCCGGCGGCGGATTATGTGCGGATCGATATCAGCGACACCGGCACCGGCATCGCACCCGATATCGTCGACAAGATCTTCGAGCCGTTCTTTTCGACCAAGGAAGTCGGAAAGGGCACCGGTCTTGGCCTGTCGACGGTCTATGGCATCGTCAAGCAGACCGGCGGTTTCGTCTATGTCGATAGCGAAGCCGGCCAGGGGACCTCGTTCCACATCTTCCTGCCACGGCATCGTCCCGAGCAGGAGGCGCAGCCCGAGCCCGCCGGCGCAAACGGCGCGGCCAAGGAGCCGAAGCCGCGCACCGATCTGACCGGTCAGGGCACCATCCTGCTGGTCGAGGACGAGGAAGGCTTGCGTTCGCTGAACGCGCGCGGCCTGCGCTCGCGCGGCTACAGCGTGATCGAGGCCTCGAACGGCGTCGAGGCGATGGAAGCGCTGGAGCAGGAGAACGGCGCCGTCGACCTCGTGGTCTCCGATGTGGTGATGCCGGAGATGGACGGCCCGAGCCTGCTCAAGGCGATGCGCGAGCGCAATCCCGGCCTCAAGATCATCTTCGTCTCGGGCTATGCCGAAGATGCCTTCGACAAGAGCCTGCCGGAAAACCAGCAGTTTGCATTTTTGCCCAAGCCGTTCACGTTGAGCCAATTGGTCGCCGCGGTAAAGGAGACGATGGCGCCATCCTGAGGCGTCCACCGTTCGTCATGGCCGGCCCCTGACCCCGCCAACGATGCTCCGGGCCGCGCTGACGTTAATTGACCCTCTCTCGCCGCATGCCCGCGACGGAGCGCCGCAGCCGCAATTCCCGGTACTGGCTTCACTTCCAGGTAGCGCTGCCCATGTTAGGAGCGGTTCCCCAGCCCGGGGATTTGAGGAAAATACCGATGAAATTCATCCAACGCAGCCGCGGCATCCTCCAGGCCGTCGCGCTTGTTATGTCGCTGGCGCTGCCATTGATGCTGGCCGTGTCGTCGGCCGATGCCCGCGTCGGCGGCGGCATGAGTTCGGGTTCACGGGGCGGGCGAACGTTTTCCGCGCCGCCAAGCACGTCGACCGCGCCAACTACGGCACAGCCGTTCAATCGAACCATCACCCAGCCCGGCAGTCCGGGTGCGCCGGGATCGGCCGGCGGCGGGTTCTTCAACCGGCCCGGCGGCATGCTCGGCGGCCTCGCCGCCGGCTTCCTCGGTGCCGGCCTGCTCGGCATGCTGTTCGGCGGCGGAATGTTCGGCGGCCTCGGTGGGCTGTCATCGATCTTCGGACTGATCCTGCAGATCGGGTTGATCATCATCGTGGTGCGGCTGGCGATGTCATGGTGGCAGCGCCGCCAGGCCACCGCTTCGGCCTATGCGGGGCCGACGGCAGGTTCGCCGGTCGGCTCCGGCCCATTGAACAGCTTCCGCGCCGGCGCCGGTTTCGGAGGAGGATCGACCAGCGCGCCACTCGAGGTCACGCCGGCCGACTACGAAGCCTTCGAGCGACTGCTCGGCGAAGTCCAGGCCGCCTGGTCGAACGAGGACGTCGCCAAGCTGCACACGCTCGCGACCCCGGAAATGGTGTCGTATTTCACCAGGGATCTCGAGGAGAACCGGGCCCGCAACGACGTCAACAAGGTTTCCGATGTCAAGCTGCTGCAGGGCGACCTTGCCGAAGCGTGGCGCGAAGGCGACACCGATTACGCCAGCGTGGCGATGCGGTTCTCGCTGGTGGACAAGACGCTGGAGCGCGCCACCGGCCGGCTGGTGGGTGGCAGCGAGCAGCCCACCGAGGCGACGGAAGTGTGGACCTTCGTGCGGCCGCGCGGCACCAACTGGGAACTCTCGGCGATCCAGCAAACCTGATCGTCTGCGACGCGACAAGGATCAAAGGCGCTGCGGCTCGCTCCCGCGGCGCCTTTTGATTCTGCGTCTTCATTTCGGCGCAGCGCGGCCGGAATAATATCCAACGCGCCGTGTTGAAGTCCGATCAGGCCGGGTGCAGCGATGCGCCGGTCGATCAAGAATAATCGGGAGGATCTGATGACTAGCTCCACTGCCGTGCTCTCGCGCGTTTGCTTCGCGCTCACCGTTGCCGCATTGGCGATTTCCGCGGCTCAACCCGCGCAGGCGCAAGCGGCCAATACCAGTTTCTTCGTGACCTCGACCGGCATCGGCAACGGCGCCAATCTCGGCGGCCTCGCCGGCGCCGACAATTATTGCCAGACGCTGGCGCAGGCGGCGGGCGCCGGCGCCAAAACCTGGCGGGCGTATCTCTCGGCCCAGGCCGCCGACGGCAAACCGGCCATCAATGCGCGCGACCGCATCGGCAAGGGGCCGTGGCAGAATTCCAAAGGTGTCGTGATCGCCAAGGATGTCGCTGAACTGCACGGCGCCAACAATCTGACCAAGCAGACCGCACTGACCGAGAAGGGCGAAGTCAATAACGGCCGGGGCGATACGCCGAACCGCCACGATATCCTGACCGGCTCGCAACCGGACGGCACCGCGTTTGTTCCGGACAGCGACCGCACCTGCAAGAACTGGACGAGCAGCACGCAGGGTTCGGCGATGCTCGGCCACTCCGACCGTCTCGGTCTGCGCGACGACGACGCCTCGAAATCCTGGAACAGCTCACATCCCTCGCGCGGCCCCGACGGCGGCTGCTCGCAAGCCGACCTCAGGAGCACCGGCGGCGACGGGCTGTTGTACTGCTTCGCGGCGAACTGAACTCTCATTGGTGAGTTAGGCCAAGGACCTGGTTTTCCAACGGCGGAGCGATGTCCTCGTTCGCAGGGTTTAAGGATTCCCCGTGCGCTATGAACTCTATTATTGGCCGGGCATCCAGGGACGCGGCGAATATGTCCGCCTCGCGCTGGAAGAAGCCGGCGCCGACTATGCCGATGTCGCGCGCGGCGAGCGCGGCATGGCGGCGATGATGCGGATGATGGAAGCACGCCGGGGCACGCCGCCATTCGCGCCGCCGTTTCTCCAAGCGGGAAGGCTGGTCGTGGCTCAGACCGCCAACATCCTGCTCTATCTCGGATCGCGCCATGGTCTGGCGCCGAAGCCGGAAGCCGGAAGGCTCCGGGTGCATCAGCTGCAGCTCACCGTCGCCGATCTGGTGCTTGAAATTCACGATAGCCATCATCCGCTCGGCCCGTCCTTGTATTACGAGGACCAGCGCAGGCCCGCAAAAAAGCGCAGCGATGAATTCTGGAAGCAACGGGTGCCGAAATATCTGGGATATTTTGAAGGCCTGTTGAGCAGCAACGGCGGCGGCTTTCTCACCGGACGCAGGCTCACCTACGCCGACCTCTCGCTGTTCCAGATCGTCGAAGGGCTGCGCTACGCCTTTCCGAAACGCATGAAGCCGTTCGAGCGCAGGATTCCCGGCCTGATCGATCTGCATGACCGTGTCGCTGCGCGGCCGAACATCAAGGCCTATCTCGCCAGCGAGCGCCGCATCGCCTTCAACGAAGACGGCATCTTCCGCCATTACGCCGAACTGGACGGCTGAACGTCATTTCGGGCTTTCCCGTCGTGGCGTTGCGGCGGACCGGAACGGCGCAGCGCTTGGGCCTACCGGTTCCTGCCATCGATCGGTTTCATCTTAACTTTGGCCAATTCGACCCCGTCGATGCAACTGACGTTCACCGCTACCACCTCGGCGCCGTCGGGCTTGCTGCCGCGCGCGAACACGTCGACGCCGCAGTCGATGCAGAGCTGATGCCGGATCGCGTGTTTGTTGAAAAGATATTCCTTCAAGTTGTCGTCGCCGGCGCGCAACTGAAAGCTCTTCGGCTCCAAAAATGTAAAATGCAGGCCCTTCTTGGTGCAGATCGAGCAGTTGCACGCGGTCACCATCGCGAGATCGGTAGTGCATTCGAAACGCACCATCCCGCAATGGCAGCCGCCGGTATAGGTCTTGCTGGCAGGCATCGCTTGCATCCGCTCCGTGAAGGGCCTTTGCCGCAGTATATAAGCCTCGGCAAAGGCGCGGCAACCGCCGCCATCACGGATCTATGCGTGAGGAGTTACGAGACCCCTGGCCTCAGGCGAGCTGGTTGACCCGCGTGCCCTGTCCGGGCGGCAACGAGGCCAGAACCACCGGCTGGGAGGCGCCGGCATCGCTGGCATCGCTATCGGGTTTAGCGTCCGGCTTGGCATCGCTGGCCTCAGGCGCCTTGATCGGGGCCACGACCGGGGCGCTGGCAACGCT
The DNA here is from genome assembly GCA_963840155.1 of uncultured Alphaproteobacteria bacterium. Classification (GTDB taxonomy): domain Bacteria; phylum Pseudomonadota; class Alphaproteobacteria; order Rhizobiales; family Xanthobacteraceae; genus Bradyrhizobium. The sequence continues at coordinate 103,678 of CAWIXP010000001.1, forward strand.
GGAAATACTCATGGATGGCATCCTCGCATCGTACGCCCCACTGTGCCGGGCGCCAGACCAAGGCTTTATGAATCCGAACCTCGGATCCCGCGCCATCCGCGGGCCTTCCGCCGACATGGTGAACCGGACCCTGCAATATCGACAGAAAACACCGCTATTGTCTAAAATCGTCGGCAATTGCAGCAGGCAAAAACGGAGGCCTATTCTTCCGTGCCCCGCGAGATCGTAATCGAGATGTCCGACCTGGTGCGGCCGCAGCGCATGTCGAGGCGGCGGTAGCGGGTCGAAACATCGTCGCCGTGCAACAGTCCCATCCGGTTGATGCAGCGGGTCGCGCCGCGCAGCATTTCGTCTTTCGGCAGCGTGAAGATGATGGCGGCGGCACTGGCCACGAGATCGAGGAAGCCGGGCGTTGGCTTGCGGCCGTCGGATTGAGCGAACAGCTGGTTGGCATAGTTGCGCCCCGCGCAGCCGAGCGTGATCTGCTTGGCCTTGGGGTGCGACAGGTAAATCAGGTTGGCCGCGGTCTTGCCGACGGCGATGCCATCGATCTGGCCCTTGAGCTGGCCCGCGAGATCGTCGCAACGATCGGCGCGCGCCGGAGAGGTGGCCGATACGCTGAGTGCCATCGCGGCCAGCATCGCAACTGCCGTGGCCGTCGATCGGCTGAATTGTGATCTGGATTTCATGGCGAATGCCCCCTTGCGCCATTGAAGCGTCCGCGAGCGGAGAGCGCAAGGGCGGGGGTTTTTCCCGCGAATTGGTGGAATCACCATTCATCATCGGTCGACGAAATCGGGAAACCTTCCCTTTCGCTCAAAAGTGCTTAGAACCGTTCAATCGCCGACGCGCCTCGCCATGCAGGCGCTGTCAAATTCTAACCTTGCGAGCCAACCCCATGAACGCCCCCAGCGCTTTTCCCGATCCGAAACCCGTTCCGCCCTACAAGCACACCCCGCTGTTTCCGCTCGGGCCGGACACCACGCCGTACAAGAAAGTTACGGACGAAGGCGTGCGGGTCGAGAAGGTCCTGGGCAAGGAGATGCTGGTGGTGTCGCGCGAGGCGCTGCGGGCGCTCAGCGAGGCCGCGTTCGGCGACATCAATCATTACCTGCGTCCGGGGCACTTGAAGCAGCTGCGCGCGATCCTCGATGACAAGGAGGCCAGCGACAACGACAAGTTTGTCGCCTTCGATTTCCTGAAGAACGCCAACATCGCCGCCGGCGGCGTGCTGCCGATGTGCCAGGACACCGGCACCGCCATCATCATGGGCAAGAAGGGCGCGCGCGTTCTCAGCGATGGCGACGACGAGGCGGCGCTCTCCGAAGGCGCGCGCGACGCCTATTTGCGTCGCAATCTGCGCTACTCGCAGGTGGCGCCGCTGTCGATGTATGAGGAGAAGAACACCGCCAACAACATGCCGGCGCAGTGCGAGATCTATGCCGAGGGCGAGGACACCTACAAGTTCATGTTCATGGCCAAGGGCGGCGGCTCCGCCAACAAGAGCTTTTTGTTCCAGGCGACGCCATCGGTGCTCACCAGGGATCGCATGCTGGCGTTTTTGAAAGAGAAGGTGTTGACGCTCGGCACCGCGGCGTGTCCGCCCTACCATCTGGCGATCGCGATCGGCGGCACCTCGGCCGAACTGTGCATGAAGACGGTGAAGCTGGCGTCGGCGCGCTATCTCGACGCGCTGCCAACCCATGGCTCGGCCGACGGCAACGCGTTCCGCGATCTCGAGATGGAGCAGGAGATCCTGAAGATGACGCAGTCGCTCGGCGTCGGAGCGCAGTTCGGCGGCAAATATTTTTGCCATGACGTTCGGGTGATCCGGCTGCCGCGCCATGGCGCTTCGCTGCCGATCGGCCTGGGCGTGTCGTGCGCGGCGGATCGCCAGGTGCTCGGCAAAATCACCAGAGACGGCGTCTACCTCGAAGAACTCGAGCACAACCCGGCGCAATATCTGCCGGCGGTCGAGCAGTCGCTCGGTGGCGAGGTGGTGCAAATCGACCTCAACCAGCCGATGAAGCAGATCCTGGCGGCGCTCGCGCAGCATCCGATCAAAACCCGCCTGTCGCTGACCGGCACCATGATCGTGGCGCGCGATTCGGCGCATGCCAAATTGCGCGAGCGGCTGGAGAGGGGCGAGCCGCTGCCGGATTATTTCAAAGATCATCCGGTCTACTATGCCGGTCCGGCCAAGACGCCGGATGGCTACGCCTCGGGTGCGTTCGGCCCGACCACGGCGGGACGCATGGACAGTTTCGTCGACCAATTCCAGGCCGCCGGCGGATCGATGGTGATGGTCGCCAAAGGCAACCGCGCCGTCGCGGTGCGCGAGGCCTGCAAGAAGCACGGCGGATTCTATCTGGGCTCGATCGGCGGCGCCGCGGCAAATCTCGCCGAGCACTGCATCAAGAAGGTCGAGGTGGTGGAATATCCCGAACTCGGCATGGAGGCGATCTGGCGCATCGCGGTGGTGGATTTCCCGGCCTTCATCATCATTGACGACAAAGGCAATGATTTCTTCAAGGAGCTGAATCTGGGGTGAGGATTGAAGCTTGCTGCCAGCTTCCTCTGGTAACGCCCTGAACCGAGAGCACAATGATCGAATGGTTCGATGACCTCAAGCTCGGGATGCGCTTCAAGAGCGGTGAGGCGACGGTGTCGAGGGAGGACATCAAGCGGTTCGCGTCCGAATTCGATCCGCAGCCTTTCCACATCGACGAAGCCGCGGCCGAGAATACGGTGTTCAAAGGACTTGCTGCTTCGGGCTGGCACACCGCCGCCATCGCCATGAAACTCGCGGTCGAGGTCCGGCCGTTCGGGCCGCATCCGCTGTTAGGGCTTGGCGTCGACGATCTGCGCTGGATGAAGCCGGTCCGGCCCGGCGACACACTTCATCTCGAAGGCGAAGTGGTCGAACTGGTTCCGTCCCGAACCAAGCCGCAAGGCATCGCCCGCGTCAAATGGACCGCGTACAACCAACACGGTGAAGCGGTCTACACCTTCAACCCGATCGGAATCGTACCCCGCCGCGCCATCGAAGCGGGGTGAGCCTGGCGGGCGTGGCAGGCGCGTCCGATGGAGCATTTGGCTCCAAGGCGTTCGGCGTTAAGCCCTGGTGCCGCTGAACGGAAAGCTCCCCATCGGCCCAATGCCCATTTCGCCTGAAATGCTGTCGCCCGAAACCTTTCCGGTGAAGTTCAGCGTCAGCGGCATCGGGTTGGTGATCGAGACTTTCCAGGCGACCTCGTCGCCGCTGGCGGTGCCGTCGAAAATCTCGGTCGAATTGCCCTCGGCGGCCTGCGTGCCGGTCAGCGTGCCGCCTGCATTCTTCAGGGAAAGCGTTGCGTTGCGCTCCCCCATCGGCGTGCTCATGGTGATATTCCAGTTTCCGTCCACGGCCATCTCAAAGGTCTCCTCGACGTTACTTCGCAAAACCGCAACGGTTTTCCCGTTTTGGCAGGGCTCGGGCGGCGGTATAGCGCATGTTGCGGCTCAAGCCCAATCATGCCGCGCGGGCGGCGCGGAGCCGGCTGGTAATGAGGATGCGAAACGCGACATATTGCACGGCGAAGGCCGCTAGCTTGGCCCCGATCAGGACTACCGACACATAGAACGCCCACAGCTTGAGATCGCCGGTCGAGGCGGCCGCGATGGTGCCGGCGCCGAGCACGAACATCAGCGCCGCCCAGGCGTAGCCCGCGACGGTGACGTATTCGGGGATGGTATCGGATACGATCGGCGGCATGTAGCGCAACATCCAGCCGCGCTTCAGCATGATGGTGCCGATCGCGAAATGGGCGATCGAGGGTTTTGCCAGCACGAAGCGGGGATCGTGGGTCAATAACGTCGCGCAGCCGAGCACGATCACCAGCGCCAGGCTCGCATAGGTCATGAAGCCGAGCGGCCGCCGCTTCACCCGCGCGTAGATCACCTGCGCCACCGCGGCTGCAATCGCCACCGAGGTCGCCAGCACCACATTGTCCGTGAGCAAATACAGCGCCAGAAACACCATCGCCGAGAGGAAATCGGTCGCTAGTCTGGCAAATACGTCCTTCATCGTGATGCGCTCTCCATCGCCAACAAACCTACCGTGGCCCGAACCATCAGCATAGCAGGCCAAACGCACCGTGGGGCGCGAGGATCAGGAAAATGGTCATGAGGGCCTCACCGAGACAATCCTTGCTTTTCATCAAGGGATTTTTCCTGCGGAACCCGTTCGCTGTCTTCGGCGTTCGCAATCTGGGGAAGGTTCAAGGCAGGCGTGCGAAACACCTGACATTGGACCGGAATCGCTTTAGAACACCGCCTTCGCGACTTGTCGCCTTCCAGTTTGTTAGTCAACTGCCGATCATGCCTGCCATTTCGTCGAAAAAGCCCTATCGGATCGGCCGTTCCCGCACTGGGCTTGGCCTCTTCGCCACCAGACCGATCAAGAAGGGCGCCAAAATCGTCCGCTATTTTGGTCCGCTGCTGGATTCCAAGAGGAAGAAGGACGATGCGGTCGAAAACAAATATCTGTTCGAACTCAACGGCCGCTGGACCATCGACGGCTCGGTGCGCGAGAACGTCGCTCGCTACATCAACCACGCCTGCAAGCCGAACGCCGAATCCGACGTCATGCCGCGCAAGCGCAAGGTGGTGATCCGCGCCATCAAGAACATCGAACCCGGCGAAGAGATCAATTACGACTACGGCACGGATTACTTCAAGGCCTACCTGAAGCCGATCGGCTGCAAATGTCGGGCTTGCGAAAAGAAGCGCCGGAAGAAGCGCGCCGAGGCGAAGGCGGAACGGTTGCGCCTGAAAGCCAAGGCGCAGCGGAAGGCGTTGAAGAAAGCCGAAAAACAGGCGGCCAAGGCAGCACGGCTGAAGGAAAAGCTGAACGGAAAATCCCATGGCAAGCCGAGCGGAGTGAAGTTGAACGGCGGAGCGAATGGCACAGCGCCAAACGGCCGGCCGTTCAACGGCCACGCCGCAAAATCCGCCGCCAGTCAAAGCGCGGCCCGATCAGCCATTTCCGCGCGGCCTGGCGACAAGCAAGCTGGCGAAGCCGGCACTTCGCCCAGGGGCCACCCCCTGATCGCGGCCAATCCGACATAGCTCGCTCGGCTCCCTTGCCCGCGCCCGGACCGCCGCCTATCTGTGGGGCTTCCGAGCAGCGAGGAGGCCGTGATGAGCACCCTGAAACCGCTTCAGATCGACATCGTCTCCGACGTGGTGTGCCCTTGGTGCTATATCGGCAAGCATCGCATCGAGAGCGCGCTGGCGCTGACCCCGGACGTGCCGGTCGAAATTCACTGGCGGCCGTTCTTTCTCAATGCCTGGGTGCCGCGCGAGGGCATCAGCCGCGATGAGTATCTCACCGCGAAATTCGGCTCGCCAGAGGCCTACAAGAACATCGCCGGACGCGTCGTGGCGGCAGCCAATGAAGAAGGACTCATTTACCGGCCCGAGCTGGTCAGGCGTCAGCCCAACACGACCGACTGCCACCGCCTGATCCACTGGGCCGATGCGCAAGGCAAATCCGCCGAGATGAAACAGCGGTTGATGGAGTTGTATTTCCGCGACGGCGGCGATCTCACCGACCTCAACGTGCTGGTGCAGGCGGCCGCGGATATCGGATTGGATGGCGACGACGTGCGCCGGCGTCTTGCTACCGACGAGGACGTCGAGCTGATCTCGGCACAGGCGAACGATGCTTCCGACAAGGGTATCTCGGGCGTGCCGACATTCGTGTTCGCGGAGAAATACGCGGTATCCGGCGCGCAGCCGGCCGAGCAGCTCGCCCGCGCGATTCGCCAGGTCTCGGCGGAAGTGAACGCGCAAGCCGCGGAGTGAGGCGGGTAGGGTCCAGGCGTTGGCCGGACGTCTCAGGGCGATTTCATCCGCGATGATTTCGTTCGATCGCGAACCAAACCAAGCGCTCCGCGCGCGAGTTTGTCGACGGCGTTGCGCAGGCTCAGCGCGGCGTGGATCAGCGGCACCGCCGGATCGTTTCGCCGCAGCGGGATCAGCACATCGCCGAGCGCAAACCGTCCGCGCCAGATCGGGTTGATCATCGGATGATCGGCGCTTGCCGTGGAATCCGCGCTTGCGATCGCCGGATCGGCGCACAGATGCCGGGTCAGATCGAGCGTCAACTGCACGCCTGGCGAAAACTTTGCAAAGCGCTCATCGACGCCGAGCTTGAAATAGAAGGCGCGGTCCTGATGCCGCAGCACGATCGCCGCCGCCACCGGCGTGTCGCCGGCGCGAAGTATCACGATCTCGCATTGGCCGGTTTCAGCGAGCGCGCGGGTGGCGCGCCGGACAAAACCGGCGTCGCCTGCGGTTTGCAGCAGCGCGGTGCCGCGCCGCCCTTTCCAGCCAGAGGCTTCCAGTGCCAGGAATATCTCGAGCGCGGCGGCGACTTCGTCGGGTGCTCGCGCGATTTCGAACCGCACCGCGCCGTGCTCGGCCAGCCGATTGCGCTGGCGGCGCAGTTCTTTCAGCTTTCTGGCGCCAAGCGCCTCGCGCAGCAATTGTTCGGCATCGCGCCGGGCATCGAGACAGGCGCGCAGATGGGATCGCAAGAGGCGCGGGCGCATGCCGGCTTGCCGCAACACATCGCTGAAAGCGTTCATGGCGGCGCCATCGAGGGCTACGTTGCATAGCACCAGCGCATGGGCGCCGGATCGCCGCGCCTGCCGCATCAACCCGGCGGCCGCATCGCCTGCCATGTCGCGGTCGAGCAGCGGGGTGCACAGCGTGCCGTAGGGTTCGGCGGCGACCAAGGCGGGCAAGGGCATCTTGCACGCTCGCCACATCGAGATAACGGGCATCAGCCCGATCAGGCGCGGCGCGCCGTCGCTCCAGGCGCTCAGCGCGGAGACGCCGGTGCGGCCGTGCGCGGAGGCGTTCACCGCCAACTCCCAATCGGGCAGGTAATATCCGTTAGGTTCAATGGCGCGTTCGGCCAGCGCGCGCCATTGGCTCGCGACCACAGCCGCAAGCGGCGCGAGCGCATCGCTCTTCGCCGGGTCGGCTTGCGCCCGCGCGCGGTTGGCCGTGGCATCCTTGCCTGATGCACCGGGGATCGCTGAATTCACAATCTCGCCCACGTTCCCTTTCCGCGTGCGCGCGGGATCACGCCTCGTCAGCGCCGCAGTTGCCATCGCGCGATTGCGGAAGATGCTATCCGAAACATCGGAATATAACGCGTGGGCGCGAACCCAATTTGAGCGGTAATCTTAACCGGGCGGTCAACCCGCTTGGCCGGGCGCACGGCGGCCAGCAAAAAATCGCGCTGGAATCGCGCTAGATCGGCTCGTAGGCCTCGGATGCGCAGTCGTCGGCGGCTTCGGCGCGCCGGCGGTCGACAATCGCCCCGCCGCTGACCGTGATGCGGTAGGTCTCAGGGCCCAAGGGCGTCCCCATCGCCGAGGTGAGTTCGGCCTTGACGCAGGCGGTCCAGGTCGCCCCCTGGAGTTCACGGTGCGGCGGCGAGACCTGCACTTGCCGCGGGTTTGAGGTCGAGACGAACAGCGAATCCAGCCGCTCGCGGACCAGTTGCCTGATATCTGGTGGCGGCTCGGCCGGCGGGAGATCGCTGAGCTTGGCGCGCATGAAATCCGGCACCGGCGAGCGGCTGTCGGCGATGCCGCAGCCCGCCAGCGCCAGTGCTCCCCCGGCAAGCAACGCCACCGTGGCAATGATCCACCCCATCCGGCCATTTTATCGTGCGCTGGCTAAAATTGCCGCAGCCGCGCTCAATTCGTGCTCCGCCATCCCATCAACTATTGCTGAAGCAATGCTCTGCGACGCCAGTCCGCTGTTTGCCGCGATCGGATTGCACGGTAGGTTCATGGCAGCGGAGGGCAGGGAGATTTGCCAATGAAGATCGTTACCGTGGCGGCGATGATGCTGGCGTTGATCGCGGTGCCGGCATCCGCCCAGGTCAATGGCAAACGGCACCAGGGCGACGAGAAGAAGTCGGAGCCGAAAAAGCCGGTGATCGACGAGAAGGCCTACAAGGCGGCGCTCGAGCGGATCCCGGAGCCCAAGGAAAAATATGATCCATGGGGCGTTGCGCGGCCTGCCGAGCCCGCCAAGAAATCGAAATAGCGGTTTAGCGCAGCAACCCTAGTCGAAGGTGACGCCGATCCGCTTGTCGTGGCTCCAGACCGCGCGGCAGCGGCGCATCGATCCGTCGGCCCCGATCACCAGCGTGAAAGCCGCGGGCACGCCGAGCGGGCTGACGACCTCGAGCCGCGCGCCGCTTGCGGAGAGGTTTCGAACCGTGCAATCGACGCTGCCGCCGTCGCCAAAGGCGAGCGTGCCGTGCTTGAGAACTCTGCGTCTGGGCACCGCCCTTTTCTCGCTCATGATCGCCAATCCAAATACCCGCGTTGCTCTTTCTCGGTGGGGAATAGCGAAGCCGAATTACGAGCAATTTAATCGAATATGCCGGGTATTTGAGGCGAGTTTCAGGGTTCGTTAACCGCGCTGCGGCGCAAAGGCCGGCGCGCCGATATCAAAGCATCGCAAACGCGCTCGAGACCATCGCCACCGGCTTGTCGTCGCCGGCGCTCGACAAAGTGACGCGGCCGAAGCTCATGGTGCGCCCGAGGCGAACCACGCGCGCATCCGCCAGCACGTCGGAGGAGGTGACGGCGCGCATGAAATGCGTGGTCTGGTCCACCGTCGTCATCGGCCGGTAGCCGCGGTTGGCGGCAAGCAGGGCGATCACCATCGAGGTGTCGGCGAGCGCCATCAGCGCCTGGCCGCAGACGATGCCGCCGTGCCGGCACAGGCGCTCGGAGAACGCCATCCGCAGGATCGCACCGGGTTGCCAGTCCGCAATGCCCGGCGGCGCGGCGTGATCGAGCCGTTCGACCGACAATCCGAGGTCCTGCACCCACGGCGCGAATACTTCGCCCAGCACGCGGCGCGCTTCCTCGATGCCGAAGTCTGCTTTCGGCGGGTCTTGCTTTGGCTGGTCCTGCATGAGCGCTGGTTCCTTCCGCCGATATCGCCACGGCGGGCATTCTAGAGCGCATCTGGCGGAAAAGAACACCTCTCGCGCGCGAGCGGCGACGCTTGGCGTCGCGGCCGCCGCGGTGATAGAATGCGCTGACAATGCAGGGGAGCTTCGGCATGAGAATACTTGGCGCAGCCGCTATTGTCGCGATGCTGACCGGGCCGGCATACGCCCAAATGCCGAACATCAACCTGCTGGCGGATGCGCCGTCCAAGACGGCGGACGAGCTGGAACGGGAAGCGGCCCAACAGAAGGCCTACAAGGAATCCCTGAAGAAGATACCGGAGGCCAAGGGCTCCTCCGACCCCTGGGGCGGCGTGCGCAGCGCCGATACGCCCAAGGTCTCAACTCCCGCGAAGCGGACCAAAGCCGCAAATTAGATCCGGAAAAATCGTCAGGACAGGACCACGGACTGATCCACCAGCGTTTCGTAGCACTCGCAGGACATCCGCAGCAGCGCCGCCCGGTCCAGGATCTTGATGACGCCACGCGAATAGGTGATCGCGCCGGAGCCTTGGATCTTGCTGGCGACTTCGGTCACCGAGGTGCGTCTCACCCCGAGCATTTCGGCGAGAAATTCCTGGGTCAAATTGATGGTGTCGCTTGCCGCCCGATCCGCGCTTTGCAGCAGCCAGCGGCAAAATCGCGCCTCGATCGAATGCAGTGCATTGCAGGCGGCGGTCACCCGCGCCTGCGACAACAAGACCTCGTTGTAGCGGATGCAGAGATTGCGGATCGAATCGCTGGCGGCAGCCGCGGTCCTGAAATGCGGGGCGGCTATCTTGGTGCAGGCCATCGGCATCTGCACCACGACGCGAACCAGCGACTTGTAGAGCCCAAGCCCGGCCATGGCGCCGACCACGCCTTCGCGCCCGACGGTCGCGGTTTCGATCGCTTTGCCATCGCGCAGCACGGCGAGCAGCGACAGCATGCCGTAATGCGGGAAGTAGATCTGGTCGACCTCGTCGCCGGCTTCGTTCAACACGGAGCCTTGCTGCAACGGGACTGTCGTGAGGTGAGGCAGCAGACGATCGAAATCGCCGCGCGGCAGGGAAGCAAGCAACTTGTTGTCCAAGGGAAGACCGTTAGTTGAAACGCCGTGATTCAAAACCTGGCTTGGCACTGCGGTTATCCTGCCCGGTCGGTCGGGCCGATTTACCGCAGGGGTGAGGGGGACGCTCCGAGAGGCGGTCCGCGGAAGATATTATATAGGGATCGTAAGCGGACATTGTCGGTCCGGTAGCCGTCATAACGTTTGTCGCCGGCCGGACGCAAGGCCTCGAAAATCCGGCCATGAATGGCGTTAGAGCTCGAAATTCATTGTCGGAAAACGTACGCACCTTCGGACCCCTTTCCGCCCTAGCCGAGTTCGCTGATCAATCGATGCCTCTTATCGGTCCTGGGCGCAGCCGGCGTATCGCCGAGCAGACGGTCGAATTCGAGCTTCGAAATCGCGTAGCATTCGCAGGCGCGCTGCTCCAGGGCTTCGTGATCGAGAATGGTGACGTGGCCGCGGCGGTAGCGGATCAGCCCGGCCTTTTGCAGGGATCCCATCTCATCGGTGACCGTCGTCCGCCGGACACCGAGCATCATGCCGAGGAATTCGTGGGTGAGCAGGAAATCACCTGAGGGCATCCGGTCGCGCGTCATCAATAGCCAGCGGCAACAGCGCTGCTCCACCTTGTGAAGGTGGGCGCAGGCCGCCGATTGCGCCACCTGGTTGAAGAAGGCGTGGGCATAGCGCAGCATCACCAGCTTCAGCGTTGGGCTGCGTTCGAACTCGCGGCGGAAGACGTTGACGTCCATACTCAGCGCCATTCCCGGCACCTGGACATAGACCGATGAGGGCGCCTCGCGATCGCCGAGAACGACCGGCAATCCGACCATTCCCTCGCTGCCGATGGTGCCGACCTCGGCACCGGCGCCATCGGCCATCGTCAGGACAAGCGAGGCGACGCCGCTGATCGGGAAATAGACATGGTCGATCGGGCGTGAAGCCTCATAGAGGCTCTTTTTGTAGTCGAATTCGACATGCGCCAGATGCGGGCGCAACCGCTCGTAGTCGCTGTCCGGCAGCAACAGAAGTAGCCGGTTGGTCCGTTGGTCGCGCTCCGGCATGGCGTAATTCCCTGCGGTTTTCGGCTCAGGCGCCGCCGGCTGCCCTGCGGTCATGTGGCGCCTTGATCCCGCGCACCGATGCTTTGAATGGCGGCTTCCTGAGCTTCCAGCGCGGATGCGCGCGAGGCGTAGTCGAGTGCCAGAACCAGGAGACTATCGCGCACGCCGTCGTCGGTACAGTCGCGGGCGAGACGGCGGCAGCGCTCGGCCTGCTCGCGAAGCTGCAACGACTGCGACATTGGACACTCCGCGCGAAGAGGCGGGAGTCCATCCGGGCTCTCGGTCGCCGGCGTGCCTGAGGGACCATTGCCGGTGATGGCGGCAATTGTATCGCCTTTATGTCCGTTAGGCGACTTAATTCGATGGTGTCAGGAGGACTCGGATCGGGCTCGCCAGCAGCTATATTAAGCCGGTCGTTATTGGTTCGGAGTTGCGGCATGGCTTCTCGCCCGCGCGATCTCGCCGACCGGATGGCCGGCCGGCGCAAGCGCGATGACGGCTACCTGCGCGAGACCTTCGCCCTGCCGCGCGAGCAGGCGCGGACCAAGGCGCGCGATTTCCTCAGCCGGTATCCCAAGGCCGCCTATATGAGTTCGGTCGAAAGCTGGCGTGAACTGCCCGGCGGCGACATCGAATTCACCATGCGGCGCCTGCCAAGCGCCGACTAATGGTTCCGATGCCGGAACATCGGGGCGGGCGGGAAGAGGAACTTGTTCTTGCGGGAGAACAGTAACGGGAAACCGGCCGCTCGGAGAGTAAGCTACCGGACTTACGTCAAGGGGCCTGACGAATTTTTCGTGAGGACCGGAACCAGCAACCCCTGCCGTTGATTATCGTGGCAGATGTCTTCGGGGCCCCCCGGGACATCACCTTGACGGCCCCGGCTTCCCCCCTAGCTGGGGCCGTCTCTTTTGGAGAGAGCCCAAGCGGGCGCCGCTGTGCCGCAATTATCTGGGATCTTCCAGACCGAACTTCTTGGTTCGTTCTGCAGCCAGCTTCCGGTAAGTCGCCGCCTGCTTTTCGAAAACGGCTTTGACCTCGGGGTTCTTTTCCGCAGCCGCCATTCTTTCGAAGTTAAGCGCGTGCTCCAGGTACTCTGCAACCATCTTCATGGGTAGGAACTGCGGGGGGTGTGATGCGGCAACCTGCGACTAGGTGAGCAATATTGCACACTTTCCGAAATGGCACGAGTCCATAAAATTCCAGGAGATGACGACGAGGGCGCTGAAGGGCTGCCTAAGCGCTATCTGCAATGGTGTTGGGCGCGAGAGACCGATCGGTTTCACCCTCCAAGGCCTCCGCCTGTTCGAGGTGTTCGAGCAACGCCAGCTTCACGCGTTGCGATTCCAGCGGATCGTTGGTGGAAAGCGCGAGTCCGGCGAGAACCTTGGCTTGGTCGCGGTGATACTTGGAACTCGGCATTGGGACTTCCTTGCAGGAATCCCTCAACGGCGTTGGTTCTGTTTGGTTCCGGAGCGGCGAACGTCCGAAGTTGGCGACGGGGTCGTGGCACATCGAGACGGGAACGGTACCAAGCCGGAGCCGAGGCGAAGGGCGATGAATGAAAGAGCCGCCAACTGAGGCGGCCTTACGCCGGTTGATCCACCCACATCTGCTCGCCGCACTGGCACTTGTACATGTGAATTGTGCCACCGGTGCGGGGATCGAGGATCTTGTGTGCCAGTCGCGGCGTAGCACTACAACGCCCGCACTTGACTTCGTGGGGAACTTTAGCTGGCTCGGCGGCGCCGTTGATGGACATGGCTCGCTCCGCGCAGGCGGGAGCGTGCAGCACTCTCAGTCACCGATATGCCAAAACAGGGCGATGATGCGATTAGGTCTATCAGCTATTGCGGGTTCCCGCTGATCAAAACAGGCCACTGCGAAATTCAATCAGGCCGGTACCGCGATCTTGCTCGGGCGCATCGCTCTCCGCGCGCAGGAGGCGGCCTATGGCCGCTCGATGGTGGACCCTTCCAGTTCTTTCGCTATCGCTTTAATGGCTTTATCGGCTTCCGCTTGAACGCGGTCCTCTGTGCATTTGAATGGAACCGGGAGACCAAGACGTTTCTCCGGCTCATCCGGCCATTCCAGGGTGACGAAGGACCGTTGCTTGCGATAGTCGTGGTGCAGGGCTGCGAGTATTTCCGTGCAGGATTTTGTACTCCGCCGCGAATGCTCGGCATTGTTCGATGGTGGCCATGCGGCCGATATAGCTCGCGCCTTGCACGTGCGGATCGCTCTCCGCGACCGCGCGATCATTGAACGAAAGAGGCCGCCAACTGAGGCGGCCTTAGGGGAGCAAGCGGTGTACGGAAACCCGAGTAACAAGCATCGCTGTTTGATGTGCGGTAAGGAATGGACGGTGCCGGAGCCGGCCGTTCAAACGTATTTCCTTTGCCGCGATTGTACCGGGTCATGGCTGGCTGCTTACTTCCGGCGCTTCAAGGCGCGGATCGCGACGTGGCTGCAAAAATCAAATTAGGCCACTCTCGATTTCAAACTAGGCCACTAAGGGTTAAAACCGGCCAGTACCCACCCCCAAAAAGAACATATTGCGAACCTAGAACAAATAGGGTACAATGTTCCCTTAGTCGCTCTTCAGCCCTCAAGCCGCCGCCCGTTTGTCCACCTAGCGAATCCCCGCCATAAGGAGCACGTCCGATGTCTGCCACTGCCCTGCGTATCGTCGAAGGATCTTCCATGGACAAGACCAAGGCCCTGTCCGCCGCGCTTTCCCAGATCGAGCGCCAGTTCGGCAAGGGCTCGGTGATGAAGCTCGGCAAGAACGATCGCTCGATGGATGTCGAGACCATCTCCTCGGGCTCGCTCGGGCTCGATATCGCGCTCGGCGTCGGCGGTCTGCCGAGGGGGCGGGTCGTTGAAATCTACGGGCCTGAATCCTCGGGCAAAACCACACTGGCGCTGCACACGGTCGCCGAGGGCCAGAAGAAGGGCGGCATCTGCGCCTTCATCGACGCCGAACACGCGCTCGATCCGGTCTATGCCAGAAAGCTCGGGGTCAACATCGATGAGCTGCTGATCTCGCAGCCCGACACCGGCGAGCAGGCGCTGGAAATCTGCGACACCCTGGTGCGCTCCGGCGCGGTCGACGTGCTGGTCATCGATTCGGTTGCGGCGCTGGTGCCGAAGGCCGAGCTCGAAGGCGAGATGGGCGACTCGTTGCCCGGCCTGCAGGCGCGGCTGATGAGCCAGGCGCTGCGCAAGCTCACCGCCTCGATCAACAAATCCAACACCATGGTGATCTTCATCAACCAGATCCGGATGAAGATCGGCGTGATGTACGGCTCGCCGGAAACCACCACCGGCGGCAACGCGCTGAAATTCTATGCCTCGGTCCGGCTCGACATCCGCCGCATCGGCGCGATCAAGGAGCGCGACGAGGTGGTCGGCAACCAGACCCGGGTCAAGGTGGTAAAGAACAAGCTGGCGCCGCCATTCAAGCAGGTCGAATTCGACATCATGTATGGCGAGGGCGTCTCCAAGATGGGCGAAATTCTCGACCTCGGCGTCAAGGCCGGCATCGTCGAAAAATCCGGCGCCTGGTTCTCCTATGACAGCCAGAGGCTGGGCCAGGGCCGCGAGAATTCCAAGGCGTTCCTGAAAGCCAATCCCGACATGACCGTCAAGATCGAAGCCGCGATCCGCCAGAACTCCGGGCTGATCGCCGAGCAGATCCTGGCCGGCTCTCCCGAACGCGATACCGAAGGCGAGGAGCCGGCGGAAGAGTGAGGTCCGTCCGGGCTTTGGTCGCATGAGCTGAGCTTCCACACACGGGCGCCCGCGGAGTTGAATTGCCGACTGTCGTTGGCGCCCCTTTTTGTTTTGCGTATAGCCGGTGAGCGCCATGACGCGCCTGATACTGACCAGCCTGTCCGGTGCAAGTCCCACGGGTTCGGAATACGCCGACCTTGTGATTCCCTTCACCCATCGTTTCGTATGGGGAGCGCTGCCCTCTCCAGAGGAGCTTGCAACCTATGTCGCCGCGCGCTCGGACAAGCACACCTCGGGTACTCACTGGTCGGACTATGCCAGCCGCTCGCCTCGCATCATCAAAGCCCGCAAGGATCTCGGATTAATCGAATTCTGCCGGGATTGTGAGACGGTCGAGCTATGGTTTGATCCGAGCCCGAACGACCAGTTGCAACTGGTTTGGCTGCTCGACTATCTCCGTCCTCATCCTGAGGTCGTGGCCCGGTTGCGGCTGCGCTTTATCGATTACGATCTAGGCACGGCTAGTCCGGAGGAGCTTGGCAGGTGGAAGGTGCTCATCGTCGACGTCACCAAGGATGAGCTCGAGACCGCCAGCGCAACCTGGCAGGCTTATCGGGCGGCGACGCCAAAGGCCTGCTTCGACCTGCTTGGCGGCGATTTGAGCGCTTTGCCGCTGCTGCGCCCGGCTTTGGTTGAACTGCTCGAAGAGCTTCCCTGTAGCGCGACCGGGCTTGGCGCGACGGAAATGCGGCTGCTGGAGCTGATCGCGAGGGGATACGAGCTCACGAATGCGCTGTTTCACCTACGAAGCCTGCGCCAGCGGCGTGTATTCAACGAATACGAACTCGGTCTTTTGATCGACGGCTTGGCGCACGGTCCGCGACCGGCCATAGCAGGTCTCGACCAAGAACTGCGGACGCTTGAGCCATCCAACCTTCGAAGCCGCGGCGAGGCCTACCAGCGAAGCCGGCTGTCGTTGACCGAATCCGGCAAGGCGATTGTCGCGCACAAGGAAGACTTCAGCCGGCACAACCCGATCGATCGCTGGTGGGGCGGCACCAGGCTGACCAATGATTGCCTGTGGCGCTGGGATCCGGTTCTGACCGCGCCTTGACATAACAGATGAAGCGACAGGGTCCGGATCACACTTGGCCGGTGCCGATCTGGAATCTGAGCTGCGCGTTTGGCCAGTGGGTGATGGGATGACACGTTTGATCCTGACGACGGACGCCTCGGCGGCGGGAAGCCTCATGCACGCCGGCGTCGCCGAGATCGCAATTCCGTTCCCCTTTCGATTCGTCTGGGGCCGGCTGCCGTCGGCTGCCGACCTCGCGATGCTGCTGTCGCCGCGTTCGGCGAGTCATGATCCGGCGCAGCCTCATTGGCTGGACGACAGCATCAGCCGGCGCAACCAAAAACTCAGCCGCAAAGGGCCGGGTCTGATCGAGCTCTGCCAGCAGTGCGAGACGATCGAATTATGGATCGATCCGGAGCCGAATGCGCAGCTGACGCTGATTTGGCTGCTCGACTATTTGCGCCATCATGCCGAGGTTGCCTCGAAGCTGACATTGGTCCAGGCGAACGTCAGCATTGCCACTCAGTGGGGGGAGCGGCTGGCAAAATGGCGGTCACCGGCTGTCAAAATCCTGAACGATCATTTCGACGCCGCCACCCTGGCCTGGCGGGCTTATCGACAATCGACGCCGGAGGATTGGTTCAACCTGCTCGAGGGGGATCTCGGCGTCCTGCCGCAGCTTCACCAGAGCGTGCTGGACCTGCTCGAAGAACTTCCCATGAAGGCGAGCGGGCTTGGAGCAACGGAAATGCGGATACTGGAGCTGATCTCGGCTGGCAATTCCGACCCGTTCGACGTCTTTCCCAATCTCCGCAGCCCTGACCAATGCCGGGTGTTCGGGTATTGGGAGATCGGATCCCTTCTCGATGGGCTCGCTCATTGTCCGGCGCCCGCGGTAGCCGGTCTTAATGAGGGGCCGTTCACGCTGGAGATGCATGACGACCGTGAGAGTCATGCGCGATACAAGTCAAGCAAACTGGAGCTCACCGCGCTCGGTCAGGCTATTCTGGCAGGGATCGAGGATTTCAGCCGGCACAATCCGATCCACCGCTGGTGGGGCGGCACGGAACTGACCAACGATCGGTTATGGCGCTGGGACCGTGAGCACCGCGATTTGATCGCGCCTTGACGAAAGCACAGTTTTTGCGTCGGCATTCCCTGCACTCCGCTCCCTGCGGACCGATCCGGAAGCTCTGGATAATGTAGCGGGTTCGGCAATGACGGCGGTGCGGCCCATCACTCCGCCGCCTGCGCATAGTCTTCGACCGGCGGGCACGAGCAAACCAGATTGCGGTCGCCATGGACGTTGTCGACGCGCCCGACCGGCGACCAGTATTTGTCGGTGCGCGAGCTGCCGGCCGGAAAACAGCCTTCGGCGCGGCTGTAGGGCCGTGCCCAGGCGTCGTCGGCGATGTCGTGCACGGTGTGCGGCGCATGGCGCAGCGGCGAGGCTTCGATTTTCCAGCGGCCGGCTTCGATCTCGGCGATCTCGTGCCGGATCGCGATCATGGCGTCGCAGAAGCGATCGATCTCGGCTTTCAATTCGGATTCGGTCGGCTCGATCATCAGCGTACCCGGCACCGGAAAGCTCATGGTCGGCGCGTGGAAGCCGTAGTCGATCAGCCGCTTTGCAATGTCCTCGACGCTGACGCCGCTCGTCGCCTTGAGTGGGCGGGGATC
Source organism: uncultured Alphaproteobacteria bacterium (assembly GCA_963840155.1). Taxonomy (GTDB): domain Bacteria; phylum Pseudomonadota; class Alphaproteobacteria; order Rhizobiales; family Xanthobacteraceae; genus Bradyrhizobium. The sequence continues at coordinate 121,314 of CAWIXP010000001.1, forward strand.
GACAATGCATTCATGCGCGACGCGGCCCTTTGCATTCCGGTACAGCACCGGGAAATGCGGGTGCAGCCGGGTGGCAATGTAGTTGGCGTTGAGGATCGCTATTTCGCTGGCCCGCTTAAGGCCTTCACCCGACATCATCAGAATGTAGATGTAGGAGATGGTCAGGATCGAGGCCGAGCCATGGGGCGCCGCCGATACCGGCCCGAGCAGGCGCGGATTACCGCCATCGGTTGCGGGATGCCCCGGCAGGAACGGCGCGAGATGGGCCTTGACGCCGATCGGCCCCATTCCGGGGCCGCCGCCGCCATGCGGAATGCAAAACGTCTTGTGCAGGTTGAGATGGCTGACATCGGCGCCGTAATCGCCCGGCCGCGACAGCCCGACCTGCGCGTTCATGTTGGCGCCGTCGAGATAGACCTGGCCGCCGTGGCCGTGCACGATCCGGCAGATCTCGCCGATGCGCTCCTCAAAGACGCCGTGGGTCGAGGGATAGGTGATCATGACGGCGGCGAGATCGTTGGAATGCCGTTCGGCCTTGGCGCGCAAATCATCGACGTCAACGTCGCCCCTGATATCGCAGGCGACCACCACGACCTCCATCCCCGCCATGCTGGCCGAGGCCGGGTTGGTGCCGTGCGCGGAGGAGGGGATCAGGCACACCCGACGGTGCGGCTCGCCACGCGCGGCATGATAGCCGCGGATCGCGAGCAGTCCGGCATATTCGCCCTGCGCGCCGGAATTCGGCTGCAGCGAGATCGCGTCATAGCCCGTGATGTCGCAAAGCCACCGCTCAAGCCGCGCAAACAGCGCGTGGTAACCCTTGGCCTGCTGGCGCGGCGCGAACGGATGCAGATTGGCGAATTCGGGCCAGCTCAGCGGGATCATCTCGGTGGTCGCGTTGAGCTTCATGGTGCAGGAGCCCAGCGGGATCATGGCGCGGTCGAGCGCGAGATCGCGGTCCGCCAGCTTGCGCACGTAGCGCAACAGCTCGGTCTCCGAGCGATGAGCATGGAACACCGGATGGGTGAGAAACGCGGTTGCGCGTTTCAGTTCCGCCGGCAGCGCATCGGGCGCGGCGGCCTCCACCTCGGCATAAGCCAGCTTGCCGCCGAAAGCGCGCCACACCGCCTCGACGATTGCGGGCGTCGTGGTCTCGTCGAGCGCGATGCCGAGCGTGCGTTGTCCAATGCGCAGGTTGATTTTCTCGGCGAGCGCGCGGCCGACGATCTCGCCCTGCCGGTTGCCTGTGTCCACCGTCACCGTGTCGAAGAACGTCTCGCTGCCAAGCGCAAATCCGAGCTTGCGCAATCCGGCCGCGAGCACGGCTGCCCGCCGGTGCACGGAGCGCGCGATATGGGTCAGTCCCTCCGGGCCGTGATAGACCGCATACATTGAGGCGATCACCGCCAGCAGCACCTGCGCGGTGCAGATATTGGAGGTCGCCTTTTCGCGCCGGATATGCTGCTCGCGGGTTTGCAGCGCCAGCCGATAGGCCGGCTGTCCCCGCCGGTCGATCGACAGCCCGACAAGGCGGCCGGGCAGCGCGCGCTTCAACGGCTCGCGCACCGCCATGTAGGCGGCGTGCGGACCGCCATATCCGACCGGCACCCCAAAGCGCTGCGCCGATCCGATCGCGATATCGGCGCCGAGTTCGCCCGGCGAGGCCAACAGCGTCAGCGCCAGCAGATCGGCGGCGACGATGGCCAGCGCGCCTTTTCCGCGCAGCCTCGCGATCGCCGGCCTGAGGTCGCGCACCGCGCCTGAACTGGCCGGATATTGCAGCAAGCCGCCAAAGACCTCGGCTTTGTCGAGATCGGTCGAGGGATCGCCGACGATCAGATTCCAGCCGAGCGGTTCGGCGCGGGTGCGCAGCACGGCCAGCGTTTGCGGATGCACCTCGTGGTCGACGAAGAACGATTTTGCCTTGGCATTCGCCGCGCGCTCCGACAGCGCCATCGCTTCCGCCGCCGCGGTCGCCTCGTCGAGCAGCGAGGCGTTGGCGATGTCGAGCCCGGTCAGATCGCAGATCATGGTCTGGAAATTGAACAAGGCTTCCAGCCGGCCCTGGCTGATCTCCGGCTGATACGGCGTGTAGGCCGTGTACCAGGCCGGATTTTCCAGGATGTTGCGCTGGATCACCGCCGGCGGGATGGTGCCGTAGTAACCTTGGCCGATCAGCGAGGTGAACACCTCGTTCTGCGACGCCAGCGCGCGCATGTGCGAAAGCGCCTCGCTCTCGCTCAAAGCCTTGCCGAGATCGAGCGGCGCCTGCTGCCGGATCGACGACGGCAGGGTTTCCGCCATCAGCGCGTTGAGGCTGGCGGCGCCGACGCTCTCCAGCATCGCGGCGACGTCGCGGGGGGAGGGACCGATGTGGCGGCGCACGAAACTCGTGGCGGGCTCATTGGCTGGTTTGCGGTGCGCGGTCATCGGGCTGTCCTCGTGATATCGTCATGCCCCACCAGCGGGTCTTGCCTTCGGCGAGCCCGAAGCGTGGGTCGCCGCTCGAGGCTGGCGCTGACGGTGAAGTCTGTGGTCGCAAATCGCATCATTCGTTCACGCCGTGTGCTTGTTGTACGCGGCCTCGTCCATCAGGCCGCCGAGTTCCGTTTTGTCTGCGATCTTCATCCTGAAAAACCAGGCTTTGCCGGCGGCGTCGGAATTGACCAGCGCGGGCTCGCCGGTCACCGCCTCGTTGACTTCCAGCACTTCGCCCGAAATCGGCGCGTAGACGTCGGATGCGGCCTTGACCAATTCGATCACCGCGGCCGCTTCCATCTTCTTCAGGCTGCGGCCGACCTTCGGCAGTTCGACGAACACGATATCGCCGAGCTGCGACTGCGCGTAGTCGGTGATGCCGATGGTCGCGACATCGCCCTCGATGCGGAGCCATTCGTGATCGGCGGTGTACAGGATCGTCATGTCAAATCTCTCGTGCAGGCTCAGCGTTTGTAGGCGTGGGGAACGAACGGCATCGCCGCGACCCGCAGCGGCAAGCGCGTTCCGCGCAATTCGGCAAACACCAGGGCGCCCGGCGCGGCATGCGAGGACGGCAGGTAGCCCATCGCAACCGGCGCGTTGAGGCTCGGGCCAAAGCCGCCGGAGGTGACGGCACCGATCCGTTCGGATGAACCGGCGTCCGCAAACAGCGGCGCGCCTTCGCGCACGGGGGCGCGGCCCTCGGGTCGCAATCCGACGCGGCGGCGCGCAGTGCCGTTCTCGAGCTGCGACAGGATCACATCGGCGCCGGGAAAACCGCCGGCGCGCGCGCCGCCACGGCGGCGGCTTTTTTGAACCGACCATTCCAGCGCGGCTTCAACCGGCGTCGTCGAGGTATCGATGTCGTGGCCGTAAAGACAAAGCCCAGCCTCGAGCCGCAAGCTGTCGCGGGCTCCGAGCCCGATCGGCAGCACTTCGCCGCAGCCAAGCAGCGCGCTTGCCAGCGTCTCGGCCTGTGCGGCCGGGACCGAAATCTCGAAGCCGTCCTCGCCGGTGTAGCCCGAGCGCGAGACGAAGCAGTCGATGCCAGTTAGGCAGCGCGGACCGGCGTCCATGAAGCGCATCGCCGGAATGTCCGCACAAAACCCGGCCAGTACGGATTCGGCTTTCGGCCCTTGCAGCGCGATCAAGGCCCGATCGGCGAGCGGCTCGACCACGCAGAGATCGGAAACATTGGCGCGCAGATGCGCCCCGTCCTCTGCTTTGCAGGCGGCGTTGACCACCAGAAACAGATGGCTGCCGAAATTCGCCACCATCAGGTCATCGAGCACGCCGCCGCTCGCATTGGTGAACTGGGCGTAGCGCTGCCGTCCCTCGGGAACGGCGACGATGTCCTGCGGCACTAGCCGCTCCAGCGCGACCGCCGCGTCCTCGGACTTGCCGGATTTCGGCCGCAACGCGATCTGGCCCATATGCGAAACATCGAACAGCCCGGCACTGGCGCGGGTGTGGAGGTGTTCCCGGAGCACGCCGGTGGCGTATTGCACCGGCATCTCATAGCCCGCAAACGGCACCATCTTGCCGCCGCGGCCGGCATGCAGCGCATGCAGCGGGGTGCGCTTCAGGGTGGAGCGGTCGTCACGCGCAAGCATCGATGGACCCTCGCGGTCTTCGAGGACCATCCTCGAAAAACCGTCGGAGCCCCATCTGTCGCTTTGCCTGAGAGTATTATCCCGTCGGCGGACGCGTCCGGGCAGCGCCCGTGGCGTCTCTTTCCAGATGCTAGCAAGTCACGCGGTCCGTTTGCCTGAGAGTTTCCGGGGCGGTTGCTCCTTCGGCGCCGGCCGTAGCCGATCTCTCCCGACGTGACTATCTCCTGCAGATGGGAAGGAAACACGGGCAAGCCAAGCCTGTCAACGCGGCTGGGAATGGTATCAACCGCTCTTGTGCTGATGCGGCAAGCCCCTGATCCATTGCCCATTTTCTGGACAGGCCCAGCCCCCTTGTCTAAAAGCGGTGCGCGGAACAATTGCCCGTTTTAGGGCGAGTCCGTCTTTTTGCGATTGGACCGATATGAGCGGCGTCAACGAGATCAGGTCGACATTTCTGAACTTCTTCAAGGCGAATGGCCACGAGATCGTGCCGTCGTCGCCGCTGGTGCCGCGCAACGACCCGACGCTGATGTTCACCAATGCCGGCATGGTGCAGTTCAAGAACGTCTTTACCGGCCTCGAGAAGCGCCCCTATCAGCGCGCCACCACCTCGCAAAAATGCGTGCGCGCCGGCGGCAAGCACAACGATCTCGACAATGTCGGCTACACCACGCGCCATAACACCTTCTTTGAGATGCTGGGCAACTTCTCGTTCGGCGACTATTTCAAGGACCGCGCCATCGAGCTGGCGTGGAACCTGGTGACGAAAGAATTCGGGCTGCCAAAGGAGAAATTGACCGCCACCGTCTATATCGACGACGACGAGGCCTTCAATCTCTGGAAGAAGATAGCAGGCCTGCCGGAGTCGCGAATCATCCGCATCGCCGGGTCCGACAATTTCTGGCAGATGGGTGACACCGGCCCCTGCGGCCCCTGCTCGGAAATCTTCTACGATCATGGCGACAAGATCTGGGGCGGGCCGCCTGGATCGGCCGAGCAGGACGGCGACCGCTTTGTCGAGATCTGGAATCTGGTATTCATGCAATTCGAGCAGCTCGAGGGCGGTGTACGCAACGATCTGCCGAAGCCGTCGATCGACACCGGCATGGGGCTGGAGCGCGTCGCGGCGGTGCTGCAGGGCAAGCACGACAGTTATGAAATCGACCTGTTCGTCGCGCTGATCCGCGCCATCTCCGAATTGACCGGCGCCGACCCGCGCGGCGAGCAGAAGGCATCGTTGCGGGTGATCGCCGATCATCTGCGCGCCTCCTCGTTCCTGATCGCCGACGGCGTGTTGCCGTCGAACGAAGGCCGCGGCTACGTGCTGCGCCGGATCATGCGCCGCGCGATGCGCCATGCGCAATTGCTCGGCGCCAGGGATCCGCTGATGCATCGGCTGGTCTGGGCGCTGGTGCGCGAGATGGGTCAGGCCTATCCCGAGCTGGTGCGCGCCGAAAATCTGATCGAGGAAACACTGCGGCTGGAGGAGACGCGGTTTCGCAAGACGCTGGAGCGCGGCTTGACCATCCTCGAGGAAAAGAGCAGCGGCTTGAAGCAGGGCGACATGTTCGACGGCGACACCGCGTTCACGCTGTACGACACCTACGGTTTCCCGCTCGATCTCACCCAGGACGCGCTGCGCAACCGCGGCATCGGTGTCGACATCGCCTCCTTCACCGACGCGATGGACCGGCAGCGGGCGAAGGCGCGCGCGGCGTGGGCCGGAAGCGGCGAGGCGGCCAGCGAGAATGTCTGGTTTCCGCTGCGCGAGAAGCTCGGCGGCACCGAATTCCTGGGATATGAGACCGAGACCGCCGAGGGCGTGGTGGGAGCGTTGGTCAAGGACGGCCAGGAGGTCGACCGCCTCAAGCCCGGCGAGTCCGGCGCCGTCGTACTGAACCAGACGCCGTTCTACGCCGAATCCGGCGGCCAGGTCGGCGACACCGGCGTGATGAGCGGCGAAGGCGTGCGATTTCGCGTCACCGATAGCCAGAAGAAGGCCGGCGATCTGTTCGTGCATCTCGGCATCGTCGAGCAGGGTACCCTGAAAGCCGGTACCGCGGTTTCGCTCGAAGTCGATCGCGCCAGGCGGTCCTCGATCCGCGCCAATCATTCCGCGACGCATCTGTTGCATGAGGCGCTGCGGCAGGTGCTCGGCGATCACATCGCCCAACGCGGCTCGCTGGTCGCGCCGGATCGGTTACGCTTCGACTTCGTGCATCCGAAGCCGATCACGCCGGGCGAGCTCGCCCGCGTCGAGGAAATCGCCAATGACGTGGTGCTGGAGAACGATGAGGTCACGACGCGGCTGATGGCGGTGGACGAGGCCCGCGATGCCGGCGCCCGCGCGTTGTTCGGTGAAAAATACGGCGACGAGGTGCGCGTGGTTTCGATGGGCAGAGGCGCGCGCCAGCACGGCAGCAACGCGCTCGGCTGGTCGGTGGAATTGTGCGGCGGCACTCATGTGCGCCGCACCGGAGACATCGGCCTGATCTCGGTGACCGGCGAAAGCGCGGTCGCCTCCGGCGTGCGCCGCATCGAGGCGCTGACCGGGCGCCATGCCCGCAAACACGCCAATGACGCGCTCGCGCTCGCCAAGGCGGCGGCAGGCGAGCTGCACAGTTCGCTGGAGGAAGTGCCGGCGCGTATCGCTTCCCTGATGGAAGAGCGCAAGAGGCTGGAGCGCGAGCTGTCCGACGCGCGCAAGAAACTGGCGATGGGCGGCGGCGCCCCCTCCGGCGGGTCAGCGGCCGGCGCGGCGATTCGCGAGGTCGGCAACATCAAGCTGATGGCGCGCTCGGTCGAAGGCATCGAGATGAAGGATCTCAAGAGCCTCGCCGACGACGGCAAGAAGCAGCTCGGCTCCGGCGTGGTCGCGATCGTCGGCGTCAGCGGGGACGGCAAGGCCGGCGTGGTGGTCGGCGTCACCAGCGACCTGACCTCGCGCTACAACGCCGTCGACCTGGCGCGCGTCGCTTCGGTCGTGCTCGGCGGCAAGGGCGGCGGCGGAAGGCCCGACATGGCGCAGGCCGGCGGCCCCGACGGCGCCAAAGCCCAGGCGGCGCTGTCGGCGATCGAAAAGGCGATGGCCGGCGCTTAGCCAAATCGGCCGCACGTTGCAACGATCGTCAGGCGGGCTTATCCAGGAACGGCGCGACGACCTCGCGGGTGTCCTTGCTCGGCACCACCGGCACGATCTCGAAGGTGATGCCGAGCCCCCCGCAGTTCAGGATCCATTCCTGCAGCAGCCGCGCGTCGTCGCACTCCATCAGCTGGAAGCAGCGATCGAAATTGGGCTCGATCCAGCTGCCGACGTAGGTCAGGCCCTCGGGAAATTTTATCCCCTGGTCGCGGACGCGCTTGTAGACCGGGATCGGATCGCGGTCCTTGAAGCGTTCGATCACCATGAAGAGCATGAGCGACCTCAAGCCTTGCGCAAGAACACATAGTCCGCGGAGTAGGGCACGCTGCGGTGGGCGCCTGCGGTATCGCAGGCGCCCTCGAGCTTGCCGCCCCGGGTGTGGATCCGCTGCACGGTGGTGACGTCGCTGAGCAGACCGCTGCCGCGCCGCGAAACCACGTCGAGCTTCAGCCAGGCAATATCGTCCGGCGTTGCGCCGGGGGCGCTGGCCGCGACTCTGCCGACTACGGCGCTGCCGTCGCTGTGTTCCCAGTTCGGGCCAGCGTAGTGACGGCCGACGGTCTTGCCGTCCGCCAACAAGGTCGCAATCGGTTCGCGGAATATCCAGGCAGGCTTTCCGTCGGTGCCCACCTTGCATTCATAGACTTGCGCGCCTTCGGCGTGCACTGACAGCACGACGGCCTCTCCGGGTGCTGCGATGGTTTCGGGAAGCGCTGTCTCGCCGGCAGGCGCGCTCATGGCCGAGCCCGATGCCGGCAGCAATGCGAGCTCGGCGTTCTCGGGGATCGGCATGGTCGTGCTCTCCCACTTGCCCCGGAAATTGCCAACATTGCCGTCGGCCGCCTATGCCGCGATCGCCTTGGTCAAATTCTCGGCGACCTTGTCGAGGAAGCCGGTGGTCGATAGCCAGCGCTGATCGGCGCCGACCAAAAGCGCGAGGTCCTTGGTCATGAAACCGGCTTCGACGGTGTCGACGCAGACTTTTTCCAGCGTCGCCGCGAACTTCGCCAGTGCCTCGTTGCCGTCGAGCTTGGCGCGGTGCGACAGGCCGCGGGTCCAGGCGAAGATCGAGGCGATCGAGTTGGTCGAGGTCTCCTTGCCCTTCTGATGCTCGCGAAAATGCCGCGTCACCGTGCCGTGGGCGGCCTCGGCTTCGACGGTCTTGCCGTCGGGGGTCATCAACACCGAAGTCATCAGGCCGAGCGAGCCATAGCCTTGCGCGATGGTGTCGGACTGCACGTCGCCGTCGTAATTCTTGCAGGCCCAGACATAGCCGCCCGACCACTTCATGGCGGCGGCGACCATATCGTCGATCAGGCGATGCTCGTAGGTGATCTTCTTCTCGTCGAAACTTCGACTTGAACTCGGCGTCGAAAATCTCCTGGAAGATGTCCTTGAACCGGCCGTCATAGACCTTGAGGATCGTGTTCTTGGTCGATAGATAGACCGAATAGCCCTTCGACAGGCCCTGGTTGAACGAAGCGCGGGCGAAGTCGGCGATCGAATCGTCAAGATTGTACATGGCGAGCGCGACGCCGGCGCCCGGGGATTTATAGACTTCCCGCTCGATCGCCGTGCCGTCCTCGCCGACGAATTTCATCGTCAGCGTGCCCTTGCCCGGAAACGTGAAATCGGTGGCGCGGTACTGATCGCCGAAGGCGTGGCGGCCGATGATGATCGGCTTGGTCCAGCCCGGCACCAGCCGCGGCACGTTCTTGCAGATGATGGGCTCGCGGAACACCACGCCGCCCAGGATGTTGCGGATCGTGCCGTTCGGCGATTTCCACATCTGCTTCAGCCCGAATTCCTTCACCCGGGCCTCGTCCGGGGTGATGGTGGCGCATTTGACGCCGACGCCGACCTTCTTGATGGCGTTGGCGGCATCGACCGTGACCTGATCGTTGGTCTTGTCGCGGTATTCCATCCCGAGGTCGAAATACATCAGGTTGATATCGAGAAACGGGTTGACCAGCTTGTCCTTGATGTACTGCCAGATGATCCGGGTCATCTCGTCGCCATCGAGTTCGACGACGGGGTTGGTCACCTTGATTTTTGCCATGGAGGGAGGGCCTTTGGAACAGCGCGTTTCGGGCGGGGTGGGGTGAAGGATAGTTGATTGCATCCGCGCTATAGCACCGCAGACGCCAGGGCGAAAGCCGAGGCATTATTGGGTTTTTCAGCCCATTTTTTCCGATCTGAGCGCCGCCTCTCGTCGCGGTGCTGATTGTAGCCCCGATCTTTGCTTGAGAAACTCCGCCCGGACTGGCAATCCAAAACGGTTCGCCGATAGAGGCCCTGAATCAAGTTGTTCGGATCGGAAGCTGAATCAGGAAGTGAAGTGAGATGTCCGGCTCAGGCACCGACAAGACAAAATCCGGCATCGAGCTAGCCGGTCCGGTCGTGATTCTGGTCGAGCCGCAGCTCGGCGAGAATATCGGCATGGCCGCGCGTGCGATGGGCAATTTCTCGCTGACGCGGCTACGCCTCGTCAATCCGCGCGACGGCTGGCCCAACATCGGCGCGCAGCGCGCCGCCGCCGGCGCCGATCACATCCTGGACCGGGCCGAACTGTTCGACGACCTGGAGCAGGCGGTTGCCGACTGCACGCTGTTGTTTGCCACCACCGCCCGCGCCCACGATCAGGCCAAGCCCGTGGTGGCGCCGCAGATTGCCGCCCGCGAGATCGCCGATGACATCGCCGGCGGCGGCACGGTCGGCATCCTGTTCGGCCGCGAGCGCTACGGGCTCCAGAACGAGGAAGTGGCGCGCGCCAACCGCATCATCACCTTTCCGGTCAATCCCGGTTTTGCCTCGCTCAACCTGGCGCAGGCGGTGCTTTTGATCGGTTACGAATGGTTCAAGCTCTCCACCCAGGGCGCGCTGCCGTTTGCGATGCCGGAGCGTTCCGAGCGCGCCTCGCAGCATCAGATGCAGGCATTCTTCGACAATCTGGTGCGCGAGCTCGATCGGGTCGAATTCCTGCGCCCGGCGGAAAAGCGCGAGACCATGCTGGTCAACCTGCGCAACATCTTCAGCCGGATGGAGCCGACCAAGCAGGACATGCACACGCTGCACGGGGTGGTGATGGCAATCGCCGAGGGACGCAAGGGCCCGGCCAAGGGCGGGGTCCTGGATGGCGAACAGGCGACGCGGCTGCGCGCGCTGCTCGCCGAGCACGGGCAGGGCGCTATCCCCTCTGAAAGCGGCACGGTGCGCGGGCTGGCGCGGCTGTTGCGCCGGAACCCGACCGACGCCGAGCGCATCCTGTGGCAGGCACTGACCACCGACCGCCGCTTCGCCGGGCAATTCAAGCGGCAGACCCCGGTCGGCCGGCACATTCCGGATTTTGTCTCCTTCGTGCACAGGATAGCCATCGAACTTATCAATCCCGAAGAGACCGAGGTGATCGAAAAAGACCGCGCGACCCGGCAGAAATGGCTGGAATCGCGTGGTTACCGGGTGATCGAGATGCGCGTCGCCGATCTCGATCACGACATGGCCGCGCAACTTGAACGGCTGGAATCCAGCCTGCGGGAACGCCGATAGTCGCCTTCGTTACCGGCACCGTCCTGGTCAATGTGGCATGCTCCTTGCGTGCTGATGCTTCATCTCCAATCAGGGACAGCGGGAGAACGCACATGAAACGATCCGACCTCATCGAAAAACTGCTCGACATCAAGCGCGAGAAGGACTGGAGCTGGAAATACATCTGCGAGAAGATCGGCGGCTACTCCGAAGTGCTGATCGTCGGCGCCATCCTCGGGCAGATGAAGCTGACCAAACCGCAAGCCGCAAATGCCGGCGAGTTGTTCGGGCTGTCGAAATCCGAGATCGCGATGCTGAACGAGACGCCAATGCGCGGCGAGGGCATGGCGATGCCGCCGACCGATCCCCTGATCTATCGCTTCTACGAGTTGGTGATGGTCAATGCTCCGGCCTGGAAGGCGCTGATCGAGGAGGAATTTGGCGACGGCATCATGTCGGCGATCGATTTCGACATGGCGCTGGAGCGGCTGCCCAATCCCAAGGGCGACCGCGTCAAGATCACGATGTCGGGCAAATTCCTGCCATACAAATATTACGGCGCCAGCGGCAATGTGCCGGAGTATGGATTCAAGGAGGGGTGAGGAGCGCGCGGCGCGAATGAAACGTCATTCCGGGATAGTCCGAAAACCAGAACCCGGAATCTCTCCAGTTGTTGTCCATTACCTCGAGATTCCGGGTTCGCGCTTTGCGCGCCCCGGAATGACGCTTCGCGTCACGTTCCTGCCTTCACCTGCATCACGGCCAGCGCCAGCAACTCGTCCATCTTGACCCGAATCTGCTGCTCCGCGATCGTGACGCCCTGGGCAGCAAGATCGCCCATCACCTTGCGGGTCACGCCGGCGTCGCCGGCGTCCTGGAACTTGGCCGCGATGACTTCCTTGGCGTAGGCGCTGGCGGCATCGGCTGACATTCCGAGCTTTTCGGCTGCCCATAATCCGAGCAGTTTGTTGCGGCGCGCTTCGGCCTTGAATTTCTGTTCCTCGTCGAGTGCGAACTTCTTCTCGAAACCTTCCTCGCGCTTGTCGAATGTGGTCATTAAGGTTCCGATCCCTGCCGGAAATGGTGATGGCGGCCTCGTTGCGGCAGCCCGCGCGCGCGCCTAGCTTACTGGAGCAAATAGCTAACACCAACGGCCTCGAAGCCGCAGGCAAAGAAGGGTAAAACTGGCCCCCAGGGGACCGGGTCGATTGTGCTGGGTAGGCCAATCAGATAGGTTCGACGGAGGCCCGGTTCATGTTCTGTTTCCAGTTCCTGGCCTTCACGGCAGCTCCGTCGTGGGTCGCATACTCAGTCATCCGGAGCACACCAAATTCATGGATTTCAACAACACACGGTACATCCCAATGAGCCGTCGGCGCCGTATTTATGAAGGCAAGGCCAAGGTCCTTTACGAAGGCCCGGAGCCGGGAACCCTGATCCAGCACTTCAAGGACGATGCGACCGCCTTCAATGCCAAGAAACACCAGGTGATCGAGGGCAAGGGCGTCCTCAACAACCGGATTTCGGAGTACCTGTTTCAGCACCTCAACGACATCGGGGTGCCGACCCATTTCATCCGTCGTCTCAACATGCGCGAGCAGCTGATTCGCGAAGTCGAGATCGTGCCGCTGGAGGTAGTGGTGCGCAATGTGGCGGCAGGCTCGCTGTCGCAGCGGCTCGGAATCGAGGAAGGCACCCAGTTGCCGCGCTCGATCATCGAATTTTACTACAAGAACGACCAGCTCAACGATCCCATGGTCTCGGAAGAGCACATCACCGCGTTCGGCTGGGCGACCCCGCAGGAAATCGACGACATCATGGCGCTGGCGATCCGCGTCAACGATTTCCTGACCGGCCTGTTCCTCGGCATCGGCATCCGTCTGGTCGATTTCAAGATGGAATGCGGCCGCCTGTTCGAGAACGAGATGATGCGAATCATCGTCGCCGACGAGATCTCGCCCGATTCGTGCCGGCTGTGGGACATCAAGTCGAACGAGAAGCTCGACAAGGATCGTTTCCGCAGAGATCTCGGCGGCCTGCTGGAGGCCTACACCGAAGTGGCAAAACGGCTGGGCATCCTGATGGAGAATGAACGTCCCGCCGGCTCCGGTCCGGTGCTGGTGAAGAGCTAAAGGACCATCGTGAAGGCGCGCGTCACTGTCACCCTGAAATCCGGCATCCTCGATCCGCAGGGCAAAGCCATCGAAGGCGCGCTGAAGTCGCTCGGCGTCGATGGCGTCGCCAGCGTGCGCCAGGGCAAGGTGTTCGACATCGAACTATCCGGCGCCGATAAGGCCAAGGCCGAGGCGGCGCTGAAGGATGCCGCCGACAAGCTGCTGGCCAACACCGTGATCGAGAATTATCGGGTCGAACTGCTCTGACATGAAATCCGCCGTTCTCGTCTTCCCCGGAATCAATCGCGAGCGCGACATGGCGCGCGCGCTGAAGCTTGCGTCGGGACATGCACCGGCGATGGTTTGGCATGCCGAGACCGCGCTGCCGAAGGGTACCGATCTCGTGGTGGTGCCGGGCGGGTTTGCCTACGGCGACTATCTGCGCTGCGGCGCCATCGCCGCGCGCGCACCCGTGATGGACGCCGTTCGCGCATTCGCTGCCCAAGGCCGTCTCGTGCTCGGCGTCTGCAACGGGTTTCAGATCCTCTGTGAGGCAGGACTTCTGCCCGGCGTTCTGATGCGCAACGCGCAACTGAAATTCATCTGCCGTGACGTGCATTTGCGGGTCGAACGCTCCGACACGCCGTTCACGCGCGGCTACAATGCCGGTCAGGTCATTCGGGTGCCGATGGCACATGGCGAGGGCAATTACGAAGCCGACGAAGCGACGCTGCGGCGGCTCGAAGGCGAGGGGCGAGTGCTCTATCGCTACTGTTCCACCGAGGGCGCGGTGGACGAGGCCTCCAACCTCAACGGCGCCGCGCATTCGATCGCCGGCATCGTCAACGAGCGCGGCAACGTGCTCGGCATGATGCCGCATCCGGAAAACCACGTCGAAGACATCATGGGCTGCACCGACGGCCGCGGCCTGTTCGCAGGGCTGGTGGCGCACCTGGAACGCGCCGCGTAGGCAAGGCCAAGGAACGGACGGCCGTTATCCAGTGTGATTGCTTGTGGCGGCCGGCGATCGCCGCTTCACGCGCTTGATGGTGCCGGAGAAGGTGAACAGGGTTCGCTGTCCGCTGGTGAGCAGCCCGCGCATGAAAATCATCGAGCCGCCGGCCCGCATGATCTCGCCTGTTCCTTCGATGAGCTCGCCCTCGCGCGCGGCGTCGAGAAATTCGCAGGCAAAAGACACCGTCACGCCCGGTCCCTGCAGCACAGGTGCTGCGGTGGCGAACAGGCAGTAGTCCGCAAATGCCATGAAGCATCCGCCATGGACGTTGTGCATACCGTTGAGATGCTTGTTCGCGACCCGGAAGGCACAGCCGATGCGGCCATCCTCCGCCATACGGTGATAGAATGGCCCGTTGTTGGTTTCGAAATTGTCGCGGCTCCAGGTCCGCCATCCGCGAAATTCGCCCGCGGTTTCGACGTGCAGATCGGGGCGTTTGAGGAATGCAGATTTGGCCAGGTCGTCCACGCGCAAAGGGCCTTCATTTGAGGGATAAAGCCCTTAAATCCGATCCATCGGCGAAGTGCAAACTTCCATCCTGCGCATTGCGCCCGCAAAGCTCTGGACATCAGGAATTTGCGCCATAAAAGCCCTTTTCCGGCCCTTCCGATCTCCCTAATAAGGGACCTCAGTTCTCAAGCAGCCCCATGAACCAGCCGCAAATCACCCCCGAACTTGTCGCCAGTCACGGTCTGAAGCCGGACGAGTACCAGCGCATCTTGAAGCTGATCGGCCGTGTGCCGAGTTTCACCGAGCTCGGCATCTTCTCGGCGATGTGGAACGAGCACTGCTCGTACAAATCCTCGCGGCTGCATCTCAAGGGGTTGCCGACCGAGGCGCCGTGGGTAATCCAGGGGCCGGGCGAGAATGCCGGCGTGATCGACATCGGCGACGGCCAGGCTGTCGTGTTCAAGATGGAGAGCCACAACCATCCGAGTTACATCGAGCCCTATCAAGGCGCGACCACCGGCGTCGGCGGCATCCTGCGCGATGTCTTCACGATGGGCGCGCGCCCGATCGCCTGCCTCAATGCCCTGAGTTTCGGCGCGCCGGAGCATCGCAAAACCCGGCATCTGGTATCGGGCGTGGTCGCCGGTATCGGCGGTTACGGCAATTCGTTTGGCGTGCCGACGGTGGGCGGGCAAGTGCGTTTCCACACCCGCTACGACGGCAACATCCTGGTCAATGCGATGGCGGTCGGCCTCGCCGAAACCGACAAGATTTTCTACGCGGCAGCCTCCGGCGTGAACATGCCGATCGTCTATCTCGGCTCCAAAACCGGACGAGACGGCATCCACGGCGCGTCGATGGCTTCGAGCGAATTCGACGACGACAGCGCCGAGAAGCGGCCGACAGTGCAGGTCGGCGATCCCTTCGCGGAAAAGCTGTTGCTGGAGGCTTGCCTCGAAATCATGCAGGCCGGTTGCGTGATCGCGATCCAGGACATGGGCGCGGCAGGCCTGACCTGTTCGGCGGTCGAAATGGGCGCCAAGGGCGATCTCGGCGTCGATCTCGATCTCGATGCCGTGCCGACCCGCGAAACCGGCATGAGCGCTTACGAGATGATGCTCTCGGAAAGCCAGGAGCGCATGCTCATGGTGCTCAAGCCGGAGAAAGAGAAACAGGCCGAGGCGATCTTCAGAAAATGGGGCCTGGATTTCGCTGTCGTCGGCCACACCACGCCGAGCAAGCGCTTTGTGGTCAGGCATGGCGGCGCCGTCATGGCCGATCTGCCGATCAAGCAATTGGGCGACGAAGCCCCGCTGTACGATCGGCCGCACCTGCCGTCGCTGCCGCTTCCGGTGATCCACGCGCGCGATATCGAACCGCCGATCGGAATTTCTTCGGCGCTGGAAAAACTGATCGCGACGCCGGAGCTCTGTTCGAAGCGCTGGGTCTGGGAGCAATACGACCACGTGATCCTCGGCAACACGGTGCAGCGTCCCGGCGGCGACGCCGCGGTGGTCAGGGTGCAGGATGGGCCGAAGGGCCTCGCGCTCACCGTCGATGTCACGCCGCGCTATTGCGAGGCGGATCCGTTCGAAGGCGGCAAGCAGGCGGTGGCCGAAGCCTGGCGCAATATCACCGCGGTCGGCGGCCGGCCGCTGGCAATCACCGACAACCTCAATTTCGGCAATCCAGAGCGGCCGGAGATCATGGGCCAGTTCGTCGGCTGCCTTCGGGGCATCGCCGAAGCCTGCCGCGCGCTCGACTTCCCGGTCGTGTCCGGAAACGTCTCGCTCTACAACGAGACCAGCGGCCGCGGCATCCTGCCGACGCCTTCGATCGGCGGCGTCGGCCTGCTCGATGATTTTACCAAATCCGCGACGCTGGCCTTCAAGGCCGAGGACGAAGCGATTCTCCTGATCGGCGAAACCCATGGCTGGCTCGGGCAGTCGGTGTATTTGCGCGAGCTCTGCGGCCGCGAAGAGGGCGCGCCGCCGCCGGTCGATCTTGCCGCCGAAAAGCGCAACGGCTGCGTGGTGCGCGGCATGATTCATTCGGGTACCGCGACCTCGGCGCACGATGTCTCCGATGGCGGTCTTTTGATCGCGCTCGCCGAGATGGCAATCGCAAGCGGGATCGGCGCGCAGCTATCGGCCGGCCCGGCAGCTATCGTTCCGCACGCTTATTGGTTCGGTGAAGACCAGGCGCGCTACATCGTAACCGTGTCTGCCGAGCAGGTCGGCCGCGTACTTGCGAAGATGAAGGGCGCCGGGGTGCCATGCGCGCGCATTGGAACCACCGGCGGCGAGACGATTGCGATCGCGGGCGAAGCGCCGGTTTCGACCGCCTCGCTCAAGGCCGGCTTTGAGAGCTGGTTTCCGAGCTATATGAGCGGAAGCCCTTCCTAGGGCTGCGGCCTCACAACACTCGCGCCGCGCCGGGAATTTTGCGCAGCGCCGCACTGGCGGCCCAGCTCAGGACGACGGTCAGCACGAATGCGACCGCGGCCTTGACGACGGCGGGGACGTCGAAATCGAACAACCAGTATTGCAGCCACAGCACGATCGGATAGTGCACCAGGAATATGCCGTAGGCATCGCCCTGCATCGGATCGAGCACACTCCAGCCTGATCGCTTGAACCTCAGGAAATAGCCCAGCAACGCAAACAGGATGGCGGCGCTGAAGGTGACGAACAACAGGCCGTAGCTTATGTCATACCATTGCGGCAGCACCGGGGGATTACCCAGCATCTCGCGCTTGATCGCGATCAGGACCCACAGCAGGCAATACGCGACCAGCGTGGCGAGCACCCAGCCCCAGCTGCTCTTCGCCAGCCGTCCGTCCGCGCTCAACAGGCCGCGATCGAAATTCGCAGCGCCGACACCCGCCCCGATGAAGAAGTAGGCGGCGTAGAGCAGCACGCGACTGGCCTGCACGACGAAAGGCCCGAACTCGAACCAGTGGCTCGGTCCATAATAGAGCCGTGCCGGAATGTAGACGACGCCGGTTACCGCGACGAAAAACAGGAAGAATTCGGCCGGCCGCTCGAAGCCGCGCTGGGATAGCCGATTGATCGGATCCAGCAGCCCGGGTGAGAGCCGGTACAACAGGCTCGCCGAAACGTCGAGGGCCAGCAGTACCCACACGAACCAGATCGGCCCGCTTGGCCAGGGGCCGACGGTTATCGTCTTCCACCAGAATGAAGCGAAGGCGACATCTGGATGCAGCCGCAGGGCGACGGCGAAATACGCGATCGGTATGATCGTGAACGCGGCGATCGCAAACGGCAGCCCGAGCCGGAGCAAGCGATCGCGAAGAAAGATCTGCGTCGTCTTGTGGCCTAGGCCGGGCCACACGAACAGTCCGGAGAGGAAAAAGAACATCGCCATGAAAAAGCTGTCGGTGGCGAGAACGACGGCATCGAAGCCGAGCCACGACTTGGGATCGGTATGCCCGAAATAGGTGTAGGGAATGACCGCATGGTGGATCAGGACCACAAGGGTCAGAAACGTGCGCGCGCGGTCGAGCGCGGCGTTCCGCGCTCGGGCCTTTGGCGCCGACCGAACCTCCGCGGCCGCTATCGAGCTGGAGATTGAAGTCATGCGCGCGCCCCGGCAGGTTGACAGCTTGCAATGTTGCCGCCGGGAACCGGATTGAGCAAGGCCCGATCGTCATGCCGAAAAACACCAGCGTAATCCGGGCCGCTGAAAACTTCGCCGGAACGGCGGGATTGCGCGAGCCTTCCCGGGAAAAGGCGGGACGATGAGTGGGCCTGTCCGCTAGCGGACGCCAGGCGGTCGCAAGCGAGCGGGAACCCGTCGCATCGCTCGAAGTTAGATCAGCAATTTAATGTCGCGCCACCAGTCCGGCGGCGCTGATTTCGCAGGAGTTGCGCGATGACAATCTTGAAATGGGCGCTGATCTTTTTGGTGATATCGATCATTGCCGGCATTCTCGGCTTCACTGGCGTCTCGGCCGCGTCGGCTGATATCGCCCGCGTCCTGTTCTATATCTTCGTCGTGATCTTCCTGGTGCTGTTGATCCTCGGGCTCACGATTTTCAGGGTTTAGGTCGGGCGGGCTGCCCATTCGGTGATTTCGAGAAGCGTATCCGACCAATCGCGAGAGCCCGCGGCTCGCAAGGACCTCAAGTCACTTCCTCGATCTTTACCTTGTCCGGGTAAAACGCCAAATGGCCTCTGATTTCCGTCATCGCCGGGAATGGCGCCTCGTAGCTCCAGATCGCATTCTCGATGATCCGGCCATCGGCCTTGATGCTGAAATAATTCGCATCGCCCTTGTAGGGGCAGTGCGTTACCCGTTCGGTACGCGCCAGCAGCGCCATGTTGGCGTCGTCGCGTGGAACATATTGCACGGCAGGGTAGCTTGCTTCCCTTAGCGTCAGGGCATGGGTGGTGTCGGCGATGACCACACCATTCGTGGAGACGCGGACGCGTTTCCGGTTCGCCGTGATGGCAATGGGGTGGTCGGGACCGGGAAGTTTCATGGCAGTCAGTCTCTTTCGGTCAGCCTGTTTGCGATCGTGCGATACGACACCAACTGGCCTTGCCTGCATCGGAATCGGAAATATAGCGCGAAAGACGTGACGTGGAAGAGTGTCCGCGCTAAGTTCCGGCGTAACCGCGGTCGGCCCGGCCGCGGTTCAAAACTGCCTGAATGGAGAAATACCGGAATGCCGATGGACGCCCGCGATATCGAGTCGATGATCAAGGCCGCGATACCCGACGCCGAGGTGACGATTCGGGATCTCGCCGGCGATGGCGATCACTACGCCGCGACTGTGATTTCGGAATCGTTCCGCGGCAAATCCCGTGTCCAGCAACACCAGATCGTCTACCGATCGCTGCACGGTCAGATGGGCGGCGTGCTCCACGCGCTGGCGCTGCAGACGGGGGTACCCGGCGGACCGGGGCTGCCGGAGCGCTAGGCAGGCCGTGGCATTCCGATCTCAAGACGGTATTGAGTGCGATCGGCGGTCCCTTCGTTGTTTCTGCTCGGAATGATTCTGCTCAGGCAAGGCGCCGCTCACCTCCGCCCGAACAACGTCGGCCCGGAGAATCTCAGTCCGACGCCACCAGCGCGTGAACCGAGAACATGCCTGCGCTGTCGGTCCAGGACTCGCGCGGCCTCCAGCCCGCGCCGCGGGCCAGCGCTGCGAAACGCTCGAGGCTGTATTTGTAGCTGCTCTCGGTGTGGATGGTTTCGCCGGCGCGGAACGAGAAGCGGTGCCCGAGCACGCGCACGGCCTGGGTCTTGCGGCTGATCAGATGCATTTCGATCCGCTGCCGGTCGCGATTGTAGATTGCGCGGTGGGTGAATGCGGAAAGGTCGAAATTGCCGCCCAATTCGCGGTTGATCCGATGCAGCACGTTGAGATTGAAGCGCGCGGTGATGCCGGCTGAATCGTTATAGGCGTCGTAGAGCACCCGCTCGTCTTTTTCGAGATCGACGCCGATTACCATCTGCGCGCGTTCGCCCAGAATGTCGCGGGCGCTACGCAGAAACGCGCAGGCCTCATGCGGCTCGAAATTTCCGAGCGTCGAACCCGGGAAAAATCCCACCTTCGGCATCGCGCGGACAGGATTGGGCAACGCGAACGGAGCGCTAAAATCCGCCGCCACCGGATAGACGTCGAGGTCGGGGAAATCCTTGCGCAAGGCGTCGGCCTGCGCCTCGAGGAAGTCACCGGAAATATCCACGGGAACATAGGCCTCGACGGCGCATCGGCTCAACAACTGCCGGACCTTGGTGGTCGCACCGGCGCCGAATTCAACCAGTGCGGCCCCTTTGGGGATGATTGCCGATATCGCGCTGCCGCGATCGCGCAGGATCGAAAGTTCGGTGCGCGTCGGGTAGTACTCCGGCAACAGCGTGATCTGTTCGAACAACTCCGAGCCCGCGGCATCGTAAAAATATTTGGGCGATAGCCGTTTCGGGCGCCGCGACAAATCGTCGATCACATCGCCGGCAAACGCCAGGGTTTGTTGATCAAAAGGCTCCGCTTTAGCCGGAGCCGGGGCATGGACATTCATAACGGTCTCCCGAATGCGCTTTCCGGCGCAGTTGAATGCAAGAAATCAGGTGGCGAAATCGGCCAGGCGGAGTCCCGTGAATTGCCATCGATGGTGCGGATAAAAGAAGTTGCGATAACTGATACGGCTGTGCCCAAGAGGGGTAGCAAGCGAGGAGCCGCGCAACACCAGCTGGTTGACCATGAACTTGCCGTTGTACTCGCCAAGCGCGCCCTCGATCGCCCGGTAGCCGGGATAGGGCGCGTAGGCGCTGCGGGTCCACTGCCATACGATGCCGAACGCATCGTTGAGATGGCCGGCGCGGGCGGCGACTTCCCATTCCATTTCGCTTGGCAAATGCTTGCCGCTCCAGCGCGCGAACGCATCGGCTTCGTAATAGCTGACGTGGCAGACCGGACCGGCAGGATCGACCGGCTGCAGTCCGGCCAGCGTCATGACCTGCCAGTCGCCGTCGACCTCGCGCCAGTGGCCGGGCGCCTGCCATCCTTCGCTGCTGAGCGCCGCGAAGCCGTCCATCAGCCACAGCGTCGGCGTCGAGTAGCCGCGGTCTGTCATGAAGGCGAGCCACTCCGCATTGGTCACCAGATTGCGGCTTAGGCTGACCGGCCCCACCAGCGCGCGGTGCGCGGGCTTTTCGTTATCGAAATGAAAGCTGTCGTCGGTATGCCCGACGGTGTGGATGCCCTCGTTGAGCGGGATCCATTCATCGCCGTCCCGATGTGAAGCGGGGAATTTCCAAGCCGGATCGTAGGCGGGCGAAATCGGGTTCTGCGCGAAGGCGTGCAGGATGTCGGTCAGCATCAATTCCTGGTGCTGCTGCTCGTGGTTGAGCCCGACCTCAACCAGCGGCACGATCCTGGCCAGCGCCTGCCGATCTGATTCGTGAAAGAACTTCATGACCGCCGCATCGACATGCCGGCGGTAAGCGGTGATTTCCTCCGCACCCGGACGAGTCAGGTCGCCGCGGCGATGGCGGGCGTGCCGAGGCCCGGCGCTGACATAGTAGGAATTGAACAGATAAGCGTAGTCGGGGTGAAACGGCTGATATCCAGGGCAGTATTCGGCGAGCAGGAACTGCTCGAAGAACCAGGTCGTGTGGGCGCGGTGCCATTTCGCCGGGCTGGCGTCCGGCATCGACTGGATCAACTGATCTTCCGCTGAAAGGGGCGCGGCGCGACGCTCGGTTTCATTGCGGACCGCGAGGTAGGCTTCCACCAAATCTTGCGCGAGGCTGCCGGAATCGGAGAGTAATGACGGCCACGGGGCGGCGAGCGTGGCTGCAGCGGCTGCTGGTTTCGTCACGGCGGTCTCCGGTTCGGGAGAGAGAACGTTAGGCTGGGAAATGGGTTCCCCGGCAATGCCCGTCCTAGATAGCGGTTCCGTTGCGGGAAAAAAGTCTCCTTTGGCCGGGAGACTAGCGCCGCCAGGCAATGGGCGGCCTTGGGATAACCGCGCCGATCGAGCCCTGCGGACGTCTGCTCCCTCCCATTTTACTTTGGTTGCCCAACGGTTTGGGGTACATATATGAGAGGTCGAGATGATCGGGCTGATGGCCGCCCGAAGGGCTGTGCCGCAAAGGACGGGAATATGAGCATCGAACAATTTATCGACACCGAAGTGAAGTCGAACGACGTCGTATTGTTTATGAAGGGGACGCCGCAATTTCCGCAGTGCGGTTTTTCGGGGCAGGTGGTGCAGATCCTCGACCACATCGGGGTCGGCTACAAGGGCCTGAACGTGCTCGAATCCGCCGATCTGCGCGATGGCATCAAGACCTATTCCAACTGGCCGACCATCCCGCAGCTCTACGTCAAGGGCGAATTCGTCGGCGGTTGCGACATCATCCGTGAGATGTTCCAGGCCGGCGAATTGCAACAGCTGCTTGCCGACAAAGGCGTCACTGTCGCAGCGGCTGCGTCCGCCTGATCCCGGCGACGCGCCAGATCGGCCCGGCGCGGCTGGAAGTCATCGTTGCCGATATCACTGGCTTGCGGGTTGATGCCATCGTCAATGCCGCCAACACGTCGCTGTCGGGCGGCGGCGGTGTCGACGGTGCGATCCACCGCGCGGCGGGGCCGGAGCTTCTTGCCGAATGCCGCAACCTCAACGGCTGCGAGACCGGCGATGCCAAGATCACCAGGGCTTATCGGCTGCCGGCGAGGCATGTGATTCATGCCGTCGGCCCGGTGTGGCAGGGCGGCAATTCCCGCGAAAATGAAGCGCTGGCCTCGTGCTATCGCCGCGCTATCGAACTCTGCCATACCCGCGGCCTGGTCTCGGTTGCCTTTCCCGCCATTTCTACCGGTGTTTATCGTTTTCCCGCCGACCGAGCGGCGCGGATCGCGGTTTCAACGACGGTGGAGGCGTTGGCCGCGGCGCCGTTGATGACCAGAATCCTCTATTGCTGCTTTTCAGACGACAGCGCGCGGCTGCATGCGCAGGCATTGGCGGAGGCCGGCGGCCCTTGTGCCGACTGAGCCGGCCGCTAAACTCTCCGGTAAAGGTCCGGGGAGGGGTTATGCATCCACGTCATTTGTTGCGATCGGCGTTCTGTGGCGCGCTGCTCACGATCACGGCGGCGCCTTTGGCGCGGGCCGAGGGTACCTTCGACGTTCCGCCGGGCGCGCATTTCAACTTGCAAAAGCTCGCACGTGTCGGCGATTATCTCCGCGACAAGATCGAGCAGGGAAAAGTTCCCGGCGCGATCGTGCTGGTCCAGCAACACGGCAAGCCGGTCTATCGCGAATTCCTTGGCGTCCGCGATGTAGCGACCAAGCTGCCGATGACCGACGACACCATCTTCCGCCTGTTCTCGATGACTAAGCCGATCACCAGCGTGGTGGCGATGCAGTTGATCGAGGAAGGCAAGTTTCGGCTCGACGATCCGATCGCGAAATACCTTCCCGCGTTTGCCAATGCAAAGGTCGGCGTCGAGAAGAAAGCCGAGGATGGCAGCAAGAGCCTTGAACTGAACCCGCCGAAACGGCTGCCGACCATCCTCGATCTGATGCGCCAGACCTCGGGCATCACCTATGGGTTCTACGGCGACAGCCTGGTTCGCAAGGCTTATGCCAAGGCCGATATCTACGCGGGAGATTTCGACAACGCCGAATTCGCCGAACGCATCGCCAAATTGCCATTGCATGACCAGCCCGGTACCCTATGGCAATACGGCCATTCCACCGACATCCTCGGGCGGATCATGGAGCTGGTGTCGGGAAAATCGCTGCTCGAGATCGAGAAGCAGAAGCTGCTGGATCCGCTCGGCATGACCGGCACCAACTTCTACGTGACCGATCCGGAGAAACAGAATCTGATCGCGAAGCCAATGCCGAACGACAGCGATTTTCGTGTCGGTTTCGAGAGCAAGCCTGAAATCCCGATGAAGTGGGAATCCGGCGGCGGCGGCATGAACTCGACGCTCGCAGACCTGGCTCGCTTCTCCCAGATGCTGCTCAATGGCGGCAAGCTCGACGGCAAGCAATATCTCAGCCCCGAAACGTTCAAGCTGATGACGACGGACCAGATCGGGCCCGGTTCCGGCGTCGAACGCGACTATTTCTATTTCCCGGGGGATGGTTTCGGTTTCGGGCTCGGTTTCGGCGTCCGCACCGATCCCGGCAACGCCAAGCCGCCGCCCGCGGGCTCGCTCGGCGAGTTGAAGTGGGATGGTGCCAGCGGTTGCTACTTCGTGATCGACCCCAAGCAGGATCTGTTTTTCGTGCTGCTGGAACAGACGCCCTCGCAGCGCCAGATCATCCAGCCGGCGGTGAAGAAGCTGATCTATGAAGCCCTGGAGAACTGATGGGCTTGCGCGCCGGTGCACCATTGCAGCGCTGGCGCTGCTGATCGTCGCAGTCGCGCTCGGACAACCCGGCAAGGGCAACGCTGAATCTCCGGCTGCGGCGCCATCCAGCTTTTCGCCCGAGAAGCTTGCGCGGATCGGCGATTATATCCGCAACGAGATTGCATCCGGAAAAATTCCCGGTGCGATCATGCTGATCCAGCAGCATGGCCATCCCGTCTATTTCGAGAATTTCGGCGTCCGCGACGTCGCGACCAAATTGCCGATGAGCGCGGAGACGATCTTCCGGATTTATTCGATGTCGAAGCCGATCACGTCCGTGGCGGCGATGATGCTGGTCGAGGACGGCAGGCTCAGGCTCGATGACCCCGTGTCGAAATACATTCCGACGTTCGCCGATCTGAAGGTCGGCGTTGAGAAACCAGGTGGAACGCCAACGCTCGTGCTCGAGCCGCTCAACCGCCCGATCACCATCGAGGACCTGTTGCGCCACACCTCCGGTCTCACATACGGATTCTACGGCGACAGCGCGGTGCGAAAGCTCTATGCGCAGGCCGACCTGTTCAATGGCGATACGGATAATGCCGGGTTCGCCGAGCGGATCGCGAAATTGCCGCTGGCCGAGCAGCCGGGAACGCTGTGGGACTACGGTCATTCGACCGACGTGCTCGGCCGCGTCATTGAAGTAATATCCGGGCAATCATTGTTTCAGTTCGAAAGCCAGCGCTTGCTCGGTCCGCTCGGGATGACCGACACCGCCTTCTACGTCGCCGATCAGACGAAACGGCCGCGTATCGCCGAGCCGATGCCCGACGATCGCTTGATCAGTCCGATCGCCGGAATCAGGGATCCGATGGCGCCGCGGCGCTGGGAATCCGGCGGGGCGGGCATGGTCGGGACCGTCGGCGACTACGCGCGCTTCGCGCAGATGCTGCTGAACGGGGGTACGTACGACGGCAAGTCTTATCTCAGGCCAGAAACCATCGCGCTGATGACGTCGGATCATATCGGCCCGCAAACAAGGATCGCGCGCGACCAGTTCTACTTTCCGGGTGCGACCAGCGGGTTTGGCCTTGGCTTCGCGGTGCGAACCTCCACGCCGCCGAACACATCATGGCCGCCAGGGGAATATCGCTGGGATGGCGCCGCCGGCACGTTCTTCTTCATCGATCCGAAGGACGATATGTTCGTCGTTTTCATGGTGCAGACGCCATCGCAGCGCGGACGGATTCAACTGGAGTTGAAGACGCTGATCTATCAGGCGCTGGGAAAATGAAATCCCGGATTATCGCTGTGTCCGGCCGCTGCGACGAATCCCTATCAACTGCCTTGGCCGTCCGCGTCGCGCACGATCTCGCGCACCAGCCCGACCGTCTCCTCGATCATCTCAGCGGTGACATCAAGGTGCGTGCAGGCCCTGATGCGGCCGTCCATCATCGCGAGCAGCACGCCGCGCCGATGCAAGGCGGCGACCATTTTCGCGCCGCTGACGCCGGCGCCATCCGGAATGAAGAAAACCAGGTTGGTTTCGGGCTGCTGCACCTCTATTCCCCTGATCTGCGACAAGCCTCGCGCCAGTGCCCGGGCATTGGCGTGATCCTGCGCGAGCCGGTCGACGTGATGGTCGAGCGCATGCACACACGCCGCGGCGCAAATGCCGGCCTGGCGCATCGCGCCGCCCAGCCGTTGCTTCCAGCGCCAGACCTCGTCAATGAAGTCGCCCGAGCCAGCGATCACCGCGCCAACGGGAGCGCCGAGCCCCTTGGAAAAATCGATCCAGGCGGAATCCCAGCCCGACGCCATGTCGCGGGCGCTGATCCCGGTGGCGACACAAGCGTTCAACAGTCGTGCGCCATCCATATGCGTAGTTAGCCCGTTCGATTTTGCGATTTGCGCGATCTCGTCCAGCGCAGCTTTGTTCCAGATCGTGCCGCCGCCGATATTGGCGGTCTGCTCGACGCTGATCACCGTTTGCGGCGGCTGATAGCGGCTACGCGGGTGAAGTGCTGCCCGAAAGACATCGGGCGAAAACTGTCCGTCGGCGCCAGGCAGCGCCATGATCTGGAATCCGCCGAGCGCCGCGTGCGCGCCGCCTTCGCGGGCGATGATGTGCGCGGTCTCATGCGCCAGAATCTCGTCGCCGGGCCGGCAATGCGTGAGCATGGCGGCAACATTGCACATGGTGCCGGATGGCATGAACACGGCAGCCTGCTTGCCCAGCAACTCCGCTACGCGCTCGCACAGTAAATTCACCGTCGGGTCATCGCCGATCTGTTCATCGCCGACCTCGGCCCGCGCGATCGTCTCGCGCATCGCCGGTGTCGGTCGGGTCTGGGTATCCGAGAGCAGATTGATGCGGACCGGCGGTGCCTTGGGATCGCGCGGGAGAGGGGTGTACATTCGCGGTTCTCGTGTTTCGTCGTGGCCGGCCTGGTCTGGCCAATGATGCGTCTTCTTCGCATCAACCATAAAGGCGTAAATGTCCGGCACAAGCCCGGTATTCCAGCCGCCGCTGATAGCTTGGGCAGCGTAAGATGTCGCGATGCCACTCGCCGGACCTCCGAGACTGCGATAGGTTGGCAATGGCGCGGGGAGCGGGTGTGCGGTGAGTCCTATGCGACGACGCGAGTTCATTGCGGTCCTTGGCGGATCAGTCCTGTGGCCGCTTGCGGCAGATGCACAGCTGCCGCAAGCGGCGCCACGTGTGATCCATCTGGCTCCGGTCGACATTCCGGCGCAGACCGAGGCAACCCGAAGACTGCTACGCCACCTTGGTTACGAGGAAGGGCGCAATATTCGTCTCGAGTTTCGCGACGCGGCAGGCAATGTCGATGCGCTCCCAAAGCTGGCGGAGGAAGTGGTGCGCGAAGGCGGGGTCGACGTTATCGTCGCGATCAGCACCGCTGCCGCGATGGCCGCCTATCACGCAACGCAAACGATTCCGATCGTGGCATTCACGGCCGTCGATCCGGTCGAGTCCGGGCTGGCGAACAATTTGGCGCGTCCCGGCCGCAACGTAACCGGCATCGCGGTTTTTTCCGAGGAAACCACCGTCAAGCGCGTCGAGCTGATGCGGGAGGTCGTTCCGCGCGCCGTCCGGCTGGCTACGGTGACCACGAAGGTCACAGACGGTCCGCAGAGCTTCGATCCCGTGCTGGAGACCGGCCGCAAGCTCGGGTTTACGGTTGAGCGCGTCAATATCGACGATCCCGCCGATCTGGCCAATGCGTTAAGCCCGGAAGTCCTCACCCGGTTCGAAGCCCTCGTGTTTGTCCCGGATGTTGTGCTCAACGCCCACATGGCCGAGATCATCAAGCTGGTCGGCCTCAGCAAAAGACCCGCGATCTTTGCTTCCCCCGACTGGGTCGCCA
This sequence comes from uncultured Alphaproteobacteria bacterium, assembly GCA_963840155.1. Lineage (GTDB taxonomy): Bacteria > Pseudomonadota > Alphaproteobacteria > Rhizobiales > Xanthobacteraceae > Bradyrhizobium. Next base: position 148,877 of record CAWIXP010000001.1, read on the forward strand.
ATGGCGGCTTTATGTCGTTCGGGCCGGATTTTTCCGACGCGACGCGCCATTTGATCGCGCAGCTTGATCGCGTTCTGAAAGGCGCAAAGCCGGGCGATTTGCCATTCGAGCGGCCCACGAAGTTCGATCTCAGGATCAATCTGCGCGTTGCCAAGGCGTTGGGCATCGAGCTGTCTCCGGAAGTGCTCGCCCGTGCCGATGAGGTGATCGAATGAGCGCGGCGCCGGACGCCGTGCGGCAAAACAAAAGCCCCGGCAAGCCGGGGCCTTCGATCTCTCGCGCGACGGTCAAAAATCAGCGCGAATAGAATTCGACGATCAGATGCGGCTCCATTTGCACCGCGAACGGTACATCGGAGAGGGCAGGGATACGGGCGAATTTCGCCGTCATCTTGGAGTGATCGACTTCAAGGAAATCGGGCACGTCGCGCTCGGCGAGCTGGATTGCTTCCAGGACGGGGGTGAGCTGCTTTGAAGATTCCTTGATCTCGACGACATCGCCGACCTTGACCTTGTAGCTTGCGATGTTGACGCGCCGCCCGTTGACCTTGACGTGGCCGTGATTGATGAATTGGCGCGCGGCGAACATGGTGGCGACGAACTTCGCGCGATACACCACGGTATCGAGCCGGCGCTCGAGCAGGCCGATCAGGTTTTCGCCGGTGTCGCCCTTCATCCGGCCGGCCTCGACATAGACGCCGTGGAATTGGCGTTCCGAGATATTGGCGTAATAACCTTTGAGCTTCTGCTTGGCGCGCAATTGCACGCCGAAGTCGGAGAGTTTTCCCTTGCGGCGCTGGCCGTGCTGGCCGGGGCCATATTCCCTGCGGTTCACGGGGCTCTTCGGGCGACCCCAGATATTCTGGCCCATGCGGCGATCGATCTTGTATTTCGCCTCGCTGCGCTTTGTCATCGCGTCCTCTTCAGTTCGAGTTTTGAGGAAACGCGCCCTCCTGTGCGCCGGGAAATTCCCGGAGCCGACAGGTCCGCCCCTAAAGCTTGGAAGGGAAGGACCACGGGTCGCGAAACGCATCGCGGGCCGAAACCGGCCCGCGAGCAGGCGGTTTCTAGGGAGAAACCCCTGCGCTGTCAACCAAAAGGGCCGGATTTGCGGCCCAGATCAGTAAAGCCGAGCCGATGCACTAGGTCCCGACCGTGCGGACCGGCTTCGGATCGGTCTGCTGCCGCTGCATCCGCAATTCGGTTGCTATCTCGCTGTTCAGCACCTGTTCCAACCGGCTCAGCGCCTTTGCGATCAGGGCCGCATCGGTGACGCGGTGGTCCCAGCGGATCACGACATCGATGGTGTGGTCGGCCGCAACCAGGCCATAACTGAGGACAAACGGGCCCGGACTGAGCGCATGAAGCTCGCCGGGCCCGTAGGCGGCTACCGAGGTCACGCCAAAGCTGCCGGCCCAGTTGGCACGCTGGCGTCCGAAATTGAGCCCGATCGACCATGACAGCCGGCGCAGCGGCAGTGGGAGCCGCGTTATCCGCAACAGTCTGCGAAACGAGGGTACCTGATCGAGCGGAGCATCCTTGGCAAGCCGGATCAGCGCATCGACCTCGGTCAATGGCAGCATATCGGCGGCGGGAACCTTTTGCGGCAGAACGCAATCCTGACCGTCCTCGACGCGTGCGATCGCAACCATCGCGATACTGGAGGGCAATTCGTAGAGGCTGGGCCACGGCCATTTTGCGTAGAGCGTGCGCAGGATCGGCTCGTCCTTTGCCACCAGCGCGAATGCCTTGACGAAGATCGCAGCCCAACCGGCCGGCTGGGTCGCAAGTGCGCGGGCCTCCAGCAGCGGGCGGACCTTGAGGGGCCGCGCCAGCGAAACAAAGGGAACGCGCATCGATGCGTGCATGAGGTCTGCGATGAGGCGGCGCGGTATTGAAATTTTCCGAACCGTCCCGCGCATCGTTCACTCGGATTTCCGTAACAGAGATCGGGCTAACCGGAGCCGCAGTTGCCAGGCTTCATCTGGCGCGAGCCAACCGGCTTTGGGCCGGAGGGTTCCGCGGTTGCGGAGGGATGCTGCCAGCGGCATCCCGCTTGCGGCCTTAATCCAACATTCTCAATGTTTTGTCCAGGAATGCTGCCTCAACGCTTGATCCCCTTGAGACTAGCCGCAACGCCGCGAGCAAACAGCGGCCATTCGAAGCCGAGCGCCATGATCTGCACCGTCTGGATGCTCGGAATGGTCGCAATCGCGCGCCGAATGTGGGACGCCGCTCCGCCATTGGTTGCGCAGACGGTTAAAGGGGGGCGGCGTCGCGGAGGTCAAATCGATGCTCCCTCGCACAGGTGTGCGCGCAAGGCGGTGATTTGAAAGGCTAGCAGCGCGGCGAGAAGCAGAAAAAGCATCAATCGCCGATCAGGCAGGGACGCGGCCGCCGAAAAACGGCATCAACGCGCGGCTCAGCGTGTGCGGCCGTTTCGACGTGAAGATCATCTCCGCGCCGGCGTGATCGACTTCGGTTCCTGCGGGTTTGAGCAGATCCGCCACCCGCCTGGCGATCGCGGGCGCCGGATCGATCCAGTGCACCGGCCACGGGGCAAGCGCGACCAGCCGGTCCATCAGCAGCGGATAATGGGTGCAGGCCAGTACCACGGTGTCGGTACGGACGAAACCGGGGCTGTCTTCGATGAAGCAGGGCGCCAGTTCGGTGAATATCTCGCTGTCGCTCACTTCACCGCCACTCAATGCCGCCTCGGCCAGCGAGGCGAGCTCTGCCGAGCCGACCAGCGTCACCTCGCAGCCCTGGGCGTGATCCCGGATCAACGCCTGGGTGTATTCGCGTTTCACGGTGGCCTTGGTGCCGAGGACCGAGACCCGCTTGGTCTTCGAGGTGGCGCAGGCCGGCTTGATGGCTGGCACGGTGCCGACGAACGGCACGCGATAGGCGGCGCGCAGGGGAGCCATGACCGAAACAGACATCGTGTTGCAGGCGATCACCACGAGATCGGGCATATGCGCAGCGATCAGTTCACCGATCATCGGCACCACACGCGCGATAATCTCGTCCTCGCCATGGTGGCCGTAGGGAAAGAATACGTCGTCGGCGACGTAAACATAATGCGCGTCCGGTCGCATCCTGACCACCTCACGCAACACCGTGAGCCCGCCAAGCCCGGAGTCGAACACGAGAATCGTCGGAGGTGAAGACACGAAAGCGATCTTAGCCGATCCGGGGTTACCGTTCAGTTGTTTTGTATCTGCCCGCTCACACCGGCCGCAATGGCTGGCGCGGCATCGCCGGCAATTCGACCCGGATCGCATCGCCGGGCCGGATCTCGCCGTCCATAATCACGACGCTCATGACGCCGGCCTTGCGGACGAGATTGCCGTCGGCATCCTTTTCCAGCGTTGCGGCCATCAGGCCGTTTTGGAAATTGTCGAGCTGGCTGCATGGATTGCGCAGCCCGGTGATCTCGATGATCGCGCTGGCGCCAAGATACAGCCGCGCGCCGGCCGGCAACGCCAGGAGATCGACGCCTGAGGTGGTGATATTCTCGCCGAGGTCGCCGGGTTGCACGACAAAGCCCTTGGCGCGCAGCTCGTCGAACAACTCGGCATGAATCAAGTGCACCTGCCGCAGATTGGGTTGTGTCGGGTCCCTGCGCACCCGCGAGCGATGCTTGACCGTCTCGCCCATATGGGCGTCGCCGGCGACGCCCAATCCCGCCAGCAGGCGGATGCTGGGGCTCGGCGTCTTGCGGAAATGATGACCGGCGCGAAGGCTGACCGCAACGACGTTACCCATGTGCGGCGGCCGACTTCGTTCAGCTCTCGCCGAACACGCGCTTGAAGATCGTGTCGACGTGCTTGAAATGGTATCCAAGGTCGAACTGCTCCGATATCTCGGCATCGTTGAGATATTTCTTCACCTCCGGGTCTGTTTTCAAAAGTTTCTGAAAGTCGCCTTCGCCGCGCCACACCGGCATTGCGTTGCGCTGCACCAGCTTGTAGGCGTCCTCGCGGCTGGCGCCTTTTTGCGTCAGCGCGATCAACACGCGTTGCGAGTGGATCAGGCCGCCGAGGCGGTCGAGGTTCTTTTGCATGTTCTCCGGATAGACCAGGAGCTTATCGATCAACCCGGCCAGGCGGTTGAGAGCAAAGTCCAGCGTCACCGTGGCATCTGGCCCGATCATGCGCTCGGCCGAGGAGTGCGAGATGTCGCGCTCGTGCCACAGCACGACGTTCTCCAGCGCCGGCGTGACATAGGCCCGCACCATGCGCGACAGGCCGGTGAGATTTTCCGACAGCACCGGATTGCGCTTGTGCGGCATCGCCGAGGAACCCTTCTGGCCCTCGGAGAAGAATTCTTCGGCCTCCAGTACTTCGGTGCGTTGCAGATGCCGGATCTCGGTGGCCAGGCGTTCGACCGAAGAGGCGATCACGCCCAGCGTCGCAAAATACATCGCGTGGCGGTCGCGCGGGATCACCTGGGTCGAGATCGGCTCCGGCATCAGCCCCATGGCCCTGGCGACATGGGCCTCCACGCGCGGATCGATCTGCGCGAACGTGCCGACGGCACCCGAGATCGCGCAGGTCGCGACTTCCTTGCGGGCCTCGACCAGTCGGGCGCGGGCGCGGCTGAATTCGGCGTAGGCGTAAGCGAGCTTCAGCCCGAAAGTGACGGGCTCGGCATGGATGCCATGGGAGCGGCCGATGGTGGGTGTCATCTTGTGCTCGAAGGCGCGCGTCTTTAACGCCGCCAGCACCTTGTCGATGTCCCCGAGCAAAATGTCCGCGGCGCGGGTCAGCTGCACATTGAAGCAGGTATCGAGTACGTCAGAGGAGGTCATGCCTTGATGTACGAAGCGCGCCTCGGGGCCGACGATCTCCGCCAGATGAGTCAGGAATGCGATCACGTCGTGCTTGGTTTCGCGTTCGATCTCGTCGATCCGGGCGATGTCGAAGATGACGTCGCGGGCCTTGGCCCAGACCGCTTTAGCGGCTTCTTTCGGGATCACGCCCAATTCCGCCAGCGCATCCGCCGCATGCGCCTCGATCTCGAACCAGATCTTGAAGCGCGTCTGGGCCTCCCAGACGGCGGCCATTTCCGGGCGGGCGTAGCGGGAAATCATCGACGACTCTTGGGTAAAGGGGGTCACGTCGCGCTTTAGCAGAGCCGGCCCGGTCAGACAAACGGCAGCAGCACCCGCGTGCCCGCGCCGTATCCTGTCGCTCCCCGATCACGCAATGTTGAATGACAGATATTGAAATCTGTCAGCGGGATGTCCTATATTGGCTGTGACGCCGGATGTAGGGCGTCACCTTGGCCCCAGTCGAGCCCGGGTCGTCTTAGAGGACTACCGCCATGACGTTCGAAATTCTTCATTTGGCCGCACAAATCCATCAATGGCTTGACCGCAGCGTGGCCCGCCACCTCGCCGCGCAGGCCGCGAAATTGACCCGCTGACCAGTCAGCAGCCACAGGCACATGGTGCGCGCATGAACGAAACGCTGGTTTTGACTCCCGAGCGCATCCTCGAGGCCACCGAGGACGCGCTGCGCCGCTTCGGGTTGGCGAAAGCCACCGTCGTCGATGTCGCCCGTGCGCTCGATGTCAGCCATGGCAGCGTCTACCGTCATTTTCCGAGCAAGGCTTCGTTGCGCGAAGCGGTGGCAAAGCGCTGGCTCGACCGCGTCAACGCACCGCTTCAGAAGATTGCAGAGGCCTCGGGACCGGCGCCTGCCAGGCTCGAGCGCTGGCTGCGCACGATGATTGCGATCAAGCACAAGAAGGTTTGCGACGATCCCGAGATGTTCGCGACCTATCTGGCGCTGGCGCAAGAGGCCTGCAAGGTCGTGAAGGCGCACAAGGACGGCCTGGTCGATCAGATTGCGCATATCTTGTCCGACGGGGTGAAGCAGGGCGCCTTCCAGGTCGCGGACGCAAAGGTCGCGGCGCGCGCCATCTTCGACGCCACCAGCCGCTTTCATCATCCGGCCCATTCCGAGGAATGGAGCGACCCACAGCTTGCAGCGCGGATCGACGCCTTGCTGGCGCTGCTGCTCAGGGGGCTGGAAGCCCCGCGCAAGCGCTAGATCATCTTCTGCATCCCCGACTTATCCTCACCCTGCACGCGATGGAGCAGCCGCGACGTCGCTATGTGATCCCGCTTGTTTTTTGAGCTGTTGCAGGCGTCCGTCGCCCGGTTGGGCATCAATTTTCGCGATATTGACGCGTTTTGGTTCACCCTGCGCAGTGAGAGGCCGATAATCGGGCAATGTGGAGGACAGAGATCGCGATCCGAACGAGGCCGAAGCTTGGTTTCCGAACAGCTTAGAATAATTGCTCCAGCTGATTTTCCGCCATTGCGATCCGAGATCGACGGACCAATAATGATCCTTCCGTTGGGGGTGGCCCGACCGGAGCAGTGTTAATTATTGGGGGGACGTGTCGTGACAGCTATCAATTCGACGATTCCGGCCGCGTGGTACTGGAACCGCTGGTGCCAGCTCGTTCTCGGGCTGATCGCGATGATGGCAATTTCATCGCCCCAATACGTGTGGACCCTGTTCACCGGGCCGCTCAACCAAAAGCTTGGAACGACGCTGGCCGAACTGCAGTGGACATTCTCGCTCCTGATTATTCTGCAGACCTGGTGCTCGCCGTTACAGGCCTATCTGGTCGATCGTTTCGGTCCACGGCTCCTGATTTCAGTGGGGGCCTTGATGTCGGGCGGTGGCTGGGTGTTATCGAGCTACGTCAGCGACATTTGGGCGCTGTACTTCACCTACGGGGTCATCTGCGGCTTCGGCACGGGCATCATCTATGTGGGGATCATCGGCTTGATGGTGCGCTGGTTTCCGGACCGGCGTGGACTGGCTACGGGCCTGGCCGCCGCGGGGTACGGCTTTGGCGCAATTTTCACCAGTTTCCCCATCGACAGCATGATCAAGAGCGACGGCTATGCTCATACGCTCGTTGTATGGGGCATCATCCAGGCCATCATCGGCATCATCGCCGCGCAATGGCTGCGCGTTCCGCCGGAAGGCTGGCAGCCGGACGGCTATTCGCCCGCTTCTGCCACCACGATGCAATCCAAACGCAGTTATTCACCGGCGGAAATGTTGAGAACCCCGACCTTTTGGCTGCTGTTCGTCATGATGAGCATGATGTCGACCAGCGGATTGATGGTGGTGTCCAATGTCGGGCCGTTCGCCAACGAGTACAAGGTGGCGCAGGTGCTGGTGCTTGGCATGGCCGCGCTTCCGCTATCGCTGACGCTGTCGCGGTTTACCAACGGCCTGACACGGCCTTTCTTCGGCTGGGTCTCCGATCAGATCGGCCGCGAGATGACGATGGCGCTGGCATTCTCGCTCGAATGCGCCGCGATCCTCATTTTGTTCGCCTTTATTGATCGGCCCGCGCTGTTCGTTGTGCTGACCGGGCTGGTGTTTTTTGGCTGGGGTGAAATTTTCTCGCTGTTCCCCTCGACATTGACCGACACTTTCGGACCGAAATATGCCGCGACGAACTACGGTTTTCTGTACGTCGCACAGGGAGTCGGCTCGATTTTGGGCGGACCTGCCGCGGCGTTTCTCAAGCAAACGACCGGTAGTTGGACCTCGGTGTTCATCATCGTCGCGATCCTCGACGCCGTGACCGCGCTACTGGCCATCACCCTGCTGCGCAAGATGCGGAGCCGGCATATGCTGAAGAGTTGAAACGCAGCATTCACACCCTGGTGCTGAAGGTCCCAGTACGCTAGACCGCCTCTCCGCGCGCCAGCGCCGCCGCATTGCGGATCGCGGAGATGTTGGCCTTGTAGGCCTCGACAGTGCCGCCCTTGAACACCGCGGAGCCGGCGACAAAAGCGTTGGCGCCGGCGGCGGCGAGCTTGCCGGAAACATCGGGAGCGACGCCGCCGTCGACCTCGATGTCGATCGGACGTCCCGCGGTCATCGCGCGCAGGTCCTGGATCTTGCCGAGCGCGGAGGGAATGAAAGCCTGACCGCCGAAGCCGGGATTGACCGACATCACCAGCACCAGATCGATCATGTCGATGACATATTCGATTGCACCGATCGGCGTGCCCGGATTGAGCGCGACGCCGGCCTTTTTGCCGAGCGCGCGGATCGCCTGCAGCGAGCGATGCAGATGCGGACCCGCCTCGGCATGCACCGTGATGTGATCGCAGCCGGCCTTGGCGAAAGCTTCCAGATACGGATCGCAGGGCGAGATCATCAGGTGCGCGTCGAAGATCTTCTTGCTGTGCGGGCGCATCGCCTTGATGACTTCGGGGCCGTAGGAAATGTTGGGGACGAAATGCCCGTCCATCACGTCGAGATGGATCCAATCCGCGCCCGCCTGGTCGACCGCCCGAACCTCTTCGCCCAATTTGGCGAAATCGGAAGCCAGGATGGAGGGGGCGATGACGAGGGGGCGTGCCGCGAATTGCTGAGACATGGACGCTTTCCCTAAACCCGGTTCGAAGCCTCGCGAAAACGGCTTCGCGTAACACGGGCAAGACTTCCGGGCAATGCGGGCGAATTGCATATCGGAGCGGGAAATTTCTGCCGCAGCGGCATCAATTGCCGGGGTGGCGGCCCGCGGTCGAGGCAATAAGCCTCCATTTTGTTGGGTTTTTGCGATGGCACGGCGCTTGCTGATGCTTACGCCGTCGAGTAAAGGCCGCGCCAGTTGCGGCATCCGTTCGGAGTTCTGCCATGCTGCTTGCTCTTGGCGCCGCGTCGTCCGCGGTGGACGCCCTGCAATCGCTGACCTCATCGAAGTCGTCATCGCCGCAAACCACGGGCTTCAGCCAGAACGCGACCAACCCGTTCGATGTCTCCGGCGGCAGCGCGCCTTCATCGGCGCCGGTGGGGTCGACAGGCTTTACCCAGCTATCCCCGTCGACGATGAGCGCGCTGTTGGCGGCGCAGAGCCAGTCCTCGGCGCCAACAACGACGCCGGCTTCGGCCAGCCCGTCCGATGCGCTCCAGGACCTGTTCTCGCAACTCGATGCCAACCACGACGGCAACATCAGCAAATCGGAATTCGAAAATGCGCTCGGCGCCGGTGGAACCAATCTCGCGCAGGCCGATGATGTTTTCAACAAAATGGACAAGAATGGCGACGGCTCGATCAGCCTCGATGAAATGTCCTCGGCGCTGAAGGGAGCCGGTGGCAAGGGTGGACATCACCACCATCATCATGTCGCCGATTCCGACGGATCCGGCGGCGTCACCGACGCCAGCGGATCAAGCTCCGGTACCGGCGGATCGAACTCCGATCCGTTATTGCAGGCGCTGAACGGCGCATCCTCCACCGCGGTCACCAATAGCGATGGCTCGACCACGACTTCAGTGACCTATGCCGACGGATCAAAGGTGACGATGACCACGCCGGCGGCGACATCGTCCTCTAACGCGACATCGTCCTATAATTTGATCGAGCAGATGATTCAGCGCGAGGCGCAGGCGATTTCGTCCGGAGCAACCGCCTCGCTTTCGCTCAACGTCTGAAAACGGGCTTAGCGGACCGCTCGCCGCGAGCTACCCAAATCGATCTTTCCAAGCCGGCAGCGCGTTCGCGAACGGCAGCGCGGTCGCCGCAAAAACCCCGCGGGCGATGGCCCGGGCGACGACATTGGCCGCAATCATGCCGAGTTCGGTAAGGCCGACCAGGGGATCGATGGCCTTCTCGCCGGTTGCCGCGGCGAACAGCACATCTCCGTCGAGCGGCGCATGCACCGGATAGATCGCGCGGGCAAATCCGGTCTGCGCGATCATCGCAAGCCGCTTGGCCTGCGGTTTTGTCAGGATGGCGTCAGTCACGACCACCGCCAGCGTGGTATTCTCCGCCGAAGTCGCCGCAGCGCCGCCCTTGATCCGCATCGTCAACATGTCCGGCGTGAATGATGCAGGCAATCCGCGTCCGCCGTACTCACCGTCGATTTCAAAAGGCGCCGCCCAGAACCACGGTCCCTCGCCGACCGTGATGCTGCCGACGGCATTGACGACAGCGAGCGCGGCGACTTTCACGCCGCCTGGGGTCGCGGCCGATGCTGACCCGAGCCCGCCTTTGAAATTCGCGGTGGTGGCGCCGAAGCCGGCGCCGGCGCTGCCGAGAGCGAAATCGGCGGCTGCGGCTCTGGCCGCGGCGTAACCGAGATCGCGGTAGGGCGCGAAGCGGCCCCAGGCCTTGTTGCCACCATTGAGCAGGTCGAACATGATGGCGCCGGGCACAATCGGTATCAGTGCGCCGCGCACGGCAAAGCCGCGGCCCTGTTCGGCGAGCCAGGCCTGCACTCCGCCGCCGGCATCGAGCCCGAATGCCGAGCCGCCCGCGAGCGCGATGGCATCGATCTCGTCCACGGTATTGGCAAGGTCGAGCAGCGCGCCCTCGCGGGTGCCGGGGCCGCCGCCGCGCACATCGATGGCCGCCACCGCAGGTCTGTCGAAAATCACCGCGGTGACGCCGGAGGCAAGCGCGCCGTCATCGGCATGACCGACCCGGACGCCTGCAATATCGGTGAGAAGATTTCTCACCAAGCAGGTCCTTCAGGCGACGATCCCGCCGTCGCCATGGCTAGTTGGTTGCGGATCATGGCAGTCAGCGGGGACAAAGAAAGCGCCCCGGCGAACCGGGGCGCAATATGTTGCGACGGATATGAGAATCTCACGATCCCTTCGGATTGATTTCGATGTAATTGCCCTTGTCGTCCCATTTGTAGACGACATAATCGATCTGCTTGATGTCACCCTTGGAGTCGAACTCCAACTTGCCGATCACCGTATCCCAGGCGCCGGCCTTGATCGTGTCCATGACTTTCTTGGGATCGGCGGTACCGGCCTTCGCAACCGCCTGCGACCAGACCTGCATCGCGGCGTAGGTATAGAGCGTGTAGCCCTCGGGATCGATGCCTTTGGCCTTGAAGCGCTCGACGATCGCTTTCGCGGTCGGCTTGTTGCGCGGGTCGGGTCCGAAGGTGAACAGGGTGCCTTCGCCGGCCGGTCCCGTGATCGAGGCGAACTCCTTGTCGGCGAGGGCATCGCCGGCCATCAGCACGGTCTTCATGCCCTGATCGCGCATCTGGCGCAGGATCAATCCGGATTCCTGGTGATAACCGCCGACATAGACGAGATCGATGTTTTCACGCTTCAGCCGCGACACGATCGCGTTAAAGTCCTTGTCGCCCTTGTTGTAGGACTCGAACATCTTCTCGGTGAAGCCCGCCTTGTTGAGCGCCTTCTTGGTTTCGTCGGCAAGCCCTTTGCCGTAAGTGGTCTTGTCGTTGAGGATCGCGACATTCTTGCCCTTGTAGAATTTCGCGATGTAGTCAGCGGCGACCAGGCCCTGCTGGTCGTCGCGGCCGCACACGCGCGCGACGTTCCAGAGCTTGCGCTCGGTGAACAGCGGATTGGTGGATGCCGGCGTAATCTGCAGCACGTTTCCGTCGGCGTAGGCTTCCGAGGCCGGGATCGACGACGACGAGCAGTAGTGGCCGGCGACGAACGGGATTCTAGCGCTGGCGATCTTCTCCGCCACCGAACGGGCCTGCTTGGGATCGCAGGCGTCGTCCTCGATGTCGAGCGCCAGTTTCTTGCCGAGCACGCCGCCTGCGGCATTGAGATCCGTCACCGCCTGTTCGGCGCCGTTCTTCATCTGCCGGCCGAATGCGGATTCGCCGCCCGTCATCGGGCCCGCCACTGCGACGGTGATGTCCTGCGCATACGCTGCCGTCGACAGCGCAAACGACGCGCCCAATGCCAGGCCGATGAGTTTCAATGATTTCATAGGTGGTCCTCGCGGGTAGATCGCTACGGGAAGTACCGGGCAAGCCGGGTCGAAAAATCCGGCCCATTGTCGGCTGATTTTATCGCGAAGTCATCGGCAATCTTCGGAGATTCCGGCGCTTCGACACGGCTACCCGCGCCGGCCGCCTTCCAAATAGGCGGCGCGGATTTCCGGGCGCTGCAGCAGTTCCGCGCCGGTTCCGCTCAGGGTGATCAGGCCGTTCACCATGACGTAGCCGCGATCGGCGAGCCGCAGCGCGTGATTGGCATTCTGCTCGACGATCAGCACGGTAAGGCCGTCCTGCCGGTTCAACGTCCGGATTGCGTCGAAAATCTGGCGCGCTATCAGCGGGGCGAGGCCGAGCGAGGGCTCGTCGAGCAGCAGCAGGCGAGGGCGGCTCATCAAGGCGCGGCTGATCGCCAGCATCTGCTGTTCGCCGCCGGAGAGCGTACCGCCGCGCTGGCTCATGCGCTCCCTCAGGCGCGGAAACAGGGTGAGCACGCGTTCGAGCCCGGCGGCTCGGTCTATCTCGCTGCATTCGGTGGCATCGGCACCCATTTGCAGGTTTTCCGCGACGCTCATGCGCGGAAAGATCCGGCGGCCTTCCGGCGATTGCGCGATGCGCAGCCGCGCGATCTGGTGGGTCGGTATGTCCGTGATATCGCGGCCGTCGAACAGGATCTGGCCGGAGCGGGCGCGCGGCTTGCCAAAGATTGTCATCATCAGCGTCGATTTACCGGCGCCATTGGCCCCGATCAGGGCCACGATCTCTCCAGGGTTGATTTCGAGATCGACGCCTTTCAGCGCCTCGATCTTGCCATAGGCGGCGCGCAAGGCCCGGATCGCGAGCAGAGGCGCTAGCGATGGCGCGGTCACGTTCCGCTCTCCATCACCGCAATCGCTTCCTCCTCGTCGGCGCCAAGATAGGCTGCGATCACCTTGGGGTCATCGCGGATGTCCCGCGGGCTACCTTCGGCGATCTTGAGGCCGTAATCCATCACCACGACGTGGTCGGAAATTTCCATCACCACCGACATGTCATGTTCGATCAGCAGAATCGAGGTGCCGTGGTCGGCGCGGATCGCGAGCAACAATTCGCTCAGTGCCGCGCTTTCCCGCACGTTCAGCCCGGCGGCCGGCTCGTCGAGGCAAAGCAGCGCGGGCTCGGTGCACATGGCGCGGGCAATTTCGAGCCGGCGCTGATCGCCATACGGCAGGTTGCCGGCGGCGTCGTCGGCGCGGTCGCGCAGCCCGATGCGGTCGAGCCAGAGCGTCGCCCGGTCGATCGCGCGCTGCTCTGCCGCTCGCCAGGTTGGCGCGCCGATCAGCCCGAGAAACGTCAGGCCGGAAGCGAGCATCAGCGCATTGTGCTGCGCGACCATCAGATTTTCCAGCGCGGTCATACCGGGAAACAGCCGGATGTTCTGGAACGTGCGGGCCACCTTGGCCTGCTTCGAAATCCGGAAATCGTTGAGCCGCTCGAGCCGGATTTCCCTGCCGGCATCGTGGGTCAGCCGCATGGTGCCGGCGGTTGGCTTGTAGAAGCCGGTGATGCAGTTGAACACGGTGGTCTTGCCGGCGCCGTTCGGTCCGATCAGTGCGGTGATCTTGCGCCGCTCGGCACCAAATGACAGCTCATTGACAGCGACAATGCCGCCGAAGCGCATGGTCAGCCGCTCGACACTTAGAATTAGGCCGCTCATCCGTGACCCTCCTTGACGAGGTCGGATGAGATGGCCTGATTGTGTTCGAGATACACCGTGGGCTCGCGATGACCGATCAGCCCACGCGGCCGCCAGATCATCAACAGCACCATCGTAAGCCCGAATACCAGCATACGGTACTGCTCGAAACCGCGAAACAGCTCGAAGCCGCCGATCATGGTCAGGGCGGCGAGTGCGACGCCGAGCTGCGAGCCCATGCCGCCGAGCACCACAATTGCCAGCACCAGCGCCGATTCCTGGAACGTGAAGGATTCCGGACTGATGAAACCTTGTCGAGTGGCAAAGAATGCGCCGGCAAGGCCGCCGAACATGGCGCCGGTCGCGAATGCCGTCAGTTTTGTGGTGGTGATGTTGATGCCGAGCGCGCGGCAGGCGACTTCGTCCTCGCGCAGCGCCTCCCAGGCGCGGCCGATCGGCAGCCGGCGCAGCCGGATCGTCACCCAGTTGGTGAGAAGCGCCAGCGCCAGGATCAGGTAGAACAGGAACACGATGCGTTGGGTCGGGGAAAATTCGATGCCGAGTTTAGCCGCCAGGCCGTCGTCGCCCGCCGTCAGCGGAATGCCGAACAGGGTTGGCCGAGGGATTGGAAAGACCCCGTTCGGCCCGCCGGTCAGGCTTTGCCAGTTGATAATGACGAGACGGATGATCTCGCCGAAGGCCAACGTCACGATGGCGAGATAATCGCCGCGCAGCCGCAGCACGGGAAATCCGAGCAACACGCCCCACAGTGCCGCAAGTATTCCGGCGAGCGGCAGGCCGATCCAGAATGTCAGCCCGAAATTGGTCGACAACAGCGCATAGGAATAGGCGCCAACCGCGTAGAACGCGACATAGCCGAGGTCGAGCAGGCCGGCGAGGCCGACGACGACATTCAGCCCCCATCCCAGCATCACATAGGTCAGCACCTGGATGCCGGTATCGATGACGTAGCGCTGGTCGTAGAAGATCACCGGCACCAGGAAGGTGAAGATCAGAAGCAGCGGCGCGACGGCGCGTCGGGCAACCGCCAGGACTTTTTGCACCCGCGGCGGAACGATCCTGATCGTGCCGACCGGGCCCCACCATTGCCTGAGCAATTCCACGATGATGCTGCCGGCGAACACGGCGGCGACCATGGCAGCGAGGTCGCCGAACCTGGTCCAATAGATCAATTGCCCGGTCGGTCCGGCTTCGGTGCGGATGCCGATCATCAGCGAAAACAGCACCAGCGCCACCAGCGCGCTGATCGAGGCTTTCTTGAAGATGAAGGCCGCGCCGGGCGCGTACGGCACCGCGGTTTTGTCGGGCGCGGGTGCTGTCACGTCCGCGCCTGTCAAACTTTTTCGACTTCGGGCCGGCCGAGCAGGCCTGTGGGCAGGAAGATCAGCACGATGATCAGGATCGAGAACGCCGCGACATCCTTGTATTCGACGGAGAAATATGCCGACCACATCGTCTCGATCAGGCCGATCAAAAGTCCGCCCAGCATCGCGCCGGGCAGCGAACCGATACCGCCGAGTACCGCCGCGGTGAAGGCCTTGATGCCGGCGACGAAGCCCATGAAGAAATCCACCAACCCATAGTACAACAGGTACATCATGCCCGCGACGGCGGCGAGCGCCGCCCCGATCACGAAGGTCATGGAGATCGTGCGGTCGACATCGACGCCAAGCAGCGCCGCCATGGTCTGGTCCTGCTCGCAGGCACGCATGTCGCGGCCGAGGCGGGTGCGCGCCACCAGCCAGGTGAAGAGCCCAAGCAGGACCACGGTAGCGATGACGACGATGATCTGCACATTGGAGAGCCGTACCACGAACCCGTTCTGTTCGAACAAAGTGTAGCCGCCAGTGATGATAGGGGGCACCGGCTTGACCCGCGCACCCTGGGCCACCTGCGAATAATTGATCAGCACAAACGACATGCCGATCGCCGACAGCATGGGCGCAAGGCGAAACGAATGCCGCAGCGGCCGATAGGCGATGCGCTCTATCGTCCAGCCGTAGAGCGCCGTAATCGCCATCGACACCAAAAGCACGATCAGCAGGATCAATGGCACCGCTGTCAGTCCGATCGAGACCAGGATCAGGAATGAGATCAGTGCGATGAAGCCGCCGATCATGAAAATGTCGCCATGGGCAAAATTGATCATGCCGACGATGCCATAGACCATGGTATAGCCGATCGCGATCAGGCCGTAGATCGAGCCCAGTACGATGCCGTTGATCAGTTGCTGGGCGAAATAGTCCATGTGCCGCCGCTGTTGGAAGCATTTTCCGGAAAAAATGGAATCCGGTTGGCTGCGAGAAATGCCCAGTTTAGTCGGTCGCGGCGCTGGTCCCGGCGGCCGCAACGACCCGCCGTCTTTCATTTTCTAACAGTGGGAACCGGAGGCGGCAACAGCACCCACCCCGGCTTGATGGCTTGTGCATGGGTTGTTTTGGTCATTTCAGCTTGGCCCGGTTCCGTCCGCCACAGTGGCGACAAGGCATCGCCATGCAATGATCTCCTCGGAACCGAAATTTCCTGAAACCGATACTGCGTTGGCTGGTTAGGTCGGGTTACGCTCAAGCCATGGAGATCAAGATGTCCGACCAGAATCAGAAGCCCGGCCAACAGAGCCAGAATCCCGACCAGAAACCCGGTCAGCAGCAGGGTGGCGGCCAGAAGCCCGGCCAGCAAAACCAAAATCCGAACCAGAAGCCAGGTCAGCAGCAGGGTGGCGGGCAAAAGCCCGGCCAGCAGCAGCAAGATCCGATGCGCCAGGGCCAAAATCCCGACCAGCAGGGCAAGGGCGGCCGCTAGATCGAAATTTCGATCCAGCGAAATCAGGCAAGTCCCGCCGCAATATCCCAACGGAATTGCGGCGGGACCCATGCAGCGTCGTCCTGGCGCGGCAGGACGGAAGGCGCCGGCGCCCGGCTGTGCGGCAGTTAAGGTAAATAAAGGGTTTAAATTGCTCCCCGGAGTTCTAGCGCGTTAGCTCAACCGCAACCCGCCGGCTCCCTTCGGAGGCGAGCGGAAAACTCGGGAAGCGGCATGTCGACCAACTGGCGGATCAGTACCTTCAACGGCGCGCTGTTGGCGGCCTACTTTGTACCGGCCTGGACCATCGTCGCCTTCAGGATCATGATTTCACCGATTCATGCCCTCTACGAGCAGCCGAACATCTCGGTCGCCCTGTTCATCAGCGATCACCTGCAACTGGCCGCAATGACCACCGTTCGCCTCGCCTGGCTGCTTGCGCTGGCAAGGCTGACCGTCGTCGCATTTTTCGTAACCTTCGTGGTCTTCATCACCCGCCCCTCGATCCGCAAGACCGGCGGCTGCGACGAAGCACTGGCGGTGGCGCTTGCCATCGGCAGCGTGATCAGCTTTGCCAGCATGGTGCTGGCATCGCAGGTTGGCGAGACCGGCGCGCTTCGGCTGCACGCGACCGAATTATTGATGCTGCTCGGCACGGGAATCGTGTTGCTGGTCGAACCTCCCGCGCAACCCCATACCGATCGCAGCACGAGTGCGGGCGTTCTATCCGTCGAGCAATCCCAGCTCCCCGACAATGGCTGAGGCTTCCTTGACGGCGTGGTTGGCCGCCGGCACCCCGCAATAGATCGCCTGCTGCAACAGGACCTCCTTGATATCCTCCGGCGTGAAGCCGCCTTCCGTCAGTGCCGCGCGCACATGAAGGCGAAATTCATCCCATTGGCCGAGCGCGACCAGGGTGCCGATCACCAGCAGTCGCCGGGTGCGCTGATCGAAATGCGGCCGGGTCCAGATTTCACCCCAGGCGTGACGCGTGATCAGATCCTGAAACTCGGAATTGAAGGAATTTCTGTTGGCGAGCGATTTATCGACCCAGGCATCGCCAAGCACCTTGCGGCGCTGCGCCATGCCGGCGTCGCGGCGTTTTTGATCGTCCATCGGTTTCTCCTTGTCTTGCGAGAAGCGAAGCGACGAAGCAATCCACCCTTCACTTCGTGGCGTCCATGGATTGATTCGCTATGCGGGCACTGACGGCGTTAGGGCTAGCGTTGCGTCAAAAAGCCGATCACGGTTTCGGTGAAGGCGTGTGGTTGCTCGATGTTGGAAATATGCGCGGCGTCCAGGATGGTGAGGCTGGCGCCGGGAATCTGGCTGCGGATGAATTCGGCGGCGGCGATCGGCGTCGCGACGTCGTGACGGCCGGCGATCACCAGCGTCGGGCTTTTGATCCCAGGCAGCAGGGCGCGCTGATCGAGCGTGCTGAGCGCTTCGCAGCAGGCGAGATAACCTTGCACCGGCGAGGCCACCAGCATCGCCTTCATCCTCGCCGTGATCTGCGGCTCGCGCTCGCGAAAATCATCCGTCAGCCAGCTGGCGATGACGGCGTCGGCGACCGCGGCGATGCCGCCTTGCTTCACCGCCTTGATGCGGTTCTGCCAGTTGGTCGGATCGGGATAATAGCAGGCAGTGTTAGAGAGAATGATCTTGCCGAACCGGTGTGGCGCGTTGGCTCCAAGCCACTGTCCGACCATGCCGCCCATCGACAGCCCGCACCAATGCACCTTCTCGATGTTGAGGTCATCGAGGATCGCCAGCACGTCGCGGCCGAAGCGCTCCATCGAGTAGGGGCCGGCCGGCGCGCTGGATTTGCCGTGGCCGCGCCGGTCATAGCGGATCACGCGAAACAGCTGCGTGAGCGCCTTCATCTGCGGCTCCCACATCTGCAAGGTGCAGCCCAGCGAATTCGACAGCATCAGGGTCGGTCCGCCGTCGCGGCCCTCGACCGCAACATTGAGCAGGCAACCGTCGGCATCGATCATCGGCATCGGAATATATCAGGGGCCATTCCCGGTCTCCATGATTCTCATCTCTGGTCCAGCGAAGCGAGCAGCCGATCGATCAGGGTTTGCGAGACGCCTTGATAGGCCATCGGCTCGAACAGTTCTGTCAGCCTGTTCGCGCTCAGATGTGCGATGATCCCAGGCTCTTTTGCCGCCACATCGCGCAGGTGCCGTTTGCCGGCAACAGCCTTCTTGCTGGCGGCCTCGACCAGCCGATGGGCCTCGCTCTTGCCGATCTTTTCCGCCAACGCCATTGTCACCGCTTCCGCCATGATCAGCCCGCCGGTGGAGTTGAGATTGGCGCGCATCCGCGCGGCATCGACTTCCAGCCCCTCGGCGATGTCGAGGATGGCGGCGACCGCGCCGGATGTGACGAGCAGCAGCGTCGGCAGTGTCGGCCATTCCGCATGCCACGGCCCGGCGCTACGCTCGTGATCGCCAACCTGGGCCGCGAAAATGGTCGCCGCCAGGTTCGGCGCCATGGTGGCCGCGGCGAGCGCGGCGGCGGCCGCGACCGGATTGCGCTTGTGTGGCATGGTTGAAGAGCCGCCGCGGCCTTCGCCGGCGGGCTCGAACGCCTCGGCGACGTCGGTCTGCATCATCAGCTGCACGTCGCGCGCGATCTTGCCGCAGCTCCCGGCAACAATGGCAAATACCGAGGCGGCCTCCGCGATGCGGTCGCGATGGCCGTGCCATGGTGCATCCGGCAGCGGCAGCTTCAGCTCCTGCGCCAGCCTGGCAGCGACGAGCATTCCGTTGTCGCCGAGTGCAGCCAAAGTCCCCGCGGCGCCGCCGAACTGCAAGGCCAGTCCTTGGCTACGCAACCGCTGCAGCCGGGCGCGCGAGCGATGCAATGCGGCGGCATATTCCGCGAGTTTAAGCCCGAACGGCATCGGCAAGGCATGCTGCAGCCAGGTTCGCGCGACCATCGGAGTGTCGCGATGTCGACGCGCGAGCTTTGCAAAGCCTGCGATCGCGCGGTCAAGATCGGGCAACAGCGCATCGATGGCGGCGCGCAAGGTCAGCATGGAAGCAGTATCGATCACGTCCTGGCTGGTGGCGCCCCAGTGCACGTAGCGCGCCGCATCGGCGTCGATCCTGGAAACCCTGGTGGTGAGGGCCTTGATGAGCGGTATCGCAACGGTCCCGGAGCGCGTCGCAGCTTCGGCCAGGGCCGCAAGATCGAACGAGCCGGCCTCGCAGGCCTTGCCGATCGGAGCGGCTGCGCTTGCCGGAATGACGCCGGTCGCGGCCTCGGCGCGGGCGAGCGCCGCTTCGAATTCGACCATGTTCTGAAGGCATGCGACGTCGTCGCATACGGCGCGCATCGCTGCGCTCGAGAGCATCGGTGCGAGCAGGGGCGAGAGGGAAGTGCTCATGATGTGCGCGACCTAACCATCCCCGCCGGTCTCTGCCAATCCCCAAGCGTAAATCCAGCGCCCGCGCAGGTGGTTTTGCGCTGCGAATTTGCATCGCTCGTCCTCCCTCCGTCCCCTTCCTTTTGGCGCCCGCGTGCTTTACTTGGATGCAACAGACCCGGGGAGGCACGCCATGGCCATGACAATGAACGGGGAGGTCCAGCTCGCGGCGCAGCGTGAGGCCGTATGGACCAAATTAAATGACCCGGAAGTGCTCAAGGCCTGCATTCCCGGATGTGAGGAACTGGAGAAAACCGGGGAGAACGGTTTTCGCGCCGTTGCCAAGATGAAGGTCGGTCCGGTTTCGGCGCGCTTCAAGGGCCGGGTCACGCTTAGCGATCTCGATCCGCCGAATGGCTACAAGATTTCAGGCGAAGGCGAGGGCGGCGTCGCCGGCTTTGCCAAGGGTGGCGCAACGGTGGCGCTTGCCGAAAAAGATGGCGGCACCCTGTTGACCTACGACGTGGAGGCGCAGATCGGCGGCAAGCTGGCGCAGCTTGGGCAGCGGTTGATCAACGGCTCGGCCAAGAAACTGGCCGATGAGTTTTTCGCAAATTTCGCCAAGGCGGTGCAAGGCTGAACAATAGAGGCTGATCCAAGGCCGACATCCCCGACGGCTCATGCCAGACCCTGCTCAAGGTGAGGTTGCTCATTGGCGGGATGGCCCATATTATGGCGTTGGAATGAATTTAACGACGTGCTCCGTGCAACGCGGCAGTACGGCTGAAGAGAGTGGCGAATGGCCAAGATTTCCTTGATCGTGAACGGTAATCCCGTAAATGCCAATGTCGACCCCCGGACGTTGCTGGTGCAGTTTTTGCGGGAAAATTTGCGGCTGACCGGCACCCATGTCGGCTGTGATACATCGCAATGCGGTGCCTGCGTCGTGCATCTCGACGGCAAGGCGGTCAAATCCTGCACGACTCTCGCGGTGATGGCGGACGGCCACGAGATCAAGACCATCGAGGGCCTGGCCTCGGACGGCGCACCCTTGCATCCGATGCAAGAGGCTTTCCGCGAGCACCACGGCCTGCAATGCGGCTTCTGCACGCCCGGCATGATCATGACCGCGGTCGATATCGTCCACCGCAAGGGCCACGATCTCTCCGACCGCACCATCCGCGAAGAGCTCGAAGGCAATCTATGCCGCTGCACCGGCTATCAGAACATCGTTCAATCGATCGCGGCCGGCGCCAAGGCGATGGCGAACTCCGACCTCGCATAAAACCGCTGCCGCAGGACGACTAGGATCATCTCATGTACGAATTCAAATATCATCGTCCGGCGACCGTGCGGCAGGCCGCCAATCTACTGGCCAAGAATGAAGACGCCAAGGTAATCGCCGGCGGCCACACCTTGTTGCCGGTGATGAAGCAGCGGCTCGCCAGCCCGCCGCATCTGGTCGACCTGTCCCACATCGAGGGATTGGATGGCATCGAGATCAAGGGCCGCTCGCTGGTGATCGGCGCCACCGCGACCCACAACGCGGTGGCTACTTCGGCGGTGGTCGGCGAGGCGATCCCGGCATTGGCCGAACTCGCAGCCCTGATCGGCGATCCCGCGGTGCGCAACAAGGGCACGATCGGTGGCTCGCTCGCCAACAACGATCCGACCGCCGATTATCCGGCCGCGTGCCTCGCGCTCGGCGCCACCATCGTCACCAACAAGCGGCGATTGAAGCCCGAAGAGTTTTTTCAGGGGTTGTTCACGACCGCGCTCGAAAGCGACGAGATCATCACCAAGGTGATGTTCCCGGTGCCGAAGAAGGCGGCGTACGTCAAATTCCGCAACCAGGCCTCGCGCTATGCGCTGGTCGGCGTTTTCGTCGCCAAGCGTCCCTCGGACGTTCGCGTCGCCGTCACCGGCGCCGGCTCCGAGGGCGTGTTCCGCCTCGCCGCATTTGAGGAAGCCTTGAAGAAGCGCTTTTCGCCCAAGGTGCTCGATGGATTGACGGTGGCGGCGGACGGGCTGAACAGCGACCTGCACGGCAGCGCCGAATATCGCGCGCATCTGATCGCAGTGCTGGCGCGGCGCGCGGTCGAAGCCGCCACCGCCAAGCCCTGACATTGCCGCTCCCTGCCGTATCGAGATTGGTTTTGCCATGAGTGCATCGGCGCTGCCCAAATCCGTCGATGCCATGCTCGAGCTCCTGACCTCGCGCGGCTATCTCGCGGAGCGCTCGCTGGCAACCGTGACCTATCTTTCGCTGCGCATGGGCCGGCCGCTATTTCTCGAAGGCGAGGCCGGCGTCGGCAAGACCGAGATTTCAAAGGTGCTGTCGGCGGCGTTGGGGCGCAAGCTGATTCGGTTGCAGTGCTATGAAGGGCTGGATGTCGCTTCTGCGGTCTACGAATGGAACAGCGCCGCGCAGATGATTGCGATCCGGCTCGCCGAAGCAGCCGGCGATACCGATCGCGAGCAGTTGTCGTCGGACATTTTCGCCGAGCGCTATTTGATCAAACGGCCGCTGTTACAGGCGCTCGAGCCGGATGTGGCCGGTCCGCCCGTGCTGTTGATCGACGAACTCGATCGCGCCGACGAGGCGTTCGAGGCCTATCTTTTGGAAATCCTCAGTGATTTCCAGGTGAGCATCCCTGAACTCGGCACGGTCAAGGCGCTGCAACCGCCGATCGTGATCATCACCTCGAATCGCACCCGTGAAATTCACGACGCGTTGAAGCGCCGCTGTCTCTATCACTGGGTGGATTATCCCAGCGCCGAGCGCGAGCTTGCGATCGTCAAATCGCGCGTGCCGGGAATTTCCGCCAAACTCTCGCAGCAGGTGGTCGGCTTCGTGCAGGCGCTGCGCGCGCAGGATTTCTACAAATCCCCCGGCGTTGCAGAGACGATCGACTGGGCTACCGCGCTGACCGAACTCGACGCCCGTTCGCTAACCCCGCAGGTGGTGGGCGATACGCTCGGCGCGCTGCTCAAATACCAGGACGACATCGCGCGGATGCAGGGCGACACGCTGCAGAAGGTTCTGAAGGAAGCGACCACCGACAATTGATCTGCGCGTCAATGACGGCGATAGACCGGGTTATCCGATGGCCATCAATCATCTCGATCCGCCCACCGGGCTGATCGCCGACAACGTCGTCGGCTTTGCCCGCGCGCTGCGGGCGGCCGGCGTTCCGGTCGGGTCCGGCGCCGTCATCGATGCCTTGAACGCACTGCAGGTGATCGAGATCGGCAACCGCGCTGACGTCTTCACGACGCTGGAGGCTATTTTCGTCAAACGCCACGAGCATGCGCTGATCTTTGCGCAGGCGTTCGCCCTGTTCTTTCGCGCCGCCGAGGACTGGAAGCACATGCTGGATTCGGTGCCGCTGCCGGATCACGCCAGGAAGAAGCCGCGGCCGGCCTCGCGCCGCGTCCAGGAGGCGCTGTCGCAGGCCCGCATGAGCGAGACGATGCAAGCCCGGGAACAGGAACTCAGGCTCTCGGTATCGGACAAGGAGGTGCTGCAGAAAAAGGATTTCGCGCAGATGAGCGCGGCCGAAATTTCAGCGGCTACCCGCGCCATTGCGGCGATGAAATTGCCGCAGGCCGAATTGCGCACCCGCCGCTACCAGCCGGACACGCGGGGCTTGCGCCTCGACATGCGCCGTACCCTGCGCGGATCGCTGCGCACCGGCGGCGACATCATCAACATCCATCGGCTGGGCCGGATCGACAAGCCGGCGCCGATCGTGGCGCTGCTCGATATTTCCGGGTCGATGAGCGAATACACCCGGCTGTTCCTGCACTTCCTGCATGCCATCACCGATGCTCGCAAGCGCGTGTCGGTATTTCTGTTCGGCACCCGGCTGACCAATGTGACACGGGCGCTGCGGGCGCGCGATCCCGACGAGGCGCTGGCGAGTTGTTCGTCCAGCGTGGAGGACTGGGCCGGCGGCACCCGCATTGCCACCTCGCTGCATACCTTCAACAAATTGTGGGGCCGGCGCGTGCTCGGCCAAGGCGCGATCGTGCTGCTGATCTCGGACGGGCTGGAGCGCGAAGCCGACGCCAGGCTCGCCTTCGAGATGGACCGGCTGCATAGATCCTGCCGCCGCCTGATCTGGCTCAATCCGCTGTTGCGCTATGGTGGCTTCGAGGCCAAGGCGCACGGCATCAAAATGATGCTGCCGCACGTTGACGAATTCCGCCCGGTGCATAATTTGAGTTCAATCGAGGGGCTGGTCGAAGCGCTGTCGTCGATGCCGCCGGCGCATCGCCGCAGCCTGATCCGCTCCGCAGCCTGAATGAGGTCTTCCATGCTCAATCGCGATCAGGACATCCTCAAAGCGGCCGAGGGCTGGCACAAGGCCGGTCACGGCGTCGCGCTGGCGACCGTGGTCGAGACCTGGGGCTCGGCGCCGCGGCCGGCAGGCTCGAGCCTGGTCATCAACGATGACGGCACGTTTTTGGGATCGGTCTCCGGCGGCTGTGTCGAGGGCGCGGTCGTCACCGAAGCCCTCGACGTGATCGCCAGTGGTGAGCCCAAGATGCTGGAGTTCGGCGTTGCCGACGAGACCGCGTGGAATGTCGGCCTGTCGTGCGGCGGCACCATCCGGGTGTTTGTCGAGAAAGTCGGCTGATCGTGAAGTTCCAGACGTTGACAGAAGTAAACGTCGAGCGCGCGGCGCGGCGGCCGGTGATCGTGGTCACCGATACCGCCAGTGGTGAGCAGCGGCTGGTGAAGGGCGCCGATATCGCGGGCGACCCGCTACGCGCCGAACTTTCAAAGCAGTTGCGGATGGGCAAGAGCGGCATGATCGAAGCCGGCGGCAAAAAGCTGTTTCTCAACGTCTATGCGCCGACCGCCAAACTCGTGATCGTCGGCGCGGTCCATATCAGCCAGGCATTGGCGCCGCTGGCGCGTTCGCTGGATTACGACGTGACCGTGGTGGATCCGCGCACGGGCTTTGCCAGCCCCGAGCGATTTCCTGACGTGCCGCTGATCGCCGAATGGCCCGACGCCGCGCTGCCGCCGCTCAATGTCGATCGCTACACGGCGTTTGCGGCGTTGACGCACGATCCGAAAATCGACGATCCGGCGCTGCTGCACGCGTTTCAGCGCGGCTGCTTCTATATCGGCGCGCTGGGCTCGCGGAAGACCCATGCCAGGCGCGCCGAGCGCCTCAAGGCGCAAGGTGCTGGGGATGGCGACATCGCCCGCATCCACGCCCCGATCGGTTTGCCGATCGGCGCGGTGTCGCCCTCGGAGATCGCGGTCGCGATCATGGCCGAGATCACCGCGACCTTGCGATTGCCGAAAGAAGCCGGAGGGGCCGCGGCATGAAGTTCGGCCCCGCCAGTCCGATGGAGGCGATCGGCGGCGTCACCGTCCACACGCTGCGCCAGGGGTCGCTGGTGCTCAGGAAGGGCACCACGATCGGTCACGCCGAGGTCGAGGCGCTGACCCGCGCCGGGGTCGGCGAAATCGTGGTGGTGCGGCTGGAGGACGGCGATGTCTCCGAAGACGCCGCGGCTGCCAGCATTGCGCAGGCCGTTGCCGGCGAGGGCATCAACGTCGAACGCGCATTCACCGGCCGCGCCAATCTGTTCGCGGCCAAAGCCGGTGTGCTGGTGGTGGACCGTGCCAAGGTCGACCGCATCAACGGCGTCGATGAAGCCATCACCTTCGCAACACTGGCCGCGTTCAAGCCGGTCGTCGAAGGCGAGATGGTCGCAACCGTCAAATTGATACCGTTCGGGGTCGAAGCAAAACTGCGCGACGCGGCGGTGGCATCGGCGGCAGGCGGCGCGCTGCGGGTTGCGCCCTATGTCATCAAGCGTGTCGGCGTGGTCTCGACCTTGCTGCCGGGGCTTGCACCGAAGGTGGTGGACAAGACGTTGCGGGTGACGGCGGAACGGCTGGCTCCTGCGGGGGCTACTATCATTGCCGAACGCCGCGTTGCGCATGAAGAGGCAGCGCTGAAGCCGGCGATCAAGGAATTGCTGGGGCTCGGGGCGGAGCTCGTGATCGTGTTCGGCGCCTCGGCGATCGCCGACCGGCGCGATGTCATACCGGCGGCGATCGCGGGCATTGGCGGTGCGGTTGAGCATTTCGGCATGCCGGTCGATCCCGGAAATCTGCTGCTGATCGGCAATGCCGCAGGCGTGCCGGTGCTGGGCGCGCCGGGTTGCGCGCGTTCTCCGGTCGAGAACGGTTTTGACTGGGTGCTGATGCGCTTGCTGGCGGGACTGAAGGTGAGCCGCGCCGAACTCACCGGCATGGGCGTCGGCGGCTTATTGATGGAGATCGTGACGCGGCCGCAGCCGCGCGCTGGTCTTGCTAGCGGCGACGCCCACAATGTGGCCGCGGTCATTCTCGCGGCCGGGCGTTCGACCCGGATGGGCGGCCCGAACAAGCTGCTGGCCGAACTGAACGGCAAGCCGCTGGTGCGGATCGTGACCGAGCAGGCGCTGGCCGCGAAGACCCAGGACGTGATTGTCGTCACCGGCCACCAGGCCGAGCAGGTCGAGCAGGCCTTGCAGGGCCTGAAGGTCAGGTTCGTGCGAAATCCCGATTTCGCCGACGGTCTCGCCGGGTCGGTCAAGTCCGGCATCGCGGCGGTGCCCGAAAACGCCGATGGCGCGGTGATCTGCCTTGGCGACATGCCGTTGATCTCAGCGCATCTGATCGATCGCCTGATCGAAACATTTGCGCCGGATCGCGGCAATCTGATCGCGGTCCCCGTCAGCGACGGCAGGCGCGGCAATCCGGTGTTGTGGTCACGCCGCTTCTTCAACGAGTTGATGACGCTCGACGGCGACATCGGTGCCCGCCATCTGATTGCCAAACACAGCGAAGCCGTGGCGGAAGTTCCGGTCGAGGGTCACGGCGCGTTCCTCGATATCGACACCCCGCAGGGGCTCGAGGCCGCGCGGCGGGCCTAGCCCTCACGCCCTGCGGGGATGCGTGATCGGCTTCTGGGTTCGCTGAGGTCATCCCAAGCCGGTACCCGCGCTCCCGCGGGGGATCGATTGGATCCACCTTCGATAACAGCCATGTGAACCCCCTCGGTCGCCGCAGGATTGACAGTGACTGACCGGTCAGTCATTTATTGCGGTATGTCAAAAGCGCGGACCGCATCCCGGGCGAGACTTCCAGTGAAACCGGCCACCCGCCGGCGAGCGAAGGCTGACCCGGTTCACGCGCCGAATCCGCTGACCAGCTGAGGCCGCATCGCCCAAAGGCCGTGCGGCGCGCGCGGCGGAACGGCGCCAGGCGATCATCGATGCGGCGCTCGATGAATTCGTCAGGCGCGGGTTCGCCGCGACCCGGCTCGACGACGTGGCCAAACGCGCCGGCGTCGCCAAAGGCACGATCTACCTGCATTTCAAGGACAAGGAGTCGATGTTCGAGGAGCTGATCCGCACCGCGATCGTGCCTCTGCTCAGCCGGCTTGCCGCGCCGCCGTCGCTCGAAGGAACGGTGCGGGAAGCGCTTGAGCGGTTCGCCCAGATGTTCATCCAGGAGGTGGCGACGACGCGGCGCGGTGACATTGTGCGGGTCATCGTCGCGGAGGGGCCGCGATTTCCGGCGATCGCCGATTTCTACTATCGGGAGGTGATTTCGCGCGGTCTCGCCGGCCTGCGCGCGCTGATCGAGCTTGGCGTTGCGCGCGGCGAAATCCGGCAAAAGGATCTCGGGCGCTTTCCCCAGATCGTGGTCGCACCGGCCATCGTCGCGGTGATCTGGCAGAGCCTGTTCAACCGCCACGCGCCGCTGGATGCGAACGAGATGCTGCGCGTCCATCTCGACCTGATCTTTGGCGAACGGAGGCCGGCATGACTTCGTCGCGAACGGGATTGCGAATTCTGGTGCTGGCTGCGTTGGCCATCATGCTCGCAGGCTGCAACGAGCGCAGGGATCCCGGTTATCAGGGCTGGGTCGAAGCCGACATGATCTTCGTCAGCCCGGACGAATCCGGACGCGTGACCAAGCTCGACGTGCGCGAAGGCGACGAGGTCAAGGCCGGCGCGCAAATCTATTCCGTCGACGACGACCTGCAGCAGGCCGACCTCAACCAGAACAAGGCAACGCTTGCCAACGCGCAGCAGACCTACGACCGCGCCGCTTCCTTGAGCAAAACCGGTTCCGGAACTCAGGCCAACCTCGACTCCGCGGTCTCGGCGCTGCGGGTTGCCGAAGCCCGCGTCAACACCTCGCAGACTCGGCTGGCGCGACGGATCGGTTTTGCGCCGGTCGCCGGTATCATTCAGCAGATATATTTCCGCGAAGGCGAGATGGTCCAGGCGCAGCGGCCGGTGCTGTCGATCATGCCGCCCGGCAACATGAAGCTGCGGTTTTTCGTACCCGAGCCGGATCTGCCGAAGCTTGCGATCGGCGACGGGGTGCGGGTCAGCTGCGACAACTGCGCCGCCGATCTCACGGCTAAGATTTATTTCATCGCGACCGCGGCCGAATACACCCCGCCGGTGATCTACAGCCTCGATGAACGTAACAAGCTGGTCTACCTGGTTCAGGCGCGGCCCTCCCGGCCCGACGCCTTGCGCGTCGGCCAGCCGATCAGCGTCTACCTCGACGCCAAGACGCCGGTAGCTGGCCAGCAATGAGTGCGGCGCCGCCCTCCGCTCCCGAGATCGCGATCGACGTCAAGGGACTGTCGAAGTCGTTTGGCGGCCGCGAGGTGGTGCACGATCTCTCCATGCAAGTGAAGCGCGGCAGCATCTACGGCTTTCTCGGCCCCAACGGATCCGGCAAGACCACCACCATCCGCATGCTCTGTGGATTATTGACGCCCGACAGCGGTGAGGGCACTTGCCTCGGCTACGACATCCGCCGCGACGCCGACCGGATCAAGCGCCACGTCGGCTACATGACGCAGCGCTTTTCGCTGTACCAGGATCTGTCGGTCCGTGAAAATCTGGAATTCGTCGCCCGGCTTTATGGCGTGCGGGATGCGCGGGGCACCGCGCGCGACATGATCAATCGGATCGGGCTCACGGGCCGCGAAGAACAGCTCGCCGGCGAACTCTCCGGGGGCTGGAAGCAGCGCCTTGCCCTCGGCGCCTGTACCTTGCCCAATCCGCAATTGCTGCTGCTCGACGAGCCGACTGCCGGCGTCGATCCCAAGGCGCGCCGCGATTTCTGGAACGAAATTCATGCGCTGGCGGCGGAAGGGCTGACCGTGCTGGTTTCTACCCATTACATGGACGAGGCCGAGCGCTGCAACGAGATCGCCTACATTGCCTATGGCCATTTGCTGGTGCACGGCACCGTGGACGAAGTGATCGCGAAATCGGCGCTATCGACCTACACCGTCACCGGAGACGGCCTCCATACGCTCGCCGACCGGCTCACCGGCAAACCGGGCGTCGACATGGTGGCGCCGTTCGGCACCAGCCTCCATGTGACGGGCCGCGACCGCGAAGCGCTCGATGCAACCATCGCGCCCTGGCGCGACAACAAGGCATGGCACTGGCAGCAAAGCGAGCCGTCGCTGGAGGACGTGTTTATCGAGTTGATGGTCCGCTCCAAGGATAACTTCCAATGAGCATGGTCAGCGCACCCGGCCGGAATCAAGGCAATAGCGAGCCGCGGTTCGGCTTCTGGCGGCGCAGCTATGCGATGGTCGTCAAGGAGTTCATCCAGCTGCGGCGCGACCGGGTGTCGTTCGCGATGATCGTGATGATCCCGGTCATGCAGCTGTTGCTGTTCGGCTACGCAATCAACACCACGCCGCGCAATCTGCCCACAGCGGTGCTGTTGCAGGAGGACAGCGACCTCGCGCGCTCGATCCTGAAGGCGTTTGAGAATACCGCTTATTTCCACTTCACGCGCGAAGTGCACGATGTCGCCGAATTCGACGAACTGTTGCAGTCGGGCAAGGTGCTGTTCGGCGTGGAAATTCCGCGCGGTTTTGAGCGCGCGGTGCGGCGCGGTGATCATCCGGCGCTGCTGGTCGCCGCCGATGCGACCGATCCGATAGCTGCGGGTTCGGCGATGTCGGCGCTCGCCATCCTGGTGCAGACCGCGCTCGAGCATGACCTGCAAACCGGCGATCCACCGTCATTGCCGTTCGAGATCCGGGCGCACGCGCGCTACAATCCAGCGGCGTCATCGCGGTTGAACATCGTGCCCGGCCTGGTCGGCACTATCCTGACCATGACCATGCTGATCTTCACCGCGCTCTCGGTGACGCGCGAGACCGAGCGCGGCACTATGGAGAACCTGCTGTCGATGCCGATCAAGCCGGTGGAAGTGATGTTCGGCAAGATCGTGCCTTACGTGCTGGTCGGGTTCATTCAGGCGAGCCTGATCGTCGGCATGGGTTTGCTGCTGTTCGGGGTGCCGCTGCGCGGCAGCCTGATGCTGCTGGCACTGCTCTCAACCCTGTTCATCACCACAAATCTTTCGATCGGCTACACGTTTTCGACCATCGTCCAGAACCAGCTGCAGGCGATGCAGCTCTCGATGATGTTCTTCCTGCCCAGCATCCTGTTGTCCGGCTTCATGTTCCCGTTCGCGGGCATGCCGGTGTGGGCGCAATATATCGGCGAGGGACTGCCGCTGACGCATTATGTCCGGATCGTGCGTGCCATCATGCTGAAGGGCGCGACTCTGGCAAACCTGCAATATGATACGCTGGCCTTGTTCGCGTTGATGCTGTTGGCGATGACCATTGCCGTGACACGCTTCCGCCGCACGCTCGATTGATGCGGAGCAAGCATCGGGGTAGATGTTGGCCCTGACTTGAAAAAGGGAACATCGTATGCAGCGGCGCTACGTAACGGTCGACGTTTTCACCGATCGCGCCTTCGGCGGCAATCAGCTCGCCGTGGTGCTCGATGCCGCCGGACTTTCGGCCGCGCAGATGCAGGCGATTGCCTCGGAGTTCAATTATTCCGAGACCACTTTCGTATTGCCGCCGCGCGATGGCGCGAACGACGCGCAGGTGCGCATTTTCACCGTTCGCTCCGAAATCCCCTTCGCGGGCCATCCCAATGTCGGGACGGCGTTCGTGATGGCGACGCAGGCGGCGAAGGCGGTGAAGGCGCCGGCACGGCTGAGATTTGAGGAGGCTGCCGGCGTCGTTGCCGTCGAGATCCTGAGCGATGGCCGCGGCGTCATCGGTGCCGAGCTCACCGCGCCGCAACCGCTGAAGAAATTGACGTCATTCAGCGCCGAGCAGGCCGCGGCGTGCATTTCACTCGCCGCCAGCGATATCCGGATCGATCGGCATCGGCCTCTGATCGCCTCGGTGGGGCTGCCGTTCCTGATGGTGGAATTAGCCTCGCGCGATGCGCTGCGCCGCGCGAGGCCCGACGCGGCGGCGTTCGCCCGCATTTTCCCGTGTGACGGCAGCGACGCGGTCTATCTTTACACCCGCGATGTGCCGGCGGCCGAACAGCCGTCCGATCTGCAGGCGCGAATGTTTCATCCGGGTTCGCGCGGGCTTTCGGAAGACCCGGCGACCGGCAGCGCCACCGTGGCGGCTGCGGCGCTGCTGGCGGACTTGTCGGGCGAACGTGACGGCGAGCAGAAATTGCGCATAGGGCAGGGCGTCGACATCGGCCGTCCGAGCCTGCTGCTGACGCGGGTGCGCAAAACCGGCGGTGTCGTCACCTCCGCCCACGTCGGCGGAGCCTGCGTGGCGATGATGGAAGGCAGCTTCCGGCTGGCGGGCGCGGGGTGAGATGCTGGATTCTGTCAGCAATGCAGTGCGGTGCCTTATGCCGCTTTCACACCTGCTTCGCTGCGAGATTTGCGACCTGGACGCCGTCGCGTTCTTCGATGATCTCGGCGATCCACTGCCGGTGACACTGATGATGGTCGCGCTCATAGCAGAGGATGCAAACCGGGCCGGATTTTTTCACCAGCGATGACAGTTCGTCGAGTTCTTCTCTGGCTTGTGGCGTCGTCAAATGCTTCGCATAGATTTTGTGGAGCACGTCGAACTTGCCGCTGCGGGCGGCTTCGCGGCCTTCCTTCGGTGTACCCAGCCCGCGCAGATGCAGGTAGGAAATGCCGCGCTCATCAAGGCCGCCGGCGAGCTGGTTCTTTGAAAAACCGGGCCGGCGCGAGGAGGCGATGGCGCGCACGTCGACCAATAGCTTTACGCCGGCCCGCTCGAGCTCGTCGAGCACCGCTTTCGAGGGCGTCTGCTCATAACCGATGGTGAAGAGGCGGTTGGCTTTGGCTCTTGAATCCTTGCGTGCCATCTCGGTGTCCAGGCATTCCTCGACCGTCCACTTGAGGTTACGATACCGCTCGACCGATTTCCACATCGGCGTTGCCGGCCTGTGCGGTATGTCGCATAGTCCGGTTACGAAGGGATCTGGTTGAAGGATCGCTGGCTTCGTCGCGTCCAGACACGAAAACCGGACCAGGCTCATTCGCTATGCCGGCAGCAAGCCGGATTGACGATACGGGAAGCGATCGGCCGCCCGGACGGCCTCGAATTCGATTGGAGGCTAAATTGCCGCGCACCGGATCGACAAGATTGCTTCTCGCCGCGGTCTTGATAGTAGGTGCTGGGCAAACGGTGGTGTTTGCCATTGTTCCGCCGATGGCCCGCGCGATCGGTCTGACTGAAGTTAAAAGCAGCCTGATCTTCACGGGATCGGCCGCCGCGGTCTTCTTGACGAGTCATCTGTGGGGACGAGCCAGCGATAAATTCGGACGCTTGCCTGTCGTCCTCTTTGGCCTGACCGCCTATGGCGTTCTGCTGGCGGCGCTCGCTTATATTCTTGGCATCGGTTTATCGGGTGGGTCCACCAGCTTCGTATTCGCGGGGTTGGTCGGCTGTCGCACGCTTCACGGCGCGCTGACGGCGGGGGTGTTGCCGGCGAGTCAAGCCCATCTGGCTGACGAATCCGACTCCTCGGAGCGCGTGGGGGGCATGGCGGCCGTATCGATCGCTTTTGGACTGGGATCACTGGTTGGGCCCGGCGTGGTCGAACTGCTGACGCCATTTGGCGCCCTCGCAGGGTTGTGGTGCTTTAGCTTGCTAGCCGTCGTGGTCGCGGCAACGCTGGCCCTCATTTCGCGGCGTGGCAACATCAAGTCTCGGCCGGCGCAGCCGGCCCTTGGCAGGCTGAAACTAACATCAACTCTGGTCTACTGCCTGATCGTGAGCTCCGGCTTTCACGTTGCGTTTCTCGGCACCATGCAGATCACCGGGTTCATGGCCCAGGACCGGTTTCATTACTCTGCCACCGCCGCCGTGTCACTCGCCTCCTACGCCTTCCTTCTCATCGCGGCGGCAATGATCCTGACCCAGGCATTGATCGTAAAGTTCAAATCGGACCAAGCGCGAACCCTGGTCATTTGCGGGTCGTTAGTAGGCGTCGCAGCCTATGTGACGGCGTTGCTCGATCTCGGTTTGCCGGGCGCCTTGTCGGCGGCGGCACTTCTTGGAATTTCACTGGCGCTGGTATTGCCATCGGTCTCCGCGATCGCATCGTTTGCCACCACCGCGCACGGCGCCGCGTTGGGTGCCATCGGCGCCACGCAGGCACTGGGCTTCTTGGTCGGCCCATTGCTCGCATCGTATCTCTATTCGATCGGGCATTCGCTGCCCCTTGTTGTCGATGCTGCAATTCTTCTGTTGTGTGCCCTTATGGCGGCTGGTCTTCCGCGCGTTCTCCAGTATGGCTCGGCAGCTTCGATCAGTGGTATGTCACGTGGCGACGCTCGGAGAAGTTAGTGAGGTAATTGATTGGCTGCGCCAGATTTTCTACTGGAACGTAGTCGACACCGCCAACTCCTCCGTTCGCAAGCAAGCCCTCATAGATATTTGTGGAGCCGCCGCCGCGCTTGTACAACTTCCAGTTCCTCTCCTCGTGCAACTGATAGGTGTAGAGCAGGTAATTCCGGTTTGATCCGGAAATCGAATTCAGCATTTCCGTCCACAAGCGGACCGAGTGCTGCGGTCCCCTGACGTCCTTGTTGAGCCATAGCATCGGAAGCGAGACCATTCGCTGCTCTTCGACCTGTTGAAGAAATGGATGGCTGCCCCGAACATCGAGCGGCAATAATTCCAGTTCGCAAAACGGCGGCTCGAGAGCCAGGCAAAAACCTCCGACCATAATATCATCGAGGAAATAAGCCGCGGTGTAGCTGCGTCTAAACACGTCCGCGGCGATACTCCTGAGGAACTTCTGCCTTTCAGGCGGTCGTCCGGTGCAGGTGAAATAAGACTCCAGAAAGATGTTCTGGTGCTCTGCAGTGAGAAGCTGTCGTATCGAAGGCTGTTGTTTAGAGGTCTGCATTTTCGTTCTCCTGTTTGCTGTTGAGAGGCACAAAGCTCAGTCGGGCTTTCGAAAGACGTACCCCGCATTCCCTGAGCTTTTTTGGAAAACGAGGTGCGCCGCCGGCGGGCACGCTGCAACGGTCACATCACGCCAGCACGCTCGAGTTGCTCGAACGTGCCTAGCGGCGTACCTCCGGTAGTAAGAAGGCGTTAGATTTTCTTGAGTGGTAGCAAGCTATGTTACGCGCTGGATCAATTCCATCGCGCCCGCCGGTGCGCGTATTTTACCTTCGTGGATCACGTAAACGAAGACATCGCGCGGCATTTTTTTTGCTTTGGCAGGATCGACGCGGGGCAGGTCGTCCGGCTCATCGCCGCCGGCCCATAGCTGCAGCCGCCTCGCCCAGGCGTCGAGTTGCTTCGGCGGATAGCAGGTCTTGATCTCGTCATTGCCCTTCTGCAGCCGCGCATAGACGAAATCCCCGGTGACGTCTGAAATCGCGGGATAGCTGCCGTGCTCGGCGAACACAACCGGAGTCGCGAATTGGCGCAACAGTGCGATGAAAGCGGGCACGCAAAAACCGGGGTTGCGCACCTCGACCACATGGCGCAACGCGCGCCCCTGGAGCTTGCGGGGCAGCAATTCCAGAAACTTGCCAAAGTCGGGCTCGTCGAATTTCTTGGTTGGCGCGAATTGCCAGAGCACCGGACCGAGGTGGCCGCCGAGTTCCAGCACGCCGGAATCATAAAACCGCTTGATCGAATCGCCGGCCTCCGCCAGCACGCGGCGGTTGGTGGCAAAGCGCGGCCCCTTTACCGAAAACACAAAGTTTTCCGGCACCTCGCGCGCCCATTTGCGGAAGCTCTCCGGCTTCTGCGAACCATAATAGGTGCCGTTGATCTCGATCGAGGTGAGCCTCGAAGCCGCGTATTCCAGCTCCTTCGCCTGCGTGAGCTTGTCCGGATAAAACACCCCGCGCCAGGGCGCAAATGTCCAGCCGCCGACGCCGATGTAGATACCGCCCGTACTTGCTGCAGCAGGATGTGAGTTGTTGATCACGCGGCTCTCTCTTGTTTGCCGGGGCGGGCAACACGAGAGTAGAACCGGCGGCTGGCTCCTGCAAGGCGGGCAGATCGCAACCGCGGCGCATCGGGCCTCGGCACTCCCGGCCCTGTCACCCCACTTAAAAAGGCTCCGGAACAACCGGAGCCTTTTTTGTCGCACGATCTTTATTTGTTGCTGACTAGCGCCTCGCCGAGGTCCGCTTTGCCGCGAAATTCTCCAGAGGCTTGAAGATGATCTGGCTCGCGACTTCGGTGTAGAGTTCGAACATCTCCCGCGAATCTGCAACGAAGTTCTCGTAAGCCTGTCTTGCGAACTCTGCCTGAAGCTCGATGGCCTGCTCCAGCGATCGCGCCCTCCTGAGCTTCTCCATAAACGATCTGGTCTCTCCGAGCGATTTCCAGATGTATTCGCCGTAGGCATTCGCGATCACCTGTAAACCGATCGGTGCGGTTGCACGGACATTTGCGGTGACCGGGGTGGCGCCGATCAGCGCAATCTCGGTAGCTGCGATCGTCGGTCCGATTTCCGCGGCATCCGCCACCGCGGCGTCGTTCGGCACGGTCTCAGCGGGTGCAACGGTTGCGCCGATCTCGGCAGTCTCCGCGAATGCGGGCGCGTCGATTGCAGCAGTGTCGCTGGGTGTATGCGTGACGCGGGTCTGCTCTGGAGTGTCCAGCAGTTGATCCGGCTTCAGGCTCTTCTGCTGATCGGGCTTCCGGCCCCGCTCGGCCTTCCGGTTGCGTTGTGCCGGCTTTGTGTTTGGTCTGTTCTGGTCTGTGCCCGACATTTCGAATCCTGTGTTCCACTATCGAATCAAAATTCGATATTCTGCCATCTTTGCGATGGAATCGGGGTTCTGGGTTGTTCGTTGCACGGCACCTCTGTGTTGAGATTTTGAAAGTTCCACTGCCCCCGCAACGACCGGGAAAATGCTTCGCGCGCCGTGCGGCAAAGAGCCGATAGCCCTTACCTTGCGATAGCGCCCAAGTTAGGATGGCGAAAACAGGAGAACGGGATGCGAGCGGTTATTGTGGCCGTGGCGGCGATGACGGCTTCGGTCGCCGTAGCCGACGAACTCGACGACGCGCACCGGCTGGCGCTGTCGGGACGCGACGCCTATTGGAACTGTCTCGCGCAACAATATCAGCGCGACAGCAACAAGGGCATGTCGGGGCCGGATTTCACGTCCCTTATCGCCAACGTCTGTGCTTCCGAGCGGCAGAATTTTCGGGTTTCGCTGCTCGACTATCTGTCGAAGCAGTTCCCGAGCGCCGATGCGGCAGGTCACATGACCACGGCCAACAGCGCCATCGCAGCGGCGCAGAAGGATGTCGTGACGGCATTCATCAAGCACAAGGCGGCCTCGAACTAGCTCCGGGCATTTGGGGCAGCTGGAATAAGTTCTGCTGAACTGCACCGAATTTTCGGTTTTCTGTGTTATCAATCGTTGAGCGACGACCGGGAATGTCGAGATGGATTCGGAAAAGGTAGCGGGTATTTTGGGCGCCATTATCGCCTCTATCGTATTGGTGGTCGCGATCGCCTATGGACCGATCGGACAAATCGGCAAGCCGGCAAAACAGAGCGAGGTAAAACAGCCGGCGCAGCCGGCGCCTGCGGCGCCAAGGGGACCGGTGGTGCGAGAATTGCCGCAGTAAACCGGCAGGCCCGCACGGGGCTGAAAACGCCGCCCTTGCGCAATGGCCTGACGATCCCCATCTAGCTTTCAACGGCGACGTCGATGCTTGATAGCTCCGGCGCTGGGACGACCACTGAATAGTTTGGCTGCGCCGGATGTACGCGCGCCCCTCTGTTCGTGGTCGTTGGCATTTTCGGGCCGATTCGGCGGTATTTCAGCTTCTCCCCCGTTTTCGGAACTCCGCCTTGGCTTCCCCCGATTCTATCGGATATACGCTG
This sequence comes from uncultured Alphaproteobacteria bacterium, assembly GCA_963840155.1. Taxonomy (GTDB): domain Bacteria; phylum Pseudomonadota; class Alphaproteobacteria; order Rhizobiales; family Xanthobacteraceae; genus Bradyrhizobium. Next base: position 185,773 of record CAWIXP010000001.1, read on the forward strand.
GCGGCATGAATGAAGCCATCAGACCGGCCCCAGAAAGCCCGCCGCAGGCCGGCGCGGCGGCTGAGCTTTCGGTCATCGTCCCGACCTTCAACGAGCGTGACAACGTCACCACGCTATTCCGGCGGCTGGAGCGGGCGCTGACGGGTATCGCCTGGGAGGTCATCTTCGTCGACGACAATTCCCCCGACGCCACCTGGGACGTGGTGCGTGGTCTGGCGCGGCAGGATCCCCGCGTCCGCTGCATCCGGCGGATCGGGCGCCGCGGCCTGTCCGGCGCCTGCATCGAGGGCATTCTGGCGGCGAGCGCGTCGTTCGCGGCGGTGATCGATGCCGACCTGCAGCACGACGAGACCCAACTGCCGGTCATGCTGGCGCTGCTGCAACGGGGCGATGCCCAGCTCGTGGTCGGCAGCCGCTATATCGAAGGCGGCAGCGCCGACAGCTTCGACAAGCAGCGCGCCGGCGCCAGCGCGCTCGCGACCGAGGTCGCAAGACGCGTGCTGCGCGTGAAGGTCGCCGATCCCATGAGCGGCTTCTTCATGATCCGCCGTGAACGCTTCGAGCAGCTTGCGCCACAACTCTCGACTCAAGGGTTCAAGATACTGCTCGATATCGTCGCCACCGCGCGCGGCGATCTCAGCATCAAGGAAGTTCCCTATAGCTTCGGTTCGCGGCTGCACGGCGAGAGCAAGCTCGATTCCATGGTGGCGCTGGACTTCCTTGGCCTGGTGCTCGCAAAGCTTTCCGGCGACGTGGTGTCGCTGCGCTTCCTGTTGTTTGCGATGGTCGGATCGACCGGGCTGTTCGTGCACCTCGCGGCGCTGTTCGTCGCGCTCAATGTGTTTGAGCTTGCCGTTTCCGCATGCGCAGGCCTGCGGCGCGCTGCTGGCCATGACCAGCAATTTCATCCTGAACAACTTTCTCACCTATCGCGACCAGCGGTTGAAGGGGTTTGCGATCCTGCGCGGGCTGTTGCTGTTCTATCTCGTGTGCAGCGTCGGCCTCCTCGCCAATGTCGGCGTCGCGTTCTCGGTCTACGACCAGGAGCCGATCTGGTGGCTCGCGGGTGCGGCCGGCGCGCTGATGGGCGTGGTCTGGAATTACGCGATGTCCGGATTGTTCGTCTGGCGCAAGCGATGAAGCTTCGATGACACCGAACGATTTGCGGCTCTCCCGCAATACGACGCTTGTAGTGCTGGCGCTGGTGGCGTTGCGGCTGGTTGCCGCGGTCTGGACGCCGCTGGCCTTCGATGAAGCCTATTACTGGATGTGGTCGAAGCATCTGGCAGGCGGCTATTACGACCATCCCCCGATGGTCGCTTTCGTGATCAGATTGGGCACGATGATCGCGGGCGACACCGAACTGGGCGTGCGGCTGGTCTCGATCCTGTCGGCGCTGCCGATGAGTTGGGCGGTGTATCGCACCGCCACCATCCTGTTCGGGGGCCAGCGCGTGGCTGCCACCGCGACCATCTTGCTCAACGTCACCCTGATGGCGGCGGTCGGCACCATGATCGTCACCCCGGATGCCCCCTTGCTGGTGGCCTCCAGCTTCGTGCTGTTTTATCTGGCGAAAGTTCTGGAGAGCGGGCGCGGAGCCTGGTGGCTTGCGGTGGGCGCCGCGGTCGGCGTCGCGCTGCTTTCAAAATACACCGCGCTGTTCTTCGGCCCCGCGATCCTGATCTGGCTCGTGAGCGTTGCAAAACTGCGGCGCTGGCTGGTCTCGCCATGGCCCTATTTCGGCGGCCTGGTTGCGTTCGCGGTATTTTCGCCGGTTATCCTGTGGAACGCCAATCACCACTGGGTCTCCTTCATCAAGCAGATCGGCCGCGCCAGGATCGAGGAGTTCAGGCCGCGCTTGATTGGCGAGCTGATTCCGACCCAGGTAGCCTTCGCAACGCCGCTGGTATTCATCCTGGGCGCGTTGGGGCTTTACGCGCTCGCCAGGCGCAATGCCGGCGCGTTGGCCGCCCGCAGCCTGATCAATGCGATGTTCTGGACCATCGTGGTGTATTTCATCTGGCATTCGCTGCATGCCCGGGTTGAAGCGAACTGGTTCGCGCCGGTCTATCCGGCGTTCGCCATCGCGGCCGCGGTCGCCGCCCACCTCGCGCAATGGAAGCGCGCGCCAGCAGCGAGTGGTCGATTTCAGCCTGCGCTGGGCGATGCCAAGCGGCATATTGATGTTCGCGCTGTTGATCGTGCAGGCCAACACCGGTGTGCTCACGGGGTATCGCCGCGATGCCACGGTCCGCAGCATCGGCGTCGGCTGGCAGACGCTGGCGAGCCAGATCGAGGCGGTTCGGACCAACCTCGGCGCGAGCTGCGTGCTTGCGCCCGATTACGGCACGACCTCCTGGCTTGCCTTCTACCTGCCCCGGGGCACTTGCGTCGCGCAGCAGTCGCAGCGCATCCGCTGGGTCAACATGCCCGAGCCCGATCCGGCGCAGCTTGCCGGCAAGCTGCTCTATGTCGATGAGGCGCGGCCGGGCGGTCAGCCTTTGCTGCAGGCCACATTTGGGCGGCTCGAGCAGGTCGCGGAATTCAAGCGCAAGCGCGGTCCGCTCATCATCGAAACCTACGCCGTCAGTCTGCTCGAAGCACCCACGGGCGAGCCGCTCGACCAGGCCGCGCCGCCGGAACTGCAATAGGATTGATTCCGCGAAAGCGGACCATCAGGCCGCACGGCCAGCAACGCTCAATCGGCCCGGCAATTTATGCACGCAGGAGAAATTGCTCGACCGCCTTGGCGAAGCCATCGCGATCGTAGGAGTCGGTCACGACGTCGGCTTGCCCTTGAACCTCGTCCGATGCGTTGCCCATCGCGATCGAGAGGCCGGAGCGCTTGAACATCAGGACATCGTTGGGCTGGTCCCCGATGGTGGCGATCTCGTTCGGGGGAATATCCAATTCGCGCGAGAGGTAGTCGAGGACGAATCCCTTGTTGGCGTCACGGTTGGTCACGTCGAGATAGTAGGGCTGCGAGCGCGCCGCGGTGGCGCGGTTGCCGAGCGCCTTCTGGGCGTCGGCCTCGCACTGCCGCACCCGCTCGAGATCGTCGCTCACCCCCACGATCTTGACGGCTCGCAACAGCATGTCGTCGTCGAACGCCTCCACCACCGTGGGCCCGAATTGAACGGTGCGGCCCTCGCGGTCGACATGCGGCGCGTTGCGGTCGCGGATCAGCCAATCGTTGCCGGCATAGACCCAGCCATCGAGACCGTGGCCGGCGATCAAGTCGAGCGTCTGCCTGGCTATGTCGGAAGGCAACAGCTTCTGTTCGATGATGGACAAATCGGGGTGCACGAAGAGGCCGCCATTGAATCCCGCCACCGGAGTATCGATCGCGAGCGGCGCGATCAGCATCGCCATTCCCCGGGGCGGACGACCGCTGGTGATGGCAAAACGGATGCCCTTGTCATGCAAGCCGTGCACGGCCTTGAGCGCGCGTTCGGTCAGCACCTTGTCGCGCGTCACCAGCGTGCCGTCCACGTCGGCAAGCAGCAGCGATATTTTCTTGAATGTCTCGGCCACTGCAACAGCTCGAACTCGAAATCAGAATTCTCGCTCGGTACGGTATATTCACGCGTCGTGACTTTTCCAAAACCCGCCGCCCCCTGGCCAAGTTCAAGCAAAACTATCGCATTGCTTCGCTGGCTCCAAGCGTCGCACGATTGTCATGTCACGTTCTCCGAACGCGACAACACAATCGGGCATTTCTGGGGCGCGAGGCCAGCGGAGTACCACGCATCAGCCCCCTTGGATGCATTGTTAACCACGTCTGGTCGTTGCGGCACGGGGAACTTTTGCGGCTGCCCAACATCCGCCCGCACTTAATCCGCATTTAACTAAAAGTCGCCTTAATGACGCTCCGCGGCTCTGCGAGATGCTGTTCCATCGCGCGCCAGGTCCGCGTTCGAATGCTCCGCCGATAGACTTAGCGATCGAACGCTGCCGAGGGGACAAAGTGGAATCGTTCTGGACGCAAGGTGAATGAGTACGAGTGCGTGTGTTGAGTTGGCGGGCTTCAAGCGCCCGCGTCCATCTCGGAGAACCCCTTCGCACAATCTGGTTGGCGGCGCGGCTGCGGCCAGCCTCGCGCTCGGATGTGCCTGGACCCTCTATGCCAACATCTTCGCCGCCAGCGTTTATCCGCAGCTTGGCAGTTCCAACTTCGATGCACCGATAGTAATCAAGCGACCGGCCGCTGTTGCCATCAACAGTGCGCCGCCGGCATTCCCTGACGTCTCATCGCGAACTGCGCCGGCGGTTTCCGCGCCGGCGACAGTACCGGCGGGCCCCAGGGTTTCGTTCGCGGATCGGTTTGCCGCATCGGCGCCGCAAGGGGTCGAGCCGTCGCCGCAGATCGACGCTGCGAAATCGGCGGAGGCATCGAAGCCGGCGGAAACCTCGAGGCTCGCTGAGGCGTCGAGGAAGCCGGAACCACTCAAGCTCGTGGAAGCGCCGAGAGCGAAGCTCGCGGCTGCGGCGCCGGCGCCGCTCAAGACGGCCAGCATCGCTTCGGGGTCGCGCCCGGACGATAGCCAGCAGGTGAAAACGCCGGCCGATGCCGTCCGTGAGATGGCGCAGCGCGCCAAAGCGGCGGTGATGTCGATCGCATCCGCCGACAGGTCGACGGTCTTCGAAAAGCTGTGGGGCAAGCCGCAGGGCAGGGGATCGCTGCTCGCTTACGCCTCCGCCGACGCCGGCGTCACCGGCAGCCTTGGTCCGAGCCAAAATGCGGCGCTGGAGGGTGCGCAGCCGCGTTACGATCGTTCCACCGCGGTTTACGACATCTCCGCTCATACGGTTTATCTGCCCGATGGCACCAAGCTGGAAGCGCATTCCGGGCTTGGCTCGGAACTCGACGACCCGCGGTCCGCGCGCATCAGGATGCGAGGCGTGACGCCGCCGCATCTTTACGAGCTGACGCCGCGCGAGACGCTGTTTCACGGCGTGCCGGCGCTGCGGCTAACTCCGGTCGGCGGCGACGACGCGATCTACGGCCGCAGCGGCCTGCTGGCGCACAGCTTCATGCTCGGCCCCAACGGGGACTCCAACGGCTGCGTCTCGTTTCGGGATTACAACGCTTTCCTCAACGCCTACCGCAACCAGGGCATCAAGCGGCTTGCGGTGGTGGCGCGGGTGGAGTGATGCGCCCGGAGCGAATCCAGCGCAAACAAAAAACCCCGGCATCGCTGCCGGGGTTTCGCATTCGTTGAACCGTTGAACGGCTGGATCAGAAGTCCATGCCGCCCATGCCGCCGCCCGGAGGCATGCCGGCGCCGGCGCCGGCGTTCTTCTTCGGCAGTTCGGCCACCATGGCTTCGGTGGTGATCAGGAGCGCCGCAACCGAGGCCGCGTTCTGGATCGCCGCACGCACCACCTTGGTCGGGTCGATGATGCCCTTCTTGACGAGGTCGCCATAGTCGCCGGTCTGCGAGTCGAAGCCGTAATTGTACGACTTGTTCTCGAGGATCTTGCCGACGATGACGGAGCCGTCCTCGCCCGCGTTGATCGCGATCTGGCGAGCCGGCCACGACAGCGCCTTGCGCACGATGTCGACGCCGGTCTTCTGGTCGTCGTTCTTGGTGCGTAGTCCCTTGAGCGCCTCCGAGGCGCGCAGCAGCGCCACCCCGCCGCCCGGCACGATGCCTTCTTCGACCGCCGCGCGGGTCGCATGCATCGCGTCATCAACGCGATCCTTGCGCTCCTTGACCTCGACCTCGGTCGCACCGCCGACGCGGATCACCGCGACGCCGCCTGCGAGCTTGGCCAGACGCTCCTGCAGCTTCTCACGGTCGTAGTCCGAGGTGGTTTCCTCGATCTGCGCCTTGATCTGCGCCACGCGCGCCTCGATGTCGGCCTTCTTGCCGGCACCGTTGACGATCGTGGTGTTCTCCTTGTCGATCATCACCTTCTTGGCGCGACCGAGCATGTTGAGCGTCACGTTCTCGAGCTTGATGCCGAGATCTTCCGAGATCGCCTGACCACCGGTCAGGACCGCGATGTCCTGCAGCATGGCCTTGCGGCGATCGCCGAAGCCGGGAGCCTTGACGGCCGCGACCTTCAGGCCACCGCGCAGGCGGTTGACGACCAGCGTGGCGAGAGCCTCGCCTTCGACATCTTCCGCGACGATGACCAGCGGCTTGCCGGTCTGCACCACGGCTTCGAGCAACGGCAGCAGCTCGTTCAGCGAGGAGAGCTTCTTCTCGTTGATCAGGATGTAGGCATCGTCCATCTCGACGCGCATCTTGTCGGCGTTGGTGACGAAGTAGGGCGAGATATAGCCGCGGTCGAACTGCATGCCTTCGACGACATCGAGTTCGGTCTCGAGCGACTTGGCTTCCTCAACCGTGATGACGCCCTCGTTGCCGACCTTCTTCATGGCGTCGGAGAGGAACTTGCCGATCTCGGCGTCGCCATTGGCGGAGATGGTGCCGACCTGGGCGATCTCCTCGTTCGAGGTGACCTTCTTGGAGTTCTTGACGAGGTCGGCGACCACGGCTTCCACCGCCAGGTCGATACCGCGCTTCAGATCCATCGGGTTCATGCCGGCGGCAACCGATTTGGCGCCTTCCTTGACGATCGCAGCCGCCAGCACGGTCGCGGTGGTGGTGCCGTCGCCGGCAGCGTCCGCCGACTTCGAGGCGACTTCGCGCACCATCTGGGCGCCCATGTTCTCGAACTTGTCGTCGAGCTCGATTTCCTTGGCGACGGTGACGCCGTCCTTGGTGATGCGGGGGGCGCCGAACGACTTGTCGAGCACGACGTTGCGGCCCTTCGGGCCGAGCGTCACCTTGACCGCATTGTTGAGGATCTCGACGCCGCGCAACATGCGGTCGCGGGCATCGACGCCGAATTTGACTTCCTTGGCTGACATATTTTTTGGTCTCCGGTTGATCCTCATCCTGAGGAGCTCGCCTCTTGCGGGCGTCTCGAAGGATGAGAGGGAAGGGTTCTGATCTCACCCTTCGAGACGCGCCCCGCGGGCGCTCCTCAGGGTGAGGTCGTGCAGCGCGCTTAGGCGGCCTTCTTCTTGGCGGCGGGAAGGTCGGTGAGCACGCCCATGATGTCGCTCTCCTTCATGATCAGGAGTTCTGTGCCATCGATCTTGACCTCGGTGCCCGACCATTTGCCGAACAGCACGCGGTCGCCGACCTTGAGATCGATCGGGATCAGCTTGCCGCTTTCGTCCCGGCCGCCCGGACCGACCGCGGTGATTTCGCCCTGCGAGGGCTTTTCCTTGGCAGTGTCCGGAATGATGATGCCGCCTGCTGTCTTCTCTTCGGCGTCGATGCGCTTGACCACAACGCGGTCGTGAAGCGGACGGAATTTCATGCAGTCCTCCTAAGCTTTTGAAGATGTTTAGAGTTTTTTGAAATTGGCACTCACCGCCAGCGAGTGCCAGCGTGAGCGCTCTGGACATAGGCCAGACTTGTTCGGGGGGCAAGGGTCTTTAGCAGAAAAATTAGCACTCAAATATGACGCCTGCCAAAATCGCGCGTCATCCTTAATCCGGCAGAACGGACCGCGCAAGTCGGATTAGCAGGTGCGGTAAGGTGCTGCTAAGGCGACCTTTTTCAACAGATCATTAAACATTTAGGCTTGTGATGGGTTGGTAGCGTGCGTCACATTTCTCTCATGTGAGCGCATCATCGCCGGGTGGCTCTCCCTCGGGCGTCACCACGGAAAATGCGCTCCAGCAATGGAGGTTGGCATGGTCTCGCGGGTTGGTGTTTCCGAAGACTTCCGGAAACAGGTGCTGGGGTACGGGCTGACGACGGCGCAAATTCTGTATCGGATGCCCGATCATCCCTCGCTACTGCAAACATATGTCTGGCAGAATTACGATCTGTTTCCGAATTTTCCGGCACTTAAGGATTTTCTATCGTTCTGGCAGCAGAAGCTCGAAGGGCCGCTGTTCGCCGTTACGATCGCGCATTCCAAGCTGATCAAGCCGGCCGAACTTCGCGCCGTCGACGGCGAGTTCCGGCTGCATTGACGGATCGGATTTCCGTAGAGTGGTTGCGCCACCCTACGGCGTCGGATTTGTGTTAGCGTTCTCCCACGACATCCGAAACGGAGGGAGAACGTCAATGGCCAAGCAGAAGCCGACATCGCGGGCCGCGGCCAAGACCGCGGCACAGAAGAAATCGCCGGCGCGCAAACCCGCGGCCAAATCCATCGCGCGAAAAACCGTCAAGGCCAAGGACCGCAAGACCGGGGCGCGCGGAGTGCCCGTTGCCAAACGCGTTCGTCCGAAGCAACGCATCGCCATCAGCCATCATCGCGATCAGGATTTCAAGGCCGACGGCTTGCGCGCGTATGCGCAGTACCGCGATCTCGGCATTGCCGAGGCGACGTCCGGCCTGGCGCGGGCGCATGTGATCCGCCTGATCGCGCCCTGCAACCCAGCGGAGGTGTCGAAATTGCACTTCCACGACGTCGAGTTCCAGATGGTTTACGTGCTGAAAGGCTGGGTCAAGACCTACATCGAAGGGCAGGGCGAAACATTGATGCGTGAGGGCAGCGCATGGACCCAGCCGCCCCGCATCAAGCACCTGATCATGGATTATTCCGATGACGTCGAACTGCTGGAAGTGATCCTGCCCGCGGATTTCAAGACTGTCGAACTGACGCGCTAACGTCATTCGGCGGCAGCCTCAGGGCTAAATCCGGAATCTCGAGATTCTCAGATGTGCAATTGCACATCGTAGTTCATGCTTCGCATGCTCCGGAATGACGCCGTTGGCATCACATCGACGCCCCCGACGGTCGCGCCCGTCAGGCGGGTCGTCGCTGCGTTTTACAGGGCTGGCATTCTACCCCCGTCCGACAAACGGCATCTTGCTCGCCATCACCGTCATGAACAGCACGTTGGCATCGAGCGGCAGGTTGGCCATGTAGGCGACCGCGTCGCCGACCGCCTTGGCGTCCATCCGCGGCTCCGGAATTTTGCGGCCGTCGGGCTGCAGCACGCCGTCGACCATGCGGTCGGTCATCGGGGTCGCGGCGTTGCCGATGTCGATCTGGCCAACCGCGATGTCGTAGGCCCGGCCATCGAGATTGGTCGCCCGGGTCAACCCGGTGATGGCGTGCTTGGTCGAAGTGTAGGCCGAGGAGAACGGCCGCGGCGCATGCGCGGAGATCGAGCCGTTGTTGATGATGCGGCCGCCGCGCGGGGTTTGGTCCTTCATGATGCGGAAGGCGTGCTGGGTGCACAGAAATGGCGCGGTGAGATTGGTCGCAACCACCGCCTGCCACTGAACCAGGCTGAGATCCTCGAACGGCACCGGCGGCGCGCCCATGCCGGCGTTATTGAAAAGAACATCGAGCCGGCCGTAGACGTCCATCACTTTTGCAAATAGCGCGGCGATCGAGCCGGGGTCGGCCATGTCAGCCGATACAGGAAGGCTCTTGCCGACATTGTCGCCGAGTTTCTGGGTCTCTTGCAGTTTCTCCATGCGCCGGCCGGCGAGCACCACGATAAAGCCCGCGTTCATCAGCGCCAGCGATGCCGCGCGTCCAACCCCGGTGCCCGCGCCGGTCACCACAGCTATTCTATTTCCTGCCTCGGCCATGTGCTTCCTCGTCTTTGTTATTGGTCATGATTTCGGTCTTGTAGGGTGGTCTTGGAATATTCTGGTGCGCCGCTCGCAGCGCCGCCGACCAGCGCGAGCGCAGATCGTGGAAATACGGCTCGCCGGCCTCGATGCGGTGGTTGAGATCGGCCTCGCAGACGTCGGTGCGCACCACCAGCACGTCGATCGGCAGCCCGACGCCGAGATTGGACCGCATCGTCGAGTCCATCGAGATCAAGCTCGTCTTCAGCGCCTCGTACAATTCGACATCGTAATGCATGGCGCGGTCGAGCACCGGCTTGCCGTATTTGTGTTCGCCGATCTGCAGGTAGGGCGTATCGGTCGTGCATTCGATGAAATTGCCGGCAGGGTAGATCATGAAAAGCCGCATCCGCGAGCCTTTGATCTGGCCGCCGAACAGGAATGAAACATCGAAGCTGATGTCTTCGGACTGCAGCGCGACGCCTTCGGTGGCGTGAACGCTGCGGATGGCGCGGCCGATGCGCTGCGCGGCTTGAAACATCGTCGGCGCATTCAACAGCGTTTCGAGCTCGCCGCCGTGCGGGTCTTCGAGCCCTTCGGTCAGCGTCGAGAGCACGGACTGGCTGACGGCGAGATTGCCGGCGCTCGCGATCGCCATGATGCGTTCGCCGGGCTTGCTGAAGATATGGAGCTTGCGAAAGGTCGAGACGTTGTCGAGACCGGCATTGGTGCGGGTATCCGCGATCATGACCAGGCCGTCCCGCACCAAAACTCCGCAACAATAGGTCATTCCGGGGTCCCCGAACACGTCAGACGACACGAAATTACTTAGCCAATTTTACCGGGGGCTCCAACCCAATTCGGGCATTTCCGTCGGGCATGGCCGCGATTTGGCAGTGGCGCTGCAAATATCGACCGGTTACAAAGCGTGCCTTCGAATCCGGACAGGTCGGCACATGATAAAGCAAATGATTTTTGGCGCCCTGGTCATGACAGCGCAAATTCTGAACAGCGCAGGCGCCGTCGCCGGCCCTTGGGAAGACGGCATGGCCGCCTATAATCGCGGTGATTACATGCCGGCGATCCAACTGTTTCGGCCGCTCGCGACGCGGGGCAATGCCAAGGCGCAGCACTTGCTTGGGTTGATGTACCATAGGGGCGAAGGGGTTGCCCGCAACCCGGTGCGCGCCTTCGCATGGTTCAGCCTGGCCGCGGCGCATGGCGACCGTGAAGCGAGGGCGAAATTGCACGAGGTGTCGAAGACCATGACGGCTGAGGAACTTTCGCGGGCGCGCGACATGGCGCAAGCCTGCGAAACGTCGGACTACCGCGGTTGCGAGTACTGATCGCGGTTGCTTCCGACGCGTCTCTCTGTCGTTCGACCTGAATTTGCGGCCTGTCCCGCTGAAATAGCCTGACTTGTAGGCGCGGGCGCGGTCTGGTTAGCTTGGTCTGCCAAGTTACGTTGGGAGAACAAAAGCGTGGCTCTCAAGAACGTCATCGGCATCGACCACGCCGTCGTCATGGTCGGCGATCTCGACAAGGCGGCTGCGAACTGGAAGCGCCTCGGCTTTACCGTGTCACCGCGCGGCACGCACAGCGCCAAGATGGGCTCTGGCAATTACACCATCATGCTCGATCCGGATTACATCGAATTGCTCGGGGTGCTGATCGAGACCGAGCATAATGCTCCGGCGCGAGGCTTTCTCGCCACGCGCGGCGAAGGCATCGAGCGCGTCGCATTCACGGCGGTCGATTCGGCCGCCGGCGCCGAGGAGCTTCGCGCACGGGGCTTCGAGCCGCTCGGCCCGACCGATTTCGAGCGGCCGGTGACAATGCCCGACGGCAGCCTGTCGGCGGCAAAATTCAGCATCTTTCAGTGGCCGGTAACCGATGCGCCGGCCGGATTGCGGATCTTTGCCTGTCAGCACAAGACCCGGCAAGCGGTGTGGATTCCCGAGCTCATGAAACACGCCAATGGCGCGGTACGTCTCAGGCAAGTCGTTGTGGTTTCGCCGCAGCCTTCGAAAGATGCCGCGCATCTCGCGCGGCTGATCGAGCGCGACGTCAGAGCCGAACCGGACGGGGCTGTCACGGTGCCATCAGGTTCGGACCGCGCCGACTTCATCCTGCTGAGCAGAGATCAGTTGGCCGGGCGGTACCCTGAAGTCTCGCTGGCGGGACTGCCCGAGCGCGGCGGCGCGGGTCTTGTAATTGCGACATCCGATCTTGCCGCCGCTGCCAAGGCGGTCGGCAAGCTGGGGGTCCGCAGTGGGGACGCCGTGTGCGTGGCGCCGGCGGCAGCCAATGGCACGCTGCTCGCGTTTGTCCCGGCTTAGGTAGGCTTATGATTGGCTCTGCCACTGGCCTTGCCGCCCGCCGCCGGCGGGTTCGACCCGTACCGCCACCGTCAGCGTTTCCATGCCGCCGCCATAGCGGGTGCCGCGCACCGGCGCGGCGCCGAGGTAATCCAGCCCGACCGCGACGCGGGCATGCGCGTCGGTGGTGCAGATGCCGTTGGCGGGATCGAACCCGACCCAGCCGAGATCCGGCACGAAGGCCTCCGCCCAGGCATGACCGGCCTGCTGGTTGATCATTCCGTCGGAGCGCAAGAAATGTCCGGCAATGAAGCGCGCCGGCACGCCGGCTGAGCGCGCGCAGGCGATAAAGATATGCGCATAGTCCTGGCACACGCCGCGCCTCAGGCCGAACGCTTGCACGGCCGACGTTCCGGTGTTGGTGGGATCCTGGTCGAACGTCATGTGCTCGTTGATCTGCATCATCAGCCCGTGCAGGAAACCGAGTACATCGTCTTCGGATTCGGCGCGCAACTGGCGCGACGACGTCGCCATCGTCGCGTTGACTCCGGTCAGCGAGGTCGAGCGCAGGAACAGGGTCGGCGGAAAGCGTTCGTCGGTGCCCTTGAGCACACCGCCGGTATCATGGGTCTCGATCAGGCCTTCGACATTGATGGTGAGATCGGCGATCACACCCTGGGTCAGCACATGGGTGACGTTTCCGAAGGCGTCATGGTGCACGTCGAGACGCGGATCGGTGGAGACGTCGATCTGCCATTCGGCGATGTATTGCCCGTCATGACTGCCCGGCGTCATCCGCAGAATTTGAATGACGCCGGTCGCCGGCGGCTCGTAGCGGTAACGGGTGGAATGGGCAATGCGCAGTCGCATGACTTACCAAAGCTGGAGTTCGATCACATCGGGGAACAAAGAACTCACGTCAAATCAGGTATTGCCTGGCGATGACCTCACCGAGCCTTGAGTTATCCGCAATGAATTCCTGGATGAATTCATGTACGCCGTGCTGGAAGATGTCATCCATGTGGCTGTGCTCGAGCCGATTGCGGACGCCGCGGGCGTGACGCTGGGCGGCGCCCTGGCGGCCGTAGGCGACGCCGATCTGGTCGAGGTTGCGCACCAGGTTGCCGTAGCAGCTTGCCAGCGAACGCGGCAGCGAATCGTTGAGGATCAGGAGGTCCGCGATCAGCCAGGGTTTTAATGTCTCCCGATAGACCCAGTGATAGGCGGTCAGTGCCGAGACCGAGCGCAGGATTGAGGTCCATTGATAGTAATCGAGCGGTCCGCCGACATGTTCTTCCTCGGGCAGCAGCACGTGGTACTTCACATCGAGGATGCGGGCGGTATTGTCGGCGCGCTCGAGATGCAGCCCGAGCCGCGAGAACCAGTAGGCATCGTTGCGCAGCATGGTGCGGTAGGCCGAGCCGTCGAAGCGGAGCGAGGTCTCCTGCACGAACCGCAGAAACCTGGTCAGGTCTTCGCGGCTCTTGGTGCCTTTACCCCAGACTTGCTGCAGATCGATCCAGGCTGAATTGATGGTGTCCCACATCTCGGAGGTCAGCGCGGTGCGCACCGAGCGCGAATTGAGCCGGGCGTTTTCGATGCAGCTTTTGATCGAGGACGGATTGCTCGGCGAGAACGACAGGTACTCGACGACATTGTGCTCGTCGGCTTGCTGGTACACCTCATAGAAGCCGGCGCTGACCCCGGCGGTCAGCAGCGCCGAATCCCATTCATTGGTCTTGCCGACATAGGCGTTCGGCAGCGCGGTGACGCGCAGCGTCGCCTCGATGGTGCGCGCGAGGTATTCCGCGCGTTCGACATAGCGGGCGAGCCAGTACAGATTTTCGGCGGTGCGCGACAGCATGCGGGATGTTAGTTCTTTTTTCTTCCCCGTTGCGGGGGAGGCTCAGGGAAGGGGGGTGCGCCTGCTCAAATGCAACATTTCACTCGTCCAATACCCAGGTGTCCTTGGTGCCGCCGCCCTGGCTTGAATTCACCACCAGCGAGCCTTGCTTTAGCGCCACGCGGGTCAGGCCGCCGGGTACCACGGTGACGCGGTTGCTGCCGGTCAGCACGAATGGCCGGAGGTCGACATGGCGCGGCGCCAGCCCGGATTCGGTGCAGGTCGGGCAGGTCGACAGCGCCAGCGTCGGCTGGGCAATGAAGCCTTCCGGCTCGCGCTTCAATTTATCGCGAAAAGCCTCGATCGTCGCGGTGGTCGCGGCAGGTCCGATCAGCATGCCGTGGCCGCCGGAGCCGTGCACTTCCTTCACCACCAGTTCGCTCAGATTTTCGAGCACATAAGCCAGATGTTTGGCTTCGCGGCAGCGCCAGGTCGGCACGTTCTTCAGGATCGGTTCTTCGCCGAGATAGAATTTCACGATCTCGGGCATGTAGGAATACACCGCCTTGTCATCGGCGATACCGGTGCCGACGGCGTTGGCGAGCGTGACGTTGCCGGCCGCGTAGGCCGACATCAGCCCGGGCACGCCAAGCGCCGAATCCGGGCGGAAGGTCAGGGGGTCGAGGAAATCGTCGTCGACCCTGCGGTAGATCACGTCGACGCGCTTCAGGCCTTCGGTGGTGCGCATGAACACCTCGTCGTTCTTGACGATGAGGTCGCGGCCCTCGACCAGCTCGATGCCGAGCTTGTCGGCCAGGAACGAATGCTCGTAATACGCGGAGTTGTAGACGCCGGGTGTCATCAGCGCCACCGTCGGCTCGGCCGCGGCGCTGAGCGGCGCCACTGAGCGCAACGCCGATAGCAATTCGTCCGGATACCTTTCCACAGGCGCGATGCGGTGACGGGCGAACAGGTCCGGAAATAGCCGCATCATGATTTCGCGGTTTTCCAGCATGTAGGAGACCCCGGACGGCGTGCGCGCATTGTCTTCCAGCACGAAAAAGCTTTCCGGATTGTCGCGAACGATGTCGATCCCGGCGATGTGCACGTAGACGTCATGCGGCACGTCCTGGCCATTCATCTCGGGCCGGAATACCGGGTTCTGGAAGATCAAATCGTCGGGAACGAGATTGGCGCGCAGGATGTCGCGGCCATGATAGATGTCGCGCAAGAACATGTTGAGCGCGCGCACCCGCTGCTTGAGGCCTTTTTCCAGCATCGCCCATTCCTTCGCCGACATGATCCGGGGGATCACATCGAATGGAATCAGCCGTTCCTGGGCTTCGGCGTCGCCATAGATCGCAAAGGTGATGCCGATCCGGCGAAACAGCAGTTCCGCTTCCTGGCGGCGATATTCCAGGGCCTCCGGCGGCGTCTCCTTGAGCCAGCGCGACAGCTCCTGGTAGGCCGGGCGGAGGTCGCCGTCGGGCCCGTTCATTTCATCGAACGCAACTGCCATGGATCCCGATGATTTTCCCCTCAAGCCAGGCGGGACACTGCATGGCTTAAAGGCATGGTAGCAAGGGCCGGGCCAGCGCGATATGCATTCGCACGCGGCATTTGGTATGGACGGCCGGGCGGTTGCCTGAAAAATTGGCTGCCGGTTGCTTATTGGGGCGGCAAAACCTCGTGACTACAAGGTGTTGGCCGGGCAAGGTCAGGGTGATGGCTGGGCGAGGAGAGGTCATGAGCGAGATCGTCACCGCGGGGATTCTGGTGATCGGGGACGAGATCCTGTCCGGGCGGACCAAAGACAAGAACATTGGTTTTATCGCGGAATACTTGACCAATATCGGGATCGACCTCAAGGAGGTGCGTGTCGTCGCCGACGAGGAGGCCGACATCATCGCGGCGCTGGATGCACTGCGCGCTCGCTACAGCTATGTCTTTACCACTGGCGGCATCGGGCCGACTCACGATGACATCACCGCCGATGCGGTGGCAAAAGCGTTCGGCGTCAGCATCGATTATCACCCCGAGGTGGTGACGCGGTTTCGCGAACGGTTCCAGAATCCGGGCGAACTGAACGAGGCGCGGCTGCGGATGGCGCGGATCCCCGAGGGCGCCGAACTGATCCAGAGCGCGACCATCCTCGCGCCCGGCTTCAAGATCGGCAACGTCATTGTCATGGCGGGGGTGCCCTCGATCATGCAGGCGATGATGGACATCGTTGCCCCGAAGCTGAAATCAGGCGTCCGGATGCTGTCGGATTCGGTTCGCGCCAATGCCAGGGAAGGCGACATCGGCGGCCCGCTGCGGGCAATCGCCAATGCCCATCCCGACACCATCATCGGCAGTTATCCGTTTCAGGACGAGGACAAGAAGCCAAACACCAACCTCGTGGTGCGTTCGCGCGATCCGGCAAAGCTGCAGGCCGCGATGACGGCGGTGAAAGAAATGCTGGCCGGCCTTAGCGTCGTTCGCTAGCGGATCGATCGCTGGCGCATTGGCGGCGCCACCGGGGTGGCTGCGCCCGACGCAATTGGCAAAGCTATAAATTGGCAAAGCTATAAGGGGAATGACGATGGCGGAGCATCCGGAACTGAGCGCGCAGGAGCGGGCGGGCAAGGCCTTCCCGGTCTCGTGGGACCAGTTTCACAGGGATTGCCGGGCGCTGACCTGGCGGCTCAACGAAGTCGGGCCGTTTCACGCGGTGATCGCGATCACCCGCGGCGGGCTGGTGCCGGCGGCGATCGTGGCCCGTGAGCTCGGCGTGCGCGTGATCGATACCGTCTGCATCGCCAGCTACGATCACGTCAAACAGGGTGAGCTCAGAGCGCTCAAGGGCATTTCAGCCGAGACCGCGAAACTCGGTGGCGGCACCGGCAAGGGACTTTTGATCGTCGACGATCTCGTCGATACCGGCAAGACCGCGCGGCTGGTGCGGGACATGATTCCGGGTGCGCATTTCGCAACCGTGTATGCCAAACCCATGGGCCGGCCGCTGGTCGACACCTTCATCACCGAGGTGTCGCAGGATACCTGGATCTTTTTCCCATGGGATACCGCGCTCTCGTTCCAGCCGCCGATCCGCGACGGCGCGGCGTGATTCTTCTCACCTCGCCCCGCTTGCGGGGAGAGGTCGAATGCAAAGCAATTCGGGTGAGGGGACTCTTTGTGCATAGAATGTGCGGAAGCAGCCCCTCACCCCAACCCTCTCCCCGCGAAGAGCGGGGCGAGGGAGCAGGAACGCCGATGCCCCTGCAAAATCGCGTCACGCCCACCGGCGACATCGTCGCCACGCCGCATCGCGGGATGTTCACGGGCAATCGCGGCATCATCCATGATCCCGCCACGAAAACGCTGACGCGGCGCTGGGCGAGCAAGGCGTGGCTGACTTGCGTGTGCGAATTCAGGGGCAGACGGCGCGCGGTGATGGGCGGCCGGAGTTGGACCGAGCTGTTCTTTCTCGATGAAGCCACCGCGCTCGCGGCCGGGCACCGGCCGTGCTTCTTCTGCCGCCGCGACGACGCCGGAGCCTTTCGCGCGGCGTGGCAACAGGGCAATGGCGTCGGCCATGTTCTTGCACGCGAGATCGACGAGGTGCTTCATCGCGAGCGTCTCGCGAGCGGCAGCAAGCGGCTGCATCCGTTGGCAGCGGGGCTGCAACCTCTGCCTGACGGCGCGATGGTGCAGCAAGCCAGCGAGAGTTACCTGATCGTAGGGGGCCGGACATTATTATGGTCGCCGGCCGGCTACGGTCCGGCGCCGCACGCGCTTCGAAGCGCCATGTTGTTGACGCCACCCTCGACGCTGCGCGCATTGTCGGCCGGATATGCGCCGGTACTGCATCCGAGCGCCGCCCAGCCGCGCGGGTGACGAAGCCTAGCGCAGCGGCCGGCCCTGTTCATCGACGCTCATCCGCGACTCGCGCAAGGTCCAGTCGCGAACGATTTGCCGGCACCGCGCGAGCGCCGCATCGTCCTGTCTGGCGGAAGCCGCATTTGGCGCCGCTTGCGCCGCGCGATCGATCATGATCCGGCAAGCATCGAGCTCGGCGCGACCTTCGGGCCACGCCGGAAACAACATCGCGAGCAGGGCTGCGATGATGATCGCTCCGGTCAGCATTGCAAACAAAAACTTCATCCGAATTTCAACCGCGCCAGTTTGGCGCCGGCGCCGAGCGCCATCAGTTTGGCTTCCGCGATGTCACGATGCATCGGCGCCATGCCGCAATTGGTAGTGGCGACGATGTTGCTCTTGGGCACGAACCTCGAGACGGCGTCGATCACTTCGGCGACATCTTCCGCGGTCTCGACCTTGTCGCTGGCGACGTCGATGACGCCGGCCTGAACCACCTTGCCGTTGAGCAGCCCGAGCAATTCCAGCGGCACCTTGGAATTGCGGCACTCGATCGCGACCTGCTGGATCGGACTTCGCGCGATCGCCGGGAAGATCTCCTCATATTGCCGCCACTCGGCACCCAGCGTCTGCTTCCAGTCGGTATTGGCCTTGATGCCGTAGCCATAGCAAATGTGGACCGCGGTGGCGCAGGTCAGCCCTTCGGCGGCGCGCTCCAGCGCCTTGATGCCCCAGTCCGAGACCTCGTCCATATAGACGTTGAAGGCGGGCTCATCGAACTGGATCACGTCGACGCCGTCGGCCTGCAAGGCCCGGGCTTCCTCGTTGAGCAATTCGGCAAAGGCGAACGCCATCTTGGTGCGGTCGCCGTAATATTTGTCGGCGATGGTGTCGACGACGGTCATTGGGCCGGGCAGGGTGAATTTCAGTTTGCGGGTGGTATGGGTGCGGGCGATGCGGGCCTCGTCGGCATGGACGCGGCCCTTGAGCCGCAGCGGCGCCACCACCTGCGGCACCATCGCCTTGTAGCGATCCCTGCGGATTCCCATCTCGACCTTGTGGGCAAAATCGATGCCTTCGATCCTCTCCAGGAAACCGTGGACGAAATGCTGCCGTGACACCTCGCCCTCGGTGACGATATCGATGCCGGCGTCTTCCTGCAGCTTGATCGCAAGCATGGTGGCGTCGCGCTTGGCCCGCGCCAACTCGTCGCCCTTTGATTTCCACGGCGCCCACAGCGTATTGGGCTCGGCCAGCCATTCCGGCTTCGGCAGCGAGCCGGCGATCGTGGTTGGAAACAGCATTGGTACGGTCCTCGGTGTTGCCTGATTGGATCGACTGTCTGCCACGAGTTGAGAAAGAGGTACAGACTAACGAAAGTCGTCATCGCCTTGGCAGGAGGCCTTGGCATGACGATGTTTGAGGGTTCAACTCGAACCAACTCTGCTCTAAGCTGGCGAGCACAATGGCGAAAATCCCATGATCGACCTCTATTACGCCCCGACGCCGAACGGCTGGAAAATCTCGATCATGCTGGAGGAGCTCGGGCTTCCCTACACGGTTATTCCGGTCGACATTCGCGCCGGCGAGCAATTCAAGCCGGAGTTTCTGGCAATCAGTCCGAATAACCGGATTCCGGCGATCGTCGACCACGCGCCTGCCGGCGGCGGTGAACCGTTTTCAGTGTTCGAGACCGGCGCGATCCTGATCTATCTGGCGGAGAAGACCGGCCGTTTGCTGCCCGGGGATATGCGCGGCCGCTCGATCGTCACCCAGTGGGTGATGTGGCAGATGAGCGGGCTCGGTCCGATGCTTGGCCAGCACGGACATTTCGCGCTCTATGCGCCGGAGAAAATCCCCTATGCCATCGAGCGCTACCGCGACGAGGCGGCGCGGCTCTATGGTGTGCTCGACACCCAGCTCGGCAAAACCGGGCGCTGCGTCGCCGGCGATTATTCGATCGCCGACATCGCCTGCTTTCCCTGGACCATGACCCACAAGGCGCAGGGCTTCACGCTCGACGACTATCCGAACGTGAAGCGCTGGTACGCCGAACTCCGCGCCCGGCCGCAGGTGCAGGCGGGACTTGCGGTGGGCAAGTTCGTCAAGGAGCCGTTCGACGAGGAAGCGCGCAAGAACATGTTCGGGCAAAAGGCGAAAGAGCTGGCGGGCAGGAATGACGGTTAACCCCTCATGGTGAGGAGGCGCTTGCGCCGTCTCGAACCATGAGGCCCGATAAGCGACTAACTGACCGCCGCTCATCCTTCGAGACGCGCGCAAGATGCGCGCTCCTCAGGATGAGGATCACGCTAGAGAATTAAAACAAACCAAGGAAACGGCCATGATCGAATTTTTCTTCGACTGCTCCAGCCCCTGGAGCTATCTTGCCTTTCACAACATCCAGCCGCTCGCAAACGAGTTCGGCGCCGAGATTTCGTGGCGGCCGATCCTGGTCGGGGGCATCTTCAATACCATCAACCCCAGCGTCTATGCCTCACGCGAACATCCGGTGCCGGCCAAGCTCAACTACCAGAAAAAGGATATGGCCGACTGGGCGCGCTCCGCCGGGCTGGCCATCAAGATGCGGCCGACGGTGTTTCCGGTCAACAGCGTCAAGGCGATGCGCGGCTGCATTTTCCTGGGCAAGGACATGGTGCCGTTCGCGCGCGCGGTGTTCGAGATCTATTGGGGCGAGGATAAGGATATCTCGCAGGACGCGGTGCTGACCGAAGCCTGCAAGCGCGTCGGCGTCGATCCCACGAAATTCTTTGCAGGCATCGGCGAGCAGGCGATCAAGGATCGGCTCAAGGCCAACACCGATGAAGTGATGGCGCGCGGCGGGTTCGGCTCGCCGACCATCTTCATCGACAGGACCGACATGTATTTCGGCAACGACCGGATGCCCTTGATCCGCGAAGCGCTGCAGCGGCGAAAAGCGAGCGCCGCCTGATGCCGAGCGCGGTGGTCTGCCGCGAGCTCGGCCCGCCCGAGTGCTTGCGCCTGGAAAGTTTTGCCGCCGCGGCGCTGAAGCCGGGCGAGGTCCGCGTTGCCGTCCATGCCGCCGGAATCAACTTTCCCGACATCCTGATGGTGGCCGGCACGTATCAGCTCAAGCCGGAATTGCCTTTCACGCCGGGCGTCGAGGCCGCCGGTGAGGTCACCGAGGTCGCCGAGGTCACCGAGGTCAACGGCGCGGCCACGGTCGCGGTCGGCGACCGCGTCATCGTCAAGATGCGGCACGGCGCTTATTGCGATGAGGCTGTGGTGACGCCATCGCAGCTGGCGCCGTTGCCGAGGACGTTCGACTATGCGGAGGGCGCGACCTTTCTCGCCGCGTACGGCACCGCGTATCACGGGTTGATCGATCGCGGCCAGCTTCGGCCGGGCGAAGTGCTGCTGGTGCATGGCGCCGGGGGCGGCGTCGGGCTTGCCGCGGTCGAGGTCGGCAAGCTGCTCGGCGCGACGGTGATTGCGGCGGCGTCATCGGAGGAAAAGCTCGCGGTCGCGCGGGCGAGGGGCGCCGATCATCTCGTGCTCTACGCGCGGGGACCATTCCGCGACGACGTCAAGCGCCTCACCGATGGCCGCGGCGCCGATGTGGTGTTCGATCCCGTCGGCGGCGAGGTCTTCGAAAACAGCTTGCGCTGCATCGCCTGGGGCGCGCGTATTCTCGTCATCGGTTTTACCGGCGGCATCGGGATTGCGCGCACCAATCTGTTGCTGATCAAGGGCGCCAGCGTGCTCGGCGTCCGCGCCGGCGAGGCTGTCAGGCGAAATCCGGCGGCCGGCGAAGCGCGGATCGAGAAATTACTGGAGTGGGCCGAAGCCGGAAAAATCCGGCCGCATATCTCGCACCGGTTGCCGCTGGAGAACTACGCCCAAGCGATGCGGCTCCTGATCGAGCGCAAGGCGATCGGCCGCGTGGCGCTGATGATGCGGTGATTCACGCTCTGGTCGTCCCTGCGAAAGCCGGCACGACGAGATCTCACTGATACTCCCGCTCCTCCCACCACGGAAAATAGTCCGGCATGTCGGTCGAGATCCTGTCCTTGAAGACAGCCGGGCGTTTTTCCAGAAACGACACCACGCCCTCCTTGACGTCGCCCGAGCGGCCGCGGGCGTAGATGCCGCGGCTGTCGACCTTGTGGGCTTCCATCGGATCGTCGGCGCCGAGCATGCGCCACATCATCTGCCGGATCAGCGCCACCGAGACCGGTGCGGTCTTTGCAGCGATTTCACGCGCCAATGCGCGGGCGGCCGGCAGCAGCTGGTCCGGCGGCACCACCTTGCTGACGAGCCGGCCGGTGAGCGCTTCCTGTGCCGGAAACACCCGTCCGGTGTAGCACCACTCCAGCGCCTGCGAGATGCCGACGATGCGCGGCAAAAACCAGCTTGAGGCTGCCTCCGGCACGATGCCGCGCTGGGAAAACACAAAGCCGAAGCGCGCGGCCTCGGAGGCGATGCGGATATCCATCGCAAGCTGCATGGTGACGCCGATGCCGACCGCCGCGCCGTTCACCGCAGCGATCACCGGCTTCAGGCACTTGAAGATGCGCAATGTCATTTGGCCGCCGCCGTCGCGCGCGTTGGGATCGCTGTAATCCACCTTGCCGTCGGCCAGCCGCCTGACCGGTCCGCGCCGCGCGTCGCGATCGAAGGTATCGGCGCCGGAGGAAAGGTCGGCGCCGGCACAGAAGGCGCGTCCGGCGCCGGTGACGATGATGGCGCGGATATCATCGTCCTTGTCGGCGGCATCGAAGGCCTCGATCATTTCCCGCTGCATGGCGGCGTTGAAGGCGTTGAGCTTGTCCGGCCGGTTCAGCGTGATCGTGAGAATCTGCTCGGCGACCTCGTACTTGATCGTCTCATAGGCCATCGGGAGATTCCTCTGCTGTTGGTGTTGATTTCCGTTCGTCATTGCCGGGCTTGACCCGGCAATCCATCTTCATGAAGAGGATGGATGCGCGGGTCAGGCCCACGCATGACGATCGGTTAGCCGCGGCGTTCTATTTCTTCGGCGGCGACGGCCACGGCCGTTGCGGCCCCCGCAATGCCTCGAACGTCTTTGCCATGCCGAGCACGCCGAGATCGTCGAAGCGGCGGCCGACGATCTGCACGCCGATCGGGAATCCCTTGGCATCGAAGCCGCCATTGATCGAGACGGCGGGATTTTCCGACATGTTCCAGGGCAGGGTGTAGGCGATATGCTCGAACGGCCGCTCGGGATCGTTGATCGGGGCTGCAAGTTCGGCGGCGAAATTCACTACCGGCGATACCGGCGAAATCACATAATCGAGATCGCAGAACAGCCTCGCCGCGCCGGCGCGGATCGTCATGGTGGCATTGAAACCCCTGATGACATCGACGCCGGACAGCCTGGCGGCGCTTTCCGCCCATTTCACGATGTAGGGTAGCGCCTTGCCGCGCTCGGCCGGCGCCAGCCTGGAAAGATCGTCCCACATCCGCGCGCGCCAGAAATTGTCGAGCCCGTCGAGCATCTCGCGCGTCAAGATACCCGCGACTTCGGTGATGGCGGCACCCGCCGCCTCGAACGCCCTTGCCGCCTTCAGGGCGACCCCGCGCACCTCCTGCTCCAGCGGCTGGCCGACGCCGGGATCGAGCATCAACCCGATCCGCAGTTTGCGCGGAGACTTTTCCAATGCCTTCCAGTTGATGTTGTCGGGCGGCAGGCTCATGCCGTCACGTCGATCGGGGCGCGACAGCACGCTCATCATCAGGGCGGCGTCATCGACCGTGCGGGTCATCGGCCCCGCGACCCGGCCAACGTAAGGCGGATCGATCGGGATCCGCCCCAGGCTCGGCTTCAATCCGACCAGACCGCACCAGCACGACGGCAGCCGCACCGAGCCGCCAATATCGGTGCCGAGATGCAGCGGGCCGTACCCCGCCGCACCCGCGGCGCCGGCCCCGGCGCTGGAGCCGCCGGGATTCTTGCCGAGATCCCAGGGATTGCGGGTGAGGGGATGGAAGCTCGACAGGCCCGACGACAGCATGCCGTAGTCCGGCATGGTGGTTTTGGAGAAGATCACCGCGCCGGCCTCGCGCAAGCGCGCTGCCGGCGGCGCATCCGCGGCCGCGGGCACCAGCTTGACGCTCGCGGCACCGAGCGGCACCGGGACGCCCTTGGTTGCGACATTGTCCTTGATGGTGACGGGAACGCCGTCGAGCGCGCCGGCCGGCTCGCCTCTTTGCCAGCGTTCGGTCGATGTTTTCGCGGCGGCGCGCGCGGCTTCGGGATCGAAGGCGTACAGCGCCTTGATGTGCGGCTCCCACTCCGCGATATGCGCCAGCAGGTCCTCGAGCACTTCGGACGGCGAGAACTGCCTGGCGCGATAGCCGGCGATCAGGTCGATGGCGCCGAGATCGTGCAGCGAGGTGACAGCTTCTTCAGAGACCGATTTATGCATGGGCGCCTACCGGCAAGCGGGTCTCGATGATGCGCGCGAACATGCTGGCGCCCACAGGCAGGATCTTGTCGTCCAGTATGTAGCCGGGATTGTGCACCGGCACCGATCCATCATGGCCGACCCAGAAATAGGCGCCGGGTATCGCCTGCATCATGTCGGCAAAATCTTCGCTGCCCATCTTCGGCTGCGTCCGGGTGATGACCTTGGCCGGATCGACCACGGTGCGCGCCGCCGCCTCGACCACCCTGGACTGCTCTTCCTGATTCACCAGCACGCTGAAGGCGTCGCGGATGTCGGCTGTGATCTCGACCTGGAAGGCGCTGGCGACCCCGGCGCAGATCGCGCGCATCCGCTCGCGGATCAGCACGCGCACCTCGTCGGAAAAGGCGCGCACGGTGCCGCAAAGTTTTGCTTCGCCGGGGATCACGTTATAGGCCGAGCCGGCGTGAAGTTGCGTGATCGACAGCACCGCCGACTTCAACGGATCGACGTTGCGGCTGACGATGGTCTGCAGCGCCTGTCCGAGGGTCATCGCGATCACGATGGGATCCTTTGAGCGCTCCGGCATCGCGCCATGCGCGCCATAACCGTTGATGGTGATGTCGAAAAAGTCGGCGCCGGCCATCGCCGGTCCCGGAAGGATTGCGATCTCGCCATGGTTCAGGTCGGGCGCGTTGTGCAGGCCGTAGACCTCGTCGCAGGGAAATTTCTCGAACAGCCCGTCCTTGATCATGGCGCGGGCGCCGCCCAAGCCTTCTTCGGCCGGCTGGAAGATGAAATGCACGGTGCCGTCGAAATTCCGGGTCTCGGCGAGGTATCGGGCGGTGCCGAGCAGCATCGTGGTATGGCCGTCATGGCCGCAGCCGTGGAAACGGCCGGGAACGGTCGAGCGCCACTTCAAGTTGGTATTTTCCTCCATCGGCAGCGCATCCATGTCGGCGCGCAGGCCGATGCGTTTTCCCGCGCTGCCTTTGCCCTTGAGCACGCCGACCACGCCGGTGCCACCGAGACCGCGATGCACCTCGATGCCCCATTGCGCCAGTTTATCGGCGACGATGCCGGAGGTGCGGATTTCCTCGAAGCCGATCTCGGGATGGGCGTGCAGGTCCCGGCGGATCGCGGTGAGTTCGTCGGCATAGCCTTCGATGCGCTCGATATTGGGCATGTTGTTATCCGTTGGCCGGCGCCTTCGCGCGGGCGGGATTTGCGGGAGCAAACGGCGCGCCGTTTGGTTTGGTGCGAATGCCCGGGCGCAACCGCGTCCATGGCAATGCGGCAGTATCGGCGGGCATCGCGCCGGGGGCGGCGCAGATCAGGAGCTGTTCGGCGATCGGTTCGAAATCGGCGCGGAAATGCACCGAGCTTTTGTTGACCAGGATCGATTGCTTGGTCGGCTCGATGCCGACGTAGCGATACATCGATTGATCCGCCAGTTGCGCCTTGTGCGAGCTGACGACCACCCTGACATCGCCGATCCGCAAAGCCGCCGACGGCCCCATGTCCATGTCGCGGCCGCCGTAATAAGGGCCCGGCGCCACGAATTGCCCGTCGGATAATGTTTCCACGATGAACGTCTCTTTGTACGGCGCGTCACCCGGTATCCCTGATTTGCCGCCGAGCGCAAGCGTAACCGTGGCGCCGGCTCCAGCGGCATGCGCGGCCTTGGCGGACGCCGGGTCATAGATCACGCCGAGCGCGGCATTCCGAGCGTTGTTGCGGACCAGCGCGCGCAGCATGCCGGTGGTATCGGAATCCCCGCCGGCGCCCGGATTGTCCTGGGTGTCGGCGATCACGATCGGCTTGGTCGCGCGCTTTGCCAGTTCCATGGCATGGCGCACGCCTTCATCGGGCTGATAGATGCGGCCGTCGAAATCGCTTTCATGGCTTTCGATCAGCACGGCGAGCCTGTCCGCAGCGGTGTCGGCATCGGCCTGGGTCTTGCCATAGGCAAACACGCTCGGCCCGCAATGCGCAAAATCCGCCGCCGGGAAGCCGGGCGCGAACGACAGCGTCGGGGTCGCCTCGCCGGTGAGCCGCGCCAGCTCCTGGTAGATGGCTTTGGCTGGTTGGTCGCTGGTGCATTGCCAGCTGATCGGAATCAGGAACGGCAATTGCCGAAATGCCTTTGCGAATTTTTGCTTGCCGCGCAACAGCAACGCCAGATGTGTTGCCGCCGCGCGGCCGGTATCGGCCATGTCGACATGCGGGTAGGTGCGATAGGCGATGAGCGCGTCGGCGTGTTCCATCATCTCGGGCGTGACGTTGGCATGGAGGTCGAGACTGGCCACGAGCGGCAGGTCGCGGCCGATTACCTGGCGCACGCGCTTCAGGATTTCGCCTTCGCCGTCGTCGAGATGTTCCGTCACCATGGCGCCGTGCAGATCGAGATAGACGGCATCGAGCGGTCCGGCCGACCTGATGGCATCGATTATCACTTTTGCGATGCGCTCATAGGCATCCTTGGTGACATGGGCCGACGGGCTCGCCGCGCAGGAGATGGTCGGCACCACTTCCCAGCCCCGCGCCTCGGCGGCCTCGACGAAACCTGCCAGCCCGATATTGATGTTGCGCATGACCCGCAGCACCTCGGCGCCGACGGCCATCGCCGGCCAGCCGCCGCCATGCACGAAATCGTCATAGGTCGCCTTCGTCGGCGCAAAGGTATTGGTCTCGTGCAGGAAGCCGCCAACGGCGATACGGGTCATCAATTCTGTCTCAATGATTTTCGCGCGCGACGTTAGACTCCTCATTGCGGGATGCGCAAGCGACGAAGCAATCCTCCTCGCGCATGGCTTCGGGCCGTTTTTGGATTGCCTACTCGCGTCGTTGCGAAGCAATCCGTGCGGTTTGGTGCGCATAATCATGGATTGCTTCGTCGCTTGCGCTTCCCGCAATGATGGGGGAGGGAGCTATGCCGTGGCCACGCTCTGCTCAACCGGCCGAAAATGCGCAAAATCCCACCCCCGTCCCGGCGCGGCGTCGAGCAACTGCCTTGTATAGGCCTGTTGCGGATGGGTCAGGACCTGCGCCGCCGGTCCCTGTTCGACGATGCGGCCGTGCTGCATCACGGCAACGTCGTCGCAGATTTGCGCCGCGACGCGCAGATCATGGGTGATGAATAACAGCGCGATGCCGAGCCGGGTCTGGATCTCGTCGAGCAGTTCGAGCACCTGCGCCTGCACGGAGACATCGAGCGCCGAGACCGCCTCGTCCGCGACCAGCACGTCGGGGTCGAGCGCCAGCGCGCGGGCAATGGCGATGCGTTGGCGCTGGCCGCCGGAGAACTGGTGCGGATAGCGCGACATGGCGTCAACGGGCAGATCGACCAGCTCGAGCAGCTCGCGCGCTTTCGCCAGCGCTGCCTCGTGGGGCATGCCGTAGTTGACCGGCCCTTCGGCGATGGTCTCGCCGACCGTGATGCGCGGATTGAGCGATCGATATGGGTCCTGGAAGACGATCTGGATTTTCTGGCGGTGCGGCTGCAACAGCCGTCGCGGCAGCTCGGAAATTTCGCGGCCCGCCAGCCGGATGCCGCCGGACGTGGGATCGATCAGCCGGACGATGCAGCGCGCCACGGTCGATTTGCCGGAGCCGCTTTCGCCGACGATGCCGAGGGTGCGGCCCTTCCGCAGTGTCAGCGAGACATCCTGCGCCGCCGTCACTTCGCGGACCGCGCCGAACAACGAGCGTTCGCGATAGACCTTGCCGAGTTTGCTGGTTTCCAGCACCGCGGGTTCGCTGCTGTCGGCGCGCGGCGCTCGCGGCACTAGGCTCGGCACCGCCGAAAGCAAATTGCGGGTGTACTCCATGGCGGGCGTGCGCAGGATGGTGTCGAGCGTTGCGGTCTCGACCAGCCGCCCCCCGCGCATGACGGCGACGCGGTCGGCGATTTCGGCGACCACTCCCATGTCGTGGGTGATGAACAGCACGGCGGTGCCGTGATCGCGCTGCAGATCGCGGGTCAGCGCGAGAATTTGCTTTTGCGTGGTGACGTCGAGCGCCGTGGTAGGCTCGTCCGCGATCAGCAGTTTCGGCTCCAGCACCAGCGCCATCGCGATCATGATGCGCTGGCGCTGGCCACCCGACAGCCGGTGGGGATAGGATGCGAAGATGCGCTCGGCCTCGGGCAGACGCACCTGATCCATCATGTCGAGAATGCGCCGGCGCCGCGCCCGCCCGTCGAGATCGGTATGGACGCGCAGCACCTCGTCGATCTGGCGGCCGACCGGAATCACCGGATTGAGCGCCGTCATCGGCTCCTGAAAGATCATCGCCATGGTGGTGGCGCGCAACTGGCGCAGGCGGCGGTCGCCGGCGGCAAGCAGTTCCTCGCCCACCAGCTTGACGCTGCCCCCGGTCGGCAGCAGCGCGCCTTTCTGCAGCAGCCCCATCACCGTCAGCGCCGTCACCGACTTGCCCGATCCGCTTTCGCCGACCAGGCACAGCGTCTCGCGCTCGCGCACCTGAAGCGACACACCGTCGATGATGCGCTCGTTGCGCGGGATGCCGCCGAGGCTGACGGCGAGATCAGCGATGTCGAGAACGACGTTATTCATGCTCATCGCCTTCCACGGTCACTTCCCGCCCTCCCGCCGCTTCATGCGCGGATCGAGCGCGTCGCGGGCGGCATCGCCGATCAGATTGACGCTGAGGATCGCGATCGAGAGCAGCAATCCCGGCCAGAAGATCAGCGACGGTTTTATTTGAAAATAGGCGCGACCCTCGGCCATGATGTTGCCCCAGGTCGGCGTCTCCGGGCTGATGCCGGCGCCGAGGAAGGACAGGATCGCTTCGGTGAGGATGGCGGAGGCGCAAACATAGGTGCCTTGCACGATCAATGGCGCGACGGTGTTCGGCATCAGATGCCGCCACATGATCTTCGGCAGGCTGGAGCCGACCGAGATTGCGGCTTCGACGTAAGGCTCCTCGCGCGCCGACAGCACCACCGAGCGCACCAGCCGGGCCACGCGGGGGATCTCGGGGATGGTGATGGCGACCAGCACGGTCGTCAGGCTCGCGCCCGACAGCGAGACCACGGCAATGGCCAGCAAGATGCTCGGGATCGCCATCAACCCGTCCATGATGCGCATCATGACGGCGTCGAGCCATCTGAAGAAGCCGGAGACGAGGCCGATCACGAGCCCGATGCCGACGCTGAATACCGCGGCACCGAGGCCGATCAGGAGGGAGATGCGCCCGCCATAGAGCATCCGCGACAGCACGTCGCGGCCGTAACCGTCGGTGCCGAGCAAGAATTGCGCGCTCGCGGGCTTGAGCCGCTGCGCCGGCGCCAGCAGCAGCGGATCGTGCGGCGCCAGCCATGGCGCCAGGATGGCCGATGCGATCACCAGCGCCAGGCAGATCGTGGCGGCGGCGATGATCGGCGTCGCGGTGAGAAAGCTGAGCCGCGGCCGCAACGGCGCCGTGATCGCAACGGAAGATTCGGGGAGAGTTTCGATCGCCATCGGTGCCTGATCTCAATAACGGATTCTGGGATCGAGCAGCGTGTAGGCGACGTCGATCAGCAGGTTGACCGCGACATAGACAGCCGAGGTCAACAGGATCATCGCCTGGATCACCGGATAGTCGCGCGCCAGCACGGCATCCACGGTGAGGCGGCCGATGCCCGGAATATTGAACACGCTTTCGGTGACGACGACGCCCGAGATCAACAGCGCAAAACCGGTTCCAATCACGGTGATGACGGGGACGGCGGCGTTGCGCAGGGCGTGGCGCAATAAAACGGCGCCCTCGCTGAGGCCCTTGGCGCGCGCGGTGCGGACATAATCCTCGCCCAGCACGTCCAGCATCGAGGCACGGGTCATTCGCGCGATCAGCGCGACATAGATAAAGGACAGCGTGCAGGTCGGCAGCACGATGCGCTCGAAGAACGGCCCAATGCCGGTCGAGATACTTTTGAAACCCTGCACCGGCACCCAGTGCAAATCGATCGCAAAAACCTGGATCAGCACGTAGCCGATCACGAACACCGGGACCGAGAAACCGAGCACTGACAGTCCCATCACGAAGCGGTCGATCCAGGTGCCGTGTTTCCAGGCCGCGATCACCCCGAGCGGCACCGCGACCAGGATGGAAAGGATGATGGTCGATAGCGCGATCGAGATCGAGGGCTCGACGCGCTGGCCGATCAGTTTCAGGACCGGCACATTCGAGATCAGGGATACGCCGAGATCGCCGTGCAGGAGCTTGCCGATCCATGTGAAGAACTGGGTGTAGAGCGGCTCGTGCAGGCCGAGCGAGACGCGGATGCGCTCGAGCTGTTCAGGCGTGGCATTGTCGCCGGCGAGGATCGCGGCGGGATCGCCGGGGGTCAGCCTCAGCAGCAGGAACACGAACAGCGCCACCACGCCCATCACGGGAATGGCGGCGAGAACGCGGCGAAACAGGTATCCGAGCATCAGTCGCGTCCGCTCTGTCGTCGCTGCCAATGGGTGCCTGCTTTCGCAGCGACGATGCTTCGAGTTGGGGAGTTGCTACAGAAGTCCCTCATGATGCCACTCTCGTACACTGCCGCCCCGATGCAAGGTTCAGCAAACTCCGTGCCATCGGCCGGAGCAAGCGCCATCACTCCAGCGTCGCCAGCAACCCCGCCATTAGCCGGCCGCGCTCGGCGAGGCTTTCGACCACGATGTGTTCATTGAGCGTGTGCGGATCGGCGCCGCGCGGCCCGAGGCCGTCGAGCGTCGGGATGCCCATCGCGCCGGTGAAGTTGGCGTCGGAGCCGCCGCCGGCGCTGCCATGAGGCAGTTCCATGCCGATCTGCCCGGCAAGCTCGCGCGCCTTCTCGTACAGCGCCATGGTGCCCGCGTTCGGCTCCCACACCGGGCGGGTCACGCCGCGCGTCACCTTGAAGGCGACGCCGTCGGCGGTCCCCGACAACGCCAGCATGCGCTCGACGCCGCGGTCGAGATCGGCCTGGCGCTTGGCCATGCTCAGCGCCTCGCCGCTGCAGGTGGTGGCGACGCAATTGACCCATTGCCCGCCATGCACGATGCCGACCGAGAAGGTGCAGTCCTCCGTGGTCATGGCGTCGATGGCGATGATCTGGCGTGCCATCTCGCGGATCGCCGAGCGGCCGGAGGACAGCGCGGCGCCGGCGTGGCTCGGTTTGCCGACCGCTTCCAGGTTGAACCGCGCGATCGCATAGCGGCCGGTGACGACGCCGTTATTGGCCCGTCCGGGCTCCGGCACCAGCACGTATTTGTTGCGCGCGGCCTCGGCCTCGATGATGTCGCGGGTCGAGGGCGTGCCGACTTCCTCGTCGGGGGTGAACAATACCGTGATCGGCAGCGGCGTGGTGAAGCCGGCGCGCGCCAATTGCCTGATAGCTTCGAGCGACAGGTAGCTGCCGCCCTTCATGTCGTAGATGCCGGGGCCGAAGCATTTGCCGTCCTCGCGCCGGAACGGCAATGTCCGCAAGGTGCCGATCGGATGAACGGTATCGAAATGGCCGGCGATCAGGATGCCCGGCTCGCCTTGCTTCGGATGCGGAAAGCGCGCGCGGACGCAGCCGCCAAAACCTTGCCGGCCCGCAATGCGCTCGATCGACGCCCCCATGATCGCCATGTCGCGCGCGGCGATATCGAGCATGCGCTCGACCGCGGGCGCGTCCCAGGTCGGGCTTTCGCATTCCACCCAGTCGCGCAGCCCTTGCAGCATGGCTTCGGAATCAAACGGAAGGTTGGCGGGGTTCATCGGAATTGCCCTTCCTCTGATGGATCGCGATGGCTTACGAGAATGAACGGCCATGGATTTGTAAAGTGAAACATGCGCGGCGCAGCCCTGCCTTCGCCGCGCCGCCGCCCGCCACAAGCCGATTGACGCGCCACCTGCTTGGTGCAAGTCTCAAATATATCGAAGTTACAGCGCATTAGTGCGCCAATAACGCGCCGCGGGCATCGCGGATGACCGGGTGTTGACCAGTTTCACCTCAGGAGACAAACCAATGTTCCACATCGCCCGTTGGACGCGCTCCGCGATTGCCTCGAGCGTTACCCTGTCGGCGCTCGGGCTGTCGGCCGCGCTGGCGGTGTCCTCGCCGCCGGAGGCCAAGACCATCACCGCGGTGATGCATTCCGATCTGCGCATCATCGATCCCGGTTTCACCACCGCCTATATCACGCGCGATCATGGCTACATGATCTACGACACGCTGCTTGGCGACCGATTCCAATTTCAAGATCCAGCCGCAGATGGCGGACTGGAAGGTCAGCGACGACAAGCTCACCTACACCTTCACGCTGCGCGACGGCCTGAAGTGGCATGACGGCGCGCCCGGTCACCGCGGAGGATTGCGTGGCCTCGCTCAAGCGCTGGGGCAAGAACGACAATATGGGCCAGAAGCTGATGGACTTCACCGCCAGCATCGAGGCCACAGACGCCAGGACCATCACGCTGAAGCTGAAGGAGCCCTACGGCCTGGTGCTGGATTCGATCGGCAAACCGTCGTCCTATGTGCCGTTCATGATGCCGAAGCGGCTGGCGGAAACGCCGCCCGGCCAGCAGATCAAGGAACAGATCGGCTCCGGTCCCTTCAAATTCGTGCAGGCTGAATTCCAGCCCGGCGTGAAGGCGGTCTACGAGAAGAACAAGGACTACGTGCCGCGCAAGGAACCGCCGAGCTGGACCGCCGGCGGCAAGGTGGTGAAGGTCGATCGCGTCGAGTGGATCACGATGGCGGATGCGCAGACCGCGGTCAACGCGCTGCAATCCGGCGACATCGATTTCATCGAGAACCCGCCGTTCGATCTGTTGCCGGTGTTGGCCGCCAACAAGGACCTCAAGGTCGAAACCCTGAACAAGCTCGGCTTCCAGACGCTGGGGCGGATGAATTTCCTGTATCCGCCGTTCGACAACGTCAAGGTGCGCCGCGCCGCGCTGCTGGCGATGAACCAGAAGGACGTGCTGGACGCGCTGGTCGGCAATCCCGAATACTACCGGCTCTGCGGCGCGTTCTTCGTCTGCGGCACGCCGCTCGCGACCGAGGAGGGCTCCGAGACGCTGGTCAAGGGCAACGGCATGGCGGCTGCGAAAAAGGCGCTCGCCGAGTCCGGCTATGACGGCACCCCCGTGGTGATCATGGCGCCCGGCGACGTCGTGACGCTGAAGGCGCAGCCGATCGTCGCCGCCCAACTGCTGCGCGAGGCCGGCTTCAAGGTCGACGTGCAGGCCACCGACTGGCAGACCGTGGTCTCGCCGCCGCGCCAGCCAGAAGCCGCCGAAGGAGGGCGGCTGGAACATGTTCTTCACCAACTGGGCCGGCGCCGACGTGGTCAACCCGATCGCCAACTTCTCGATCGGCGGCAGGGGCAAGAACGGCGGCTGGTTCGGCTGGGCGGACGACCCCAAGATCGAGCAGCTAAAGGACACCTATGCGCGTTCGTCCTCGCCCGAGGAGCAGAAGAAGATCGCCGCCGCCATCCAGCAGGAAGCCTATGACCAGGTGATCTACATCCCGCTCGGCCAATATCTCGCGCCGAGCGCCTGGCGCAAATCGCTGTCCGGCGTGCTCGACGGTCCGGCGACGCCGATCTTCTGGAACATCGACAAGTCGGAGTGAGGGCGCGGGCGTCTTCCTCTCACACCGGATGAGCCCCGAGATGCGCCAGCAATAACTCGCTGACGCGCTCGGGCGCTTGATCGGCTGCGAAATGGCCGACGCCCGGGAACACCTCGAAGCGATAGGGCGCGGCGACAAAATCGACCGTGCCTTCGGCGGCGACGCGCCCAACGGTGTCGTCGGCATCGCCCCAGATATAAAGAGTGGGCACGCGGACCGGGCCGAGCGGGCCGCGGATCGCGCCACGCGCGCGGTACCAGGCCAGCGCCGCCTCCATCGCCGGCTTGTTGCCGAGCACGGCAAGGTGGGCTTCGATCGCAGCGGCGGGGACGCCGGCGGCGGCCAGCCGCTGGCGCAGCCATTTGCAATCGTCGGCCAGCACCACGTCGGCCGCATCGGGGTCGAGAAACGCCTTGTGGTGCCGCGAGCGGTGCGCCTGCTCGCCATCGGGCATTTGCAGCGCGCGGTTGAAGGCGTTGGGGTGCGGCCGCGACAGCACCGTGAGCGTGGCCAGCCGCGCCGGATATCGATCGGCGAGCGACCAGGCGATGCTGCCGCCCCAGTCGTGGCCGACGAGATGAAAGCGGCGCGCGCCATGGCCTGTGGCCGCAACGATATCAATCGCATCGTCCATCAGCCGCTCGATCTGGTAGTTAGCAGTCTCCCGCGTGTCGGGCCGCGCGCCCGGCGAATAGCCGCGCTGGCTCGGCGCCACCGCGCGATAGCCGGCCGCCGCCAGCGCCGTCACCTGCGCGCGCCAGCACTGCATCGATTCCGCGAAACCGTGCAGCAACAACACCAGCGGCGCGGCGGGCTCGCCCGCGCTGAGCACGTCGAAGCTGAGGGCGGGCGCGATCGTGATTTTTTCGAGTTCAATCATGGTCATGATTTCCAGCCAGCGGCGGCGAAAGATGTATTATCGTCGTTATTATCCAAGAGTATCTGGCAGTGTCGATCGTCATCCGGGTCAACTCGAATCGAACCAGGCGCTGGCTTACGGATTTGCAGGATGCTTTGCGAATCAAAACCGGCCAGGAGGCCTATTTTGTATTCGCCGGCGAAGCGCGATTATCCGGGATCCCTGGAACTTCTCCTCACGCTCGAAAAACTGATTTATCGGACGACTGGGCCGAGTTCGATCGATCCGATATCACTACCCGGCGCCAGCGACGAGGCTTCCGCGCGCGAAGCCGAAGCCATCATCGATCTCAGCCAGGATTGCGGCGAAGCTACGCATCCGAACGTGCTCACGGCGGTATTTGACGGCGCGGCCGGCGAAGACGCGCTGCTCGGAGCCCT
Source organism: uncultured Alphaproteobacteria bacterium (assembly GCA_963840155.1). Lineage (GTDB taxonomy): Bacteria > Pseudomonadota > Alphaproteobacteria > Rhizobiales > Xanthobacteraceae > Bradyrhizobium. Next base: position 220,668 of record CAWIXP010000001.1, read on the forward strand.
GATCGAGGGCCGGGTTCCCATCATCGAAATCCTGGCGGGTCCGGGCCGCGAGGTGGTCGGCCGGGTCGTGCTTGCGCTGGACGACGTTCACAGCGTCCGCGAGCGCTTCGAGCGGGTAGTCGCGCAGCTCCAGCGATTGTTGATCAAGGTGTTGGCGAATCCGCGCCGGCCGATCGCCGCGATCGACCGCCATGCTGCGAGTTGCCCAAGCTTGGCCGGCGCCGCGCGCTATTCGGCGCGATGGGTCTCGGCCGCGGCCTTGAAGCGCGCCTACCAGCTATGCCTGTTTTCGCCGCACTGGCGGGTCGGCTGGAGGTTTGTCGATGACGGCGGCGTCTGGGAAAGTCATTCGCTGGCCGGAACACCGTGGAACGAAATTTCAGACCCGGGATTTCAATTCTATGCGGATCCGTTCCCATGCACGTTCGGCGGCAAGACCTTTGTTTTCGTCGAACGGTTCGATCACCGCGAAGGCAAGGGCACGATCGCGGCAATCCCGTTCGACGAAAACCGGCAAAGCGGTCCTGCGGTATGCGTTTTATCCGAGCCGTGGCACCTGTCCTATCCATTTCTGTTCGAATACCGCGGCGAGATCTGGATGATTCCCGAGAGCTCGGCCGCCAGGAAGATCTCGCTCTATCGCGCCGCTCCATTTCCATCGCGCTGGACCCACGAGGCCGATCTGATCGCCGGGATAGATGCGCACGATGCAAGTCTGGTTCGGTTCGCGGGCAAGTGGTGGATTTTTGCAACCGTGCGCGACGAGCTCGGCGGGGCGATGGACAGTTTGTCGATTTTTTCCGCGAATGAACTGTTCGGCGCCTGGTCCGCTCATCCCTGCAATCCGGTTTTGATCGATGCCGGAGCGGCGCGGCAGGCCGGTCAGTTTTGCCAGCGCGAGGGAAAATTATGGCGTCCGGTTCAGGATTGCCGGGGCGGTTATGGAAGGGCTGTCGGGCTGGCCGAGGTGACGACCTTGAATGAGCATGGCTTCGATCAAACCGTTCGCGCGGTGCTTGCCCCGGACGCCAATTGGCCGGGGCGCCGCCTGCATACCTTGAACCGCTCCGGCCGGCTCGAATGCATCGACGGCTCGCGCAATTCGTGGCGGTTCAATGCCGATGCCGTTTGAGCGCTTGCATGTCGGATATCGGACGTTGCTCACGCTGGAACTACGCCGTTAGTAGGCTGCAACTTTGACATGATACTTCCGTAAAGTGGGCAGCGGCAGGCGACGATTGGCACAGCAACTCATGAGGATAGCCCATCTCCTGCCGCATCTGGATAATGACGGCAATGGCGTCGTGAACGTAGCCGTCGATCTTGCCTGCACGCAGTCGGCCTTGGGCCATCAGATTTCATGTATCGGCAGCAGCGGCGGTTCGTATTCCGATCTGCTGTCGAACTGCGGAATTGCCATCCATGCGCTTGGCCGGAGCGGGATCGGCTACGCGCTCAATGTGAGGCGGCTGCATTCGATTCTCGGAGATCTGCGGCCCGAGATCGTCCACGCCCATACCGTGCCGGCCGCGTTGATGGCCTGGGCCTTGAAGCCGATGCTGGGGTTTCGCCTGGTCACGTCAGTTCACAACGACGGCCCGGGCTTCAAGAACATGCTGCTCGGGGTCGGCGACAGGATCATCTGCGTCAGCGCGGCGGTGGCCGAACAGATGAAGGCCCTCCATGCCCCCAGTGAAAAAATCACCGTTGTAAGAAACGGTACGCTGGGATCGCCGCGCAGGCCGCGAATACCTCAACCGGATGCCGCGATCATCCATCGGCCGGCGATTGTCACGCTCGGTGGCCTGGTTTCCATCAAGGGGATGCAGGACCTGATTTCCGCATTCGCGATCGCGCAACGGACCGTTCCGGATCTTGCGCTCTATATTCTGGGCAAGGGGCCGATGCGCTCCCGGCTGGAAAAGCAGGCGTCTCGCATCAAATCCGGCGGCGGAATTCATCTCGTCGGCTTCGTGCCCGATCCCAGGTCATATTTGGCGCAAGCCGATGTGTTCGTGCTGCCGTCGCATCGCGAGGCCTTCGGTCTCGCGCTTGCCGAAGCGCGCGAGGCGGGCTGCGCGGTGGTGGGAACCAATGTCGGCGGAATACCCGAGGTGCTTGAACACGGCCGCCGCGGCATTCTGGTTTCGGCAAACCAGCCGGCGGAAATCTCGGACGCCATCGTCAGCTTGCTGGTCGACGACGAGCTGCGCAAAACCTGGCAGAAGCGCGCGCTGGAAAATCTGTCCTGGTTGAGCGTCGAACGGGTATGTCGGGAAACCCTTGCGGTCTACGATGACGCCCTGCTCGCGACGCATTGAGCGACGCTTCGGCCGCTAGCTGGCGGCCGGCGCGCGCGGTGGCGTGATCTCGTCGCAAGCGCGGTCAGTAGCACCGCATGACATTGACGGTGTGCTCGGCGCCGTCGGACCCGGGGACCCTGACGACGTCGGTAGGGCAACCCGTCACATAAGGCCGGTTGGACGGCACCACGTCGGGCGGAAATCGATGCGCCCAATCCCAGGGAACGTCATAGGTGTAGGTGTAATGGACGTCGCCGGATGGCGGCTGCGTGGCATCGATGATGGGCTGGCCGGTCGATTGATCGTAGAACAAGCCGGTTCCCGGCAAGAACACGCCCGGATGGATTCTCCGGTGATTGTGGAACGGCTGGTGGATGAAGGGCCGGGCCATCGGATGGGTCGAAGCAAATGCGCTACGAGCCGTTGTTCCCGATCGGGCGAACGCCTCGCCCGGCACAAGCATCAGCGCAACCACGCTGAGACAGGCGATCAACGCCGAATACATTCTAACTGTCATGGCACGCACCACTTCGTTGTCGACTGAACACCCCCTCCAAGGGCAAGCTAGGCCGGGGCTTTGGCGCCCGCAAAGGCATATTTAATAGATGGTTAAGGTGGTAATCTTAACGGCGGCCATCAGGCCCGCTCATTGGCCATCGCCTGAGGCAATCCATCCCCCGAGGAGGCCGGTTCTTCCGGAGCTAGCCCAACCAGCCGGACATCCCGACCGGCCCGTTTGGCCCTTTCAGTTTCCTTGCCCGGTGATAGCATCTTGCCGTCCCGGAGGCGGTCGGTGAAGACGATCACGGCAATGGCGGCCAACAAGCTGGGCAGGTTCCTTGCCAAGGACTTTCGCCGGATTTTCGGTCCGGCGCACAACGAAAAGGCCGAGCGCTTGGGCGCGTTGGCGCGCGGCACCATCGAATGCCTGGCCAGCAGCGATGCGCTCTATCACAATTACGAGCACACCTTGCAGGTCACCATGGTCGGCCGCGACATCCTGCAGGGCATGACGCTTTCGACCCGCATCGAGCCTGCCGATTACAGCCATCTGATCATCGCCTGCCTGCTGCACGATATCGGCTATGTCCGCGGAATCCTGAGCGGCGACACCGAGACCGAGTTCGTGGTGGATCAGAGCGGAAGGACGACGACGCTGCCTCGGGGCGCGTCCGATGCGTCGCTTTCGCCCTATCACGTCGATCGATCGAAAATGTTTGCCCTTGAGCGGCTCGGGAATTCGCCCAACATCGATGCCTCGCGTGTCGTGGCCGCCATCGAGATGACGCGCTTTCCGGCGAAAGGCTCCGGGGCCGATGGCGCCATCGAGCCAAGGCTGGTGCAGGCCGCCGATCTGATCGGGCAGCTTGGCGATCCCATGTATTCGCGGAAAGCGAACGCGCTCTATTGCGAATTCGAAGAGATCGGCATGAATCGGCAACTCGGCTATTCCTCGCCCGCCGATGTCATCGACAAATATCCCGGCCTTCTTCTGGAACAGCGTTTCAACTCACATCGAAGACGGCGTGAAATACCTGAACATGACGGTCTCCGGCCGGCAGTGGATTGCCAATCTGCATCACCACATACTCTGCGCGGAGCATGCGCATCGCTACATGGGACCGCAGCGCTGAGGGCGGTGGATATTTGGTGCGGGCGGTGGGACTCGAACCCACACGACGTTGCCATCGAGGGATTTTAAGTCCCTTGCGTCTACCAGTTCCGCCACGTCCGCTTTGGTCGCGAGATCAGTTACTTAGCGCGTTTTCCTCGCCCTTGGGAATCGCCCCTGGGGCGAAAGCAAAGGCGTCCCCTGATTATGCGAGACAACCGGTTAAGGCAAAGCCTCAATGCGGACATCCGCGGCTGCTTTAGGCAATCTCAACACCGGGCCTTTAAGAAAGCCGTAAATGACCGTTCGCGCCTCCCATGGCCAGCCGTCGCTCGCCGCCGCCGCGGCGGGACTGCTCGTGCTCGGTTGCGGGCTCGGCGGCTGCGCCGACATGAGCGACAGCATGACCTCGGCGTTCGCCGATCCCGCCAAATACGAACTGTACGACTGCAAGCAACTGGAGACCGAGCGCAAGAAGCTCGCCGCGCGCGCCGCGGAATTGCACGGCTTGATGGCCAAGGCCGAAACCGGCGCCGCCGGTCCGCTGGTGGCCGAACTCGCCTATCGCAACGACTATGTCTCGGTCCGCGGCCAATCCAGATTTGCCGACGAAGCCTGGCAGCGCAACAAATGCCGCGCCTCGCCGCCGGTCGCGGACGCGCCGGGGCTGGCGCCGCCGCCCACAAACGCCAAAACAGGGCGTCCCCCGCCGTCGTCCGGCAGCGCGGTCTATTAGCGCGTCACGGCCCGCGCGCGGTGACTACCCGACGGGCAAATCAGCAAATCAAATGGTTGGCCGATAATTTGCCTGTCGAGTCATATTTTCTGTTTTTCCGAAAATATATTCGTTGGCTCCCGGCGCAAATCGCTTCATACCCAGGGATGTCCCACCCCATGGAGGGGCGTATCATGATCGTCACGAAACGCGGGGCGGGATGCGGTGGACGCGGCAGCGTCTGGCGCGCATGACGATGCAGGGCGAGATGAACCTCGTGAGCATCGAACGGCGCGCGACGACGAGAGACGCTGCTCGCGGACGGCGAAGTCGTGTGGTCCTGACGCCCCGGCGCTGGCGTCAAGTCTTGCGGAGGTTTTGTCAGGCCCAACCGGGTTTGACAGAAGCACCTCTAATCCGCAGATGACGGTGACAACAAGCCGATCACCGGGGAGAGCACGAAGTAAACCGTAACCCATTGCGCGGGGAGTGCCGGGTGCAACCGGTGTGACCGTGGTGACTATGCTCGTGTGCTTACTATCATTTTGCACGCGAGGCTGCGGGCGCAGCGAGCGCCCGGCATTCCCTGCGCCCTCTGATGTTCGGGGGAAAGGTTCATGCACAACTCGGGTGTATCAGCGCCGCGGGATCGCGGAGCCACGTCATGGATTGCTTCGCTTACGTTCGCAATGACGTCGTCAATGATGGTGCCCGAGTTCGTCATTGCGAGAAGCGAAGCGACGAAGCAATCCATCTCTAAGGCTTACGGTGCCGCCATGGATTGCTTCGTCGCAAGTGCTCCTCGCAATGACGGTGTTTCGTCGCTTCGCTCCCTTGCGCAAACGCCTCGCGTTTGTCGCAGGCAATGACGCCGTTAGGGCTGTTTGACATTTCAATCCGACGCGAATGCATCGCGGACGACGGTGGACCGCCATCGCCGTCATGGCCGCCAGTCGTAGATCCAGGCCTGTCGCGCCAGCACGCGGCTGGGCGCCGATCGCCTTGATCGCGAGATCGCGCGCCAGCGCCAGCGGTCCGGCGAGATGATAGATCATGCCGTTCCGCCGCGCCGCGCGCTGCATCAGGCGCAGGCGCGGGCGGCGCAGTTTCGCGTAGCGTTTCAGCGCCGCCGAAGCCGCGGCGCTGCTCTCGCCGCCGGTTTCGGCGAAGCATTTCGCCAGCACCGCGGCGTCCTCGATCGCCATGCCGGCGCCTTGCGCGGCAAACGGCAGCATGGCGTGGGCCGCGTCGCCCAACAGCGCGATCGTGCCGCTGCTCCACGCGCCGGCATCGGGCACTGTGAACAGCGCCCATTTGCGCCAGCCGTCGACCGCGCCGATCATCATCCGCGCCGGCGCCGGCCACCGCGAGGAGGCGAAAGCATTCTTGAGTTCGTTCGGCTCGCCGGGCGCGCTCCAGCCGGGCCGGTTCCATGTTCCCGGCACCACCGCGACGACGTTGATCCGGCGCGCACCCGAGATCGGATAGGTGACGAGATGCGCATCCCGTCCCATCCAGAGCTGGATCCGGCGCGAGGTGTATTCGCGCGGCAACTGCGTGGCCTCGAGCGTGCCGCGCCAGGCGATCAGGCCGGAGAATTGCGGCTGCACTTGCGGAAACAGATGATGGCGGACCGCGGACCAGATTCCGTCGGCGCCGATCAGCGCGCTCGCCAGCTCCTGCTGCCGGGCCATGCCGCTGCGCTGGACCACGGTCAGGCCCTTGGCATGGGGCACCACGTCCTCGAACTGGCAACCGAGCCGCAACTCGATGTCGGGATGCGCGGTAACCTCGGCCTGCAGCGCGGCTTGCAGGTCGGCGCGATGCATCACCCAATAGGGCGCGCCGGCGGCAGCGGCGGCGGCTTCGCCGAGCGGCAGGCGAACCACTTCGCCGCCGCTGCGCGCGCTCATCAGGCTGATCGCGTCCGGGATCGCAGCGCGCCCGGCGAGCCGCGGCTGCAGGCCGAGCCCGGTCAGCACGCGGCTGGCATTGGGCGAAAGCTGCAGGCCGGCGCCGGCCTCTTCGAGGCGCTCGCTCTTTTCCAGAATGACGACGCGAAATCCCCGTGCGGCAAGCGCGAGCCCGGCCGTCAGGCCGCCGATCCCGGCGCCGGCGATGAAGATGGTCCGTGCGGTGGCCACCGTTGGCTCAGGCGGCCTTGTCCTTCACCACGCATTCCGGCGGCCGGGCATCGCCGGCGGCGAGGTCGGGCGCGTAGCGGAACAGCGTCGAGCAATAGGGGCAGATGATCTCGTTGTCGTTGCCGAGATCGAGAAAGACATGAGGATGATCGAACGGCGGATTGGCCCCCACGCACATGAACTCCTGGGAACCGATCTCAATCACCGGCACGCCGGCATCATTGTGAAAGTGCGGAACGACCTGATCGGACATGATAGTCAACCCTGGCAATGAAGGCGGCGACGCAGTCGACAAGACCCGGCACCACTGAAATGCCGCGTACCCTACGGGCAGTAGAGGTGATTCGCAGAGCCCCGTTCCGTCATTTGCTCATGCAAATTCGACACAATCTTGTCGTCGGAGAGAAGCCCTTCTTTCGTCGGGGCGGTTGTGTCTTAAAAACGACGCACCATTTGAGGCAAGCGGGAACGTCGGGTTTTTCGGGATGAAGCGCGCGCGGATCGGTTCGGCTTTGGCCGGCATGGCAATATGCGCCGCGGCTTGCGTCACGCTGTGGCCGCATGCGCGCGATGCCGGCGCCATTCTGGCGGCGCAGGACAACCCTGCGCGATTGTCGGATCTCCAACTCGATTCCGCGTTGGAAAACGGCACCGGCCTGGTCGAGCGGAACATCGAGGCCGCGCTCGCCGCAAACGACGCCGGGCTTGCCGCCAGCTTCGTCGATCTTGCGAGGGATAAGAACATCCCGCTCGATGACGGGTTGTCGCGGCGGGTGGACGATGCCGTCACCGAAGAGAATTCGACCTCGCATTTTGCCAAACGCTTCGCCACCGGGCTGGTGACCGGCAACACCGACGATGTCGCCAGCCTGTCGGGCACGGTCGCCGGCGACCTGTTCGTGTTCGGCGATATCCGCGATGTGGTGCGCGAGGGCAAGCACCTCGCGATGGGCGAGGACACCGACCGCTTGCTGCTTGGGCTTGCCGGCGCGGGACTGGTGGTGACGGCCGCGACCTACATCTCGCTCGGCGGCGCCGCGCCGGTGCGCGCCGGTCTCACCCTGGTCAAGGACGCCCGCAAGGTCGGGCGGCTCGGCGAGGGGCTCACCGAATGGGCGGGACGTTCGGCGCGCGGCATCGTCGATACTCCAATGCTGCAGAATGCGGTCGCATCCGGATCGGTGCTGCGGCCCGGTCAGACCGTCAGCGCGATACGGGCCGCCTTCCACGCCGAGAAGGCGGGGGCGCTGGTGCGTCTTGCCAAGGACGTCGGCCGCCTCAGCGAACGGGCCGGGATTCGCGCCGCGCAGGACACCTTAAGGATCGCCGAAAATCCGCAGGATGTGGCGCGCGCCGCGCGGCTCGCGGAATCCAGGGGCGGCCAGACCCGGGCGATCGTCAAGCTGTTGGGCCGCGGCGCCTTGCTGCTCGCGGCCGGCGCCTTCAATCTCACGCTCTGGCTGTTCAGCGCGCTGTTGGCGCTGTTCGGCTTGCTGTCGTCGATCAAGGCGACTACCGAGCGGCTGACGCAGTCGTGGCTGGACCGCAAGAAGGCGCGGCGGCTGCGCAAACAACTGGCGGCCACCGCCGCCGTGCCCGCGTGATTTTGAGGCGAGCCCAAGCGGTCGCGACAGCAAAACTTTCGGAAAACCAGCGATGCCGAGTTTTCACAACGGCGATGTCGAGATCGCCTATCTCGACGAAGGCGAGGGCGATCCGATCCTGCTCGTGCACGGCTTTGCATCGAACAAGACCGTGAACTGGGTGTATCCGGCCTGGGTTTCGGAACTGAAGAAGAGCGGCCGCCGCGTCATCGCGCTCGACAACCGCGGTCATGGCGATTCCGCAAAGCTCTACGATCCCGAGCAGTATGAGATCGCCACCATGGCCGGCGATGTCACGGCGCTGATGGATCATCTCGGCATCGAACGCGCCGACATCATGGGCTATTCGCTGGGATCGCGGATGACCGCGGTGCTGGCGCTGCGCAAACCGCAGCGGTTGCGCTCGGCGATTTTCGGCGGCATCGGGATCGGCCTGATCGAGGGCGGCGGTCCCGGCGAGAACGTCGCCGAAGCGCTGGCGGCGCCCTCGATCGAGGATGTCGCCGATCCCGTCGGGCGCACGTTCCGCGCCTTCGCGGATCAGACCCGCTCCGACCGCCGCGCGCTTGCCGCCTGTCTGCGCGGCTCGCGACGCCTGATGACGCCGGAGGAAGCCGCCGCCATCCGCGTCCCGGTGCTGATCGCGGTCGGCACGCAAGACGAGATCGCCGGCTCGGCGCAGGCGCTCGGAAAGATCATTCCGGGTTCGCAAGTGCTCGACATCCCCCACCGCGACCACATGCGGGCGGTCGGCGACAAGGTCTACAAGTCCGGCGTGCTGGATTTTCTGTCACAGCGCGAGTGAAGCCTGCCGCGCCTCGCTGCGGTCGGCGAACTGCCGGAGCGCCCATGTCAGCACCACGAAGGTTGCGATCCACACCATGCGGGCGCCGTAGCGATCGTGCGGGCCCGAGATCACGCCGCAAATGAAAGCGTTGCCGAGCATCGCCAGCGAGACCGTCGCCGCGAGCAGGCTCAGATCATCGAGCCGGCGGCGCCAGATCGCGCTCGCCGATATCGCGAACACCAGCAGCAGCGAGCCCAGCGCGACCGGGACATGGACCCGGTTGATGAGGCCGAAATCGATGTCCCAGTGCTGCTGATGCGCCGCGCGCATCGGCTTGAGCTGCGCCGGCAGATAGCGCTCGATGATGCCGTAGGTGTGGGGAATCCAGCCGTGGGTGCCTTCGCCGGTCGCAACGTGCACCAACTGCCCGGCGGTGGCGCGGGTCGCAGCCTCGGCCTGCCACAGCGGATATTCGCCGAGCGAATGGGCGACGATGAAGCCCATCTCGTCGTTCATGCCCTTGAAGCGGCCGAGCGTATTGAACATGCTGTCGCCCCACAGGAACTCATCGGCGGTGGCCGGCAGCTGGTTGCGATAGGGGCAGAGCTTGAGCTTCACCTGCGGGCAGTGATCGCCGAGATAGCGCGCGACGATGCCATCCTGCAGCATTCGCCCGAACGCTACGCCGTAGCCCCCCGGGGTCCAGGCGAACTGGCCCGATAGCGCGAAGTTTGCCGACAACAGCATCAACGCGCCGGCAACGATGGTCAGGCTGCCCTGCAGCAGGGAGGAGGCGGCGAGCCGGTGGCCCAGGAAGGGCAGCGCGATCCAGCCGGCGCAGCACAATCCCAGCAGCACGCCGAGCGTTGCGCTGTGGGTTGCGGCGGCGAATGCCGTGAACAGGAACAGCGCGAGCTTCTCGATTGTGGAAATGCAGTCGCGCTGCGCGACCAGGATATACAGCGACAGCACCGACAGGCCGGCAAAGATATCGGTCAGCAGCATCGAGGCGAGCCAGGGCAGGGCGGTCGTCAGCCCCAATGCGATGCTCAGCGCGAGCAGTCGCAACGGCCGCGCCATGTCGAATACCCGCAGCGTCAGTTGCAGGATCCACAGTGTCGCCACCGCCTGGATCCCGAGATTGAGCCAGAAGCTCGAATCTTCCCCGAAATGGAGATAGAGACCGAACACGGTCGAGCGGCTCGGGACCAGGTAACCCTCGTACCAGCGCGCCAGATAGCCGCCGGTGTCGTACTGCAGCAGCGGATAGCCGTTCCACAGCGCCGGCGCGACCAACATCAAGGGAATTGTGACTGCCGCGATCCAGACCCAGGCTTGGTCTGTTACGCGAGCCCTTAGTATCGGCGTGTCGATGGTGCGTCCCCTCGGATTTCGGCCACCTTGCCCGGATTGGTCGTGTTGCGAAAATCCGCAAATAGTCGGACGCCCGGCGGCTTGATTTGCCGGAATTCCGGCCCACTTGGAACAACGCCTGCAGCGCGGGCGGATTTTGGCCGGTATGAGAACATGTGCAGGTTCAATATTTTAGCGTACATTGGCGCCAAACCACTTTCACCCCGCGGGAATGGCGCGAGGACAGCGGCCAGCGACCCTGCTATAATGCGCCACGACGACGATTGAATTTGCGAGAACTGCACATGGCGATTCATCAGATCAATCCGCAGGGTACGAAGCTGGCGGCGCTCGATCCGATTTGGGATCGCGTCCGTAACGAGGCGGAAGACATCGTTCGCCGCGAGCCGGAACTGGCTTCCTTTATCTATTCCACCGTGCTGCATCATGATCGGCTCGAGGACTCGGTCGTTCATCGCCTCGCCGAGCGGCTCGACCATTCGGCGCTGTCGGGCGATTTGATCCGCCAGACCTATGACGAGGCGCTGCGCGACGATCCCGATCTCGGCAACGCCTTCCGCGCCGATCTGGTTGCGGTGTACGACCGCGATCCCGCGACTTCGCGGTTCATCGATCCGCTACTCTATTTCAAGGGCTTTCACGCGCTGCAGACGCATCGGTTGGCACATTGGCTCTATCAGAAGGGCCGCAAGGATTTCGCCTATTATCTGCAGAGCCGATCCTCGGCGGTATTCCAGACCGATATCAATCCCGCGGCGCGGATCGGCCGCGGCATCTTCCTCGATCACGCCACCGGCTTTGTGTGCGGCGAGACCGCCGTGATCGAAGACGATGTCTCGATCCTGCACGGGGTCACGCTTGGCGGCACCGGCAAGGAGAACGAGGACCGCCATCCCAAGATCCGCCGCGGCGTATTGATCGGGGCGGGTGCGAAGATTCTCGGCAACATCGAAGTCGGCTATTGCGCCCGCATCGCCGCCGGCTCCGTCGTGGTGAAGCCGGTGCCGCACAATATGACGGTCGCGGGTGTTCCGGCCAGGATCGTCGGCGAGGCCGGCTGCGCCGAGCCGTCACGCACGATGGATCAAATGCTGGGCGCGATCGGACTGTGATGGGATGTGGCAAGCCGGGCCTTGCGGCTTGCGTGTCACCGGCGTTCAGCCGTGCGTGTGACCTTGCGCAAGTAAGGCTGGCAGTTCGCGTCATCTCGTCCTAAGATTTTCCGATACCTCAAATCCCATTGGAGACTGCCGTGGACGTTCAGGAAGTCAGGAAGCTCGACGCCTATCTCAAGCGCCTGTTCGGCAATCCCAAAATTCGCGTTGTGCCGCGGCCCAAGAAGGACGATTCGGCCGAAGTCTATATCGGTGAGGAGTTCATCGGCGTGCTGTTCGTCGATGACGAAGACAACGACCGCTCATTTCAGTTCCAGATGGCGATTCTCGAGGACGACCTGGTCGAGCAGGGCTGAGGCGTCACTTCGATCGTAGTTGCAGGGTCAGCCGGTCCATCGCATCGGCGACGTCGCGCCATTGCGCAAGCCAGCTGCGTGGAAAGCGAAACGTCAGATCGGCGCCCTCGATGCGGCGCTCGCTAAGGCACATCCCCGGGGTTGTGGCGTCGCGCGTGCAGCGCGCGCTGAGGTTCGGAGTGTTGGCAAAGAACAGGTCTTCATTGCCGTACGGCGTGCCATCGCGAAATGCGCGCATCGTCAGCCCGTCTTGGCCCGGGGTGGAGGCCTGTTCAAGGTAGCGCGGATAGATGGTGCGCACCCGAGCATCCGGCGCCAGCGTGTCATGATGCGCCGCTATCGACACGAAGATACGGTCGATCGGCTGGATGGCTTGCTCGACGCTGTCGGCGCTGACGTGTTTCGCCGCTTCGGGCGGCTCGAGCGAGGGATAGGTGAAGCTGAGATCGATGCGCTCCTGCGGGCCGGAGTGGCGCTGGATCTGCATCCGGATCGCCGCGGTCGGCACATTGAAAAGCGTCGTCCCAATGCTTACCGGCAACCGCGCCGGGCCGTTCGACGCCTCCGGTCCCCAGGTCGGCCACAGCAAATAGGCCACCATCGCGATCGCGCCAGCGGTGAGCGTGCTCGCCAGCATGATCGGAATCATGCGGCCACGAGGCTCATTTCGCGAACCGCGGGCGATGTGCTGGGCCGTCGAGAACAATGTCATGAACGGAGATCTCAGGGAATCCAGGGGCGGGCGTCGAATCAGGTCCGAATATGCCACGCGCCGTCGAATTTCCGCACGCCTTCCAGCGGCCGCGCGTACCTCGATTCATGCTCAGGCCGCGGTTCCGCTCCGCGGCATTAACCCTTCCTTAAGGATGGTGTGGCGGCAGGCGGTCATTTTTGCGAAGCAGGGCGCGTTCGTTCAGTAGCGGAAGAGTCCGATGTCGCCTGATGCGTTGAATTCGCTGTTATCGCTGTGCATCGGATTTGCGCTGGCGGGCGCCTTGACCAGCGGCTACCAGGCGCTGGTCCAACGCCCGGCCGGTTTCGGGCTGTTGCAGGAGGGCGCGGTACCCAAGGCCTTCGCCGCGGTGCCATTCCTGGTGTTTGCCGCGCCATTCATCATCATGCGGAACACACTGCGCGGCGCCAGAGTCGAACGCCGCCGTTTCGAATTCGTCATGATGGCGACGGTGCTGTCCGGATTCTGGAGCCTGATGTCCGGTACGTTCTTCCTGATGACGCTGCGCGCCGCCGGACTGCTGGCCTGAGCGAAGCGGCTATGCCAAAGTCTCCGCGCAACGGAGATTGATACGGTATGGCGATCTACGAACTTGACGGGCAGGCGCCCGAACTTCCCTCCGACGGCAACTACTTCATCGCCGAGACCGCGGCCGTAATCGGCAAGGTCCGCTTGCGCCCTTCGGCAAGCGTCTGGTTCGGCGCGGTGTTGCGCGGCGACAATGAATGGATCGAGGTCGGCGAGAACGCAAATGTGCAGGACAACTCGACCTGTCATACCGATCTGGGCTTCCCACTGACGATCGGGAAAAACTGCACGGTCGGTCACAACGTCATCCTGCATGGTTGCACGCTTGAGGAGGACGCGCTGGTCGGGATGGGCTCGATTGTCATGAACGGCGCCCGGATCGGCCGCGGCAGCATCGTCGGTGCGGGCTCGGTGATTACCGAGGGCAAGCAGTTTCCCGAGCATTCGCTGATCATCGGCGCGCCGGCGCGGGCGATACGCACGCTCGATCCGGCGCAGGTGGCGGCGATGGGAAGCGCCGCGAAATTCTACATCGCCAACGGCGCGCGATACAAAAAGGGTCTGAAGAAGATCGGGTGAGGGCGCGCTAGCTTCCCTCGGATTCGTTTGCCTCGGCTTCGCCGGCGATGCTTTCGTGGCCCGCGGCCCAGAGCGAATGTTGCTCGCTGCCATCCTGGTATGGATTGGCTTCCGCCGGAATGTTCTTTCGCGCGGCGCGCTGGCCTTCCTCGAACGGATCCGGATCGCTCACGATCTGTGTTTCCTTGATGAGCCCACTTGGGCGTCGATGTTACGCGGCGCCTCAGACAGTGACGCGCTCTTGCGAAGCGCGTCCTTCAGGTCAACTGGGATGCCATGTTTCTTGAGTAGATCGGCGAATGCTTCGTCGGCCAATTCCTGAATAGTCGCCATCCGGTCGCGACCCAGCTGTTTCAGCTTGTCGAACGTGTCCTCGTCGAAGGCGATCAACTTGCGCATCGCCAGGTCGTCTCCTTTGTTCCATCCAGACGCTTGTTCAATAACAGCCGGTGGAAATCGTTCCGATCCGGAACCAGCCGGACGCGCTGTCGTTGAGTTCGAAAGGGAGACTTCCCAATGATGAAGCTTTCTGTGACAGCATCGATTGTGGCAATTGCAATTCTCGCGGCGCCCACAGCTTCGTTCGCTCAAGCCGGCGGTAGCGGCGGCGCGGCCGGCGGTTCGTCGGCGGGCAGCGGCAATGCCGTGGGATCGCCCAACGCAGGTTCGGCGGGAGCCGGCACGGCCGGCGTAAGCGGTGTGCCATCGGGTCCAGCCAACGCCGGCGGGCTGAATAACTCCGTGAACGATCCAAGCGGCGCCGGCAAGTCGGCAAATGTTGCCAGCCCGCCGCCGGGCACTAACAGCGCCGGTACCGCGAATGCATCGGGATCATCGCCGGCGCGGGGTTCGTCCACGACCACCGGTTCGGCCGGATCAAGGCCCGCCGGTGCGGCGGCGACCGGTCCACGGGACAATGCCGATATCGCGATCGATCAGGAAGACAAGGCGATCGACCGCAAGATCAAGAGCATCTGCCGCGGCTGCTAACAGGGCGCAGCCCTATCCATCGGCGCCAATCCGTTCGAGGTAGTGCGGCAGGCATTGAACCGCCGCTGTCGGCGGATCATGAAAGTTGGTCGGCAGCCGCAACTATTTCGAACCGAGCGAGTCTATCTATCGGGAGCAATCTATCTAGCGGAGTACGGTCATGTTTCGCAGAACGATGATGTCTTTGGTGGCGGCAGCCTCGATTGCCGTCCTGGCGTCGGGCGCCGCTTCGGCTCGCGGCGGTGGTGGATATGGTGGCGGCGGCGGCGGTAGCTATGGCGGCCATGGCGGCGGTAGCTATGGTGGCCACGTCGGCGGTATGAGTAGTTTTGGTGCTATCCACAGCAGCGGCATGGCATGGGCATGAGCGGCGTTCGTTCACCGTTCGGCGGCAACGCTTTTCGCTCAAGCGCCATTGGAACAAGCACGGTCCGCAGTGCGAATGCCTTCGCACCTGGTGTTTCGCCCGGCTTCCGCGGCGGTGATTTCCATCACGGCTTTCGTCATGGACGCGGCTTCGGTGTCGGCGCATTCGGCGTCGGGCTAGGCCTCGGACTTTATGGCCCAGGCTATTACGACGACTATTATGGCTATCCGGACTACGGCTACTACGACGCCTATTATGGTGACGGCGGCTGCTACCTGGTGCACCGGCGGGTGCTTACGCCGTACGGCTGGCGGTTCCGCCGGGTACAGGTCTGCGACTGAACCTGCGGCCATGACCGGAAGGACGTTCGATCCGGTCAAATGCAGTTGAGGACCGGGACGTCCGGGAAAATCAGAACGGCCTTGGTGCATTCTGCGCCAAGGCCGTTTTGAGCAGGTGGCTCAGTTCAGGACGTCGTATTTCTTCAACCAGGCCTGCATCTGGTTCCAGGCGTCCTCGGCGGCCTCCTTGCGGTAGCTCGACCGGTAATCGGCATGGAAGCCGTGCGGCGCGCCCGGGTAGATCTTGAATTCGGCCGGCTTGTTGGCTGTGGCGAGCGCGGTCTTGAGCGCCTCGACCTGCGCCACGGCAATGCCGGTGTCGGCTTCACCGTACAGGCCGAGCACCGGCGCCTTCATCTCCGGGACAAGCTGGGTCGGACTCTTCGGCCAAAGCGGGTTGGGCGGGTCGACCAGCGGCCCATAGAACGCGACGCCGGCTTTCAGCGCGCCATTGTGGGCGGCATATTCCCAGACCGTTCGGCCGCCGCGGCAGAAACCGATGATACCGAGTCGGCTGGTGTCACCGCCTTGCGACTTGGCCCAGGCAACCGTGCTGTCGAGATCGGAGAAGAGCTCGGCGTCCGGCTTGGCGTTCACCAGCGGCAGCAATTGCGGAATGTCGGTGATCTTGGTGAGATCGCCCTTGCGGAAATAATAGTCCGGCGCGACCGCGAATGCGCCGAGCTTGGCGAGGCGCCGCGTCACATCCTTGATATATTCATGCAGTCCGAAAATCTCCATCGCGACCAGCACGACCGGCGGATTATTGACGCCATTGGGCCGCGCGAAATAGCCGGGCATTTCGCCGTCGGCCACTTTAATCTTTGCATCGCCCGCGGTCAGGCCGTTGGTGTCGGTCTTGATGACGTCGGCGCGCACCGGTCCGGCGGCCAGCGTGTAGCCCGCCGTCACAGCGGCGGAAGCGGTCATGAAGCCGCGGCGGGAAAACGGCGCGACTTTTGTCAGTCCGACGACATCGGACGTCAGTCGAGGCTCGGCACTCATGATGGATTTCTCCGGCTGGTGAGCAGTGGCCCGAACCATCATTCAGCAAACAAACGCTGCCGAACGCAAATCACCAGCCTGCGAGCATGGAAGCTGGGAGTGGCCGGAACAGGACCGGCGGGAGAAAAAACAAGGCCGTCGACGCAATATACCGCCAACGGCCTTGCCAGCCCCGGACATTGAAATCGGCTCACGCCATCCGGTGAATTACACATTGCCCGAGCAATACCGGGGCATATGTGATCCAGTTCACAATCCGCGCAAAAAGGTTGCGGGCAAGACTTGGCAAGGCATAAACCGGTTCGTTGATGGTTTTTGCCGCTATTTTGGGGAATTGGTTGAACGGGCAATCCTTGCGAAGCTGCGGAAGCTGCACGGCATGCTGCGATGGCTGGCTGCAGATCGAAGTGCGTGGACATCACGTGCAGCGGGGAAAGCCGTGTCCGTTCAGCATCCAGCACCAGTGCTCGATCTATAGCGAACGTCCACAGCATCCGTGCCGCGAGTTCATTTGCGGATGGCTGGCGGCCTCGAGCCCGCTTCCTGATTGGATGCGTCCGGACAAGTCCGACATGATCATGCTGGCCGCCAATTTCTTCTGGCGTGGGCTGCCGGTCGACGTGGTGGTCCCGGCCGGGGACCGTCCGAAGAGGAAAGCGCTGGATTGGCTGATGAGGTTCAGTTCGGAACAGAAGCGGCTTCTGATCTACCAAATCGATCAGGACTGGTTTGCGTTCGGCCCACCGGCGTTCCAGACCGAGATTTCACAACGCATCCAGCGCGGTGAAAAGCCGTGGGCGGACTGATCGGCCAATCGCTTTCGAAGACGCGCAACCATGGATTGTGCACTGGGGCGTTCCGAAGCGCGCGCCGCGCGTGCGCCCCGACCCTAAGCCCGTGTGAACGCCGGTAATTAAGCCAGACAACCGCAAGCTGCGTCGAAATGGCACAAACCCTGCGACAAATTGCTGCACCGCACAGTATTACTGTACCATTTTTGTGACAGGTTGGGAATATCCGACCAGCCGGCCTGTTGCCACCTTCCTTTTGGCATCTGGCATACACTACGCTCCCTTTCGCTCCGAAGTTGACTCGGGGGCTCGAGCGGTGGGGACGACCAATGAGAAATAAGCTTCTTTCGGGGACGGCATGCGCCGCTCTGTGTCTGGTTTCATTCAGCGGCGCGGCGCGATCGGCAACGCTCGACGACGTGATGGCGCGGCTCGACAGGATCGAGAAAGAGAACGCCGAACTGCGAGCGAAGGTCCGGAGCATGTCCGCAAGGCCGGTAGCCGTGGCACCCGTGCCGGTCGCTGTCGAGCCCGGCAAATTCAAGGGCAACCCGGTTCTGCACGCCGCGGTCGCGCCCTCGCCCGCTTTGCCGCCCGGCCCGATGATCGGCGGCATGCCGGTAAAAGCTGGTCCGTTGGGACCGCTGATCGACAACACCACAGTGACGCTCTACGGATCGATCGATCTATCCGGGGACATCTTCAATCCATCGGTTTTCGATCAGGGGACCAAACTCGGGATCGCGAGCAATATCTCCAGCTTTGGCGTTCGCGTCAGGCATAACCTTGCGCCCTACGGCTGGGACGGCATGGCGGTCGTGGCGCAACTCGAATCTCAGGTCGACATCGCGGCCGCCCCATTCGAGCGCGCCGCATTCGGCACGCGCGACAGCTTTTTAGGCGTGGAGAGTCCATGGGGCTCCATCAAGGCCGGCAAGTCCGATACGCCTTACAAGAAAGCCACGAGCTCGATGGATCCGTTCTCGCGAACGCTCGGCGATTATAACTCGATCATGGGCAATACCGGCGGCGACAACCGGGCCGAGTTCGACTGGCGCATGAATCACTCGGTCTGGTATGAATCGCCGATCTGGAACGGCTTCCAGTTCAGCGCGTTGTTCTCGCCGGGCCAGAATTACGCCCCGGATAACTCCGACTTTGCATACGGCGATGTATTTCAATGTAACGGCGCTTCCGCGCGCGGCAGCGGCAGCAATTTCCCCGGCACCGGCGGCGCGACCGGAGGCAACATCGGCGGCGAAGGTTGTACCGACGGTTCCTATGGCAATGCCTATAGCGCGGCTTTGACCTACAAGAACGGTCCGTTCTCCGCGATCGCCGCCTTTGAGCTTCATGAAGGCAGTCAACCGCCGCGGCGACGACAATACTGAATTCGGTCCTGGAGCACCTGTCATCTTGGCCGATGGTTCTGTAGTCATGACAGGGGTCCACAACGAATGGGCCGCGAAGGTCGGCGGCGGCTATCACTTTAATGACGGCCTGGGCGATCTTGCGCTGAACGCCTATTACGAATGGATACGGCGCGAAGTAACTCCGGCCGAAGAACCGTTCAATGAGCGCTCGCGCGATGCCGTGTTCGCCAGCGCAACCCAGCGCATCGGCCAATGGGCAGTCAGCGGTTCTTATGCTCACGCCTTCAAGAGCCCGGGTAATCCGGCCATGCTGGCCTCTAACAGCGCCGCCGCTACGACGGTCGTATTGGGGGCGGCCAATATCCCCGGAGATATCCAGGCAAACCTGTTCAGCAATGACGCCACCCAGTATGCGATCGGCGCCCGTTACTACTTCAACGATTGGGCGAGCTGGTACATCGTTGCATCGGAGCTCGACAACGGCCTGGGCGCGCACTACTGCCTCGGCGCAAGCGGCCATGGCTACCAGGTCTGCTCGCGCGATGCCGCCAACGACACGATCGGCGGCGCGAAAATCAGAGCTGCGACCACAGGGATGACGTTCAACTTCTGAGCGCCGACGAAAAGCTGATGAGAGGGGGGCTTGGTGACGAGTCCCCTTTTTCATGTCTCTGAACGATTGGTTTCGATGCGCTCAAAACCCGGCCTGCAGGGATCCTCGACTGGCGGCGGTAAAATGGCCTGAAAATTGATTTTGAGCTGCACCTCGCCGCGGTAGAACTTTGCTAGACCAATGTGATTGCAGGGAACCGACCATGGATATGCAGCCGCCGCCCGCCTTGGTGCAAATGGCGCAGGCCGAAGAGCCGCCCGCCGCGCCGGTCGAGCCGACGCCGATCGAGGTCAACGTCTCGAAATACATTCCTGAATCGGCATTGGCGGTGACTATGATTGTGACGCTGACGCCGCCGACCGGGCAGGCCGTGATCTATGCGGCCGGCCACGAGAAAGAGGGCACCTTGTTCAAGGGACCGCGCTCGATCGACGAAGTCAGGCTGTCCGGTCCCACGCTCTACGTGAAACTTTATGGAGCGACGAGTTTCGACCTCCAATACACCAACTATCGGCAGCGCGAATGAATGCTGCGGGTTTCGCGTGAGAACGAACGACGCTGTGGGATCTCCAACACCACAACAGCTACTGGAAGACGCCGTGGCGGCGCACCGCAGGGGCTCGGTCGCCGATGCCAAGCGGCTTTATGCTTCGGTCCTGAGAATTGATCCCACCAACGCTGCCGCATTCGGCAACCTTGGCATCATTGCGGCCCAGCAAGGCGATCTCGCAGGCGCCGAACGGCTGTTTCGCCGGGAGATCGAGCTGCGCCCCGACGATGCCGCCGGCTACAACAATCTTGGCTCGGTGTTGCAGCAACAGGGCAGGCCGGCGGACGCCATTGCCGCGCACCGGCAGGCCATAAAACTCAAGCCGAAGTATCCCGAAGCCTATTTCGCGCTCGGCAACGCGTTGAGGCAGCAAGGCAACTTCGAAGACGCGATGGCGTCTTATGCGTCCGCGATCGAGGCGAGACCCGATTATCCAGAAGCCCACAACAACATCGGCGTGCTGCTGCAGATGCAAGGCAGGCTCGACCAGGCGGCATCGGCCTATCGCGACGCGGTCGCCTTGAGGCCTGGATATGCCGAGGCGCAATTCAACCTTGGCGTTGTCCTGCATCAGAAAAACGAGTTGGATGCCGCCGAAGCCGCCTATGTCAGGGTGATTTCACTCAATCCGCGGGTTGCCGTCGGCCACAATAATCTGGGGACCGTCCTGAAGGACCGCGGTCTGCTCGCCCCGGCACTGGGGGCCTTTGAAAATGCCATCAAGCTGCAACCCGATTACGCCGAGGCGCATTACAATCGCGCGACCGTGCTGCAGCAACAGGCCAGACTGGAAGACGCCTTGGCGGCCTACGGTCAGGCGATCGGGCTTCGCCCGGACTACGCCGACGCCATCAACAATGCCGGCATTGTCCTTCAGGAACTCGGGCGCGCCGCCGAAGCGCTCGAGCTTTACCGTCAGCTCATCGAACGGATGCCGCAGCACGCCGGCGCCTGCAACAATCTGGGGACGGCGCTGCTGGCCGAGCGACGCGCTGGCGAAGCACGGGCGGCGTTTGAACAGGCGCTGACACTCAAGGCCGATTTCCCGGAAGCGCTTTACAATCTGGGAAATGCCTGCCGTGAGCTCGGCGATTTGGCAGGCGCGATCTCGGCCTATCGCGACGCACTGCATCTTCGGCCCGATTACGCCGATGCGTTCAGCCAGCTCATCTATCATCGCGCGCAGGCCTGCGCGTGGGACGATCGCGAGGAGGACGAGGTAAAACTGCTCGCGATGGTACGCCGCGGAGTTCGCGTGCCGCCATTCTACTTGCTGTCGACGGCGGCTTCCGCGTCGGATCAGCTGATCGCGGCGCAGCAATGGATCAGGCCGATCCAGCCGCCGCCGGAAGCTGTTTTTAAGCATAAACCCTTCGTTGCGAGGGAGCGCATTCGTCTTGGCTATCTGTCCGGAGATTTCCATCAGCACGCCACCGCGCAGCTGATGGCTGAATTGTTCGAGCGCCACGACCGCGGGCGTTTCGAGGTGTTGGCATATTCCTACGGTCCCGACGACAAGAGCCCGATGCGCGCGCGGCTTGGCCGGGCGTTCGAACGTTTCGTTGATATTCGCGACCAGTCCCATCGCGAGGCGGCGCACGCTATTCATGCGGACGAAGTCGACATTCTGATTGATCTCAAGGGCTACACCCATCACGCCCGGCCGGCGATATCATGCTATCGGCCGGCGCCGGTGCAGGTGAGCTATCTCGGATATCCCGCCACCATGGGCGCGGATTTCATCGATTACATCATGGTCGACCCGGTCGTGGTGCCCGAGAGCCAGCAAGCCTTCTTCAGGGAAAGGCTGGTTCACCTTCCCGTCAGCTACCAGGCGAACGACAGAAAGCGCGAGGCGGCGAGCACTCGTAGCTCGCGGCAACATTGGGGACTGCCAAGCGAGGGCTTGGTGTTGTGCAGCTTCAACAACAGTTACAAGATATCGCCCGTGGTGTTCGATATCTGGATGGGCTTGCTGCGCTCGGTTCCCGGCAGCGTGTTGTGGCTGCTGGCGGCGAACGGATCGGTCGAAGGCAATTTACGGTCGGAAGCCGGGAAACGCGGCGTGGCCTCCGACCGGCTGGTGTTTGCTCCGATGGTGCCGTCCGCCCAACATCTGGAGCGCCACCGGCATGCCGATTTGTTTCTCGATACGTTGCCCTGCAACGCGCACACCACCGCCAGCGATGCGCTGTGGGCCGGACTGCCGGTCCTCACCTGCCGCGGAAACACTTTCGCGGGCCGCGTCGCGAGCAGCCTGCTGACGGCGATCGGCAAGCCGGAATTGATCACGGCATCGCTCCGGGAATACGAACAGACGGCCCTGGCGCTGGCGCGCGCGCCACAGCGCTTGATCGAGCTGCGGCGGCAGTTGGAGAGGGATCGCGACGCCAGCGCCCTGTTCGATCTCCCAGAATTGACCGGATATATCGAGGCGGCCTACACGCGGATGTGGCAAACTTGGCTTTCCGGAGAGCGGCCGGCCGCGTTTTCAATCGGCGATCGACAGGATAAGGAACGGAAATCATGCTGATGCGAACCATCGTCACGCTCGCGGCCATCGTCGCGCTTTGCACCGGCAATGGATTTGCCGATGCCCATAAGTCACGAAGGCATCATCACCACGCCTACGTTGGCCAGGATGCGGCGCCGATCGTTCTGCCGGCGCCATACAGCGGCGGACGGCTGGTTTTGCATCCCGCCTCAAACATTGCATGTAACACGCCATACCGTTCGACGCGCGCGCTGCCCTGCGACCAGCCGGTCTGGGTCTACGGGAGCCCCTGCGAGGTCGATCTCGGTCTCGGAAGATATCGGTCGTGTGACTGACGTCAGAACGCCGCGATGAATGCCGGGGGCCGTTCCGAGCAGATGCTCACCGCCGCGATGGCCCATCATCGCGCGGGTAGACTGGTCGACGCCGAACGGCTTTATCGGCTGGTCTGCGATGCCGATCCGAAGAATGCGCGCGCGTTTCACCTGCTGGGAGTGGCAGCGCATCAGCTGAAACGCGCCGATGCGGCAGCGCTGGTCGGGCAGGCCGTATTGCTCGATCCGGATTTCGCCGAGGCGCACAACGACAGAGGCGTGATCCTCTCGGCCAACGGCTTGTTCGCGGACGCGGTATCCTGCTTCGAGCGCGCGGTGGCGATAAATCCCGGCTACAACGAGGCGCGCAACAATCTCGGACGCGGGTTGCGCTCGCTAGGGCGCATCGAGGAGGCGGTAGCGCAGTTCGAACTGGTGCTGAAAAACACACCGGATTCTCCTGTTGCGCATTTTAATCTTGCCTCGGCTTGGGAATTGGCGGGCCGGAAGTCCGATGCCGAGAAGTATTATCGCCGCGCCATATCGCTGCACCCCGATTTTGTCGATGCGCATGTCCATCTCGCCGTCTTGCTCCAGGATATGGATCGTCTGCCCGAAGCGCTCGCTCATGCCGAGCGCGCGGTAGCGCTGCGGCCGCAGGGTAGCGGTGCGCGCAACAATCTCGGCAATGTTCTCCGCGCCACAGGCCGGCATGCCGATGCGATCGCGCAATATGAGGCGGCCCTTGCGATCGATCCAAACTCGTTCATGGCCCACTACAATTGCGGCATGGCACTGCGCGGCGAGACAAGGATCGCGGAAGCGAGAGCGCATTTTGCGCAAGCACTTGCGCTGGAGCCGAAGTTTCTGGAAGCCGAGCTTGCGCTGTGCATGGCGGAGCTTCCGGCACTTTACAGGGATTCATCCGAAGTCGCCGAGCGGCGCGGGGCCTATGCCGGTCGGCTGGCCAAATTGTGTACGGACGTAAAAGCCGACGCAGCACCGGCGAGGCTAGCAGACGCGATCGGCTCGTCTCAGCCTTTTTATCTGCCTTATCAGGGTTGCAACGACAAGGACCTGCAAGTCTTGTATGGCTCACTGGTGTGCAAGATCATGGCCGCGAAATACGCGACGGCGGTCCCGTCAGACGCTCCGGCTTCAAACGAGAAGATCAGGTTGGGTATCGTCAGCGGCTTTTTCAGACAACACTCGAACTGGAAGATTCCGATCAAGGGCTGGCTCGAGCAGTTGAACCGCGATCGATTCCACCTTACCGGCTATCACACAAGCGGCGAACGCGATGACGCTACCGAGGCTGCGGCGACACTATGCCAACGCTTTGTACAGGGCCCCCGGTCGGTCGATGCGTGGCGGCGCACGATCCTGGATGATGCACCTCATGCGCTGATTTTTCCCGAGATCGGGATGGACAAGGTGTCGGCGCAGCTGGCGGCCCAACGGCTCGCCAAAGTTCAATGCGCGTCGTGGGGACACCCCGTCACCTCTGGATTTCCGACCATCGACTACTTCATCGGCAGCGATCTCATGGAGCCGGCCGACGCCGCCGATCATTACACCGAGCGGCTGATCCGGCTTCCCAATCTTTCGATTTATTACGAACCCGTGGGCGCTCCGCCTGAGCGGATCGAGCGGGCGCAGTTGGGTCTTCGTGCCGGCGCCGTGGTCTATTGGTGCTGTCAATCCTTGCCGAAGTATTTGCCGCGGTTCGACGCCGTTTTTGCCCGGATTGCCGCCGAGGTCCCCGGCTGTCAGTTCACCTTCATCGAGTTCGGCGGCGGGCGGGGCGTCACCGAACTGTTTAAGGAGCGCCTCGAGCGGGCATTCAAAACTGCCGGTCTCGACGCCGCAAATCACTGTGTCTTCCTGCCGCGGCTGACACCTGCTCGCTTTGTCGCCGCAATCGGTCAGTGCGATATCGTCCTGGACAGCATCGGCTGGTCAGGCTGCAACTCGATCCTGGAAAGCCTGGTTCACAATCTTCCGATCGTGGCTTTCGCCGGCGAGATGATGCGCGGCCGCCATAGCGCGGCTATCCTGGAAATGATGGATGTCCGCGCGACGACAGCCCGGACGATCGACGAATATGTTTCAATCGCGGGTGATCTCGGACGCGACCGGGCAAAGCGAACTGGGTTATCAGTGGAGATCGCGAGCAAAAAGCACCGCATCTATCGCGATCGTACCTGCATTGCAGCGCTGGAGAGATTCCTCGACCGAGCGGTGCGTCACAGTGGCGCTCAGCTCGACGATCTCTGAGCAGCCGTCTGGGTCCGTGGCGGCGCGGCCAGCAACCCGGTAAGCAATAGTCTCGCGCTTCCGTCGTTAGCCGCCCGACCTCGTCGGCTGGCGATTGCCGCTCTTTGCGGCGTTAGCTCTCGATCGGATCGATTTGTTGCGGGCTGCCGAGTCCTTGTCCTTGGACGTTTCGCTCGCCTGGGCGCTCGCGAACGAATGCCGCAGACCGTCGATCGCCTCGGCGAGACCGGATATCCGTTCGGAGAGCCGCTTAGCCTCGGCCTGCTGTGCGGCGAGCAGATGCTTGACGGCCTGCAACTGATCCTGAACGACTTGTAGCTGGTCGATGGATTCCTGTTGCGTCGTCTCCAGGCCCTTGGTTTTTTCCATCAGCTGCTCGGAGGCTTGTGCCGCCCGCGCCTGCAACTGACGAGCGGCCATGAGCCGCTCTTGCTCGGGAGAGATGCCGGTGTGAGCCCGCCATAGCGCGATCGCGCCAACCCCGAGCACGATCAACACCAGTGCCCCGGCCGCGAGCGCGATCGGCTGCGAGCCGATACGCGCAATTCCGTTTGCATTTGCATCCCGGGATGCGATTTCGATCATGGCAATCCAAAGCCGGTTGGAAATCGAAGCTCCCGGACTTACCACGAGCCGAGGTGGGAGACCCAGCCCAAAACAGGGTTTATAGGGCTAAAAAAGGTGCGGCCAGCCTTTGGGGGAAGGCTGGCCGCGCGCGATCCGGTCGGGACGGGGAGGGGTGGGGATGTGACCGGGTCGCGTGTCTCCGTTATCTGTTCTCAGCGATCGCGCGCGGTGGCGGTGGCGAGCGCGGGACGGCTGTCACCTAACGAGATCCACACATTCGGATCGCTTTGCGATTGGCGCTTGACGAAGCGGTAGCCGGTCTCGGTCCAGGCCACGACGGCTTCGTTCTGGTTGTCGAGAATGAATTCGCCCTTGTCGGTTTTCACGGTCAGCACGGCGTGGCCTTCGCCCTTCTTGTCGCGCACCACGGTGATCAACAGCGCCTCGCGCGGCCAGCCCGCGTCCATCAGCATTTTGCGCTTCAGAAGCACGTAGTCCTCGCAGTCGCCATAGCCGTCGGTCGGTAACGACCATTTCTCGATCACGCCCCAATGATCCATGTCGGTCATCGGCTTCACTGTCTCGTTGACCCAGCGGTTGACCCGTACCAGATCCCGCCAGGCGGTCTGCGACATCACGATGTCGCGCGGCTGTGAGGTACCGCCGCGGCAATCGCCGGGATTATCGCTGCAGAACTCGACCCAGCCGATCGGCGCACGCGTCACCTCGCCCAGGCTGGCGTAAAGTACTCGCTCGTCGCCGGCCTTTGCCGGTGCATTCAATCCCACCAGGACGGCAATAATCGCCAGTCCCTTGCCCTGTCCCCTGAACCCAAACATCGCGGCCCCCGTTTCTTGTTGGGACCACGTTTCGCACAAAGGCTTTGCGCTGGCGCTAAGTAGGGCGAGTACATTCGAGATGAATGCAAGTAAAAGGCGGGGCTAATTCGATCTATACTTGAATAAAATTCGACTAGATTTTTAAAGAACGGCAATCGATTCAAATTTTACACGTTAACACGCCAGTGCCCGCGGTTCCCTCGGTTGCGGGGCGGCGAGCCGGGCGTGTTAACCCAGTGCGACAAACGAAAAGCGCTGAAAGCGGCACCCTGCGCTACGGACGCGCCTTCAGCAGGTCGGAAAAACCGGAGATCGGGGGGTGCTGCGCTTTACCGCGCGGTAACGCTGTCTTCGAGCGTGTCGGCCATCTGCTCGTGCACGAACTCGAGCGCAAAGCCTTCTTCCAGGTTTCGCACCACCCGGGACTGGATCTTGCCGAGCATGACCAGGGACTTCAGCGGCGGCCGGTTTTCCGCGGCGATCGCCGCGCCGGACAGCGACATGTCGATGATCCGGCAGGTCATCTTGGTGCCGTCCTCGAGCGTGAGCAGCGCGATCGGGTTGCGCGGTATGATACGGTCGTGCCGGCGGTCTTCCGGTAAATTAAGGATGTCGCGGTTGGCGAGCCAGGTCAGCTGCGCGGCGAGCTTGTCGCGCTTGCGCGCGGTTGCGCCCACGCTCATGGCAAAACCATTATCGATGATCCGGGTGATTTTGCCCTCGACCCGGCCGATGTGGTCGAGATAGGCGATGACGCGATCGCCGACATTGCCGATGCCGGGCGCCAGCAGGGCCAATCCGCCCGGTGACATGTTAATGATCTGGCAGGGAAATTCGCGGCGGTCCGGCAGCATGTAACGGCCGAGCAGATGGACTTTTACGCGTTGAAATCGGCGGCGCTCCTCGGCGGCCGGCAACGTCGATTTTTTCTGCGCAAACGCCATCTTCGCCACCCGACAACCGGTTGCTCGGTGTCGCCTGACCCTACGGCCAGCAAGGTTAACGAGCCGTTAGCGGCGGTCGCATGAAGTGGCTGGCATTTACTTTGTGCGGCGTTGGACAGCTCTAGCTCAGGCCTTCATAGACCATGAAGCCGCGTGCGACCTTGAGTTTGCGCAAGGCCCGCGGAAGCAGCTTTTGCGGTTGGTGGCCGAGATAGCGCCACGAGGTCAGCCTGAAATCGCGCAGCACGCGGTGTCCGCTCTCGAATGGCGCCAGCAACCCGGTCAAGCTGATCGGCGCGTGCGGGCGGGCATTGAATGGCAGCAGCAGTAGTTCCAGATGCGCCGGCGAGCAGTCTTCGGAAGTCGCGGTGATGCCGGCAACCGCCACCAGCATTTCTTGCGCGACCACGGCGACGATCTCCTCGATCTCAGGGCGTGCCTGCGGCTCGAACAGCGCCGAAAAACTGCGATCCTTCAGATCGCGACCGAGCAGGGCGCAAAGACGCGTGCCGGCGACGCGGAACGGATGGCCGGCGGCATCGTCGCAGGACAGCACGAAGATGTCGCCGAGTAGCTGGCGGACCGCGTTCGGCTCGATCTCGCTGCGGTCGGGCGCCCGATCGAGCCCACGCTTTTGGTCCCAATATGCAAAGAATTCGCGGCTTGATGGATGCTTCATGGCTTGGCCTTGCCCCGGCGGATGGCGGGGCGAGACACCTTTGTCCCGCTTTCGCGCACGCGCATTCCCCGGTTTTGTTTTGCAAGACAGACACTGCAGCGTCCATGCCGTTGGCGGCATTTGCGCGTCGTGGCCGCGTCTTTGCGCCGTTAAGGTTAAGTTAACTATGTGGTTTCAGTTCGCCGCCACGGTGGGTATTGTCGGCGAGTTGTTACACAGGCGGTGTCAGACAGTTTGGCCGCCGCGCGGGTTGGGACGTAAACCCATTTCCCCGAGCGCAAGGTCACGGACCCAGGGGAGGGCTTTCTCAGAGCCCTCCCTTTTTTTGTTGACCCAATCGGCCCGTGGGGCGAATGGCAGTTTCGCTGTTGCGGCAGGCCACTACATCGAGGCCTTCGATCGAATCGTCGAAAGATATTCCCCGGCGATCCTGGATGCGATGGCCCATCGCGAGAGTCATTTTCCGCTTCAGCGGTGATCCCGGCCTTGCACCGCGCGGCCAAGCCGCCTAATTGGGCGCAATCGCTCGCGAGAGCCGCCGCTCGAGGTCTTCGACCGCCCTTGGAATTTGCCCCGGAGTCCCAACCAGAGTTGCCGCCGGAGCCGCCGCGCGAGCCGGTCCTGACGCTGCCTGGCGCGCTCACGGCCTATATCCTGCTGATTGCGGTCATTCACCTGCGCGTGCTGCTGCCGCCGGAACTGGAGAACTGGACCGTCGACGTGTTCGGATTCATTCCGAAGCGCTACGATTCGACCCTGCTGGCGATCACCTTTCCGGGCGGCGCCGGGGCCAAAGTGTGGACCTTCGTGACCTATTCGCTGCTGCACGCCAATCTCAGCCATATCGGCTTCAATGTGCTGTGGTTGTTGCCGTTCGGCAGCGCGCTGGCGCGCCGTTTTGGCGCGATCAGGTTTTTTGCCTTCATGGCGGTAACGGCGGCCGCCGGGGCACTGGCGCATCTGCTCACCCATGAACACGCGGTGGCGCCGATGATCGGCGCTTCGGCCTCGGTGTCCGGCACCATGGCGGCCGCGATTCGGTTTGCCTTCGTGAAGGGCAGTTTCCTGTCGTTCAGCCGCGGCGATGCCGATGCGGCGGCGCGGGTGCCGGCGCTGTCCTTGATGCAGGCGTTGCGCAACACCCGCGTGTTGGCTTTTCTCGCAGTGTGGTTTGGCGTCAACATCATCTTCGGCATTGGATCGATCGCGATCGGCCTCGATGGCGCCAGCGTCGCCTGGCAGGCGCATATCGGCGGATTCTTCGCCGGCCTGCTGTTGTTTTCGCTGTTCGATCCGGTGCCGCGCGGTGCCGCCGATGCTGCGGATGCGTCGTCATCCGATGCGTCGCACAGCGGCTGATCGTCGCTTGCGGCGCATCGCGATTTCATCCATCATCACTGCGTGATCAGGCAAAACCCGCTAGCGTCATTATAGCCGCGCTTGCCGCACGCGCCGCAACGAAAGTGGCGCCAGACTGTTGATTGAAAACTCAAGGGAACAAAGATCGCGCGCACGAAAGCGCGCGATCGGCTTCAGGGAGATGACAATGACGGTACGTGCAATTCTCGATACCAAGGGCCATCAGATCCAGAGCGTTGAGCCGGATGCGAAACTCTCGGATGCGATCAGGATTCTGGCAGAACGCCGGATCGGCGCCGTACTGGTGATGAGCAACGGCCGCATCGAAGGTATTCTTTCGGAGCGCGACATCGTGCGCGTGCTCGGCGAACGCGGCGCCTCGGTGCTCGATGAACCTGTCAGCGCGGTGATGACCCGCAAGGTTATCAGCTGCAAACAGGCCGATACCGTCAGTGCGATCATGGAAATGATGACCTTGGGAAAGTTCAGGCACTTGCCGGTGCTCGAGGACGGCAGGGTGGTCGGCCTGATTTCGATTGGCGACATCGTGAAATGGCGCGTCAGGGAATATGAGATGGAGCAGGAAGCGATGCGCGAGTATATCAAGACCGCCTGAGCGAGGCTCACGGAACCTTTTCGACGGTCGCATCCGGCCCGCGCGGGCTGGCTGGCGCGAGAATGTGGATGGCTTCCTGGATCGAATCGATGGCGCGCTCGGCGGAGCGCGCGCCAAACGCGATCAGATCATCGGCCCGATGGAAATCGAACCAGCCGATTTGACCGACGCGCGGCGAGATCAACAAATCAGGCGGATCCCCAGCGAGGCGGGCGCGGGTGATGCGGTCCTGCATGATGTTGAATGCATCGACCATGACCGAGGAAATGCCCGGCCGTCCGCCGCTGCCGAAAAATTCTCGCTTCATGGTTCGTTCGGCGGAAAACAGCCGGCCGAAACCGCGTTTCGGCGGAGCGGGCTCGATCACGGGTTCTGCCGTGACCGCCACCGTTAGTTCGGTCGCTGGACCGTGCGAATAGATCGTCGTTGAATGCGCGAACACGTCGCTGGAGAGGTTGGCGGCGATCACGATTTCGGCGCCGAATGCACGCGCCGCCGATACCGGGACCGGATTCACCAAAGCGCCGTCGACCAGCCACCGGTCGCCCACCAGAACCGGCGAAAATATCCCCGGCAGCGCGTAGGAGGCGCGCATCGCATCGACGATGCGGCCGTGAGTCAACCAAATCTCGTGCCCGGTGCGCACTTCCGTGGCCACGGTTGCAAACTTGATCGGTAGATCCTCGATCAGCATCGGACCGATGGCCGCCTCCAGCTGAGCCGCCAGCTTGTCGCCGCCGATCAGCCCAGAGCCGTTGAGGCGGATATCGAGGTAGCCGAGAATATTTCGCGGCTGCAGGCCGCGTGCCCATCGTTCGAGCGCATCGAGGTGGCCTGCCGCGTAGGCGCCGCCGACCACAGCACCGATCGAGGTGCCGACCACGACGTTCGGGACGATGCCGTGAGCGATCAAGGTGCGGAGGATGCCGATATGGGCAAGTCCGCGGGCGGCGCCGCCGCCCAGCGCGAGCCCGATCACCGGTCGCCGGATGCTGCCGAGACCAACCTTGTCCCGCCCATCCGAGCTGCCGTGGCCGCGTCCGATCAAAATATCCAGCACCTGAACTCTCCTGGACGCGAGCTTATTCGCGCCCGCTTGGCCCCACCAGAATCTACCATAAGCATGGTTTATGCGACGTTGGTGCCGAGCTAGGCAGGGATTGTGACTGGATCGCGACCGCGGACGTAACGTGCGGACGGTCAGGCCGGTTCCCTCGTCCCTATGTGGGGAGGCCGTAGGCTTGAATTTGCCGCGTTTTCGTTGAAAAGCATGCGCATGGCATCAGGGGGGCACCGGCTCGATCGGTCCAGGCGGCGCGGACGCTTGGTGCGGGCGCTTGCG
Organism: uncultured Alphaproteobacteria bacterium; assembly: GCA_963840155.1. Taxonomy (GTDB): domain Bacteria; phylum Pseudomonadota; class Alphaproteobacteria; order Rhizobiales; family Xanthobacteraceae; genus Bradyrhizobium. The sequence goes on from CAWIXP010000001.1 coordinate 251,979, forward strand.
CTCGCCGGATTGCTGGTTTCCGGGGTGTTCGTCCCGGCGAGGGCCCAGATGTTCACCGATCACCCCCCGCCGGTGCCGCCCAGTTCGGTCCCGGATCCGGGCAGCGCCATCAACCTCGTTCCACCTGCCGGTCCGGCGGCGGCCCCAAGCCAGCCGGCGCCGTTGACGCAACCCTCCATCGCCGTCATGCCGCCGGTGGCGCCGCCGCCAGGCGCGGCTCCGGGGCAGGCGGTATTGTCGCTGACGGCGCGTTACGGCAAGGATCTGCCGGTTATCAATAACGGGTTGGTGTGGCGGGTTTTTTCGGACCGGCCGGATGAAACCGGCACATTCAAATTGATCCGCGAGGATCGCGGCGCGACCCCCAATATGGTGTTGCCGCCCGGCAGTTATGTCATTCACGTCGCTTTGGGGCTGGTCAGCGCGGTGCGCGCGGTGACCCTGAAGGCCGAGACCGACCGCGAATCGTTCCTGCTTCCCGCCGGCGGACTGCGGATCGAGGGCCGCGTCGGCAGCTCGAAGATTCCGCAAAACCAGATTTCATTCGCGATCTACAAGGGCAGCCAATTCGAGGTCGGCGAGCGTGCGTCGCTGGTGCCGAACGTCGGCGCCGGCGAGGTCGTGCTGCTGCCGGAGGGGACCTACTACATCATCTCCAACTATGGCGATGCCAATTCCGTGGTGCGCTCGGATATCCGCGTTCAGGCCAGCAAGCTGACCGACGTGATCGTCACGCACCGTGCTGCCGTGATCACGCTGAAGCTGGTGAGTGACAAGGGCGGCGAGGCCTTGGCCAATACTGCCTGGTCGGTGATCACGCCTGGCGGCGACGTCATCAAGGAATTGATCGGTGCATTCCCGCGCGTGGTGCTGTCGGAAGGCGAATACCGCGCCATCGCCAAGAACGAAGGCAAGGTGTACGAGCGGCCCTTCAACGTCGTCAACGGTGTTGATGGCGAAGTCGAGGTCGTCGCGCGCTAGAAGCGCGTAACGATGTCCGACAGCGCCGGACGTGGACGATCTTCGCTGGGTTTGGTCTGCGTGCCGATATGGACGAAGCCGGCCAGCTTTTCGTCGGCCTTCAATCCCAGTCCGTCCAGCACGTCCCGATCGAACGCAAACCAGCCGGTCAGCCAGCATGCGCCGTAGCCAAGCGCGGTCGCGGCGGTGACGATGTTCATCGCGCTGGCGCCCGCCGATAATTCCTGCTCCCATCTCGGCACCTTGGGATGCGGCCTGACGAAGCTGACGACGGCGACCACCAGCGGTGCGTCGGCGAGCCTTCGCCTTTCGACGTCAATATCGGCCGGCGCGGCATTCGGATTCTTGCGCGCGAACACTTGCGCGATCACTTCGCCAGCGCGAACCCGCGCATCACCCTCGAACACGATAAAACGCCATGGCGTCAGCTTGCCGTGGTCGGGCACCCGCGCGCCGATGGTGAGGATGGTGTCGAGTTCGGCGGGCGAGGGCCCGGGACCGTTCATCTCGCGCGGTTTCACTGAACGGCGGATTCTCAGGAGATCGATGGCGTCGGGCAATGCGGTGGCCTTCGTTTGGGTGGGGAATCTCGTCTCATGAGATAGGTGAACAGCGAGGCAGGTGGAAGCTGATTTAGATCGATTGTGAAACAGACAAGGCTGCTCAAATCGTCGCTTGCGCCCGCTTCAGGTCCGGCGGGGTCGCTTCATCGACCAGCGCCGCAATCGCTTCATCCGTCGGCATCACCTTCTGTCCCTCGCTGCCAAGGCGGCGAACCGAAACCGAATGGGTGTCGGCTTCCTTCTTGCCGACCACCAGCAGCGCCGGGATTTTCGCCAGCGAATGTTCGCGGACCTTATAGTTGATCTTCTCGTTGCGCAGGTCGATCTCGACGCGAAGACCGGCGCGCCGCGCTGCGGTGGCGACAACTTTCGCGTATTCGTCGCCTTCGGAAGTGATGGTGGTGACGACGGCCTGGACCGGCGCCAGCCAAAGCGGGAAGCTGCCCGCATAGTGCTCGATCAGGATGCCAATAAAGCGCTCCATCGAGCCGCAGATCGCGCGATGCACCATCACCGGCACTTTCTTCGAGCCGTCGGCATCGATGTAGAAGGCGCCGAACCTTTCCGGCAGGTTGAAGTCGACCTGGGTGGTGCCGCATTGCCAATCGCGGCCGATGGCGTCGCGCAGCACGTATTCGAATTTCGGACCATAGAACGCGCCTTCACCGGGATTGATGGAAGTCTTGATACGGTGGTTGTGGCCCTGCGCTTCGATCTGCGACAATACGGTGGCCATCACGCGTTCGGCGTGATCCCACATCTCGTCGGTGCCGACCCGCTTGTCCGGGCGGGTCGAGAGCTTCACCGTGAGTTCGCCCGTGAAGCCGAAATCCGCATAGGTCGACAGGATCAGGTCGTTGATCTTCAGACACTCGTCGGCCATCTGCGCCTCGGTGCAGAACACGTGGGCGTCGTCCTGGGTAAAGCCGCGCACCCGCATCAGCCCGTGCATCGCGCCTGACGGTTCATAGCGATGCACCACGCCGAATTCGGCCAATCGCAGCGGCAGGTCGCGGTAGCTCTTCAGGCCGTGCTTGTAGATCTGCACATGGCCCGGGCAGTTCATCGGCTTGATCGCGAACAAGCGCTTGTCATCGGTCTCGTCGCCGGCCGATTGCGCCGCGAACATATTCTCGCGGAACCAGTCCCAGTGACCGGAGGTTTCCCACAGCGACTTGTCGAGCATCTGCGGCGCGTTGACCTCCTGGTAATCGCCGGCAAGGCGACGGCGCATGTAGGCAACCACCGTCTGGAAGATGGTCCAGCCCTTAGCGTGCCAGAACACCACGCCCGGACCTTCTTCCTGGAAGTGAAACAGATCGAGCTCCCGCCCCAACTTGCGGTGATCGCGTTTCTCGGCTTCCTCGATCTGCTTCAGGTAAGCGTCGAGCTCTTCCTGTTTTGCGAATGCCGTTCCGTAAATGCGCGTCAGCATCGGATTGTTGCTGTCGCCGCGCCAATAGGCGCCCGCCACCTTCATCAGCTTGAACGCGTTACCGATCTTGCCGGTCGAGCTCATGTGCGGCCCGCGGCACAGATCGAACCAGTCGCCTTGCTTGTAGATATTGATGGTCTGGTCGGGTGGGATCGCGTCGACCAGTTCGACCTTGAACATTTCGCCGTTGTCGGCAAACACCTGCTTGGCTTGTTCGCGCGACCAAATCTCCTTGCTGAAAGGTTTGTCGCGCGCGACGATCTCGCGCATCTTTTTTTCGATCGCAGGAAGATCTTCCGGCGTGAACGGTTCGTTGCGGAAGAAATCGTAATAAAAGCCGTTCTCGATCACCGGCCCGATCGTTACCTGCGTACCCGGCCACAGCGATTGCACCGCCTCGGCCAGCACGTGCGCGGCATCATGCCGGATCAACTCCAGCGCGCGGGCGTCGTCGCGGGCGATGAATTCGATTTTCGCGTCGTGCTCGATCGGATCGGCCAGATCGCTGACGACGCCGTCGAGCGCCATCGCCACCGTGCGCTTGGCGAGCGACGGCGAGATGCTCTTGGCGATGTCGAGGCCAGTGGTGTTTTTGGGAAAATCGCGCTTGGCGCCATCGGGGAAGGTGAGGGCGACCTTGTGGTGGGGCTCGGCCGGCTTCAGATTCGTGATGCTGTACTTGAAATCGGTCATAGCGGTCTCCTGTGGCTCACTCCTGCGAACGAGCGCAGGTAAGCGGGAAACAGCGGTATAGCAGGCGATTCCGCCGTTGCAATCGGCATCGTCGCCCCGTCTGACCCGCTGGCCGGTATGGTCACGGCCGTGAAATCGCCGCAGCGAAAATCGTCCCCGAAATAGCCGAGCCTTCCTGCTTTCATTCGGCGCGGGACTGTACTACATGCATTTGCATGGAAAATGCATCCGCAGAGGGCCACCTCGCACGGCGCTTTGCTCCCACCGCCCTGATGCTCGGGAATGTTGTGACCGGCTGCTCGGTGCTGGCGCCAGCGGGCATGTTGAGCGAATTGTCGTCCGATCTTGGCGTTACCATCCGTGATGCCGGACTGCTGATCACTTTCGGCGCAGTCATGCTGTGCGTCGGCTCGCCGTTGACGGCGTGGCTGACCAGCCGAATCGAGCGCCGCACCCTGCTGACGGCAACGTTAGCCGTGCTGGCGCTGACCAATGCCGCCTCCGCCTTTGCGCCTGATTACCTCAGCCTGCTGGTCATTCGCCTCGTCATGCTGGCGATCGGGGCACTGTACACACCCCAGGCGGCGGGCAGCGCGGCGCTGATCGTGCCGGCGGAAAAGCGCGGCAGCACCATCGCCTACATCTTCCTCGGATGGTCAATCGCCGCCGCGGTCGGCCTGCCGCTGATCACCTTCATTGCCAGCCGATACGGCTGGCGCGCGGTCTACGGCAGCATCGGCCTGATCGCGTGTTTGAGTTTCCTGCTGCTGGCATGGCGTGTGCCGCGCGGATTGGTCGGTTTGCCGGTCGATCTCAAGACATGGGTCGAGGTCGGCGGCAATCGGATGATCGTTTTGCTGCTGTCGATCACGACATTGCAGATGTCGGGCCAATTCGTGGTGTTCACTTTCATGGCGCCGCTGCTGACAAGGCTGACACAGGCGGGCCCGAATGCGGTCGCGCTGGTTTTCATGATCTACGGCGTGTTCGGATTGATCGGAATTGCGATCGCGGCGCGCATTGTCGATTCCTGGGGCGCCTACAAGACGTCGCTGTTGTTCACGTCCTTGATGTTGAGCGGCGTCGCCGGCTGGGCGCTTAGCGCGGGAATTTATCCATTGATGGCCTGCTCGGTTGCGATCTGGGGATTGGGTTTCGCCTCGACCAATTCCATGCAGCAGGTGCGGCTGGTTGCCGCTGCGCCGCCGCTGGCGTCCGCATCGGTGTCGCTCAACACCTCGGTGCTCTATATCGGGCAAGCCGTCGGTTCGGCGGTCGGCGGCCTGTTGTATGCGGGCGAGCTGTTGCACACCAGCGGTTACGTCGCAACGGGCTTTGTCGCACTTGCGCTGATCATGGTGATGCTGACCAGGCAAGGTCGGGTGGTGGGAACGGCCAGCTGACACGGGCTTCCCTCGATCGCAGCCGTCGACAGGATTTTCGCCGCGTGCTTTCTTGCACCTGCGCATTCGGCTCGACGCCGTGTCGGCATTGCCTTATATCGGCAGCCGGAAATCGAAGGGGAATGATATGAGAAGCATATTAGCGCTTGTCCTGATCCTCTGTTCCGCCGCCGCATTTGCGCAAAGCAGCGCGCCGCCGACGGTCGGGGGAAAGCCCTTGGTCCAGGTGAAGCCGCGCGGCGAAGCTGTACAGGCCAAAGGGGCCCCGAAAGGCAAGCCGCAATCGGTTGCGCAGAAGTTGCAGGCGTGCCTTGAGATCGACGACGGGACGAAGGGCCGGCTGGATTGCTATGACGCCATCTTTCCGCCCAAACCGAATCCGAAAGCACCCGTTGCCAAGGCCGTTGCGGATTGCCGTTTCACCAAGGAAGAGGACGAGCGGCTGACGTGCTTCAACGGTTTCGCCGAACGGATACCCAAGTTCTAGGACCGGGATCACGCGCAGCCACAAGCCCAGCGGGGCAAGTCGGACAATGCGAGGTCGTCGCGACCCGCCGGCATTGTTTGATCTTATTGTATTGAACAACCGTAGCTATTGACGGGCGCTGGCCGCGATCCTCGTCAGCGCCGGCGTTGCCGCCATCTTGACGAGCACTTCCCGGACCGGGTTGTCGGTCCATGCATGGGTGACGTAGTCACGGTGGGTCACGCCTTCGGGGGTCTCGACGAACACCACACTGCCAGGCCGCAACGGCCCATCCATCTCTTCCGAGATCGCGATGCCCTTGTCCTTGAGCATCTCGATCAGTTCGCGGTCGTGGCGTTTGGTGAAACGGGTATAGGCGCTGACGAAAAAGCCGGAGCGGTTGTTCTCGATCCAGGATGCGAATTTACCCAACTCGCCATAGACCGCGTCGAGCAGAAACACGCCGCGGACGCGGTTGCCAAGTCCGCCGACTTCGAGGCTCCAGGCCGTCGGCATAAACCCGCCACTGTAGCCGACGATGATGACGGGAAGGTTGGCAAAGGCCTTCGCGGCGCGCGGATCGCCGTAGAGCTGCGCGAGGTGTTCGGCTGATTCATTGACGAAGCGCTTGAGCCCGCCGGGCTGCCAGAACTTCCCGGCGCTGGAATCGGCGGCATCGACCGCGAGCTGGGGCGCCAGTAGTACGGCGTTGACGCCGGAATCCGAGATCTGCTGCGGAACCAATTGCCGGTCGCGCACGTCGCGCTCGAGCGTGGCGCCATTGCCATGGAAGAACACGACGATGACGCCCGGTTTGCGGATGTCGAAGGCTTCCGGGACATGCATCAGCACGCGGTTGTCATTGTAGGTTTCGTCCTGCCAATAGATCCGGCCACCGTAACTGCGGTGCCCCTTGCGCTCGCCTTTCGAAATGTTGAGAAACGGCTCGTCGGTGTGCGGATTGTTGCCGAAATACGGGAATGCTGAGGATTTCAGGCTCACCAGCGTGGTCAAATCCTCTTTGAGTGGCCGCTGGTACGGGATCGTCGGCGCCAATGAGGCGACCCGGTAGCGGGCAGGCTCTGCCTGCGCGGTCTGCTTGCGCGAGCTGTCGGGCTGTTGCCGCTGCGCCAGGCTCTCACTCGTCGGAAAGCGATCTTTGAACTGGGATTTCGGGAAGCGCTCGTCGAAAGAGTCCCCGCTCGCGGTCCGCGCATTGACGCCGAGCGAGCCGGCGCTCGGTGCCTGCCCGCATTGGACGAGAACGATCGACAGCGGGACGAATACGCAGAGGATGCCGATCCAGCGCCATCGGTGAAAACCGTTGCGATGTGCCTGAGCTTGTGGGCGCGCACGCTGAACTTCGCCCGGTGAGATCACCTGGCGGCCGCGCTCAAGCGCCTGGAATTTCGGCCCGACCATCCACCCATTACCCCAATATCCAGCGGCGATCGGCGTAGTTGAGCTCGCTGGCATTTAGGCGACGTTAAGCTTCCGGGAAAAACTCCCCGACCCGGAAAAACCAGGAGAACACGCAATCGTGTCGCGATTGTGGGACAGCCACAATCCTTGCGCAATGCCGTGGAACGCCGGTACGTCACATCGTGGCTCAAAAGGTATGATGGCACCTGAATGGTGCCGAGATTTAAATCGTTGTTAACACTGCTTGAACTGGGGCGACCCTGCCTGCACCATGAAGATCAGGGGGCGTGACGCCAGTGCGGACCGACATGGCGACATCTGAAACGGGAAGTGCGGTATGGCCCGGCCGGCTCCCCGGTAGTGCGCCGACTGTTTCGGCCATCGTGGCGACCGCCATCGTCGTGGCTGACATGGTGGGCGTCGGCGTCTTCACCAGCCTCGGGTTTCAGGTCAAAGGTATCCCTTCGGGGTTTTCGATCCTCTTGCTATGGGCGGTCGGCGGCCTGGTCGCATTGTGCGGCGTGTTTTCCTACAGCGAGCTTGGCGCGATGTTTCCGCGCTCGAGCGGCGAATACAATTTCCTGAGCCGCGCCTATCACCCGGCGTTCGGATTTGTCGCGGGCTGGGTGTCGGCCACGGTTGGCTTTGCGGCGCCGGTGGCTCTGGCCGCGATGGCTTTCGCCGAATACGGCAAGTCGGTGCTGCCGGGCGCCCCGCCGCTGCCGCTAGCCGTCGGCGTGGTCTGGCTGGTGTCGATCGTGCAACTCTCCGGCGTCAGGCACTCCAGCACCTTTCAATTGATTTCCACGATCTTGAAGGTAGTGCTGATCGTAGCCTTCCTGGTTGCGGGTTTCGTCATCGGGACGCCGCAGCCGGTGTCGTTCGCGCCCGATGTCTCTGATCTCGCCAAAGTCGCCAGCGCGCCGTTCGCAATCGGCCTTGTGTTCGTGATGTATTCGTTTTCGGGGTGGAACGCCGCGACGTACATCATCGGCGAGATGCGCACGCCGCAGCAGAGCCTGCCGCGGGCGCTGCTGATTGGCACGCTGATCGTGCTGGTGCTCTACGTCGCGCTCAATGCGGTGTTCCTGCACACCGCGCCCGTCGACAAGCTTGCAGGACAACTCGACGTCGCTCGCATCGCCGGCAGCTACATCTTCGGCGATATCGGCGGCCGTATCGTCGGCGCCATGATCTGTATCGGGTTGATATCTTCGATCAGCGCGATGATGTGGATCGGCCCGCGCGTCATGATGACGATGGGGGAGGACATCCCGGCGTTGCGGGTATTCGCCCGCAAGTCGACCAGCGGCGCGCCCGGCTACGCCATCCTTTTCCAGCTCGCGGTAGCCAACCTGATGCTGTTCACCCGCAGCTTCGAGGCCGTGCTCGATTTCATTCAGTTCGCGCTGTTGTTTTGTTCATTCTTCACCGTGCTCGGCGTGATCAAGCTGCGAATCACCCGGCCCGACGCCCGGAGGCCCTATCGGGCTTGGGGCTACCCGGTAACTCCCGCGGTTTTCCTGATCGCGACCGGCTTCATGATGTACTATCTTTTGACGGAACGGCCGTTGCAGTCTTTTTTGGGTACGTTGATAATGATTTCCGGCCTGCTGATTTATGCCGTTTTCCGCAAGCGGGCCGAGCCTCGCTCGGCGGATGTATCGCCAAGCCGCGAATAAAGATGTTTCAGCCCACGAAAATTGTGGCGGCTGCCGCGGCCATCTTCTGCGCGGCGATCGGCCTTGCGCACGCAGCGGATACCGTAACTGCGAACGATACGGCGCTGTTCCTTGCAGGCATGCCGCCCTCGGCCGGTTCCCCGCTGACCCCGCTGACCAGCGATCCTGCTTGGCAGCACCATGCGAAACTCTTCGATGCGGCGTTTGCGCAGTTAGAGCAGCGCCAGCTTTCCAGGATACGCGCTTGGGCCAGCGCCAATCTGGCCGCACCGAAGCCAACGATGTATTACATGTTTAGCGGGCCGGATTTCCTGTATGCGGACGCATTCTATTCCAAGGCCACAAGCTATGTACTGAGCGCGCTCGAGCCGGTCGGCTCGGTGCCGGATCTGACCCGGTTGCCGCGTGGCGGGGTCGGGGCGGCGCTGTACAATGTCGAGCGAGCGATGGGGTCGATCCTGAGCTTCAGCTTCTTCATCACCAAGCTGATGAAGATTGATCTGCACGACGGCCAACTCAACGGCACCTTGCCAATCCTCTATGTGTTTCTGGCGCGGTCGGGCAAGACCATCCGCGATGTCACTCCGATCGCCCTCGACGACAGGGGAGCGGCCTATTTCGCCAACGAAAATCCCGGCAAGAACGCGAACTCGTGGCGTCCGGATCGTGTTCGCGGACAGCGACGGCCCGGACAGGACACTGTATTATTTCTCGACCGATCTTTCCAACAGCGGCGTCAAGGTTTCGGGCTTTTTGAAATTTTGCGAGGCGCTCGCGCCCGGCAACAGCCTGATCAAAAGCGCGTCGTACCTGCTGCACTCCGGTAACTTCACCATGGTTCGCGATTTCCTGCTCAAGAGCAGCGCTACCATCATTCAGGACGATTCCGGTATCCCGCTCCTCTATTACGATCCCAGGAAATGGCGGATGTTTCCGTTCGGCCGCTACGCCGGTCCGATCGCAAAATTCCCCGGGAGATACCAGCCGGCCTACGCAGAACTGTTCCGGCGGGCGCAGCCGGTGGATTTCGGCATAGGTTATCGCTGGCGATCGTATGAATCCAATGTGCTGCTGTCGGTCAAACTGCCTTCGGACGGTTCAGGCAGTGTTGACGCTACGCTACCGCGCGAGCCGCCACGACATCCCTTGCGCGCCTGGGCGCCTCGTCCGCCGCGCGAGGTGGGCGAGCCGCCCAGAGGTTTTCCCGGGTTTTCGGTGCGAGCGCCCCGCTAACGCTTCGGTTAGCAGCAATTGCAGAAGTTCTCTCGAGCTCCGCGCACCATCTCACCAGTGCACGCTTTGGCCGGGAACGGCAGTAATGCCGATTTCGCTTGAAAGCGGCGCAGCAGCAGAGACTACGGCGCGTTGACCCCGCGCCACCGCCCGAATCGCCATGGCAGGTACCATCGCGCGCCGGGCGGCCCTTCCAGCGGCACGTTGTCGATGCCCGACGTGCCCCAGGGTTGGCACCGCAACAGGCGCGCCAGAGTCATCCAGCCGCCGCCCCATAACCCAAAACGTTCGATCGCCTCGTCAGCGTAGGCCGAGCAGGTTGGCAGATGGCGGCAGTTGTAACCGACCAGCGGTGACAGCGTGTGTCGATAGATCCAGATCAGCGCCCGGCCGCCATTGCGCGGCAACCGAATGAGGGCCGCAGCGCAGCCGAGGCAATGCGACGAGCAGGACGATGAGCGCTTCATGGGCGGCTTGCTGCAATGATGTGCACGATTTTGCGCGGTTCCCGTGCACGGAACCCGAGCCTGAGAAATAATTGTGCCACAGTTTTAGAAATAACAACTGTTTCCGTGCGCAGTGCACAAGGCCCTATGGACGATAACGGCTCCCGCGGCTACCTTTTTCACAACGTCTGCATGAGAGAATCATCTGGCGTTGAACTGGGGCGGTTGCCATTGCTCGCAATCGGGGCTTGGGGAAGGAACCAAATTGAAATTTGTGAGATCGCTGGATTTGCGCGGCTGGGCGTTGCTCGGCGCCGCCGTTTGCCTCGCATTACCAGCCGTCATCAGCACGGTGGATGGCTCGGCGCAGGCCGGGGCTACCCTCGAAGAACGCAAACTGCCGATGCGATTTAGCTGGGTCGCGTGCCAGCCGAATTGCCGAGGCTGGGTCAGCGCGGTCGGCATCGTCACCGCGGACAGCCCGAAAGACTTCGATGAATTCGCGCGCGGACGCCAGCTTGGCGGCACAACCATCGTGCTGGATTCCAGCGGCGGCTCGGTCAACGATTCGATCGCGCTCGGCCGGCGCTGGCGCAATCTCGGCGCGCTCACGACCGTCGGGATCAGCGTCCAGACCCATACCGCGCAGGGTGATCGCGCCAGCATCAAGCCCGAAGCTTATTGCGAGTCGATGTGCGTATTCCTGCTGCTCTCGGGCAAGACACGATACGTGCCCGCGAGCGCACATGTCAGGGTGCACCAGATCTGGATGGGCGACCGCGCCGACGACGCCAAGGCCGCAAGCTACACGGCGCAGGACATGATGATCGTGGAACGCGATATTGGCCGCCTCGCCAAATACACATTTGAGATGGGCGGAGCCGGCGATCTGCTGTCGTTATCGTTGAACGTGCCGCCGTGGGAAGATTTGCACGAGTTGTCGAGCGCCGAGCTGAGGCTGACCAACGTTGTCACTACCGATGCCATCGCCGAGGTGCTGCCAAAAACCGATAGCTCGGTGGCGCCAGTGGCGGAGTTGAGCGCGAAGCCGATCAAGCCCATACAGGATCGCCTGGTCAGCAGCTCGGCAACCAGCGAAGCCACGCCGCAGTCGGCAAGATCGACCAAGACCGCAGAAGCTAGCGTTCCGACCGGCACCGGCAGCGTCGCCACGGCAGCACCAGCGCAGTAGCGGCGATCAATCGGCAAACGTCATTTCCGGACGCGGCTAGCGGCGAACCGGCAATCCCGCGGCAATGATCCCGGGATTCCGCGATCTGCAATTGGGCAGTTGCGGAGGTTCCGAACCGAAAGCGATCAGCCCTGCACCGATAGCGGCTGCTGGCCCCTGGCCTCGATCTGGCCGACTGCATCGACCACAGCATCGAAGGTAAGCATGGTGGAGGCGTGCCGGGCCTTGTAATCGCGCACCGGCTCGAGCAGAGCGATATCGGCCCACTTGCCTTCCGGCGGGCCGCCGTTTTCCTTGAGCATCTTGCGAACGGTCTCGCGCAGTTCGCGCAGCTCGCTTGCCGTCGAGCCCACGACATGGCGCGCCATGATCGACGATGAAGCCTGACCGAGCGCACAGGCTTTCACCTCATGGGCAAAGTCGGTGACGACGGGCCCATCCATCTTGAGGTCGATCTTGACCGTCGAACCGCATAATTTGGAATGCGCCGTGGCGCTGGCGTCGGGTGCGGCCAGTCGTCCGAGCCGGGGTATATTGCCGGCCAATTCGATGATCCGCTTGTTGTAGATGTCGTTCAGCATAAGACTGAGGTCTCGAATCCGCCTGCGCGATCGCTCTTGGCGGCCGCGTTCCACAGCCCTATATATGAGCGGAAGCGGCGGAAATACAGTCGGGCCGCTTTGGCCAGACCGGGTTCAGGATAGAAACCGAATTCGGCCGTTGTGGTATTGGCAATTGTGGTGCTCAGGCGTCCGGCGGCAGAGCCGCCCCGTCTGCCGGTGACACTCCGGTCCATTTGAGACCGGTCGAACGGAGTTGACATGGACGCATTGATCAAATCCCTACGCCCAGGCAAGCTTTCCGAGCCCAGGCCGTCCGAGCCGAAGCCCTCCGAATCCGGACCTTCCGAGGCAAAGATTCCGGAAGCCCGCCCGGCCGAACTCGATCCTTCTGAATTTCTCGCCGCCGTCGTCCGCGCCGACCAGCCGCGGCCCTCGCGCGCCGAAGCCGAACGTGCGGTCGAGACCCTGCTCGGCTACATCGGCGAAAACCCCGGTCGCGAGGGCTTGCTGGAGACCCCGCGCCGCGTGGTCGAGGCCTTCGACGAGCTTTATCAGGGCTACCACCAGTGCCCCGCCGAGGTGCTCAACCGCACGTTTGGCGAGACGGCCGGCTACGACGATTTCGTGCTGATCCGGGATATCGAGTTCACCTCGCAGTGCGAGCATCACATGATGCCGTTCTACGGCAAGGCGCATATCGCCTATACGCCGGTCGAGCGGGTGGTCGGACTGTCAAAGCTGGCGCGCCTGACCGACATCTTCGCGCACCGCCTGCAGACCCAGGAACATCTTACCGCTCAGATCGCGGCCGCGATCGACGAAATTCTAAAGCCTCGCGGCGTTGCAGTGATGATCGAGGCGGAGCATACCTGCATGTCGGTGCGCGGCGTTGCCAAGCACGGTGCGCTGACGTTCACCAGCCGATTTACCGGCATGTTCCGCGACAATCCGGCGGAGCAGGCGCGTTTCCTGTCCATGGTGCGAGGGTCGCAGCGCTGACCTCGCCCGAGAGTTTGCGAGGACTGCCGTGTCCACATTCGAAATCAACGAGGTCGAGGAAGGGCTGGAGTTCCGGCCCAAATTCGACGCGTCGGGTCTTTTGACCTGCGTCGCCACCGACGCCGCAACCGGCGAGGTGCTGATGGTCGCGCATATGAACGATGAAGCCTTGCGCAGGACCATGGTCAGCCGCGAGGCCTGGTATTTCAGCCGCGCGCGTAACGCGTTGTGGCGGAAAGGCGAGACTTCAGGTCATACGCAGCGCGTGGTGGAGATGCGCCTGGATTGCGATCAGGACGCCATATGGATCCGGGTCGAGCAAACCGGCGGCGCCTGCCACACCGGCCGCCGCTCATGCTTCTATCGCCGGGTGACCGCAGCCGAGGGCGCGCCGCAATTGTCATTCGTGGATGCGGAAAAAGTGTTCGATCCGAAGGCGGTTTACCAAAGGTAGTTCATCCTCGGTTTCCGCCACGCGAAGGCGAGCCCGGAAAATGTCCGAGATTGCCGGGTCAGGGCTGGCGCGCCCCAAAGTGCGAACCATCGATCGGCACTCGTTAACCGGTCGTTAACCATAGTCGCCGCAGTTTAACCGCGGCATGAGCGCTATTAGGTGCTCGGTAGGGCCGGGCGGTCGTTTCGCGGGGAGCGGGGCACCCAACATATGTCGGTCGACACTTCAAACGCGATGGCAACGGCGGGGGTCGAGCAATCGCGTGCGCGCATAGCCGGCGCCATCAGGCAGGCTGCCGATAACGTCGGTACCAGCTTCGAATACATGCTCACGACCGCGAAGATGGAATCCAACTTCAATCCACGGGCGAGCGCGTCGACCTCATCGGCGCGCGGACTTTTTCAATTCATCGACCAGACCTGGCTCGGTACCGTGAAGGAGGCCGGCGCGCAGCTCGGCTACGGCAAATATGCCGACGCCATCAGCAAGTCTGCCTCCGGCAGCTATTCCGTTGGCGATCCCGCCGCGCGGACCGCAATCATGAAGCTGCGAGACGATCCTGCCGCCGCCTCGACGATGGCGGCCGTTCTCACCCAATCCAACAGCTTCAAGCTCACCGGCAAGATCGGCCGGCGTCCGACCGACGGCGAACTCTATATGGCGCACTTCATGGGAGCCGGCGGCGCCGCCAAGCTGATCTCCAATGCCGAAGACAATCCGAACGCCTCCGCCGCCCGGCTGTTTCCCAATGCCGCTGCGGCGAACCGCCCGATCTTCTACGACCATTCGGGGGGCGCGCGCAGCGTTTCCGAGGTCTATTCGGTGTTGAACTCGCGCTACGCCACCGCCGCCAATTCGCCAGCGACGCGCACCGCGATGGCCGCGGCCGGCGGTGATACGCCCACGCCTGTGAGCTTCGCCAGCGCAGGCGTGTCGGCGGTCGGCGATGCGAGATATCTAACGACCCATCCTGATGTCCGCGCCATCGCGCCGGTGACGATGGCATACACATCGGCAGCGACCGACACCGCCCCGCAGAGCGGTCCGATATTCCGCTCGCTGTTTCAGGTCAGCGGCGAACGCGCGCAACCGGTATCGCCGACGGTGCGTGAATTGTGGGGCAACTCTTCGTCGCTGACATCGGTCGGGCCGGCGACCTCGGTCGCGTCGGCGACCCCAATTGCGTCAGCCAATCCGGCTGGGCCGGCAAATCCGGCTTTCCCGCGAACGCCCGAAGTCCGCGCGCCGCAACCGCTCGATCTGTTCAGCGATCGCGCCGGCACATTCAGCGGCTAGCAGGGGCGGCATCCTTCGAGCTCCAGCCCTTAACAAAACGTCAACGAAACCAGCCGCTTCATGGTGAACGCTTTGTTAAGCGTCGTGGTTTATTTTGTCTTGCACTGGCATCGCGTCACGATGTCGTTTCAGGTTGCGTAAGCCGGCAGGACAATGATCGTTCGGCAGTTCATCAGTTGGATACGAACCGCGCCGGCAGGCGAGCGCGCGGAAGCAACGCGGGCGCTGGCGCGCGCTTGGCTGATTTCCGATCTCACCGAAGAGGATCGAACCGCCGCCGAAGGCGCGCTGTTGATGCTGCTCGATGACGCCTCCCCGTTGGTACGCCAGGCCATGGCTGAAGTGTTCGCCCGCAGCACCGATGCGCCCGCAGCGATCGTGCAGGCGCTGTCGCTCGACCAGCCGTCGGTTGCTCTTCCTGTGCTCCAGCATTCACCGCTCTTGATCGATGCCGACCTGGTCGACATTGTCGCGACCGGCAATTGCGAGATGCAATGCGCGGTTGCCCGGCGCGTCAATCTGCCGGCGTCCGTTTGCGCCGCGATCGCCGAAGTCGGAAGCGCCGCGGCGGCGCTGGAGTTGATTGAAAACGCCTATGCCGAGCTCGCGTCATTTTCATGGGATCGCATTGTCGAGCGTCATGGCCATCTGGCCGCAATCCGCGAATCGATGCTGGTGCTGGTGGATTTGCCGGCCGCTACACGCGTCGCGCTGGTTGCGAAACTGTCGGATACGCTGGCGCAGTTCGTTGTTGCGCGAAACTGGCTGAGCGCCGATCGCGCAGGCCGGATCGCCGGCGAGGCGCGCGATCGCTCTACCGTCAATATCGCGGCGCGTTCGCGTGGCGAGGACATGGGCGGCCTGGTGCGGCATCTGCGCGCTACCGGCCAGCTCACTGCCGGATTGATCCTGCGAGCCTTGTTGTCGGGTAACCTCGAACTGTTCGATTCCGCGCTGGCGGAATTGTCCGACCTGCCGCAGGCGCGAGTCTCCGCGCTACTGCATGATCGCGGCGGCGCCGGCTTGCAGGCGCTACTGACGCGCGCGGGCTTGCCGGAATCGACATTCGCTGCTTTCAGGGTGGCGTTCGAAGTCAGCCATGAAATCGGATACGTTGACAGCGCCGGAGGCGAGGCAAGATTGCGGCGGCGCATGGTCGAACGCGTGCTGACGCATTGTGAAACCGACCGGCACGCCGCCGAGCCGTTGTTGATCCTGCTGCGGCGCTTTGCAACGGAATCGGCACGCGAAGAGGCTCGCATGTTTTGCGACGAATTGGTGGCTGACGAAGGCATTGCGCTCGTTCAGCACGAACTGATCGCGGCGTGATCGCGTCCACGGTCGATGAGGTAATTATTCCCGTCGCCTATTGAAAAAGCTGGCGCGTATCGTCTCTACGCGTCTCGCACCGGCGACGAAGCGTAAAATGCGCCGCGCTCACTCTGCTGGCGCGATGCTGGGCGCCATCACTGCTTCGAGATGGTCGGGGCGGTCGCGATTGACGTGCACCAGGTACTCGTCCGCGACGCCGCGAAGCTTTCGACTTAGCTCGTTGGCCATGCTCACGGTGTCGAGCTTGGTGCGTTCGCGCGCGATGGCCTGAATGGCATTGATGTGGTGCGCTATCAGTTCGGCCGGCACCCGGCCGAGATCGGGAGCGTGCTCGATGATCCGGCACAGGCTCTCGGCTGCCCCGGCCGCGGAAGGGAATCCAAAGGTGGCCGCGTCGCCCTTGATGTCATGGGCCGCGTGGAACAGCTCTTCGCGGGTGGCATCGCTGAAGCCGCCTGCGAGAATGGCGGAATGCGCCGCTGAAAGCCGGTCGGCCTCTATTGCCATCCAGTTCTTGAACTCGCTTGACAGGTCGGCGAGCGCCTTTTCCGCGCGCGCAACGGGATCGTCGAGATCTTTTTCGGCGACGCGGCGCAGCACTTTGCGCAGGGGATTGGGCTGCGTGATCACGTGATGGTCGGCGAAGGTCTTGATCTCGAGCGAACCGGATTTGTCTTTCGCCATGATGGTTTCCTTGCGATAGCCGGCGCTAGACGGTGGAACGCGCTTTGTCGAGCAGCGACGGCTGCTGCAGCACTTCCACTTCGCCGCCGACCCGGCGTTCGGGGCCGATATAGGCATTGCCGATATTGCGACGGCGGTCAGGACCGAAATAGGTCTTGGTCTTGATGAACGGCCTCGGATTGGCGACAACATTGAGAATGCGCTGATAGAGTCCCTTGGCCGAGATCGGCTTGGCGAGGAATTCGGTCACGCCGGCATCGCGCGCCACCGTGACGCGACGTTTCTCGGAATGACCGGTCAACATGATGATGGGCGCGTAGGGGTTACCCTTGGATTCCGGCTGCCGGATCATCTGCGCCAGTTCGAGGCCGTCGAAAATCGGCATCGACCAGTCGGTGATGACGATGTCGGGCACGTAATGGCTGTACATCTCGAGCGCGGTGGCGCCGTCTTCGGATTCATAGACCTCGCGTGCGCCGAACGAATGCAGCAGCGTCCGCAAGATCCGCCGCATGTGCGGATTGTCGTCGCATACGAGAAATCGCAACTTGTTGAAATCGATACGAAACATGGCCGGGCCCTGGGGAAGTACCGGTGACGACGGTATACCCGGCGTTAACCATATCGCGGCGGCGGTTAACGAATGGTTGCGAAACGCGCTCGCGGATCGAACGAATATCGCTCGCCGCAGGGCCGCGGCGGCCGCCGCCTCAGTACCCGAATTGCTCGCTCAGAATGCGCTCTTCCAGGCTGTGGCCGGGATCGAACAGCATCCGCATCGAAATGGTCTTGTCGGAAAGCACTTCGACGCGGCGGACATCGCGCGCTTCATCGTGGTCGGCCACCGCCGCCACGGGGCGTTTGTCGCCCTCGAGCACTTCGATCACCACATAGGCGGTGTTGGGGAGCAGCGCGCCGCGCCAGCGACGCGGCCGGAACGCGCTGATCGGGGTGAGTGCCAGCAGCGCGGCATTGATCGGCAGGATCGGCCCCTGCGCCGAAAGATTATAGGCGGTCGATCCCGCCGGCGTCGCCACCATGATGCCGTCGGCGATCAATTCGGCCATGCGTTCGCGCTCGTCGATCAGGATTCTCAGCCGAGCCGCCTGGTAAGTCTGGCGAAACAGCGAGACCTCGTTGATGGCATGATGCAGATGTACGGCGCCATGCACGTCGGTGGCACGCATCAGGAGCGGATGGATCTCGGATTCCCGGGCCGCCGCCAGCCGGGCGTGCAGATCATGCGGGCTGAACTCGTTCATCAGAAAGCCAACGGTGCCGCGGTGCATGCCGTAGATCGGCTTGCCGGAGCGCATGTGCTGATGCAGCGTCTGCAGCATCAAGCCGTCACCGCCGAGCGCAACCACGACATCAGCATCGGCGGAGCCATGATTGCCATAGAGTTCGATCAACTGCGCTAGCGCCTGCTGGGCCTCAGCACCAGCGCTCGCAACAAAGGCGATCCGGTCATATCGCTTCGGGCTGCTCATCGGATAGCGGCTCAATCTGGCGCCGGAGCGGAATTGGCAAGGCGCCGGCGTCGTCTATACGACCTTGGCTGTCCTTGTCGAGAGAGGCAAGACGGCCTCGAGGTCACTCGATCGTGCGATGAGCTTGACTGAAGAGCCGGCTATGCCTGAGCTGTTTTGCAAGCGGTCGCAGTTTTGAGCTAAAACCAGCCGCAAATCCCACGGAAGGTGACTGTGCCGGCCGGAGAGCGCGAAGCTGGGAGGGAGAGCAGATATGGCCATTCGTTTCGCTTGGGCGCTTGTTGTCGCCTCGATCCTGGCCACGGCGCATGCCCAGGATGCGCCGCCGCCGCAGCAACCTGCCGCGACGCCATCGGGTCAGAAGGCAACCGGCGGGCACGCGGCCACCCCGGGTTCACCCGCGGTCGCCGAGCAACATCGCCTGCCGCCGGACTCCACGACCAGGCATACGCTGACGCTTCCGGGCCGCACGCTCGATTTCAGGGCCACCGCGGGTTCGGTGCGCCTGTTTGACGAAAAGGGCGAGCCGCAGGCCGATATCGCCTACACCGCCTATCAGCTTGATGGCGCCGAGCAGCGCACGCGGCCGGTGACATTTTTCTTCAACGGCGGGCCCGGCGCTGCCTCGGCGTACTTGCAATTCGGCGATGCAGGACCGTGGCGGCTACCCATCAACGGCGACGCCGCCGTTTCCTCCGCTTCGCCCGATCTGCAACCAAACGCCGAGACTTGGCTCGACTTTACCGATCTCGTCTTCATCGATCCCGTCGATACCGGCTATAGCCGCTTCGTCACCACCGGCGATGAGGTGCGCAAGAAGTTTTTCTCGGTCGATGGCGACGTCAACGCGATCGCACTGACGATTCGCCGCTGGCTGGAAAAGTCCGACCGGTTGCTCTCGCCAAAATTCCTTGCCGGCGAAAGCTATGGCGGCATCCGCGGTCCAAAGGTCGTTCGCAATCTGCAGACCAAGCAGGGCGTCGGAATGAGGGGACTCATCCTGATCTCGCCGGTGCTCGACTTCCGCGAATTTTCTGGATCCAGCATCCTGCAATATGTCTGGAGTCTTCCCACCATGGCCGCGGTGGCGCGCGAGGCGAAAGCGCCGGTTACCCCTGCCGATATGGCCGATGTCGAACGCTATGCGCGCGGCGATTTCCTGCTCGATCTGATCAGGGGTTCGGCCGACATCGAGGCGACGACGCGGCTTGCCGACCGAGTGGCGGCGTTGACGGGAATTGATCAGGCCGTGAGCCGGAGATTAGCCGGGCGCTTCGACGTTGCCGAATTTCGCCGCGAATTCGACCGCAAGAACGGCAAGGTGACGGGCCGCTACGATGCGTCGGTCGCCGGGCTCGACCCCTATCCGGATTCGAGCTTCTACCATTTCAATGATCCGTCCGGCGAACCTCTGGCTGCGCCGCTGACCAGCGCCGCGGTCGACCTCACCACGCGTAAGCTGAATTGGCGGCCGGACGGGTCCTACGAACTGCTCAATGGTGCGGTCGAAAAAGCTTGGGATTTCGGCCGCGGCTTAAGTCCCGCCGAATCGATCTCCCAACTTCGACAGATCCTGGCGCTCGACCCGAAACTGAAACTGCTGGTGGCGCACGGACTGTTCGATCTCGCCACGCCGTATTTCGGATCGAAGGTACTGCTCGATCAGCTGCCGGCCTACGCTTCGCCGCCGCGCGTCAAGCTCGTGGTGTATCCGGGCGGGCACATGTTCTATTCACGCGATACCTCGCGTCAGGCGTTCCGCGATGAGGCTCAGGCGATGATGAAGTGAGATCCGGGTCAACGCAAAACCGGCGCGTCCGCCAGGGCGCGCCGGTTTTTGTCGCTGCGGGATTAGTAGACCAGACCGGTGCCCGGCGGTTTCTCGAGCGCTGCGGCGAGCGATCGGTATTCCTCGCTGTTGGTCCCGGCCAAGGCGGCGATCCGGTTGAGGTGGTACTGCGCCTGATCGCGGTTGCCCTGTTCGACCTGCCACAGGCCGTAATACTGCCAGGTCTTGACGTGATTCGGATCGGCTTTGAGCGCGCGTTCGTACCAGACCTGGGAGACCTTGTAGTCGCCGAGCTTGCGATAGGAATATCCGATCAGATTGGCGACGGCGGCGTTCTCGTCATGACCGAGCGCCTTCAGTTGCTCGATGGCCGAGGCGTAATCGTTGCGGTCGTAGATTGTGGCGTAGGCCGCGCGATAATGCTTGGCGAATGCCGCGTCCTCGATGCTGGGCTTGACTTCGCTGGTCTTTTTCTTCTTGGACTTGGTCGAGGAAGGCGGCGGCGGGTCGTTGTCCGGGGCCGCGTAGACCGTGGTGATCACGGGCGCTGCGATCAGCGCCATTGAGAGTATTGTCAGTGTCAAAAGCCTGATGGCAACTCTGCTCATGCATTTCTCCTGTTGAAGTCGTGAGGATCGGGAGGCCTGACTTCGTGAAGACCAGAAAACCTGACTGCCGCCAAATCAGTAAACCAGACCGGTGCCCGGCGGTTTCTCGAGCGCTGCGGCGAGCGATCGGTATTCCTCGCTGTTGGTCCCGGCCAAGGCGGCGATCCGGTTGAGGTGGTACTGCGCCTGATCGCGGTTGCCCTGTTCGACCTGCCACAGGCCGTAATACTGCCAGGTCTTGACGTGATTCGGATCGGCTTTGAGCGCGCGTTCGTACCAGACCTGGGAGACCTTGTAGTCGCCGAGCTTGCGATAGGAATATCCGATCAGATTGGCGACGGCGGCGTTCTCGTCATGACCGAGCGCCTTCAGTTGCTCGATGGCCGAGGCATAATCGTTGCGCTCGTAGATTGTGGCGTAGGCCGCGCGATAGCGCTGGATAAAACGCGGGTCGATGTCGGAGCGCTTGTTTTTCTTCTTGTGCTTGCTCGAGTCGGAAGCGGGAGGCGCCGGATTGTCATCGCCCGCGGCGCGGGCTGTGGTCAGCAGGGGCGCCGCGATCATTGCCATCGAAAACATTGCCAGCGTCAAAAGCCTGGTCGCAAATCTGCTCATCCGCCTGCCTCTCGATTTCCGCCACCGCGATCCTACACGGAAGCCCCTTTGACTTGAACACCCGGAGCAACGGAACATTCCGGGGCGACGGCCTGTATTTCGCGCGTGGAAGCACAGCGATCCGAACATGACAAGCATGTCATCCAGATGAACGACGTCCGTCATTGCGCTTCAGGGCGGGTTCACCCCGCGGCCGGTAACTTCACAGCCACGATCGAGGAGCCGGCCATCTGACCGGCCAACCCGCGATCCCCATTTGAACAGGAGACCACCATGCTGAAGTTCATTTCCGCGGCGTTGCTCGCGGCTTCCGTCGTTGCCGCGCCCGCGCTTGCCGCTGGCACCGCGAACACCTCGCAAGTGCCTGCTAACAAGACCGCTCAGGCCCCGGCGGACAAAGCCGTGCAAGTGAAGCCGAAAGCGCTGAATGCCAACGCCAAGATGACCCACCGGCGGCATTACCGGCATCATCGCGCCCACAAGCATATGGGTGCGCTCAAGAGCCACAAGTTCTCGAACGTCACCAACAAGCATCTGGCGCCCGCCACCAAGCGCGGCTGATGCTCATCCGCGGGCGCGGCTCTCCATTGCCCCCGCCGCCCTCGTCGGATGTCAGGCCCGGCCCGCGCCATTGCTTCCCCGATGGCGACGGGCCGGATGCCGTTTGCGGGTTTGCTCGATGACGGCATGAGATTCGCCGGTGCGGACCGGGAATCACCACCGTGTGATCGGACTTTGCGTGCGAACATGCTTTACGGTATTGAGGCGGCGACTGATCCCTCGAACCGAGCGCACACTCCTCGACCAAGGCCCCGGGGCGTGTTTTGACAGGTCATACGCAGGGGCGGACGAGCGAAGAGCGAGTTGCAGTTGGGGAAATTGGCAAAGGGTGCTGCGATCCTGCTGGTGCCGATCACGCTCGCAGCCTGCGCAAGCAACGACGAGAACCAATACGTCGCCTTCACCGATGACGGCGGCAGCGCCACCCAGCCGTATCCCGACAATTATCGGACCGAAGTGCTGGCCTTCATGAAGACCTACCTCAACAATCCGGTAGGCGTGCACGATCCGGCGATCGCCGAACCGGTGCAGCGAACAGTCGGGGGGCGGCTCCGCTACATCAGTTGCCTGCGGTTCACCCCGCTCGAATCCGATGGCAGTTATCGCGAGTTACGCGAACGCGCGATCCTCTACGTCAATGGGCGGCTCGACCGCATGATCGAAAACGCCAGCGACGTCTGCGCTGGCGCGGTCTACCGGCCGTTCCCTGAGATGGCAAAGCTAACCCGCTAGCCCGGCCGCGCGCTTTGGTTCCAGTGTCGAGCACCGAACAGACGTGTGCAAGCGGCTGACGTACCCTCGATGTCGCATGACCGAACAAAAGAAATCACCCCGGCCCAAGCTCGATTTGGAAGCCGAAGCATCGGCCGCGTTGGAGCAGGCACGCGTGATGCCGCCTGGTCCTGAGCGCACCGAGGCAATGAAGAAGGCGGGTATTCTCCGCAACGCGGCTGACCTGCAGGGGTTGTTTTTTGCAAAACGCGGGAGACCGGCGAAGTTTTGAACGTTTGTTGAGGGGGCTCCGCACGACAGGCCGTTGCGGCGACCTCGCGTCGAGGAAAGGAGATTGCCGTGATCACCGACGGCTTCATCACAGACAGCTTCGATTCGCGGACCCTGGCTAACATGGAAGTCGCGCTTGAGCGCGCCTGCAAGATTCTCTCCATTGGGGCTGAAGAGCACGCGGTCCGGCGACACATCGCCAGCAAAATCCTCGAATGCGCTGCGAGCGGGCATCGAACGCTGGGCGCATTGACCAATGCCGGACGCTTAGCCGCGACCGAATTCTCTCCGAAGCACGCTCTCTGAGGCAGAAGTTGCGTCGGACAAACCCGCCCGCGGCCGGTGATGCGGGCCGGGAACTATTTATTGCCCTTCGTTATTGGACACACGCCAAAGTCGCGAAGCAAAACGGCCGCCACGATTGCGTGGATAAGTTTTTATGGGAGTTATCACAACGCCGCGACTCGTGCACATCGGCACGAACATTGCTTGAACAGGAGCGGGACTGGTTTTGACATTCAGGAGCCTGACACATGAAACGCATCGTGTTTGGTATAATCTCTGGTGTGATAGTGGCTTGCCTTGTCGGGAGTGTGACTGCGCGCGATCTCGATGGTCGCTACGCTAACTCACCGCTCAAGCCATGGTTCGATCATCTCGCAAGCGGCAAAGGACTTTGCTGTTCGATGGCGGATGGTGAAAGCGTTGCAGATCCCGACTGGGACTCCAAGGACGGTCATTATCGCGTCCGCCTCGAGGACAGCTGGATCGACGTTCCCGATGACGCCGTGATCACCGAACCGAACCGGGCGGGACGCACGATGGTGTGGCCGATACGGTTTGACAATCAGATCTCGATCCGGTGTTTTATGCCGGGGAGCATGACCTAGAAGTCCGTTGGCGTCGTGCTCGCGAGCCGGTATCAGGCTCGCGATGGCCGACCGGTCCGTGAGCATCAGGATGAGCGCGAACGCAGGAGCCGTGGCAACGCCCATCGGCCTGCATGACTGACGACTTTTTGCACCCGCGATCAGCTGACCAGGCGAGACGGTTTCTTGGTGTGCACTATCCGTTCCATAGCGCGCCGATAGAACGCCGTGGACCACGGCTGAAGTTGCTTTCATGCACCGTTCAGGAACCCTGAGGCAATGTAGGGCGCGCATCTCCAGGAGTGAGCCCGTGAGCAATCTGCTGTTCTTTCGTCGGTCCTGTGCCTACCGCAATGCCGCTGCCGAGATGATCCGCAAGGCGCGCGCAATGCCGCCCGGGTCGGAGCGGCGCGCTGCCTGTCAATTGGCACGGGCGCTGAGGGATCTGGCAAACACCGAGGCATGGCTGGAGGGGCAAACGCTTCATCGGCGCCGTACGAGCCGCCCGCGGGACCGCGCACGCAGCGCGGTCCGATGAACCTCGACGTACAGCGGCTGGGAAACCGTGGTGATCCGGTCGGTTAAGCGGGCCGGGGCGGCTCTTCCTGGAGCGGTCTTTGGCGCGCGGGGACTGGCGATCACTTTCCAGCGAGGTTTGAGCCGGCTTGGCTTCGGCGCCGACAAAACGTCGCTGCAATCCGCCGATTTTTGGGGAACCCGCTGCGGCGATGGAGCAAGCGGGCGCCGTTGCCGCGCTGTCACAGTTGCGAACGATCACAGCTACGGCATTGCCGCGAAGCAACCAAAATGAGGCCATGTTGTTTGACTGATGTCGAAGCGACAATAACGGGGATCTGCTCATGAAAAGATTTTTGCTCGGCACAGCGGCCATCATGGCGTTCGCGGCTCCCGCGTTCGCGGCTGACATGCCGGCGCGTGCTTACACCAAGGCTCCGGTCTATACGGCGCCGCAGGTCGTCTACAACTGGACCGGCTTCTATATCGGCGGCCATCTCGGCGGCGCGTTCGCGGGCGACAACAGCCTGGAGGGAAGCAGTGCCCGCTTCATGGGCGGCGTGCAGGGCGGCTTCGATTATCAGTTCGCAACCAATTGGGTGCTCGGTGCCGAGGCGCAATACAGTTGGCTCGGCAACAACAACAACAATGGCGCCGTCTTCCCGGGCGGCACGCTGGTCACCACGAATAATAGCCAGCTTGGCTCTGCCACCGGTCGGCTGGGCTACACTTGGGGTCCGGCGTTGCTCTACGCCAAGGGTGGCTTCGCCTGGCGTGACAACAACAATATCGGCGTCAGCGTCGGCGGCGTGCCGGCTGCCTTTACCACCAGCGGAAGCCAAAAGGACGGCTACACCGTCGGGGCCGGCCTTGAATATATGTTTGCGCCGAACTGGTCCGCCAAGGCCGAATACCAGTACTACAATTTCGGCAACACCACCTTTACCAGTGGACCCGCGCCCATCGTCGGCACCAGCTTTCGGGACGACGAGCATACCGTCAAGCTCGGTGTGAACTACCGCTTTGGCTGGGGTGGGCCGGTCGCCGCGAAGTACTGATCCCTTTTTCAGGCGGATCGATGAAAAGGCCGGTTTGCGCCGGCCTTTTTATTGAGCGGCGGAAGCCTATTCCTGCTGCAAATCAGCCTTGCAACGGCCGGGCGCGGGTCTGCGAAAATAATCCTTGCGATGCGCGGAACTTGCGCGACAATCGGCTATTGTGGGGGCTGGCCGGTTGGCGGACAGTAAATATGCGTGCTTTGGCGCTGAGCTTGATTTTATTCGCAGTCGCGCCGGCTTGCCTTGCCCAGACCGTCCTGAAATCCGAGCCCCTTGTGCTGGCACCCTACGAGATCGCCTTCGTCCAGGACGCGTCATGTCCTGCCGGCAAGGTGCTCAAAGTGACCGGCGCGATACGGGGCCTGCATCGAAGGAAGGCCTGCGTGGCTCTCACTGCCGACCAGGCGTCGCTGGCCGTTGCGACTCCATAAACCCGCGCGGCGCGAATCGCCTCACGAAGTCAGCTGAAATTCCGTTCGGTCTTCACGCTCGGCATCAGCCCGGTTCTTGGCGGGATCCTCCTGCGGGTCGGGCCAGCAGGGCTTTATTTCATAGTCGTTGTCCAGCACCGGTCGCGGCGCCGCCTTTTCCTGATCTGTCGCCACGTCCACGACGAGCCCGCTTCTTCGGGCGTACTTCCAGACGTCCGCCTCAGTCGGGTAGGCTTTGCTCAACTTGGCGTCACTGCTAAACAGCGCGTAGGGCATCGAATGGCTCCGGTCAGACCGGCCTAACGCGGAAATGCCCACGGGGTTTCAGCGCGGCGGGGTGCCCGCAATTCACGCCAAGGTGAGAATGCCAGGCAGCTGCGATCGGCCGCCCGGTCCGTCGGGAGTTGCGTGAGTCGTAAACGAGTCCTGAATCCGGCAAAAAATATCGCGCGAGACTCCCGGGCTAGAATCGCCGGATGTCTTGGCCGTCATGGGAATTCTCAAAACATCCTGCGAGCGCGTGCATGTCACGCTTGCGATCGCGCTGCTCGCCGCCTGCGCGGCCAACCTGATGCTGGTGTGCTCGTGGCTTTAGGGGACCGGGATGCTGGTGCCGGTTGAGAGGATTGAACTCCCGACCTTCGGTTTACAAAACCGCTGCTCTACCGCTGAGCTAAACCGGCAAACCAAATCAATACAGGTACTTACTTCCGCCGTCAGCACTATGATTGCCCCCGGGTGCACAGACGGTTACCCGCGCTGGTGCAGGGCAGCGGCACGGCGGCCCTGTACCATGAACCCTGCCCTGAGGCCAGCAAGGGGGCTCACGCAACGCCTTGGGCCGCCGCCGATATTGGCCCCCGGACGAGCGGCAGCGAAACCTGCAGCCACGACTCTTTATCAGCGGCGATGAGGAGCCATCGCCACGATAAGGAACTCGGACAGATTATTTTAGTACCTGCGTCGGCCCGATGGGCGCGCGAAATAGGGATTGATCAGGCAGGTCGCTGAACGACCCGACGCCGTGGCTGCGCACTGCGCGAGCGAGGTGAAAATGCAATCGATCCGGTCGCCCTCCAAGTCGCCATAGACGTGCATGCAGACGGGGTAGCTGGGATCATACGTTTGAGCCTGTACGGGGGTGGCAACAAGAGTCATCGCAAGCGCAAAGATCGCCAAAGTGAGCTTGACCACGCGAACCTCCAATCAGACGAACGAGTCCGTCAATTCAGTTATAGTACCCGTTGGGGCGCGATCCACCCCAGACCCATGGATTGTGTTCGATTGATGCGACGCAAAAGGCGACGCTTGGTCTCGCCGAAGACATCGACTGGGACGCGGAACGACAAAACTCCGGAAACATTTCTCCTGCGCAAATCAAAACAGGAGGTCTATATGCGCAAAATCGTAGGTAGGACAGCGCTCGCCGTGCTGCTTGCCGCAACGTCCATCGGAGCTTCGTTCGCTCAAGGAGCCGGTGGTGGTGCCGGCGGAGCAGGTGGGGCTGGTGCAGGTGCTGGTGCTGGTGCGGGCGGTGCTGGAGCTGGCGCGGGTGGTGCTGCTGGCGCTGCTGGCGGTTCCGGTACTGGCGCTACTTCCGGTGCTGCTGGCGGCGCAGGTGCCGGCGCCGGTGGCAGTTCGCCGCCTTGCGCTTCAACCGGGCGGCCCGGACCGTGTAGATGAGATAGCGGAAAGCCCTATGGACCCACGGAAGTCGTGGTCCATGCTGGTCGCAATTTCGTTCAACGACGGCGTGCGAGATACGAAGAAACGTCAGCATCCCAAAGGCCCCGGAAGCGCTCCGGGGCCTTTTTGCTGCGGACCTTCAGGGATTCTTCACAAATGTAGTCCGCCGCGAGAGATCCAGTTTTAGCTCTTGTTGCAACGTCGGTAGCCGTCGCCGCCGTAGTAAGCATATGATGCCGCAAAACGGCATGAGGCGAGCGAGACACATGATCGGAATTCTGGCGCTCGGGTTTTTGCTCGGCATCCAGCACGCGCTGGAGGCCGATCATATTGCCGCGGTGTCCAGTATCGCCGCCGGCCGCAGCCAGCCAGGTGACATCGTCAAGCACGGCCTGACCTGGGGGCTCGGCCATACCCTGACCTTGTTCGCCTTTGCCGGCACTGCGATCCTGCTCGGGCGGGCGATGCCAGCGCAGTTTTCACGGCCGCTCGAGACCGTGGTCGGCGCCATGCTGATCGGACTCGGGGCCCATGTGCTGTGGCGGCTGTGGCGCGATCGCGTGCATTTTCACCGGCACAGGCATGGCGACGGCACGGTTCACTTTCACGCCCACAGCCATGCCGACGAAACCGCACCCCACGCCCACGCGCCTCACACCCACGCGCACGGCTTCCGCTGGCGCACGCTTATGGTCGGGCTGATGCACGGCATGGCCGGATCGGCGGCGCTGCTGGTGCTCGCGGTCTCGCAGGCTTCCAGTCCGGCTGCCGGGCTCGGCTATGTCGCGCTGTTCGGGGTTGGCTCGATGGTCGGAATGGGCGCATTGTCGATGGTGATTGCGGTGCCGCTCGTGATCTCGGCGCGCTGGCTGACCTCTGCCAATAGCGGCCTGCAAGGTGCCGTCGGCATCATCACCATCGCGATCGGCATCGAGACCATCGTTGCGACAGCGTTCGCCTGACGACAGCGCCGGTGTTAACCATTCCTGATCTGGTTCGGCGGCTATTGAGCGAGTGTAAATCCTTACGCGTTAGGCTTACTGGCAGTTTGCCCCGAGGTTTTTACCGCGGGCGCACGCGTCCGGGCTAGCTTGCAGCCTGGAAACCGGGTCCGGCGGCAAATGCGCACTGGGTTGGCACTGGCAATCTTGATCGGAACGACCTGCGCGGCCATGGCCGGAACCGGTCCAGTCCTCGTAATTCCCGGCCGCCCCGGCGTGCCCATCATCATTAATGGCGTCGACGCATCCTATGCCGTCGTCGAAGGCGATTGGGGTCTCGCCAGTCGCGTGCGGGTGACGCCAACGGTGTATGGCGGCCGCTACGTCTATCCCGTCCCGAATGTCGGGCATTATTATCCGAGCGCCGGCCATCCGCCGGGTTACGGGCGTCTGGAAATCGAGCCGCCGGCCAACCGAAGGCTGCCGCAGCCCGCCGAGAGCTACCATCAATCGTGGTCCGCGCAGTCGGTCCCGCAGCCGCCGCAGCCTGAAGTGCCCTTCTATCCGCCACCGGTCATCGTCGCGCCGCAAGGCGACGCCGGCATGCCGCAGGATTTTTCAGGCCCGCAGCAGGAACTGGAGCATCGAAGACCGAGGAAGCTTCCACGCTAGATCACACCAACAAAAAACACGTCCACAGGAGACAGTAATGCGTCAGACGATTTCAGGATTGCTAGCGGCGGTAGCCGTGGTGAGCGCGAGCGCCGCGCCTGCGATGGCCTGCGGAGGCGGATTTTTCCAGGGATGCTCGACCTGCGGCCAGGCTTATGTCGAGCCCTGCGCGCAGACCTACGTCCCCGCCTACACCTATTCAGGCTGCTACACCGGTTGCGGCGGTTGGTGGGGCTATGACCGCCTGCCCGACCCGGTGCAGCAGTATCAATCCGGTCCGGTGCACCATCAGTACTACTACGTCAACCAGGGCCCGACCTATAGCGGCCCCGGCGCGTTTGCACCTTATCCGACCTATGAGGAAGGCGACTGGGGCGCCTATCGCCACCACCCGTACTACGCACCCCGTCACGGCTACGGTTACGGCGAGCCCGCGTTGCGCCGCTACTACTGATCGCCACGCTTAATCAAAGAGATTAGCGCCCGTTCGCATCTCGCGAGCGGGCGCTGATTTTTTTCTCAACCCATCAGCCCGAGCCTGCTCGCCCCGATATAGAGCGCCAGCACCGCGGCGTTGGACACGTTGAGGCTCTTGATTTCGCCGGGCATGTCGAGCCGCGCCACCGCGCTGCAGGTTTCCCGCGTCAATTGCCGCAAGCCCTTGCCTTCGGCGCCGAGCACCAGCGCCAATGGTTGGCGCAGAACCATCGCACCGAGATCCGCGCTGCCCTGGCTGTCGAGCCCGACCGTCATGAAGCCCTGGTCGTTCAAGTTGGTGAGCGCGCGTGCGAGATTTTGCACGCTCACCAGCGGTACCAGCTCCAGCGCGCCTGATGCAGATTTCGCCAGCACGCCGGTTGCCTCGGGACTGTGACGCGCCGTGGTGACGATCGCCTTGACCGCGAAGGCCGCCGCCGAGCGCATGATCGCGCCGACATTGTGCGGATCGGTGATCTGGTCGAGCACCAGCACGATGCCTTGCTGCGCCAGCGACTCGATGTCGGGCGAGGGCAGGGGATCGGCCTCCGCCAGCAACCCCTGATGCACGGCGTCGGGGCCGAGACGCTGATCGATCAGGGTTGGCCGCACGATCTCCGGCGTCACGGAGATGGCGATGTTCTCGTCCGCCAGGCGCCGCGCGGCATTTTCCGAAAGCCACAGCTTGCGGATGTGGCGCTGCGGATTGGCCAGCGCCGCCGCCACCGTGTGCCAGCCATACAGGATGACCGGGCCGTCAGGGTTCGCCTCGCGGCCGCGCCAGGCCGGCCGGCGGCCGGATTCGCCCGCCCTGCCGGCTGCCTTGCCGCCGCGCCTGAAGTGCTGCTTTCGATCGCGATCGCTCATGGCCGGCTTGTCTCATGGGTTCCGGACAATGGCAATTTCAACTCGTTATGGCCGGTATGAGGGACGGCCCTGCACCAGGGGCTTCCGTTGGTTGACTTGGGCGGGGTGCTTCGCCCATAAACGCGGCCGACCGGGAGCCTGCGATCGGGTCCTTAGGTTTCAGCGTCATCGACCGCCCTTCTCTCCGCCATTTCGCGGGCGGGCTTGCGATGCTGTTGAGCGGGGAAGTGTCCCGAGTGGCAAAGGGAGCTGACTGTAAATCAGCCGCCTCATGGCTTCGAAGGTTCGAGTCCTTCCTTCCCCACCACCCCTACGGATTCGGTTTCGGGTGGCTCTTTCCGGCGATCGGCTTGTTGTCACCATCGCCATGGAACCAACCTTTTTCTCGGTCGTTGCTCCGCGTTCTTAACCGGAGAGGAAACGAACATGAAAATGACAACGGTTGTTTTGACTGCGTTTTTTGCGCTTGGATCAGGGCTAGCCTTGGCGCAAGGCGCTGGTGGTGCGGGCGGTGCAGCGGGCGGCGCAGGTGCTGCGGGAGCAGGCGCGGGAGCGGGTGGCGGTGGCGGTCCTGCTGCAACGCAAGGTCAGGGCACCACAGGCATGAGCAAGGGCATGCACAAGCATACGAAGATGCACAAGCACATGAGCAAGAAAAAGAAACATTCAACAATGTAAGCGAAAGCCCCGCCAGAATGCGGGGCTTTTTTACGCACTCTTATGGGCAAATGTGCCCGTTGGCGCATATCCAATCCCTGGCGTTTCGGCGGCCTGGGACTGGCATCCGGCCTTATCTGCCGCGTTCGGCAGATGACCAGGTTCCGTGTTGATGATGGCCGCTTTGCTCATCGTGCTTGCGTCGGGCGTGATATCATGTTGCTGGCAAGCAGGGGAGCAATGCAACTGATCGGCTGAGAAGACGGTGTGATTCGTTTCGGTGGAAGGAAAAGCTCGAAACGGAAAAGCGTTATTGTTGGTTCCAGTTGACGATTGGAATTAGGATGGCTGGCCACCCAGGCGCCCGCTATATCCCGCCACGCCAGGACCGCTTCGCTGTTCGGCGGCTTGCGCTGGCGGCTGTCATACTGGTCGCGGTTGCCTCGATTGCTTTCTTGCTGGTTTATTCGCGCAGTGAAGTTGTCTATTCGGACGACCAGCGGGCTTGCATCGCGCAACGATACAGTCAGTTCGACGCAAGAAAACTGAACGAGTGCGTCGATGTGTGCAAAGCCTGCATGAAAGGCAACACGGTCACCTGCAACACGTCGTGCAAGTTGAGAGGTGCAAGCTGACCCGCGTCCGCGCCGATCTGGAAACTGGAATTGGCATTGCGCTGCCGGTCATACGGCACGAAGCGATACAAACCACCCGTTCACATGATCAGGCTTATCGAAGTCGTTAACCCGCACAATGCGCCGCTATACCACCAGGGAGAAGGCGAAGATAACTGCAGGGGCCGTGGCGTCTTTGGTCGTCGTCGGCTGGCTTGTTGTGCTGGCCATCGCGTTTCTGTCGGCGCGATAGGAAAGAGCCGCCAACTCGACGGGCATGGTATTCAGCCGCGAAGCTGGCGGTCTTTCCTTGGCCTTTTGGGCTGCACTGTAAGACGAAGTGCCACTTCCCGGGAGCCGTCGAAAACCTCGAGCAAGTGGTCGCAGGTCAGGCAACGAAACTCGCCCTTGGTCCCCGGTTTGGAAACCAATTCGATCCGGCGGTAGCCAGCCCCGCATGCTGGACAGATGGGATCGGACTTTCTCATGTCCGATACCGTACCATCGCCGCCTGGTTCCTTGAACCCGCGCGCTCCGCGCGGCGGCATGAAGAAATCGCATTGGCAGCCGGGTATGGCTGGATGTGCGCACCGGGGAACCAAAAACGGACCATTCCAAAAAATCAATGCCGGTTCACGACCGCCCGCAGGACATTGACGTAAGCCGACCGCGCCACGAAGGATTCGTTTTCCTCCACGATCATGATCCTGGCGTCGCGCAAGCGGTCGAGATCGGCGTCCGCCAGATTCCGTTGCAATTCGCGGAACGGCACGCCGCCAAAGCGGCCGAGCGTGGCGTAGTAATAGAAATTCAAGCCGAGCAGGCAGTTATCTTCAATCAGGATCCGCGCGGGCAGATGGCCGAAGCTGCTGCCCACCATCGCCGCGTCGAGCTGGCGCGCCGGATGGTCCGCGCATGCCTCGGAAAACGAGAATTTCACTTTCGGCGTCAGGTAACCCAACGGCGGAAAAAACACGTTCAGGAGATCGATCAGCTCGCGGTCGGCGCCGCTGGTCACGCCGGACAGTGTGTAGGTGAACGTATAGGGCGGCACGATTTCGCGCCCGGCCCGGCGATTGATCTCCTCGACCAGCGCTGAAACCGCCCGCGCGCCGCCGATGTCGTTCCAGTGCACGCCGCCTTGCGGGAAAAGTTCGACCTCATAACGGCCCTTGAGTGAATGGATCAAACTTGCGGTGTCCACGACGTTGATGCCGGCGCGTTTGAGGGCGTCGACATATTGAGGGACCAGTTGCGCCCGCGCGGCCGGCGTGCTCGGGCAGGGAACGCGATCGACGAAATATTCAGGCAGGTGCGCGGCTTTGGATGGCGAAATCATGTAAACGAAGATGCCGCCATGGCTCTCGTAGTAATCTTGAATGTCCCTGAGCTTCGGAATGATGTTCGCCGCGAACGCCGCGCCCATTCCTTCGGTCCGCGCGCAATATTCCTCCAGGTACGAACGCTCGATCAGCTGACCGTGCGCGCCCCTGACGACTTGAGGCGCGGTCAGTTCGCCGAACAGCTCAAAGCGAATCTCGTTGTTGATGCGGATGAGCAGCGGCCGGATCGGCATGGCGTCGGTGACGCGGCTGGTGACCGCCTTCTGAAAACTGCCGTCGCGAAGCGACGACCATGACAGGCTCACGGGGGTGTCATAGGTCACGCCGCCGAGCTTCGGCCCGATCTTGATCGCCCGCGCGGGATAGCTCGGCGCGACCAGCAGATTCCATGCGCTCCCGAGCGGCAACAGCAGCAGCAAGGCGCAGGCCGCTGCGCGGACCATGGGGTGAGAAAAGGCGAGCGGCTTCATCGTCAGAACCTGAAATAGATGAAGGGCTGGAACGGCACCGTCACTGCCCGTGCAATCGCCAGAACATAGACTACCACCAGCGCGGCCGCAGTGAGCGCCCGCAACCAGCTCCGCTTCTCGAAGGCGCGTTGCAAAGGAAGATAGAGCGATGTCGCGGGCAGCAGCGAGATCGAGGCGGCGACCACCAAGGCGAACGGCACCTCCGCCGGAATCTCGAGCGCCGCCGACCCGTGCGACATCCCGAACAATGCCGAGAGGAAAGGCAGCAGATGACCGGGTTGTTCGGCACGGAAAATCGCCCAGCCGATCATCACGATGAAAAGCGTGACGGCGGTTGCGATCGTCGCACCGCATCGCCGGAGCGCCTCGCGCA
This sequence comes from uncultured Alphaproteobacteria bacterium, assembly GCA_963840155.1. Classification (GTDB taxonomy): domain Bacteria; phylum Pseudomonadota; class Alphaproteobacteria; order Rhizobiales; family Xanthobacteraceae; genus Bradyrhizobium. The sequence continues at coordinate 285,862 of CAWIXP010000001.1, forward strand.
AAAACAGCCGGTCGAGTGTGAGGAACAGGCCGTTATAGGCGCCCCACAACACGAAATTCCAGCTCGCACCATGCCACAACCCCGAGGCAAGGAAGCAGATCCACAGGTTGACATAGGTGCGCGCCGGCCCACCGCGATTGCCGCCGAGCGGCATGTACAGATAGTCGCGGATCCAGGTGGTCAGCGAGATATGCCAGCGCCGCCAGAACTCGGTGATCGATTGCGCGACGTAGGGAGAATTGAAGTTCTCCTTGAGGCTAAATCCAAGCATCCGCGCAAGCCCGATCGCCATGTCCGAATACCCGGAAAAATCGAAGTAGATTTGCAGCGTGAAGCACGCCAGTCCGAGCCAGGCATGTCCGGCATCGAGGCTTGCCGGATCGGCGGCGAACACCTGATTGACCAGCGTGCCGAGCGGATCGGCGATCAGGAGCTTGCGGCCCATGCCGCGCGCAAAACGGAGAAAGCCGGACCAGCAATCGCGCCATTCGACGGCAGCCGGCGCCGCGATCTGGTCTTTCATCTCGTGATATTTCAGGATGGGTCCGGCCAGCAGTTTCGGGAAAAACAGCACGAACAGGCAGTAATCCGAAAACGAAGCGCTGGGCCGCGAGGTGCCGCGATAGGTGTCGACCAGATAGGTGATCTTTTCGAACACGACAAACGAAACGCCGATCGGCAGCGCCAGATGCAGCAGCGGAATCGCGTGAGCGCCGAAGGGCGCCAGCGCCAGGTTGAGATTTTCGGCGAGGAAGTCGGCGTATTTATAGACGATGAGAACGGCGATATTGCCGGTGATCCCGGCCGCGAGGACCAGCCGCCGCATGCGCGCAGGGGTTTTTGGATCGTCGAGGCGAAGTGAAAGCGCGTAGTCGATGGCTGTCGAGGCAAACAGGACCAGCACGAACACCGGCTCGCCCCAGAGGTAGAACAGCGTGCTGCCGATCAACAGCACCCATTTCTTGAGCGATGCGCCAGTGAGCAGCAAATAGAATGCGTAGAACGCAGGAAAGATCGTGACGAACAGAGGTTCGTAGAACAGCATTGAAATCGGTGCGTTGTTCCGGCAGATCTGCGAGGCCGGTGTCCCGCCGGCCGATCAAGCAGAATTCCCCGGTCAAGTCCAGACAGACGCTGGTCCGCGCGAAGCCCATGCAGGCCCCACAAGCCAGGCTTTCATCGAGGCCAGCGCCACGTGCAAAAAAAGACGCGGCAGGGATAGTTCCCGCCGCGTCCCAACTCTTGTAGCTCGCTGGTCCAGGCGCCGAGAGCGCCCTGAATGCCAAGCCTAAAGAAGCTTAGCGGGCGATCCCAGCGAGGTGACAGCGCTTGGTATAAGACACTGGATCACCTCCTTTCGTTGTTGATGGAAATATAAGTATAAATAGCGAATCGGCGCGTGTTAAGGGGCGCGGCGCAAACAAGGACGGCGGAGCGGCCGCGGGACCGGGCAGGGGAGGTTGAGGCCGCTGCATTGACATGATAGTTCAACGCCTGCGCGCGGGTGTAGCTCAATGGTAGAGCAGCAGCCTTCCAAGCTGAATACGAGGGTTCGATTCCCTTCACCCGCTCCAACATTTTCGGGCAGTTGTCGCACACTCAGCTCGTCATCGTGAACCGGCGGCTGCCGCTATTTCCGATGCGTTCGACCTGCCTCGGTACCTCGTCCTTGCCCGCTCCAAGGGCTGACCGGTCCATGTGGTCGGACATCCCGAGACCGGCCCGGTTGGTCCGGTTCGCGCCAATTCGGACGCAGGTTTAAAAATGAAATTGATCTGGATCATATCGACTGGAAACCCTTAGCATAGCCTTCCAACAAGCCTGGGCCAAGGAGGCTGAAATGAACATGGGCTCTTTTATCGAGTGGGCCCGGCCAAGATAGACGCCGACATCAAGCCTCACTGCGCCGACGATTTTGCTGTCGCTGCCGAGTGCGCGATTGGTCGGTTCATGCGGACGATGAATGTTTTGTCGGCGAATCGGGACCCACACCAGACCAGACATTGCACGAGGAAACGCACTCTAACGCACCAGCGGGTCTGCCCCCGAAACGATGCGAGGTACGCAGAATGAATCCCGCGTCCGAGAGTACCGACATCTGGCTATTTAATCTCCCGCCAACCCTGCGGCAGAAGCGGATCGTTCTTGCGGTCGCTACAGTTCTACTTGTGGGATTGGGCGTGTCGGCGCTTTTTGCCGATACACCTCTGCCACGGATTGACGCATTCATTCCAGCTCTGGAAGGCGCGGTAATCCTTACCGACCTCATCACCTCGGTCTTGCTCTTTTCACAGTGTCGGGCTTCTCACTCACGCGCGCTTCTGGCGCTTGCGAGTGGCTATCTCTTTACCGCCCTGATTGTTATTTTGCACGTGCTCACCTTCCCGGGCGCATTTTCTCCGACCGGTCTTCTCGGTGCGGGGCTCCAAACCGCAGCGTGGCTCTATATCTTCTGGCATTTTGGTTTGCCTGTCAGCCTGATCATTTATGCATGTCTGAACGATGAAAAGCTTAAAGATTCGATCACAAAAACATCTACGTCGTACGAGGTAGCCGGGAGCGTAGCGATCGTAGTCAGTGTGGTTTGCGCCCTCACATTGCTAGTTACCGCGGGAGAGCGGAATCTCCCACCCGTTTTTCTCGATGGTACCCACATTGCGCCGCTGGGGCACTATCTGCTCGCATTCAACATTTTAGTTTGTGTGGCAGCGCTTACGATTTTGTGGCGGCAAGGCCGCTCGGTACTTGATCAATGGCTTATGATCCTGGCTTTGGCGTTCATTTCTGAACTCGTGATCAATGGCCTCCTGATCAGTGCACGCTTCACTGCCGGTTGGTACGTCAGTCGCCTGTTTGCAATTGTGACTTCGACAATTGTTTTGGTGGTTCTTATTGAAGAAATTGCAGTGCTGTACGGACGGATGGTTCACTCACACGCGACGCTCGTGCACGAGCGCAACAACAAATTGATGAACTTGGAAGCCCTGACCGCCGCGATCAGACACGAAGTAAAGCAGCCTTTAGCGACCATCATCTTAAATGGTGGATCGCTCGAGCTATTCCTTGGCGAAGTGCCGCCCCAGCTGGACGAGGCACAATCTGCGGCAGAGGATATAATCGCTGCAGGTCATCGCATGAGTAAAATCCTCGACGACGTTGGCAACTTGTTTGGAAAAACCAACCGGGAGCCAAGCCCTGTTCATGTGAATGACCTGACCATCGAGGCGCTGCGCATTTTGGACAGTGAATTGAGGGTTCATAAAGTTGCTACCCACATCGAGTTGACATCGAAATTGCCGCCCGTAACGGGACACCGTGGTCAACTGCAGGAGGTCGTCGTCAATTTGATCCAGAACGCGATCGAAGCAATGGAGGCGGTGAGCGATGAACAGCGAGAACTGCAGGTGAAAACTGAGCATTGGGGCGGTGACGCGATCAACGTCACAATAGCTGACACAGGACCTGGAATTGACTCAAAGAAATCGGGCGAGATATTTGAGGCTTTCTTTACAACAAAGTCAGACGGGATGGGGTTGGGATTAGCTATTTGCAAGATGATCATCGAACGCCATGGGGGCAAACTTTCTGTTTCCCCAGCTAGTCCGCATGGGGCCATTTTCCAAATCATATTACCCAAAGCCTGAAACCCGCGGGCCGGCGGAGGTTTCACCGATGGCACTCGACAAACTTCGCCTGATCGGCAGATAAGATCCAGCGCGCCGGGTCCTCTTCGCGGGAATGGCCGGTGGAAATCCGGTCCGTTTGAAGGAGGGAGGGTCCAATTTTGAGAAAGTCCCAAGCCAATCCGCGATTTGGCTCGTTTACGCTTTGGCGGAAATTGGCCGTAGTGCTTTGGTGACCTTGCGACAAGACCGCACCAGCCTTTACGAATTCCCACGGCATCGGTAGCGTTGTGGGGCAGGAAGGAAAGGCGATGTCAGCAGAAATCCAGATCTACAATCCCGGGGAACTTGGCGCTCCCATGGGACAGTACAGCCATGTGACGCGCGTGAGGGCGAACGAATTGCTGTTTGTCGCGGGAATGCTGTCGGGCGACGCCGCAGGCAACATTATCGGCGAGGGCGAGTTCGACGTTCAGACGGCGCAGGTGTTTCGCAATATCGAGACGGCACTGAAATCAGCCGGAGCCTCCTGGGCCAACGTCGTTCAGTTCACGACTTACCTCGTCCATTCGCAGGACATCCCGCGGTTCATGCAGTTTCGGTTGCGTGAATTCCCGAAGATGTTTCCGGACGGCAAGTATCCGCCAAACACCCTCGTCATGGTCGATCGGCTGGTCAAGGAAGCTTTCCTGGTCGAAGTGCAGACGATCGCCGCGGTCTGATCCGAGAAACCGCCGGTCCGTTCCCCGGCCATTACGATGGCATCAGCACCCACAGGCACCGCTCACGGGGGTTGAGGCTGTCCTTCCGCCAATCGTCACGCTCATCCTGCCGCTGAACCAGCAGGCCTCCTCGCCTGATCCGGTCGTATGATAGTCGAGGACTACCGCGGTGGCGCCACTGAGCCATCGCTCGTGATATCTGCCGTTCTTCCCGCAGTTTGGGTTTGCCGGCTTTCCGTCTCTTTGCAGCGTCACCACTTGTCCATCGACCATCGCGAAAGCGACCACGCGTTGATTGCGTGTCGCAAACACAGTCGCCGCACCGTTGATCGGGCCACGGAAAAATTCGCACTCGCACATGTAAGGTAGCGACTGCAATTGCTCCTCCGGGAGCGTACCGATCGCGGGGGACGGCTTGCGATCGCGCTCGCTGGCGAGCACCTGTGTGGCGGCTGACAGCACGCCGCACAACCCAATGACAATGCCGATATATCGCATGCGGCGGTGTCGTATGTCGGGATTCACGTGCATCGGCAACCTCGAACGGCTTACCCCGTCGGCGCCGGAATATTCCCGTTTTACGGTCAGAAGAGCGCTGGGAACTCAGGATCATTATCGGCACGCACACGCGCAGCGGGGGGATGGCTTCATGCCGTCAACGCAGTGCTCGGGACCGGAAAATGGTGTATCGGCAGGCTTGGCGCCGCGCCGGAGCGTGTTTCCGGCGCCGGCCCAGGAATTCCGGAGGGACGTTTCATGTCGGCTCTGCCGCTGTCGGGTATCAAAATTCTCGATCTGACGCGCGTGCTGGCGGGGCCGCTGTCGGCGCAGATGCTGGCCGACCTCGGGGCCGAAGTGATCAAGATCGAACGTCCCGGCGGCGGCGACGACGCCCGCGCGTTCGGCCCGCCCTATCTGGTCGATCCCGAGGGCAGAGAGAACAACAACAACTCGTTCTATCTGTGCGCCAACCGCAACAAGAAATCGGTCACCGTCAACATCGCCAGCCCCGACGGCCAGCAGATCGTTCGCGAGCTGGCAAAATCCTGCGACGTCATGATGGAGAACTACAAGGTCGGCGATCTCAAGCGCTACGGGCTCGACTACGAATCGATCAGGGCCGTCAACCCCGGCATCATCTATTGCTCGGTGACCGGCTTCGGCCAGACCGGACCCTACGCGCCGCGCGCCGGCTATGACGCGATCTTGCAGGCGATGGGCGGGTTGATGAGCGTCACCGGGCATATGGACGGCGAACCCGGCGCCGGTCCGATGAAGGTCGGCCCCTCCATCGTCGACTACATGACCGGCATGAATACCTCGATCGGGATTCTCTCGGCGCTCTACCATCGCGACGCCAGTGGCGGGGAGGGGCAGTATATCGATGTCTGCCTGTTCGACACCGTGATCGCCTCCTTGTCGCATTGGGCCCAGATCTATCTCGTCAACGGCAAGACGCCGCCACGGCGCGGCACCTGGGGCAATGGCGGCATGCCGGCCGGCGTGTTCCGCTGCACCGACGGCGAATTGATGCTCGTGGTCGGCAACGACGGGCAGTTCGCGCGGACCTGCGCCGTGTTGGGCGCGCCCGAGCTCGCGACCGACCCCAGATTCATCAAGAACAACGACCGCGTCGTCAACGGCAAGGAGATCATGGCGATCTTCGCCGGCCATTTCCTGAAGCAGAAGGTGGCCTATTGGCTGGAAGAGCTGGAGAAGGCCGGCGTGCCGTCCGGTCCCATCAACGATTTCGCGCAGGTGTTCGCCGACCCGCATGTGCGCGAGCGCGGCATGGAGATCAAGGTCGATCATCCGTTCGAACACGCGCTATCGCTGATCCGCAATCCCATCACCTTCTCCGAGACGCCGGTGAAGGAGTATCGCGCGCCGCCGCTGCTTGGAGCCGACACGCGCGAAGTGCTGACGTCGGAGCTTGGCTATGACGACGCCAGGATGGCGGCGTTGAAGAAGCAGGGTGCTAGCTCGTGAGGAGCTCTCTATCCTCATGGTGAGGCGCGCGGCAACGCTGCTGGCGCGGACATGCCAAGATTGGCCGAATGATCTGACCGGTCATTCGGCCAACCGCCGAAGAATTGATCGGGCCTCGTCCGCAATTTCGCGCACGATGTCGCCAGCCGACTGGACCTTCGACACGAGGCCGACGCTCTGTCCGGCCCACAGCGACAGTGCATCGATGTCACCTTCGGCATCACTACCGGGCGTGTAGGATTGATAGCGCACGATCGGGCCGATGCGAGAGGTGGCGATCACCTCGCCCTCGCCCGGGCGCTTGCCGGTTGCGGGACGCCCCGCCGCTTCCCAGGCGTCGACTGTTTGATTTCTTAACGTGCGATGCGGCGCGTTTGGCCAGCGGATGTCGAACAGATTGTCCAGGAAAACCGTGTCGTTCTCGCTGGCCTGCAACAGACGTTCGCGATATCTGGCGTGAATGGTGGCCTCGTGGCTTGCAAGGAAGCGAGTTCCAACCCAAACGCCGGCGGCGCCGAGCGCTAAAGCCGCGGCAAGACCGCGCCCATCTGCGGTGCCGCCGGCGGCGACCACAGGCACCGGAGATATAGCGTCCACCACGGCAGGGACGAGCGGCATCGTCGCCACCGTGCCCCGGATATGGCCGCCTGCTTCCCAGCCCTGCGCAACCACAATATCAACGCCGCATTCCACGGCTTGCTTCGCGTCAGCTACCGAACCAACGGTGTGCAAAACAATTGCTCCACCCGCCTTTGCTCGCGATACCAGCGAAGAAGGGTCGCGCCAGAAGAAGGAGATGACGGGAACACCCTCGTCGAGACAGGCCGCCAGGCGTTCTTCCTGTGGGAAATCCAGCACCAGGTTGACGCCGAACGGCCGCGAGGTGAGGGCCCGCGTTTCTCGAATCTGCGCCCGCACGGTATCGATGTCCGCACGCCACGGCGCCAACATCCCGAGTCCGCCTGCGTTGCTCACTGCCGACGCCAAAGCGGGCCCGACGGCACCACCCATGGGAGCCTGAATAATCGGGAGTTCAATCCCGAGGCGGTCGCAAAGAGCTGTCTTCATCTGGTCCGCTCCCAATCGAGGGGTCTACAGACGACGAACCTCCGTCCGTACGGTTGAGAATGTCAATCCTGTTTAGGTCTGCCCGTCGCAGCCGCGGATCGCGCCGGGGCCAAGAATGGTCTTGCGGTGGAGCGGCGGCGGGGAGACAGTGCCGTCAACAATTTCGTCCAAAAATGTGAGGAACCCCCATGGACTTCAACATGTCTGACCGCCAGCGCGAATGGCTCAACCGGGTGCAGTCGTTCATGCACAAGCATGTCCGACCCGCGGTACCGGTCTACAAGCAGCAGGACGCCGAGGGCGCGCGTTGGAAGGTGATCCCGGTGCTGGAGGATTTGAAGAAGAAGGCGCGCGCCGACGGTCTGTGGAACATGTTCATGCCGCCGTCGTCGCATGAGGACGACGAATTCCGCGGCGCGGGATTGAGCAATCTGGAATATGCGCCGCTGGCGGAGGAAATGGGCCACATCGGCTGGGCCTCCGAAGTTTTCAACTGCTCGGCGCCCGATACCGGCAACATGGAGGTGCTGATGCGTTACGGCACCAAGGAGCACAAGCGCAAGTGGCTGCGGCCGCTGATGGACGGCGAGATCCGCTCGGCGTTCCTGATGACCGAACCGGCGGTGGCTTCTTCCGATGCCACCAATATCGAAACCCGGATCGAGAAGGACGGCGATCACTACGTCATCAACGGCCGCAAATGGTGGTCGTCGGGCGTCGGCGATCCCCGCTGCAAGCTCGCGATCGTGATGGGCAAGACCGATCCGAGCGCGCCGCGGCATCAGCAGCAGTCGCAGATCCTGGTGCCGCTCGACACCAAGGGCATCAAGGTCGAGAAGATGCTGCCGGTGTTCGGTTTCGACGATGCACCGCACGGCCACGCCCAGGTGCTGATGGAAAACGTTCGCGTCCCCGCCGGCAATATCCTGCTCGGCGAGGGCAGGGGTTTTGAGATCGCGCAGGGCCGTCTCGGCCCCGGCCGCATCCATCACTGCATGCGCACCATCGGCAAGGCCGAGGAAGCGCTGGAGAAGATGGTGAAGCGGTTGTCCTCGCGCACCGCGTTCGGCAAAAAGATCATCGAATATTCGATCTGGGAGCAGCGCATCGCCGAAGCCCGCACCGACATCGAGATGAACCGGCTGTTGTGCCTGAAGGCCGCCGACATGATGGACAAGGTCGGCAACAAGACGGCGCAGCTCGAGATCGCCATGATCAAGGTGGCGGCGCCGAACATGGCGCTCAAGATCATCGACCACGCCATCCAGGCGTTCGGCGCCGCCGGCGTCTCCGACGACGCCGGCCTGGCGCGCGACTACGCCTCGATGCGCACGATGCGGCTCGCCGACGGGCCCGACGAGGTCCATAACCGCGCCATTGCCAGACTTGAACTGCGCAAGTATGCAAACGCTCCCACCACTCATTGAAGGGAGCCGCTCGAAAATGCCGCTCCCGCAACATAATTGAGGCAGCGTTGTCGTGACCGAGGGCGTCAGAAGAGACGAGGAATTTTCCGGTACCAAGCCGGTCGAGGAACGCCATCGCATCGACGAGATGCGTCTCGAGCGCTGGATGCGCGAAAACGTCGCGGGCTATGCCGGCCCGTTGACGGTCCTGCAGTTCAAGGGCGGCCAGTCGAACCCGACCTACCGGCTCGATACGCCCGCGCGATCCTATGTGATGCGGCGCAAGCCGTTCGGAAAACTGCTGCCTTCGGCGCATGCGGTCGATCGCGAATTCCGCGTCATCGCCGCGCTCGGCAAGCAGGGATTTCCGGTCGCCAAGGCCTATGCGCTGTGCACCGACGACAGCGTGATCGGCGCTGCGTTCTACATCATGTCGATGGAGGAGGGCCGGGTGTTCTGGGATCCGATGCTGCCGAGCCAGACGCCGGAAGCGCGGCGCAGGATTTTCATCAGCAAGATCGAAACTCTCGCAAGGCTGCATGGCTACGATCCGCAGGCGATCGGGCTCGGCGATTTCGGCAAGCCCGGAAACTACTTCGCCCGCCAGGTCGATCGCTGGACCAAGCAGTATCGCGCCTCGGAGACGCAATACATTCCCGAGGTAGAGCGGCTGATCGAGTGGCTGCCGCGCACCGTGCCGCAGCAGGAGCGGGTCTCGATCGTGCACGGCGATTATCGCCTCGACAACATGATCTTCCATTCGACTGAGCCGCGCGTGGTCGCGGTGCTGGACTGGGAGCTCTCGACGCTCGGCGATCCGATGGCCGACTTCACCTATCTGTTGATGCAATGGACCATGCCGGGCCTCGCCAATGCCGATCTTGCCGCGCTTGGCATTCCGAGCATGGACGAAGCCGCGCAAATCTATTGCGCCGTGACCGGAAGCGGCGTTCCGGACCTGAACTGGTATTTTTCCTATAACCTGTTCCGGCTCGCCGGCATCACCCAGGGCATTGCCGGACGCATCCGTGACGGCACCGCGGCAAGCGCCAAGGCCATGGAGTTGGCGAAACGCACCGTGCCGCTGGCGAAGTCGTCGTGGGAATACGCCGAGAAGGCCGGGGCGAACTGAATTGATGGGCGCGTCTTGGACGCGCCCTTTTTCCTCGTCATTCCCCGCGCAAGCGCGTAGCGCTTGTCGTTGCGGACGCGCTTCCGCGATCCCGCCCGATCAGGCCAAGCCACTCAGAAACTGCAATAGAGCTGCATTCACTTCGGCGGGGCGCTCCTGTTGCACCCAATGGCCGGCGCCGTCGATGATTTGAACCAGCCGCAGATCGCTGACGCGCTCGCGCATGCGCGCGACCAGGTCAATCCCCGGGAGGAAGCCGAGAACCGGATCAAGGCTGCCGGCGATAAAGGCCGCCGGTTGCTCGATCCGGCGATCCGCGATCTCGGCCTGCTGGGCGAAGTCGAGTTCGGAGGTGCGGTAACGGTTGAGCGGTCCGCGAAAGCCACTGCTTGCGAATTCCCCGGCGTAATAGTCGAGGTCGTCGGGTGTGAGCCAATCCGGCAGCGGATTCGGGTCCACCAGCCCGTCGAGGTATTTCGCGTCGGCCGGCTTGGCCGCTCCGGGCGCCGCCTTCCGGCCCTCGCCCGAAGCCGAATAGTAGATTTTCCGCAAGGACGCGCGCACGTCAGTCTCGAATTCGGTCTCGGCGACACCGGGTTCTTGGAAATAGAGCTGATAAAAGAAGCGGTCCTTGTAGATGTTTCGAAACAGCTCGATGCGGGGGGCCGGACCTCTTCCAGTATGGGGGACGCTCAGCCCGGCGACCGCTCGAACCCTTTGCGGAAAGAACAGCGAAGTGTGCCAGACAATGGGCGCCCCCCAATCGTGGCCGACCAGAATGGCCTGCCGCTCGCCGAGACCTTCGACGAGCCCCGCGATGTCGGCGCACATCTGCTTGATCGCATAGGCCTCGATCGCGGCTGGCTTGTCGCTGCCGCCATAGCCGCGGACGTCAGGCGCGGCGACGCGATAGCCCGCTTCAGCAAGGGCCGGGATCTGGTGCCGCCAGGAGTACCAGCTCTCCGGCCAGCCGTGCACCAGCACGACCAGCGGTCCCTTTCCGGCAAGGGCCACCCGCAGCCGAATGCCGTTGGTTTGAACCGTGGCGAATTCCGGTTGTATGGTCATGGTGTTTCCGTGGTTGCGGCGGTCGCGCTCGAACCCTAGATCGGTTTCCCTGCATAGGGCATCGATGCAGTGAGCCCGCCATCGACCGGGATGGCCTGGCCGTTGACGTAGGACGCCTCGTCGCTGGCCAGGAACAATCCCATCGCCGCGAGTTCATGCGGTTGGCCCGCACGCTTCAAAGGATTGAGCTGGCCGATCTTGTGATCGGTGCCGCGCTGTTTCGCATTGTCGAATATCGGTTTCGTCATCCCGGTTTCGATCAGGCCCGGGACATACCGCGTTGATGCGCACGCCGGTGCCCGACAGCGAATAGGCCGTGGTCTGCACCAGGCTGATGACGCCGGCCTTGCTCGCGGCATAAGGGTGGCCGCTGGCGCCGGACTTCAGTCCGGCGACCGACGCGGTGCACACGATCGCGCCGGATTTCTGTTTGATCATGTGCGGCATCGAATGCTTGATCGCGAGAAACGGCCCGATCAGGTTGATGCGCAGGATTTCCTGCCAATGTTCCACGCTTTGCTCGGCCAACGGCACCAGGCCGCCGCTGATGCCGGCATTGGCCCAGATCGCGTCCAGCCGGCCGTAGGCGGAGACCGCCCTGTCGATGAAGGCGATGACGTCTTTTTCCGAACCGGCGTCGGCCATCACGGCTTCGGCCGTTCCACCGGCCTTGCGTACCTGCGCGACGGTATCCTTGACACCCTCGACGCGGTCGACCGCGATCAGCTTGGCGCCCTCTTTGGTGAACAACAGCGATGCCGCGCGCCCGATGCCGCTGCCGGCGCCGGTGATAATGACGGATTTCCCTTCGAGGCGGCCCATGCGTTTCTCCTCCCTGTGATTTCCCGGCGCGAGCCGCGATACGGAATTCGAACTCTCAAGATGAAGTCGGTTGAGACAGTCCGGTCTCTCTGACGTACCGCCACATCGAACAGTATTGAAGGGTGTTTGCGATGTCCAATCCAGGCAGGTGTGGTAAAAACCGGCGCATCCGCAGCCGGGCCAATCGAGGGGAGAACGAGAACCATGAGTTTGTTTGATATGTCGGGAAAAGTCGCCGTCATCACCGGCTCCTCGCGCGGCATCGGCCGGGCCATCGCCGAGCGCATGGCCGAGCATGGCGCGCGCGTGGTGATCTCCTCGCGCAAGCAGCAGGCTTGCGACGCCGTGGCGAAGGCGATCAACGACAGGTGCGGCAAGCAGGTCGCGCTATCGGTGGCCGCCAACATCTCGACCAAGGACGATCTGAAGCACCTCGTCGAGGAAACCAACCGCGCCTTCGGCAAAATCGACACGCTGGTCTGCAACGCCGCGTCCAATCCCTATTACGGCCCGCAGGCCGGAATTTCCGACGATCAGTTCCGCAAGATCCTCGACAACAACATCGTCGCCAACCACTGGCTGATCTCGCTGGTGGCGCCGCAGATGATCGAGCGCAGGGACGGCTCGATCATCATCATCTCCTCGATCGGCGGCCTGAAGGGTTCGACCGTGCTCGGCGCCTATGCGATCTCGAAAGCCGCCGACATGCAGCTCGCGCGCAATCTCGCTTGCGAATACGGCAAGCACAATATTCGCGTCAACTGCATCGCGCCCGGACTGATCAAGACCGATTTTGCGCGGGCGTTGTGGGAAAATCCGGAGACGCTGAAGGCCTCCACCGCGCGCTCCCCGTTGTTGCGGATCGGCGAGCCCGACGAAATCGCCGGCGCCGCGGTGTTTCTCGGCTCGGCCGCCGGCACGTTCATGACCGGTCAGACCATCGTGATCGACGGCGGTGCGACGATTAGTTGAGCGCATTTCGTCGTGCCGGCAAAAGGTAAGCCTCTCGTCGTCCCTGCGAAAGCAGGGGCCCAGAACCACAGGCCTTTGTTGTTGCGCGAACACCGCCGAGCGGCAGGTTTCAATCGGGAGGTCCGGGGATATGGGTCCCTGCTTTCGCAGGGACGACCCCTTTGGTTTGGCTCACGCGCTTCGCGTCACTCCAGCGCGGCGTAAACCAGGCCCCGCAGCAGGTTGCGGATATATTCGCGCTGGCCCGGGCCCTGCATCATGAACACCGTGAACAGGTCTTCCCTGGGATCGATCCAGAAGAAGGTGCCGGCCATCCCGCTCCAGAAGAACTGGCCGACCGAGCCTGCGAACGGCGCGATGCCCTGCGAGGTTCGCACCGCAAAGCCGAGCCCAAAACCATGGCCGGCCGGCATCAGCGTACCCTCAATCCTGACCTCGGGACCGAGATGGTCCGAGGCCATGAACTCCAGCGTCTTGCGGCCGATGAGCCTGACGCCGTCGAGCGTGCCGCCGTTGAGCAGCATCTGGCTGAAGCGCGCATAGTCCATCGTGGTGGAGACCAGCCCGCCGCCGCCGGATTCCATCACCGGCTTTTCCAGCAGGTTGAAGAGCTGGACCTTGGCGCCGGTCCAGGGATCGGTTGTGAACGGCTCGGCGAGGCGACCGGCGTTCTCCTCGCCGGTTTGGAACGCGGTCTCGGCCATCTGCAGCGGCGCGAGGATGCGCTCGGTCAGGAATGCGCTCAGCGTTTTACCGGACACGACTTCGATGATGCGGCCAAGAATGTCGGTGGAGCGGCTGTAGTTCCATTCGGCGCCGGGCTGGCACTTTAGCGGCAGGCTCGCGACCAATGCCGCATGTTCGGCGCTGGTGATCTTGCGGCTGCGCAGCGGCGCTTGCTGATAGAGCTGCTGCACCAGGCTGTTGCCGGTATGGTCGTAGGTAATGCCTGAAGTGTGGCGAAGCAGATCCTGAACCGTCATCGGCCGCTGCAGCGCCACCAGCTCGAGCTTGCCCTGGTTCTCGACGCCGACCTTCTGGTTGGCAAACTCCGGAATGAACTTCGCGACGGGATCGTTGAGCACCAAATGGCCATCCTCGATCAGCATCATGATCCCGATCGAGACGATCGGCTTGGTCATCGAGAAGATGCGGAAGATGGTGTTGTGCGCCATCGGCGTGGAGGCGGTCGGGCTCTGTTTGCCGAGCGCCTCGAACCAGCCGACCTGGCCGCGCCGCGCCACCAGCACGGTCGCGCCCGGCAGGGTTCCCTTGTCGATCTCGCGCCTGAACGCGTCCGACATCCGTTGCAGCCGAATCGAGGACAGCCCGAGCGATTCCGGCTTGGCCTGCGGCAGCGGCGGGGTCTGCGGGGAGGAGGTGTGCTTGGCGGCGGTTTGCGCGGTCATGGTTTCTCCCGTTGGTCGTTTTTGGTGTACCGGATCGTCGCCCGGCCTGGGCTTGTTCAAGTCTGGCGCAGGACAGCCGGCTTGAACAGGGGGAGGCCGCTTCACCCTTGCAATCCAGGCGGGGCCTATGCTTGAAACGGCGCGGCTCTGCGGCCACGCAGGGCCTTTATAGGAGTGTAGCTCAATTGGTAGAGCACCGGTCTCCAAAACCGGGGGTCGCAGGTTCGAGCCCTGCCACTCCTGCCAGCATTTCAGGTGCTTGGCAGACCAGGTCGTCGCGACTTGGTCAGCAGAACCTGTAGTTCACGCCGCCACCCACAATGCTGCCTTTAAAATCGGTGGTTGCACGGCCATTGATGAGGCCGGGGATGCCAAGTCCTGGAGCTCCCAGCGCGGTGATCGCAGAGGTGTTTAGGTTGTAGCTCAGCTGGCCCAAGAGGGAGCCGACCGCGAACCTCCGCGGCAGCAGCAACATTTTCGGCCTGTGGCCAAATTACCACGGGAATCTGTTGTGCGAGATGCTAATCAGGCTTGGCTTTCCCTGGGGTTCTGGAGCTTCGAATGAAGAAGGTACTTTTGGCGGGCGTATCGCTCGGCGCTCTAGGACTGGCAAGCGGCGTCCAAGCGGCCGACATGGCTGCACGTCCAGTCTACAAGGCGCCGGTTCCCGCGCCGAGTTGGACTTGGACTGGATTTTACGTCGGTGCTAACCTCGGCTTCGCCGACGCGCATACCAACATTTCTAGTCCCAACCATTTTTCCGCAATTGACGCGAGCTTCGGCAGCCGCCAGGGCGGGGTAATCGGCGGCGTTCAGGCCGGATACAATTGGCAGTTCAATAGTTTCGTGCTTGGCGTTGAAGGCGACATCTCGGCAGCTTCGCTCAATCGAACCACCCCGGCCGGAACTGTTTCGATTTTCACCGGGGATACATTCAACGGCAACATGAGCGCGCTCGGTACAGTGCGCGGTCGAATCGGTTGGGCTTTCGACCGACTGTTGGTCTACGGCACGGGCGGCGTGGCATTTGCAAATCTGACGGACCAATTTTTCAGTCCGGTATTTCCGTTCACGGCGGGTCCAGGTTCGTCGGCCACAGGATGGACCGCCGGCGCCGGTGTAGAATTTGGCCTGTCAGCAAACTGGACGGTGAAGGCCGAATATCTCCGCGTCGAATTTCCGAGCCGGTCATCAACCGTGATCGTGATCGGAAGTCCCTATACCTTTGCGTTTAAGGATTCCATCGACATCGGCCGTGTCGGCATCAATTACAAGTTCTGACGCTCCGGCCTGAGGCAGCGCGGCATGAGCAACGCTGTTGCGGTCGTCTCCTTTGTAGATCTTATTTTTCATCATGCGCTGGCCCGGCCTGAAAAGCCGGCCATTATTCTTGCCGATCGGGTGGCCACCTATGACATGATGGCGCAGGGCATCCTGCGCGTGGTCGATCGCATTCGATCGCTCAATCTCGTGCCCGGAACACTCGTGTGTGTTTCGCTCGACAATCCGATCCGGCACATGATCGTCGGGGCAGCGCTGTTCCGTCTTGGCTACCCGGTGATCTCGGTGTCAAAACCTGACGAGATCATGCCGCTACAATTGCCGATCGGCGCATTCCTGCACGCTCCTGGCGCGCCGTTCATTCCCGAACAGCGGCAGGTCGTCGTAGCCGACGACTGGTTCGAGGGTGAACGGCGGCGCCTTACGTCCAGTCCGCCGCAAGGCTTCGGCAACGATCAAATGATCTGTTGCGTGGCTCTGTCTTCAGGCACCACCGGGCGCCCCAAGGCGATCTCGCTGACCGTGAAAGCCTTCCAGCAATGGGTCATGAATTACTATTCCACCCTCGGGCTCGGCAGTTGGGAAAGGTTGTTGCTGCTGATCGGGCTCAACAGCAGCTGGGGCTACACCATCGCGGCCCATGCATTGTTCGGCGGGCGCACTGCCTTGTTTGCCGACACGGCGCGGGGCAGCCTGCAAATGATTGGTGTTTATGGCGTCGATGCGATGGCGGCAACCAGCAATCAGCTGCGCGAATTGGTGAGCGAGCAGCAAAGAGCGCCGGTCGCCTGCAATTCGCTTCGCACGGTTCTCACCGGCGGTGGCCTCCTGTCGCGTTCGCTGATAGCGGACGCCAGAGCCAGTCTGTGTAGTTCAATCGTCAACCTTTACGGCTCGACCGAAGCCGGCGGCACCGCTTTTGCGAATGCAGATCAACTCACCGCAGTCGAGGGCGCAACGGGCTTCGTCGCGCCTTGGGCCGAAGTTGAGATCGTCGACGAGCAGGACCGGGCGCTGCCGGCGGGCACCGACGGGATCCTGCGCATCCGCGCCACCTGCCAGGGCGCACCCTATCCACCGGAGCGCGCCGAAACGTCTCCGAGCTTCCGAGGCGGCTGGTTTTATCCCGGCGACCGCGGACAAATTACACGCGACGCCCTCATGATCGTGAATGGACGAACATCCGACGTCATCAATGCCGGCGGGCTCAAACTTGCACCTGAGGTCATCGAGGACGTTTTGCGCCAGCACCCGGCTGTGGCCGGGGTGGCTGCCTTCGGCGCAATGGGTGATGGCGGTATCGAGGAGATATCGGTTGCCCTCGTCGTTCGCATGCCGATCGCCGAGGCCCAGGTAATTTACTGGAGCGCCGAGCGGGGCATTCCCGTGACGCACGTCTTTGTGGTGGATACATTGCCGAAAAGCCCATCCGGGAAAATCCAGCGCGATCTGCTTAAGCGACAATTGTTGAAACGAGACGATTGATATGACGATAGCCAGCCAGGCCGGCGCAAAATCAAGTACCGACGAATGGACCAGGGATTCCGTGACAGTCCTGGTGGTGTGCATCCTCGGCTGGGTGTTCGACGTCTACGAACAGACAATTATGCAGATTGTGACCCCGATCCTGATCAAGGAGTGGCATATCACACCGGCCACCATCGGCAACGTCACCACAATCGGGCGCTGGGTGGGCATGATCGGCCTTTTCGTTTTCCCTGTGCTGGCCGATCTCTACGGGCGCAAGCCGCTGCTGATGACCTCCATACTGGGCTATTCGATCTTTTCCGGACTTACCGGCTTCGCGGGTGGCTGGGTAACGCTCCTCGTGTTCACGTCGATCAACCGCATCGCCTTATCAGGCGAGTTGCCGGTTGGGATGGTAATGGTCAGCGAGACCGCGCCAACCCGATGGCGCGGCACAGCTCTGGCCGTGCTGGTCGGCGGTTTTCCGCTCGGCTATTTGTTGTGCTCGGTAACCGCCTCGGTGCTTGTTCCGCTGTGGGGATGGCGGTCGCTTTATTTTCTCGGTGTGGCGCCGGCCCTGCTGCTGCTCTGGATTCGCATGGGGGTGAAGGAGAGCCCGCGCTTCGCGCGCGTCACCGCCGGCATGGTGAAGCAGGGCGTTCGGCAAAGTCTGGATCTGTGGTCGCCGGTGCGAGCCTATCCGCGCGAGATGCTGGTCGCCTCGTTGGTTTACTTCTTCTACTTGTTCACCTGGATTGGCTGGTCGGCGTGGATGCCGCAGTTCCTTGCGACAGAGAAGAAGCTCGGATTCCAAACCGCGGTCCGATACCTGTCGATCTGGATGTTTGTCGCGATCTTCGCCTATTGGATCTGCGGATGGCTTAGCGATCGCTTGGGCCGGCGCTACGTGATCCCCGCGTTTGCAGTGCCTGCCGCCATTCTCATTGCGGTAATGGGATCGCTCGATGATCCAAACTCGTTGTTCTGGGTAGGCCTAAGCGCCAACTTCATGATTCTCGGGAGTTTCGGCACCGGCCTTGGCTACACCACGGAGTTGTTCCCGACCCAAATTCGCGGCACGGCCGTGGGCGCGGCCTATACGTTCGGGGTCGCCGCCGGATCGCTTGCGCCGGCTATCCTCGGTTCGATCGCCACGTCATATTCGCTTGCGGCGGGAATGCCCTTGCTGGCGCTGTCCTTCCTGGCGCTCGCGCCGCTGTTCCTGTTCGTTGCGCCCGATACCAGCCGCAAGGAATTGGCAGATTTTGTCGGCCAGGGCGGTACGTAGCCGAGCACCAGTTGCTACCGCTTTGCTTCCATTTGCTCAATGTTTCTTCATCGCGGCTTGAAGTGCAGCATCGACGCGCTCTGCAGCATCTTCTTGCATTCCGGGCATGACATGTCTGCCTGTTCATTGCGGCCTGCTTGAGAGCCGTCGAGGGACAGCAGCCGCCGTGCGGGCGATCGGTATGCGCGGGCCATGGATCGCTTTTGCGCAGCAGATTGATGAACGCCTCAGGGTTCGAAGCAGCACGATTACAAGCTGACTGCGGCATAAAGGTCACATAACCATCGGTTAATAGCTGCTAATTTCTCAGGTTCGTTCAGTTGTGTGGGAGAGTTGTCATGAAAAAAGTTCTGGTTGCTTCAGTTGGATTGCTCGCGTTGGGGGTGACTACTCAGGCCCTTGCAGCCGATCTGGCGGCAAGGCCCTATACCAAGGCTCCCCCGCCGGTACTGGCTCCGGTGTATGACTGGAACGGATTTTATGTTGGCGGCAACATTGGCTACGGTGTCGGCCGCGATGAATCCAGTCAAACGGCGGTCAGCGGCGACGGGTTTCCGATCATTGGGGCCGGTACCACGCTTTATGGTGGCACCAAGTTCTTTGACGTCAGCACCCAAGGCGTGAATGGCGGCGGGCAGGTTGGTTACAACTGGCAGACATCTACCAATCTGGTGTTCGGCATTGAAGCGGATATTCAGGCCAGCGACATCAAGGGAAGTACGGGTTGCGTCGTCACTTGCGGAGCTGCCATTGTCACGGCGCCGCTAAGCATTCTTCCCGCCTTTCCCGTCATATTTACCGATGACTCTGTGACGAGCAGACTGGACTGGTTCGGAACGGTCCGTGGAAGGCTTGGATATTCGACGGGTCCCTCGCTGTTCTATGTCACGGGCGGTTTCGCTTATGGCGACGTTGAACGCACCGCAAATGTGGTCGGTTCGACTACTGCTATTTTTGCTCCTGGAACGGTGAACAGCTTTGCTGGTTCATTCCGTGCGACCACGTTGAAGACCGGCTGGACGGTCGGTGCGGGTCTGGAGAGCAAGATCTGGAACAACTGGTCGGTGAAGGCCGAGTATCTCTTTGTCGATCTCGGGAGCAACACCGATAGCTTCAACACGCTATACACGGCGGGCGGGGGCGGCGCGGTGGTTGGCACTGTTGCAGCGACGCGAACTGACACCAGCACGACCCGCGACCACATCTTCCGCGTTGGCTTGAACTATCACTTCAATCCGGCGGTCATCGCAAGGTACTGATTTCAATTCCTCTCTACGGCAATGAAAGCCCCGGCCTCGCGCCGGGGTTTTTTATGTACCCGAGACCGGGAGGCTTGCCGATGAAATGGAAACTTTCAGAATTGGAAGATGACACACCGGAAACTTATCCGTCACCATCTTCCCTGCGGTTCGCGAACCACTGCTCGAAGCTGGCTGCCAGTTTGGACCGCGGCTGCGTCCATTCCCAGGATCCATTGGCCCCGATGTAAACATCGGTTTCGGGGTTAAAGCCGGAAGACGCGACGATCCGCTCCATCTCGATATATTTGCGGTTGTGCTTGTCGCCGTGCCAAAGGTGGTAAATCCTGCCTGGCAAATGCCCCATTCGTCGCTGAATGCTCTCGCTGAAGGGGAGGGCCCATCTCAGATAGTGCTTCTCCTGATCCTTGTTGCATTCTATGGCGGACAAGAACTTATCGAAACTGCCGCACATGGCAAAAGCCATGGCGCGATCGGACTGGCCTGCGATAACTGCGTCATAAAATCCGTGCTTCTCGATGATTTCCCTTCGGGCTGCCCAAGCCAATCCCCTATTCGTCGACGGCACGTCTTTTATTCGTGGATTTGCTGCCATTCGTGGATGCACTGCAAAGGCTGTCTGGGGATCTGAACACAGCCTATTTACAAAGCTGTAACCGCTGGGCGGCTTCGTTTCGTCGCCGCGCGCCGGCGCACTGACGCCATCATCCAAGGACAAATATTCGGAAAATAGTTGAATGGCATTATGAGCGGCAAGCGACTGTTCCGCCAAGTGAACCCAATTGGACTCGCCAAAAATCAGGTCACAGTCAAGCCACGCTATGAAGCGCTCCTGTGCAGGCACGGAGCGCAAAGCGATATTAAGCAGACGCTCTTTCTGCCAGAGCACCGCGCCGCCGTCGATTTTTATGAGAATGTCCGCGTCTTCTTCGGTGAGTTCAAACGCTCCGTCAAAAGACAACTCGACAGCGACAAGTGGCACTCCAAGGGCCGCGCGAAAACTTTTGTAATTGGACAGGCGATGCTTGTACCGAGCAGGATTGAAGTACGACGTGATAGCCCACATGTCCGCGATACCCGACTAAACAATCTACATTTCACTTGCGATCCGCGAACCCACGTTCTTCGCGCTGCCGGCAATTCCAAATTTAGCTACAGTGGATTCAAGCCAGGCAATTCCATGACAGCCTCGTCTTCCGACCTCTCCACAAAATACTCCCTCACACTTTGCGCAAGCCCTGACTGCGGGTCTTTCCATTGCCAGGCACCATTGCCTGCCAGGACGATATCGGAAAACGGATCGAAACCGCGCAAAAGACGATATCTGTCGCGGTATTTACGGTTTTTACGATCACCATGCCACAAGTGATAAATCTTTCCCGGAATGAATCCGACACGTTGCGCGACAGCTCTGTGGAATGATTCAGCCCACCTCAAATAATGATCTCCGCCTGCTGCGTTGAGAGACGACCTGACGATCGCTTCTTCAAAAAGACCATACATGGCCAGGAACATCAGTGCATCGGCGCCGCCCAAAATAGCGGCATCGTAAAAACCTTGATCTCGCAGTAGCGCGCTCTTGGCGGCCCACGCAAACCCCAACTGCTTTGGGCGGATTGGTTCGGCGCTTCGCCACTGTTCCTTTGCCGGCAGATAGCCATCGGCAAATAGCGCAGCTATTGCCGGCGAATGACGAACCTCCGCATTTGCCGCTAAATGAAGATGTTCGGCTTTGAATTCCGCAGCCTTGGAATACAACTGGATCACATTTAGACTTGTGAGCCGCTGCTCCGCTTCCTCGATCCAATCCGGGCGCTGAAATACCACGTCGCAATCCAGCCAGGCTATGTTCTCGACGTCGGCAGGAACGGCTTTGAGGGCGAGATTCAGCAGGCGCTCTTTTTGCCAGAGCACCGCTCCCCCGTCGATTTGAATAAGGACATCTGCATCTTTGTCGGTCAGTTCATACTTTCCATCGAAACCGAGCTCGACGGTGACCAGGGGCAGGTCGAGGTTCTTGCGAAAAACATGATAATTGAATGAGCGGCGCCGATAGCCAATCGGGTTGAAGTAAGCTGTGATTGCCCACATTTTCTTGGTCGCGTCGTTTTCCAATTTCCGGAATTATTTCCGCATCAATCCCGGCATAACGCAACGGGCCTTTTTGCGGACGTTGATGCTGGTAAACAAAGCAACCTCGGGGCGCGCGGCGAGCGTGGGGTAGAAGTAGGCGGCGTTATCGTCTACTCCCGTGCGCAATTGCGCACTCGGCAGCGACGACAGGGCTTGGCCGGTTAGCCCGTCCATTTTAGCGTTTGCCGCCAACCCAGATAGCCAAATAATTTCAATCCCTTCGCAGGACAATACGCCGCGAGCAGGATCGAACTCCGGGATGCCGCAGCGCCCGTTGGGCACGGCGGTGTGTGGCGAATTGGAGACAAGTGCCTGATTTTCGCCATCTGTTGCAAACGGGAGACAAACTCTTCCCTGGCCGTTGTGTCAATTCTTCCTTCGGAACATTCGAAAGGATTAGCCCATGAACAAATTCTTAGCCTCGGCATCATTGATTGTGCTCAGCACCGCCAGCGTGATGGCCGCTGATCTTCCCATGAACTACAAGTCGCGCGGGCCCGTCGTGGCTCCCGTGTTCAGTTGGACCGGCTGTTACGTCGGCGTGCACGGTGGCGGCGGCGCGATGCGCGACTCTGGACCGAGCAGACCGGCACCGGCGGTGTCGCCGGCGGTCAGCTCGGCTGCAACTACCAGGACGGCAACTGGGTGTTCGGCGTCGAGGGCGAAGGTTATTGGTCGGGCATTAAGGCAACTTCGGCGAGCAATGATAACGTAGCGTTAGCAACTCGGAAGGAAGCCAGAGAGGTCGACGACGACGAGAAACAAGTTCGACTTCAGCATCGCCGCCCGTGCCGGTATCGCTTTCGACCGCACGCTGGTTTACGGCAAGGCGGGCTGGGTCTGGGGCAAATTCGATTTCGATTCCTCAGAGACTGATTTCCTGCTGCAGCACCCGCCCTGCATTGAAACGGTGTCAGCCAGTGGCACCTTGGATGGTCTTCTGCTCGGCGCCGGTATCGAACACGCCATCACCAACAACTGGACCGTCAAGCTCGAATACAATTTCATCAGGTACGGTTCGAAGGAACTTGCCCTGGCTGAGTTGCGATAACACTAGTACTCCCGCCTGCATCCCCGCTCTCAACACACAAACTTTCCATGCGGACAAGCAGCTCTTCAAGATCGGCGTCAACTACCTGTTCAACATCGGCGGGGCGCCGCTGGTCGCGCGCTACTGATCTTCTCCGCATCTCCAGCAATCAAAGCCCCGGCATGGTCCGGGGCTTTTTTGCTGTAGTGGTGGCGAAGTTTGCTGCCGAGGCCGGAGGGTGAGAGGTGTGGTGCAAGTGCCTGATTTTCGCCAGCTGTTGCAAACGGGAGACAAACTCTCCCGGGCCGATGTGTCAATTCTTATTCGGAACATTTGAAAGGCATTAGCCCGTGAACAAGTTCTTAGCCTCGGCATCATTGATTGTGCTCAGCACCGCCAGCGTTATGGCCGCTGATCTTCCGATGAATTACAAGTCGCGCGGGCCGGTCGTGGCTCCCGTGTTCACTTGGACCGGCTGTTACGTCGGCGTGCACGGCGGCGGCGGCGCGATGCGCGACACGCTGGAGCCGAGCGAGTACCGGCACTGGCGGTATCGCCGGCGGTCAGCTCGGCTGCAACTACCAGGACGGCAACTGGGTGTTCGGCGTCGAGGGCGAAGGCTATTGGTCGGGCATCAAAGCAACCTCGGCGAACAATGATCAGCGAAGCGAGCAACTCGGAAGGAAGTTCCCGAGAGGTCGACGACGACGAGAAACAAGTTTGACTTCAGCATCGCCGCCCGGGCCGGTATCGCCTTCGACCGCACGCTGGTTTACGGCAAGGCGGGCTGGGTCTGGGGCAAATTCGATCTTGATCACACAGAGTCTACCGATTTCAGCTGCTGCGGCGACCCGCCCGAGATTTTTACGACGATCAGCCAGCGGCACCTTGGATGGTCTTCTGCTCGGCGCCGGTATCGAACACGCCATCACCAACAACTGGACCGTCAAGCTCGAATACAACTTCATCAGGTACGGTTCGAAGGAACTTGCCATGGCTGAGTGCGATAACACAGGTACTCCCGCCTGCATCCCCGCTATCAACAGCACGAACCTTCCATGCGGACAAGCAGCTCTTCAAAATCGGCGTGAACTACCTGTTCAACATCGGCGGGGCGCCGCTGGTCGCGCGATACTGATCTTCGCCGGCAATCTCCAGCAATCAAAGCCCCGGCATGGTCCGGGGCTTTTTGCTGTGATGACCGCCGAAGTTCTCCCAGGCCCGATTTCGAGGAGATGTTGCAAACGGGAGACAGCTATTCCGCAGCAAACGTGGAATCCTCATAAGATATTTGAAAGGCATTATTCATGCAAAAGTTGTTGGCATCCGCCGCCTTTGTCGTGCTCGGCTCCGCCGGAGTTTTGGCCGCCGATCTGCCGATGAACTACAAATCGCCGGCGCCGGTCGCGGCCCCCGTGTTCACTTGGACCGGCTGTTACGTCGGCGTGCACGGCGGCGGCGGCGCGATGCGTAACTCCGTTGCAGGTTCGTCGCTGATGGAGGTTGTTGGGACCGACTACACCGGCACTGGCGGTCTGGCCGGCGGCCAGCTCGGCTGCAACTACCAGGACGGCAATTGGGTGTTCGGCGTCGAGGGCGAGGGCTATTGGTCCGGTATGAAAACCAACGATGCGAACAGCAGCAGCAACTCGGAGGGAAGTTCTTCGTTTCGAGAGGTCGACAGCGCGAGAAACAAGTTTGACTTCAGCATCGCCGCCCGGGCCGGCATCGCCTTTGACCGCACGCTGGTTTACGGCAAGGCGGGCTGGGTCTGGGGCAAATTCGACTTTGACCACACAGAGACAACCGTCAACTGCTGCGGCGAACCGACCGAGATTTTTACGAGATCAGCCAGCGGCACCTTGGATGGTCTTCTGCTCGGCGCCGGCATTGAACACGCCATCACCAACAACTGGACCGTCAAGCTCGAATACAACTTCATCAGGTACGGTTCGAAGGAACTTGCCATAGCTGTGTGCGATAATACGAGCGTTCCTGCCTGCTCCACCGCTATCAACACCCAAACCTTTCGTGCGGACAAGCAGCTCTTCAAAATCGGCGTGAACTACCTGTTCAACATCGGCGGGGCGCCGCTGATGGCGCGATACTGATCTTCGTCAGCAGTCTCCAGCAATCAAAGCCCCGGGCATCGTCCGGGGCTTTTTTGTGGGATCTCCGAAATTCAAGCCACCGAGCTCTTGAACAACAACTGCTTCGGATTGTCGGACCAGTCGATTTCCTTGACCGGCCGGATCGCTACCTTGAATGCCGGGTCGGTCACGCCGATGACGATGGCCTCGAGTTTCTTCTTCTTCTTCCTGACTGAGCGTCTCCCGGCCGCCGATTTGCACCGTGATCGTATCGATGGTTTCCTGCAAAAACCGGCATTCCCTGAAGTCTGCGGCTTCGCGCAGCACCCGGGTCGATACATAAAACGGCAGGTATCTTCCGTCGGGGTGCCGCAGAAAGTGCTTTCCCCGTCCATAAATATGAGAAATCGCCGGGCCGTCATGTCCGCAGGGGCAGCGATCATGCAGCTTGCCGAAGTCGCCGATGTCATAGCGAATGAGCGGCGTGGCGTAGGAATGCAAATGCGTGATCAATAGCCGGCCGACAGTCACGCCCTCGAAGGTAGTTGTGAGCTTGTCATCGCATTCGACGATGACGTTGGTATGGGCCACATGATAATGACCTTCATGCCTGGTGCACTCGTAGGCGATCGGCCCCAACTCTCCTGAGGAATAATTCGACAAGGTCGGTATTCCCACCCGCTTCAATTGTTCGACGAGCTCTTGGCTGCGGTAGTCCGACACGTGAACCCACATTTTGATGCCGAGCTTCGCGATGAGTTCTGCGCCGCCATGATCCAGCAACTGCTCGAGCACCCGACTGTGACACACGAGATAACCGACTTCGTCTTTCGACAGCTCCTTGACCAGGCCATCGATATCCCTGTTGAACCTCACCGCTTTATTTGAGCCGTTGCGATAGAGGCCACTCAATGGGCCTGCCCAGTGCGGTGAAGATTTCGCGACCGTTGTATTCTTCCGCAGGTCTTCCAGGCGAATGAACGGTGAGATTTGAACGCGATTCGCGTCGAGCGTGAGATCGTCGAAGAAGTGCTGGGCAAGGCTGCGCAGGACGTTGTAATATCCATTCTGTGGGCAGACGAACACCTTGAGCGGCGAGCCGGTCGAGCCGGTGGTTTCGTACGATGACAACGCCCCCTGTTGTTTGTCGATGAAAAGCGAACCCTCCTTTTGCACCTGCGCGGTGATGTCTTTGCGCGTCAGGATCGGCAGATGCCGCAAGATGTCCTGCCGGCTCGATCCCGATGGAATTCTCTGGCGCCAGTAGTTGGACCGCACATAGGCGTGATTGATGAGGTTGCCGAGTTGTTTCTTTTGCCAGTTTTCTCGCGTCAGCCTGTCGCCGTTTTCGATCATGTCGATGGATGCGATATGGCCGACACATTTGTGCGCTTCCGGATCGAGAAAACTGAAAGGTTGATCGGCGTAGCCATTGAGGTTCAGCGGACGATTGGTGAAGTCGGATAGCATTCGCCTGCCGTGTCCTTGTGATTGCCAGGAAATCGAAGTTTCCCAGCAACACCATCTATCACGATAATCGCGGTCTTTCAGCAAGGCCGACGTTCCCGGCCGCATCCCGGGCATCGACCTCCCTCTCCGGCCGAGCGCCGCAAGGACTTGGGATGGCGGGGATGACCTCGTAAGGATCGGCGTTAATTGCAATTTCGGCTGGCGCTGCCTTGACCTTTGGGCTCGCCCGCAGTACATAGCCGCGACCTGCTGCCGGCCCGTTTTGACGGATATCCGGCGCGGCTTTGAAATCCCCGGAAACAATCGAGCCCGCTTGCCGGCTCATCCTTCGGAAAGAGGGCTGGGCGCTAGCGGGCTGTTCGGATTCCAGAAGTCTAACGTCTACAAGGCGGATTACATCACTTGGCTTTCAGCCCGTTCAAATTCCTGCAGGAGGTACGCTCGGAGACCGCCAAGGTCACCTGGCCGACCCGCCGTGAGACGACCATCACCACCATCATGGTGTTCGTGATGGTGGCGCTGGCTTCGATCTTCTTTTTCGCCTCGGATCAGATCATCCGTTTTCTCGTCACCTTCTTGCTCGGCATACACTGATGGCAACCGTCGCAACCGAAACCATGGATAAGCGCTGGTACATCGTCCACGCCTATTCGAATTTCGAAAAGAAGGTCGCGGAATTGATCCGCGAACAATCGAAGCAGCGCGGGCTCGAGGATTTGTTCGAGCAGGTGCTGGTGCCGACCGAAAAGGTCACGGAAGTGCGCCGCGGCCGCAAGGTCGACGCCGAGCGCAAGTTTTTCCCAGGCTACGTCCTGGTCAAGATGAAGCTGACCGACGAAGCCTTCCATCTGATCAAGAATACCCCGAAGGTCACGGGCTTCCTCGGCGCGGAAAACAAGCCGATGCCGATCTCGGAGGCCGAAGCGATGCGGATCCTGCATCAGGTGCAGGAAGGCGTCGAACGGCCGAAGGCGTCGGTGTCGTTCGAGATCGGCGAGAATGTGCGCGTGGCCGACGGGCCGTTCGCCTCGTTCTCCGGCGTGGTCGAGGAAATCGACGAGGCGCGCTCGCGCGTCAAGGTCGCGGTGTCGATCTTCGGCCGCGCCACGCCGGTGGAACTGGAATTCGGTCAGGTCGAGAAGGTCTGACTTGCCTGCCTCTGCCCGCGAGAGCGGGGCGAGGGGGAGAATGCCGTGGGAGGAGACGGGCGATCGCCAGTCACTCCGTTGAACCGCACCACGGTCCTGTGAAGTTTCCGGGCTGGTCCGGAAACAGCATGAGGAGTGCGAGATGGCAAAGAAAGTGACCGGATACCTGAAATTGCAGGTGCCGGCCGGTGCGGCGAACCCTTCGCCCCCGATCGGACCCGCGCTTGGTCAGCGCGGCCTCAACATCATGGAATTCTGCAAGGCGTTCAACGCGCAGACGCAGAAGGAAGAGAAGAATACCCCGATCCCGGTGGTGATCACGATCTATGCCGATCGCTCCTTCACCTTCGAGATGAAGACGCCCCCGATGTCGTTCTTCCTCAAGCAGGCCGCCAAGATCCAGTCCGGGTCGAAAGCTCCGGGCCGCGACAAGGCCGGCAAGGTGACCCGCGCGCAGGTGCGCGAGATCGCCGAGAAGAAGATGAAGGATCTCAATTGCGACACCGTCGAGTTGGCCATGAAGATGGTCGAGGGCTCCGCCCGCTCGATGGGTCTCGAAGTTGCGGGGTGAGGGATCATGGCAATCGGAAAACGTTTGAAGAAGGCCCGTGAGGGCGTCGACCGCGAAAAGCTCTATCCGCTCGCGGATGCCATCAAGATGGTCAAGGAGCGCGCCAAGTCCAAGTTCGACGAGACCGTCGAGATCGCGATCAATCTCGGGGTCGATCCCAGGCATGCCGATCAGATGGTGCGTGGCGTGGTGACGTTGCCGAACGGCACCGGCCGCACGCTGCGGGTCGGGGTGTTTGCGCGCGGCGCCAAGGCCGAAGAGGCCAGGGCGGCGGGGGCCGACATTGTCGGCGCCGAGGATCTCGTGGAGAAGGTGCAGGGCGGCCAGATCGATTTCGACCGCTGCATCGCCACTCCCGACATGATGCCGCTGGTCGGCCGGCTCGGTAAGGTGCTGGGACCGCGCGGCATGATGCCGAACCCGAAGATCGGCACCGTGACCATGGACGTCACCACCGCGGTCAAGGGCGCCAAGGGCGGTTCGGTCGAGTTCCGGGTCGAAAAGGCCGGCATCGTGCAGGCCGGCATCGGCAAGGCCTCGTTCTCGGAAGAGAAGCTGGTGCAGAACGTCAAGGCGCTGGCCGATGCGGTCGCCAAGGCGAAACCCGCCGGCGCCAAGGGCACCTACATCCAGCGCGTCGCGGTTTCCTCCACCATGGGGCCGGGCGTCAAGGTCGAGCCCGGCAGCCTGCACTGAGGCTGCTCGCGCGATCACAATGAATTGGAGGGCGGGACGGGGACACCCGTTCCGCCCTTTCGATATCGGTTTCGTTCGTCACGCCGGGGCGAGCCCGGCCACGGCGCTGAGAGATGCGTATGCGCAACAACGTCCTGATCTATTCGCGTTTCCCCAAGGCGATGATGGTGCGCATCGGCGAGCGCTTTGAATTGATGGACGCCGGTGGAAAACCGCCGGCGGAAGTTTTCAGTTCACAGCAGCTAGCGGGCATTCGCGCGATGGTCACCGCCGGCAGCACGCCGCTGGGCGCAGCGATGATGGATGCCATGCCCTCGCTGCGGGCGATCGTCTGCTACGGCACCGGTTATGACGGCGTCGATCTGGCCGCCGCCGCGGCGCGCGGAATTGCCGTCGGCCACAGCCCCGCGGCGAATGCAGCCGCGGTTGCCGACCTCGCGGTGACGCTGATGCTGGCGGTGACGCGCCGCCTGCTGCCGGCCGACAATTACGTCCGCAGCGGAGACTGGGCGTCGGCAAAACCCTCGCCGCTGATGCGTCCGCAGCCCGGCAATCCCGGCCGCCGGATCGGCATCTACGGCATGGGCGAGATCGGCCGCAAGATCGCGGCGCGGCTTGCCGCGTTCGAGACGGAAGTGGCCTATTTCAGCCGCAGCCGGCATGACGTGCCCTATCAATATCTGCCGAGCCTGGAAGCGCTGGCGGAGTGGTGCAGCGTTCTGATGATCGCGGTTCGCGCCGACGCCGATACCCATCATGCCGTCGACGCCCGGATCCTGCGCAAGCTCGGCAAGGACGGCTACGTCGTCAATATCTCCAGGGGCTCGGCGATTGATCAGGCGGCGCTGATTGCGGCGCTGGCGGATCAAGAGATCGCGGGCGCCGGCCTCGATGTCTACGAGAAGGAACCGCATGCACCGGATGCGCTGACAGCCTTTCCCAACGTCGTGTTGACCCCGCATATCGGGGGCCACACCATCGAATTGCATCTCGCGATGCAGGACTGCGTGATCGCCAATCTCGAGGCCTATTTCGCAGGCAGGCCGCTGGCTTATCCGGTTCGGGGCGCCTGAAACCGCGCAGAATGCTGCGGAAAGTTCCGTAGCGGAATGGCTGCGAATTAGCCCTTGGCAAGCCGGAAAAGAATCGCTAAAGGGTCCGTTCCGGGCGTGCTGGCCGTTGCTGGCACGTCTGTGCGCGCATTCCGAAAACCCGACACGATAGGAGATCATTCCTTTCAGGACATCCGCATGGATTGCTCGAAAGGAAGTGAGAACCCGTCGCTTTGGTCGGATGCGGGCAGAGGTGCTCCGGCTTGCCGGATCGCCTCGATCCTGTCCGAGACTGCAGGCGCTCGCGGAGAAACCTGGTGTATCTCCAACGGCTTAATTGCATGGCCTGCATAGACGGGTGAAGACTGGTTTCGCTTTGCGCCGCGCTTTTGTGCGACGGGTAGCGGATTTGGTTCGAACCTCGACACCCCGTGGCCGCAAGGCGCGGGTGGGCAGGCTTTTCGATATGTCGTTCTGCCCGAATGTCCCGAGACGCGATGTCTTGAGGTCAGGTTATGGGTGGGACGATGGGCGCAACCCGGCGGTCCTGCCTTTGGCAGAGGCCGCCAACCGGAGAGAGCTTGCTGTGGAAAGAGCGGCAAAAAAGGACGCGGTCGAGGCGCTGAACGGTCTGTTCAAGACCACCAGCGTGGCGGTCGTGGCTCATTATTCCGGCCTCACCGTGGCCCAGATGCAGAAGCTGCGCATGCAGATGAGGCAGGCCGGCGCGTCGGTGAAGGTCTCGAAGAACCGTCTCGCCAAAATTGCTCTTGAAGGCACTGACGTCGTTGCCATCGGTTCCCTGTTGAAGGGGCCGACCGTGATCGCGACTTCAAACGATCCGGTGGCGGCGCCGAAGGTGGCCATCGAATTCGCCAAAACGAACGAGCAGTTCGTCATTCTCGGCGGATCGATGGGTAAAACCGTCCTGAATGTCGATGGCGTCAAGGCGCTCGCCGCGTTGCCGTCGCTCGATGAGTTGCGTGGCAAGATCGTCGGCCTCCTGGTGGCGCCGGCCACCAAGATCGCTCAACTCTCCACCGCGCCCGCAGCCAAGCTCGCGCGCGTCATTCAGGCCTACGCCTCCAAGAGCGAAGCGGCCTGACGGCCTTCGCAAAACGCAAAACCTGGTTCGAACCAAATACGCTTAAGGAAACAGATCAATGGCTGACCTACAGAAAATCGTCGACGACCTCTCGAGCCTGACCGTGCTCGAAGCTGCCGAGCTCGCCAAGCTGCTTGAAGAAAAGTGGGGCGTGTCCGCCGCGGCCGCGGTTGCGGTGGCCGGTCCGGCTGGTGGCGGCGCTGCCGCCGCTCCCGTCGAAGAGAAGACCGAATTCACCGTCGTCCTCGCCGCGGCCGGCGAAAAGAAGATCGAAGTCATCAAGGAAGTCCGTGCCATCACCGGTCTCGGCCTCAAGGAAGCCAAGGACCTCGTCGAAGGCGCGCCGAAGCCGGTCAAGGAAAGCGTCAACAAGGACGAGGCCGACAAGATCAAGGCGCAGCTCGAAAAGGCTGGCGCCAAGGTGGAGCTGAAGTAAGCAAAGCTTGCTTCGATTGACCTGCGGGGTCGCCCCGTCATCGGACCTGGATGGCCCGGTCGGGTTCGGCCTTCAGGGAAGGGTGGAGCGAGCGCGTGATACACAGAAATTTGTGGGGATTCGCGGGGTTACCCCTCGAATTTCCACATTGCCATCCCATATCGGGACGGTAGCACGAAAGCACGGTGGGCGGCGGGAACGGCAGCGTTTCTACGCGGGCCGTCGGGAGATAAGCAATTTCGGGCTCTATCAGTCCGTGAAAACAATGGTTGTGACGGGCGGGTGCGGTCATGCGCCCCGCGCGTCGTTTTGCGTTTTGAAGTTCCGTCGTCCCGATTCAGGATTTAAGTCCTGAGATCTGGGTTCCGGGCTTGGGAACGAATCAAATTCAACCCGGGGGCGATGACAGTCGCGCTTCGGAAGGCTCGCCCCTGACGGGCGACGAAACGAGAGGCCACGATGGCGCAGCAGACATTCACCGGTCGCAAACGCGTTCGCAAGTTCTTCGGACACATCAAGGAAGTCGCTGAAATGCCGAACCTGATCGAGGTTCAGAAGGCATCCTACGATCAGTTTCTGATGGTCGAGGAACCCGCGGGCGGGCGGCTGGATGAAGGCTTGCAGGCGGTGTTCCGCTCGGTATTTCCAATCTCGGACTTCTCCGGCACCTCGATGCTGGAATTCGTCCGCTACGAATTCGAGCCGCCGAAATACGACGTCGACGAGTGCCGCCAGCGCGGCATGACCTATGCCGCGCCGCTCAAGGTGACGCTTCGCCTGATCGTGTTCGATATCGACGAGGAGACCGGCGCCAAATCGGTCAAGGACATCAAGGAGCAGGACGTCTACATGGGCGACATCCCGCTCATGACCATGAACGGCACCTTCGTCGTCAACGGCACCGAGCGCGTGATCGTCTCGCAGATGCATCGCTCCCCCGGCGTGTTCTTCGACCACGACAAGGGCAAGACCCATTCGTCCGGCAAGCTGCTGTTCGCCGCGCGCGTGATTCCGTATCGCGGTTCCTGGCTCGATATCGAATTCGACGCCAAGGACATCGTGTTCGCGCGCATCGACCGCCGCCGCAAGATTCCGGTGACCTCGCTGATGTTCGCGCTCGGCCTCGATGGTGAGCAGATCCTCTCGACCTTCTACAAGAAGATCATCTACAAGCGCGCCAAGGAGGGCTGGCGCGTGCCGTTCGACGCCACCCGCTTCCGCGGCTACTCCACGATCAACGACCTCGTGGATGCCGACAGCGGCAAGGTTGTGCTCGAGGCCGGCAAAAAGCTGACGGTTCGCGCCGCGCGCCAGTTCCAGGAAAAGGGCCTGAAGGCGCTGCGGCTGTCGGATGAGGAACTGCTCGGCAATTATCTTGCCGAAGACCTCGTCAATCCGAAGACCGGCGAGATCTACGCCGAGGCCGGCGAGGAAATCACCGACAAGCTCCTGAAGGCGCTCAACGAGCACGGCTACAAGGAATTGCCGTTGCTCGACATCGACCATGTCAATGTCGGCGCCTACATCCGCAACACACTGCACTCCGACAAGAACATGACGCGCGAAGACGCGCTGTTCGACATCTATCGTGTGATGCGCCCGGGCGAGCCGCCGACCATCGATTCGGCGCAGGCCATGTTCCAGTCGCTGTTCTTCGACAGCGAGCGTTACGATTTGTCCGCGGTCGGCCGTGTCAAGATGAACATGCGCCTCGAGCTCGATGCGCCCGACACCCATCGCACGCTGCGCAAGGAAGACATCCTCGCCGTCATCAAGACGCTGGTCGATCTGCGCGACGGCAAGGGCGAGATCGACGACATCGATCACCTCGGCAACCGGCGCGTGCGCTCGGTTGGTGAGCTGATGGAGAATCAGTACCGCATCGGCCTGTTGCGCATGGAGCGCGCGATCAAGGAGCGGATGTCCAGCGTCGATATCGACACCGTGATGCCGCAGGACCTGATCAACGCCAAGCCGGCCGCCGCCGCGGTGCGCGAATTCTTCGGCTCCTCGCAGTTGTCGCAGTTCATGGATCAGACCAATCCGCTGTCGGAAATCACCCACAAGCGCCGCCTCTCGGCGCTTGGCCCGGGCGGTCTGACCCGCGAGCGCGCCGGGTTCGAGGTGCGCGACGTGCATCCGACCCATTACGGCCGGATCTGCCCGATTGAGACGCCGGAAGGGCCGAACATCGGCCTGATCAACTCGCTCGCCACCTTTGCGCGCGTCAACAAATACGGCTTCGTCGAAACGCCCTATCGCAAGGTCAAGGACGGCCGCGTCACCGACGAGGTGGTCTACCTCTCGGCGATGGAGGAGGGCCGGTACCACGTCGCGCAAGCCAATGTCGCGCTGGACAATCGCGGCCGCTTCACCGACGACCTCGTGGTCTGCCGCCACGCCGGCGACGTGCTGATGATCACGCCGGACAAGGTCGACTACATGGACGTGTCGCCGAAGCAGCTGGTTTCGGTGGCGGCGGCGCTGATCCCGTTCCTCGAGAACGACGACGCCAACCGTGCGCTGATGGGCTCGAACATGCAGCGTCAGGCCGTGCCGCTGGTGCGCGCCGAAGCGCCGTTTGTCGGCACCGGCATGGAGGGCGTGGTCGCCCGCGACTCCGGCGCCGCCATCGCGGCACGTAGGTCGGGCGTGATCGACCAGATCGACGCTACCCGTATCGTGATCCGCGCCACCGAGGATCTCGATCCGACCAAGTCGGGCGTCGATATCTACCGGCTGATGAAGTACCAGCGCTCCAACCAGTCGACCTGCATCAACCAGCGTCCGTTGGTGAAGGTTGGCGACCACGTGCGCAAGGGCGACATCATTGCCGACGGTCCCTCGACCGATCTCGGCGAGCTTGCGCTCGGGCGCAACGTGCTGGTCGCGTTCATGCCGTGGAACGGTTACAACTTCGAGGATTCGATCCTGCTCTCCGAGCGGATCGTCAAGGACGACGTCTTCACCTCGATCCATATCGAGGAATTCGAAGTGATGGCCCGTGACACCAAGCTCGGGCCTGAGGAAATCACCCGCGACATTCCGAACGTCTCGGAAGAAGCGCTGAAGAATCTCGACGAAGCCGGCATCGTCTATATCGGCGCCGAAGTCCGTGCCGGCGACATCCTGGTCGGCAAGATCACGCCGAAGGGCGAAAGCCCGATGACTCCCGAAGAAAAGCTGTTGCGCGCCATCTTCGGCGAAAAGGCTTCCGACGTTCGCGACACCTCGCTCCGCGTGCCTCCCGGCGTGCAGGGCACGATCGTCGAAGTCCGGGTGTTCAACCGCCATGGCGTCGACAAGGACGAGCGCGCGCTGGCGATCGAACGGGAAGAGATCGAGCGTCTGGCCAAGGACCGCGATGACGAACAGGCGATCCTGGACCGCAACGTCTATAGCCGCCTCGCCGAACTTCTGGAAAATCGCCAGGGCATCGCCGGTCCCAAGGGATTCAAGAAGGACACCAAGATCACGCGCGCGGTGCTCGAGGAGCATCCGCGGTCGCAGTGGTGGATGTTTGCCTCGCCCAACGACAAGCTGATGGCCGAAATCGAGGCGATGCGGAAGCAGTACGACGAATCGAAGAAGGGCCTCGAACAGCGCTTCCTCGACAAGGTCGAGAAACTGCAGCGTGGCGACGAATTGCCGCCCGGCGTGATGAAAATGGTCAAGGTTTTCGTCGCGGTGAAGCGCAAGATCCAGCCCGGCGACAAGATGGCCGGCCGTCACGGCAACAAGGGCGTGGTGTCGAAGATCGTTCCGATCGAGGACATGCCATTCCTCGAGGACGGGACGCATGCCGATATCGTGCTCAATCCGCTCGGCGTGCCTTCGCGCATGAACGTCGGGCAGATCCTCGAGACCCATCTCGGCTGGGCCTGCGCCGGCCTCGGCAAGCGCATCGGGCAGACGGTCGACGCCTACCTTGCGGCCGCCAAGCAGGACACCAGGCCGCTGAAGGAGACCTTGAAGAAGATCTACGGCGACGATGAAACCATCAAATCGCTCAGCGACAGCGAATTGATGGAGCTTGGACGCAATTTGAGCCACGGCGTGCCGATCGCGACGCCGGTGTTCGACGGCGCCAAGGAGGCCGACATCGAGGAGATGCTGAAGCTTGCCGGTCTCGATGCCTCCGGACAGTCGACCGTCTATGACGGTCGGACCGGCGA
Source organism: uncultured Alphaproteobacteria bacterium (assembly GCA_963840155.1). GTDB lineage: Bacteria > Pseudomonadota > Alphaproteobacteria > Rhizobiales > Xanthobacteraceae > Bradyrhizobium. Next base: position 321,274 of record CAWIXP010000001.1, read on the forward strand.
TGCCTTCGACCGCAAGGTGACGGTCGGCTACATCTACATGCTCAAGCTGCACCATCTGGTGGACGACAAGATCCACGCGCGCTCGATCGGGCCGTACTCGCTCGTTACCCAGCAGCCGCTGGGCGGCAAGGCGCAGTTCGGCGGCCAGCGCTTCGGCGAAATGGAGGTGTGGGCGCTCGAGGCTTACGGCGCGGCGTACACACTCCAGGAAATGCTGACGGTGAAGTCGGACGACGTCGCCGGCCGTACCAAGGTGTACGAGGCGATCGTGCGCGGCGACGACACGTTCGAAGCCGGTATCCCGGAATCGTTCAACGTGCTGGTTAAGGAAATGCGTTCGCTCGGCCTCAATGTCGACCTGCACAACTCCAAGCTGGCCGGTGCATCCACGACATCGGAAGCGGCAGAGTAACTGAACAAGCGGATGCCCGGCCTCGTGCCGGGCGTCCGCGTCCGGCTCGGACGGTGAGCAGGGCGCGCGGCCAAAAAGAGTTTCGAATTTGCTGCCGGTGACGACCGGCACGCGAGGAGAAGACCATGAACCAAGAAATTATGAATCTTTTCAATCCGACGACGCCGGCTCAGGTGTTCGATCAGATTCGGATTTCGATCGCGTCTCCGGAGAAGATTCTGTCGTGGTCATACGGCGAAATCAAGAAGCCGGAGACCATCAACTACCGCACCTTCAAGCCGGAACGCGACGGCTTGTTCTGCGCGCGCATCTTCGGGCCGATCAAGGATTACGAGTGCCTGTGCGGCAAGTATAAGCGCATGAAGTACAAGGGCATCATCTGCGAGAAGTGCTCGGTCGAGGTGACGCTGTCCCGGGTCCGGCGCGAGCGCATGGGCCATATCGAACTGGCGGCGCCGGTTGCGCACATCTGGTTTCTGAAGTCGCTGCCGTCGCGCATCGGCCTTCTGCTCGACATGACGCTGAAGGATCTCGAGCGGATTCTGTATTTCGAGTACTACGTGGTTCTTGAGCCGGGCCTGACCGCGCTCAAGGACCGTCAGCTGCTGTCGGAAGACGAGTACCTGAAGGCGCAGGACGAATACGGCCAAGACTCCTTCACCGCCATGATCGGCGCCGAGGCGATCCGCGAACTCTTGAAGGGGCTCGAGCTCGAGAAGCTCGAGGCCTCGCTGCGCGCCGAGATGGCGGAGACCGAATCCGACATCAAGCACAAGAAACTCGCCAAGCGTCTGAAGATCGTGGAGGCCTTCCGCTATTCCGGCAATAAGCCGGAGTGGATGATCCTCACGGTGGTACCGGTGATTCCGCCGGACCTGCGTCCGCTGGTGCCGCTCGACGGCGGCCGGTTCGCGACCTCTGACCTCAACGATCTCTACCGCCGTGTCATCAACCGCAACAATCGGTTGAAGCGGCTGATGGAGCTGCGGGCGCCCGACATCATCATCCGCAACGAAAAGCGCATGCTGCAGGAGGCGGTCGACGCCTTGTTCGACAACGGCCGCCGCGGCCGCGTCATTACCGGCGCCAACAAGCGTCCGCTGAAGTCGCTGGCCGACATGCTGAAGGGCAAGCAGGGCCGCTTCCGGCAGAACCTGCTCGGCAAGCGCGTCGACTATTCCGGACGCTCGGTGATCGTGGTCGGTCCCGAGCTGCGGCTGCATCAGTGCGGCCTGCCGAAGAAAATGGCGCTCGAACTGTTCAAGCCGTTCATCTATTCGCGGCTCGACGCCAAGGGTCTGTCCACCACGGTAAAGCAGGCCAAGAAGCTCGTCGAAAAGGAGCGCCCCGAGGTATGGGATATTCTCGACGAGGTTATCCGCGAACATCCCGTGTTGCTGAACCGCGCCCCGACCCTGCATCGTCTCGGCATCCAGGCGTTCGAGCCGGTGCTGATCGAGGGCAAGGCGATCCAGCTGCATCCGCTGGTCTGCGCGGCGTTCAACGCCGACTTCGACGGCGACCAGATGGCGGTGCACGTTCCGCTGTCGCTGGAAGCCCAGTTGGAAGCCCGCGTGCTGATGATGTCGACCAACAACATCCTGCATCCGGCCAATGGCCAGCCGATCATCGTGCCGTCGCAGGATATCGTGCTCGGCCTGTATTATCTATCGGTGCTGCGTGAAGGCCTGCCGGGCGAAGGCAAGCTCTACGGCGAAATGGCCGAGATCGAGCATGCCTTGCACTCCAAGGTGATCCACCTCCACACCAAGATCAAATATCGCTGGCAGGGCCTCGACGAGGCCGGCAAGCCGGTGCAGCGCTGGTACGAAACCACCGCGGGCCGCGCCATGCTCGGCCAGGTGCTGCCGAGATCGGCGAAGATACCGTTCGACATCATCAACAAGCTGATGACGAAGAAGGAAATCTCCAGCGTCATCGACCAGGTCTATCGCCACTGCGGCCAGAAGGAGACCGTGATTTTCTGCGACCGCATCATGGCGCTCGGCTTCTACAATGCGTTCAAGGCCGGCATCTCCTTCGGCAAGGACGACATGGTGGTGCCGGCGTCGAAGTGGAAGATCGTCGAGGAGACCCGCGCGCTCGCCAAGGAGTTCGAGCAGCAATACAATGACGGCCTGATCACCCACGGCGAAAAATACAACAAGGTGGTGGATGCCTGGTCGAAGTGCACCAAGAAGATCTCGGAAGACATGATGGCGGAGATCTCCGCCGTCAAGAAGAACCCGAAGGGCGGCGAGCCGCAGATCAACTCGATCTTCATGATGTCGAACTCCGGCGCGCGCGGTTCGCAGGACCAGATGCGCCAGCTCGCCGGCATGCGCGGCCTGATGGCAAAGCCGTCGGGCGAGATCATCGAGACGCCGATCATTTCCAACTTCAAGGAAGGTCTCTCGGTGCTGGAATACTTCAACTCGACCCACGGCGCCCGCAAGGGTCTGGCGGATACCGCGTTGAAGACCGCAAACTCCGGCTACCTGACGCGGCGTCTGGTCGACGTGGCGCAGGACTGCATCATCACGGCCGACGACTGCGGCACCAAGCTTGGCATCAAGATGCGCGCCATCATCGATGCCGGCACGGTAGTTGCCTCGCTGGGCTCACGCATTCTCGGCCGCACCTGTGGCGAGGATGTGCGCGATCCCGCGACCAATAAGATCGTGGTCAAGCGCGGTACGCTGATGGACGAGACCCATATCGACGCCATCCACCAGGCCGGCATCCAGGAAGTGAAGATCCGGTCGGCATTGACCTGCGAACTCGTCAACGGCATCTGCGGCAAGTGCTACGGCCGCGATCTCGCCCGCGGCACTCCGGTCAATCACGGCGAAGCGGTCGGCGTCATCGCGGCGCAGTCGATCGGCGAGCCTGGGACCCAGCTGACGATGCGCACGTTCCACATCGGCGGCGCGGCGCAGATCAACGAGCAGTCGTTCATCGAGTCGAACTTCGACGGCAAGGTGACGATCAAGAACAAGGCGATCGCCAAGAACAGCGAAGGCCACCTTATTGCCATGGTGCGCAACATGGTGGTCGCGGTGACGGACGCTGACGGCACCGAGCGTGCGACCCATCGCATTCAGTACGGCGCGCGGATGCGCGTCGATGAAGGCGACATGGTCAAGCGCGGCCAGCGCATCGCCGAATGGGATCCCTACACCCGGCCGGTTCTGACCGAGGTCGAGGGCACCATCGGGTTCGAGGATCTGGTCGAGGGTCAGTCGATCTCGGAGACGCTCGACGAATCCACCGGTATCGCCAAGCGCGTCGTCATCGACTGGCGCACCTCGCGCGGCGGGGCGGATCTGCGGCCGGCCATCGTCGTCAAGGGCAAGGATGGCAAGATCCTCAAGCTCGCGCGCGGCGGCGAAGCGCGTTACATGCTGTCGGTCGACGCCATCCTGTCGGTCGACGTCGGCGCCAAGGTCAAGCCCGGCGACATCCTCGCGCGGATTTCGACCGAAAGCGCGAAGACCCGCGACATCACCGGCGGTCTGCCGCGGGTTGCGGAACTGTTCGAGGCCCGCAAGCCAAAGGATGCCGCGATCATCGCCGAAATCGCCGGCACCATCCGGTTCGGCCGCGACTACAAGAACAAGCGCCGCATCTCGATCGAGCCGATCGACAAGAACGAGGAGACCCGCGAGTACCTGATCCCGAAGGGCAAGCACATCCATCTGCAGGACGGCGATATCGTCGAAAAGGGCGATTTCATCGTCGAGGGCAATCCGGCGCCGCACGACATCCTGGCGATCAAGGGCATCGAGGAACTCGCCGCCTATCTGGTCAACGAAATCCAGGAGGTCTATCGGCTGCAGGGCGTGCTGATCAACGACAAGCACATCGAAGTGATCGTCCGCCAGATGCTGCAGAAGGTGGAGATCACCGACCAGGGCGAGACCGACATGATCTCGGGCGAACAGGTCGACAAGATCGAGTTCGACCAGATCAACGCCAAAGCCAAGGAAGAGGGCAAGAAGGGAGCTACGGGAACGCCGGTGCTGCTCGGCATCACTAAGGCGAGCTTGCAGACCCGCTCGTTCTTCTCGGCGGCCTCGTTCCAGGAGACCACCCGGGTGCTCACCGAAGCCGCTGTCAATGGCAAGGTGGATCCGCTCGAAGGTCTCAAGGAGAACGTCATTGTCGGCCGGCTCATCCCGGCGGGCACCGGCGCTTCGATGGCCAAGATCCGCGAGGTCGCCGTCAAGCGCGACAAGCTGATCCTGGACGAGCGCGAGAAGCAGGCGACCATCGTGCCAGCGGCTCCGGAGGTCGAACCGCTGGCATTGCCCCCCGCGGAATAATCGCCCCTGGATTCACCGGAGTTTGAAGAAAAGGCCGGCGCAAGCCGGCCTTTTTACTGCTTTCTTTCCTTGCTGCGATGCAGGGACGACCTTTGTTCATCTTCCCTTCAGGCTGAAAAGCGCTCTTGGTAGGGGGATTAAGGCCGGGGTCCCTGGCAGGGGCGGCGGGGAATTACGGTATATACATGTTGGATCTTGCAATCGTTGGTGGCGGCCCTGGTGGGCTGATGAGCGCCTGGTATCTCAAGAAGAAACTGGGCGAACTGTGCCGCGTCACCATCTACGAGGCGTCCGATCGTCTCGGCGGCAAGATCCTTACGCGCAAGTTCGATTCCGCGCCCGCGATGTATGAAGCCGGCGTCGCCGAGATCTACGACTACTCGATGACCGGACCCGATCCGCTGCGTGAGTTGATCCAGCATTTCGGACTGCAGACCATTCCGATCGACGCCGAGCAGGTCCACCTCGATGGCGAACTTCTGAACGATGTTTCCGGCATGCGCCGCAAGTACGGCGTGAAGACCGCGGACGCGATCGAAACGTTCCGCAAGCGCTGTAGTGAGATGGTGTCGCCGGCCGAATATTACGAAGGCGTCGGCGCGCACGATAACGAGCATCCATGGGCCAGCATCAGCGCCGAGGAATTGCTGGACAGGGAAGTCGACGACCCCACAGCGAAGCGCTTCTTCAAGGTGATGGCGCGCTCCGATATCGCGACCGAACCGCACAACACCAACGGGCTGAATGCGCTGAAGAACTTCGTGATGGATGTCGACGGCTACATCGGGCTCTATTCGATCCAGAATGGCAATGAACAGTTGATCGAATGCCTGCAGTCGGAAGTCAATGCCGATATCCAGCTCAATCATCGCGTCCTCAAGGTCGGCAAGACCGCGGCCGGCCGCTACCAGCTCAACATGATGAACGGCAAGGGACCGGAGACCCGGGATTTCGACCTGGTCGTGATGTGCTTGCCGCATTCCTGGCTCGCCACCATGGGATGGGAAGGCGAACAGCTGCGCAAATCGATGGTCAAGCACGTCGCTCACTTCGATCGCCCGGCGCATTATCTGCGGGTTTCGGTGCTGTTCGACGAGCCGTTCTGGGGCGAGAAAATCCCCGGGGCCTGGTTCATGTCCGAAGCGTTCGGCGGCTGCTGCGTCTACAATGAAGGCGCGCGGCACGACGTTGGCAGGCATGGCGTCCTGAACTGGCTGATTGCCGGCTCCGATGCGCTGGCGTTCGCCAATCTCGGCGATCAGGAACTGATCGACGTCGCGCTGAAGTCTCTGCCGCCGGTGCTCGGCGATGCGCGCGCCCACTTCCTCGAGGGCCAGATCCATCGCTGGCTTTCCTCGGTCAATGCGCTGCCCGGCGGCTTGCCGGCGCGCGACGTCATGACCAATCACCGGCCCGAACCGAAGCAGCATCCCGGCCTCGTCGTGGTCGGCGACTATCTGTTCGATTCGACCCTGAACGGATTGCTCGATTCTTCCGACGCTGCGACCGACATCGTCGTCACCGAAATGATGCGGTTGCGCCGCGCGCGCGGCGACAAGGCCGTATCCGACAAGATCGACCGCGAATATTTCGAGAATTATCGCGGTACCGGTCCCTATCGGGAGGTCTGGAGCCGGTTTACCGACCCTGCCTATCTGACCGATCTCATCAGGATCGTCTGGAACCGTACCAAGGCCTACAGGCTGCTGGTGGCGGGGTGCGCCAGCGGTGAACTGGTCGGCGCGCTGCGCTCCCGCGGAATTGATGCCTGGGGTATCGAGAACAACCGCGCGATCCACGCCAAGACGCCGAAGGCGCTGCAGAAGTTTTGCAAGCTCGGATCGATTGTCGATATGCCGTTCAAGGACGGCGAATTCGATTTCGTGTTCGAAACCAGCCTTTGCCACGTGGCGGAGAAGCAGGTGGCGCGCGCGGTGCGCGAGATAAATCGCGTGGTGAAGACAGGTTTCATGTTTGGCTCGGTGACATCGGACATGGAGCCCTCACTGATCGACCGCTACGATCTGCTGCGGGGCGTGAAGAAGCTCGGCACCTGGTGGGAATGGTCCGAGATTTTCTTCAGCAATGGCTTTGATCTGGCAATGCATCGCCGGGACTGCACCGACGAGCTGTGGGCGGCCACCCTCGCCGCCAACAAGGGAGGGCCGGATCAATGGTATGCGGATTCCGACAGTCTGCGCTATTCGTTGTTCGACAAGGTTGAAGACGACGATTGATGCCGTACGCATGCCGGACTTTGCGCTCGGCCCGGGATATCCGGGGTTGCCTTCGATCCGTGCGGCTGCCATCTAGGTTTTGAATGCCAGCGGCCAGTGCGGCCGAGCTGCAACGGTGAAGTCTGCGATGGGTGAGGTCATTGTGCCCAAGGCGTCCCCGCCAGACGACGATTCCGCCGCTCCCGAAGACGACGTTGCGTCGCTATCCGGTGGCCCGCCCAAGGTTGACCCGAAACCGCGCCCGCGATCCGACGCACGAGAATCGAATCCCGCGTCTGATGATGATGACGACGACGATGATGATGACGAGGACGACCTCGATGAGGATGAGGACGACGAGGATCTCATCGTCTATACGGCCCGCGAAGCCGCGGGCGCGATTGCAACGATCTATGCTTTCATTCGGCCTCTGCTTGGAAAGTACCGGAAGGCACTGACTGCCGTCGGCATCGGCCTGGTGGTCGAGACGCTGTTCAATGTCATCATGCCGCTCAGTCTCAAGTTCCTGATCGATGATGCTCTCGGCGAGGAAGATTTCCAAACGCTGGTCTGGATCTTGTCGTCGCTGGCCGTCGCCGGCGTCATTACCTCGCTGATATCGGTCTGGTATGAACGCTGGGACGCGCGGCTGTCATCGTCCATTATTTCGGATATCCGGCTGCGGCTGTTCGATCACATCCAGAATCTGCCCGCGGCATTCTTCGGCCGCACCAAGCGGGGCGAAATTTTATCGCGTTTCTCGGTCGACCTGTCGTCGTTCGAAGGGGCGGTTGAAACCCTGGCCAACACGGCCCTGTTGCCGGTGCTTGAACTGATTGCCGGCATCATTCTCATGCTGTTCTTGAATTGGCAGCTCGCGGTCGTGGCCTTGCTGGTATTTCCGATCACGTTGATCGGTCCCCGTATCCTGACCCCCAAAGCGGTAAAGGCGAGCTACGAGCAGAAGGTCAACGAGTCCGCGATCCTTGGCCTGGTGCAGGAAAACATCGCGGCCCAGGCCGTGGTCAAGGCCTTCAGCCTGCAAAGCCGTGCGCGCGGCTGGTTCACGTTCCGCAACGAGGAAACCCGGAAAAAGATCGAGGCCTCCACGTTCCTGTCGATCATGGTCGAACGTTCGGTCACCATCGCGGTGCTGTTGCTGCATCTCACCGTTCTGGGCATCGGCGCTTATCTGGCGACCAAGGGCCAGATCACCATCGGCACCTTCGTCACCTTCGAAAGCGCGTTCTGGGAGATTTCCTACAATATCGCTCATCTGATGTCTTATATTCCGGTGGCAATTCAGTCTTCGGCCGCGGTCCGGCACATGCAGGAGATACTGGATGAGCCAACCCGCGGGGCAGACCGGCCGGGCGCGCCTGATCTGCCGCGTATCACCCATGATATCAGTTTCGAAAACGTGACCTTTCAATACGAGGGTAGCGAGACCCCCGTCATCGAGAACCTCAATCTGAAATTCGATGTTGGGAAAAGAATCGCCGTTGTCGGTCCCAGCGGGTCCGGCAAAAGTACGCTGCTCAATCTGATTCTTCGCCTTTACGTCCCTAATGAAGGGCGCGTGACCATCGACGGCGTCGACATCCGCAAGGTCACGCGGGAGTCGCTGCGCGCCAGCATGGCCGTGGTTTTTCAGCAGGACATGCTGTTCAACATGTCGATCCGGGAAAACATCCGGCTCGGCAAGGAAGGCGCAACCGACAAGGAGGTCGAGCAGGCGGCGCGCAGGGCCGAAATCCATCGTTACATCATGAGCCTGCCGCAGAAATACGATACGTCGGTCGGTGAGCGCGGCGATACGCTGTCGGGCGGGCAGCGCCAGCGCATCGCGATCGCGCGAGCGATCGTGCGCGATCCCTCGGTCCTGCTGCTCGACGAGGCGACCTCGGCGCTCGACCAGACCACGGAAGCCGCGATCAACGAGACGCTGCTGAAGCTTGCCAAGGGCCGCACCATGATATTTTCGACCCACCGCCTGACCTCGGTGGTCGAGATGGACGAGATCGTCGTGATCGCCGGCGGCAAGGCGATCGAGCGCGGTTCGCATGCGAAGCTGCTGGCTGCCAATGGCCTCTATCGCAGGCTCTGGGATGATCAGAGCCATAAGCCGCATGAAGCCGATCAGGCCGACGATGACGATGAGGATGATGACGACGACGACGATTGAGACGGCGAAGCCTCGGAAAATCGCCCGGCCTCGGATTGGAAGCCGGCCGCCAGCTATCAATTTTTGGGACCGCATCCGTACCCGACCGCGTACCGGTGCCGGAGAATCCGGGCAGGGGTGACGTTCTGGTCGGGAACTCTAAGATATTATCCGGGTAATATAGGGGTTTGAGGTGGCTCCGCATCTCCATCCGAAAACCGCTGAAAGGGGCCTTCGCGCCGCGGCGCCGGTGCCGCTGGCTCGCCCCGGTGACGGCGCGGTTTCGGCGCGCTCCGAAACCTGCAACGGCCGCCGATTCCGCAAGCGTTAGAGGCGCTTCTCGCCTTGTCGTTTCGCCTTGACTTGACTACCTCCCGCCGATACAACCCGCGCACTTAACGGCAGGCGGTGAGCGTCGCCAGAGTCGGAACGGACAACCCTTTTCATCCCAAAGTGAACCGGGCACCAACCTCGACGAATGCCGCTCAAACGCTGTCGATATAGCTAGGCAATGCCAGGACGATCTTGGTTCTCTCGAGCAAGTTCTCTTGAGATTGATTTCGGATGCATGACCTCGGTATCCGGCTGAACGGCACACGCTGATCGGTCCAAAACTGCGGTCCTCTGTGGCGTCGAAGCGCTTTCCGCTCAGCAATGAGCAGTTGGCGCGATTTCGCTTTGCGCGGGTGTCTCCGCGTGACGCGCCGGGCGGGGCAGGCCGCCCCGACAAGGAATTTGCGGAACCGATGCGCGGTTTCGCGTGAACTAAAGGGTGAAGGCCGACATGCCGACGATCAACCAGCTGATCGCAAGTCCGCGCGTCGTTCAAAAGTCGCGCAAGAAGGTGCCGGCGCTGCAGCAGTCGCCGCAGAAGCGCGGTGTTTGCACGCGCGTCTACACCACGACCCCGAAGAAGCCGAATTCGGCGCTCCGCAAGGTCGCCAAGGTGCGCCTGACCAATGGCTTCGAAGTCATCGGCTACATTCCCGGTGAAGGCCATAACCTTCAGGAGCATTCGGTGGTCATGATCCGCGGCGGCCGCGTCAAGGACTTGCCCGGCGTGCGCTACCATATTCTCCGCGGCGTCCTCGACACGCAGGGCGTCAAGAATCGCAAGCAGCGCCGTTCGAAGTACGGCGCGAAACGACCGAAATGACCGGAGCGTAGCGACGGACATTCCCGGGCGAGGAGCCGGGGATATCGGTCGAAAAGCCAAGACGTGGATGGCGGGACGAGCCCGGCCATGACGAAGGAAGATAACAGATGTCTCGCCGCCATTCTGCTGAAAAGCGCGAAGTGCTTCCGGATCCCAAATTCGGAAACATCGTCGTTACGAAATTCATGAATTCGGTGATGTATGCCGGCAAGAAGTCGGTCGCCGAGGGCATCGTTTACGGCGCGCTCGGCATGATCGAAAGCAAGACCAAGCAGAGCCCGCTGACGGTCTTCGAGCAGGCGCTGGAGAACGTGATGCCGACGATCGAGGTCCGCTCCCGCCGCGTCGGCGGCGCCACCTATCAGGTGCCGGTCGAAGTGCGCTCGGTGCGCCGGCAGGCGCTGGGGATTCGCTGGCTGATTTCGGCGGCGCGCGAGCGCAATGAAAAGACGATGACGGAGCGGCTCTCGGCCGAACTGCTCGACGCATCGAATGGCAGGGGAAACGCCGTCAAGAAGCGTGAAGACGTGCACCGGATGGCGGAAGCCAACCGCGCCTTCTCGCACTATCGCTGGTAAGGCGAAACGAACGGAACTCAAGGAACAACCCATGCCCCGCGTTCATGCCATAGAGGACTACCGCAACTTCGGTATCATGGCGCACATCGATGCCGGCAAGACCACGACCACCGAGCGCATCCTTTATTATACCGGCAAGAGCCACAAGATCGGCGAAGTGCACGAAGGTGCCGCGACGATGGACTGGATGGAGCAGGAGCAGGAGCGTGGCATCACCATCACGTCCGCCGCGACCACGGCGTTCTGGAACGGCAAGCGCCTGAACATCATCGACACTCCCGGCCACGTCGACTTCACCATCGAGGTCGAGCGCTCGCTTCGCGTGCTCGACGGCGCCGTATGCGTGCTCGATTCGAACCAGGGCGTCGAGCCGCAGACTGAAACGGTCTGGCGCCAGGGCGACAAATACCGGGTTCCGCGCATCGTCTTCGCCAACAAGATGGACAAGACCGGCGCCGACTTCTTCAAATGCCTCGACGATATCGTCGATCGCCTCGGCGCCAAGCCGATTGCCATCCAGCTTCCGATCGGTTCGGAGAACAACTTCAAGGGACTGGTCGATCTGGTCCGCATGAAAGGCGTGGTCTGGGAGGACGAGGCGCTCGGCGCCAATTTCAAGGACATCGATATTCCGGCCGATCTCGTCGACAAGGCCAAGGAATACCGCGAGAAGATGCTGGAGGCGGCCGTCGAGCTCGATGACGATGCGCTCGCCGCCTATCTCGACGGCAAGGAGCCCGACGAGGCGACGCTGAAGAGGTTGATCCGCAAGGCGGTGCTGACCGGCGCGTTCTTTCCGGTGCTGTGCGGCTCGGCATTCAAGAACAAGGGGGTGCAGCCGCTGCTCGATGCCGTGGTGGATTATCTGCCCTCGCCAGTCGACGTGCCCGCCATCAAGGGCGTCGATGAGGACGGCAACGAGGTGGTTCGCCTGCCGAACGACAAGGAGCCACTCGCGCTGCTCGCGTTCAAGATCATGGACGATCCCTTCGTCGGTACCATCACCTTCTGCCGCATCTATTCCGGCACGCTTCTGTCGGGCACCGGCGTCATCAATTCGACCCGCGACCGCAAGGAGCGGATCGGGCGGATGCTGCTGATGCATGCCAACAACCGCGAAGACATCAAGGAAGCCTTTGCCGGCGACATCGTCGCGCTGGCGGGCCTCAAGGAAGCCCGCACCGGCGACACGCTGTGCGATGCCAACAAACCGGTGATTCTGGAAAAGATGGAATTCCCGGAGCCGGTGATCGAGATCGCGATCGAACCGAAGTCCAAGGCCGACCAGGAAAAACTCGGCGTCGCCCTGGCGAAGCTTGCCGCGGAAGATCCGTCTTTCCGGGTCTCGACCGATCAGGAGTCCGGCCAGACCATCCTCAAGGGCATGGGCGAACTCCATCTCGACATCAAGGTCGACATCCTGCGCCGGACCTACAAGGTCGATGCCAACATCGGCGCGCCGCAGGTGGCATTCCGTGAACGCATCACCAAGCGCGCGGAAGTCGATTACACCCACAAGAAGCAGACCGGCGGTACCGGCCAATTCGCCCGGGTCAAGTTCATCGTCGAACCGAACGAGCCCGGCAAGGGATTCGAATTCGAGTCCAAGGTCGTCGGCGGCTCGGTGCCGAAGGAATACATCCCCGGCGTCGAAAAGGGCCTCAACAGCGTGCTTACCTCGGGTGTGGTCGCCGGCTTCCCGGTGGTCGACGTCAAGGTCCAGTTGGTTGACGGCGCCTACCATGACGTCGATTCCTCGGCGCTGGCCTTCGAAATTGCATCGCGTGCGGCATTCCGCGACGCCCTGCAAAAGGGCAAGTCGGTGTTGCTCGAACCGATCATGAAGGTCGAAGTGGTGACGCCGGAAGACTACACCGGCTCGGTGATCGGCGATCTCAATTCGCGGCGCGGGCAGATCCAGGGTCAAGACATGCGCGGCAACGCCAACGTCATCAATGCGATGGTGCCGCTCATGAACATGTTCGGTTACGTCAATAACCTGCGCTCGATGAGCCAGGGGCGCGCCACCTTCACGATGCAGTTCGATCACTACGCGGAAGCGCCGGCAAACGTGTCGGCGGAAGTCCAGAAGAAGTTTGCCTGATTGTCGTTAGCGGCAGTTAACGACTGAACGGAGAGTCAAATGGCCAAAGCAAAGTTTGAACGTACTAAACCGCATTGCAACATCGGAACGATCGGTCACGTCGACCACGGCAAGACGTCGCTGACGGCGGCGATCACCAAGGTGCTGGCGGAAACCGGCGGTGCGACGTTCACGGCGTACGACCAGATCGACAAGGCACCGGAAGAGAAAGCACGCGGCATCACGATTTCGACCGCGCACGTCGAGTACGAGACCAAGAACCGGCATTACGCCCACGTCGATTGCCCCGGCCACGCCGACTACGTGAAGAACATGATCACCGGCGCAGCCCAGATGGACGGCGCGATCCTGGTGGTGTCGGCGGCCGACGGCCCGATGCCGCAGACCCGCGAGCACATCCTGCTGGCGCGCCAGGTCGGCGTTCCCGCGCTGGTCGTGTTCCTCAACAAGTGCGACATGGTGGACGATCCGGAATTGCTCGAGCTGGTCGAGCTCGAAGTTCGCGAACTGCTGTCGAAGTACGAATTTCCCGGCGATACCATCCCGATCATCAAGGGTTCGGCACTGGCCGCCCTCGAGGACAAGGACAAGAAACTCGGTCACGATGCCATCCTCGAACTGATGAAGAGCGTCGACGAGTACATTCCGCAGCCGGAGCGTCCGATCGACCAGCCGTTCCTGATGCCGGTGGAAGACGTGTTCTCGATCTCGGGCCGCGGCACCGTGGTGACCGGGCGGGTCGAGCGCGGCGTGATCAAGGTCGGCGAGGAAATCGAGATCGTCGGGCTGCGCGACACCCAGAAGACCATCGTCACCGGGGTCGAGATGTTCCGCAAGCTGCTCGACCAGGGTCAGGCCGGCGATAACATCGGCGCGCTGCTGCGAGGCACCAAGCGCGAGGAAGTCGAGCGCGGTCAGGTGCTGTGCAAGCCGGGTTCGGTGAAGCCGCACACCAAGTTCAAGGCCGAGGCCTACATCCTGACCAAGGAAGAGGGCGGACGTCACACTCCGTTCTTCACCAATTACCGGCCGCAGTTCTACTTCCGCACCACCGATGTGACCGGTGTCGTTCATCTGCCGGAGGGCACCGAGATGGTGATGCCGGGCGACAACATCGCGATGGAAGTGCACCTGATCGTGCCGATCGCGATGGAAGAGAAGCTGCGTTTCGCGATCCGCGAAGGCGGCCGCACCGTCGGTGCCGGCGTCGTCGCAAGCATCATCGAGTAAGAAGCTATCCGTCGTCGTGCCCGGCTATGTGCCGGGCATCCACGACTTGCTTTTCTAGACGTGGATAGCCGGGACGACCCGGCCATGACGGAACAGAAAGACAACGGCAATGAACGGCCAGAATATTCGGATACGTCTCAAGGCGTTCGACCATCGAATCCTCGATTCGTCGACGCGCGAGATCGTCAACACGGCGAAACGGACCGGTGCTCAGGTTCGCGGGCCGATCCCGCTGCCGACGCGCATCGAGAAGTTTACCGTCAACCGTTCGCCCCACGTCGACAAGAAGAGCCGTGAGCAATTCGAGATGCGTACCCATAAGCGCCTTCTCGACATCGTTGATCCGACGCCGCAAACGGTGGACGCGCTGATGAAGCTCGATCTCGCCGCCGGTGTCGACGTCGAAATCAAGCTCTAGGTATTTTAGCTCCCGTCCGAACGCTAGCGGACAGAAAGAACAGGAAGCACGCCGATGCGCTCCGGAGTGATCGCACAAAAGGTCGGGATGACGCGGGTCTTTACGGAGACCGGCGAACATGTCCCTGTGACCGTGCTGAAGCTGGGCAATTGCCAGGTGTTGGGTCACCGTACGACCGACAAGAACGGGTACATCGCGCTGCAGCTCGGTTCGGGCACCCGCAAGACCGTGTATCTGCCGAAGGCCGAGCGCGGGCAGTTCGCGGTCGCCAACGTCGAGCCAAAGCGCAAGGTTACCGAGTTCCGCGTCTCGCAAGACGCGCTGATTCCGGTGGGCGCTGAAATCCAGGCCGATCATTTCGTGGTTGGGCAATTCGTCGACGTCACCGGCACCTCGGTCGGCAAGGGTTTTGCCGGCGGCATCAAGCGCTGGAATTTCGGCGGGCTTCGCGCCACCCACGGCGTGTCGGTATCGCACCGCTCGATCGGTTCGACCGGCGGACGCCAGGATCCCGGCAAGACCTTCAAGAACAAGAAGATGCCCGGCCACATGGGTGTCGACCGCATCACCACGCTCAATCTGCGCGTGGTGCAGACCGACGTTGCGCGCGGCCTGATCCTGGTCGAAGGCGCCGTTCCCGGCTCCAAGGGCGGTTGGATCGCGGTGCGCGATGCTGTGAAGAAGGCCTTGCCGAAGGATGCACCGAAGCCCGGCAAGTTCCGCCTGGCCGGCGGTGGTGGCGAGCAGGCAGCCTCGGCGCCGGCCGAGCAGGAGGGCGCGTGAGATGGAATTGAAAGTCACGACGCTCGAAGGCAAGGCGGCCGGCTCAGTTCAGCTTTCGGACGAGATTTTCGGCCTGGAGCCGCGCAAGGACATCATTCAGCGCTGCGTGCAGTGGCAGCTCGCCAAACGTCAGGCCGGCACCCACAAGGCGCAGGGCCGCGCGGATGTCTGGCGCACCGGCAAGAAGATGTACAAGCAGAAGGGCACCGGCAGTGCCCGTCATGGCTCGGCCCGGGTGCCGCAGTTCCGCGGCGGCGGCCGGGCGTTCGGTCCCGTTGTGCGCTCGCACGCGACCGATCTGCCGAAGAAGGTCCGCGCGCTGGCGCTTCGCCACGCGCTTTCCGCCAAAGCCAAGGACGGCGGCCTGATCGTGATCGAGTCGGCAAAGCTTGAGGCTGCCAAGACCAAGGCGCTGATCGGGCACTTCTCCGGTCTCGGCCTGACCAACGCGCTGATCATCGACGGCGCCGAGCTCCACAACGGCTTCGCCACAGCCGCCCGCAATATCCCGAACATCGACGTGCTGCCGATCCAGGGCATCAACGTCTATGACATTCTGCGTCGTCAGAAGCTGGTGCTGACCAAAGCGGCGCTCGATGCGTTGGAGGCGCGCTTCAAATGAAGAATATCGATCCGCGCCACTACGACGTCATCGTTGCTCCGGTCGTGACCGAAAAGGCGACCATGGCTTCCGAGCACAACAAGGTTGTGTTCAAGGTCGCGACCAGGGCCACCAAGCCGCAAATCAAGGAAGCCGTCGAGAAACTGTTCGACGTCAAGGTCAAGAGCGTGAACACGATGGTGCGCAAGGGCAAGACCAAGGTGTTCCGCGGCACGTTCGGTTCGCAATCGGACGTCAAGCGCGCGGTGGTGACCCTCGAAGAGGGCCACCGCATCGACGTCACCACCGGGTTATAAGGCTATACAGCGATGGCATTGAAAACGTTCAACCCGACGACGCCAGGCCAGCGCCAGCTGGTGATGGTCGATCGTTCGGCGCTCTACAAGGGCAAGCCGGTCAAGGCGTTGACCGAGGGCAAGCGAGCGAGCGGCGGCCGCAACAACACCGGCCGCATGGTCGTGCGTTTCCGCGGCGGCGGCCACAAGAAGGCTTATCGTATCGTCGATTTCAAGCGCACCAAGCTCGATATGCCCGCGACCGTCGAGCGGCTGGAATACGATCCGAACCGCACCGCCTTCATCGCGCTGGTGAAATATGCCGACGGCACCCAGGCCTATATCCTGGCGCCGCAGCGCCTCGCGGTGGGCGACACGGTGATTGCCGGCAACCATGTCGACGTCAAGCCGGGTAACGTCATGCCGCTCGGCAACATGCCGATCGGGACCATCATCCACAACGTCGAATTGAAGATCGGCAAGGGCGGTCAGCTGGCGCGTTCCGCCGGCACCTACGCCCAGCTCGTCGGTCGCGACCAGGAATATGTCATCATCCGCCTGAATTCGGGCGAGCAGCGCCTGGTTCACGGCCGCTGCACCGGCACCATCGGCGCGGTGTCGAACCCGGATCACATGAACATCTCGATCGGCAAGGCCGGCCGCAATCGCTGGCTCGGCCGCAAGCCGCACAATCGCGGCGTCTCCATGAATCCGGTCGATCATCCGCACGGCGGCGGTGAAGGCCGCACCTCCGGTGGCCGTCATCCAGTGACCCCGTGGGGCAAGCCGACCAAAGGCAAGAAGACCCGCTCCAACAAGTCGACTAACAGATTCATTCTCATCAGCCGCCACAAGCGGAAGAAGTAAGGAACGCCGGACATGGTTCGTTCAGTCTGGAAAGGCCCGTTCGTCGAAGGCTCTCTGCTCAAGAAGGCAGATGCCGCTCGCGCGTCCGGCCGTCACGACGTGATCAAGATCTGGAGCCGCCGCTCGACTATCCTGCCGCAGTTCGTCGGTTTGGTGTTCGGCGTCTACAACGGCCAGAAGCATGTGCCGGTATCGGTTAACGAGGAAATGGTGGGCCACAAGTTCGGCGAGTTCTCGCCGACCCGGACCTTCCACGGCCATTCTGGCGACAAGAAAGCCAAGAAGGTTTGAGGACTTAAGCGATGAGCAAACCAAAGCGCGAACGGAGCCTCCCGGACAACGAGGCCAAGGCGGTGGCCCGGATGCTGCGGGTGAGCCCGCAGAAGCTCAATCTGGTCGCGCAACTGATCCGCGGCCGCAAGGCTTCGGCCGCGCTCGCCGACCTGCAGTTCTCGCGCAAGCGGATCGCGGTCGACGTCAAGAAGTGCCTGGAATCGGCGATCGCCAACGCCGAGAACAACCACGACCTCGATGTCGACGATCTAATCGTCTCCGAGGCCCATGTCGGCAACGGCATCGTGATGAAGCGTTTCGCACCGCGCGGCCGTGGCCGCTCGGGCCGTGTCTTTAAACCATTCTCGCAGCTGACGATCGTCGTTCGTCAGGTCGAGGCGAGCGCTTAATCGGGCGCGGGAGAGAACGATGGGTCAGAAGATCAATCCAATCGGACTGCGTCTCGGCATCAACCGGACGTGGGACTCGCGCTGGTTCGCCGGCAAGAACGAATACGGCAAGCTGTTGCACGAGGATGTCAAGATCCGCGAGATCCTGCACAAGGAGCTGAAGCAGGCCGCCGTGGCCCGCATCGTGATCGAGCGTCCGCACAAGAAGTGCCGGGTGACCATCCATTCGGCGCGTCCTGGCGTCGTGATCGGCAAGAAGGGCGCCGACATCGACAAGCTGCGCAAGCGCGTCGCCGAGATCACGGCCTCCGATGTCGTCATCAACATCGTCGAGATCCGCAAGCCCGAACTCGATGCCACGCTGGTTGCCGAATCGATCGCGCAGCAGCTCGAGCGTCGCGTCGCGTTCCGCCGCGCCATGAAGCGGGCGGTGCAGTCGGCGATGCGTCTGGGCGCCGAGGGCATTCGCATCAACTGCTCGGGCCGCCTTGGCGGTGCCGAAATCGCGCGCATGGAATGGTATCGCGAAGGCCGCGTGCCGCTGCACACGTTGCGCGCCGACATCGATTACGGGGTGGCGACCGCGTTCACCACCTTCGGCACCTGCGGCGTCAAGGTCTGGATCTTCAAGGGCGAAATCCTCGAGCACGATCCGATGGCGCAGGACAAGAAGATGGCCGAGGGCGAGACTTCGCGGCCGCGTCGCGATGCGGCGTGAGAACTTCTGAGAAGGTTTGAGGGCGCAAAGCCATGATGCAACCAAAGAAAACCAAGTTCCGGAAGGCGCACAAGGGCCGCATCCACGGCACCGCGACTTCGGGCGCGACGTTGTCGTTCGGGCAGTTCGGCCTGAAGGCGATGGCGCCGGAGCGCATCACCGCGCGCCAGATCGAGGCCGCCCGCCGCGCCCTGACCCGTCACATGAAGCGCGCCGGCCGGGTGTGGATCCGCATCTTCCCGGACGTGCCGGTGTCGAAGAAGCCCGCTGAAGTCCGGATGGGCTCCGGCAAGGGTACGCCGGAATTGTGGGTGGCGCGGGTAAAACCCGGCCGGGTGATTTTCGAGATCGACGGCGTGACCGTGCAGACCGCGAAAGAAGCGCTGTCGCTCGCCGCCGCCAAACTGCCGATCAAGACGCGCTTCGTGGCGCGCATCGCGGAATGAGGAAGTGATCATGGCCGAAATGAAAAGCTCGGATATCCGCGCAATGAGCCCCGATCAGATGGATGACGCCGTCCTCAATCTGAAGAGGGAACGCTTCAACTTGCGTTTCCAGCGCGCCACCGGGCAGCTGGAGAACACCTCGCGCCTGCGTGAAGCCCGCCGCGACATCGCCCGCATCAAGACCATCGCCGCGCAGCAGCGCGCGAAGAAGAAGCAAGGGGCCCAGTAATGCCAAAACGTACGCTTCAGGGCGTGGTCGTCAGCGACAAGCAGGCCAAGACGGTTGTAGTGCGCGTTGATCGCCGCTTCACCCATCCGATCTACAAGAAGACGATCCGCCGCTCGAAAAACTATCACGCGCACGACGAGAACAACGAGTTCAAGCCGGGCGACATGGTGTGGATCGAGGAGAGCAAGCCGATCTCGAAATTGAAACGCTGGACCGTGGTCCGGGGCGACCAGAAGAAAACTGCCTGAGGTCAATCCGGCTTCAAGGGAAATTAAAGCGCTTCCTAGCGCATCAGAAGAGGACGAGGTGCATCAATGATTCAGATGCAGACCAACCTCGACGTGGCCGACAATTCAGGCGCACGCCGTGTCATGTGCATCAAGGTGCTTGGGGGCTCCAAGCGTCGCTATGCCAGCGTGGGCGACGTCATCGTCGTGTCGATCAAGGAAGCGATCCCGCGCGGCAAGGTGAAGAAGGGCGACGTGATGAAGGCCGTCGTGGTGCGGGTCCGCAAGGACATCCGCCGCGCCGATGGCTCGGTGATCCGCTTCGACCGCAACGCCGCCGTGCTGATCAACAACCAGTCGGAGCCGGTCGGCACCCGCATCTTCGGGCCGGTGCCGCGCGAGTTGCGCGCCAAGAACCACATGAAGATCATTTCGCTCGCGCCGGAGGTGCTGTGATGGCTGCCAGGATCCGGAAGGGCGACAAGGTGATCGTTTTGTCCGGCCGCGACAAGGGCCGTACCGGCGAGGTGTTCGAGATTCGGCCCGCCGATAACAAGGCGCTGGTGCGCGGCGTCAACCTGGTCAAGCGTCACCAGAAGCAGACCCAGGCGCAGGAGGGCGGCATCGTGTCCAAGGAGTCGCCGATCCACCTGTCCAACATCGCGATCGTCGGCAAGGACGGCAAGCCGACGCGGATAGGTTTCAAGATTCATGCGGATGGCAAGAAGGTACGCGTCGCCAAACGCTCGGGAGCAGAGATCGATGGCTGAGACCGCATACGTGGCGCGCCTGCGCGCCGAATACGACAAGAGCATCCGCCCCAAGCTGAGCGAGCAGTTCGGCTACCGCAACCTCATGCAGGTGCCGCGGCTGGACAAGGTCGTGCTCAACATGGGCATCGGCGAGGCCGTCAACGACCGCAAGAAGGCCGAGCTGGCCGCCGCCGACCTGTCGCTGATCGCCGGCCAAAAGGCGGTCGTGACCTATTCGCGGATCGCGATCGCGACCTACAAGCTGCGCGAAAACCAGCCGATCGGCTGCAAGGTCACGCTGCGGAAAACCCGCATGTACGAGTTCATCGATCGCCTGGTGAACGTCGCGCTGCCGCGCGTGCGGGATTTCCGCGGGCTGAACCCGAAGAGTTTCGATGGCCGCGGCAATTACTCGCTCGGCATCAAGGAGCACATCATTTTCCCCGAAATCGACTTCGACAAGGCCGGGGAGACATGGGGCATGGACGTCACCGTATGCACCACCGCGCGCACCGATGACGAGGCGCGTGCCCTGTTGACCGCATTCAATTTCCCGTTCCGGCAGTGAGACGCTGACCAGCCTCTCAAACGCGGAAACCCAGGAGCCAAGCATGGCAAAGAAGAGTTCGATCGAGAAGAACAACCGGCGCAAGCGGATGACCAAGAACGCCGCCTCCAAGCGCGCGAAGCTGAAGGCGATCATCGCCGACAGGAAGAAGCCGGTGGAAGAGCGGTTCGCGGCAACGCTGAAGCTCGCGGAGATGCCGCGCAATTCGTCGGCGACCCGGATTCGCAACCGCTGCGAGATGACCGGACGTCCGCGCTCGAATTACCGCAAGAACAAGCTCAGCCGCATCGCGCTGCGCGAACTCGGCTCCAAGGGCCTGGTTCCCGGGCTCGTGAAATCAAGCTGGTAAGGAGGTCGGACATGTCAACGCACGACCCGATCAGCGATCTGATCACCCGCATCCGCAACGCGCAGATGCGCGCCAAGCCCAAGGTCTCGACCCCGGGATCGAAGATGCGCGCCAATGTGCTCGAGGTGCTGAAGAGCGAAGGCTACATCCGCGGCTATGCCAGCGTCGAGCATGCCTCGGGGCGCAGCGAGCTCGAGATCGAGCTGAAATATTTCGACGGCGAGCCGGTCATTCGCGAGATCGAGCGGGTATCGAAGCCGGGGCGGCGGGTCTATGCCTCGGTGAGGAACCTGCCGCGCGTGAACAACGGTCTTGGGATTTCGGTGTTGTCGACGCCGAAGGGAATCATGGCTGACCACGACGCGCGCGACGCGAATGTGGGCGGCGAAATTCTCTTCACGGTGTTCTGAGGAAGGGTTCGATTATGTCACGCATTGGCAAACGGCCTGTGACGGTCCCCTCGGGCGTCACCGCGACGGTCGAGGGACAGACCGTCAAGATGAAGGGACCGAAAGGCCAGCTTCAGTTCGTCGTCCACGACGACGTCGAGGTGAAGTTCGAGAATGGCGCGGTCAAGGTCGCGCCGCGGGTCAAGACCAACCGGGCGCAGGCGATGTACGGCACCGCGCGCGCCCAGGTCGCCAACCTGGTCGCCGGTGTCACCAAGGGCTTCGAGAAGAAGCTCGAGATCACCGGGGTCGGCTACCGCGCCGCGCTGCAGGGCAAGAACCTGCAGCTCGCGCTCGGTTACAGCCATGACGTGGTCTATCCGATCCCGGAAGGCATCGCGATCACGGTGCCAAAGCCGACCGAGATCGTCATCGTCGGCAATGACAGCCAGCGCGTCGGCCAGGTCGCGGCCGAAATCCGCGGCTACCGGCCGCCGGAGCCCTACAAGGGCAAGGGCGTGAAATACGCCAACGAATTCATCTTCCGCAAGGAAGGCAAGAAGAAGTAACGGAGCCGCGATGTCGAGACTGAAGCTTACGAATGCCCGCCGCAAGCAGCGCGTGAGGCTGTCGTTGCGCCGCTCCGGGGGCGGCCGCCCGCGGCTGTCGGTGTTCCGTTCCTCGAAGCACATCTACGCCCAGGTCATCGACGACCTCAAGGGCGAGACGCTGGCTTCGGCTTCTTCGCTGGAGAAGGCGCTGCGCGAGAGCGGCAACACCGGCGCCAATATCGACGCGGCCAAGGCCGTCGGCAAGTTGCTGGCGGAACGTGCGGTCAAGAACGGGGTCACCGAAGTGGTGTTCGATCGCGGCGGCTATCTTTATCACGGGCGCGTCAAGGCGCTCGCGGATGCCGCGCGCGAAAGCGGCTTGAGCTTCTAGAACGGATTGAACGGATAAAAGGGCCTCTCGAGGCAAGTCTTACAAGGATCGGAAAACACCATGGCAGGTGAACGCGAACGCGGTGGCCACCGGGGCGGCCGGGAAGAGCGCGACAGCGAGTTCGTCGACAAGCTCGTCCATATCAATCGTGTGGCGAAGGTCGTCAAGGGCGGCAAGCGCTTCGGCTTTGCGGCGCTGGTCGTGATCGGCGACCAGAAGGGCCGGGTCGGTTTCGGCCACGGCAAGGCGCGCGAAGTGCCCGAGGCGATCCGCAAGGCAACCGAATTGGCCAAGCGCAACCTGACGCGAGTGGCGCTGCGCGAAGGCCGCACCCTTCATCACGATATCGCCGGCCGTCATGGCGCCGGGCGGGTCTTCTTGCGAGCGGCGCCGGCGGGAACCGGCATCATCGCGGGCGGCCCGATGCGCGCCGTGTTCGAGACGCTCGGTATCCAGGACGTGGTGGCGAAGTCGATCGGGTCGTCGAACCCCTACAACATGGTTCGCGCCACTTTCGACGCGCTGAAGCACCAGGATTCGCCGCGTTCGGTGGCGGCGCGCCGCAACATCAAGGTGTCCACGCTGCAGTCGCGCCGTGTCGGCGGCGACGCCGAAGCGGTGGCTGAATAGACAAATCGCGCCGCTCGCGCGCTACGGAGTTCAAGACGATGGCCAAGGCCGCAAAGACGATCAAAGTCGAGCAGACCGGTAGCGCGATCCGCCGCCACCATTCGCAGCGTGCGACGCTGATCGGGCTCAAGCTCAACAAGATCGGCCGGGTCACCGAACTCAAGGACACGCCCGAAATTCGCGGCATGATCGCCAAGGTTCAACACCTCGTCCGCGTCGTCGGCGAGCCGTAAGCAAGGCAGTTGGGGGTACGATCCCGAAAGGCGGGAACCGGCTTTCGGTCGGGATCATGCTCCGGAGATAAAGGAAGCTAACGATGAAGCTCAGCGATATCGCCGACAATGCCGGCTCGCGCAAGAAACGCATGCGGGTCGGCCGTGGCATCGGCTCCGGCAAGGGCAAGACCGCCGGCCGCGGCGGCAAGGGCCAGACCGCGCGCTCGGGCGTGCGCATCAAGGGCTTTGAGGGCGGTCAGATGCCGCTGCATCGGCGGCTGCCGAAGCGCGGTTTCAACAACATCTTCCGGCTCGAATTCGCCGAGCTCAATCTCGACCGCATTCAAGGGGCGATCGACGCCAAGCTGCTCGACGCCAAGAACACCATAAACGCCGAAACGCTGGTCAAATCCCGCGTTATCAGGCGCGCCAAGGACGGCGTGCGGCTGCTCGGCCGCGGTGAACTCAAGGCAAAGCTGAACATCGAGGTTCACGGCGCCTCGAAATCGGCGATCGCGGCGGTGGAGAAGGCAGGCGGCACGGTGAAGATCCTGGCGCCGGCAAAGAAGCAAGAGGGCGAGGCGGCGTAACATCTGCGTCATTGCCCGCTGCAAGGCGGGCATTCTGCACGACAGAGCGATGGACTTATCGAAGCCGAGCACCAAATAATGTTCGGCGTCTTTTGAATGTTCCGCCGGGAACATGACAGCGCGAGGCGGCGGGAGAAAGCCAATCATGGTCTCAGCAGCGGAACAACTGGCGGCAAACCTCAATTTCGGAGCGCTTGCCAAGGCCGACGAACTGAAGAAGCGCATCTGGTTCACGTTGGGCGCGCTGCTGGTTTACCGGCTCGGGACCTACATTCCGCTGCCCGGCATCGATCCCAACATCTGGGAGCAGGTGTTCCGCACCCAGGCCGGCGGCATTCTCGGCATGTTCAACATGTTCGCCGGCGGCGGCATTCACCGCATGGCGATCTTTGCGCTGAACATCATGCCGTATATTTCGGCCTCGATCATCATCCAGCTCCTGACCACGGTGTCTCCGCAACTCGAAGCGCTGAAGAAGGAAGGCGAAGCCGGCCGCAAGACGCTGAACCAGTACACCCGCTATCTCACGGTGCTGCTGGCGGCGTTCCAGTCCTACGGCATCGCGGTCGGGCTCGAGGGCGCCGGCAACGTCGTCGCCGAGCCCGGCATGTTCTTCCGTCTTTCGACCGCGATCACGCTGACCGGCGGCACCATGTTCCTGATGTGGCTCGGCGAGCAGATCACCTCGCGCGGCATCGGCAACGGCATTTCGCTGATCATTCTCTCCGGCATCGTGGCGGAGCTGCCCTCGGCGCTCGCCAATATGCTGGAACTCGGCCGTCAGGGCGCGCTGTCCACCGGCCTCATCCTGGTCGTGATCGCGATGGCGATCGCGGTGATCGCCTTCATCGTGTTCATGGAGCGCGCGCAGCGGCGGCTTTTGATCCAGTATCCGAAGCGCCAGGTCGGCAACAAGATGTTCGAGGGCCAGTCCTCGCATCTGCCGCTCAAGCTCAATACCTCCGGCGTGATTCCCCCGATCTTCGCCTCCTCGCTGCTGTTGCTGCCGACCACGGTTGCGAACTTCAACGCCGGCCGTGGCCCGGAGTGGTTTCAGTGGATCACGACCCAGCTCGGCCACGGCCGTCCGCTGTTCCTGATTCTTTATCTGGCGCTGATCGTGTTCTTCGCGTTCTTCTACACCGCGATCGTGTTCAACCCGACCGAGACTGCGGACAATCTCAAGAAACATGGCGGCTTCATTCCCGGTATTCGCCCCGGCGAGCGCACCGCCGAACATATTGATTACGTGCTGTCGCGGATCACGGTGCTCGGCGCGATTTATCTCGCGATCGTCTGCCTGATCCCGGAAATTCTGATTTCCTACGCCTCGGTGCCGTTCTACTTCGGCGGCACCTCGCTGTTGATCGTGGTTAGCGTGACCATGGACACGGTGGCGCAGGTTCAGGGTTATCTGCTTGCCCATCAGTACGAGGGGCTGATCAGGAAATCGAAGTTGCGGGGGCGTCGCCGCTGACGCCGTCGGTTCCGCGCGTTCGCCGTCCGTGTTCATCGTGGCTGGCGCAGTCTGTGAATTTTGAAATGGTGCGCGCTCGATCGTTCACCCCGGGGGACGAATACGTATGAGACTGATTCTTCTCGGGCCGCCTGGGTCGGGCAAGGGCACCCAGGCGCAACGGCTGGTTCGGCGGTACGGCATCATCCAGCTCTCGACCGGCGAAATGCTGCGGACGGCGGTGGCGGCGCGGACGCCCGTCGGCCTCAAGGCTGCGGACGTCATGGCCTCGGGGGGCCTGGTGCCGGACGACATCGTGATTGGGATCATTTCCGACCGGCTCGATCAGCCCGACGCAGCCAGGGGTTTCATCCTCGACGGCTTTCCGCGCACGGTGCCGCAGGCCGAGGCGCTCGATGAACTCCTCAAAAAGAAGCACATGCGGCTCGACGCCGTGGTCGAGCTTCGCGTCAACGAAAGCGCGTTGCTGCAGCGGGTGGAAAGGCGGGCCGCGGAGATGCGGGCACGCGGCGAGGAAGTGCGGCTCGACGACACCCAGGAGGTGCTGACCAAGCGGCTGGCGAACTATCGCGCGCTGACCGAGCCGCTGATTCACTATTATTCGGAGCGCCGCAAGCTCCTGACGGTCGACGGCATGATGACCATCGAGCACGTCACCCGTGAGATTAACCGCATTCTGGCGGCGATCGGCGCGGTGGAGGCCAGGGCGGCCAAAAAGAAGGCATCCAGCAAGGCGGCTGCGTTGAAGCGCGCCGCCAAGGGCAACAAGGCCGCCTCGGAAAGGGCGTCCAGGGCGACAGCCAAGAGGGCTGGGAGCTCAGCGAAAGCCGCCAAGGCAATTACTTCCCGCAAGGCCGCGAAATCACCGGCCTTCCGGGGGACAAAGAAGCCAGCCCGCAAGGCAGCTTCGGGTTCCCGGGCGCGTGGCGCTCGAAAGGCGGGAAAAGCGGCCAAAAAGGTCACGAAAAGGCGAGCTAAAGCATAGAGACGGTTGACGAAACCCGGTTGAATCCTTTAATAAGCCGGTATCCAAGTCGGATAGTTTTCAGACGATGCCGGACCCCAGGACATCCAAGGGGAGGGCGTCGTGTTCGCGTTTGCGGACACCTGCCCGAGATAGCGAAGAACTGCCGGTCCGCCAGGGATCGGCGACAGGAGAAATCCGTGGCCCGTATTGCCGGTGTGAACATTCCGACCAACAAGCGCGTGCTGATCGCGCTGCAATACATCCATGGCATCGGCCAGAGGAACGCGGCGGAAATCCTGGAGAAGGTCAAGATTCCCGATGACCGCCGGGTCTCGCAGCTCAGCGATCAGGAAGTGCTGCAAATCCGCGAAGTGATCGACCGCGACTATATGGTCGAAGGCGATCTTCGCCGCGATACCGGCATGAACATCAAGCGATTGATGGACCTCGGCTGCTACCGCGGCCTGCGTCATCGCCGCGGTCTGCCGGTGCGTGGTCAGCGCACCCACACCAACGCGCGCACGCGCAAAGGTCCGGCAAAGTCGATCGCCGGAAAGAAGAAGTAATTAGCGAACAGGAATGGCTGACCACGAGCGGACGAGTCCTCGCTTTCGTCACTCAGTTTTTTCGGTGTAGCCGCTGGCAATACGGCGGCGTTGAGATCGTTGGAAGGGTTTTGGAATGGGCAAGGAAGCCACCCGCGTTCGCCGTCGCGAGCGCAAGAACATCGCCTCCGGCGTCGCGCACGTGAATTCGTCTTTCAACAACACGACTATCACCATCACCGACGCGCAGGGCAACACCATTGCCTGGTCGTCGGCCGGAACGATGGGATTTAAGGGTTCGCGCAAATCGACTCCGTACGCCGCGCAGGTCGCCGCCGAAGACGTCTCCAAGAAGGCGCAGGAACACGGCATGCGCACGCTGGAGGTCGAGGTTGCAGGCCCGGGTTCGGGCCGCGAGTCGGCGCTCCGGGCGTTGCAGGCCGCGGGCTTCACCGTCACTTCGATCCGCGACGTGACGACGATCCCGCACAATGGTTGCCGTCCGCGCAAGCGCCGGCGGGTTTGATACATCGGCCGCGGGCGGCTTGCCGCCTGGGAGGCTGTCGAACATTTTTTAAGGTGCGGACTGAGCCGCATTCTCCAACGCCAGTAGTTTAGATGGCAAATTGGCTGGCCCATGGGTGAAACAGTGACGATCCAGAAAAATTGGCAAGAACTTATCCGACCCAACAAGCTCCAGGTGGCTGCGGGCACCGACGGGAGCCGGTTTGCGACGCTGGTCGCAGAACCGCTCGAGCGCGGCTTCGGTCAGACGCTCGGCAACGCGCTGCGGCGGATCCTGCTGTCCTCGCTGCAAGGCGCGGCGGTGCAGTCGGTGCATATCGACGGCGTGCTGCACGAATTCTCCTCGATCGCGGGCGTTCGCGAGGACGTCACCGACATCGTGCTGAACATCAAGGACATCTCGATCAAGATGCAGGGCGAAGGCCCCAAGCGCATGGTCGTGAAGAAGCAGGGCCCCGGCGTCGTGACCGCCGGCGACATCCAGACCGTCGGCGATGTCGTGGTGCTCAATCCGGAACTGCAGATCTGCACGCTGGACGAGGGCGCGGAGATCCGCATGGAATTCACGGTCGCGGCCGGCAAGGGCTACGTCGCCGCCGAGCGCAACCGCCCCGAGGACGCGCCGATCGGACTGATCCCGGTCGACAGCCTGTTCTCCCCGGTGCGCAAGGTGTCCTACAAGGTCGAGAACACCCGCGAGGGCCAGATCCTCGACTACGACAAGCTGACCATGACTATCGAGACCAACGGCGCGATTTCGCCGGATGACGCGGTCGCCTATGCCGCGCGCATCCTGCAGGATCAGCTCAACGTGTTCGTCAATTTCGAAGAACCGCGCAAGGAAGTGACGCAGGAGATCATTCCCGATCTCGCCTTCAACCCCGCGTTCCTCAAGAAGGTCGACGAGCTCGAACTGTCGGTGCGTTCGGCAAACTGCCTGAAGAACGACAACATCGTCTACATCGGCGATCTCGTGCAGAAATCGGAGGCGGAAATGCTCCGCACCCCGAACTTCGGCCGCAAGTCGCTGAACGAGATCAAGGAAGTGCTGGCTCAGATGGGTCTGCACCTCGGTATGGAAGTGCCGGGCTGGCCGCCGGAGAATATCGACGAACTGGCCAAGCGCTTCGAGGATCATTACTGAGTTCGTCCTTCCGGGACGCGCGCTGGCGCGAACCCGGAATCTCGAGATTGCGGATCGCCGCTTCGCGCCGTCCGGAATGCCAAGGGTTCATGCAGGAGAGGCGCCATGCGTCACGGCAAGGTTCACCGCAAGCTCAATCGCACCGCCGAACACCGGCGCGCGATGTTTGCCAACATGTGCGCGGCGCTGATCAAGCACGAGCAGATCGTCACCACGCTGCCGAAGGCGAAGGAGTTGCGTCCGATCGTCGAGAAGCTGGTGACGCTCGGCAAGAAGGGCGGTCTGGCGATGCGCCGGCAGGCGATCTCCGAGATGCGCGACCTCGATCAGACCAGGAAATTGTTCGATGTGCTCGCCGCCCGCTACAAGGACCGTCAGGGTGGCTACACCCGCATCATCAAGGCCGGCTTCCGCTACGGCGACAACGCGCCGATGGCGGTGATCGAGTTCGTCGACCGCGACGTCGATGCCAAGGGCCTCGATTCCGGACCGGTGCAGGAAGCGGCTGCGGCCGAAGCGGCGTAAGTCTTCGGGCCCGCCGCTTTTCTAATTCACCATCCCTCCAGCACGATCTTGCCGCGCGATTTTCCCGACTCGAGCAACGCGTGCGCGCGCTTCAGGTTGGCGGCGTTGATAGCGCCGAAGGTCTGATCGAGCGTGGTGCGCAGCACGCCCTTGTCAATGAGGTCGGCGACATCGTTCAGCAGATTGTGCTGAGCGATCATGTCCGGCGTCTGGAACGATGAGCGCGTAAACATCGATTCCCAGTGAATCGAGACCGCCTTGCCCTTGAAAACGGCGACGTTGAATTCCGGCGGATCGTCGATCAATCCATATTTGCCCTGCGGCGCAATGACCTCCGCCAGCGCCTTGTAGTGCTGGTCGGTGTTGGTGAGGCTTGCGATCAGGCCGACCGGCGGAAACTTCAGCCCGTCGAGCTGCCCTTTCATTGGCTTGGCATGATCGATGACGGCATGGGCGCCGAGTTCGAGGCACCATTTCTGCGATTCCGGCCGCGACGCGGTGGCCACCACCGTCAGGCCGGTGAGGCGTCGCGCGAGCTGAATCAGGATCGAGCCGACCCCGCCGGCGCCGCCGACGATGAGCAGCGTACGCGGCTCGACGCTCTTGCCCGGCGCCGCGCCGAGCCGGTCGAACAGCAATTCCCATGCGGTGATCGAGGTCAACGGCAGGGCGGCGGCCTGCGCGAACGAAAGCGTCTTCGGCTTGCAGCCTACGATACGCTCATCCACCAGATGGAATTCAGCGTTGGTGCCCTGACGCTGAATAGAGCCGGCATAGAACACCTCGTCGCCCGGCTTGAACAGCGTTACATCGGGACCGGCGGCCTCGACAACGCCGGCGGCGTCGTAGCCGAGAATCTTGATTTCGCCTTCGGCCGGCGCGGCGCGCTTGCGCACCTTGTAGTCGACTGGATTGGCGGAGATTGCCCTCACGGCGACACGGATGTCGCGGCCTTGCGGTTCCGGCTTGGCGGTCTCGAAATCGATCAGGGCATCTGCGGCGTCGATGGGAAGCGACTTCTTGTATCCGACGGCCTTCATCTGAGGGATCTCCTTGGGTGGCCGGCAAGCAAGCAGCCGGCCGTGGTGGGAACGTGCGGTTCTGGCGGCGGAATTGCAAGGCGGCGTTGGGACGCCGGACCGGCGACCGGATTCGAACCGAATCGGCCATAAGCCGCCGGACGCAGCCTTGCAATCGCTTCTAATCGCCGCCTGGGGAGCCTATATTTGCCGAGCAAATCCCATGAGGAATCCGCTTCATGATCGTTGCTCGATGTTTTACGGCGCTGTTCGTGCTGATGGCTGCGGCCCCGGCAATGTCCCAGGACCGGCGCGTGCCCGCTTCGCCGGCCGAGGTGAAGCTGTCCTACGCGCCGATCGTGCAGCGCGTGCAACCGGCGGTTGTCAACGTCTATGCCGCCAAGGTCGTGCAAAACCGCAATCCGCTGCTCGACGATCCGATCTTCCGCCGCTTCTTCGGGGTGCCCGGCCAGCAGCCGGAGCAGATGCAGCGCTCATTGGGTTCGGGCGTGATGGTGGACCCATCCGGGCTGGTGGTGACCAACAATCACGTCATCGAGGGTGCCGATCAGGTCAAGGTTTCGCTCTCGGACAAGCGTGAGTTCGAGGCCGAGATCGTTCTCAAGGACAGCCGTACCGACTTGGCGGTGCTGCGCCTGAAAGATACAAAGGAAAAATTCCCGACCCTCGATTTTGCCAATTCCGACGAATTGCTGGTCGGCGACGTGGTGCTGGCGATCGGCAATCCTTTCGGCGTTGGGCAGACGGTGACCCACGGCATCATCTCGGCGCTGGCGCGTACGCAAGTAGGCATCACCGACTACCAGTTCTTCATCCAGACCGATGCCGCCATCAACCCCGGCAATTCCGGCGGCGCGCTGGTCGACATGACCGGCAAGCTGGTCGGCGTCAACACCGCGATCTTCTCGCGCTCCGGCGGATCGCAGGGCATCGGCTTCGCTATCCCCGCCAACATGGTGCGGGTCGTGGTTGCTTCCGCCAAGACCGGCGGCAAGGCGGTCAAGCGGCCCTGGCTTGGCGCGCGATTGCAGGCGGTGACGCCCGAGATCGCCGAAAGCCTGGGGCTTCGTCTTCCAAGCGGCGCGCTGGTGGCCAGCGTCGCCGCCAAAAGTCCGGCGGCCCGGGCCGGATTGAAATCATCCGACCTGATCGTCGCGATCGACGGCCAGGCAGTCGACGATCCCAATGCGTTCGACTACCGGTTTGCGACCCGGCCGCTCGGCGGCACCGCGCAGCTCGATGTGCAGCGCGCCGGCAAGGCGATCAAGATGACGGTGCCGCTGGAGACCGCACCCGATATCGGGCGTGACGAAATCGTCTTGACCTCGCGCTCGCCGTTCCAGGGCGCCAAGGTCGCGAATATCTCGCCGGCGGTAGCCGACGAATTGCACCTGGATGCGGACACCCAAGGCGTCGTGGTGACCGATCTGGCCGATGACGGGACGGCCGCCAGCGTCGGATTTCAGAAGGGCGACATCATCCAGTCGGTCAACAACCAGAAAATCGCCAAGACCAGCGACCTCGACAAGGTGACGCGGGAATCCTCCCGGCTCTGGCGGATCACCTTGGTGCGCGGCGGCCAGCAGATCAACGTCGCGCTCGGCGGATGAGCCCGAAGCGACCACGCGAAGCTGCAAACCTGTTCGCTGCCGCGGGGATGGAGCAGGATGCGCCGCATCCGCTTCCGGACCGATTGCGGCCGCGCACGCTGACGGATGTCGTCGGGCAGGATCATATCCTCGGGCCGGACGGCGCGCTGACGCGCATGCTGGCGACCCGCACGCTGGGTTCGCTGATCTTCTGGGGACCGCCGGGCACCGGCAAGACCACCGTCGCGCGCCTTCTGGCGGATGCCACCGAATTGCACTTCGAGCAGATTTCGGCGGTGTTTTCCGGTGTAGCCGACTTGAAGAAGGTTTTCGATGCGGCGCGGGCGCGCCGCGAAATCGGCAAGGGTACGCTGTTGTTCGTCGACGAGGTGCATCGCTTCAACCGCGCGCAGCAGGATTCATTTCTGCCGGTGATGGAAGACGGCACCGTGGTGCTGGTCGGCGCGACCACGGAGAATCCCTCGTTCGAGCTCAACGCTGCCTTGCTGTCGCGGGCGCGCGTGCTGGTGTTTCATTCGCTCGATGCCGCCGCGATCGAACAGCTGTTTGCCCATGCCGAAAACGTCGAGGGCAAGAAGCTGCCGCTCGACGCGGAAGCCCGCGCCGTGCTGGCGCGGATGGCCGATGGCGACGGCCGGGCGGCACTGACGCTCGCCGAAGAGGTCTGGCGCGCCGCGCGCGAGGGCGAGAGGTTCAATGCGGAACAATTGCAGGGCATCCTGCAGCGCCGGGCGCCGATCTACGACAAGTCCGCCGACGGACATTACAACCTGATCTCGGCGCTGCATAAATCGGTGCGCGGCTCCGATCCCGACGCGGCGTTGTACTATCTGGCGCGGATGATGGATGCCGGCGAGGATCCGCTGTTTCTGGCGCGGCGCGTGGTCCGCATGGCGGTCGAGGACATCGGCCTTGCCGATCCGCAGGCGCTGGTCGTCGCCAATGCCGCCAAGGACGCCTACGACTTTCTCGGCCATCCCGAAGGCGAGCTCGCAATCGCGCAGGCCGTGATCTATCTCGCCACCGCGCCGAAATCGAACGCCGCCTACAAGGCGTTCGGCGCGGCGATGCGCGTGGCAAGCGAGGGCGGCTCGCTGCTGCCGCCCAAGCATATCCTGAACTCACCGACCAAGCTGATGAAGTCCGAGGGCTACGGCGGCGGCTACGAGTACGATCATGACACCGAGCAGGCCTTTTCCGGACAGGAGTATTTCCCGGACGCGCTCGGCCATCAGACGTTTTACGACCCGCCCGACCGCGGGTTCGAGCGCGAGATTCGCAAGCGGCTGGAGTACTGGGCCAAGCTGCGCCGGGAGCGCGGACCCAAATAGTCTCGAGAGCCGCTATTTGCCGGTTTTGGTGAAATCGAGGATCTGACTGGTCAGGCGGTCATCGGCGGTGTTGATCGCATAGACTTCCGACATGTGGCTGTGTTGCGGCAGCATCAACGTGCGCGCGCAGCCGTGGGGTCCCTTGCAGGTCGCCTCCTTCATGAGGTTGAGCTGCTGAACGAAAAACGACAGGTCCAGTTCAGCCGAGACGAACATCAGCGGGATGTCTGTCGCGAGCAGCCCCTTCATCGCTGAGCGTTGGGGGTAAAGCGAATTGTCGGGCCCATAATAGGCGGTTTCGGCGGCACCGCCCGTCGGCCAGGTCGCAAGGTCGTAGATGCCCGAGACCATGATCGCGCCTTTCAAGCCGCCGTTCTTCACCTTGTGGAATTCGGGATGCGAGACATAGCCGGCAACATGCGCCGCGCCCGCGGAATGGCCCATCAGGAAGATGCGCGCGGCATCGCCGCCGT
Source organism: uncultured Alphaproteobacteria bacterium (assembly GCA_963840155.1). Lineage (GTDB taxonomy): Bacteria > Pseudomonadota > Alphaproteobacteria > Rhizobiales > Xanthobacteraceae > Bradyrhizobium. Next base: position 354,799 of record CAWIXP010000001.1, read on the forward strand.
GTGCTCCGATATTGTCGGCAACCCATTGCACGGCGACGCCGATATCTTCCGCACCCGCCGGCCACGCCGATTGTGGGGCGAGGCGGTAGGTCATGTTGACGCCGACGAAGCCGTTCTTGACCGCCCACAGCATGATGTTGTCATAGAACGGGCTGCCCGGTCCGCGCTTGTTGCCCGCGGTGAAGCCGCCACCATGGACGAAAATCAACACCGGTCGCGACGCTGCGGCGGCCTCGGGCGTGAACACGTCGAGCAGGTTGCGATCGGCGGGGCCGTATTTGACGTCGCGCTCGACCTTGACCCCGGCGTACGGCTCCTTCTGCTGCAATGGCGCATAGAGCCGGGCGGTATTCGGCGGGTCGACGACGCGGCCGAGCTCCAGCAGCCTCCAGGCGATCTCCTGCGGCATCGGGCCATCCCCGGCCGACGCCGGCGCCACGATCATTGTCGCAATAACCGCCAGCACCTGTTTCGATAGGCCCATCGCGCGCGCTCCCCAGGGTTTATTGACTGATCTGCCCAGCATGACCGATCCTGTGGCCGGTTTGTACTGATTTCGCCGTGACGCTCCCCTGCTTTTGCGCTACCCAGCGGCTTCATTGGAGCCGCTGCAATCATGAGCCGTCGCGTCAAGAGACCGCTGAAAGCCCGGGGCGATCGCCCGAAGGGGGCGCGGCCCTACCGGGGCTCGCGAGCGGAGCGGCCGCAGGTCCATCGCTCCGGCGGCAAGCCGGCACGGGTTTCAGCGCCGCACGCCGGCAAGCCGGCTAAGTTCGTGGCCGAACCTGACAAGGTCGTCCCCGAGCCGCCGCCGCTGCCGACAAAGGTCGAGACTGTCGTGGTGAGCGCCGACGAAAACAACATGCGCGTCGATCGCTTTCTCGAGGCGCGCTTTCCCGGCCTGTCGTTCTCCCACATTCAACGCATCGTCCGCAAAGGCGAGCTGCGCGTCAACGGCAAGCGTGCCGATAGCAAGGACCGGCTGGAACAGGGCCAGAGCGTTCGCATTCCGCCATTGCGGCTCGATGCGCCCAGGATCGCTGGCAGCCTCTCGGAAGCGGCGATGAAAACGCTCGGGGCGTTGAAGGACATGATGCTCTACGAGGATGCCGACGTCATGGTGCTGAACAAACCGGCCGGGCTTGCGGTCCAGGGCGGTTCCGGCACCGTCAGGCACATCGATCAGATGCTGGAAGTCATGCGCGACGCCAAGGGCCAGAAGCCGCGGCTGGTGCATCGGCTCGACAAGGAGACCGCGGGTTGTCTTTTGGTGGCGAAGACCCGTTTCGCCGCGACCGCGCTGACCGGATCGTTCCGCCATCGCTCGGCGCGCAAGATCTATTGGGCGCTGGTGGCGGGCGTGCCGAAACCGAAGCAGGGCCGGATTTCGACCTATCTGGCGCGGGAAGAGAGTGAGGAAGAGACCATCATGCGGATTGCGGCTCATGGCGACGAAGGCGCCAGCCATGCCGTGACGTACTACGCGGTGGTGGAGACGGCGGCGCAGAAGCTTGCATGGGTGTCGCTGAAGCCGGTCACCGGCCGGACCCATCAGTTGCGCGCGCACATGGCCCATATCGATCACGCCATTGTCGGCGATCCCAAATATTTCAACAAGGAAAACTGGGAGTTGCCGGGCGGTCTTCAGAAACGGCTGCATCTCTTGGCCCGGCGCATTGTGATCCCGCATCCCCGCGGCGGGTTTATCGACGCGACGGCGCCGTTGCCGCCGCACATGTTGCAATCGTGGAACCTGCTCGGCCTCGAGGCCGACCGGTTCGATCCGATCGAGAACGCGCCTGAAGAATGATTGCTTGCGCTTTACCCCGACCATCACGACATCTGCTCCATGAAGCAGTCGTCGATCATGATTGGCGCGGTCGCCTTGACGCTGGCTTTCGCCGCTGCGGCTTCGGCCCAATTCATTCCGCCCGGCGGGTCGCAATTCAATCCGCCGCTGCCGTCGCCTCCGCCGCCGCCCAGGATCGAGCCGCCGGTGATTCCGCGGATGGATGCGCCGATGCAACAGAACTACGGCGCGGCGCCGCGTCCTTCCTTCGGCGAGCGCTTCAACAGCTGTCTCGATGACGCCGCCGCCAGCGGGCTCGGGCCGGGCGAGCGCGCTACCTATTCGCGCGGCTGCGCCAATAGCCGATGATCGGAACGTCGCTCCGTTTTCAGCTCAATTTCTGTATTGGGCGAGAAACGCCCGCAGCGAATCATGCGGGCTCTCGACGTCGTAAATCACCCAGCCATCCCCGGAGTTGATGGCGATGAAATTCATCGTGACCGCGCGCCCCTGGTTGGTGAAGGCGACGCTGACATAGGTTCTGTCGAATTGCTTGCGAAGGATCGATATCGAGATGGCGCCGAGCTTCCAGGTCGGGCTCTGCACCAGAAAATCGTAAGGCTGGCCTTTCGAGGATGTCCAGGCCGCCTGCAGGCTCGGATCGAAGAATTGGCGCGCGGCGGCGGCATCGCGCGGCAGCCCGCGGGAGAGATCGGACGAGCCGTCGCCATAATACGCATAGACATTCCTGACCAGGGATTCCGGCGAGCGGAAACCGGCCGCGGCGGCCGAGCCACCGAGACCGGCCAACAGAACCAAGAATGCGCCAAGGATGTTCGCCATCGTGCGGTCAGCTTTATTTGCGCCTATCCTTATCATAGTGTCGCGCGGGATTTACCGCTGAACAGGTGCCGGCTCCGCCAATGCGTGAATTGTTCGACGAAGCGTCCGGAAAAGCTCCGCTCGATCCGGAAGAGGCGGTGCGGCGCACCACGCGTGCGCCGCGGCGGAAGCGCTTTTACGCCGAAACCGGCGTGCTCGAAACGCCGGCCGGTTTTGCGGTCACGCTGGACCGCAAGCCGGTCCGCACGCCCTCCGGCCGCGAGCTCGTCGCGCCGAGCAGGGAAATCGCCGAGGCGATCTCCGAGGAATGGAACGCGCAGCAGGAGACGATCGATCCGCTGACCATGCCGCTGACGCGCCTTGCCAACAGCGTCGTCGAAGCCGTCGTCGACCGCGCCGGGGCCGTCGCGGAGGATGTCGCCAACTATTTTCAATCGGATCTGCTGTTTTATCGCGCCGCTCATCCGGAAGCGCTCGCCGCGCGCGAAGCCGCGCATTGGGACGGCGTGTTGTTTTGGGCGGCAAATACGCTGGGCGCGCATTTCATTCTCGCCGAAGGCATCGTGCATGTCCGCCAGCCCGATACCGCCGTCGCCGCCGCGCGGGCGGCGCTGCCGAGCGATCCCTGGTCGATCGCCGCCATGCACGTGGTTACGACATTGACCGGCTCGGCGCTGCTGGCGCTGGCGCTGCTGCACGGCGTGCTCGATCCGGATCAGGTCTGGGCCGCCGCTCATGTCGACGAGGACTGGAACATGGAGAAATGGGGCGTCGACGAGGAGGTCGCCGCGCGCCGCGCCGCCCGGCTGACCGATTTCCGGGCCGCCGCCGGCATTCTCAAGACCCTGAATCCCGCAGCCGGTTAACGAGAGGTTTACGACGCCTGCGCTAGGTTTTCAGCACCCAGCGAGACCTCTCGATGCCGATTTCCGTCAACCCTAGCATTCCCGTGCTTGCCGCCCAGCCGTTGCAGCCGGATTTGGTGCTGCAGCCGGGAACGGTTGTCGATGCCCAGGTGCTCAAGCTGCTCGCCGAAAATCTGGTGCGGATCGCGATCGCGGGTTTCTCGATCGATGTCCTTTCGGAAGTCCCGCTTGTTGCCGGGCAGAGCTTGCAGCTTGCGGTATCGCAGACCCAAGAGGGCGTCAGGCTTGCGGTGGTCGGACCAGGCGGAGCGAGCGGCGCTGCGGCCGATACTGTCTCGCTCGCACCGGCTGCGGCCCCCGATGTTCCGGCGAATGCCGCGGTATTCGCGGTGCCGCCGAAAAATCAACTGACGCCGCTGGAGCGGGTCGCGGTTGCGGCTGCGGTTCAGAGCGCGGCCGCCCAGCAGCAAAGCCTGGCGCCGCTGTTTGCCAATCTCGATGCCGCCGCGGTGTCCCACGCCCTGCCGCCAAAACTGCAGCAGGCGGTGATCCAGGTGCTGGCGCAACGCACCAGCCTCGATCAAAACCTGGCCGGCAGCGACGTCAAGAATGCCGTGCAGAAATCCGGGCTTTTTCTCGAGGCCTCGCTGGCCTCGGGATCTGTCGAGCCGGCAGCCGGCGTCCCCGATCTCAAGGCAGCCCTGATCGTGCTTCGTCAGACGCTGGCATCCGCGCTTGCCACCGCCGCGGGTCCGGTTGCGCCGTCGGCCACTGCGGAGCCACAGCCGGTCACGCAAGCGGCTTCTGTTGTTCCTGCTATTCCGGCTGCTCCTGCTGGTTCGCCTGCCAATGCCGCGGCTCCGCATCTGCCGGCTCTGCCGCAGGTCGCGACTTTAGTGCCACTTGCCCCATCGCTGCCTGAGCCTGAGATGGTTGAAATTCTGCTGCCGCAAGCGCGCCTACCGGTTGCCGATGACAGCCTGGAATCGGCCAGCCCGATCCGGATCGTGCTGCCTGAATCCTTGCTCAACGCCGGACCACGGACGATGACACCGGGCATCGTGTTGAATCTGCTGCAGGAGACCTTGCAGGGAAGGCCGCAAGTAGTTGGCACCAGCTCGTCTTTCGGCCGCGGCAACGCCGCAGGCCGGACATAACGACGAAATGACTTTCCATACCAACACGCCGCCGCCGCCGTTTCGCGGCGCGCTGCCCTCTGCGCAGCCGATCGCCGCGCCATCGATCCCAGCGGGCGCACCGCTGGCGACGACGGCGCATCGTCTGCTCGGCGATACCGACGCCGCCATCGCCCGCCAGACCTTGCTGCAGGTGGCCTCGCTGCCGGATCGTGTCGATGCGGCGAGCCCGCGGCCGGATCCCGCGGTGCAGCGATGGAATTTCGAAATCCCGTTCCTGACGCCGCAGGGCACGGCAATGGCGCAGTTCGAAATTTCCGGCAACGGCGGTGGCACTGAGCTCGAATCCGCGGGGCGGGTGTGGCGGGCGCGGTTTTCGCTCGATATCGAGCCGGCGGGCCCGGTTCACGCGCTGGTCTCGCTCACGGGCGAGCGGACCTCGGTGCGGATGTGGGCGGAGCGGCCGGCGACCGCGACGCAATTGCGCGCCGGCGCCGCGCAACTGAGCCGGGCGCTGGTCGACGCCGAACTTCAGCCCGGCGATATCGTGATACGGGATGGCGCGCCGCCACCGCCGGCGCCGGCCCGCGCCGGGCATTTTCTGGATCGCGCGCTGTGAGCGCCGAGATCAAAAGCCAGCTTGCGGTCGCGCTGCACTATGACAAGACCGGCGCGCCGCGCGTGGTTGCCAAAGGCAGGGGCCCGATCGGCGAAAAGATCATCGAGCTCGCCCGGGCCCACGAGATCCCGATCGAGGAGAACGAAGTGCTCGCCGGCGCGCTTTCCAACGTCGAGCTCGGCGATGAAATCCCGGTCGAGCTGTACAAGGCGGTAGCCGAAGTGCTGGTGTTTGTGCTGCGGCTGGCGGGGCGAATCCGCTAGCACGGGACTCGTCATCTTCTAAGTCGGTGAAAATTCCCGGACCTCATCCTTAGACGCGGCCCAACGGCCGCTCCTCAGGATGAGGTTGTAGTTGCAGGCCGTCATCAAGTCCGGCCGATTTCCCCATTGTCATCGTTTTACCACGATGTCATCAGCATCGTTTGCGGGTCATATCGGAAGCCGCCATGATCGATCGCCGCCACGCCCTCGGTGTTCTTGCCGCCGCGAGCCTGTTGCCGGCACGCAGCTTTGGCAATGTCGCGCCGCAGCGCAGCGAGGTCCGCGAAAGCCTGGCAACGCACTTTACCGACGAAGATACCGTCGGCACGTTCGTCGGCTACAGGGTCGAGGACTATCTGATCATCGCCAGCGACAGGAATCGCTCGGGCGAGCCGATGCTGCCGGCATCGACATTCAAGATCCCGAATTCGGTGATCGCGTTGGAGACCGGCGTCGTCGCCGATCCGGACAAGGACGTATTCAAGTGGGACGGCGTGGTCAGGAGCATCGCAGCCTGGAATCGCGACCATACCATGCGCACGGCGATCGCGGCATCCGCGGTCCCGGTCTATCAGGAGATCGCGCGCCGCATCGGCGCGGAGCGGATGCAAAAATATCTCGACCTCTTGGAATACGGCAACCGCGACATCAGCGGCGGCATCGATCAATTCTGGCTGACCGGCGGCTTGCGCATCGATCCGGTGCAGCAGGTCGATTTTGTCGACCGGCTGCGGCGCGGCGCGCTGGCGGTGTCGAAGCGCAGCCAGGAGCTGGTGCGCGACATCCTGCCGGTGACAAAAGTCGGCGATGCCGTCATTCGCGCCAAGACCGGGCTGCTCGGCGCCGAAACCGGCAAGCCGTCGCTGGGCTGGCTGGTGGGCTGGGTCGAGAAGGGCAACGAGAATACGGTGTTCGCGCTCAACCTCGATTGCCGCGAGCCGCGCCACATCGCCGATCGGATGAAGCTTGCGCAACAGTGCCTGGCCGATATCGGCGCTATTTGAACGGCAGCGTTACTCTACCACCTCGTCGGCCCGCACAAGTAGTGTCGGTGGAATGGCGAGACCGAGCGCCTTCGCCGTCTTGAGATTGATGATCAGCTCGAACTTGGTCGGCGTTTGTACAGGCAAGTCGGCGGGTTTGGCGCCCTTCAGGATAAGGTCAACATATTCGCCAAGCTTCCGGTACATATCGTTGGTATCGGCTCCGTAATATGTCAGCCCGCCGTTGGCGACGAAGCGGCGAAAGGGATAGATCGCCGGCAATCGGTGCCGAGCTGCCAGCGTGCAAATCAGCTCGTTATGCAAATTCGTGCTGATGTCTGGCAGCACAAGCAGGCCGCCCTTCGGCTCCTGCGCAAAATCACCAAGCGCACGTTCGATGTCCGCGGCGTTGCTGAATGGGAGGTGGATCGCCTTGACGGCTAGAGTTTGTGAAACAGAACTCGATGGACTGAAAATGCTGCCCGGTATGAGTTTGCGGGTTGTAGATGAGAGCGACACGTGCAATGTCAGGAGCAATTTCTTTCAACGTCTCCAACCACTTTCCGCCCATCGCCGGCTCGAAGGAAACCAGGCCCGTGATATTGCCGCCGGGCCGCGCAATGCTCGCAACGAAACCGGAGCCAATCGGATTGTTGGCGTTCACAAACACGATGGGGATGGTGTCGGTTGCCTGCTTAAGGGCCGCGACCACGGGCGTACCTTCGCAAACAATGACATCCGGCTTCAGTTCCGCCAACTCGGCTGCGTAAGCCCGCAGACGGTTGTTATCGCCGGCAGTCCAGCGATCCTCAATCCGAATGTTGCGTCCTTCGCTCCAACCCAACTCCTCAAGCCGATGCCGGGTTCTGCTTAACAACGACTGAGCTTCCAGATCGCTTTCGGCGGTCCCGATCAGCACGCCGACGCGCCGAATCCGTTCAGGTTGCTGGGCGTGTGTCGTGATCGGCCATGCCGCGGCCGTGCCCCCGATCAGCTTGATGAAATCGCGCCGTCGCATTGTCTTTCCCAAATGACCGGTTTTGGTGGGATGCCTGCATGAAGCCAGGTAGGGGAGTGAAGAGTTACACGGACTTGCGGGATAATGCACTGATTTCATGAATGCTTTCAGGACAAATCATTTCGCTCGCGGTCGACTGCCGTGTTAGAACCCGTGCAAATCGAAAGGCATAGGGGCGGGGCGCGAGATGAAAGACATCCTGGAAACCCTTGAGGAGCGCCGCGCCGGGGCAAAGCTCGGCGGCGGCGACAAGCGGATCGAGGCGCAGCACGCCCGCGGCAAGCTGACCGCGCGGGAGCGCATCGAGCTGCTGCTCGACAAGGGCTCGTTCGAGGAGTTCGACATGTTCGTCGAGCACCGCTCGGTCGAATTCGGCATGGAGAAAACCAAAGTGCCGGGCGATGGCGTCGTCACCGGCTGGGGCACCGTCAACGGCCGCAAGACGTTTGTCTTCGCCAAGGATTTCACCGTGTTCGGCGGCTCGCTGTCCGAAACGCACGCGCAAAAGATCGTCAAGATCCAGGACATGGCGATGAAGGCGCGGGCGCCGATCATCGGGCTCTACGACGCCGGCGGCGCGCGGATCCAGGAAGGCGTCGCCGCGCTCGCCGGCTATTCCTATGTGTTCCGCCGCAACGTCATTGCGTCCGGCGTGATCCCGCAGATCTCGGTGATCATGGGCCCCTGCGCCGGCGGCGACGTCTATTCACCTGCTATGACCGACTTCATCTTCATGGTGAAGAACACCAGCTACATGTTTGTAACTGGGCCCGATGTGGTGAAGACCGTCACCAACGAGGTGGTCACGGCGGAAGAGCTCGGCGGCGCCTCGGTGCACGCCACGCGCTCCTCGATCGCCGACGGCGCTTTCGAGAACGACGTCGAGACGCTGTTGCAGATGCGCCGGCTGATCGATTTTCTGCCCGCCAACAACACGTCAGGCGTTCCGGAATGGCCGAGCTTCGACGACATCGGCCGCGTCGACATGTCCCTGGACACGCTGATCCCGGACAATCCGAACAAGCCCTACGACATGAAGGAACTGATCCTGAAAGTCGTGGACGAGGGCGACTTCTTCGAAATCTCCGAGATGTTCGCGAAAAACATCGTGACCGGATTTGGCCGCATCGCCGGCCGCACCACTGGCTTTGTCGCCAACCAGCCGATGGTGCTGGCGGGTGTGCTCGACAGCGATGCTTCAAGGAAGGCGGCGCGTTTTGTCCGTTTTTGTGACGCCTTCAACATCCCGATCGTGACCTTCGTGGACGTGCCGGGATTTTTGCCGGGCACCGCGCAGGAATATGGCGGGCTGATCAAGCACGGCGCGAAACTCTTGTTCGCCTATTCGCAGTGCACGGTGCCGCTGGTCACGGTGATCACGCGCAAAGCCTATGGCGGCGCGTTCGACGTGATGGCGTCCAAGGAAATCGGCGCCGACATGAACTACGCCTGGCCGACCGCCCAGATCGCCGTGATGGGCGCCCGGGGCGCGGTCGAGATCATCTTCCGCAGCGATATCGGCGACTCAGAGAAGATCGCGGCGCGCACCAAAGAGTATGAAGACCGCTTCCTGTCGCCGTTCATCGCCGCCGAGCGCGGCTATATCGACGACGTCATCATGCCGCATTCGACGCGGCGGCGGATTGCGCGGGCGCTGGCGATGCTGCGCGACAAGAAGGTCGAGATGCCGGCGAAGAAGCACGACAATTTGCCGTTGTGATGTGAGATTTTTCTTTCGCCACCTTGACCTGCGCTAGGGACGAATTAATTCCAATCGAGCAATATCTACGCTGTCTCAATGACCACACTCTTCGCCTTCCTCCATCATCTCTGCGCCTTCACGCTGGTTGCCGCTGTTGCGATCGAATTCGTGCTGATCCGCTCCGAGCTGACGCTGTCATCGGCGCGGCGGCTGCAGGTCACCGACATCGTGCTCGGCATGGCCGCAGGCGCGTTGCTGGTGATCGGGCTGCTCAGGGTGTTCTTCTTCGAGAAGGGTGCCGATTACTACTGGCACAGCCACGCGTTTCTGACCAAGTTCGCGCTGTTCGTCATCGTCGGGCTGCTCTCGATCATCCCGACCATGGAGTTCCTGTCCTGGCGCGATGCGATCGACGCCGGCCAGGTGCCTGTCATCGATGCCGCGAAACGAAAGCGCGTCACCATGGTGATCCACATCGAGCTTGCGGCGATCGCGGTGATCCTGCTCTGCGCCGCTATCATGGCGCGGGGAGGGTGGGTGTAATCCTCAAAAATTGGTTCGCCGCACCGCACCCTCATCCTCCAGATACCCATCCCGCGTCTGCGGCAGCTTGCGCCCGAGGATGCGGCTCGCCACCACCGTGCGCAGGATTTGCGCGGTGCCGCCGCCGATGGTGAACATGCGGGCGTCGCGGACCATGCGCTCCAGCGGCCGGTTGCGCGAATAGCCGGCGGCGCCGAACACCTGCAGCGCGTCGTTGGTCACCTTGATCGCCGCATCGGCCGCGAAAATCTTGGCTTGCGCCGCAAACAGCGGATCGGGAAACGGCGCGGCCGAGCGCGCCGCCTTGTGGATCAGCTCGCGCGCCGCCGCAATCTGCACCGACATGTCCGCGAGCATCCATTGCAGCCCCTGAAACTCGGCGATGGGGCGGCCGAACTGCTCGCGCGAATTGGCGTAGTCGAGCGCATGCTGATAGGCCCCGTCGGCGAGACCGAGCGCCACGGTCGCCGCGCCAATCCGCTGGGAATTGTAGGCATTCATGAGATCGGCAAAGCCGCGCCGGAAGCCGGAGGGCGGAATCACCACCATGTCGTCAGCGATTTCCATATCCCTGAACAGGATTTCGGTTTCGGGAATGCCGCGCAGCCCCATGGTCGGCTCGCGCCTGCCGATCACGAGGCCCTTGGTCTTGTCGCGCACCGCCAGAAAGCCGCCGATGCCCTGTTCCTCGCCAGCCTCGTCGAACACGCGAGCGAATACCAGATGCAGCCGCGACACCCCGCCGCCGGTGATCCAGTGCTTGCCGCCGCTGATGACATAACCGTTGCCTTTGCGGTCGGCGCGCGTGGTCATTTCGCTGGCGGCCGATCCGGCTCCGGGTTCGGTGATGCAGATCGCGGGCTTGTCGCCGGAAAGCACCAGTTCCGCCGCGAGCTTCTTCTGCGCGTCAGTGCCATAATGCATGACGGCGGAGATCGCGCCCATATTGGCTTCGACCACGATCCGCCCGCTGACGCCGCAGACCTGCGCGATCTCGTCGACGACCAAACAAGCTTCGAGAAAGCCGAGGCCGCGACCGCCATACTGCTTCGGGATGGTCATCCCGAAGAAGCCCGCTTCGGTCAGGGCCTTCACATTGTCCCATGGATATTGCTCTGACCGATCGACCTCGGCCGCGCGCGGCGCGATGATCTCACGCGCCAGCGCCCGCGCGCGCTGCTGCAGCTCCTGCTGGGCATCGCTCAGCGTCATACAGGCTGAGCCTGACGCGGCACCAGTGGAACGAAATCGTATTCGCCGACGCCTTGCAGGACCAGGAAGGTCAGCGAGGTCGTGCCGCCGTTGGTCACGAGATGCGGCCGCCCGGGCCTGACCACATGGACCTCGCCGGGCCTGAGCTTCACTTCCTCCTTGGGCTCCCTTAGGAACAGCCGCATCTGGCCTTCCAGCACATAGAACGTATCCGACACGTTGGTGTGGGTATGCCACGGCACCTTCTGGGTCGGCGAGAGCTGCAACTCCGAGATGCGAAAGCCGGGGCGCGCGGCATGCTCGGCGCGGCGCTCGACCTCATAGAGATGACTGGCGTCCTTGACTGGCTGCGGCTGGCTCATGTCGGCCTCCCCTAGATCATCGGCATCGCAATGTTGCGCCATGATAGCCTTCCCAGGCCATTCACGAAACCATCCAGCGACAGGCTATCGTCGTATCGGGATGCGACCCGGCCCGTGGCTTACGCTATGCTCGGCCCCAGAAAAAACGGAGAAAACCATGCCACTAGCCTATTTCGTTGTCCGCGCCACCGTCACCGATCCCGCCAGGCGCCAAGCCTTCGATGCCTGGTATTCGCGCGAGCACATGCCCGACGCCGTGAAATCGTTTGGCGCGGAGAAGGCATGGCGGTTCTGGAGCCTTACCGATCCCAGTTTGCATCAGGCGACGTATCAGTTTGCCGATCAGGCCGCGCTCGATCGCGCCGTGAACGGCGAGCATTTGAAACGGCTGGTCGCCGATTTCAACCGCGACTGGCCGGATGTGACGCGCACCCGGGAGCTATTGGTGCTCGCGGAGGAGTACGGCGCGGGCTGACAAGGTGGCCGTCATTTCGGGGCGCGCATTGGCGCGAACCCGGAATCTCCAATGGCATCATCCAGATTCCGGGTTCATCGCTGCGCGATGTCCCGGAATGACGGGGCGGACGGCGAAGCTTCGGCTCGCGCACTTACGCGATCGATTGCGCTGTCGGTTCAGCGGCCGTTCATCTCGGCGCGATCAAAATCTCCGGGCATCACTCGACACACACACGCCACCAAGAGGGAGATGTCATGGAACGCCGCCACTTTCTGAAATTCGCCGTTGGACTTGCCGCGGGCGCTGTTGCGCTGGCGGCGAGCGCGCAGGCCGCGCCGCTGTTGCCGCAGCCGCTTCAAGACAACGGGCGGCTGCCGCCGGGAAATCCCGATGCGCAGCCCGCCGTCACCAGCCAGGACGAGGTCAACCGCCTCGAGCCGGAGCAAGTGCGCTGGGGACACCGGCATCACCATCGTCACTGGGGCCATCGGCACCGTCACTGGGGTTGGCGCCACCACCACCGTCACTGGCACCGCCATCACTGGCACCGCCACCATTGGCACCGCCGCCACTGGTGATAGCAGCCCGACCGCTGTCACCTTGTCGGTCTGAGTTCACCGTCGCGTCGCGCCGGATTGCAGAAAGGAAGAAAGCATGAAACTGCTTGTTGCATCCGCATTTGCGGTTGGTCTCGGCCTCACGGCGATGTCCGCTCAGGCCACGCCAGTATATCCGCTCAACAGGCCGGGCTCGGACGAGGTGATCCAGGTGGCGCAAGGCTGCGGTGCGGGTTGGCACCGTGGCCCCGGTGGCGCCTGCCGTCCGCTCTACAATTGTCCCCGCGGCTGGCATCCCGGGCCGTTCGGCCGGCGTTGCTTCAGAAACTAGATGGAGGGTTTAAGAGGGCGGGGGCTTCCCGCCCTCTTCGCTTATCAGGCGTCGTTGCCGAACAGCGCCTCGAACCGCTTTTCGCCGCTGCGGCTGAAATTGACGACACGGCTGCCGGGGGCGCTGTCGCGGGCCGCCCATTTCAACTCGGTGAACCGGCGCATGATCGCGGCACCGAGCGTGCCGGCGAGATGGTGGCGCCGCTCGCTCCAGTCCAGACAGGCTTTGCACAGCGGCCGGCGCGGATGGGCCAGCGCCGCGGCGTCGATCTGCAGCGTCTGCGCCATGAAGCGCGCGCCCTCGGCGGTCAGCTTGATGTCCTGCTGGTGCTGACGAACCAGCTTCTGCCGCTTCATGCTGTCGAGCATCTGCACGCCGAGATCGCCGGCCAGATGATCGTAGCAAACCCGCGCCCGCCGCAGCGCCGGATCCTTGGGCCCGGTACGCAGACGCATGTGGCCGGCGCGCGCCGCAAGTCCGGCGAGCCCCTCCAGAACGCCGGCGACATCGGGGTCGGCGAGGCGGTAATAGCGATGACGGCCCTGCTTCTCCTGCTCGATCAGCCCGCCGGCTTCCAGCTTCGATAGATGCGAACTGGCGGTCTGCGGCGTGATGCCGGCCTGGTGCGCCAGCTCGGTCGCGGTCAGCGCGCGGCCCGACAGCAGCGCGGTCAGCATGTTGGAACGGGCGGGATCGCCGACCAGCGAGGCAACCATGGCGATGTCGGGACCTGCTTTCATAGTTCGATGATAGACGAAGCATCGTTGCCAATCAAGCGGCTATTATCCGGCCCTCGTTCCATTGCCGGGAGGTCGCCATGGCCGTCACAGTCTTCATCCGCTACCAGATCGATCCGTTCAAGCGGATGATGTTTGAGGAATATGCCGGGCGCTGGCTCGGCATCATTCCGCGATGCGGCGGCGATCTGATCGGCTACTGGATGCCGCATGAGGGCACCAACAATATCGCGTTCGCGCTGATTTCCTTCGAGAATCTCGCGGCTTATGAAACGTACCGGACGCAGATCCGCGGCGATCGAGAGGGGCTTGCCAATTTCCATTTCGCCGAGGAAAACAAGTTCATCCTGGCCGAGGAGCGCAGCTTCCTGCGCAAGGTGACATAGCAGGTCGTCGGAACTGCGAGGGGAGATCAGAAAAATGATAGCCGTGATCTTTGAGGTCTGGCCGAAGCCGGAACACAAGCAGGAATACCTCGATCTCGCCGCCGAATTACGGCCGGTCCTGGAAACCATCGATGGTTTCATCTCGATCGAGCGTTTCGAGAGCCTGACCGAAAAAGGCAAGATTCTGTCGCTGTCGTTCTTCCGCGACGAAGAGGCGGTCGCGGCGTGGCGCAACGTGCCGCAACATCGCAGGAGCCAGAGCAAGGGCCGGGCGACGATTTTCCAGGATTACCGGCTGCGCATCGCCGGCGTGATCCGCGATTACGGCATGAACGATCGCGCGGAAGTGCCAAAGGACAGCCGCGCCGTTCACAGCGCGCACTAGCGTCGCGCAGGCTCGGTAGGTACCGTTGCCCGGCCAACCAAGAGCCAAATCGAGATCAGGGAGCTAACATGCCGGTCACCACAGCGGACAAGCGCGCGACATTCAGAAAGCTGCACGAAACCGGCTGTTTCGTGCTGCCCAACCCCTACGACGTCGGCAGTGCCCGGGCACTCCAGCATCTCGGCTTCAAGGCGCTCGCCTCCACCAGCGCGGGCTTTGCCTGGACCATCGGCAAGGCTGACAGTCGCGTCACGCTCGATGACGTGTGCACCCATCTCACCGCGTTGTGCGCGGCGGTCGATCTGCCCGTCAATGCCGACTTCGAGGGCGGCTATGCGCACAAGGCGGAGAAGGTGGGAGCCAATGTCGCGCGCGCGGTCACGACCGGGGTCGCCGGGCTGTCGATCGAGGATTCCACCGGAGACCCCGCAGCACCTCTGTACGAGCGCGCCCACGCCATCGAACGCATCAAGGCGGCGCGCGCGGCGATCGATGCCGGCAACAGCGGCGTGCTGTTGACCGGCCGATGCGAAGGATTTCTGGTCGGGCAGCCCGATCTCGACATGGTGATCGACCGGCTGAAGGCCTATTCGGCGGCGGGCGCCGACTGCCTCTATGCGCCGGGCATCAAGACCAGGGAGCAGATAATGGCGGTCGTGAAGGCGGTGCATCCAAAACCCGTCAACCTCCTGATCGGGGCGTCCGGGCTCAGCCTTGCGGAAGCCGACGCGCTGGGCGTCCGCCGCATCAGCGTCGGCGGGTCGCTGGCACGGGTGGCATGGGCCGGCTTCATGCGCGCGGCGCGCGAGATGGCGGAGCAGGGCAAGTTCACCGAGCTCGGCGGCGGACATCCCGGCGGCGAATTGAACAAGATGTTCGGCTGACGCGCCAAGAGAAAGCAGCGGGAAAGTCGGTCCCGCTGCTTTCTCGATTCGTTCAACCCGGGTCGGCGCTATTTGCTCGGCGCCGGATTGTTGGCCGGCGGATTGTCGGAGCGGTTGACGTCCGGTCCGGCCGGCGCGGGAGACGGCGGCTTCTGCGGCTGCGCCGGAGCCGCGCCGGTGGTTATCCCGCTCTGGGTGTTGGGGCGCGGCGCCGCCTGGTTGGTGGCGGTTGACGTGCCGGGCTGTTGCATCGACGTGTTATTCAGGCCGTAGAAAACAATACCCAGCACCACCGCAACGGCGACGGCGAACAGCGCGATCCTGCCGCTGCTGGCGGGACCCTCGGCGAGTTCGGGATCGGGTTGCATTTCATTGTCGAGGCGAGCGGCCCGGCGGAATTCCTCATTTGAACCGTAGGGGTCGTCCGGATTGCGGTCGTAAGCCATGAAGCTGCTCCTCCGTTAAAGAAGGACAACCTGTGGGCGATAGCGAGGTTCCTGACGCGAGGCGATCTTCGTCGCGGACGGAACTTGGTTCCGAAATGGCAGGCCGATATTCAGGTCTGCGATTGCGCCTGTCCCGCTTCCCGATTGGCGCGGCGCGCGCCAGGCCATCACGGTTACATTTTCCGCGCGTTCGCCACTTGCGCAGGGGTCACCAGCGGGGCGGCGTTGCCCCAGGAATTGCGGATGTAGTTGCTGACATCGGCGATTTGCTGATCGGACAATTGCTTGGCGTAGGCCGGCATCGATCCGGTATTGGGCGCGCGCGGCGTCGTTACCGTCTGCGCGCCGTCGAGGATGATCCGCAGCGTGCTGGAGGGATCGGACGCCTGCAGCAGGGCGTTGCCGGGCAGCGGCGGATAGATCCGCGGCGCGCCGGAGCCGTCGGCCTCGTGGCAGGAGACGCAGGCATGGGCGTAGACCGCCGCACCGTCGGTCATGGTGTCTTGCGGCGCCGGCGTTGCTGGAGGCTCCCGCATGCCCGCCGGCAGATCCTTGAGGTAGACCGCGATGGCGCGGACATCGGCATCGCTCATCTTCGAGGACGAATTGACCACGACTTCGGCCATCGGCCCATCGGCGTGACTCCTGCCGTTGCGGCCGCTCTGCAGGTACTCGACGATGTCGTCGACGCTCCATGATTTCAGCCCACTGCGGGTCGCGCCGTCGAGCCTCGGGGCGAACCAGCCCTGCACCAGGTTGCCGCCAAGCGCACGGCCGCGCTTGTCGGCGCCGAACCAGTTCTTGGGCGTGTGGCAGGCGCCGCAATGGCCTAGTCCGGTGACGAGGTAGCCGCCGCGATTCCATTCCACGCTTTTGCCCTGGTCCGGTTCGAAAATACCGGGCCGGAAGAACAGGTAATTCCACAGCCGCATCACCACGCGATGGTTGAAGGGCCAGCGCAATTCCGGTTCCGGCGGGTTATTGGCCACCGGCGTGAGCGTCGCCAGATAGGCGCGGATCGCGAATATGTCGTCGCGCACCATTTTGGTGAAGTACGGATAAGGGAAGGCCGGATAGTAGCGCGAACCGTCGGGGTCGATGCCAAAACGCAGCGCGCCCCGGAAATCATCGTCGCTCCAGGCGCCGATTCCGGTCTCGCGGTCCGGTGTCAGGTTGGGCGAATAGACCCCGCCGAACGGGGTGTCGATGCGTTTTCCCCCGGCGAACGGCTTGGCCGGATCGGCGGTATGGCAGCTCGCGCAATCGCCCGCCTCGGTCAGCGCCTTGCCACGGGCGATCATCTCCGCCGAGGGCTCCTCCGGCGCAGCGGCAAGCCCTGACGCAGTGCACAATAGCACTGCGGCGAGAATCGTTCGCGCTGCGTAATGTCGATCCTGCACCGACGTGCCTCCGCTCGACGTACTATACCGCGAAAATTGTCTTGGCGAGAGCCACGTCGTTTCGCGCCGGCCCATTCCGCCGACACAACCCGAAAACGCGACCGCGCCGTTCCGGCATGAAATTGCGTTTCCGAATGGCCGGCAGCATTGCCGATATTTGTGATACGCCAACCGCGCAAACCGACATAGACTAGCTTTTGTAATTGGGGTGACTAGCTGAAAAAAGCCGCCCGAGGCCGCGGTTTGGCTAGATAGGGCTGGCGGAGACGGCGGTTGGCGGGGCGGAACTCGCCCTGGACGGATGGCTTCAAGAGGGTGGAATGGGAATCAACCAGGGTCCGATCAGTCTCGATCAGAAATACACCCAGGAGTCCGGCCACGTCTTCCTGACCGGGATTCAAGCGCTGGTTCGCCTGCCGATGGCCCAGATCCGGCGCGACCGCGCCGCCGGTCTCAATACCGCGGGGTTCGTCACCGGCTATCGCGGCTCGCCGCTTGGCGGCTATGACCAGCAATTGTTCGCCGCCCGCAAGCACCTCGAGCAATACAACGTCAAGTTCCAGCCCGGCGTGAACGAGGACCTGGCGGCGACCGCGGTGTGGGGCTCGCAACAGCTCAATTTGTCGCCCGGCGCCCGCCACGACGGCGTGGTCGGCATCTGGTACGGCAAGGGCCCGGGCGTCGACCGTTGCGGTGACGTGTTTCGCCACGGCAACGCTGCGGGTTCGGCCAAAAACGGCGGCGTGCTTTGTCTCGCGGGCGACGACCACGGCGCCAAATCCTCGACTGTCCCGCATCAGTCGGACCATGCCTTCATCTCCGCGCTGATGCCCTATCTCTACCCTTCCAGCATCCACGAAATGATCGAGATGGGCCTGTTGGGTATCGCGATGTCGCGCTATTCCGGATGCTGGGTCGGCATGAAGGTGATCACCGAGACCGTGGAGACCACGGCCGAGATCGACCTCAGCGACGAGATGAAGCCGTTCATCGTTCCCGGCGATTTCGAGATGCCACCGGGCGGCCTCAACCTGCGCTGGCCCGACGACCGCTATGAGCAGGATCGCCGCTTGCAGGACTACAAGGGCTTTGCCGCGATCGCCTTCGCCCGCGCCAACAAGCTCAACCGCGTCACCATGGACTCGCCGAACGCCCGCTTCGGCATCATGGCTTCGGGCAAGAGCTATGAGGATATCCGGCAGGCGCTGCGCGAGCTCGGGATCACCCCTGAGGTCGCCGCCAGGATCGGCCTGCGGCTTTACAAGATCGGCATGCCCTGGCCGCTGGAGCCGCAAGGCGTGCGCGAATTCGCCGTCGGCCTCGAGGAGATCTTCATCGTCGAGGAGCGGCGCGAGATCGTCGAAAACCAGGTCAAGCAGGAGCTATTCAACTGGCGCGACGATGTGCGCCCTCGCATCGTCGGCAAGATGGACGAGCATGACAAGCGCTTCCTGACGTTTGCGGCGGAGTTGAGCGTGGCCTCGCTGGCGAGTTCGCTGACCGAGCGGCTGCTGCGCCTCAATCTCAATCCCGAGATCGCCGCGATGCTGCGTGCCAAGGCCGACTGGTTCAACGGCCGCGAGGCCAGCCAGATGCAGGCGGTGGCGCCGATTTCCCGCACGCCGTATTTCTGCTCGGGCTGCCCGCACAACAGCTCGACCAAGGTGCCGGAAGGCAGCCGCGCCTTCGCCGGCATCGGCTGCCACTTCATGGCGCTGTGGATGAACCGCAATACCGAGACCTACACCCATATGGGGGGCGAGGGCGTGCCGTGGGTCGGCGTGGCGCCCTTTACCGATGAAGAGCATGTGTTCGCCAATCTCGGCGACGGCACCTATTTCCATTCCGGCAGCCTCGCCATTCGCCAGGCGGTCGCCTCCGGCGCCAACATCACCTACAAGATCCTCTACAACGACGCGACCGCGATGACTGGTGGCCAGCACGTCGACGGCGAATTGTCGCCGCAGCAGATCACGTTCCAGCTGCACTCCGAAGGTATCCGCGACATCTACCTGGTTTCCGAAAACCCCGACGCCTATCCGGCCTCCGAAATCGCGCCGGGCACCAGGACCGCGCATCGCGACGAACTCGACGCAGTCCAGAAGACGCTGCGCAAGGTGAAAGGCGCCTCCGCCATCGTTTTCGTGCAGACCTGCGCCGCCGAAAAGCGCCGCCGCCGCAAGCGCGGCACGATGGAGGATCCGCAGCGCCGCGTCATCATCAACCCCGCGGTCTGCGAGGGCTGCGGCGATTGCTCGGTGCAGTCGAACTGCATCTCGGTGGAGCCGCTGGAAACCGAACTCGGGCGCAAGCGCACCATCAACCAGTCGACCTGCAACAAGGACTATTCCTGCCTGAAGGGCTTTTGTCCGTCGTTCGTCACGGTCGATGGCGGCAAGCCGCGCCGCCGCGCGCCGGCCGATCTCGGCAGCGTCGGCGATCTGCCGGAACCCGCTTCGCGGCCGGCGCTGGAGCGGCCCTACAATATCGCCGTCGGCGGCGTCGGCGGCACCGGCGTGCTGACCATCGGCGCGCTGCTCGGCATGGCCGCCCATATCGAGGGCAAGGCCAGCATGATCCTGGATATGTCGGGGCTGGCGCAAAAGGGTGGCGCAGTGCTGAGCCATGTGCGCCTGTCGAAGCACACCGCCGACGTCACCTGTTCTCGCATCGTCACCGGAACCGCCGATCTGGTGATCGCAGCCGATGAGGTGGTGGCGGCTGCCAAGGAAACCATAACGCTCTGCGAATCCAGCCGCACCCACGGCGTCATCAACAGCCACGTGATTCCGACCGCCGATTTCATTCTCAACCGCGATTTCAATTTCCGCGGCGGCCAGGTCAACCATGTGCTGGAAACGGCGCTTCGCAAGGATTCCTCGTTCCTCGATTTCACCAGGCCCGCGGAAATCCTGCTTGGCGACTCCATCGCCACCAACATGATGATGATGGGCTATGCCTACCAGAAAGGCCTGTTGCCGCTCACCGCCCAGGCGATCGAGCAGGCGATCGAGGTCAACGGTGTGGCGGTCAAGATGAACACGCAGGCGTTCCGGCTCGGTCGTCTGGCATCGGCCGATCCGGCGCGGCTCGCGGCGATGATGAAGGGGCGGGACGAGACAGTTGCGCCGAAGACGCTGGATGCGATGTCGCTCGACGAAATCATCGACCATCGCAGCGCGTTGCTGACGGATTACCAGGATGCCGGCCTTGCCGAGCGCTATCGCAAGCTGGTGACGCAGGTGCGCAGCGCGGCGCTGGACGCCGGCTTCGGCGAGGAGCTGCCGCGCGCGGTTGCCGTCAATTACGCCAAACTGCTCGCCTACAAGGACGAGTACGAAGTGGCGCGGCTTTACGTCAACGGGAGCTTCGAAAAGCAGATCCGCGAGCAGTTCGAAGGCGATTTCAAGATCAGCTTCAATCTCGCGCCGCCGCTGCTGGGTGGTGGCAAGGACGCGTTGGGACGGCCGCGCAAGCGCGCGTTCGGGGCGTGGATGATGCCGGTGTTTCGAATGCTGGCGAAGATGCGCGGCTTGCGCGGGACTGTTTTCGACATTTTCGCCGAGAGTCCCGACCGCAAGCTCGAGCGCGACCTGATCGCCGGCTACGAAAAGGATGTCGCCCACGTACTCACGGTGCTGTCGCCGTTGAACCTGGATACCGCCGTCGAAATTCTGTCGCTGCCCGACCGCATCCGCGGCTACGGCCCGGTGAAGGAGAAATCGGTGCGGGACGCCAAAGCGCGCTATGCGCAGCTCGCCGCCGATCTCGCCAACCCGCCGCCGGCGCCGCGCCAAATCGCGGCGGAGTAAGCCTTGTTCACGTTCTCGCGCTATTCGCGCGGTGGGGCGCGGCGTCGACGGTGCAAATGAGCAAATTGCGGGTAAATCACCCATCCTGCGGAGCTGTTGCAGATTCTTCGCCGTGACGCTCTGTCCCTGCGATATCATTGATTGATCGCCGACTTGACTTGTGTATCATCAAGTGATACACATGCTTGTGATCAGAAGCTTCCGGGACAGGACCACCAAAGCCGTTTTTAACGGCGAAAGTCCGAAGGGCTTTCCGGCCGATCTGGTTAAGGTGGCACGCCGGAAATTGCGCTACCTCAACGCTGCCGGCGACCTCGGCGACTTGAGGTCGCCACCAGGCAATCGTCTTGAGGCGTTGGCGCGCGATCGCAAGGGACAACACTCGATCAGGATCAACGACCAATTCCGGGTGTGCTTTGTCTGGACGGCGCAGGGCCCGGCGGAGGTCGAGATCGTGGACTACCACTAGGAGAGGGACACGCGACAATGGCCAAGAAGCTCAAGCCGATGCATCCCGGTGAGGTTCTGCGGGAGGAGTTTTTGATTCCGCTGAAAATGTCGGCGGGCGCTCTGGCCAAGGCCTGTGGCTTGCCTCGCACTCGTATCGAGCGGATCGCCAGCGAACAGACCGGCATCACCGCCAACACGGCGCTTCGGCTGGCCAAGGCGCTCGGCACAACCCCACAGCTTTGGCTCAATCTGCAGAACGACTATGACGTCGAGGTCGCAAAGCGCGATCTCGGCAGCTTGCTCGACCGCATCGAGACGGTGAACAAGCCGAAGGCGGCCTAGGCCCGCGACGCGGGTTGGTGACGGCGGTGATTGCCTGTGCGACTACCCGACGGGCAAATCAGCGCATAAGCCATGCGGCTTTGGCTGTCCAGCAGTATATTCGGTTTTTCCGAAAATATAGTCCTTCCCGGCCGAGCCAAATCAGCTCTAGATCGCTGCCATCCTGTCCCGCACAAGGGGCGTTTCGCGATCGTCACGGACGTTGGGGCAGGGATGCGATGGACGCGGCAGCGTCGGGCGCGCAGATGGTCGCAGGGCGAGATGAACCTCGTGAGCGACCGAACAGCGCGTATATCGACGAACGATACTGCTCGCGGACGGCGAAGTCGTGTGGTCCTGACGCCCCGGCGCTGGCGTCAAATCGGCGGAGGTTTTGTCGGGCTCAACCGGGCCTGACGAAGCACCTTAATCCGCTGACGACGGTGACAACAAGCCGATCACCGGGGAGAGCACGAAGTAAACCGTTAAAACCATTCGCGTGCGGGGATGCCGGGATGAATCTGGTGGACCTGTGGTGACTTGCTCGTGTGCTCACTATCATTTTGCACGCGAGGCTGCGGGTGCATTGGGCGCCCGGCATTCCCCACGCCCTCGTTCGGGGCGGAGCTAACATGCACAACTCGGGCGGATTCCTGCCGCGGGAACGCGGACTCGCATCTCCACGTCGTTGCCTGCGACAAATGCGAAGCGTTTGCGCAGCGGCATTCCGTGCCGCGGGATTGCCCCGGCGATTTCGACCGCCTCGGCGCTTGCCAAGGCGGCCCTGAAAGGCGAGAAAACCGGGGAAGAAGAAACGCCAGCGGGAGAGCCGTCATTGACCATCAAGGGCAAGGCCTACATTGCCGGGATTTACGAGCACCCCACCCGGCACGCACCCGACAAGTCGACCGCGCAACTCCATGCCGAAGTCGCCAACGGCGTGTTGCAAGACGCAGGCCTGAGCAAGGCCGACATCGACGGCTATTTCTGCGCCGGCGACGCTCCGGGCGGAGCGATGGCGATGGTCGATTATCTCGGCCTGAAAGTTCGTCATTTCGATTCCACCGATACCGGCGGCTGCTCCTATCTGGTTCATCTCGGCCACGCCGCGGAGGCGATTTCCGCCGGTAAATGCTCGATCGCGTTGATCACGCTGGCGGGCAAGCCGCGCACCGGCGCGATGCCGCCGCGGGCGACCGGCGCCGAGGTTGATTTCGAGGCGGCCTACGGCGCCACCACGCACAACATTTACGGCATGTGCGCCATGCGCCACATGCACGAGTTCGGCACCACCAGCGAGCAACTGGCCTGGATCAAGGTCGCCGCCTCCCATCACGCGCAATACAACGAGCATGCGATGCTGCGCGACGTCGTCACCGTCGAGGACGTCCTCAACTCGCCGATGATCGCAGATCCGCTGCACCGGATGGATTGTTGCGTCGTCACCGATGGCGGCGGCGCGCTGATCGTGACCACCGAAGCCATCGCGCGCAGCCTGAAGAAGCCGCTGGTGCGCTTGATCGGGCATGGCGAGGCGATGAAGGGACCGCGCGGCGGCAAGGATCTGAACCTGACCTATTCCGCCGGCGTCTGGTCGGGACCTCGCGCGTTCGAGGAGGCCGGCGTGGCGCCGAAAGATATCAAATACGCCTCGATCTACGACAGCTTCACCATCACGGTGCTGATGCAACTCGAGGATCTCGGCTTCTGCGGCAAAGGCGAGGGCGGCAAGTTCGTCGCCGACGGCAATCTGATCTCCGGCGTCGGCAAGCTGCCGTTCAACACCGACGGCGGCGGCCTCTGCAGCAATCATCCGGTCAACCGCGGCGGCATGACAAAAATCATCGAGGCGGTGCGGCAGCTGCGCGGGCAGGCGCATCCGAAGGTGCAGGTGCCGAATTGCGATCTTGCCGTTGCCCATGGCACCGGCGGCCTGCTCGGCGTTCGCCACGCCGCATCGACCTGCATTCTGGAGCGCGTGTGATGGACTCCAAGGTAAAATATCCGGCGCCGCAGGGTAATCCGGAGACCAGGCATTTCTGGGAGCGGACGGTCGAAGGCAAGCTCATGATAAAACGCTGCACCGCCTGCGGTGAAGCGCACTACTTTCCGCGCTCGCTGTGCCCGTTCTGCTTCTCCGACAAGACCGTCTGGGAGGAGAGCTCGGGCGAGGGCGAGATCTATACGTTCAGCCTGATGCGCAAATCCGCGACTGGACCTTACGCGATCGGCTACGTCACGCTGAAGGAAGGCCCGTCGCTGCTGACAAATTTCGTCGACTGCGACATGGACAAATTGAAGATCGGGCAAAAGGTCAGGGTGGTGTTCAAGCCCACCGACGGCGCGCCGCTGCCGTTCTTCACGCCGGCTGGGTGAATTGGATCTTTCGGGAGAGACACAGCCAATGCCGATCAAGTACGACGAGTTGATGGCGCTGAAGAATCTTGGCCAGAAATACGCCTATGGCGATCGCGAGGTGATGCTGTACGCCCATGGCATCGGAATGGGCGCCGACCCCATGGACGAGAGGGAACTCGCCTTCGTCAACGAAGCCGCCGCGACGCCGCGCCCGTTGAAAGTCGTCCCGACATTTGCATCCGTCGCGGCATGGGGAGCCGGGCCGGGCGAAATGAACCTCAACCGCGTGATGGTGGTGGATGGTGAACGCGACATCACCTTCCACAGGCCGCTGGCTACCGCCGCGCAGATTACCGCTGATTCAACCGTGCTCGACGTGTTCGACAAGGGCAGGGACAAGGGCGCGGTGATCCGGCACCAGACCGTGCTCAGGGACGAGAAGGGTGACAAACTGGCGACGCTGGTCGCCTCGCGGTTCGCGCGCGGCGATGGCGGTTTCGGCGGGCCATCGGAAGGTCAGCCCGAACCGCACAAGGTGCCGGCCCGCAGCCCTGACAGGTCGATCGATATCCCGACCCGCCCCGATCAAGCGCTGGTCTATCGTCTGTGCGGCGACCGCAATCCGCTGCACTCCGATCCCGAATTCGCCCGGCGAGCCGGCTTTCCGCGGCCGATCCTGCACGGCATGTGCACCTTCGGCATCACCTGCCGGGGCATCCTGCAGAGCTATGCGGACTACGATCCCGGTGCTTTCAGGCAGCACATGGCGCGGTTTTCCTCGCCGGTCTACCCCGGCGAGACCGTGACCATGGATTTGTGGAAGGACGGCAACGTGATCTCGTTCGAGGCGAAGGTGAAGGCGCGCAACGTCGCCGTCATCAAGAGCGGCAAAACGGTGCTGGGTTAGTTGGAGCGACGGCGTTGAACTCCCTCGCCCCGCGTGTGGGCGAGGTAAAGGACAGGCGGCACCGCCGGTACTACGAACAGAACGATTACAGGGAGGCAAAACACCATGGGATTACTCGACGGCAAGGTGGCGCTGATCACTGGCGCCGGCGGCGGGCTTGGTGAGGCCTATGCCAGGTTGTTCGCCCGCGAGGGCGCGGCGGTGGTGGTCAACGACCTCGGCGGCCCCCGCGATGGCTCCGGCGCCGATGTCTCGATGGCGCAGAAGGTTGTCGATGCGATCAAGTCCGAAGGTGGCCGCGCGGTCGCCAATGGCGCCGATATCTCGACCATGGCGGGCGGCCAGGCGGTGTTCAATGATGCCATCAAGCATTTCGGCCGTGCCGATATCCTGGTCAACAATGCTGGCATCCTGCTCGACCAGACCTTTGCCAAGGCGACGGAAGCCGGCTGGGACAGGGTGCTGAAAGTGCACCTCAAGGGGACGTTCTGCGCCACCCAGCCGGTGTTCCGCTGGATGCGGGAGAATGGCGGCGGGGTCATCGTCAATACCTCTTCTACTTCGGGTCTGATCGGCAATTTCGGTCAGAGCAATTACGGCGCGGCGAAGGGCGGCATCTGGGGGTTTTCCAACGTGCTGGCGATCGAGGGCCGCAAATACAACATCCGGGTCTGGACGCTGGCGCCGGGCGCGCTGACCCGCATGACCGCAGACCTGCCGCGCTACAAGGAGAATCCCGGCGCCGCACTTCCGCCTGACGGCATCGCGCCGGCCGTGTTATACATGGTCAGCGAATTGTCGGGCGATCAGACCGGCAAGGTGCTCGGCGTCTCCGGCCCCCGCGGCGTGCGCGAGATGAAGATGATGGAGAAACCGGGCTGGAAGCCGCCGGGGACGCAATGGAAGGCGCAGGACATCGTCGAACATGCCGGGGAGATTTTCTTCTCCGAGGAAGAGATCAAGATGGGGGCGCGGCGGTTTTGACATTCCGTCATCCCGGAATGACGGAAGCAAACTGAGGCATCAATGACAAAACTCACCTACCAGGCCGCGGGCACCTTCGCGATCGCGCCGACGCCGTTTTACGATGACGGCCGCATCGACGAAAAATCCATCGACCGGCTGAGCGATTTTTATGCCGAGGTCGGATGCGATGGCGTCACCGTGCTCGGCATTCTCGGCGAGGCGCCGAAGCTGGAGGCTTCGGAAGCGGAGCAAGTCGCAAAGCGCTTTGTGAAGCGCGCAAAAAGCATGCAGATCATTGTCGGCGTCTCGGCACCCGGGCTTGCGGCGATGCGCTCGCTGGCGCGCGCTTCGATGGATGCCGGCGCCGCCGGCGTGATGATCGCGCCGCCGCCGCATCTGCGCACCGACGATCAGATCATCGGTTACTTCAAACAGGCGGCCGAAGCGATCGGCGACGACATTCCCTGGGTGCTGCAGGATTATCCGCTGACCTTGTCGGTGGTGTTTACGCCGGCGGTGATCCGCAAGATCGTGATGGACAACCCGTCCTGTGTGATGCTCAAGCACGAGGACTGGCCGGGGCTGGAAAAGATCTCCGCGCTGCGCGCCTTCCAGAAGGATGGCTCGCTGCGGCCGTTATCGATTCTAACGGGCAATGGCGGGCTGTTCCTCGATTTCGAGATGGAGCGCGGCGCCGACGGCGCGATGACCGGCTATGCCTTCCCGGAATTGCTGATCGACGTGGTGCGGCTGTCGAAAGAGGGCCGCCGCGACGCCGCGCACGACCTGTTCGACGCCCATCTGCCGCTGATCCGTTACGAGCAGCAGCCGGGAGCGGGGCTAGCAGTGCGCAAATACGTGCTGCAAAAGCGCGGCGTGATCGCCTCCAGCGCGCAGCGTAAGCCGGGCTCCAGCATCACCGCCGCCGCAAGGGCCGAGGTGGATTATCTGCTGTCGCGGGTGGCGCGCTTCGACAAGCGCGCCAACTTGCAGCCGCAATCAAGTGCCGCGGGTTGACCAGGATTCCCCAGTTGGTTGAAGCCGTCATTGCGAGCGTAGCGAAGCAATCCATCGATTGACGAGTATGGCTGGATTGCTTCGTCGCTTCGCTCCTCGCAATGACGGTGAAAAAAGGAACGACCTCATGTCTGCCGAAGCCGTCGCGCCGCGTCCCGCGTCGACTATCCTGCTGCTGCGTGACAGCGCCGTTGCGGCGGGCGAAATCGAAGTCTTCATGATGGTGCGCCACTACGAGATCGACTTCAACTCGGGCGCGCTGGTGTTTCCCGGCGGCAGCGTCGACAACGGCGACAAGGAGATCATCGAAAGGCCCGAACTTTATTGCGGCGGCGAGGGGCTCGACGCGGCAGCCTTGAGTTTCCGGATCGCCGCGATCCGCGAGACTTTCGAAGAAAGCGGCATCCTGCTCGCGCGCCGCCGCGGCTCGAACGATTTGATCGATGCCGGGCGGGCGAGCGAGATCGAAGCCGGCAATCGCACCGCACTGTGCGAAGGCAAGACCACCTTTCTCAAGGTGCTCACCGAGAACGCCGTCTTGCTGGCGCTCGACGAGCTTGTGCCCTATGCGCATTGGATCACCCCCGAGGGCATGCCGAAACGGTTCGACACGTGGTTCTTTCTGGCCGCCGCGCCCCCCGAACAGGCCGGCGCCCACGACGGCAAGGAAGCCACCGATTCGATCTGGGTCTCGCCGCGGGAAGCGCTGGCGGGCGGCGAGAGCGGGCGGTTCAAATTGCCGTTCCCCACGACCCGCAACCTGATCCGGCTCGGCAAGCAAAAGACCGTAACAGAGGCGCTTAAGGACAGCCGTGGCAGGGCGGTCGTGACGGTGATGCCGGTAATGACAAAGCTAAACGGCGGCCGCCAGCTTCGCATCCCGCGGGAAGCCGGTTACGACGGCGAGGTGTTCGAGGTCGGCGCTGTGTGATCGACAGGGCGACGCCCAGCCGGGCAGCCCGACGCGCACTAGGGCCGAACGCCGCTCCGGGCATGTTTCCCACCGGCCTCGAATACGTCGTATATATTGCGAGTGATTGGAGCCCGGTCTCGATAACATGCCACCTGCATTCGCGGCGATTTTGCAAAGGATACGGTCGTTCTCGCTCTCGATCGGCCAGTTGACGTTTGGCGGTTTCCTGCTGGTGTTGGCGGTCATCATGGTGACCAGCATCGCCAGCGTCATCGCTATCCGCCACATCGACCAGACTTTTGCCGAGTTGCAGCGGCTGCAAAGTGTCGGCGATCTCGCCGAGGAGATCGACCGGCGCATGAACGAGTTGCGGCTTGCCGCCCGCGACTTCGTGACCGACCCGGGAACGCAATCCAGCCAAGTCGGGGAAGCGGCCACAGCGCTTGCCGAAATCCTGAAGAAAACCCGTCTCGAGCTGGCGCCCGAACAACAGGACATGATCGACGGCGTCACCGCGCGACTGTCGACCTACCGCAACGGGATCGAGCGCATATCCGCGCTGATCAACCGCCGCGCCGAACTGATTGCCGGACTGCCGCAGCTGCGAGAGCAATTCGATCAGGCGCTTGCGGACACCCCCGATCCCGTGATCGCCTCAACCTTGCTTCAGACCCAGAGCCACATCGCCTCGGCCCTGCTGGCGCACGATTCGTCCGCGGCCGAGCAGGCTGCCCAGAGCATGCGGGCGCTGACGATCCCGGCTGCGAAACTCAGGTCCGCGGTCGACAATTATGCCGACGCGATCACGGCGATCTCGGTCCGCGAACGCCAGATCGCGGATATCGACAAGGAGGTCCTCGGCGGCCAGGGACGCCTGATCGGGCGCGTTACCGAACTGCTGCGCGAGGTCAGCGCGCGGCGCGGACGCGTGTTGTCGCGCGAATTTGCCCGAACCCTGACCGAGGCCAAATGGCAAAGCATCGTGCTTGGCACCGCCGGCGTCCTGGTCGGGCTGTTTGCGGCGCTGTTCGTGGTTCGCCGCACCGTGCGCCCGTTGGCGTCGATCGCAAGCTCGATCCGCGCGCTGGCCGCCGGTAAAAAGGACGCATCGATCCCCGCGACCGAGGTGCGAAACGAGATCGGCGATATCGCGCGCGCCGCCGAGGTGTTCCGTCGCACGTTGGTCGATGCCGACGCCACGCGCGAGGCGGCGGTTCGCGCCCTGGCCGAGCAACGGCTCGCGGAGGAAAGCTATCGCAAGCTGTTCGAAGGTTCGGTCGACGGAATTTACGTGACCACGCCCGGCGGGACGCTTCTCAATGCCAACCCCGCATTGGCGCGGATAATGGGATACAACTCTCCGCGCCATTTGATCGACGACATCGGTGACGTGACGAAGACTATCTATGTGCATCCGGCGGCGCGCGCCGAATACAAGAACCTGATGCAGCGCGATGGCATGGTTCGCGAGTTCGAATATCAGGTGCGCGCACGCGACGGCCAGGTGCTCTGGCTTTCCGACAGCGCCACCGCCGTGCGCGACGAGGCCGGCGAGGTCGTCCGCTATGAAGGCACGGTGCGCGACATCACCGACCAGAAGCGCGCCGAAGATGCCATCGCCGAAGGCCGGCGAAGATTGCAGCAGGTGATCGACACGGTGCCCGCCGTCATCAACGTCAAGGACGAGCAGCGTCGGTATGTCCTGATGAACCGCTACATGGCGGGCATTTTCGGCATCGAGCCCGCCGACGCGATCGGCCGCACCACCGCCGACCTGATGTCGCGCTACGGCGCGCAAAAGACCGACGAGAACGACAAGCGAGTACTGGCGACGGGCAGGGAACTCGGCTTCTACGAGGAGGAATACCTGGATTCTTCCGGCAATCTGCGGCAATGGCTGGTCAACAAGCTGCCACTGCTCGACGCCGACGGCGAGATCGAAAATATCGTCACCGTCGCGCTCGACATTTGCGAGCGCAAGCGTAGCGAGGCAGAGATGCGCAAGGCAAAGGACGCAGCCGAGGCGGCGCTGCGCAATTTGCGGGAGACGCAGAATTCGCTGATCGAGGCGGAGAAGCTCGCAGCGCTCGGGCGGCTGGTGGCGGGCGTCGCCCATGAGGTCAACAACCCCGTCGGCATCAGCCTGACGGTCGCTTCATCGCTGGAACGCAAGACGAGCTTGTTCGCCGCAGAGGTTGCGCGCGGCGACCTCCGGCGATCGTCATTGAACGAATTTCTGGCCAGCAGCCGCGATGCGTCCTCGCAACTGGTGGCCAATCTCAATCGCGCTGCCGAATTGATCACCTCGTTCAAGCAGGTCGCCGCTGACCGGAATTATTCGGATCAGCGCACCTTCGACCTCGGCGATTTGACTGAGCAGGTCGTGATGAGCCTGCGGCCGGGCTTGCGAAAGCACAATCTGACGCTCACGGTCGAGTGCCAGCCCAATCTCGTCATGAACAGCTATCCCGGGCCCTATGGCCAGGTGCTCACCAACCTGTTCCTCAATTCGGTGGCGCATGCCTTCCCGGACGGCAAGCCCGGCGCGGTCGACATCCGGGTGCGCGAGTCCGGCAAGGACAATGTCGAGATCATTTTCTCCGACAATGGCTGCGGCATGTCACTCGATGTCCGGCGCCGGGCCTTCGATCCGTTCTTCACCACTCGCCGCGATCAGGGCGGCACCGGGCTTGGGCTGCACATCGTCTACAGCATCGTGACCAACCGCCTGGGCGGCCGGCTCGACCTCGACTCAGAGCCGGGCGGTGGCACGCGGATCCAGATCGTCCTGCCGCGGGTGGCGCCGCTGGAACAGGCCGCGGAATAATGCCGCGGGCGCGTCTAATCCGCCTCGACCAGTTTGCGCAGCGTCGCCGAGAAGATTTGACTGGCCTTGCCGACCAGTGCGGTCCCGTTCATCACCGCCGCCGCATCGGTGAACGTGCCGGAAACGCCGATGCCGACGGGGCTGGGCCCGCCAAACAGCGGATTGACGTCGGGGCTGGTGGTGTGGCGCTGCACCACGACCTCGCCCTTGAAGGTATCGCCCTTCGAAGTATAGGTACCGATGTAATACAGATAAGCGTCGCCACCAAGGATCTTGCCATCCCGAAACAGGATCACGCCGCTGCCTTTGCCGCTACGCCCATCCTGCAGGCTGACGTGGATCGAATACAAACCGTTCTTCATGGTGTCCCGATTGTGACGTCCATTCTAAAGCGGACGCCGGTAGGTGTTATGCCAAGGCGACGCGCACAGCGTCAACGCGGCAAGTTGACCGCGACGACCTTTCCGAAAATCCGGGCCGATCACCGCGGCGGCCTGCGTAATGATGATCGTAGCGAGCGGCAGCCCAGCCACTCAAGCGCCGGGCAGAGGTTCGGCTGCCATGGCTCACGCATATTTCTTGTCGCGCTCCAGGAGCTCGACCGAGATGCCCTGGGGCCCGCGGATGAAGCAGATGCGCACCCCCGGCCGGATGGTGGTCGGCTCCCTGGTGAATTCCACGCCCTTCGCCTTGATCTCGGCGGCGACCGCGTCGATATCCTTTACCGTCAGCCCGAAATGATCGAGACCCTGATAAGGAGTTACCGGCGGGGTGTTGACGCCGTCGCCGGTGCTGACCGGCGCGATGAACACGTTGGCTCCCCCGAGCTTGACGTCGATGCGCCCGGGGCTGCGGACGATCACGCCACCGAGAATATCTTCCAGCCACGCCGCGGTCGCTTCCGGATCGGGACTGCGCAGGTGGACATGGTCCCAGGTGACTATCGGCATCGTCTCTCTCCCGCTGGCTTCGGTGCGTCGCCGGCCGCGACGGTTGGCTTTCGATCAACTTTAACGTCGAGCTTGTGGCATGGCCATCCCCGCAGCGGGATCGCCAGGGCCGAGTTGCAAGTTGTACGGCTCACGAATTGGGTTACACTCGGATGGAACCATTTGCGGATTCCCCGATTGATGCAAAGCGGTTGAGCCGGACACTGCGCGCCGTGTTACGGGCGGGCGAGCAGGCGACATGAATTCGGCTGCCCGTCGATGGCACCACGATGGATACTGGGCTGTATGGCATCGGATTGGAAGGGTTCGCCAGAAACGGCGGCAGCTTCTCGGATCGTCCAGAGAAACCGCGGGCCAAATACTCCAGGGCGGGCTTCTTTTGGCTACCCGTCATCGTGATTGCCGGACTGGGCGGCTGGGTGCTGCTGTCCGGCCATGCCGGCAATACGGCTGAAAGCAGCGAACCGGCGCAGCTTGCAACTGCCACGGCCGCGCCGCTTCCGGCGGTCGCTCCCGCTGGGGTCGCGCTGCAGGAGGGCGGCTCTCTCAATCCGGCGACGGCGGAGGCGATCCTCCCTGAAGAAAGAGCGCCGGCCGACGGGCTCAAGATTTCATCGCAGTCCTGGCGCAGGGGCGGGCTCGGATCGAACGCGCTGGTCACCTTCACGCTGCGCAACACCAACGATTACGCGGTCAAGAACATCGAATTGTTCTGCACCTTTGCCCGCAGGGACGGAAGCCATTTGACCGACCGCACGCGCTTGCTCGGCGACAGCCTCAATATGAAGAGCCGCAAGACCTTTACCCGTCTGCACGTCGGCTTCGTCAACGTCAACGCCGACAAGGCGAAATGCTCTGTGGTCGCGGCCAACCACAGCTAGCGCCGCCGTCAGGGAACCTCGGTCACGGCGTTAACTATGCCGTGATTGCTGGTCCCGCAGCCCCGTCACAGGAACCAATTACGTCATCCCCAGTTAAGCGAGTGATCCGTGCGCCCGCGCGGATGGGAGCGACGCGAAATGCCCCTGGCGCGATATTTTCTGTATGTCGGCGGACTCTTGCTGGCACTTTTGTTTATTTCGGATGCAATGCTGCCAACGCTTCCGGTTGTCAAAAGGCAAGTCGCCGATTTGCCGGTGATACGCATTCATTCCGATCGGAAATGGCCGGAGCGGGTCGTTTTCGATACCAACCTGCCGACCGTCACTCCCGCCAAATCCGCGGCTATGGAAGCCGTTGCTCCTCCACCTCCACGGATTGCGGATGTGTCGGAGAACGCACGTGCCCGCGACACTTTTGCGCAGTTGCGACCGGGCGATGAGAAGCAGCTGATGCGATCGAATTCGAAGAGGGCGGAACCGAAGCTGCCAGCGAGACACAAAGTAGCGAGGCGCCGCGTTGCTCCGCCGAACATGCAGGTCGCGCAACAACCGCAATTCGGATTTTTCGGAAACAGCTGGAGCAGCAGCTGGAACAGCACCTGGTAGTCCATAGCCGACGCAGCGTTCCCTTGGCCGCGCTTCCGGCAATCGCTCGGCATCCACTTTCAATCGTTCGGGGCGCACAACGATCACATAGCGGTTTGGATGCCGCCGGCTCTGCTGAGCCGAATTGGCGCGCTCGGAGAGATTCGAACTCCCGACCCTCGGATTCGAAGTCCGATGCTCTATCCAGCTGAGCTACGAGCGCGCGGGTCTCTTCATCAGGAATGGCGCGACGCCAATGTCTTGGGCGCTCGCCGGTCACTGAAAACGACGCCAATCATGATCTGGCGGTTTCGGATACCAGACTTGCCGGGCGGGGGCTAGGCGACCTTTCGCTGGTCCTGCAATTGAGATTCAAGCTCTTCGATCCACTGGGCCAGCCGCTCTCTTGTAAGAGGGTCGGTGGGCTCCAGCGCCAGTCTGCGCGCCTGCGCCAGCTTGCGGTCTAACTCTTCGCGATATCTCCGGTCCATTGTCGTGCTCCAGCCCATTGGTCGGCGGGGTTCTCTAAAATGTTCAGAGATGTCTTCACGCCCCGTTAACACCACGACGAAGGTGCTCCCCCGAGCGACCCCGTTCCCAAGCGCTTGCCGCTTTGTTCCGTCTTGGTTCTGGGGGGATCCGGGACGTGACGTTGCCGGGAATGAACGGGGCTGCGCCGGCTGGAAAGACCTACGGCACGATCGCGGGTCCAGCGGGACGCCAGGGGCAAGCCGTTGCAGCTTCCTCGAGGGCAACTGAAAACCCCGTCCGCAGGAAATCTGCGAGCCGGGGCCCCCTGGAGGTAAGCGCCAACTTTAGGAGCCGCGCTGGCAGGTGAAGCTCCAAGGCGCCGGGGAACGGCCGGCGGGTCAGGGATACTGAAGCGGCCGGTCCGGGTTTAACCCCGCGCTCAATTGCAGGGATACCGGCGCCGATCCTGCCCGCGATAAGCCGCCGCGCTCTGCGCGCAGGCGTTGGTCGCGGGACCGTCATAATAAGCGAAGGTGCCTGGCATTAGCCCCGGCCCGTAGTTGTGGAGATAGCTGATTTCGTATGGCAGCGAGTAAGCGAGCGCGTGGTGGTAATGGGCGTGGTGATGGTGACGGTGATGGATCCGTGCCTGCGCCAGGCTTGGCGCGAGGGCCGGGGCGAAGAGAATGGCGGCGGCCGCGAGCAGCCTTGAGGGGGTCATCTTGTTTCTCCGGAAAGACGCTTGAACCAGACATTCTAGGCCAAGTTCGGTTCCTATCTAGACCTAAAACATGAGGAAATTCGGATACCCGGCCAGCGATTTTTGGCCGCTCCGGATGCTTAACGAAATTCAAACACACTCCGGCCAGAGTTGTGCCGTCTGGTCCAGCTAGCTACCCGGCTTTCCCGCGTCCCACAGTTCTATCCCCATCGACCGATCCATGCGCATCACGCCCGCTGTCCTGCTGTTGCTCTCGATCCTGGCCGTGGCGCCCGCGCGCGCCGACCTGCATATCACGAGGGACCACGGCGGCTATGTCGAGGAATACAAGGCGAAATACCAGCGCATCCGCGACCGCCACGAGCGCGTCATCATTGACGGCATCTGTAACTCGGCCTGCACGTTGGTGTTCGGCATCGTGCCGACGAGCAAGATCTGCGTGACGCCGCGCGCCAGCGTCGGCTTCCACCAGGCCTATTACGACAAGGCCTTCACATTCGGCATCAAGGTGACGAGTTCCGCGGGGACATCGGACCTGATGTCCTACTATCCCGATGCGGTGAAAGACTGGATCCGCCGCAACGGCGGGCTGACAACCGAGATGAAGAAAATCAAGAACGGCGAAGAGCTCTGGAAGATCGTCGATCCCTGCCCGGAAGAGTTTTAGGCGTTGGGGCGCGAGCTAGCGCATCGCGGCATGCCATGCGCCCGACGGCGGCGCGCAGATTGACGTTGCCGCCCGGCCCGCGATGGGGCACTGACAGCGGCAATGAATCCCAGCGTTGAAAAGCTTGCCGCGCGCGCGGCGCCGGCGATTTTTGTCGTGCTCTGGAGCACCGGCTTCATCGCCACCAAATACGTGTTACACAATGCCGAGCCGCTGACCTATCTGGCGATCCGCATGCTGCTGG
The DNA here is from genome assembly GCA_963840155.1 of uncultured Alphaproteobacteria bacterium. Classification (GTDB taxonomy): domain Bacteria; phylum Pseudomonadota; class Alphaproteobacteria; order Rhizobiales; family Xanthobacteraceae; genus Bradyrhizobium. The sequence continues at coordinate 389,808 of CAWIXP010000001.1, forward strand.
TGGTTGCGCTGATGGGCGTAATCGTCGCGATCGCGCGGCCACCGTGGCCGGATCGCAGCGGGATTACCCACAGCGCGATCGCGGGCATCCTGGTGCACGGGTTTTATCTGGGCGGGACTGCGGTTGCGATCTCTCATTCAATTCCCGCGGGGCTGTCGGCGCTGATTCCAGGCCTGCAACCGATCCTGACCTCAACAATTGCCAATCGCTGGCTCGGCGAGCGGGTGACGTTGCTGCAATGGATGGGGCTGTTGCTCGGGCTCGCCGGCGTGGTGCTGATCCTGCACGATCGCCCGATGAGCGGGGAGGCGGGCTGGGGCTGGTTTGCCTCGGGTGTGTCGCTGATCAGCATTACGCTGGGAACGCTGTATCAACGACGCTATTGCGGCAAGATCGACTGGCGTGCGGGCAATCTCGTGCAGTACATCGCGGTGACGATTTTCTTCACCGTCGCCGCGGGGCTGTTCGAAAACAACGTGGTGCATTGGACCAGCGAGTTCGTGCTGTCGCTGTTCTGGCTCGCGGTGGTGCTGTCGATCGGATCGATCGGGCTGTTGTATTGGCTGATCCGGCGCTCGGCGGCGACCTCGGTCGCAAGCCTGTTCTACCTGGTGCCGGCAGTGACCTCGGTGATGGCCTTTGTCCTGTTTGGCGAGCGGCTCGATGCGGTTGCGATATCGGGCATGGTCGCCTGCGCCGCGGCGGTGTTTCTGGTCAACCGGCGCATGTAAAGCCGATGTTTACTTGGCAGCTTTCTTCACCGTGATCTTTGCGCGATGCTGGCGCCGTGGATGACGCATCTAATCTAGAGCGGCCTTGCGCGCGTTGCTTTCGCCGCGAGGCTGCCCGTCATTTCGGCTGCGGCACGATCCGTATATAGGGCTTGGGCGCTTTCCAGCCCTGCGGATAGATCTGCTTGGCCTCGTCGTCAGTGACCGAACCGGAGATGATGACGTCTTCGCCCTGCTTCCAGTCCGCCGGCGTCGCTACGCGATGCTTTGCCGTCATTTGCAGCGAATCGATCGAGCGCAGGATTTCCTGGAAATTGCGCCCCGTCGTCATCGGGTAGACCATCACCAGCTTTATCTTTTTGTCCGGGCCGATGACGAAGACGTTGCGGACCGTCTGGTTGTCGGCGGCGGTACGCGCGCCGGCGTCGCCGGAGGTCGAGGCCGGCAGCATGTCGTATAGCTTCGAGACCTTGAAGTCGGTGTCGCCGATCATCGGGTAATTGGGCGCCGTGCCTTGCGTCTCCTTGATGTCCTCGGACCATTTCGCATGCTTGTCGACGGGATCGACGCTGAGCCCGATCAGCTTGACGCCGCGCTTGTCGAACTCCGGCTTCAGCTTGGCCAGGGCGCCAAGTTCGGTGGTGCAAACCGGGGTGAAATCCTTCGGGTGCGAGAACAAAAGCGCCCAGCTGTTGCCGATCCAGTCGTGGAATTTGACCTTGCCTTCGGTGGTTTCGGCTTCGAAATCGGGGGCGATCGCGCCTATCTGAAGAGCCATTTTTCCACCTCCATCATCAGGTTGCAGACGAATTTTATCGATTGAGTATAGGCATCGGGGATACCGAACGGAACGGCCGCCCCAAAAAGGGTCGATTTTTCTCGAGTCAAGGGAGCTGCTAGCATCTCCTTTTGACCTGCGGCTATGCGGCAAAATAACCACGGCGGCCGGCAAGCACCCGATTGCCCCGATATCGCCACTTATGGCCGCCATCCCGCCGGCCATGGCGCTCGATCCGCCAGCGGAAGCGATAAATCGGCAACCATCTAAAAATGTCGCGATCCGAGTTTCGAATCGTTAATCACTCGTTTACGCCTGCATGAAAATGCTGGGCCCAGAACAAGAAACTGAGAAGAAATGCCAATGCCTGCCACCGCGCCGAAGACCGCCGAACCGACTATCGTCCTCGAACCGTCGAAGATTTCCTGCCACAGCACCGCAGCGCTCGCGCTCAACATGGTGCGCGACGGCGTTATCACCGGCGAAGGTCCGACCACTCGGGGACGCGTACACTTTTCCCGCGTGCTGGATGCCGATGACGCCGCTTGGTGCGCGCGCATCCTGACCGCGACCGCGGTCGAGCATGAGCCGGTGAGCCGTGAGGAAGCCGAAGCGCTGTTCGAGATCAACGATGCCGCCGCTGAGCGCAGCGATGAGGGTCGGTTCGACGATTTATTGGCCAAGGCAGTGGTGCATCACGCCGCCTCCGCGTCCGGTCTGCCGGTGCCGCCGCGCACGGTGGCGCTGTCGCCGGAGACTACGATCGAAAGCTGGGGTCCAACCGAGGCTTTGGGCGTCGACATTGAAGTGCTGGAGTGGCTCGCGAGCCAGATGCGCGGCAAGCGCCGCAGCAATCGCGTCCTGATGACATTGGTCGCCACCATCATCGGCGCGGCGACGTTGCCGTTGGCGCAACTGCCGAACGTGTTCGACATGGGGATGTAAATTCAGTTGTTGCGGCGGCTGACAACGGCTCCCGCCCTCATCGGTGTGTCTTATTTTACGCGGACCTCGACGCTTGGCTGCCGTATCGGTTCCCGATATCGTCGGGCGATGTCCGAGCCGTACCCCATGAAGCCCGATGACGAAATTCAGTTAGCCGCCCACGGGTTTTGCCAGCAAAACGGAGAAACGCTGACGCTCCTCGCCGGCGCCTCGCGATGAGCCGTGAGGCGCGCGAGGGCCGCATCGGCGAAGTGTTTGTGGCATTTCTGAAGCTGGGCGTGACCTCGTTCGGCGGGCCGATTGCCCATCTCGGCTATTTCCACAACGAGTTCGTCGAGCGCCGCAAATGGCTCGACCAGACCACCTACGCCGACCTGGTCGCGCTGTGTCAGTTCCTTCCGGGTCCGGCTTCGAGCCAGGTCGGCTTTTCGCTCGGCGTTCTCCGCGGCAATGGCCTGTTGGGCGGGCTTGCCGCTTGGTTCGCCTTCACCCTGCCGTCGGCCCTGATCCTGTTCGCATTTGCCAAGGGCGCAGCAGGGTTGGAGGGTCCGCTCGCCGAAGGTTTCTCGCACGGGCTCAAGCTCGTTGCTGTCGCGGTCGTGGCACAGGCCATTTGGGGCATGGCGCGAAGCCTCGCGCCGGATCGTGCCCGTGCTGGCATAGCATTCGCCGCGACGGCGATCGTCGTCATTTTCGCAGGCTCGTTGGCGCAGATCGCGGCGATCGCGCTTGGCGCGTGCGCGGGCCTTTGGCTCTGCCGCGGCGACATCGGGCCGGCTTCCGGGCATCTGAATTTTCCGGTGACACGATGGAGCGGCGGCGTTGCGCTCGTGCTGTTCGCGGCGCTGCTGTTGATTCCTCCGCTTGTCGTTCCCGCGGCCTCGTCTCAGGGTCTCGCCTTGTTCGAAGCTTTCTACCGGTCGGGGGCCCTGGTCTTCGGTGGCGGTCATGTCGTGCTGCCGTTGCTCCAGGCTCAAGTTGTAACGCCGGGATGGGTGACCAACGAGGCGTTCCTTGCCGGCTACGGGCTGGCGCAGGCGGTGCCGGGACCGCTCTTCACGTTCGCGGCGTATCTTGGAGCGGTGATGGGCCCGGCGCCGAACGGGTCCGCCGGTGCAGCTATCGCGCTGGTCGCGCTCCTGCTTCCGGGCATGCTGCTGGTTTACGGTATGCTGCCATTCTGGGATGCGATGCGCGCACGCCCCGCCGCTCAGGCCGCGATGCGCGGCACCAATGCAGCCGTGCTCGGCATTCTCGGCGCCGCGCTCTACAACCCCGTGTGGACCAGCGCCGTCTTGACGCCACGCGACTTTGCACTCGCCCTCGGCGGGTTTTTGCTGCTGACGGTGTGGAAGATGCCGCCATGGATCGTGGTGCTGCTGCTGGCCGCGGCCGGCGTACTCTCAGCTTTTGTGTGACCCCAAACGGGGTTACTTGCCGGCCGTTTTTCGTTTGTCGTCTTCGAGGTCAAGCCCGACGGTGCGACCTGGAAATCCTGCCGCATCGAAATAGCGTTGCGCCAGCACGCGCTGGAAGTTGAGCACCGTGCGCAGTCCGTTGGCTGCCGGTTGTGACTTCACGGTGCCGGAAAACGCCTGTGGTGTGGTGCCGTTGGGCATCGCTTCGGTGATCACCCGTCCGATCAGATTGCCGTTCGGCTTTTGCGCGAGGCCCAGCAGCCGCGCCGCCGTGGCGCCGACGTCGGCATTGCTGACCGGCAGCGCATCGACATAGCCGGTTTTGAAATCCGGCCCGATCGCGGCCATGAAATTCAGGGTATCGCCGCGGCCAAAGCTGCCATGCATGCCCTGGCCCTGCCGCAGTACCGTATCGGCGACCTCGATCGAACAATTGGTCGGCTCGCCGCATCCGGCTACATAGGAGCGGAAATTGACCACGATCGACGGGTGAGGCGTCACCGCTTTGCCCTTCAATCCGAGTTGTGACATCGGCAGCGCGCCAGGAATGCGCCCGAGATTGTCATCGACGAACAGTCCGCTAACGTAATCCTGCTCGAGCAGCGCCTTGATGGCGCGCCGGGCGAGCTTGCGATCGTTGTTCGGCAGATAGATCAGGTCCGATCCACCATTGGTCGCGACCACCATGTCGGGTTTTGCCGGATCCAGTCCGAGCACGCCGTTGCCGGCCTTGGGATGCGCATTTTCGGCAATACGCACGTTCTTGTTGTTGGGATCGTACAGCGGCAGCTCAAGTGCCTTGGCGAGATCGATCGCCACAAAGCCCATCGGCAGGAAGTCTTTCGGCGTGTCGTCATAACTTGCCTTCGCGGATGGGCTGGTCTTGCTCTCCTTGGAAATCGTCGAGAAGCCGTGGTCGGCCGCGATCATGATGTTGGTGGTGGCGGCGAGGCCGAGATCGTCGAGCGCCTTGCGCAGTTGCGCCAGATTGTCGTCGGCGTTCTTGATGCCGGCGAGCGAAGTAGGGCCGTTGATGCCGGGCGTCACCGTATTGAGGCTATCGCCGGAATTATGCTGGCTGCCATCGGGATCGCGCGACCAGAATACCAGGACGAACGGCTTGTTGCGCGCCTTGAACATCGGCAGCACGACTTTGCTGGCGACGTCAGCGAAATAAGCCTGTTGCGCGGTATTAGGCACGACCGTGCCCGGCGTCTTGGCATCGCCGGCTTTGCCGTTGTCGCCGCGCGAGGGGGTTGCGAGCGGCAGATTGGCCTTGGTCAAGGCGTCCTTCATTTCACTCGACAGCGGCACGCCGTTCTTGCCGCCGGTGGCATCGTCGATCACGATCGAATGCAGGCCCTCGGCACTCGGCTTGTCGGTATGATCGAAGATCAGCGTGGGACCGAGCTTGCCCAGGGCGGCGGTGCTGAAACCCTTGGCGCGCGCCATCTTCAGGATGGTTTCCTCGTTCAGATAGTCGCCGCCGAAATGCTCGTCCACGTCGCCCAGCACCGCATCGTTTTCGAGGAACGGCACCACGGTTCCTCCTGCCGGCTCCACGGGATAGCCGGTGTAGATGGTATTGCTGAAATCCCCGGTATCGCCGAAGTAGTGGCCGGTCGCCATTGCCGAGGCGTTCGCGGTGGTGAAAGTCGGAAACAGCGAGTGCGAATTCCTGAAATTGACGCCGTTGTCGCGGACCCCGGCCATTGCCGGCGCAGTCTGCGGACTGACGATCCGCCCGCGCAAACCGTCGGGCACGAATAGGACCAGATTATGCGGGGTTGAGTTCTGCGCCAACGCCGCAGCGGCGGAAAGCAAGGTCAGGCCGGCGGACAGCAGTAGGATCGGCTTGCGCATCAATATCTCCCTGACAAGCGACGCTCGCGGCACGTCAGCCGCTGGTTCTGTTTAGTTTTCCTATGCGACCGATTTGTTACATCCGTCCCCGGCCGGTTGCCCCACAATTATACGCTTTCCGAAACCCCGCGGCCTCGGCATCTGCCGCGGAGCAAAACCAGCGATCCGGTTTGGTGAGGGCAGGGTAACTGCGGCATCCCTGCAAGTGGTAGACGCCGGCATTTCCGGTGAGGCGGGCGCGGCCGGCCAATTTGCCCTTGATGCTGCAGCCCGGCGGCATGACCGGATATTCCGGAAACAGTTGCGCCCGGATTTCGCGATCCTTGTCGGCCCGGCACGAATCCCCGAGCAAGGCACCATCCTTGCGCCCTCGGCGGAATTCCTGCGGAGCGACGAAGCAGCCCTTCCAAAGTCCGCGTCGATTGCCCTTTGCGCCAGCCTCGTCCTCTGTGAACCGTGCTCGGGGGTAGGGATCGAGATTCAAGGCAAAGCCCTGGCGCACGACAAGCTGGTTCAAGCTCGCGCTTTCGCCTTCCAGGGTGCAAACGCCGATGTGCCGCTTCTTGTAGGCGGTCCCCATATCCAGATCTTCGCAGCGCACCTGCCGGTTGCCGATCAGCTTCACCAGCCGATCGCGCGCTTCAACGCCGCAAGCCCAGCTGTCGGCGTGATCGTCGATGCACATCTGGTCGAGCTCCGGCGCATCGATGCCGTCGAGCCGGTAGGTGACCTCGGCTAATTCGATGGTGCCGCCGTCCCTGACGGCCGCGCTGGCGGCGAAGCTTTGGCTCACCGGCGGCATCAACAGCAGCACAAGGGCGCCCAGCGATGGTATCGCAGTTGCGAAGAGAGAGGCTCGTGAGCACATTTCGTCTCGCATCGGTCCGGTTCGTGCTGACCAGAGCTTAATAGCACGGGCGAGCTCCGAAAAAGCAACCGTTCCGATTCTGGTTGTCTCTGACTTCACGGCCGCGGTCGAGCGACTTGGGGCCTCAAACCCGTTCAGGTCATCGTCCTGAAGGTGATCGAATATCGGCGTTGTTCGACGGCGGCAATGCTGTGCTCCCAAACCTGCCGCGACTCTCCGCTCATCATGTAGAGCGAACGCGGTTCGGCTGTCAGCGTGAAGCGATCCCAGCTTTCGCCGGCGGCACGACGAAATCTGAACTTGCAAGAAGCCCCCAGCGACAGCCCGAAGATTTCGGCGAAATGCGGCTTGTCGCGATGCCATCCAATGCCTACGCCGACGTCGTATTCGGTACAAAGGATTTGACGGACACTTCCGGCCGGCAGGTCTGCGAACTCCTCGATGGATCCGATGATCGATAACATCCACTGCGGAATAGCCTCGGCTTCTTGAAGTTTCCTCAAGCCGTAATCGTATCGAAAGCCGAATGATGCGACCCTTCTTTTTCCTTCATATGCGCCGAACCGGAACGGCTGCAGCGGCAACCCCGAGATGCGGGAGATGAGCTCTCGTTCGGTCGCCTGCGAGACGAAATCGGGTTGATAGCGCAGCCCCGCCGGGTCGGCACATCGATCCGGAAAAAGCGTGAGCTGCGCCATTGCCATGAGCCCTGGGGGACGCGTTCGAGAACGTTCCGGCTCGGGAACCGTTCCTCGCCGGCGTTCGCAAGCAACATGAAAAGTCCGCTCGATCACGTCTTACCTGGGGTGGTTTTCAGGTCTTGGGCGATGTCGTGCACAGCCGCCAATTGTGTGCGCTGTTGACTTTGTAAGAACAAAAGAAGAACATATGTAGCCGCCGCTCACCCGGGAATATCTATGCCGCCCTCACCGCAGCAGAATACAGAGGAAGGTGAGGGGCTGGAGGCTGCCGTGAATCAGGCGATCGCCGCATGCGGCGGCGACATGCGATGCGCTATACGGGCGTTGATCGTTGCCAACGACTATCTGGAGTCCGAGGTGAGCGAACTCATGAAGGCCGTCTCCCGTGCCTATGCGCGCGGCAGATTTCATACCTATTCCGGCTGATGTGGCGACAGGCCAGCGCGGCGCGCCGATATAGCCGTTGTCCCGGTCCGGTTTTGCTGTACGACGGAATTGTTACCTCCGCCTCAGCATGTCAGATTGCGGACGCGGATCCCGCCCAAAGGTTGCAGCACGAAAATGTTCAAGCGAATTCTGATCGCAAATCGCGGCGAGATCGCCTGCCGGATCATCAAGACCGCCCGGCGCATGGGCATCGCGACGATTGCGGTCTATTCCGAAGCCGACCGCGATGCGCTCCACGTCGAAATGGCCGATGACGCCGTCCTGATCGGGCCGCCGCCAGCGGCCGAAAGCTATCTGGTGACGGAGAAGATCATCGAAGCCTGTCGCAAGACCGGCGCGCAGGCGGTGCATCCCGGCTATGGGTTTCTGTCGGAGCGCGAAGGGTTTCCGCGCGCGCTAGCCGGGGCCGGTATCGTGTTCATCGGTCCCAACCCTGGCGCGATCGCGGCCATGGGCGACAAGATCGAATCCAAGAAGGCGGCCGCGAAAGCCAAAGTCTCGACGGTACCGGGCCATCTCGGCGTCATCGACGACGAAAAGCATGCGATGAAGATCGCCGACGAGGTTGGTTATCCGGTCATGATCAAGGCCTCTGCCGGGGGCGGCGGAAAGGGGATGCGGATCGCGCATTCCAGGTCCGAAGTGGCCGAAGGGTTTGGCTTGGCGAAAGCCGAGGCCAAGGCGTCGTTCGGCGATGACCGGATATTCATCGAGAAATTCATCGTCGATCCCCGCCACATCGAGATTCAGGTGTTAGGGGACAAGCACGGCAACGTCATCCATCTTGGCGAGCGCGAATGTTCGATCCAGCGCCGTAATCAGAAAGTGATCGAAGAAGCGCCGTCGCCGCTGCTGGATGAGACGACCCGCCGCCGGATGGGCGAACAGGCGGTCGCGCTCGCAAAGGCCGTCAATTACGATTCCGCCGGCACCGTCGAATTCGTCGCAGGCCAGGACAAGAGCTTTTACTTTTTGGAGATGAACACAAGGCTGCAGGTCGAGCATCCGGTCACCGAATTGATCACCGGGATCGATCTGGTCGAACAGATGATCCGGGTCGCTGCCGGCGAAAAACTATCGCTGGCCCAACATGACGTCACCCTGACCGGATGGGCGGTAGAAACGCGAGTATATGCCGAAGACCCGTTCCGGAATTTTCTGCCGTCGATCGGCCGGCTGGTCAAATATCGCCCGCCGCCCGAGAGCTCCAGCGACGGCATCACGGTCCGCAACGACACAGGTGTGCAGGAGGGCGGCGAGATATCGATCTATTACGATCCGATGATTGCAAAACTCGTGACCCACGCGCCCTCGCGCCCCGCGGCGATCGAGGCGCAGGCCGCCGCGCTCGATTCATTCTACATCGAGGGCATCCGCCACAACATTCCATTCCTGTCGGCCCTGATGCTGCATCCGCGCTGGCGCGGGGGCAATCTTTCCACCGGATTCATCGCGGAAGAATTTCCGAAGGGATTTGCGGTTCGCGCACCCGAGGGCGAGATCGCGCGCCGGCTTGCTGCGGTCGCGGCTGCAACCGATCATGTGCTCGGCGAGCGCAAGCGGCTGATTTCCGGCCAGATGAACGGCAGGCTGGTGCAGCGCGAGCGCCGCCGGGCGGTATGGCTGGAGCGGAACGAGATCGCGCTCGACATTGCGCGCGAGGCCGACGGGATCGCGGTGCGTTTCGTCGGCACCGACGGCAAGCTCGGCAATCCGCATCATCTGGTCTCGCGCTGGATGCCGGGCGAGCCGGTCTGGCAGGGCACTATCGACGGCCATCTGGTGGCGATGCAGGTGCGCTCGATCCCGAACGGCTTTCGGCTCGCCCACCAGGGCTATGAGGTCGCCGTCAACGTCTTTACCGACCTCGAGGCCACGGCGGCGCGGTTGATGCCGGCCGGTACCAGGGCGGACACCGGCAAGAAATTGCTTTGCCCGATGCCGGGCCTGGTGGTTTCGATCGCGGTCGCCGAGGGCCAGGAAGTGAAGGCCGGCGAAACTCTCGCGGTGGTGGAGGCGATGAAAATGCAGAACGTGCTGCGCGCCGAACGCGACGGCACGGTGAAGAAGATTCACGCGAGCCCCGGCGCCACGCTGGCGGTCGACGCGCTGATTTTGGAGTTTGCATAGAACTTGTCGTTTCGAGCGAAGCGAAGCAATCCATGGCTCGCCGGGAAAGCTGGATTGCCTCGACGCTTCGCTCCCCGCAATGACGAAGTGTGAGGAACTTAGATGGCTTTCCGCAAGCGTCGCGAAAATTTGCGTTCGATCCTGTCGGGATCATCATGCATTCGCCCGGGTTCGGTCTACGACGCGATTTCGATCCGCATCGCAGCGGACCTTGGCTTCGAGCTCGGTATGTTTGGCGGATCGGTGGCCTCGCTCGCGGTGCTCGGCGATCCCGATATCGCGCTGATCACCTTGACCGAACTTGCTGAGCAGATGCGCCGAATGTCGCGCGCTGCCGCTTTGCCGGTGCTGGTCGATGCCGACCACGGCTACGGCAATGCGCTCAACGTCCGCCGCACCGTCCAGGAACTGGAAGCGGCCGGCGCCGCCGGCCTCACCATCGAGGACACTCTGCTGCCGCAGGCTTTTGGACAGGCCAAGACGGAGCTGATTTCGCTGGCGGAGGGCGTCGGCAAGATGAGGGCGGCGCTCGATGGGCGAGGGGACCCCTCGCTCGTGATCATGGCGCGCACCGGTGCTGCTTCGGTCACCTCGCTCGACGACGCGATCGTGCGTGCCAAAGCGTACGAGAGCACCGGCGTCGATGCGCTGTTCTTCACCGGCGTCAAATCCCGAAGCCAATTGGAAGCCATTTCCGCGGCGACGAGACTGCCGATCGTGCTTGGAGGTGCTCCCGAAGAGATGTCAGATCTCGGATATCTCGTGGGGCAGCGCGTGCGAGTGGCGCTGCAGGGTCACGCGCCGTTCGCGGCTGCGACGCTCGCGGTTTACGAGACGCTGAAAGAGCTGCGCGAGGGTCAGTCGCCGAAAAACCTGAAAGGCCTTGCATCATCGGAATTGACTCGCCGGCTCACGCGCGAGGCGGAAATGAAGGCGCGGTCCGATGATTTTTTGGGCTTCGAGAAATAGATGAGCGGCGCGATCCGTCAGGTCGTGATCAGCGGCCGGGTACAGGGGGTCGGTTACCGCGCCTGGGTCGAACACAGCGCCAAAGCTCGGGGACTGGAGGGCTGGGTGCGCAACCGGCGCGACGGCAGCGTGGAAGCGCTGCTGGCGGGCTCGCCGGAGGTCGTCTCGGAGATGGTGGCGCGGTGCCGCCGCGGCCCATCATTCGCGCGCGTCGAGGCCGTTTACGACGAAGCCGCAAGTGCCGATGCACTAAAACTGCGGCGCTCGGGCGAACGGTTTTCGGTGCTGCCGACGGTGTAGGACAGGGCAGGGTCCAGTCTGCTTAGCGGCCCCGGCGTTCCGGCTTTATTGGAGGCGAAAATGACCGCGCCACTCAGAATCCTGTTCGCAATCTGGTTTGGGCAGTCGACTGACGAGCGGTTGGGCCATTCGCTTGCGCGACGCGGCCTGCTGGTGCTGGCGCTGCTGTCCGGCTCGGCCGAGACGCGCGCCCAAACCGCAGTCGTCCCGATGGCCGGCGTCGATGGCGGATTGATCGAGGATATCGTGGTTGGCAGCCGCATCCTCGCCGATTTCGGCGTGCTCGACGGCTTTCGGTCATGTCAGCGCGCGCCATCCCACTAACCCCGATCACTTTCTGATGTCGCGGTCGCTTGCGCCGGCGCTGGTCACCGCCGACGACATCATGGAGTTCGATCGCGACGGCAACGCCGTGGATGGCCGCGGTCGATCGCTGTTTCTGGAACGCTTTATCCACAGCGAAATCTACCGGGCGCGACCCGATGTGATGGCGGTGGTCCACACCCATTCTCCGGGCGTCATTCCGTTCACGGTGAGCCAGGTGCCGTTGCGGCCGTTGTATCACAACCCATCGTTCCTCGCGGCCGGCGCACCGGTATGGGACATCAGAAAAGATTTTGGCGAGACCGACATGCTGGTCCGCGATGCCTCGCGCGGCAAGTCGCTGGCGCAGACGCTGGGCGACAAATCGGTGGTCTTGATGCGCGGCCATGGTGACGTGACCGTAGGGCCCGCGGTCAAGGTCGCCGTGTTCCGGGCCTACTACACCGACGTCAATGCCCGCCTGCAGTCGCAAGCAATCGCGCTCGGTGGCGAGGTCAACTATCTGACGCCCGGCGAGGGCGCGAAAGCCGATGCGGTCAATCTGGCAGTGCTCGATCGCGTCTGGAACCTGTGGAAGATGCGGGTGGCGCCCAGCCTCGGGAAGTAGCATTGCGACACGCGTGAGGGCGCGATGGCCGGACTGACCGCCGTCCGACAGCCGGTGCCGGCAGACACGTTGCTAGCTCCAGGTTCGACATTCGCAAGTCCCCGGCAATCCGCGGAGGGAGATCAGATGCCTGAATTCTGAAACGGCTGTTACGTTAGCGATCCGAACACATCTTCAAATGCCTGCCGGAGCGCGACATCGACGTCCGCCATTGTCGCGGTGTGCCCGAGGTCCATAAGACTGGTGACGCCGTAGCGCAGGTCGGCAACGCCGCAAGGCACGATCGCGTCGAAGTGCGACAGGTCGGGCTCCACATTGATGGCGATGCCGTGGAAGGAGACCCACCGCTTGAGCCGCACGCCGATGGCCGCGATCTTGTCTTCAAAACCCGGCCCCTTGTCCGGCCGTTTCACCCAAACCCCGATGCGGTCCTCGCGCCGCTCGCCCTTCACGTCGAACATGGCAAGCGCTCGGATGAGCCATTCCTCGAGGCTTGCCACATAGGCCCGCGCATCGGGCCGCCGCCGCTTCAGATCGAGCATCACATAGGCTACCCGCTGGCCGGGACCGTGATAGGTCAGCTGGCCGCCCCGCCCGGTCGCAAATAGCGGGAAGCGCGGATCGAGCAGATCGCTTTCCCGGCCACTGGTTCCGGAGGTGTAGAGGGAGGGGTGTTCCAATAGCCAGACCAGGTCCTGCGCATGGCCGGCCGCGATCGCGGCCACCCGTGCCTCCATCGTCGCCAGAGCCTCGGGATAGGCTACCGGCGCGGCCGATATGAGCCACTCGACCGCGCCGCCGGGGAGGCCCGCGAACCTCGTCAAATCAAGGCTTTGGCGGTCATTAACCATTGGCTAACCATAACGTGGTGATCTCCATCCGCGCAATTTTGCGGCGGTCCCTCAGTCTAGGTCCCCAGTGCCAACCCTCGATAAAGTCAGCGTCGACCTGCTGGTGGTTCTCGGGACCACCACGATGCCAATCCATCAGGTAATGCGGCTCAGCCGCGGCGCCATCATCGAACTGGACGCCACCGAGGCGGACGAGGTCAAGATCCTCGCCAACAACCTGCCGATCGCCAGTGGCGTGGTGCTGGTGGATCGCAACCGGATCGCCGTCGAAGTCAAGCAAATGCTGCCGAAATCGCCGGGCGTCCGGTAGGCCGGCAGGTCTTGTCCCTGCATGCCCGATTTGTTACATCGGCGCCGCTGATCCCGGCACGGCGCGATGACCGTGCCGGTCTCCCAAGCGCTCGTGGCGGAATTGGTAGACGCGCTGCCTTGAGGTGGCAGTGAGTAACATCGTGGGGGTTCGAGTCCCTCCGAGCGCACCAGAAAGCCTGTGCTGGCGTGGTAAGCGTGCGCCGAGCGCGCCACCGCGCTTAGATGTGCGGGATGTTTTTAAGTCCCGACCGTCGGGCTGCAACAAGGCAGTTTTGCTGCAGCGATGTCGGCGGCCCGATGCAATCTTCGGCGATCGTCCGACGGGAATCCGCGCATGCAAATCCTGGGCTATGCCTATCGATTTCTCTCGAACTTCACGTTTCTGCTGTTGGTCTATTTCAGCTTGAACTTCCTCGATAAATATAACCAGCGCGCGATCGTCGCCATACTCGTTCTGGTATATGGCGCGATGCGATCGGCAACGGCGTTGCGTTCGTTCTACTTCTTCCACCGCATCGAGCGGCTTGAGGCCGAGGCGCGCCGCCTTGCGGGTCTGGCGGGGGAGGGCCCCGCCGCATCGGCCTCGCGCAAGCAAATCGTCAGCGACGTCAGCACGCTGCGCCGGACCGGCGAAATAAACGCTTACATCGATCTGTTGTTTCTCGCGCTGGTCTTGTTGCTGTGCGTGTCAAAGATCGTTACGAACTGACGCGCTGCGCGTTTCCTTCTTGATTTGCAGCGCGCCGGCCAGTATGCGCCGCGAGCCGAGTGCCGCGACCGCGAAGATGGGCCGGGTCGAGCTTGCGGGCACGTCCAGCATGCTTGCCGACGGTGGAGTGAGAATGGCCGGCGTCCTCCGAGATCACCCTTGCGGGACCATCCGTCGCGCCGGTGGTGCGGATGCCTTGCTCGGCGTGACGCGACGCCGGGAGGATGGCCGCAAACGATCCTTCCGGTATCTCGAAAACATTGCGAGCCGGTATCGGCAGGGCGGCGGCGGCATCGAAAGCCCGCAGCGGCTGCCGGGGCCAGGGCACCTGCCGCGGCAGCGGAACGCCGTTGGCGAGTGCGCGGGAGTCGAAATCCGATCGCGATGGGACGGGCAGTGCATCGGCTTCCCTGAACACAAAACCCGGAATCTTCGGCCAGTGCGAGATCGCCACCAACTCTGACGGCGGATGCAGCTGCCATTGCTGCGGCTCGGTTGGGGTCGCCGGCAACTCCGGTGTCGCAGGCACCACATGGACGATGCGATAGCCTCGCACTTTCAGTTCGTGCAGAAGCCTTGGCAATGCCGCCACGGTGCGTGGCTGGATGTCGTGGAGCAAGAGAATGCCTCTGCCTTTTTCCTCGAGCCGCCGTATCGCCAGGTCGTAGACGCGCGAGGACGAGATGTGCCGCCAATCGTCGGCGAGAAAATCGGCGCTCCAGATCTGGATGCCCAAAGACGCAAGGTAATCCTCGACGCCCTCGGCGCGCGCCAGCCCGGGGATCCGGAAAAACGGCGCAACCGCCGCGGCGTCGTCTCCGAGCGCGGCCTTTACCGAGGCGATGCCATCGTCGATTTCCTTCTTGGCACGCTCGATTGGAATCCGGTTCATGCCCAGCGGATGAGTCTGGGTGTGGGTGCCGATGGTGTGGCCGGCGTCGCGCAGCTTGCGGACGCCTTCCGGTGAGCTCTGGGCCATGCGCCCGATGGTGAAAAACGTCGCCTTCACGCATTGCGACGCCAGAATCTCCAACACCTGATTGCTGTTGCGCGGCAGCGGCCCGTCATCGAACGTCAGCACCACCTCATGGTCTTCAAGCGGCAAGGTCTCGGGATATTGCATGGTGCCGATGCGAGGATGCTGCCGCGGATCGACCACCAGCGTACGCTCGGTGCCGAGCGCGTCGGGATGGCCGGGGCAGTCGGCCGCCGCGGCGGTTTGCGCGGTCATGCAGGTGAGCAACCCCACGCATAGGGCAATCCGTCGCTGCCTCCGAATGCCGATCATCAGGCTACCGATCATGAAATACCGTCCGCGTCACCCTGCAGGCAGGCGACCATTACACGCCGCGACATGAATGCTGCCTTAATTGTAAGAACTGCCCACATCATTTCCGGTTCAAGGCACGCCGCCAAACGTGATGCCGGGCCCGGTCGGCACGACGTGAACCACGTGATAGTCATTATCCCGCAAATAGCGCAGGAAAGCCGGCAGCATGGCCGCGGTGCGCGCCTTGGAATCGTGGAACAGGATGATCCCCTTGCGGGCTACTGCGAGCCGACCAACGATCAGCTTCAATTCCTGGGTTGGTGTCATCGCGTTCCAATCGCTGGCCCAAAGGTCGGCCCCGAACACGACGATGCCGCGTGATTGCAGCAGGCCGAGGGTTGCCGGCGTCGAACTCAAACCCGGGAAAACGAAAGAAGGGCGTGCTCGGGACCGTGGTCGCGACGTCGTGAAGCGCGGTTTCAACCGCGGAGATGCCGCGGTCGATCTCCGCAGTGGTCTGCGCCGACGGAATTCGCATCAGGCTGCGGTGGGACCAAGTGTGATGGCCGATGGAGTGGCCCTCGGCCGCTATCCTGCGCACTAGGTCCGGATGTTCCGAGGCGGGCTTGCCGATCAGGAAGAACGTCGCATGCACGCACTCGCTTGCCAGGGCGGCCAGCACCTTCGGCGTCGTGGGCGGCCACGGCCCATCGTCGAATGTCAGCACGACCTCGTGATCCGCAAGCGGCAGCGTCTGGGGGAAGCTTTTCAGTCCCACCCGCGGCGTGGTGGCGGCATCGACGCGAAGAATTCGCGAGGTGCCCAGCGTTCCCTTGCGTGGACATTCCATCGCCCCGGCCGCTGCCGTCCACGCCAGCGCGGTGCCGAGGGCGGCTCCCCCCAGCTTCATGAACTTCCGAGACCGGTTTTGTCGGCGTATATTTGGCATTGCGCTAGGTGTCGCCGATTGGATAATGCGTGAGGCGACAACACAGATGAGTTCAGCAATCCTGTCAAACCGGCGAGGCGCGGCATGGCCGAAGATATCGACGCTGCCCAACCCGCCAACGTGTCGGTGCTCGAGCATCTGCCGATGCGCGAGGAAGACGGCGAGATTCGCCGCGAGTTCGTCGAAGCGGTCTCGCGCGCCATACATGCCGACGATATCCCGTTCCTGAGTGCGCTGGTCGCCGAGCTCCATGAGGCCGATCTCGGCGATTTGATCGCTGCGCTCGAACCGGACGACCGCGTCAGCCTGGTCCAATTGACGGCTACGGATTTCGACTTTTCGGCTCTGAACGAGGTCGACGATTCCGTCCGCGAGGAGATCCTCGAGGAACTCGAGCCGGAGACGGTGGCGGAGGGCGTTCGCGAACTGGAATCCGACGACGCAGTCGCGCTGCTCGAAGGCCTTGACGAGCGGGATCAGGAACAAATCCTCGAAAGGCTGCCGCTCACCGAGCGGGTCGCGCTCGAGCGAAGCCTGCTGTATCCGGAAAATTCCGCCGGGCGGCGGATGCAGACCGAGTACATCGCGGTGCCGCCCGACTGGACCGTTGGGCAGGCGATCGACTACATGCGCGAAACCCCGAATCTTCCGGATCGGTTTTACGAAATCTACGCGGTCGACAAGGAGCAACGCTGGCAGGGCGCAGTGTCGCTGGACGCCCTGTTGCGTTCGCGCCGGCCGGTGCCGCTGGCCAACCTGATCGATGAGGACCGCCGTCGTGTCTCTGTCATGGACGATCAGGAAGAGGTGGCGCGGCTGTTCGGAAAGTACAATCTGGTTGCCGCGCCGGTCGTCGATACAGCAAACCGCCTGGTCGGCGTCATCACCATCGACGACGTGGTCGACGTCATCGAGGAAGAGGCCGACGAGGACCTCAAGGCGCTAGGCGGCGTTACCCGGCGCGAGGAATTGTCCGATAGTGTCTGGACCATCGCCAAGGGCCGCTTCAACTGGCTCCTGGTCAATCTTGCCACCGCGTTCCTGGCATCCTCGGTGCTCGGTCTGTTCGAGGGCCAGCTGGAGAAAATGGTGGCCCTGGCGGTGCTGGCCCCGATCGTCGCCAGCCAGGGCGGCAACGCCGCGACCCAGACCATGACGGTCGCGGTGCGGGCCTTGGCAACCCGCGAGCTCGGCTCCAACAACGCGTTTCGGGTGGTGATCCGCGAGAGCCTGGTCGGGCTCGTCAACGGTCTGGCGTTTGCCGTCATCACGGGGGTCGCCGCAGTGGCCTGGTTCAAGATCCCCGGGCTCGGCATCGTGATCGGATTGGCGATCATCTGCAACCTGGTGGCGGGCGCGCTGGGCGGCATTCTGATTCCAATGGTGCTGGAGCGGGTACGGGCCGATCCGGCAGTAGCGTCCGGCACTTTCGTCACGACCATCACCGACGTAGTCGGTTTCTTTTCGTTCCTCGGCATCGCGACGCTCTGGTTCGGGCTCAAATAGGCTGATGGGCGGCGATCAGTATCGTTAATCAAGCCTTAACGGCGATCATCGACTATTGCCGCCACGGAGTCGCGCATGCAGCGTTTAAGGCTGAAAGCGGATGGGCGGATCGTCGAGCTGCGGGATGGGCGGGAGTTTCCGCTGGTGCCGGCGCCAGCGGTCGCTCCGGGTTCGATCGCCATCGCGACGTTACCTGCGGTACGCGATCTTCGCCGGCGTGCGCGCCTGACCCAGCAGCAATTTGCCGCGCGGCTCGGGGTGCCCGTCGAAACCATCCGCAATTGGGAACAAGGCAAGCGCCTGCCGCGCGGGCCGGCGCGCGCGCTTCTCGCCGTGATAGCCCACGCCCCTGAAACCGTGTTTGCCGCTTTGGCGCGGGTTTGATGTTCCGCAGCCCTCGGTTGGCAGCGCGATCCCCAGGGGACATAATGGGGCATCAATTCGATCAGAGTCCCGCGCATGCAATTCGTCGAGGGCAACGGCGCCAAAATCCCGGCGATCGGGCTGGGTACCTGGGAACTGCGCGGGCGGACCTGCGCACGCCTGGTCGAGCAGGCACTTAAGCTCGGCTACCGCCACGTCGATACCGCCCAGGTTTATGAGAATGAGCGGGAGGTCGGCGAGGGCCTGCGCGCCTCGCGAGTCAGGCGCGACGACGTGTTCGTTACCACCAAGGTCTGGACCACCCATTTCGCGCCCAACGATCTTGAGCGATCCACCAAGGAGAGCCTGACAAAGCTGCGCCTGACCGAGGTCGACCTGTTGCTGCTGCATTGGCCAAATCCGCAGGTGCCGCTGGCGGAGACGCTCGGCGCGCTGGCGCACGTCAAGCAGCTCGGCATGGCCAGGCATATCGGGGTGTCGAACTTCACCGTGGCGCTGATCGATGAAGCGATCGCGGCGTGCCCGGAGCCGTTGGCGTGCGATCAGGTCGAGTATCATCCCTACCTCGACCAGACGAGGGTGAGGGAGGCATGCGCGCGCCACGGCATGGCCTTGGTTGCCTATAGTCCGGTCGCAAAGGGGCGCGTCAAGAGCGACACGACACTGGCGCGGATTGGAAAGGTCCACGGCAAGACCGCGGCACAAGTATGCTTGCGTTGGCTGGTGCAGCAAAACGTTTCCGCAATTCCGCGGACGTCGCGTCTCGAGCGGTTATCGGAAAATATCGATATCTTCGATTTTGCGCTCTCCGAAGAAGAGATGCGCACCATCGCCGAGATGGGAAGCGCCAAGGGCCGGCTCACCAATTTCGGCTTCGCGCCGAAATGGGATTGAGGCGGCACTCCCAGCCGCTATGCTGTCGGGGAAAGCATCATCCACATTTTGATCCGGTACGATGAAACCACAGGAGATCATGCGCTCAGGCATCGCGGCATCGGCGATCGCGCATCTGTCGGTTTTGATGCTGGTACTGCTCTTTACCGAGGTGCATCCGTTCGGTTCGGTCACCGCCGAACCGATCATGGTCGATCTTGTCTCGCCGAGCGAGGCCGCGCAGGCCCTGAACAAGGAAAAGCCCGATCGAGAGCCGCAGCCTTTCGACGGCTCCGATCTGCCCAAATCGCCACCGCCGAGTTCTCCGCCGGGGACGCCAGTGCCGGCTGCAG
This sequence comes from uncultured Alphaproteobacteria bacterium, assembly GCA_963840155.1. GTDB lineage: Bacteria > Pseudomonadota > Alphaproteobacteria > Rhizobiales > Xanthobacteraceae > Bradyrhizobium. The sequence goes on from CAWIXP010000001.1 coordinate 409,096, forward strand.
CGCAGCCGTCGCCGCAAGAGCCAGCGGCCCTGTCGACGCTTAGCCCCGATCCGCAACAGGCTGCCGTCGCGCCGCAGCAGCCATCGGTATCTCCCTCGCCGGCCTTCGCTCCACCAGTGCCTGATCTTTCGATCAAATATCATGTCATGCTTGGTCTGCCGCCGGCATTGCCGATAACTCCGCCCACAGGCCAGTCCGGTGACGACTTCGACGCGCAATCGTCAGAGAAGGCCGATGTCGAATCCAGTCTTATCAATGAGTTTCGACGCCATTTGAGAACCTGCTCGAAGCTTCCGAAATCGATCGCGCCCTCCGACAAGATCAGGATCACGCTGCGGGTATTAATGACGCCGGACGGGAAACTGGCGAGGGAGCCTGTTCTGATCGAGGCCAGCGCGTCCGCCAAGGGACCAGCGCTGATGCAAGGCGCGATCAGTGCGCTCGAGGCCTGCCAGCCCTACGCGATGTTGCCGGTGGACCGATACGGCGAATGGAAAGTGATCGATCTGAGCTTCGCACCGCGGGATTTTGGAGGCTGACGCAACTTCCCATCACGCGGCGGGCGGTGACAGTGGATATACCCATTGAGCCCTGTTCGAACGCCACGGCAGGATGACAACATCAAAGGATCGGCGGCATGAACTTGAAACTTGTGATCGGAAACAAAAACTATTCGTCGTGGTCGATGCGGCCCTGGCTTGCGCTCCGGGCCAACAACGTCGCCTTCGATGAGGTATTTATCCCTCTCTACACCGGCGCGGCCGACAAGCAGCGGATCCTTGATTTCACGGGTTCGGGGAAAGTGCCGGTGCTGGTCGACGGCGACATTGCGATCTGGGATTCGCTCGCGATCATCGAATACGTGGCCGAGCGGTTTCCGGAAAAACAACTGTGGCCCGAGGACCGCGCCCGCCGGGCGCATGCGCGTTCGGTTTCGGCCGAGATGCATTCGGGGTTTGCGGCGCTTCGAAACGAATGCGGCATGAACCTGCATAGGCCGATCGGCGCGACCGCGCTGTCGGCGGAGGCGCGCGCTGACATCGCCCGTGTTCAGAAGATCTGGAGCGAATGCCGTGAGCGTTACGGCAAGGCGGGGCCCTTCCTGTTCGGGAGGTTTGGAGGGGCCGACGCCATGTTTGCTCCGGTGGTGCATCGCTTCCGCACCTATGCGATCCCGGTCGAGCCGGACCTCAAGGCCTATATGGAAACGATGATGTCCCTGCCGGCCCTTGAGGAGTGGACCCGCGCCGCGCTCGCCGAGACCATCCTCATTGAGAAGTTCGAGACCGTCTGAATGCGAATGGCCGAGGCGCTGCTCGCAATCTGCTTGACGCCAGCCGGTCAAAGCGCTCTGAATCCGGAGGCCACGCTGCGCATTAGCGAAAGGATCCGGCCATGGGAATTCTCGATTCACTGGAAAATTCACCTGCGTTCAAAGGTGCGCTTGGCCAGCTTGAAGCGGCCGTGGTGCCGGTGGTGCTGAGCGAAGTGCTCGGCAGCGGCGGTCAGGGTGGGCTAAACGCTGTAATCGCCAAGTTGCAGCAGGCCGGCTTTGGCGAGCAGGTCAAATCCTGGATCGGAAATGGCCGGAACCTGCCCATCACCGCCGAACAACTGCAGCAGGTGCTCGGCAGTGACACGGTCAAGCAGTTGGCCGCCCGCTTCAATATCCCGGTCGATCAATTGGCCAAGGTGCTGGCCCAGCAACTTCCCACCGCCGTCGACCGCGCCAGTCCGGACGGCAGGCTTCCGCATACCGCCTGAGCGAGCGGGCGGGAAGGGTTCCAGACCCTTGCCGCCGAAGCCGGCTCTGGGCCCCGGGAATTGCAATTATAGCACTGAAATACCTGTAAAATCTGCGGATTTGCCATGTCCTGATGTAACTGGCCAATTGCGCTTTTGCCATGCTATACAGCCGCTTGGTTTTAGTCGGCGGTTGCAGCGGGACCATGGGGCCACTGCCGATGTATTGCGTGATGGAGAGGGCGTTGAAGCACAAATTCACCGTTGGAGAGACCGTCTATTTCACTGCCAGCAACGTCGCACGTCCGGCCGCCAGCGGGACCTATGAGGTGATCCGGCTGCTCCCGACCGATGGCGATGACTGCCAGTATCGGATCAAGAACTCGACCGAGGCGTTCGAACGGGTGGCCAAGGAAAGTCAGCTCGCGGTTTCCTGACTAGATTGCGCGCCCCAGCCGGCTGACGCGGATTCCGCTTCGGCCGCCGTCAAAACGCCGGGTTCGCAGGACCATTCTGCGCATGCTGAGTACGAAGAAAGCATTCACTCGGTGAGTGCGCTTTATGCTGCGTTGAGGGACATCGCGCATGAACTGGGCCTGGGCCACGTCACTCGACCACATCTGGCGTTCGCCGGCCTTTCCGATGTGGCTGACGCTGGGGGCAGCGGGATTCTTCGGCATCATCGTTCTGATCACGCTGGTTCGCGCCGAAAAATCGGTCGCCAATGGCGCGCTGACGGTGATCACGCTGCTGGCCGTCGGTATAACGGTGTCCGGCACCATTCGCGGATTCGGCCCAAGCGACAGAACAGCGTTCGCCGAGACCCGATCTCTGCCGCTGGCGGTCGCGGCGCTGCCGGCGTTGTCGTGCATCGACGATTTGGCGGGTGAGATGGTTTTGACGGCCTGCGAAAGGGCATTATTCGGTTCGCCCGACGCAGCCGCCGCGGCACTGGCCTATGCGGCATCCCAGATCTCGCGATTGACAGCATCGGGCGATGTTGCCTCCGCAGATAAGAGCATGAGCCTGGAACTGCTGGCGGTTCGCCGCGCGGTCGAACGCGACCGCTATGGCTTGATGGCTTATGTGTTGGCGGTCCGCGATCATTGCACGCCGACGGAATGTGCCGCTTTCCGGGCGCTGACCGATCATCGCCAAGTCGCTGCCAACATGGATGAACGGATTTATGAGGGCATGATCTCCCATTATGCGTCGTCGTGGAACGCTCCCGCGCCGGCAGCATCGGTTGCGGCGCTTGCGCCATCGATGCCACCCGGCAAACCGACCAATGCCGAGTTTCCCAGCGCAGCCTCGACCCCGCCTGTAAGCATCATGACGCCCGAGCCGGGCACGGCAACGACGCCATCGGCGCCGCGCAGCGCAGCGCCGGCAGCGAGCGCGCCCTTGCCATCGCCGCGTCCGGCGCCCGCGACAGCTCCGACGTTGGCCGCGGCCAAAAAGCCGGCCTCGCCGAAACCTTCGCGCATCACGGCGGCACCGGTCCAGCTTGCGCCCGCGGCTGCCGCGATCGCGGCGCCGGCCGCGAATGATTGAACCTTTCAAAAGCCGGCGCTGATCGCTAACCTCGACGGATGCCCCTTCATCTCATCAAGCTTGCCGTCGGCTGCGAGTCGGTCAAGGAACTCGAAGGCTGGGTCGCCGAACGCATGCGGACCGCCAGGAAAAAGGGCCTGCCGCTCCGTCACGTCCACGTCACCCGGATGACGCCTAAGCGGCTCGACGAGGTGCTCGCGGGCGGCTCGCTGTACTGGGTGATCCGCGGCGAAATCGCGGCCCGGGAGAAGATTATTGCGATCGAGCCGTTCAGGGATCGCGACGGCATCGGACGATGCCGTCTGGCCATGCAGCCCAAAGTCATTCCGGTGCTGCCGCGCCCGATGCGCCCGTTCCAGGGCTGGCGCTACTTTGCCAATGGCGATGTCCCGCCGGACCTCAAATCCGCGGGCGCGGGCGTCGCCGCGATGCCCGAACCGTTGCGCCGCGAACTGCGCGACCTGGGGCTGCTTTAAGCGGCTACTCTAAACGGCGGCGTGGTCGATCAGACGGGTGTTTCCAAGCCTCGCCGCAGCCAGTACCCGCGCCGGGCCATCCTGCACCGACCCGATCGGGGCCAGCGTTTCGGCGTGTCGGCCTCGACATATTCGAGGATAAAGCCGACACCCGGTCTCCGTGGCGCCGCCCGCCATCGCCGCCTTGATATCGTCGCCTGCGGGCGACATGCCGACCCTATCAAGCCCCCTGCTTGGCCCCAAGCGGGTCGCCACGCGGTTGGAGATTACGAAAAAGATGCGGCCAAATTGTGCGTTCGGTGACAGACGGTGCTAATCCCTCCGTGCGATTCATGATTAAATCGGACCATCAGCGATTCCGGAATCTTATCGCTCAATTCACTTGACCGCAGTCCCCGGTGATTTGAAGATACGGCAGGGGGTCGAAACATGTTGCTGCAGGCCAGTCAGGGGCAATCGGGCTCAGCTCATGTCGTTGTGCTGGGAAACGAAAAGGGGGGGTCGGGAAAATCCACCACCGCTCTTCATATCGCGGTTGCCCTGATGAAAGCCGGTCAGAGGGTTGCCACCATTGACCTCGACTGCCGCCAGCAGAGCTTCACCCGTTACATCAACAACCGGAGCGCCTGGGCCCGCCGTACCGGTCTGGATCTCGAATTTCCGGTGCATTGCTGCATCAAGCTCGGCGAGACCATGCAGATCGCGGAGAACGAATCATCCGAGTTCCAGCAGTTCATGGAGGCTGTAAGCGCGGTCGAGAGCACCTTCGATTTTATTGTCATCGATACCCCGGGATCGGACAGCTACCTGATGCGGCTGGCGCACTCGATGGCCGATACTCTGGTGACGCCGATCAACGACAGCTTCCTCGATTTCGACGTTCTGGGGACCGTCGATCCCGCGACCTATGCCGTGACCGGTGAAAGCCACTACGCGGAAATGGTGCGTGACACGAGACGCAAGCGGCGGCAGCTCGACGGCGCCACTACCGATTGGATCGTGGTTCGCAACCGGCTGTCGATGCTGGGGTCGCGTAACAAGCAGCTGGTGGCCGATGGCCTCAATGAATTGTCGTTCCGGCTTGGCTTCCGCTCGATTGACGGCTTTGCCGAGCGCGTGGTTTACCGCGAGTTTTTTCCGCGCGGGCTGACCGCTCTCGACGATATCGACGAGACTACCCTCGGCACCCGCCCCAATCTTGGCCATGTCACCGCCCGCGAGGAGGTGACGAGCCTGCTTCGCCAGTTGAAACTGCCGCTGGACGAACGAGGCCGCCGCCGCGCCGCCAACCGCGCCGAATGGTTCACCCAAGTCGACAAGCCGCTCGAGCTCCACGATATCCTTGGCGCATAAAACGTACGGTATTGCCCCACGGGCGGCGCGGGCCCACCCTGGGCCCTTAGCGGCACCGCTTTCCTGTCCCAGGCCTTGATGGGGTGCCGCTCCCATTTTGTGCGTTGCAAGAGCGCGCGAATGGTGCATCGCACAAGGAACCGGCGGTGAATTCACAACATTTACTCTTTCTGTCACGTCGACGTGACATATATCATGGACAAGGGAACCAAAGTTCCTGACCTTGGAACACAGCCGGCGCACCGAGAGCCCGACATGAAACGTGGAATTACCGTTCTACTTTCGCTCGGCACACTAGTGATTGTCGGATACTTCACCGCAAGCAGGTGGGCGATCCGCCACGAGACGCTGACCTTCCATGATACGGCCCGCGACAATCGTCCGGTCGCGGTGGACGTGGCGATCCGCCGCGACAGGGAAATGCAGGCCAGCGCCGGGATGATCACGCTGCCCGTAGCGATCCTCAATCATGGCAATACCGTCAAATTCACCGAGTACTCGTTCCTTGCCAACGTCTTTGCGTGGCGCGGCTATATGGCGGTCAGCATCCAGCACGATCTGCCGACCGATCCGCCGATGGTGACTAAAGTCGGCGAACTCTATGTCGGCCGTCTGCCGCAGTACCAGCGCGGTGTTGCCAATATCCGTTTCGCCGTCGACGAAATGAAAAAGGTCCAGCCGAATGCGGATTACGATCGCCTGACGATTGTGGGGCATTCGATGGGCGGCGACATCTCGATGTATTTTGCCAAGACCTATCCCGAACATATCAAGAAGGTCGTGACGCTCGACAATCTGCGGGTGCCATTCACGACGGACGGCCGGTTCAAGATTCTTTCGTTCCGATCCATGGACCCGGAATTCAAACCGGATCCCGGCGTCATTCCTGGCAACGAGGTTTGCGAGGAGGTCGGGATTACCGTCGTCAACACCGGTTTCCAGCATAATGACATGCGCGACACCGGTCCCGACCAAGCCAAGGCATCGATCCAGGAAATGCTCGACAAGTTCCTGTCCGACGACAGTTCGCTGAGGCCGGTCGAAACGAAACCTCCCGTCATGACCGATGCCGGATCGGTCACACCCTATGTCCCGGTCCAAAACTGATCGGCGGAGTCCGCGATCGGCCGTCGCTGGCGTGAAAAATAGCTTTGAGATCGCGATTGACCGTGCCCTGATCCGGCCCACATAAAGACTGCTGCAGCTTCGCGAGCACTTATGTCCGGCGAGCCCATCAATCCCAAGTCTGCAGGCGGCGTTAGCTCGGCGCAGAAATCCGCGTCCGGCAAGGCTGGTTCGTTGCCGGAGACGAAGCCGTCGGCATCGGGAGATATTGCCGCGTTCGTGGCAAAAGCTCGCGCGATGTCGCCCCATGCAGCGGGCGCCAAGGGCCGGCTGGTATTCGCGCTCGACGCTACCATGAGTCGGCAGCCGACATGGGACATGGCCTGTGCGCTGCAGGCCGACATGTTTCGCGAAGCGGCCTCGCTCGGCAGTCTCGACATCCGCCTCGTCTATTATCGGGGGTTCAACGAATGCCGCGCCACGGCCTGGATTTCCGACAGCGCCCAGCTCGCAAAGCTGATGGGCAAGATCGATTGCCGCGGCGGCAATACCCAGATCGGCAAGGTGCTGTCGGAGGCCCGACGCGAGGCGGTCGCCTCCGGGGTGCGCGCGGTGGTGTTCGTCGGCGACGCGATGGAGGAAAGGGTCGACGATCTCTGCGCCAAGGCCGGCGAACTCGGACTGCTCAAGGTTCCGGTATTCATGTTCCAGGAAGGTCACGACGCGGTCGCCGAGCAGGCGTTTCGGGAAATTGCGCGGCTCACCGGCGGGGCGTGGTGCCGGTTCGATCCCGGTGCGGCGGCGCAATTGCGCGAACTGCTGCGCGCCGCGGCGGCCTACGCCGCCGGTGGACGCGAAGCACTGCTGCGGCTATCGAAGAGCGGAAGCGGCGCTGCAAAATTGCTCGGCCAGATGAAGTGACCGGCTTGGGCTCTCCGCAAGGCGAGAGCGGCATGCTTTTTGTCGCCGATGCCACTATAATGCAGTCATGCCTGCCCTGATCGTCGGCGTCGTCGCCGTAATAGTTCTCTATTCGCTGCTGCAGATGTTTCGGGCAGCCAATCCGGTCGTGCTGGCGCGCGCGCTCAAGATCGGCGGCGGCATCGTGGCGCTGGCGGTCGCTGCCTTCACCGGAATCAAGGGGGAACTTGCCGTGGCGGTGCCGCTTGGCATCTTTGGCGCGGGACTGCTCGGCTGGTCGCCATTCGGGCCATCGGGATTCGGCAATATCGGTGGCATCTTCGGCCGCGCAAATACGCCACGCTCGCCGGGACAGAGTTCACGGGTCCGCTCGCAGTTCCTCGATATGGTCCTCGATCACGATAGCGGCGAACTCTCGGGTCAGATCGTAACCGGGCCCTATGCCGGCCGTTCGCTAAGTGAATTCGACCTTCCGGAGTTGATGGCCATGGCGCCGAGCTTCGATGCCGAGAGCGTATCTTTACTTGAAAGCTATTTGGACCGCAGGTTTCCCGCCTGGCGTCAGGACGCGCAAGGAAACGCGGCACGGGGGCAGCGCCGCGCGCCGGCGAGCGGCAAAATGACGGACGAGGAGGCCTATCAGATCCTTGGCCTGCAGCCTGGCGCGGGGCGCGATGAGATCGGGCGAGCGCACCGAGCGCTCATGAAGAAACTGCATCCCGACCAAGGGGGGTCGACGTACCTCGCCGCCCGTGTAAACGAGGCCAAGGAAACTTTGCTTCGCACGCATCGCAACTAACTCCGGAAACACTACCAAACGCGAGTTGCGTCTCGCTTTGCTCTGGTTGACGTCCCGCTGCCGCCCGTCGTTGTCCGGCGTAGCCGATCGTTCAGACCTGCAGTTCTAACCGCAAAGTCTTGACGAGAAGTTTGCGCGAGGCGGGTTTGTTCCGGGGCGGGGAGTTCAAAATCAGATCGCAGGTTGGCCAAGCGCGGATTGCACTGTGCTCACCACCTGCGTGATCTCGGCCTTGGACGGCCCACAGGGCCTGCTGTCGGGCGCAATCGAGGCGTCCTTCGGCTCCGTCGATCGAGGAATCTGGCCGTATGGGTCAGTTACGGATCGTGATGCAGGAGATCTCGGAACGCTTCAGGGTCCGGCATACCGCTTCGGCCTGATCGCGATCGAGACCCGCGAAGCGGGCTCGGAACAGCTTCCGGTCGCCTTTGGCGACCACTGGCTCGGTAAATGGGTCGGCCCTGCCGAGTAGGCCGTGGGCCTGATTGCGCGCTGTGTCGATGCGCTGCAGCGCTTCGCTTTGGCTTTCGAGTGCGCCGACCTGAACGATCCATCCGGTGTGAGTTGCGGCTGACTTCATCGAACCGGCCTGCGAGGCGGCCTGCGGCTGGGGTTGGACACGGGGGGCAGGATCGGCGTAGGCCATCGCTTGGGAGGCCGATGCTGGCAGTACGCCCAGCAGACCGTTGCCGGTGCCGTGGTTGGCCGGCTGGGGCGGCATTTCGGTGCGGGGAATGTCGAGCTTGCTGGCTTCGGCTTTGATCGCCTCAGGCCTGTTGGTTTCGGCCTTTGCAACGAATGCGCTTGAGGTCTCCGGCACTTCCGGACGCGCTGCAGGTAAAGCGCTGGTGATCGGTGTCGGCGACTGGGGCGAACCAGCGGAAGCCAGCTTTAGCGGTCCGGCCTTGACCTGAACGGTCTTGACCTTGACCGGCTTCATCGGTTCGGACGAACCGGGAATCGCGGCGATCGGCTGAGTTTGGATCACGCCGCTGGTAAGTGGGGCGGGTTCGGACCGGGCTTGCTGCGGCGGCACCGCAGCGGTGGCCTCGGCGAACACTGACGGGATAGCCGACGCGGTCGATCGCGCGAGCGCAGAAGCGGCCGGGTTGGGCGCTGCAGAGCTGACTTGGAGCCGGGCCGCCTGTGCTGTCCGCGAGTCGGCATCGGCAACATCGGCATTCGCATCTGAGGGATTGCGTTCGGTGATCGCGGCAACGGTGCGCTTGGTCGCGGCTCTCTCCAGGTTTTCGGCCAGCAGGTTGCGCATGATGGCGTCGCGCGAACCGCCGCTGTGGCCTCCCATCACGACACCGATTAAATGGCGGTTGCCGCGCCGCATAGAGGTCACGAGATTGAAGCCCGAGGCGCGGGTGTAACCGGTCTTGATGCCATCAACGCCTTCGACGCTGCCGAGCAGATGGTTGTGGTTGCGGATCGATTGGCCGTGATAGTTGAATGCCGTCGTCGCGAAATAGCGGTAGTAGCGCGGGAACCTGTCCTGAATGGCGCGGCCGAGTGTCGATTGGTCGCGCGCGGTGGTCACCTGGTCGTCGTCTGGCAGGCCCGAGGCGTTGCGATAGACGGTCCGCGACATTCCAAGTGCGTGCGCCTTGCGGGTCATCAGCTTGGCGAAATCGTCTTCACTGCCGGCAATCGTTTCCGCGATGACAACGGCAGCGTCGTTGGCGGAGCGGGTGACCAGGCCCTTGATGGCGTCTTCGACACGGATGGTTTGACCGGGGCGCAGGCCAAGTTTGGTCGGCGCCTGCTCCGAGGCGTGTTCGGAAACCCCCATCTCGGAATCGAGTTTCATCCTGCCGGCATCGAGACGCTCGAACAGCAAATAAAGCGTCATGATCTTGGTGAGCGAAGCAGGGTGACGGCTCGAGTCCGGATTGCTGGCCGCAAGCGTCGCGCCGGAATTGCCGTCTACGATAATCGAGGAGAACGCAGGGCTGTAGCTCTCGCGCGCTTCTTGGTGGCGCACGTGGGCATGATGGCGATGCCCGGAGTAACGACGCGCATCGGCGCTGTCGCTGGTGAAGATGAATGCAGCGGTGGCCGCGACGAGCCCGAAAACCCAAACCCGCAAAACACGCGAGGACGCCCATGTTGTGCGAAGCATAAACTTCCCCGTCCCATCTTCCTTGTCTTGATCACCGGTTCGTGAGGCCAAATTATGCCGAATGGCGCACCACGTTGCCGGGCTAAGCCACGCTATCCCCGATATTTTCGTCTCCGGTCGCGGTCCAACCCTTTGTTCCAGCTAAGATACTCTACACAAAGAGCTTTTCGACTACCGGATCCATGAGACTGGAGCAGACCGGGATTCAGGTTAGGTGCGCTGGGTTTCCAAAACATTAAACACAGCCCTTCCCGGGGTCCCTAAATTCAATGATTGTGCGTCGCACAAGGAATCTTGACTTTATTGTGCACCGCACTATATAAGGGTTGTCAGGAAGCCGGCCTCCCCGGCAGATCCGTTGGCACAGCCCTCTGGGAAGGACTCCATAATGATCAAGGTTGAAGACATTCAGCAGTACGGCAAAGAGCATCTCCAGAGCGTGGTTGCTTCGGCAACTACCGTTCAGAACGGTCTTCAGGCCATCGCAAACGCCTATGGCGACTACACGAAGAAGTCGTTTGAGGATACGAGGTCGTTCGTCGAGAAGCTCTCCGGCGTGAAGTCGCTGGACAAGGCAATCGAAGTGCAGACCGATTACGCAAAGTCCACTTACGAGACCTTTGTGGCCGAGTCGCAGAAGATCGCGGGGCTTTATACCGATCTCGCCAAGCAGGCGTACAAGCCGATGGAGAACATCGTCTCGAAATTGACACCGGCCGCTGCCGCCTAACTTCGGCGTCGCCTTCGCGTCAAAAGCCCGGCCATTACAGCCGGGTTTTTTCTTGCCTGAGTGTTTGGCGAGCGCGCTAGCGGCGCTGCTTAGCGATGCGCGGGCGTTATGGGCATCGAAAGTCTCGCTCCTGGCGCCGACCACCTGTGCAACTCACCATATCTTAAAGCCGTCCTCAAGAAAAACGGGTCGATTGCAATGGAAAGTGGCGGGTTAGGCTGCGGTATCCGCCCTAGAGCGCTAAACTGCGGATGCTGCGTGGCTTTGTCAAAGCCCACGAGATTGATTAATCTTGCGCTGATAGCCGAACCCGGAATCGGCCCCGCCGCAGGTCGGATCTGACGAGTATTTGCGCGCTTGCGGCGAGCCAGAAGCGGACCCATATTCAAGCTACGCGATCCAGTCGATGGGTCGGCCGGCCGGGAGCGGTGATCCGGAATGTGCCTGGGAACTCTTGGATGGCTCCGGCAGGAGAACATCGCGTGGGTCATTGTCCGGTTTCTGTGGGGATTTCGAACGCCGTGCCATGCCGCAACTAGCTTCCAGACTTGATTCGCGCGCCGCCATCACCGCATCTGCTCCCCGAATGGGCAACGATGAGAACCCTGCGGGAGGCGGCGGCGGTCCAGCCACTTCCGTCATCGCAAAGGTCAAGCCGAAGACAAAGCGCCCGAATCTGTATCGGGTGCTGATTTTGAACGACGACTATACGCCGATGGAATTCGTCGTTCACGTCCTGGAGAAATTCTTTCAGAAGGACGTCGAGGCCGCGACCAAGATCATGCTCCACGTCCATCATCATGGCATTGGGGAGTGCGGGATATTCACCTACGAGATCGCCGAGACCAAGGTGACGCAGGTGATGGATTTTGCTCGCAAGCACCAGCATCCGCTGCAATGCGTGATGGAAAAGAAGTAACTTCGCGCAATATCGGGCAAAACCGGAACAGGTTTTGCCTGAACGAGTTTTGCATCAGGGTGTGCAGGAGTGATGCGGTGGGCCGGACCGGCCCGCCGTCTTTGTCGGGTTGCGCCTGCCGGGTTTCCGGATGTCGGCTTGTGGTCCGAACGTAGGAGGAGTCGCGGCAGGCCGGTCTTTCGCCATGATCGGGTCTAACTATATATGCAAAGGTTGTTGTTGCCTGTGCGGGCAACGGCCATCATGATGGCGAAGGCCATAGAGGACCATAATGCCGACTTTTTCCCAAAGCCTGGAACAATCGCTGCATCGTGCGCTGGCGATTGCCAACGAGCGTCACCATCAATACGCGACGCTTGAACATCTTCTGCTGTCGTTGATCGATGACTCGGATGCGGCGGCCGTCATGCGTGCTTGCAGCGTCGATCTCGACAAGCTGCGCACCAGTCTCGTCAACTATCTGGAAACCGAATTCGAAAATCTGGTTACCGACGGCGCCGATGACGCCAAGCCGACCGCGGGGTTTCAGCGCGTGATCCAGCGCGCGGTGATTCACGTCCAGTCCTCCGGTCGCGAGGAGGTCACCGGCGCCAATGTCCTGATTGCGATCTTCGCGGAGCGCGAGAGCCATGCCGCGTATTTCCTGCAGGAGCAGGACATGACCCGCTACGACGCGGTCAATTACATCAGCCACGGTATTGCCAAGCGGCCCGGAGTGTCCGAGGCGCGCCCGGTGCGCGGCGTCGATGAGGAAACCGAGACCAAGGGCAACGAGGATTCCAAGAAAAAGGGCGAGGCGCTCGAGACCTACTGCGTGAACCTCAATAAGAAGGCGCGGGATGGCAAGATCGATCCGGTGATCGGACGAAATTCCGAGATCAACCGCGCGATTCAGGTGCTGTGCCGCCGCCAGAAGAATAACCCCCTGTTCGTTGGCGAAGCCGGCGTCGGCAAGACCGCAATCGCGGAAGGACTTGCAAAACGCATCGTCGACAGCGAAGTGCCGGAAGTATTGGCCGCAGCCACCGTGTTCTCGCTCGATATGGGCACCTTGCTCGCAGGTACCCGCTATCGCGGGGATTTCGAAGAGCGGTTGAAGCAGGTGCTCAAGGAACTCGAGGCGCATCCGAACGCGATTCTGTTCATCGACGAGATCCACACGGTGATCGGCGCAGGAGCAACTTCAGGCGGCGCGATGGACGCGTCCAACCTTTTGAAGCCGGCGCTAGCGGCGGGCAACATCCGCTGCATGGGTTCGACCACTTACAAGGAATACCGCCAGCATTTCGAGAAGGATCGCGCGCTGGTGCGCCGGTTCCAGAAGATCGACATCAACGAGCCCACGGTCGATGACGCGATCGCAATCCTGAAGGGCCTGAAACCCTATTTCGAGGACTACCACCGGCTGAAATACACCAACGAGGCCATCGAGGCCGCGGTGCAGTTGTCGTCGCGCTACATCCATGACCGCAAGCTGCCGGACAAGGCCATCGACGTGATCGACGAGTCAGGTGCGGCGCAGATGCTGGTCACGGAGAGCAAGCGCAAGAAGACCATCGGCATCAAGGAAATCGAGACCACGATCGCGACGATGGCGCGGATACCGCCGAAGAGCGTTTCGAAGGACGATGCCGAGGTGCTGAAGCATCTCGAGCAGACCTTGAAGCGCGTGGTGTTTGGTCAGGACAAGGCCATCGAAGCACTATCCGCCTCCATCAAGCTGGCGCGGGCCGGCTTGCGCGAGCCGGAGAAGCCGATCGGTTCGTACTTGTTCTCCGGCCCGACTGGCGTCGGCAAGACCGAAGTTGCAAAGCAGCTGGCAGCCTCGCTTGGTGTCGAACTGATTCGCTTCGACATGTCGGAATACATGGAGCGGCACACCGTGTCGCGCCTGATCGGCGCGCCTCCGGGTTATGTCGGATTCGACCAGGGTGGTCTGCTGACCGACGGCGTCGATCAGCATCCGCATTGCGTGGTGCTGCTCGACGAAATCGAGAAGGCGCATCCTGACCTCTACAATGTGCTGCTGCAGATCATGGATCACGGCCGGCTCACGGACCATAACGGGAAGCAAATCAACTTCCGCAATGTGATCCTGATCATGACGACCAATGCGGGGGCCGCGGACCTTGCACGCCAGGCCTTCGGTTTCACGCGCAATCGGCGGGAAGGGGACGATCACGAGGCGATCAATCGCCAGTTCGCACCCGAGTTTCGCAACCGGCTCGATGCCATCATTTCATTCGCGCATCTCAACGCCGAGGTGATCGGCATGGTGGTCGAGAAGTTCGTGCTGCAACTTGAGGCACAACTCGCCGACCGCGACGTCACCATCGAACTGTCGGATCCCGCCAAGGCCTGGCTGATCCAGCACGGCTATGACGAGCAGATGGGGGCGCGGCCGATGGCGCGCGTGATCCAGGAACACATCAAGAAGCCGCTCGCCGATGAAGTGCTGTTCGGCAAGCTGAAGGGCGGGGGTCACGTTCGCGTCGTGCTGGTCAAGGACGAGGCGGCAGCGGAATCGGCGCAGGAAAACATCGGCTTCGAATTCGTCGAAGGCCCGGTCACGCCGAAACCCGAAAAGCTGCCGGGGGCCCGCAAGCGGAATGTCCCCCGCAAGCCGAAACCAAACGGCCCCAGTGGCGGCGGAGCGAAGGGCCCGGTTTCACGAGGCCCGCTGGTCAAGGTGTAAGAACTTCGATCGATCAAGGCGCAAGGCCGGCTAATGGGCCGGCCTTTTTGTTACCGCGCTTGAACCGTGTTCGCTCACTCGCCCTTCAGCCGTTGGCCGTCCTGGACCCGTACGCGTTCGGAGCCTCTGGCCCCGGACGGCGCCAGCCTCAGCATGCTGAGCGTGGCGCCGATCAGGGCAAAACCGACGGCGACCAGTAGCGCAATTCGGGCACCCTCCACCGGATAGCGCGCCAGAAACAGCGCCACCAAGGCCGCGCCCGTCGTCTGTCCCAACAACCGTGCCGTCCCGAGCATGCCGCTTGCGCCGCCGGTTCGTTCGCGCGGAGCTGCAGCAATCATCGTGCGATTATTGGGTGTCTGGAATAAACCGAAACCAGCGCCAGCAAGCGCCATCCGCCATGCCACGTCGAGCGGCGAGGGTGCGGCAGGCAACAGCGCCAATGCGGCAAGCCCGGCAGCGAACAACCCCAATCCGATACCGCCCAAGAGGCCGGCCGGATAGTGCTCGACCAGGCGGCCGGCCAGCGGAGCCGCAAACGCCACCGCGATCGGCCAGGGTGTGATCAGAAGTCCCATCTGTACCGCGGAGTATCCGAAGTGGCTCTGCAGATAAAAAGGAATCGCGACGAAGGCCAGCATTTGGCCGCAGAAAGAGGCAATCGAGGTGGCGATCGAGAGCGCGAACACGGGAATGCGCAACAGATCCAGCGGCAGCAATGGCGAGGATACGTGTGTCTCGCGATATACCAGCAGCACAGCGGCAACGGCCGCTATTCCAGAACTCCATCAACCAGGTGAGCAGAGGCTCTCCGTGTCCGACGCTGTCGATGGCGGCTATTCCGACCCCGAAGGTGACGGCGCTCAAGCCTGCGCTCTGCCAGTCGAAGGCGTGAGTGGCGGGCTTGGTGTGCGGCAGGCAGCGCCAACCCAGCGCGAGCGCTGTGACACCAAAGGGAATGTTGACCGCAAATAGATAGGGCCAGCTCCCGAGCGCCAGAATAGCCGAGGCCATTGTCGGTCCGAGCGCGGCGGAGACGGCGACCACAAATGCGTTGAGACCAATACCGCGGCCGAGCAGCGCACGCGGGTAAGTGAAGCGGACCAATGCGGCGTTGACGCTCATGATCCCGGCTGCGCCAAATCCCTGCACGATGCGCGCGACGGTCAGCAGCAGAAGCGTGGGCGAAAGCGCACAAAGCAGCGATGCGAGCGTGAACAGCAAAAGTCCTGACAGGTAAACGCGCCGATAGCCGATGATTTCGCCGAGCGAAGCCAGCGGCAGCAGCGAAATCGTGATCGCCAGTTGGTAGCCGTTGACGATCCAGATCGAAAACGCGGGACTTGCGTCAAGATCCGCCGCGATCGTCGGCAGCGCGACGTTGGCGATGGCGCCGTCCACGACCGACATGATGATGCCGAGCGCAATCGTGACAATAGCCCAAGTGCGTTGCGGCTGCGGCAGGCCGTCGGCATGCTCGATCATGGCGGACAACGTAAATGATTGAACGCGAGTTGGATTCCGGAAGCCACGCCCTGGCAGCCGAGATCACCCAATGATCTGGAACTTGGCAGGGCGGCGATGGTTCCAACCGGCCCCGGCACAAGGCCGGGCCCTGGAAATCCGTCCGCGGTCAGCCTTGGCGGATCAGTTCTTCGATACGGCGCTGCAGCTGGCGCTTTTTCTGCTCGCTCTTCCGCAAGCGTTCCGCCAGATCGGAGACAGGCAACCCGGCCGTGGCCTCCGATTTGAACGCGATGCCGATGAAATTGTCGCGCCACCAAACGATCCTGGCGAGCAAAGAGCGGCCCTTTCGCGCGATCGTGAGCGAGATCTGCTCCCTGGGCAGCTTGGTGACGTTGCTGAACGCAAGACGCGCGCCTTTTTCGGAGATGTTGCGGACGACGCCTCGGTGCTCTGCGCCGTCTTCGCCGAGTTCGGCAAAGCCGCCATAGCTGACCTTGTCGCGCGGGTTCTGGCGTTGGTCCAACATCGATAATCTCCCAATAAAGCGGGGGACCATACCCGGCTTGGCCCGGCGCGAAAGGCCGCCACAGGCAAAATGCGGCGTTAACCTAAACCGATCGATGCCGGCGAGGTTGCGAATTTCGGCGGTTCAAGCGCCTACACCTTCGCGCAATCGGCGCGCGATTTTCTTCTGTGCGTCGAATTCGCCCCGCCGCTGCGCCAATTCCTCCGCGCTTAGGCGCGCGACGTTGTTATAGTCCTGCTTCCAGGAAACATCCGTATTCCATCGCAGCGGCGATTGTACGGTGGTCTGCGGGCCGGGCGCCTGCTCCAGCACGCGCAGCGCAAGCTCGAGCGTCAACGCCTGAGATGCCGGGTCATGCGGCCTGCCGGCCGAATTGCCGAGCGGAAAATCGGAGAACAGGAACCGCGGCACCGCGGCATGCTCGACGATGTCCTTGGCACACCCCATCACCACGGTCGAAATGCCATTGGCTTCCAGATGGCGGGCGACCAGGCTGATGGTCTGGTGGCATACCGGACAGTTCGGCACCAGCACTGCGGCATCGACCTTGTCGGCCCGGCAACGCGCCAGAATGTCCGGCGCATCGGTCTCGATCGTCACGCGATGGCTGCGGTTGGTCGGCGCGCCGAAAAAGCGCGGGGCGACTTCGCCGATCCGGCCCTCGCGCGCCAGCCGACGAAGTTGCGGCAGCGGAAACCAGGTGCCGCTGTCGTCGGCTGAGGTGTGCACGCGGTCATAGGCGATGTGAGAAATCCGCAAATCATGGCTCTTCGCAGTGTCGCCCTGATAGACCGAATAGAATTTCGCACCGCCGTTGTATTTGGCGTCCGGGCCCTGATCGCCCTTGGCTGGATCGAACGGCGCCGCCGTGGTGATGATGGTGACGCGCGACTGGCCGAGCGGCTTGTTCAGTTCCTGAAACGGTGCCTCGACATGATGCGCCCAGCGATAGGGCGTGGTGTAGCCGATCGCCGCATAATATTCGCGGGTGCGCACCATATAGGGGATCGGCACGTCGTCGTCGGCCGCGAAACCAAGCTGGTTGTCAGGAGGTGCCGTCATGCCTTGCGCTCCCACGCGCGCGCCATCATTGTTGCAGATAGCTAGACAACGGGTTCCCTGTGTCAAGCACGGTCTTTTCGAAAAACAGGGCTGTGATGCGAACGGTGTTCTGTCTGCTGGGCGTTGCCTTTGCGACTATCTCGGTGGCGCCGGCGCTGGCGGAGGGTGCAGCGGCGGTCAAAACCGATGTCGCGCGGCCGAGCGTTGAGGAACTCGCCGCGCCAAAAGATGAAAACCAAGGCGGCGGGCGCGAGAGCGACACCCGCGAGGCGATGTGCCTGATGATCGAGTCGGCGGCTCGGGCCAACGACCTGCCGCTGGAATTTTTTGCGCGCGTAATCTGGCAAGAAAGTCGCTTTCAATCCAATGCCGTCGGACCGGTCACGCGCAGCGGACAGCGCGCGCAGGGTATCGCGCAGTTCATGCCGGGTACGGCCAATGAGCGCCGGTTGCTCGACCCCTTCGATCCCGTGCAGGCGCTCCCGAAATCCGCGGAGTTCCTGAACGAATTGCGCAACCAGTTCGGCAATCTCGGGCTTGCCGCCGCGGCCTACAATGCCGGGCCGCGGCGGGTGCAGGAATGGCTCGCCGGCACCGGCCCGATGCCCCAGGAGACGCGCAATTATGTGTCTGCCATTACCGGAACGTCGGTCGATGACTGGGCCGCCGCCGGCAAGAACACCAAGATGGCGGACCGTGCGCCAAACTCAAGTTGCCGGCAATTGATGGCGCTGCTTAGACGGGCGCCCAACCCCTTCGTCACCCAGCTTGAACAGCGTGTGAAACTTGGCGCCGCGCGCGCATGGGGTGTGCAGCTTGCCGCCGGCTTTGATCGCAACCAGGCGCTGGCCATGTATGGGCGCGCGATGAAGCGGCTGAGCGGCGTGATTGGCGGCCAGGATCCGAGCTTGCTCAGCTCGGTGCTGCGTAGCCGGGGTAGCCGGACCTTTTATCAGGTGCGGATCGGCGCCGACACTCGCCCGGCGGCTGACGATCTCTGCAACCGGATCCGGCGTGCCGGCGGCGCCTGTTTCGTCCTGCGCAACATGTTCGTCAGGGGCTAGGGCCGCTGCACGACGGGCATCATGAGCGCTTCGCTTGACGCAGGGCGTTTTCGCCAGCGTTATGCTCGACTACGACTCGCATGGTGCGTCAAGATGATCTGAGGCAGGCAGATATGGTTCAAGCAAGTGGACTGCGGGAAGGGGAATTGGCCGTCGAGACGCCGCCGCCGCGCGATGCCGGACTGGTCTTCATTGGCCGTATCCGTACCCCTTGGACCTCGCGCGAGGATACGCCCCGGCAAGGGAGCCACGACGGCCCCGTGTGCCGGCTCGAGATTTTCGAGCCTTGGGTGCCGGCGCTGAAGGGGGTCGATTTCTATTCAAACCTCGAAGTGATTTACTGGCTGCATCAGTCGCGCCGCGACCTGGTGCTGCAAAGCCCGAAAGACAACAGATCGACGCGCGGCACGTTTTCGCTGCGCTCGCCGCAACGGCCGAACCCGATCGGCACCTCGATCGTCAAGCTGGTCAGGGTTGAGGGAAACACCGTTCTGGTGCGCGGCCTCGACTGCCTCGACGACACGCCGCTGATCGATCTCAAACCCGACCGCTGTGAGTTCTCGCCGCTGGCGGCGCAAAAGGCCGCGGATTTTGAGCGGGAGTGACAAGCCATCCTTCGCTTTGCGAGCCGACTGGTCGTGCTAAATGCGCGCCCGATGGCAGCGAAGCATCCATTGCGCCACTCAAGACCCGATGGGCTTCGTCGCTTCGGTCCCGGCAATGACCGCGTGAGAATGCAATCACCGGTCCTTCAACGCCGTCAGCAGCCTCGCGGCGTTCTCTTCGAGCACTTTGGCGTCTTCCTTGCGGCTGGCCGGCGGCAGCAGCGCGACCCCGGCGTGGCGGGGCATCACGTGCATGTGCAGGTGAAATACCACCTGTCCGCCGGCGGGTTCGTTGAACTGCTGCAGGGTAATGCCGTCGGCTCTGAATGCCTCGATCGCCGCGGCCGAAATCTTGTGCGCGGCGCGCGCGACATGGGCGAAATCCTCGGGCGAAATATCGAGGACGTTGCGGGCCGGCGCCTTCGGAATCACCAGCGTATGTCCGGGACATCTCGGCATGATGTCGAGAAAGGCGAGGACGTTACCGTTCTCGTAAACCTTGTAGCAGGGAAACTCGCCGCGCAGGATCTTGGCAAACGGGTTGTTGGGGTCATAGGCGGGCATGGCGGCTCCTCGAGCAAACGGTCACGACGGGTCGGCGGCTTTACGAAATGGGCCGGCTTCGCTGAGTTCGCGCGCGGCTTCCGCCACATAGGCTCGTTCACGCCTGAGATAATCGGCAATAGCGCGCCGCAGATCGGGATCGGCGATGAAGTGCGCGGAATAAGTCGTTTGCGGAAGATAGCCGCGCGCCAGCTTGTGTTCGCCCTGCGCACCGGCCTCGACGGATTTGAGGCCGCGCCGGATGGCAAACTCGATCGCCTGATAGTAGCAGACCTCGAAATGCAGAAACGGGTGATGCTCGATCGCACCCCAGTTGCGGCCAAACAGCGTATCGGAGCCGATGAAGTTGATCGCGCCGGCGATCCAGCGCCCGTTGCGCCTGGCCATCACCAGCAGCACGTCCTTTGCCATGCGCTCGCCAATCAGCGAGAAGAATTTTCGCGTGAGATACGGCCGGCCCCATTTCCGCGATCCCGTCTCCATGTAGAAGGCGAAGAAGGCGTCCCAGGCATCCTCAGTGATGTCGCCGCCGCTGAGTGCGTGAATGGTGATGCCGCTCGCCACCGCATCTCGCCGTTCGCGCCGGATCGCCTTGCGGTGGCGTGAGTTAAGCGAGGCGAGAAACTCCTCGAACGAGCCGTAACCTTCATTGTGCCAGTGAAACTGCTGGTCGTTACGCAGCAGGAAGCCGCAACTAGCGAGAAACCTGGCCTCGCGTTCGCGTGCAAACGTGACGTGAACCGATGAAGCCTTGGTCGCCTCGCATAACGCCACCAATCCGCTGGCAAGCGCGCTTTCGATTTGCTCCCTCTCGATACCGTTTCGGATCAAGAGGCGCGGGCCGGTTGCCGGCGTGAACGGAACCGAAACCTGCAGTTTCGGATAGTAGCGGCCGCCGGCGCGTTCATAGGCATCGGCCCAGCCGCGATCGAACACGTATTCGCCTTGTGAGTGCGATTTCAGGTAGCAGGGCACGATCCCGGCGGTCGCGCCGTCAAGCCGGGCCAGCAAATGCCGCGGCCCCCACCCGGTCCGCGCCGTCGCCGATCCCGATTCCTCGACGGCCAAGAAAAATGCATGCGAAACAAAGGGGTTGTAGCAAGATGTTGAGGCCGCGCAGGACCGAGTTGGGCCGTTGGACGAAGCCGAGGTGTCGAGGCCATTGAGGCTGCCGCTATCGGGCAGCGGATTGGCGCAGGCGTCCCACTCCGCAGCCGGAATCTGGCTGACGGACGACAGCGCTTCGAGGGTGATTTCGGATGAGGCCATTAGTTCAATTGGACCGGCCACGCGTTACGATCAGCCATCATCGCATGTGGTGACTGGTCAAACATCGTGCATTGCGCCCGCGACTTCAAGGGTGGGTGCTGCAGCCACGCTGCGCGCATGATCCCGAACGGCTGGGAACCCGGCTTTTCGGAATGGGTCTTGCAAATCAGAAAGGTGATCTAAGGGTGATCCAGCAGAGTGGCACCCTGGGGCCGAAATCCTTCGAAGATCATCTGATCCGCGTAGCGCGCGGCGCGCTCGCGCTGCTCCCTTGTGCGCACCGTCCAAGTCAACAGCGGCAGGCCGAAAACGTTGCGAGCGATCCAGGGCGCCACCGCGGGCAATTCATCGACCCAATAGGCCACGAAATGCGGCCGGGTGCGCAATGCGTGACGGAGGTGCAGCATGCCCCGGCGCTGGGCGGCCGTAGCCTCCGGCCAATCGGCTTCCTCGTAGGTGCGTTCCGCGATGATGCCGCGGGGAAGCTGCGGCATCTGTTCACGCAGGCCCAGCACCTGATCCGGATCAAAGGACATTCCGGCGACCGGACCGGAATAGGAGCCGAGCACCTCTGCCATCCGCTTGATCAGTCTGCGGTCGCCGTCGAAATGGCTCTTCACCTCGACCAGGAGCGGCACGCGGCCCGCGACAAGCGCACAGAGATCGCCGAGCGACATCATGCGCTCGTTGGTATCCCTGAACTTGACCGCCTTGAGCTCCGCGGCGGTCTTGCCCAACAGCGGCCCGGAGCCTTCGGTGAGGCGGCCAAGCGCATCGTCATGATGCACCATCGCCTCGCCGTCGGCGGTGAGCTGAATGTCGCATTCTATGCTGAAATTGCCGGCGACGGCTGCCTGAGCCGCGCCCGGCATGTTTTCAATGATGCCGCGGTCGCGCTCATGCAGGCCGCGATGCGCTACCGGCCGGGCCGTCAACCAGCCGGGGGCGTGCATGGCGGCGGCTCCGCTTAGGAGACCTCGAAGATGCCTTCGACCTCCACCGCCGCATCGGCGGGGAGCGCCGCAACACCGACCGTGGTGCGGGCATGGCGTCCCTTGTCACCGAAAGCTGCGACCATCAGATCGGAAGCGCCGTTCAGCACCTTGGGTCCGTCGAGGAAATCCGGTGCCGAATTGACAAAGCCGCCCAACCGGACCACGCGGACCACCTTGTCGAGATCGCCCAGCGCGGCCTTGATTTGCGCCAGCAGGTTGATGGCGCAGCCGCGCGCGGCGGCATTGCCTTGCTCAACGGTGACCCCGGCGCCGAGCTTGCCCTTGGCGATCAGCTTGCCTTCCGCGTTGAAGCAAACCTGCCCGGACACAAACAGCAAATTTCCCGTGCGGACAAAACCGACATAATTGGCCACCGGGCTTGCGGGCTCATGCAAGACCACGCCCTGTGCCGCCAGCTTCTGCTCGACCGAACCCGCCATGTTTCGTCCCCGTTTGATTCACCAGCGCCCGAAACACGTCGGATCGGGCGGCTTTGTTTCGCGCATCGCGCAACCACATGCAAGCCACCGCCGATTCGCGGCGAAATGCTGACAAACAAAAAACATGGCAGTTCGGGCGCGAATTCGTACTTTTTCGTGAAGTGGCCCTAGTTGCGGCGCAATGGGGCGGTCAATAGTGTGACGAATCCCAACATGAGGAAAGACCATGGCTCGCTGGTTCCGGAATTCGCCTCACCATGCCAGATCGCTGGTGCTGACCCTTGCCGCCGTCGCGGCCGGATCGGGGTTCGCTGTCACCGGGGCGACCGCGGCGGCGAGTGGGCCGTTTCTCCCACATCAAGCGCTGTACGATCTCAGTCTCGTAAAATCGCGGGGCTCGAACGCGATCAACGGCGCGCGCGGCCGCATTCTGTATAATTTTTCCGGCAGCTCCTGCGAAGGCTATACCTCCGAATTCCGGCAGGTTTCCGAACTCGACAGCGGCGAGGGCAAGGTCACCCTGAGCGATTTGCGCTCGACGTCCTGGGAAGACGGCGCGGGCAAGAGTTTTCGCTTCAAGATCGATGCGCGGATGAACGATACTGATTCGAGTTCGGTCGACGGCGTGGCGGAGCGCTCCGGCGATCGCATCACCGTCAAACTGAAGCAGCCGGCGTCGAAAACCTTTACGCTCGATGGCAACACGGTGTTCCCGACGGAGCAGATCGAGCGCATCATCGCCGCCGCGAAGCAAGGCAAATCGCTGCTCGAGCTGTCGGTTTATGACGGTTCGGACAACGGCGAAAAGGTCTACAACACGCTGACCGTGATCGGGCAGCCGATTCCCGGCGACCGATCGATTGCCGCGCCCGATCCATCGATCACCAGTGACCAGATGAAATCGCTAACGCGCTGGCCGGTGACGGTGAGCTATTACGACCGCGACGCCAAGTCCAGGGACGGCGAGCAGACGCCGGTCTACGCGATGTCGTTCGAACTGTTCGAGAACGGCGTCTCGCGGGCGCTGGTGCTCGACTACAACGATTTCGTCATCTCGGGCGAGCTCGGGAAATTCGACATCAAGGATTCCAAGCCGTGCAAGTGAGGGCTCCGTAGTCCTTGCGTGTGAAGCGAGGCAATCCATGGCGCCCGCACCAAGACTAGAATGCTCCCTACGCAACTCGCAATGACGGCGGGAAGCATCACCGGCTTTCACCGGCTCCTTCCGGCCCCTCATAGGCGATGCCCCTGATCACGGCGGCGTGGCCGAATTTCTTGCGCAGATCGTCCACCGCGCGCTCGGCATGAGCCGAGCGGCGGTCGAGCATGTCGGTGTCGTCGGCCTGCGATCCCGGGCGCAGCGCGCTGACGCCGGTGCCCATCAGGCGGAACGCGGTGCCGTCGATTTCTTTCGCGAGCATCTCGCGGGACACTGCAAAAATCTTCGCCGCCAGCTGGGTCGGGGCGTGGATCGATTGCGAGCGCGTGCGCTGCCTGAAATCTGCGGTCTTCAGCTTCAGGGTGATGGTCAGCCCCGAAAGTTCGGCGGTCTTCAGCCGCGCGGACACTTTCTCCGACAGCCGCCATAGCATCCTTTCCAGGGTGGAAAAATCGTGAATGTCGTTTTCAAAAGTGGTCTCGCTGGAAATCGTCTTGGCACCGCGATCGGGCACGACGCGGCGCTCGTCCAAGCCCCGCGCCAGCCGCCATAGCCTGCGGCCCTCGGTCGAGAACTGCTTCATCAGGTCGCTTTCGTCGGCACGTTGCAGATCGGCGATGGTACGAAAGCCGCGCTGAATGAGCTTTTGCTGGCTCGCAGGCCCAACGCCGAAAATGAATCCGACCGGCTTGTCGGCCAGCATCGCGGAGGCCTCGTCCTGGTCGAGCGTGGCAAAGCCGCGCGGCTTGTCCATGTCGGATGCGATCTTGGCGAGGAACTTGTTGCGGGACAGCCCGACCGAGACCGTGATCCCGATATTGAATTCGACCTCGCGGGCAAAGCGCGCCAGCACTTTAGCCGCGATCATGCCGTGAACGCGCTCGGTGCCGGCAAGATCGAGAAACGCCTCATCGATCGACAACGGCTCAACCAGCGGCGTCAGCGCCTGCATGGCATGACGTACCTCGCGGCCCACTCTGACATACTTTGCCATATCGGGCTGGATCACGACTGCGGATGGGCAGAGCGCCAGCGCTTTGAACATCGGCATCGCCGAGCGCACGCCGAACGTGCGGGCGATGTAGCAGGCCGCGGCCACCACGCCACGCTTGCCGCCGCCGATGATCACGGGCTTGTCGGCGATTTCGGGATTGTCGCGCTTCTCGACGGTGGCGTAGAACGCATCGCAGTCGATGTGGGCCAGCGTCAGCGCGGGCAGGGCATGATGCCGAACGAGGCGGGGAGAGCCACACACGCCGCATCGCCCGGCTGCGATATCGGAATCATTGAGGCAGTCCCGGCAAAAGCAAGCCGGTCCGCCCACTGCTGGCGCGGCGGGTGTCACGGCACGTCGCGCTCCCATTTGGAATCGTTCAGCGCCTGGTGGGCGGCGGCAATGTTGGTCGGATGAAGCTGCGCGGCACTGGCAAACGCCTCTACCGTTGTGTCGTCGCGCAACACGAAATCGAGCACGCTTGCGAGGAAACGCGGATCGGCAGCCGCCGTGCGCAGGGTCTCGGGCCCGATTCCGCTTTCGGCCAGGAACAGGCCCAGCCGTTCGGGGTTCCCGGCGATGAAGGACAGCGCCTGAACTGCAACGATTTCAGCTACTTCCCGGGGGTTCCGAACAGGCTTTTTCAATTGAAGTGTTTGCCTTTCGCTAACTTATGGTCTCTATTTTGCGAACCATCATGCCCGAGTTTGCGGAACCTGTTCAAGCAAGTGGAAGCCACTTCGTCGAAAGATGGGCCCCGGGCTTAACGGGTTAGAGCGAGTTTGGCGCTAGTTTGATTTCACTTTTCGACATGTCCGGCCGCGGCATTGGCGCCGCATTCCGGACCTGTCTCTTGATCGGTGGGAGGGACGGGATGGCTAAAACCGTCCTGATCGTGGAGGACAACGAGCTGAATATGAAGCTCTTTCGCGATCTCTTGGAAGCGCATGGCTACGCGACTTCGGGCACCAGCAACGGTTTCGAAGCGCTCGATCTCGTCCGCAAGCTTCGTCCCGATCTCATCCTGATGGATATCCAGCTCCCGCAAGTTTCCGGTCTCGAGGTAACGCGCTGGATCAAGGACGACCCGGAGTTGCGTGCGATTCCGGTTGTCGCGGTCACGGCATTTGCGATGAAGGGCGACGAGGAACGCATCCGCGAGGGTGGCTGCGAGGCCTATCTCTCAAAACCGATTTCGGTCGGCAAGTTTATTGAGACCGTTCGACGGTTTATCGGGTAAAGGGAAGTTCAATGTCCGCGCGTATCCTGATCGTCGACGATGTTCCGGCCAACGTCAAGTTATTGGAAGCGCGGCTGTCGGCCGAGTATTTCGATGTGTTGACCGCGGCCGACGGCGCCGAGGCGCTTGCGATTTGCGCGCGTTCCGAATGTGATATCGTCCTGCTTGACGTGATGATGCCCGATCTCGATGGTTTCGAGGTTTGCCGCCGGCTGAAGTCCGACCCGGCAACGCATTTCATCCCGGTCATGATGGTCACCGCGCTGGATAGCCCGGCTGATCGCGTGCGTGGCCTCGAGGCCGGCGCCGATGATTTCCTGACCAAGCCCGTGTCGGATATCGTGCTGATCGCGCGAGTGCGCTCGCTGACGCGTCTGAAGATGATGACCGATGAACTGCGGATGCGCGCCATCACTTCGCTCGAGATCGGGGTGCAGGCGCCGGAGCGCAGCGCCGTCGCCGATAGCGGCAAGGGCGGCCGCGTCCTGCTGGTCGACGACCGGGCCTCGTCCTTTGAACGGCTGGCGCCGGTGCTCTCCACCGAACACACCGTCGACGTCGAAACCAATCCGTCGGAAGCGGTGTTTCATGCCGCCGAGGGCAACTACGATCTTCTGATCGTCTCGCTCGGGCTGGATAATTTCGACGGCTTGCGGCTGTGCAGCCAGTTGCGCTCGCTGGAGCGGACCCGTCAGGTGCCGATTCTCGCGATCGCCGAGGCCGACAACAATGCGCGGCTGCTGCGCGGTCTCGAAATCGGCGTCAACGACTATTTACTGCGGCCGGTCGACAAGAACGAATTGCTGGCGCGCGCCCGCACCCAGATCCGCAAGCGCCGTTATACCGATCATCTGCGCGACAATGTGCAGAACTCGATCGAGATGGCGATTACCGACCCGCTGACCGGCCTGCATAACCGCCGCTATATGGAAAGCCATGTCGGAACCTTGGCCGAGCAGGCCTCGAGCCGCGGAAAGCCGTTGGCGCTGATGATGCTCGACATCGACTTCTTCAAATCGATCAACGACAATTACGGCCACGACGCCGGCGATGATGTGCTGCGCGAATTCGCCGTGCGGGTCCGCAAGTCGATTCGCGGTATCGATCTCGCCTGCCGTTACGGTGGCGAGGAATTCGTCATCGTAATGCCGGAGACCGACCTGCACGTCGCAGGGGTGGTGGCGGAAAGGTTGCGCGGCTCGATTGCGGGTGAGCCTTTTGTTGTCAACAAGGGGGCCAAGCGCATCGAGGTCACGATCTCGATCGGCCTGTCGACCCTGGAATTGAAGGGCGAGGCCGTTGCCGACGTGCTCAAGCGCGCCGACACCGCGCTCTATCGGGCCAAGCATGACGGCCGCAACCGCGTGGTCGCAGCCGCCGCATAGTCGGGTCTCGGGGTTGTGCTGGGTTGCCTTTTTACTGGCGGGCGTTGCACCGCGTCCGGGATAAGGGACGAGCGCAAAACAAAAACGGGGCCGCTGTGGCCCCGTTCGAATGCACCCAGCGCGAGAATTCTACTTGATCTTGGACTCGCGAAATTCGACGTGCTTGCGCGCGACCGGGTCGTATTTCTTCTTGACCAGCTTGTCGGTCATGGTGCGCGAATTCTTCTTGGCGACATAGTAGAAGCCGGTATCCGCCGAGGAAACGAGCTTGACCTTGATGGTGACCGCTTTGGCCATTTCAGAACCTCTGATGTAAGGATTCGGGCGCCGGCCAATCAGGCCTGCATTTGCTGCGCAACCTAGCTTCTGAGAGCTCAAAGTCAAGGTTTTGCCGGCAAAAACCGACACGATCCGCGCCAATAAGAGCGCCAACGGGCGATTTCCCGCGAAAGCCGGCCGGGATTTGCGGAGGCGACCGAACAGAACCTGTGTTACCACTTCCGCATCACGGATAGCCGCCAACGCCGCACTACGGGCTCGAGCACAGCGCCGCCGCTGCGCTGACGAATGGAAGCGAGCCGGCAATGGATCCAGTCAGGCGGATCATACTGGCGACGGGTGTCGCCGCGACCGCGGTGGCCACCGCGCGTACTCGTCTGTTCGCGCAACAGACCGGGCAAGGAGGAATTTCGATGGGCGTCTATGAAAAAGGTGCGGTTCGCATCCACTTTGAGGAGGCCGGTACCGGCTTCCCCTTGCTGGTCATCGCCGGCGGCGGATTGAACTCGACGATCTCCAATCTACGCAGCAACTCACCCTACAACCCGATGGAGGAGTTCAAGGGAGAGTACCGATGCATTGCCTCCGATCTGCGTAACGCCAGTGCCGGCCAGTCCTCCGGCCCGCTCGAGGCCGAGCGGCCGTGGGACGCCTACACCGATGATCACTTGGGTCTGATGGACCATCTGGGGATCGACAAGTTTATGGTCCACGGCTTCTGCATTGGGGGACCCATGATCTGGAATATGCTTCGGCGGGCGCCCGATCGCGTCGTCGCGGCGGTGCTTGCGCAGCCCAGCGGATCGCGTCCAGAGATGCGCGACCTTTTCTACGAGGGTAATATGAAGAACTGGGGCGCGGAGCTGACGGCCCGGCGGCCCGACATCACTACCGAGATGGTCGACAAATTCCTGACCAAAATGTACCGCACCAACGCTGACTTCGTCTTCACCGTGACGCGGGATTTCGTCCGCAATTGCCAGACGCCCGTATTGATCCTGCCGGATGATATTCCGGCGCATCCGTACGCGGTCGCCATGGAGGCGGCGATGCTCGCGCCGAAGGCCGAAGTGAGCATGTTTCCGTGGAAGGAGCCCAAGGAGCGAATACCCCTGGCGGTACGTCAAATACGCTCCTTCCTCCGTGCCCATCTTCCAGCGTAGACAGCGAACGCAAAGCCGGCAGCTCCCGGGTTTTCGAAATGATCGCTAAGCCTGGAAGAACCGGTTTTTCGGCCGCGGCAGCCCGAGATTTTCCCGCAAGGTCCGTCCTTCATATTCGCGCCGGAAAATCTCGCGCTTCTGCAATTCCGGCACCACCTTGTCGACGAAGTCGTCGAGGCCCGCGGGCAGGAACGGGAACATGATGTTGAAGCCGTCGCAGCCAAAACTCGTCAGCCACTCCTCCATCTGGTCGGCAATGCCTGAAGGCGTGCCGACAAACGACAGTCCACCATAGCCGCCGACGCGTTGCGCGAGCTGACGCACGGTGAGCTTGTCGCGCGCCGCCAGGTCGACGAGCCGCTGACGGCCGCTCTTGCTCGCATTGGTCTCGGGAATATCAGGCAACTGGCCTTCGGGATCGAAGCCGGAGGCGTCGGTACCCAATATGACTGAGAGCGAAGCGATCGCGCTGTCGTAGTGCACCTTGCTGTCGAGCAGCGCGCGCTTTTCACGTGCTTCCTCGACGCTGTCGCCGACCACGACAAAGGCGCCGGGCAAGATCTTCAAATGGTCGCGGTCGCGGCCGAGCTTGTCCATCCGGCCCTTGATGTCGGCATAGAGTTTTTGTCCGTCCGCGAGGCTGCCGCCGCCGGTGAACACGGCCTCCGCCGTCTCCGCCGCCAGCTGCCTGCCGTCTTCCGAGGCGCCGGCCTGCACTATCACCGGCCAGCCCTGCAGCGGGCGGGCGATGTTGAGCGGGCCGCGCACGCTGAGATATTTGCCCTTGTGATCGAGCACGTGCATTTTGGCAGGATCGAAATAGAGCCCGGCTTCGACATCGCGGACAAAGGCGTCGTCGGCAAAGGAGTCCCACAGACCGGTGACGACATCGTAGAATTCCCGTGCCCGCTTGTAGCGCTCGCCATGCTCCATGTGGTCTTCCAGGCCGAAGTTCAGCGCCGCGTCCGGATTGGAGGTGGTGACGATGTTCCACCCGGCGCGGCCGCCGCTGATGTGGTCGAGCGAGGCAAAGCGACGGGCGACATGGTAGGGCTCATCGAAAGTCGTCGATCCGGTTGCAATAAGGCCGATATGTTCGGTGACGCTTGACAGTGCCGACAACAACGTGAACGGCTCGAAAGAAGTCACGGTGTGGCTGCGCTTCAGTGCCGAGATCGGCATGTTCAGTACCGCCAGATGGTCCGCCATGAAAAAGGCGTCGAATTTGCCGGCTTCCAGTTTCCGGATCAGGCGCTTGATGTGGCCAAAATTGAAGTTGGCGTCCGGCCAGGCGCCGGGGTAGCGCCAGGCGCCGGTATGAATGCTGACCGGCCGCATGAAGGCGCCCAGCCGCAACTGACGTTTTGCCATTGCCTCATTCCGTGTTGATTGGTCTTCGTTACGACATAGGTGACCGGCCAAGCAAAGCCATCACGCGCGGGCGAGAAGAATTTTGCGATTTTACGTACTTATAGAGGATATCTCCACGTCTTTGCGAGCCGACAGGTCGGCGCCTACGGGGTCGCGCGAATGCGCGTCCGGCCACAGGTGCGGCGAAACAATCCAACGGCTGCGGTCCCAAAACTTGTCGATTGTCGCATCCCGAGTGCTTCTCGCCGTGACGAAGACGTCGGCAGCATTACGCGCCCAGCACGTCCCTATGCATCCGGCCGCCGTAGAAATGGAAGAACGGCACATCGGCATCGTGCCGCAACGGGCCGGCGGCAAGGCGGCGCTCGAGCTCGCCGAGGACATTTTTGGTCATCGGATGGAGGTCGGACAGCGGCTTCGATCCGATCTCGACCCAGATCAGTTCCACCAATTCGGCATCGGCATGGATCACGCCATCGACGCGATGGGCGATGGCCGAGGCGTCTGCGGTGAAGAATCTCGTATCGAAGCGCCGGACCCGGCCGGGCGGAGTGATCGCGCGCGCGATCAAAAACAATCCGGACGGATCGGGCAACAGCCCGGCCTCGCCAAAAGGCTTCCATGCGCCTTGCAGGTTCGGTGCGGCACCATTGCTGTTGCGTCCGAGGCAGAGGCCGGTTTCTTCGCAGGCCTCGCGGATGGCGGCGATTGCGAGCGAGCGCGCTCGCGACGCCGTGATCTTCGGACTGCCTTTCAAGAGATTTTCTTCAAGCGCCTTCGGGATGGGCGCGGCTGCGGGGACACGGTTATCGGCCTTATCGACCCGGCCGCCGGGAAAGACGAATTTGCCGGGCATGAACACCACCTTGTCGTGACGCTTGCCGACAAGAACTTTCGGAGTGGTTGCGGTACGATCGACCAGGATCAGCGTGGCGGCGTCCTTTGGGCGGTAATAAGGATGGTGATCGGCTTCCTTCTCGACCTTTGCCGTCTCGCTCATTTCGCTCCCGTTTCTTGTTGGCTTTGACGCCGCACGCTACGGATCGGGATTGTGCTCGTCAAATCCGTGCATGCGCAGCGCCCATTGGATGCCAATTACGCCGCCTTTCACCGGCTGCAGCAACAGCAATGACAGGATCAGCGTACTCGGGAGATAGGCCGCCAATTGCAGCATCACCGGGGGCGAATAGCTGGTTTCGATCAGCAACGCCAACGGCACCATGATATGGCCGACGAGGACGATGACGAGGTAGGCCGGCAGGTCGTCGGCGCGATGCGGCGTGAAATCCTGTTCGCAAACCGAGCAGTGGTCGTCGACTTTCAGGAAGGCGCGAAACAGCTTGCCTTCGCCGCAGCGCGGGCAGCGGCCGCGAAATCCTCGCTTCAACGCCGTCCAGACATTGCGCTTTGCTGCTGGTGCCGACTCCGGAGTCCAGGCCACCCTTGGATATGCGCTCACGTTTTCCATGATTTTGCCTTCTTCGGTTTGCCGGCCTTGCCCGGCCTGCGATCTTTCCGGCGTGCACTGCGGCCCGGATGCGGTTTGGCCTGGGCCTTGGAAGTGTGCTGACCTCTACGCCCCCCGCCGCGCGGCATCGGCCGGCCTTCCGAAAGCAGCTCGAAGCGTAACGCGCCCGCGACCGGAGCTGCTTCTATCAGACGGACGTCGACGACGTCCCCCAACCGGTGCATGGCACCGCTGCGCGAGCCGACCAGCGCATGGCGGCTCTCGTCGTATTTGAAGTACTCGGTGCCCAATGTTCTGATCGGGATCAGGCCGTCGGCGCCAGTGTCGGTAAGCTTCACGAACAGCCCGGCGCGGGTGACGCCGGAAATGCGGCCTTGGAACGTCGCGCCGATTCGGTCGGCGAGAAAATGCGCGATCAGACGGTCGGCGGTTTCGCGCTCGGCCTTCATGGCACGCCGTTCGGTAACGGAAATCTGCGCGGCGATCTCACTCAGGCTTTCCGGCGTCTCGGTTTCCGGCAGTGCGCCTTCGCCAAGCCCCAGGCCGCGGATCAAGGCGCGATGCACGATCAGGTCTGCGTATCGTCTGATCGGCGACGTAAAATGCGCGTAGCGCCGCAGGTTTAGTCCGAAGTGGCCGTAATTCTCGGCAGCGTATTCGGCCTGGGCCTGCGAGCGCAGCACCACCTCATTCACCAGCGGTTCGGAATCATGTCCTTTGACCTGCATCAGGACGCGGTTGAACAAAGAAGGGCGTAATGCGCCGCTTTTGGCAAAGGGCAAATCCAGCGTCTTCAGGAATTCCTGCAAGGCATGAACCTTCTCGAGGGTCGGTTCGTCATGCACCCGATAGATAAGCGGGAGTGCCTTCTTTTCAAGCATTTCGGCTGCGGCGACGTTGGCCAGGATCATGAATTCTTCGATCAGTTTATGCGCGTCGAGCCGCTCCGGCACGACCACGCGATCCACCGTGCCGTCGGGCTTGAGCAAAATCTTGCGCTCGGGAATGTCGAGGTCGAGTGGATCGCGCTCGTCGCGCGCGCGCCTCACAACGGCATAAGCCTCGTACAGCGGTTTGAGGATCGGTTCGAGCAGGGGGCCGCTGGCTTCGTCGGGATGGCCGTCGACGGCGGCTTGGGCCTGGGCGTAGTGCAGCTTGGCAGCCGAACGCATCAGAACCCGATGAAAACTGTGCGAGCGCTTGCGGCCGTCACTGCCGATCACCATCCGTACCGCCAGCGCGCCCCGCGGCTGGCCTGGTACGAGCGAACAGAGATCGTTGGAAATGCGCT
This sequence comes from uncultured Alphaproteobacteria bacterium, assembly GCA_963840155.1. Lineage (GTDB taxonomy): Bacteria > Pseudomonadota > Alphaproteobacteria > Rhizobiales > Xanthobacteraceae > Bradyrhizobium. The sequence goes on from CAWIXP010000001.1 coordinate 441,821, forward strand.
CGGGGAGCATCGGCACCACGCGATCCGGGAAGTAGACCGAATTGCCGCGCGTCAGTGCGTCACGGTCGAGCGCCGAGCCGGGCCGCACATAGAAGGCGACGTCGGCGATCGCGACGTGGACGATGTGGCCGCCCTTGTTGCTTGAATCCGGATCTGCTTGCGCATGAACCGCGTCGTCGTGGTCCTTGGCGTCCGGCGGATCGATCGTGACCAGCGGCAGGTTGCACCAGTCCTCGCGACCTTTCAAGGTTGCGGGTTTTGCCTCTTCGGCTTCGCGCAAGGCCGCGGGCGCGAACGCCTGCGGAATTTCGTGGGCATGGATAGCAATCAGGCTGACCGATTTTTCCGAGGCCAGCGAGCCGAGGCGTTCTTTCACCTTGCCGGAGGCAAGTCCGAACCCGCGTGAGCGTACCAGGTCGACGCTGACGAGGTCGCCGTCCTCGGCGCCGCCACTGTCGGCCTTGGCGATGTTCAATTCGCGTCCGGCCTGTTTCTTGTCCACGGGGACGAGCCGTCCACCGCCGCCTGGCACCGCGCGGAAGATCCCGAGCACGCGGGTCTTGGCGTGATCGATCACCTTGATGACGCGCCCGCGATAGATGGTTCCTTCGCGCTCGCGCTCGTCCAGCTTTTCGATCCGCAGCAGTGCGCGGTCGCCCACCCCTGCCGCGGTGCCCGGCTGCGGGCGCCTGGGAACATGGATGCGGATCTTCGGCGGTTCGCCGCTTTCGACCTCATCCCATTCGGCTGGGCTCGCGATCAGTTCGCCATCGCTGTCGCGCCCAGTGATGTCGGCCATCATGGTCGCCGGCAGGGCTGCGGTTTGGCTTATTTTCTTGCCGCGCTTGGCAATCAGGTCTGCGTCGGCGAGTTCGCGCAAAATGCGCTTCAACTCGGCGCGGTCGGCATTTTTCAGGCCGAATTCGCGCGCGATCTCGCGTGTGCCGACTTTTCCCGGATGCGCACGAATGAAGGCGACGATGGCGTCCGGGCTTGGAAAAACCTTTTCGCGCTGCTTTGTCACTTACCCGCTTGCCTTGTTATCCGCTTGCCTTGCCAGCGCTCTTCTTTGCCACCGGCTCCGCGGTTTTGGAGGCCGACGTTTTGGCTGTCGCCGTCACCGGCGCGCGCGCCTTGCTAATGGCGTCGGATTTGGGCTTTGCCGCGGATTTTTTCGCGGCCGCCTTCCTCACCGGTTTCGGCGTTTTTGCATCCACTGCGGTCTTCGCCGGCCTCTCCGCTTTCGGCTTTTTGGCCGCACGTTTGGTCTTGCCGCCACCCTTGGCGACGCGTTCGTCGATCAATGCGATGGCCTCGGCCAGCGTAATGCTGTCCGGCGTCTTGTCACTCGGGATCGTAGCGTTGACGCCGCCCGCGGTGACATAGGCGCCATAGCGTCCGTTCTTCACCGCGACGCCGCCAAGGGTCGGGTGATCGCCTAGAGGTTTGCCGGGGTCGGCGCCGAATCGGCGGCCGCTCGGTCCCTTTGCGAGCTTCTCCGCAATCAGCGTGACAGCCCGGTTCAATCCGATATCGAACACTTCGTCGCCAGCTTCGAGGCTGGCGTAGGTTTTCTCATGCTTGACGAACGGCCCGAACCGGCCGAGACCGGCGGTGATCGGCTCGCCGCTCTCTGGATGCTTGCCGATCTCGCGCGGCAGCGAAAGCAGTTTCAGCGCCAGATCGAGTTCGATGTCGGAAGGCGAAATGTTCTTCGGAATGCCTGCACGCTTCGGCTTTTCGCCTTCAGCGTAATCTTTCTGCTCGCCAAGCTGGATGTAGGGACCGAACCGGCCGGCCTTCACGACGACGTCGAGATCGGACGCCGTATCCTTGCCCAGGATGCGATCGGCGCTGGCTTCGCTGTCGGACGCGAGCGGACGGGTGTAGCGGCATTCCGGATAGTTCGTGCAGCCAACGAAGGCGCCGAATTTCCCGGCCTTGAGATTGAGCCGTCCGGTGCCGCAGCTCGGGCACTGTCGGGGATCGCCGCCATCCTCGCGCGGCGCATAGATGTGTGGGCCAAGCATGTCGTCGAGCGCGTCCAGCACCTGGGTGACGCGCAGGTCCTTGATCTCGTTGACGGCGCCAATGAAGTCGACCCAGAAATCCTTCAGCACCTGCTGCCAGGAAATCTCGTTGTTGGAGATGCGGTCCAGCTGCGCTTCGAGGTCGGCGGTGAAATCATACTCGACATAGCGCGCGAAGAAGTTTTCCAGGAATGCGACGACAACGCGGCCCTTGTCCTCGCCGTGCAGTCGTTTCTTCTCAAGCCTGACATAGCCGCGGTCTTTGAGCACCTGCAGAATCGAAGCGTAGGTCGAAGGCCGCCCGATGCCGAGTTCTTCCATGCGCTTGACCAGCGAGGCTTCCGAAAAGCGCGGCGGCGGTTCGGTAAAGTGCTGGGTGACGGCGAGGGCTTTGCGCTTCAGCGCTTCGCCTTCGTTCATCGCGGGCAGGCGGCGGCCTTCCTCGTCGTCGCCGTCATCGTCGCGGCCTTCCTGATACAGTGCGAGGAAGCCGTCGAACTTTACCACTTGCCCGGTGGCGCGCAGCTCCAGCACGCGGGATCCAGCTTGGGCCGCGATGTCGACGGTGGTGCGTTCCAGTTCGGCCAATTCCATCTGGCTCGCGATGGTGCGGATCCAGATCAATTCATAGAGCCTGGCCTGATCGGTATCGAGGCGCCGGCGCATCTCGGCCGGCCGCCGCGACAAATCGGTCGGGCGGATCGCCTCGTGCGCTTCTTGCGCGTTCTTGGCCTTGGTTTGATACTGCCGCGGAGCTTCCGGCACGTAGGCGTTGCCGTAGTCCTCGCCGATCACCCGGCGCGCCTGCGTGATCGCCGAACTGTCGATCTGCACGCCATCGGTGCGCATGTAAGTAATGAGACCGGTGGTCTCGCCGCCGATATCGATCCCCTCGTAAAGCCGTTGCGCGATCCGCATGGTGTGCGCCGGCGCAAAGCCGAGCTTGCGGCTGGCTTCCTGCTGCAACGTCGAGGTCGTGAACGGCGCTTGCGGATTGCGGCGCGCCGGTTTGGCCTCGACGGTGGACACGGTAAAATTGGCGGCCTCGATCGCTCGTTTGAAATCGTCGGCTTCCGCACCGCTACCGATATCGAGCCGCTGGATCTTCTTGCCGTCGGCGCCGACCAGGCGCGCCTCGAATGTCTCCCCGCGCGGCGTCGTCAAGGTTGCGACCAGCGACCAGTATTCGCGCGGAACGAATTTCTCGATCTCGAGTTCGCGGTCGCAGACCAGCCGTAGCGCCACCGACTGCACCCGGCCCGCCGAGCGCGCGCCCGGCAATTTGCGCCACAGCACCGGCGACAGCGTGAAGCCGACCAGATAGTCCAGCGCCCGGCGCGCCATGTAGGCATCGACCAGCGCGCCATCGATCTGGCGCGGATGCTTCATGGCCTCGGAGACCGCCTGCTTGGTGATGGCGTTGAACACGACGCGCTCGATCTTCTGGTCCTTGAGCGCACGCTTTTCCTTGAGCACCTCCAGCACGTGCCAAGAGATCGCTTCGCCCTCCCGATCGGGGTCAGTCGCGAGGATTAGCCGGTCGGCGCCCTTGATCGCCCGCGCGATATCGTTGAGCCGGCCTGCCGCCTTCGGATCGATTTCCCAGATCATCTGGAAGTTGGCGTCTGGATCGACCGATCCGTTCTTGGCCGGGAGGTCGCGGACATGGCCAAACGAGGCCAGAACCTCATAGGAGGCGCCCAAATATTTGTTGATCGTCTTGGCTTTCGCCGGCGACTCGACAATGACGATATTCATCTTATTCCAATGGCTTACGGGAAAAATAAGGGCCGGTTCCCGCGGGACTCGCGTCGGCCCTTTCGATCCGAACATGGGTGCAGAGCCGGTCCCTGTCAAATCGATAGACGTTGAGACGGGCCGTGGGGTGCGCGATTTGACCGCTCTGGCGCTTCAGAATACACGCTCTAGTTGTGCCCTTAAAAAGGCCATCCTGATCCATCAGGATCCGGATTTAGATCAGCGACACCAGCCCGCCGCCGTGACGCTCGAGCCGTCCGGCGAGTTCGAGCTCGAGCAACACGGTGCGCACGATCGCCGGTGAGGTTTTGGCCATCCGGATGAGATCGTCGAGCAGCAGCGGGCTCGGCCCGAGCAGGTCGACGATGCGCGCCCGATCGCCGGCATCGGGTTCTCGTACCAGCGGATCGTCGTCCGCCTCGCGCAGCTCGATCGGCCGGCCCATGATCGGCTCGACGGCATTGATGACGTCGGACGCCTCGGTGGTCAGCGTCGCGCCTTGCTTGATCAGATCGTTGGTGCCGGCAGCGCGGGGATCGAGTGGCGAGCCGGGGACTGCGAACACCTCGCGGCCCTGTTCCGCGGCAATCCGCGCGGTGATAAGCGAGCCCGATCGATGCGCGGCCTCGACCACGACGACACCGATCGCTACTCCCGAGATCAGCCGATTGCGCCGCGGGAAATCGCGGGCGCGCGGTACGTGCCCAAGCGGCATTTCGGAGATTGCAGCCCCGCCGTTTGCGATGATCTCCGCCAGAAGATCCTCGTGCTCGGCCGGATAGATCCTGTCGTGGCCACCGGCCAGCACCGCCATGGTGCCGCTAGCGATGCTGGCGCGATGCGACGCTTGATCGATGCCGCGCGCCAGCCCTGACGCAATGACAAAGCCGGCTTCTCCAAGATCGCGCGCCAGGGTGCCCGCGAACTTCAATCCAGCTCCGGAGGCGTTGCGCGAGCCGACGATGGCGATCATGGGGCGCATCGGCAACTTGAGCGCGCCGCTTACTCCGAGCAGAGGCGGCGCATCCTCAAGCGTGGCGAGCCGCGGCGGATAGCCGGCTTCGCCAGGCGCAACCAGAGTGACGCCCAGCCGCTTGCTCACGGCAAACTCACCGCGCGCATCTTCCTCAGTGCAAATCCTTCCCGGACGTGCCGCGCCGCCGCGCCGCGCCAGATCGGGCAGCCGCTCCAGAGCTATCCGCGCGCTTCCGAAATGATTCACGAGTGAACGGAAGGTACGAGGTCCGACATTGTCGGAACGGATCAGGCGCAGCCAATCGATGCGCTGCTCGTCGGTCAGATGGGTGGTGGTTGGCGTTCGAGTGTCCATGCGGCCCCTGCAACCGCAGCATGGATCAACTGGAGAGTGTGGGGAAGGGGGTTTGAACTCGTGATTTCGAAGCTACCCGGAATGACGGAAAGGACGCTTGCCGCATCCGGGCGGGCTCCGTAAAAGCGGTCCGGTCTTTCCTGAGGAAACCACACCCATGATCTCGCTCGCCGAACTCCAGCGCCGTATCGATGCCGGCGATCTCTCGGCGGATGCGGCGATCGCCGGGTCGTGTGAGGCGATCGCGGCGCGCGACAAGACCATCGGCGCCTTCGTCTGTCGCGCCGAGGACGTCCGCGCGGCCAGCGCCGGGCCGCTGCGCGGCATCGCCGTCGGCGTCAAGGACATCATCGATACATCCGAGCTTCCGACCGAGATGGGTTCGGCGATCTACCGGGGCTGGCAGCCGCGGGCGGATGCGGCGGTGGTGATGTTATTGAAGCAGGCGGGCGCGACCATCATCGGCAAGACCACGACCACCGCCTTCGCTGCGAACGATCCCACGGCGACGCTCAATCCTCGCAACCACGGTCACACGCCCGGCGGTTCGTCGTCGGGCTCGGCCGCGGCGGTCGCGGCCGGCATGATTCCGCTGGCGCTGGGAACGCAGACCGGCGGTTCGGTGATCCGGCCGGCCTCGTTCTGCGGCGTGGCCGCCATAAAACCGTCGTTCCGTCTGCTGCCGACGGTTGGGGTAAAATGCTTTTCGTGGACGCTGGACACCGTCGGGCTGTTCGCGGCCGGCATTGACGATCTCGCGCATGGGCTGTCGGCGATCACCGACCGGCCCGAACTGTTGCCTGACAGCACGATAACGACGCCGCGCATCGGCGTGGTGACCCAGGATTTCGCGGACGCGCCGGAGACCGCAAGCGCCGAGGCGCTGCGAATCGCCGTAGTCGCGACTGAGCGCGCCGGCGCCTCGGTCCGCGCGCTGGCCATGCCGGAAATTCTCGCCGAGGCGTGGCTAATCCATGAGACCGTGCAGCAATTCGAGGCGCATCGGGCCCTGGCCTGGGAATACCGGACGCAATATGACGCCATGCCGCCGCTGCTGCGCGCCAGGCTCGACCAAAGCAGGGGGATCCCGGCCGCCGACTACGACGCAGCGCGCGGGACCGCGAACCGGAGCCGAAAAGCCCTGGCCAGACTATTCGACGACGTCGACGTGCTGCTGACCTTCGCAGCACCGGGCGCCGCGCCCAAGGGACTGGCCTCGACCGGTGATACCCGCTTCAACAAGCTGTGGACGCTGATGGGCGTGCCCTGCGTCAACATCCCGGCATACGTCGCCGAGGGTGGATTGCCTGTCGGAGTGCAGGTGATCGCCCGGTTTGGTAATGATGCCGGCGCCTTGGCGGCGGCACGTTTCATTGAGGATGCGCTGTCGCGGGGATGAGAGATCCCGTTATTCCGGGATGCGCCGTCAGGCGCAAACCTCGGATGCGCAATTGCACATCGGCAAATCCCGTCAATCAACTTCGAGATTCCGGGTTCGATGCGGAGCATCGCCCCGGAATGACGGCTGACGCCGTCACTTCTGCCCGATCCGCGGCTCGGTCCCCGCCTGCAGGCGCTTGATATTGCCGCGGTGCATGTAGAACAGCAGCAGCGTCAGCACGGCAAACAGCGAGGCTAGCGCCGGGTGGCCGAACCACCACAGGAAGATTGGCGTCACAAAGCTTGCAACCAGTGCCGAGAGCGAGGAGTAGCGCGAGGTAGCCGCGGTCGAAATCCACAAGATGCAAAACACTACCGCGGCCGGCCAGAACAACCCGATCAGCACCCCGATATAAACCGCGACGCCCTTACCCCCCTTGAAGTTGAGCCAGACCGGAAACAGATGGCCGAGGAAGGCGCCGAGCGCCGCTAGCATCGCGGCATTGGGGCCGGCAAGATAGCCTGAGATCAGAACCGCAACCGTGCCCTTCAGCACGTCGCAGATCACGGTCGCCGCAGCGAGGCCCTTGCGCCCGGTACGCAGCACATTGGTGGCGCCGATACTGCCGGAGCCGATCGAACGGAGATCTTCGGTCCCCGCAAGCCTGGTCAGGATCAACCCGAACGGGATCGAGCCCAACAGATAGCCGAGGATGAACGCCACCAGCAGGAAGGCTTCAGATGACATCGGCGCTTCTCCCTTGACGGCATATCGGGCGCGCATATGGGTCTTTTTTTGACGCGTTTTCTTGACGCGAACCGGTGTCCACTTCGCTTGAAAACGCTCTAGACATGCTCATAGACCGTCCGGCCCCCGACGATGGTGCGCACCACGCGCCCCGAGAATCGCGCTTCGTCGAACGGCGTGTTCTTGCATTGTGATTTGATGTCGGCGGGATCGAGCACCCAGGGCGTATCGGCATCGATCACGATGATGTCGGCGGGGGAGCCCGCGCGCAGTGATCCGCCCGGCAGGCCCAATAGCTCGGCGGGGCGCGTCGACATCGCGCGGATCAACGTCTTGAAATCCATCTCGCCACTATGAATGAGCCGCAGCGCCGCCGGCAGCATGGTCTGCAGGCCGATCGCGCCCGAGGCCGCTTCTGCAAACGGCAGCCGCTTGACCTCGACATCCTGCGGATTGTGGTCGGACATGATCACGTCGATCAATCCGGAGGCGACCGCAGCGACCAGCGCCAGACGGTCGTCCTCGGTGCGCAGCGGCGGCGACAGTTTCAGGAAGGTCCGGTAGGGACCGATGTCGTTTTCGTTCAGCGTGACGTGGTTGATCGAGACCGAGGCCGAGACCGCGAGCCCCGCATCGCGCGCGCGCTTGAGGATTTCCAGCGACTCGATGCAGCTCAGCGAGGCCGCGTGATAGCGCCCGCCAGTGAGCTCCACGAGGCGCATGTCACGCTCCAGCATCACCGCCTCGGCCGCATTGGGGATGCCGACCAGGCCCAGCCTTGCGGCGAACTCGCCCTCGTTCATGACGCCTTCGCCGACCAGATTAGGATCTTCGGTGTGGTGCACGATCAGCGCGTCGAAGTCCCTCGCATAGGTCAGCGCGCGGCGCATCACCTGCGCGTTGGTGACGCTCTTGTCGCCATCGGTGAAGGCGACCGCGCCGGCGGCTTTCAAAAGGCCGATCTCGGTCATCTCCTCGCCGCGCAGGCCCTTGGTCAGGGCCGCCATCGGGTGGATGTTGACGATCGCGGTGTCGCGCGCGCGGCGCAGGACAAAGTCGACGGTCGCCGAATTGTCGATCACGGGTGAGGTATCGGGTTGGCAGACGATGGTGGTGATGCCGCCGGTCGCGGCAGCCTGGCTGGCGGAGGCAAAGGTTTCGCGATGGCTGGCGCCGGGCTCGCCGACGAAGGCGCGCATGTCGATCAGCCCGGGGGCGACGATCTTGCCGGCGCAGTTGACGATGTCGGTGCCTTCGGGCACGCCGGCGGCGCCGATGCCGCGCCGGCTTTCGCGGATCGTGCCGTCGGCGATCAGGACGTCGCCGGTGCCGTCGAAATCGCGCGAAGGGTCGATCAGGCGGGCGTTGGCGAGCAGGATCGGGCGGCGGTCGGTCAACATGATTTCACGCGTTCGGCAGGTTGCGGGCAAGCGCTTCCAGCACCGCCATCCGCACCGCCACTCCCATTTCGACCTGTTCGCGGATCAGCGATTGCGCGCCGTCGGCGACGATCGAATCGATCTCGACGCCGCGGTTCATCGGTCCCGGATGCATCACCAGCGCATCGGGCTTCGCATAGGCCAGCTTCTTCTGGTCGAGCCCGAAATATTGGAAATATTCACCCGATGACGGCACGAAGGAACCGTTCATCCGCTCGCGCTGTAGCCGGAGCATCATCACGATATCGGCGCCCTCGAGACCTTGGCGCATGTCGCGGGCGACCTCGACCCCCATTCGCTCGATGCCCCGCGGCAGCAGCGTTGACGGCGCAACCACGCGGACGCGGGCGCCCATGGTGTTGAGCAGGAGGATATTGGAGCGCGCCACCCGCGAATGCATGACGTCGCCGCAGATCGCAATCGTCAGCCCCTCGAGCCGGCCCTTGTTGCGGCGGATGGTCAGTGCGTCGAGCAGTGCCTGGGTCGGATGTTCGTGGGCGCCGTCACCGGCGTTGACGACGGAGCCGTCGACCTTGCGCGCCAACAGTTCCACCGCGCCGGAGGCATGGTGCCGCACTACCAGAATGTCCGGATGCATGGCATTCAGCGTGGCGGCGGTATCGATCAAGGTTTCGCCCTTGCGCATCGAGGACGAGGACACCGACATGTTCATGACGTCCGCGCCGAGCCTTTTGCCCGCGATTTCGAACGACGACTGGGTGCGGGTCGAGGCCTCGAAGAACAGGTTGATCTGGGTGCGGCCGCGCAACGAGGTGCGCTTCTTGTCGACCTGGCGATTGAGCTCGACATACTCCTCGGAGAGGTCGAGCAGCCCAGTGATATCGTCAGCGGAAAGCCCCTCTATGCCCAGCAGGTGCCGGTGACCGAGGACGAAGGTCGATTTCGATACGGGGGCCATTAAAACCAGAGCTATAGGCAGAGATGCAAGGCGGGGCAAGGGCGAATAGGGGGCACACGACTTATCCCCCGATCAGTCCGAACCAAGGTAAACAAGGGGTGCCGTAAAGTCGCCGCGATTGGATCGCCAAGCAACTATTTGAAACGGCTTTTGTGAACTATTCGGAGAAGTGCTGGTACTTTTCGCTGCCCGGCGGGGGTAGGCCGGCGTATGATTTTCCGATCACCGCGCGAGGCAGCCGACGCGCGCGTCCATGAAACCAGGTTCATTCGGCGTAAAGTTATTCCATCGAGTTTCCGATCGGCAGGGAAGGCCATGACGCAGGCCACATTCGCGACCCACGAGGTGTTCAACCAATCGCCGCCGTTCGATGAGGTCGATCTGTTTGCGGTTGATCGGCCGTTGGCGGAAGCGGTCGCGGCCAACGGCGGCGCTTCGGCGCAACCCGAGCTGTCCGATTTTGGGCAGCACTGGGGCTCGGCTGCGATGGCGGCGAGGGGCCGCCTTGCCAACGAAAATCCCCCGAAACTGCGATCCTTCGATTCCCGCGGCGTCAGGCGCGATGAAGTCGAATTCCACCCGGCTTATCACGAACTGATGGCGCGCAGCGCGCATGCCGGCGTGCACAACTCGACCTGGACCGCGGAGGGCAGACCTGCAGGCGGCGCTGCCGAAGTTGTGCGCGCCGCGAAATTCTATATGGCAGCCCAGGTCGAGACCGGACATTTGTGTCCGATCACCATGACGCGCGCCTCGGTCGCAGCCCTTGCGATGCAGCCGGAGTTGCTCGCAGCCGCAATGCCGGTGATCGCGAGCCGCGCCTACGATCCGAGCTTTGTGCCGTGGTGGACCAAGCGCGGCATGACGCTCGGCATGGGCATGACCGAGAAGCAGGGCGGCACCGATGTGCGCGCCAACGTGACGCGGGCGACACGCGACGGCGACGCCTACCAAATCACCGGCCATAAATGGTTCATGTCGGCGCCGATGTGCGACGCGTTCCTGGTGTTGGCGCAGGCCGGCGAAGGCTTGAGCTGTTTCTTCATGCCCCGCTTCCGGCCGGACGGATCGGTCAACGCGATCTATTTTCAGCGCCTCAAGGACAAGCTGGGCAACCGCTCCAATGCATCGTCGGAGGTCGAATTCAACGGTGCATATGCGATGCGCGTCGGCGACGAGGGCAAGGGCATCCGTACCATCATCCAGATGGTGCAATTGACGCGTCAGGACTGCGCGATCGCTTCCGCGGGCCTGATGCGGTCGGGATTGGCCCATGCGCTCCATCACTGCAGGCACCGGAGCGTGTTCCAGAAACACCTCACCGACCAGCCGCTGATGCAGGCGGTGCTTTCCGACCTGGCACTGCATGTCGAAGCCTCGATCGCGCTGGTGATGCGGCTGTGCCGATCGTTCGATCGGGCGCCGCACGACCCGACTGAAGCGGCCTACATGCGGTTCCTGACGCCCATCGTCAAATACTGGGTCTGCAAGAGTGCGCCGGGCTTTCTCTACGAGGCGATGGAGTGCCTTGGCGGCAATGGTTATGTGGAGGAAGGAATCCTGGCGCGGCATTACCGCGAATCTCCGGTCAATGCGATCTGGGAAGGCTCCGGCAACGTGATGTGCCTGGACGTGCTGCGGGCGCTATCGCGAGAAACCGAAGCGGCGAATGCGGTTCTGCAGAATCTGGCGGAAGAAAGCAGAGGGCTGCCCGGCGCGGGCGATACGGCGGCCTTCATCGGCAAGGCGTTCCGCCGGCGGGATTCGGAACATGTGGCGCGGCTGGCGGTCGAGAAGCTGGCGCTGCTGGCGGCGGCTGCCGCGCTTCACAAGGTGTGGTCGCCTCACGCGGAGCTGTTCGCAAGGACGCGGCTCACCCAAAATCACGCCGCCATGTATGGCGCCGTCGATCTCGACCAAAGCGATATCAGAGGCCTGCTGCAGCGGGCGCTGCCGTGATGATCGTGCGCGGCCTTGTGCGGACATCCACGACCTTCTGCCTCGAAGAATCAAGACGTGCACGGTCGGGACCAACCCGGCTAGGACAACAACAACAAACAACAACAACAACGCCCAATTGCCTGAAAGTTTGTTGATGGATTTCCTGGAAATTCCCGCCAGCCCAGCCGCGCCGGCTCCGGTCGTCCCCATACAGCGCATGCCACGAATCTGGAAGTTCTGGGGCACGTGCCTGTGGGGCCTGTTCATCTTCGCCGCGATGTTCGTGGGCCAGCTCGCAGTGGTCGGCTGGTTCGTCTTGCGGCAGGAGGGGTCCATCGACATGGCCGGCGCGATCCACGTCGTGGGCGGCGGTCTGACGATTTCGCTTTCGGTCATCATGGGACTGCCGGCGGTTCTCGCCGCGCTGTGGATCGCGATTCGCGTCACGCGCACGCCGTTTTCCGATTACCTCGCGCTACGCGGCACCTCCTGGATCAATTATCTGATCGGGACCGTCGCGCTGGCGGTGCTGGTATTGAGCTGGGACGCGGTATCGCGCGCGGTGGGACGCGAAGTCGCGCCGGGATTCATGGGGGAGGTACTGCAATCGGCGAGGGCCGACGGCGCGCTAGGGCTGCTGGTGATTGCTTTCTGCATCGCGGCCCCGGTCTCGGAAGAATTGTTCGCGCGCGGCTTTCTTTATCGCGGCTGGTCCGAGTCGTTTTTGGGACCGGCCGGGGCCATCATCCTGTCGTCGCTGGCCTGGACCTTGCTCCATCTGCAATATGACTGGTTCTTTCTCGGCGAAGTGTTTTCGATCGGGCTGTTGTTTGGCTATCTCCGGCATCGCTTCGGTTCGATCTGGTTGACGATATTCGTGCACGGCCTCAACAATCTGGCCGCGGTGACGCAGACCATCTCGCTCACCGGACATGGCTAGAGAATTTGGCGTCAGCGCGTTTCGCGCAACTTTACCAACCGGTCGATCGCGCCCTGCAGGATGAAGATAGCGGCGTGTTCGTCGATCACCTGCGAACGCCGCGTGCGGCTCATATCCATGCCGATCAATTCGCGCTCGACCGCAGCGGTCGAGAGCCGCTCGTCCCACAGCGCGATCGTGAGATCGGTGAATTTCGAGAAATTGCGGGCGAAGGCGCGGGTCGATTGGGCGCGCGGTCCCTCGCTCGCGTCCATGTTGATGGGCAGGCCGAGCACGAAGCCGACCGCCTTGCGCTGGGCGGCGATGGCCAGCAGCCGTGCCGCATCGGCCTTGAAGGCCTTGCGCAGGATGGTTTCGACCCCGGTCGCCAGCCGGCGATCGGGATCGGAAACCGCGACCCCGATGGTCTTGGTTCCCAGATCGAGCCCGACCAGCGCGCCGCGTTCAGGCCAGTGCGCGGCCGCCTCGGTCAGCGGTAGGATGAGGGCAGGCATTGCTCCGCATAACACGGCGGTCGCAAGCCGTGCAAAGCGGATGATCAGGTCAGCATGGCGCTGCGGCGCTGGCGCGGATGGTGTTGCGTAACACATAGCGCGTCCCCGCGATGGGTGCTAATCTTTGCGAGGCCCGCAGCACCGGCGCCGATCCCTTCACCTGAAATGAGCAGGACCATGTGGCCGGACCGCCGACTGATCGACCTCTTCAGAACCGAATTTCCGATTGCGCTGGCGCCCATGGCGGGCGCCATGGATGCGGAACTCGCCATTGCGGTGGCGCAGGGCGGTGGGCTCGGCTCGCTGCCCTGCGCACTGCTGTCGGTGGAGAAGGCGCGCGAACAGCTCAACATCGTCCGCCAGCGCGTATCGTCGCCGGTCAACTTGAATTTCTTCTGCCACACGCCCGTCGAGGCCGATCCGAAGCGCGAGGCGCAATGGAAGCACCGGCTTGCGCCCTACTATAAAGAGTTGGGCCTCGACCCGGCGGTGCCCGTCAACGCCGCCAACCGCGCGCCGTTCGATGCCGCAATGTGCGAGCTGGTCGAGGAATTGAAGCCCGAAATAGTCAGCTTCCATTTCGGTCTGCCCGACAAGGCACTGCTCGAGCGTGTCAAGGCCGCCGGCTGCATCGTGATGGCGTCCGCGACCATCGTGAGGGAGGCGATCTGGCTGGAAGAGAACGGCGCCGATATCGTCATCGCGCAAGGCGCGGAAGCCGGCGGCCATCGCGGAATGTTCCTGACCGAAGATATCGCCGAGCAGCCCGGCACCTTTGCGCTGGTGCCCCAAGTGGTGGATGCGGTGAAAGTGCCGGTGATCGCTGCGGGTGGTATTGCCGACGGGCGGGGCATAGCAGCGGCGTTCGCGCTGGGCGCCTGTGGCGTGCAGATCGGCACCGCCTTCCTGCGCTGCCCGGAATCCAGGGTGAGCGAGCCGGCGCGCGCCGCCCTGGCGCAGGCGCGGGACGATTCCACTGTGATCACCAACGTGATGACCGGCCGGCCGGCGCGTGGAGTCGCCAACCGCGCGATGCGCGAGGTCGGCCCGATTTCGGCCGATGCGCCGGCGTTTCCCCATGCCGCAACCGCGCTGGCGCCGCTGAAATCGGCTGCGGAAAAGCTGGGCAAGGTCGATTTCACCAGTCTTTGGGCGGGACAAGCGGTTCGGTTGGGACGGGAAATGCCGGCTGCGGAGCTGACCCGGGCGTTGGCTGGCGCGGCACTGGCGCGGCTTAGCCGCATGGCGGGGTGAAGGGGCTGCGGCCGCGGTTGCAGCGCGAAAGCCGGCTCTGCTATACGGCAGACCTGATATTGCCGTTAGAGGCCTTATATAATGTCCGTCGACGCCGCCACCGTTCGCCGCATCGCGCAGCTTGCGCGGATCGCGGTCGCCGAGACCGAAGTTCCGCATTTGCAGGGCGAATTGAATGCGATGCTGGCGTTCGTCGAGCAGCTATCGGAGGTGAATATCGAGGGCGTCGAACCCATGACTTCGGTGATGCCTATGGAAATGAAGAAGCGCCCCGACGTGGTCGATGACGGCGGGATCGCCGATGATATCGTCAGGAATACTCCGGCGACCGAAGACCATTTCTTCCTGGTGCCGAAGGTCGTGGAATAACGAACAAAGTTTTGAGCGAGGTAGATTGCCGGTTCGCGCTGGAAAAATGCATCAAACAAAAGAATCTTCGAGACGGGAAATCCGATGTGTCTGCTTTGCGACGATGAGAAGGCCTACGCGGCCTACATGAACTATCTCGACGCGATGGAGCGGCAGGGCAAGGCGGCCGATCCGGACAAGGCGCTGGACGCCGTGCTCGATCAGCTCGAGGCCGCCGACAAGGCCCGTATCAAGCAGGACGACCCGGCCAACGACAAGACGTTGTCTGTGTTCTTCTGCAGCCCGGTTGATAAATGACCGATTTGACAACGCTGACGCTCGCCGAGGCTCGAAACGGCCTCGCGGGCAAGTCCTTTAGCGCGCTTGAACTGACGGACGCCCATCTCGGCGCGATCGAGGCGGCGCGCGCGCTCAATGCTTTCGTGATGGAGACGCCGGACCGGGCCCGCGCCATGGCGCGCAAGGCCGACGCGAACATCGCCAGCGGCGACGCCGGTCCGCTCGCGGGCATTCCACTCGGCATCAAGGATTTGTTCGCGACGAAGGGCGTCCGCACCACGGCGTGCTCGAAAATCCTGGGCGATTTCGTGCCGACCTACGAATCCACCGTCACGTCGCAGCTTTGGCGCGACGGCGCGGTGATGCTCGGCAAACTCAACAATGACGAGTTCGCGATGGGCTCGTCGAACGAGACCTCGTGCTTCGGCCCGGTGGTCAATCCGTGGCGGCGCGACGGCGCCAACACCACGCTGGTGCCCGGCGGCTCCTCCGGCGGCTCGGCCTCGGCGGTGGCGGCGTTGTTGTGCATGGGCGCGACCGCAACCGACACCGGCGGCTCGATCCGGCAGCCGGCGGCTTTCACCGCCACCGTTGGCGTGAAGCCGACCTATGGTCGCTGCTCACGCTGGGGGATCGTGGCGTTCGCATCCTCGCTCGATCAGGCCGGCCCGATCGCTCGAACGGTGCGGGATGCGGCGATCCTGATGCGCTCGATGGCCGGTCACGACCCCAAGGACACCACTTCGGTCGATCGTGAAGTGCCTGATTACGAGGCTTCGATCGGAAAATCCGTCAAGGGCATGAAGATCGGCATCCCCAGGGAGTATCGGCTCGACGGCATGCCCGCTGAAATCGAAAGATTGTGGAGCGAAGGCGCGAGCTGGCTGAAAGCCGCCGGCGCGGAGCTCGTCGAGGTGTCGCTGCCGCACACCAAATATGCGCTGCCGGCGTATTATATCGTCGCACCTGCGGAGGCCTCGTCCAACCTCGCGCGCTATGACGGCGTGCGTTACGGGCTGCGGGTGCCCGGTCGCTCCGTCGGCGAGATGTACGAAAATACCCGCGCCGAAGGCTTTGGCGCCGAGGTCCGCCGCCGCGTCATGATCGGTACCTACGTGCTCTCCGCCGGCTATTACGACGCGTATTATTTGCGCGCGCAGAAGGTCCGCACCCTGATCAAGAAGGACTTTGAGGACTGTTTTGCCAAGGGCCTCAACGCAATCCTGACGCCGGCGACGCCGTCGGCGGCATTCGGCATCGGCGAGAAGGGCGCCGACCCCATCGAGATGTATCTCAACGACATCTTCACGGTGACGGTGAACATGGCGGGGCTGCCCGCTATTGCCGTTCCCGCCGGCAAGGATGCGCAGGGCCTGCCGCTCGGGCTGCAGCTGATTGGCCGTCCGTTCGACGAGCAAACGCTGTTCTCGCTCGGCGAGGTGGTCGAGCAGGCGGCGGGTCGCTTCACGCCGGCGAGGTGGTGGTGAAAGTGGCGGAGTTCAAAGCGAGTTTTTCCGGCGCAACACCAGCGCCCGATCTCGATGCGCCGCTTGCTGCGCTGTGGTGGGCGGCCAAGGGCGGATGGGACCAGGCGCACAAGATCGTTCAGGATGAATCGACCGCTGAAGCGGCCTGGGTCCATGCCTATCTGCATCGGGTCGAAGGCGATTCCGCCAATGCCGGCTATTGGTACCGGCAGGCCGGCCAGCCGGTGGCGACAGGGCCTGTCGAAGCTGAATGGGAGAGGATCACTTCCACGCTGCTCGGGGGCGGAGACACATGAGTGCGACAAGCGCAAAACTGATCAAAGGCGCCACGGGCGATTGGGAAATGGTGATCGGGCTGGAAGTCCATGCCCAGGTCACCTCGAAGTCAAAACTGTTTTCCGGGGCCTCGACGGAATTCGGGGGCGAACCCAATAGCCATGTCTCGCTGGTCGACGCGGCGATGCCGGGCATGCTGCCGGTGATCAACGAAGAATGCGTGCGCCAGGCGGTGCGGACCGGGCTCGGGCTGAACGCGCAGATCAATCGGCGCTCGGTATTCGACCGCAAGAACTATTTCTATCCGGATCTGCCGCAGGGCTACCAGATCAGCCAGTACAAGTCGCCGATCGTGGGCGAGGGCGAAGTCATCGTCGAATTGGCGGGTGGCGAGAGCGCGACCATCGGCATCGAGCGGCTGCATCTGGAGCAGGACGCCGGCAAGTTGCTGCACGACCGCAGCCCGAACATGTCCTATGTCGACCTCAACCGGTCCGGCGTCGCCCTGATGGAGATCGTTTCCAAGCCCGATATCCGTTCCTCGGAGCAGGCGAAAGCCTATGTGACGAAGCTGCGCTCGATCCTGCGCTATCTCGGCACCTGCGACGGCGACATGGAGAAGGGAAGCCTGCGCGCCGACGTCAACGTCAGCGTGCGCAAGCCGGGAGAAGCGCTAGGCACGCGCTGTGAGATCAAGAACATGAACTCGATCAATTTCATCGGCCAGGCGATCGAATACGAGGCGCGGCGCCAGATCGGCGTGCTCGAAGACGGCGGCGTCATCGACCAGGAAACCCGGCTGTTCGATCCCGGCAAGGGCGAGACCCGTTCGATGCGCACCAAGGAAGAGGCGCACGACTACCGCTATTTCCCGGATCCCGATCTGCTGCCGCTCGAATTCAGCGAAGCCTGGGTTGCCGAACTGAAAGCCAACCTGCCAGAGCTGCCGGACCGGAAGAAGGCTCGCTTCGTCGCCGAGCTCGGCCTGTCTTCCTACGATGCCGGCGTGCTGGTCAGCGAACGCGAGAGCGCGGATTTTTACGAGAGCGTGCTGAAGAATCTCGCCCACGGCATCCGCGACGGCAAACTCGCCGCCAACTGGGTGATCAACGAATTGTTCGGGCGGCTCAACAAGGAAGGCGGGGACATATCGACATCGCCGCTATCGGCCTCGCAGCTTGCGGCGATTGTCGACATGATCGGCGAGGGCGCCATCTCCGGTAAGATCGCCAAGGAGCTGTTCGAGATCGTCTGGACTGAAGGCGGCGACCCGCGCGGGCTGGTCGAGGCGCGCGGCATGAGGCAGGTCACCGACCTCGGCGCGATTGAGAAGGTGGTCGACGACATCATTGCCGCCAATCCCGACAAGGTCGCGCAGGCCAGGGCGAAGCCGGCGCTGATCGGCTGGTTCGTCGGCCAGGTGATGAAGTCATCCGGTGGCAAGGCTAGCCCGCAAGCCGTCAACGATCTGCTGAAGTCCAAGCTCGGCGTTTGAGTGTTGCGCGGCATGGCGTCGGCATCGCCGGTGTCGTGTAAATCACGCGCGCGTGCACCAATCGTTCATCATAAATCGGCGGTGCGTCGCCTCAACGACGAAGTCGCGATTGCGAATCGGCCGTGCTCGATTCGGGCGAAAAATCGTTTTTGGCTGGTGGCGATGAGACGCGAAGCGTGGGGGGCGTAAAAATTTTTTTGTTGCCAAAAATCGCGACTCAGAGTCCGCGCCACGCGTTTTTTGCGGATCTCGGCGACTCGCCCCGAGATCGGTTGAACATGACCGCTGAATCCGCGAATGACGAAAATGCCTGCGGTAAAAGCATTTGCTGCGTTATTGACGATGGCAGGTATCGGTTTTTCGCGCACTATTCGCATCGTCCTGCGAAGGCGTATTCGTGTTGCGATCGGCGCGCATCGCGCGCTCTCGGATCGCCACGTCAATACTTCCTTAAGCCGGACGCTGTTTTTTTGGACGTGTTGGTGTATTCGGAATGCAGTGCATTTCGATTCCCGAGTGCACGCAACGGTTAAGCCATCTCACTACATCAGGAGGGCAACATGGCCAAGAAAGCTAAGAAGGCGAAGAAGGCGAAGAGCGCAGTGAAGAAGACTGCGAGGAAGACCCGCAGGGTCAAGAAGAAGTAAATCTCTTCTGAAGAAGATTGCCGGCGCTTGATGCCGGCACGTCACGAGAGTCATCAGGTGAACCTGCTTTTCGAAGCAGACTGAATCGGAGGGCTCTGGTCGACGAAAGAGGGTGTCGGCGAGACATCAGGTCAAACGGCCGGATCGATTTTTCGAAAGTCCGTTCTTTCGAAACCGCTTCGGCAGAAGAAACAGGTTTTCTTCGTTCGGTGCGGACCTCCAAGCTCCGCAATTTCACCGGTGCTCTCTGCCGGGTGAAATCTGGTCCTGACGTGTTCGCCGACGCCCTCGTTCCAGGGGCCGCGCTTGATGATGATCCCCTGGCCTTTCGAGTTTCCCAATTCCCAAAAAACATTTGTTTTCTGATCCGCGGCAGGATGGCCGGCGGCATTTGCGATTCGCCTTGCGTCCGTTGCCCTGACATCGACGGCTGGGCATCGCTCGGCTTGACCAGGCGCGGGACGCGATTGCTCCAATGGTTATCGTTCTGCCAAACGGCAGGGTAAACCGAATTCGGCAACGTGCGGAAATACGCATGAAAGCTGGATTTCCGCAATTTGGCAGCGGTCGGTGCCCGATCCGCGTTTACATCCCGTTCATCGCGGTCGTTAAACTGCCCTTCAAATTTGATCGGTCATGATCGTTTCAACGGGCCGGCCAACGGCGTCGGGGAATGGCGGGTCGTCGTAAGCGGACGCCGGCCGCGCACGGCAACGGCGCGGCATGATGATCAACGAGGGGACGTCAATGTTTCAGGGGCAAATCGGTCTGGATGTGGCAACGGCGGTGGAAGCGAGCGCGATCCCCGACGTGCTGTTCGAGCGCGGGCTTTATTGGGCGAGTGGGCGCTCCGGTGTCGTCAATCTCGTCGCCGCGCACAAATGGTTCAATCTCGCCGCCCTCAAGGGCCGTGCCGATGCCATCCGGCTGCGCCGCGAGGTCGCCGAGTCGATGTCGGAAATCGAGATTGCAATTGCTCAGCGCGAGGCCCGCGCCTGGATCACGGCACATTAGGCGCGGTCAGTTCGACTACCGCGACCGCCATGCCCAATTCCGCGGCATGGCGTCCCTCACCGCGATTTCGCCGTCGTGCACATTGAGCGTGCGGAGACGCCTCGCCACAGCAGGACAATACGCCCTTCATCCGGCATTCGCCGCAACCGTTGCATTGAAAAGGCCTTGCCGGAACCCGATTTGAAATACACCGTTCGCAGTACGGCCTGGACGTGGCGGAGCCGGAGGGATTCGAACCCTCGATAGGGCTTTACAACCCTATAACGGTTTAGCAAACCGCCGCCTTCAGCCACTCGGCCACAGCTCCGTTAAGGCGGATATGCCCGACGCGGCGCCGCGCCGCAAGCGCCAGATGGCAGCGCCGCCGAGAGTCAGTGACTCCATTTTTTTCATCACGGTTGGGCAAAGCGCCCAACGCCTCTTAGCGTCAGGCGTTCCAGGTTTTGTCTCGGCAACACTATGAGACGTGGACGCCAGATCCCCGGCGCTGCATCGAAAACCATTTCGAGCCTGCGCCGCAGGCATTTGTGCGATCGCGCCTCCACTCGACCTGAACTTTTTTCCACGCAGGTGCTGTCGGTGCGTGTCGCGAATTCCTCGCGCGGTTGGATTCGCGAGTCGAGTTCGCGCCGTTAGGCTCACTTTCGTTGCCGCGAATCTTCGGCAGCGGTTCTTGGCGTTGCGTCGTTTGATTCGGCCAGATCGTGGCACGACAGCGGCAAAACTGCCGCAGGAAGCACCCACGCAGCCAATCTGCGGTGCAAGTCAAACAAATCCAGAATCATTTATTGAAACAAAGGCTTGCAGAGAAATTTCGGTCGCGGCTGCGTGTTATTTGTGCAACACCCGCGCAAAAACGCTCGGGCACCACGCGTCCGAAGCGGTTCCTTTATTGCTTGTGCAGAGTCCTTCGGTAATTGTGATGTTGCGACGGAGGGGGGCATCCCGAGGTCGTCCCGTTCTAGGTGGTTCGCTTACGTCCCTCGCGTTCATGCGGGAGTGTCCGAAGGCGCGAAGCGGCTAAGCGGGTTTCAAGGGATTAAGGGAACCAACCTTGGGGTGCGCAGGCACTCGGCGGATCCGGAACCTTCCCTACAGCGCAACTTGGAGGTTTAACATGAAGATGATTAAGAGCCTAGTCCTCGGCTCAGCGGCGGGTCTCATCGCCGTGGGTGGGGCACAGGCTGCTGATCTTCCGCTCAAGGCCAAGGCCGTCGAGTATGTGAGGATCTGCTCCCTGTATGGTGCCGGGTTCTACTACATTCCGGGCACCGACACCTGCATCAAGCTTGGTGGTTACCTGCGCGTCGACATGACGGTCAACACCAACAGCGATAACACCGGTAACACTTCGGGCGCCGGCGCCGCGATGAATCGCTTCACCAACGCCTACACTTGGCGGTCTCGTGAAGACCTGAACGTCGACACCCGCACCGCGACCGAGTACGGCGTGCTTCGCACCTTCTTCGATGCGACGTTCACCTGGACCGACGACAGCTTCGCGGGGACCGGGCTCGGAAGTACTGTTTACTCGCTCAATCCTGGTACGACTGCCGGTAGTGCGGCGAATAACGCCAACTCGGGCGCGGTCGCAGCCGGTACGCTTGGCGTCTACTACGCCTTCATCCAGTTTGCCGGCTTCACAATCGGCAAGGCGATCTCGCAGTTCAGCGCTCCCTGGACCGCTTATCCGGGCAACAGCTCCTTCGACGGTCTCGTCGGTGGTGGCGGCACGGTCACGGGCGTGAACCAGTTCACCTACACTGCTGACTTTGGCAACGGCGTCAGCGGTACGATATCGGCGCAGGACCCGACCGCCTATTATCAGGCCGGCCTCAACAACGTCAGCGCTGGCGGCGCCTTTGGCACCAGCGACTATGCTAACACGATTGCTCCTGACCTTGTCGCCATGGTCCGCGTTGACCAGGCGTGGGGTCTGTTCCAGGCGTCGTTCGCCGCGCACGACAACCATGCCGCATACTACGGCGGCGCTGGTGTCCCCGCTGTTCTCTCGGGACTCGAGCCAGCGGGCCATCCTGACGACAAGTGGGGCTGGGCTGCTCAGTTAGCCCTGTCGATCAAGAACATCCCGACCGGAGCCGGCGACACGATCAACGTCCAGGGCGTGGTCACGGATGGTGCGACCCGCTACAATATCCAGGATTTGGCTGCCTCGGCAGGTGCCAACACCATCTATGGCAGCTCCAATGCGGCCTACCAGAGCGTTGGATTCGGTATTGCTCCTGACACCGTGTTCGCAACGGGACTTCAGCAGCAGCTAGTCCAGACCTGGGGCATGCGCGGTGGCTACACCCACAACTGGAGTCCCTTCTGGAACTCCAGCGTCTACGGGGCCTTCGCCGCCGTCCGGTACAACGACCAATCCAAGGTGTTGATCTGTGCCGATGGTGTTACCGGTGTGGGTGGTTCGTTCCAGACCGTAACTCACGCGGTTCTCACGACCTGCAACCCAGACTACAACATTGCGCAGCTTGGTTTCGTCACCCGCTGGACCCCGGTCAAGAACTTGACCTTCTCGAGTGAAGTTACCTGGAGCCACCTGGATCAGAAGATGCAGGGCTTCGCCGTTGCTTCCAGCGCTACACTCGGTAAGCCGGCGGTCCTTTACGAACTCAAGGATCAGGACACCGTGCTTCTCCAGCTCCGCGCCCAGCGCAACTGGTAACCTAGATCGTCGGATCATGATTTGACAGAACCCCCGGCGGGAAATCGCCGGGGGTTTTGCTTTGCGCCTCGTTCGGCGGTTATGGTATTGCCTGCGAGGCAGATCTGGATACGAGCCCCGTGCCGAAGCATTCTTCTTTCCCACCCGTCAGCCGCGCACAACCCCATTCCCGCACGCAGGGGCTTGAACGCGCCGCGCTCGCGCTGCGGATGCGGCACTTCGCCGAGGCCGAGCAACTCGCCACCGAAGCCTTGAGGGTGAGCCGGACCGACATCGCCGCCGTGTCGATCCTGGCCCGGGCCCTGATCGCTCAGAACCGTGGCGAGGAGGCGATCGGACCGCTCGAAAAGGCAGCGCGTCGCAGCAGCGATGCGAGCGTCGAAATGCTGCTTGGGGCGGCGCTGGGCGGCGCCGGGCGGCGCGCCGAAGCGATTGAACAATTGCGCCGCACCGCGGCGCGGCGCCCGCCATTCATGCCGGCGTTCCAGGAACTCGCCGGCCAGCTTGCGAAGGCCGGACGCCTCGAGGAGGCCATCGCCGTCGTTGAAAGCGGTCTTAAATTGGTGCCACAAGCTGTTGATCTGCAAATCGACCTGGCGCGCCTGCACCTGCAGGGTAACCAGCGCGGCAAGGCGCATGCGATCCTCTTGAAAGCTCGCGAAGCCGCGCCGGGGCACCCGGAAGTCTTGACAGCGTTGGCTCGCGTCCAGTTGCTGGAAGGCGAATATGCCTCTGCCGCCGACAACTACCGGCATGCGCTGGCGCACCGTCCCGACGATGCCATGACGCGCGCCGATCTCGCCGCATGCTTGTTGGAAATGGGTGAGCGCGATGCCGGCGAGGCCAACTTGCGTTCGGCATTGCGCAGCGCGCCCCTGATGCTCGGTCGGACCACCCACGTACTCGCCGCTTCATCGCACGGCCGCTTCTTCTTTCGCCCGAGCGCGGTTGCGAAATTCTTGAGGGGCGAGCCGGCCTGAGCCGGTTACGCCCGGAATTTCCGCCGGTATAGTCCGGGCTCGCGAGTAATGGTCTTGGTCAGTTCGTGCACCCGCTGCGTCTCCTCCGCGGTGAATGGCGCGGTATGCGCCGCCCAGCTTTCCCGTTTCACCGGCAGGCACTGCGCGACCGGCGTGCCCCTCGGCAGCACGCCGCTGAAATTCATGTCATGCCAGTGCGCCGGGAAATGAATCCAGCTGTCGCGATAACGGTCGCAGTCGACCATGCCGCTTAGCGTGGTGAATGGCAGGTCAAAACGATTGAACGGATGTGTGAACAGCAGCGCATAGCCTTCCGGCGCTTCGATGCTCCATAGATTGTGAAACTTGATCACGAATCGGTCGGGCTCGAACAGCGGCGTGCCGGCGACCTGGCTCGTATCATGAAATCCGATCGGCGAACGCGGGAATTCCAGCGCTCCGCCCGGGGGAATATCGTTGTCCCAGGTGATCGCGCCGTTTTCGATCCTCAGATCGCAGATCAGTGGAATCAGGAATCCGCAGGTCATGGCGTCGACGAACGGTGGACAGCGCTTGATGGTATCCTCTTCGCGCATATTGATCGCGTTGAAGGCCTGCGTCGGCATCGCCTTCAGCCACCCGGGAAGGCCTAAGCTTGCCGGGATCGGCGGCGGTAGCTTGCCATCTAGTTCAACCGGGCAGCGGAACTTGAGCGTTAGCGATTCAGTGTTGTTGGACATGTCTGCTCTTGGTTGGCTCGCCTTAACCGGGGCTGAGGACCGGCCTGGGATTGAGTAAGGTATGTGGCTTGGTAGGGCAGTGCGCGGAGACCATACCAAGATATACAACTGGTTTTGTCTGCTTCCTCCCGCGGCTTACTTGTGCAGTCTCAGCAGGGAGGAAAATTGGGCAGCCGCTCAACAAGAGCATGACATACCAGATGTATTAATATACTTGTCAGGTGAAAAAAAGGATAGGCATCTCTTTATATTAGGTTGTCTGATGCGTCAGTTTTCTGCTGAGTTTGGTCGTGCAATTGATGCGTTTAACACAAAGGATTTTGCCAAAGCCGAAAAGATATTAGCGCGAATACGAAAAGCCCCACCTCGTTATTTCGAAGTGGAGCATCTTCTGGGCATCATAATGCTCATGCAATCTCGTTATTTGGACGCGCTAAAATATATCGGATCAGCATTGGAAATCAAAAGCAATGACGAGCAAGCCCTCAGCAATTATGGGTACGCACTCAAGTGTCTTAATCGTGCTGATGAGGCGCTGAAATATTTTGCGCGGTCATTAGCCGTTAATCCACGTAATGCAGTGACGCATCAAAATATAGGTACGATACTCGCGGACTACAGCCATAATTACCTCGAAGCGCTCGGTCAGTTTGAACAGGCAATAACTTTTCAGCCTAATTTTTCTGAGGCGTATTCGAGCAAGGGCAATTGCCTGGAAAAGCTCAGGCGCTATGACGAAGCGTTTGCTGCATACGACAGGGCGCTATCCATCAAGCCTGATTTAGCCGAGGCCTGGCTTGGGCGGGGTAATGTTTTCTGCGATCTCAAGCGCTATGACGAGGCGTTTGCTGCCTATGACAGGGCGCTGTCGATCAAGCCTGATTTGGCCGAGGCCTGGCTTGGACGGGGTAATGTTTCCCGCGATCTCAAGCGCTACGACGAGGCGTTTGGTGCCTATGACAAGGCGTTGTCGATCAGGCCTGATTTTGCCGAGGCCCGGCTTGGGCGGGGCGATGTTTCCCGTGATCTCAAGCGCTATGACCAGGCGTTTGCGGCCTATGACAAGGCGTTGTCGATCAAGCCTGATTTGGCCGAGGCTTGGCTCGGGCGGGGTAATGTTTTCCGTGATCTCAAGCGCTATGACGAGGCGTTTGCGGCCTATGACAGGGCGTTGTCGATCAAGCCTGATTTGGCCGAGGCCTGGCTCGGGCGGGGTAATGTTTCCTGCGATCTCGCGCGCCATGACGAGGCATTTGCGGCCTATGACAGGGCGTTGTCGATCAAGTCTGACTTGGCCGAGGGCTGGCTTGGTCGGGGTAATATTTCCCGCGATCTCAAGCGCTATGACGAGGCATTTGCTGCCTATGGCAAGGCGCTGTCGATCCGGCCTGATTTGGCCGAGGCCTGGCTTGGGCGGGGTAATGTTTGCTACGAGCTCAAGCGCTACGACGAAGCGTTGGCTGCCTATGACAAGGCGCTGTCGATCCAGTCTGATTTTGAAGGTGCTGAAGGTGCGCGTCTTTTCGCGAAGACTTCTTTGTGTAGCTGGAAAAATCTGGAAACGGAAATTGCCAACCTGACTACTTCCATAAAATTGGGCAAAGCAAATAGTGTGCCTTTCTCCTTTCTGGCATTTTCCAATTCACCTGAAGACCAACTTCGCTGCGCCAAAACATGGGTCGCTACCAATTACCCTCAAGCCCTCAAATCGATATGGCGAGGAACAATCTACAAGCACGATAAAATTCGCGTTGGGTATGTTTCGGCTGACTTTCGTCAACATCCGGTGGCGCATCTTATCGCTGGCGTTTTCGAATGCCACGACCGGTCTCGGTTTGAGACCACGGCAATTTCTATTGGACCAAAGGATAACTCAGAAATACGCTCGCGGTTGGAAGGCTCTTTCGATGAATTCGTCGATGCATGGGCTATTGGCTCGGCCGACATCGCAAAGAAAATTCTGGAAGCAGAGATTGATATATTGATTGATCTAAACGGCTTTACCGAGAATGCGCGCACTGAAATATTT
Organism: uncultured Alphaproteobacteria bacterium; assembly: GCA_963840155.1. Classification (GTDB taxonomy): domain Bacteria; phylum Pseudomonadota; class Alphaproteobacteria; order Rhizobiales; family Xanthobacteraceae; genus Bradyrhizobium. The sequence goes on from CAWIXP010000001.1 coordinate 468,035, forward strand.
GCGCATCGTCCTGCCCCCATCCAGGTCAGCTATCTCGGTTATCCCGGTACCCTGGGTTCCAGCTATATCGATTACGTCATTGCTGACCCAACCCTCATTCCAGCGTCACAGCAAAATAGTTACATAGAAAAGGTGGCCTATCTACCGCACAGTTATTTACCGCATGACAAAGAAAGCCGCGTAATTTCCAATGGTTCGGCTGGACGTCGCGAATTCGGATTGCCCGACAAAGGGTTCATTTTTTGCTGCTTCAATAACGCCTACAAATACAATCCGAATGTTTTCGGTAGCTGGCTGAAATTATTGGAAGCCGTTGATCACAGTGTTTTGTGGCTGTCGGAAAATAATACTATTGCTGCGGACAATCTGAAAAAGGAAGCCGTCATCGCAGGCGTAGATCCCGACCGGCTGGTATTCGCCAAGCGTTTGCCATCAGCGCAAGAGCACTTGGCACGATATCGTTTGGCGGACCTATTTCTTGATACCTTGCCCTATAACGCTCATTCAACAGCGAGCGACGCATTGTGGGCAGGCTTGCCAGTCTTGACGCAGATGGGAAATACCTTCGCAGGGCGAGTCGCGGCAAGTCTGCTCAATGCGGTAGATTTGCCTGAGCTGATAACTCATTCACAGGAAGAATATGAGGCGCGGGCAATCGAGTTGGCGCTGAATAGAGAAATGCTTCAGGCTATTCGAGAAAGACTGCAAAGAAATCGTCTGACGACACCGTTATTCGACACAGCGCTTTACACCAAACACCTGGAGGCAGCCTACAAGGCGATGTACCAGCGGTATCAAACAGGACTGCCGCCAGATCATATTGAAGTTCCGTCGAGGGCTATCGCCGATCTTCGCTGACGTTTGGAACCGGAGAGGCCGCGTATCGTGGGGATGCCTGGCGCGGCAACCCTTTTCACCACCCGTCATAAGCACGGCGACGCTGCGGCTGCTGTCCATATGCAAAACGCGGGTTCGCGCCACAATAGGCATCGGTCCCGGACGCCGAGACCAGGCACTGCTGGTAGCTCGTGAATTGGCATTTGCCCGGGTAACCCCACTGCCGGCCTTGCAGACAATAGGGATAATCCTGGGCGGTTGCCGGCGCGGCGCTGAGCGCCATTGCCATAAATGCCGCAGCTCCGATTATCTGGCGCATTTTCCAAATCCTTCTGTTGAATGGCGGGTCCATCCTGACGGGGTGAACCAAATCGAACGCGAGATCTCTCTTCATCGCAGATCGTCGTCATGTTCTGCGCGTCGGCCGCGTTATTTTTCGAAGGCGTCGTAGACCAGTTTCTTGAAGGTCGGCACGATCCGCCCGCGCTCTGTTTGCGTCTGCTCCATCAGAATATAGAGCATATCTAGTTTCGGATCGACGCCAAAATAAGTGCCGCTGCCACTATCCCATTTCAATTCGCCGATCGAGCCCGGCGGCGGTGGCTTCGCATTTCCGGGGTCGGTGCGGACCGCCAGACCATAACCGTAACCGAAGCCATCGCCGGGAAAATAGAAGTAGTCCCGGTCGACGCCGGAGCCCGGGCCAATATGGTCGGAGGTCATCTGTGTGAATGCCCTCGGGCCAAGATATTGCTTGCCGTCGAGTCTGCCGCCGTCGAGCAGCATCTGCGCAAATCGCGCATAGTCGGTGATGGTGGAGACCAGGCCGCCGCCGCCCGATTGCCATTCCGGGTGCGCGCGCCGATCACGCTCGGCCAGACGCAGGATGGCGTCACCCGGCAGCGGCTCCGCCATGCGCGCCCGTTCCGCCGCACCATGAAGCACAAATTTGGTGCTGGTCATGCCGAGCGGCGAGAAGATGCGGCCTTCGAGGAACTGAAAGAGTGGTTTGCCGGATACGATCTCGATGACGCGTCCGAGGACGTCTGTGGAATGGCCATACCGCCAAAGCGTGCCCGGCTGTCTGGCCAATGGCAGGCGGGCAACACGCTCGGCAAACTCCTTGTTGTCGAAATGCCCCTGAAAAATATGGGCGTCAGAATAAGCCCGCTTGATCAGGTCGCTGCCGATATAATCATAGGTAATCCCCGAGGTGTGACGCAACAGATCTTCGATTGTGACTGGTCGGTTCGGTTGCTTGAGCTGGAGGACGCGGTCGCCGTTTTCCGTTTTGGATTCGATACCAACCTTCACGGCGGTGAAAGCGGGGATATACTTGTAAACCGGATCCGCAAGCGCCAGCTTGCCATCATCGATAAGCATCATTGCCGCCAGGCTGGTGATCGGTTTGGTCATCGAATGAAGCGCAAAGATGGTGTCTGCCGTCATTGCCTGTTTGGTGGCCACATCCCGGACGCCAAAGCATTTGAAATAGATTGGTCGTCCATGCTGCTGAATCAGCACGATCGCGCCGGCAAGCTTTCCCGTCGTGACTTCATTTTCGAAGAATTCCGACAGGCGCTCCAGTCCGGAGCGAGACGGCGTCGCGGCGCGTGACTCATCTAGCGCTCGGGCGAGCGTTCCACATCCGCCCATTGCCAGGATTGCTACGGCCAAAGCCCGTACGATCGTCGGTGCCGTTGCAGGGATTCGGTAACTCGCATCTGAGGCCATACGCATTTGCATCCGCGAAGAGATCGGTCCGGGCGCGCTATTCCAGGTTGGCGCCGCGGTGCAGGTCCGCCTCGATCTGCAGCCGCGTTCCGCCGCCGAATCGCGCGCGATAGACCTGCAGGTTTTCCATGATCCGCTGCACGTAATTGCGGGTTTCCGAGAACGGAATGAGCTCGACCCAATCGACCGCGTCGATCTTGGGATCGCGCGGATCGCCGTAACGCTCGACCCATTTCTTGACGCTGCCGCGGCCGGCATTGTAGGCCGCAAAAGCCATGATGTAGGAGCCGCGATACTCCTCGAGCAGCCCGCCAAGCTCGGCTGCGCCCAGCGCCGCGTTATAGACCGGGTCGGTCTTCATGCGGTTGAGGTCGAAGCTGGCGCCGTATTTCTTGCAGACGTAGCGGCCGGCGTCGGGGGTCACCTGCATTAGCCCGTAGGCCTGCGCCGGCGAGACGACCACCGGATTGAACGCGCTTTCCTGCCGCGCGATCGAAAAGATCACGCTCTGCTCGACCTCCGGCCCGATCGATTTGAACGGCGGAATTCCGTTCACCGGATAGGCGTAGAAATCGAACGGCAGCCCGCGATTGAGCGCCGCCTTGCCCATCAGCAGCATGCCGCGCGCGTCGCCGTAGCGCGAGGCCAGTTCGCCGAGCCCGACCAGTGCGTCGGGATCGCCATTCTCGCCCAGGTCGGCAAATATCGGGATCGCGATTTCACGCTCGTCGAGCTCGTAGAGCAGTTGCACCGCGCGGACGATCTCGAGTCGTTCGATGCCGCGACCATGCCCCCCCGGCACGGCGTTCAGCTCGATCTGCGGCAATCCCAGCCTGGCGCGCGCCAACTGGCCGTAATAGCTGGTCGATTGCTGGGCCGCCCTCATATAGGCGGCGCGGGCTTCCTGGGAGCGGCCCGCAGCCTCCGCGGCTCGGCCCTGCCAATAACCGGCGCGCGCCAGTGCAGTCGGATTGACGCTGCCGACCGCAATGCGCGCAAAATGCTGCAATGCCGTCGCCGGGTCGGCCAGAAAGCGCAGCGCAATCCAGCCCGCGGTGAATTCCTGCTCGGTCTTGTAGATGTCGCGTACTGGAAGCGCGGCGTCGCGCGCGATCAGATAGGCGGTGCGATACTCGCCGATGTCGAGCATCTTGCGTGCCAGCAATCGCCGCTCGATCCACCATTCGTCGAGATTGTACAGCCGGCCGGGCTCCCTCGGCGCGCTCTGCATCAGCTGGGCCGCCTCAGCGGATTTTTCTTCGCGGCGAAGCAGCTGGATCTTGCTAAAGACGTAGCCGGGATCGTTGTGCAGCTCGCGCGGAACAGCATCCAGCAGTGCCCTGGTATTGGAGGCCTTCCTGAATGCGGCGATCCGCGCCTTTGCGAGCGCGACCTGAGCCGGCCCCAGCCGCTTTGCGGCGCGCAGCGCAATCTCGTGGTCGCTGCCATAGAGAAAAAGATCCATCCGCGCCTTGTGATCGCCCGGCGTAAGCAGCGCGCCGAACAGTTCGAGCGCCGCGCGCTCGGCATCCTCGGGCATCGCATCGTTTCGCCAGGCATCGCGGATCAGGCGCTCGGCGTTGCTCCGGTCGCCACGCGCGATCATCACCCGCGCCAGCGAAAACTTGCCTTTGGCCGACAGCGGCGATTGGTTTTCGAACCAGGTCCAAACGATCGCATCGTCGCGGTGGTCGTCCCAAAGCGCTGCTTCGATACGCCGGCGCAGGAAGGTCTGCGAGGGCCAGCTCGGATTGGCCGAAACGAATGCGCGGTAACGTTCGACCGGAGCGCCATTGTCGTCGCTGCGCAGGATCAGCCACTCCGCGAGCTTTCTGGCGACCGGGTCGGATATCGCCGCCTCGACCTGGCTCGCATCCGCCGGCCTGTGCTTGCGGACGAGCTCAATGACATTTTCCAGCGCATCCTTGTCGGTCTGCGAGGTCGATGATGTCGCGGCCAAGGCCGCCGGCGCAGGTGGTTTCCGAGCCGGCGGGGGTGGCAAAGCGGCATGCTGGCGTGTCGCGGACGCCAAGGTAGCAGGCCCGGGAGCCGCCGGCCTGGTAACTCCCGGGATGGCCGCGGCCGTCATTGGTCTCTTGGCGGTGCTGTTTGCCGCCTGAGCGGTCCTGGGCACCGCATTACGCGCGATCGGCCGTGGCTTCGGCAATGGAACTATTGGCTTGGCTAGGACAGCCGCCGCCGACAACCCCATCGCCAGCGCTAGGGCCGCCGCTGACGCCCTCGATCGCAATGTGGCAGCGCGGCTGCGGGGGCTCACGGCGTTCCTTCGCGGCGAATCATTCAATGGCTGACGCCTTAGCTGTATTCGATTGAATATGTGGAGAAAACACCGGGTATGGCTGGCCGGGCCGGTGGTCTGCGCCATGACAGCGGCAAAATCGCGGCTGCCGGGCGGTTCAGACTTTCACCCGATCCCCAGACCCGATATGAATTGACCTCCTAGCAACGGCAGAGCCGTCGATCGTGGGTCCGGAGAAAGTCCATGGCAGCCAAGACCAATTTCAGAGGTTCATTCACCGCCTTGGTCACGCCATTCAAAAATGGATCGCTCGATGAAGCGGCTTTTCGCGGCCTGGTGAGCTGGCAAATCGCCGAGGGCACCCACGGCCTGGTGCCGGTCGGCACTACCGGCGAGAGCCCGACGCTCAGCCATGACGAGCACAAGCGCGTCGTTGAATGGTGCATCGATGAGGCGAACGGCCGCGTCCCCGTGATCGCCGGCGCCGGTTCCAATTCGACGAGGGAGGCCGTCGAGCTGGCGCAGCACGCTGAGCAGGCGGGCGCCGACGCGGTGCTGGTGGTCACGCCGTACTATAACAAGCCGACCCAGGAGGGCATGTATCGGCACTTCAAGGCGATCAACGATGCGATCGGAATCCCGATCATCATCTACAACATTCCGCCGCGCTCAGTGATCGACATGAGCGTGGATACCATGGCGCGGCTGTTCGAACTGAAGAACATCGCCGGGGTCAAGGATGCGACCGCGAGCATGGTGCGGGTCTCGCAGCAGCGCGCCATGATGGGCGAGGATTTCAACCAGCTGTCGGGCGAGGATGCCACCGTGCTCGGCTACATGGCGCATGGCGGCCACGGCTGCATCTCCGTCACTTCCAACGTGGCGCCACGGTTATGCTCCGAATTTCACGTGGCCTGGCAGAAGGGCGATCTCAAGACCGCGCTCAAGCTGCACGACAAGCTGATGCCGCTGCATAACAATCTGTTTATCGAGACCAGCCCGGCGCCGGTAAAATATGCGCTGTCGCTGCTCGGCAAGATGGACGAGACACTGCGGCTGCCGATGGTGCCGATCACCGAGCCGACCCGGGTGGCGGTGCGCAGCGCCATGGTGCATGCGGGCCTCATCAACTAGACCTTCGTTGTCGACTGCTGGTTTCAGCGTTGCCTGGTGCGGTGAGCGAGATCCAAGACGAGGGTTGGCGGGTGCTAAGGGAATTTCGCGAATTCGCCATGAAAGGCAACGTCGTCGACCTGGCGGTTGGCGTCATCATCGGCGCGGCGTTCGGCGCCATCGTGACCTCGCTGGTCGGCGATATCATCATGCCCGTGGTCGGTGCGATCACCGGCGGTCTCGACTTCTCCAACTATTTCACGCCGCTGTCGAAGGCGGTCACGGCAGGCAACCTGGCGGATGCGAAAAAGCAGGGCGCGGTATTGGCATGGGGCCATTTTCTCACACTGACGCTGAATTTCATCATCATCGCCTTCGTGCTTTTCTTGGTCATCAGGTCCATGAACAAGCTGAAGCGCAAGGACGAAGCCGCCCCGCCGCCGCCAAAACCCACCCGCGAGGTCGAGCTGCTCACCGACATTCGCGACCTGCTCAAAAAGTCTTGACGTGCCTACTCCCCACCGCGGTGCTATCCGTGCGGTTTTCCTGAGATCACCTGACCATGGCCGAAAAAATTCAGCGCGCGATCAAGGTGGTCGCCGAAAATCGCAAGGCCAGGTTCAACTATGCGATCGAGGACACGATCGAGGCCGGCATTTCGCTGACCGGCACCGAGGTGAAGTCGATCCGCAATGGCAAGACCACGATCGCGGAATCCTACGCCGATTCCAAGGACGGCGAGATTTGGCTGATCAACGCCAACATTCCCGAATATCTGCAGGCCAACCGCTTCAATCACGAGCCGAGGCGGCCGCGCAAGCTGCTGCTGCACAAGAAGCAGATCAACCGGTTGTTAGGCGCGGTCGACCGCGAAGGCATGACCCTGATCCCGCTGAAACTGTATTTCAACGAACGCGGCCGCGCCAAGCTCCTGCTGGCGGTGGCGAAGGGCAAGAAACTGCACGACAAGCGCGAAAGTGAGAAGAAGCGTGACTGGGGCAGGGAAAAGGGTCGCCTGCTGCGGGCGCGAGGATAGATTGCCGAGGAGGTCCGATGAATCAGCGAAATCTGCTTGAAGTCGACTGGAGCAAGATCCCGGCGCCGACCGACGATGGTGCGGCGGCGCATCTTGCGGGCGTGGCGATCCCGCCGATCAGCCTGGTTGCCACCGACGATACCTCGGTGAAGCTGTCGGCGCTGTCGGGGCGCACCGTGGTGTTCGCTTATCCCCGGACCGGCGAGCCTGGCAAGATCGCGCTGGTCGACGACTGGGACATGATTCCGGGCGCGCGCGGCTGCACGCCGCAGACCTGCGCGTTCCGTGATCTGTTCGCCGACTTGAAGGCCGCCGGCGCCAAACACGTGTTCGGCCTCTCCACACAGAGCAACGAATATCAGACCGAGATGGCTTCGCGGCTGCACTTACCGTTTCCGGTGCTGTCGGATGAGAAGCTGGAACTCACCCGTGCTCTGGACTTGCCGATCATGCAGGTGGCGGGACTGACATTGATCAAGCGGCTGGCGTTGATCATCGACGACGGACGCATCAGGCGGGTTTTCTATCCGGTGTTTCCACCGGATCGAAATGCCGGCGACGTGCTGGCCTGGCTGCAGCAAAACCCGGATTGAGCGTCGGAAAGGTGCTTGGCAGCGCCGTTGCCCATCCTACGCGACCTTGTCCAGATCCGTCCTCACTTGCGCAAACACGTCGCGGAACATTTCCGGCGTCAGCACCCGCGTGTTGGTGTTGTAACGCGAGCAATGGTAGCTGTCGTAAAGGCTTGTGGCGCCGGCCTGGTGGATTGCGCCGTGTGCAAACGGCGCCAGAGCCGCGCGAAGCCTCAATACCTTCAGCATTGATTCATGGGCCACCCGGCCGAGCGCCACGATCGCGCGCAGTCTGGGCATCGTGCCGACCGTCGCTGCCAGAAATGACCGGCAGGTGCCGATCTCGAGCGGCAGCGGCTTGTTCTGTGGCGGCACGCAACGCACTGCGTTGCTGATGCGGCAATCGACCAGGGTCAACCCGTCGTCGGGCCGGGCCCGATAGAGCCCCTTGGCAAAGCCGTATTCGAGCAGCGTCGCGTAAAGCAGGTCGCCGGCGAAATCGCCGGTAAACGGCCGACCGGTGCGGTTGGCGCCCCGCAGACCCGGCGCGAGGCCGACGATCAGTAGCCGCCCATTCGGGTCTCCGAACGAGGGTACTGGGGAGTTGAACCAGTCGGGTTCGCGGGCGCGCGCCGCCTCGCGGAAGCTGGCAAGTCTCGGACAGAGCCGGCAATTGCGCTCAGGTTCGGCGCGCAGCAGGGCAGGGCCGGTGGGCGGCCGATGACCGCCTGCCGGATCAGTCTCATTCGTCGAAATCGTCGTCATCGCCCCTCGGCGCCATGGTGGTCGCGCGCTGCAGGAACTGCGGGGCGTGATGACGTGGCTCGCGCGGAGCCGGCCGCTCGGAGGGGTCGCGGCCAAGCTTGGATTGAAGTTCCACCAGATCGGTGAAGACGTCGGCCTGACGCCGCAACTCGTCGGCGATCATTGGCGGCTGGCTCGAAATGGTCGAGACCACCGTGACTCGGACCCCGCGGCGCTGCACCGCCTCCACCAGCGAGCGAAAATCGCCGTCGCCGGAGAACAGCACGATCTGATCGACGTGTTCGGCGAGTTCCATCGCGTCGACCGCAAGTTCGATGTCCATGTTGCCCTTCACCTTGCGGCGGCCGCTGGCGTCGATGAACTCCTTGGTGGCTTTGGTGACGACGGTGTAGCCGTTGTAGTCGAGCCAGTCGATCAGCGGGCGGATCGACGAATATTCCTGATCTTCAATGATCGCGGTGTAATAGAACGCGCGCAGCAACGTCCCCCGGCTCTGGAATTCCTTGAGGAGCCGCTTGTAATCGATGTCAAAACCAAGCGTCTTGGCGGTCGCGTAGAGATTGGCGCCGTCAATGAAAAGCGCGATCTTATTGGAATTGGAGGAGGGGGACATTCAGCTTCTCGCGTCGTTGTTGTTGCTAAACTTTTTTGGCGCAGCGGCAGCGGCCGCGCATTTCAAAGAATGATGCTGCCAGGGCCCGGCAGATTGGTCTGGACACACGCCATCGCAATCAAGGAGAGATTAAGGGCAATAGACCCATACTTTCGGCGAGGCAATGAAGCGTTTTCTTGTCCGAACCGCCATCTGCCACGGCTCCAGATGCTCCAGCTTGTCAGGGCCGCAAATGGCCTAGCAGAGCCGACTGCGAAGGCCAAATCACAAAATGGCCTTGCGAAACGCCGCCGGTCCCTATAACTACCGAGCATATTCAACATTTCTGGTCCCATTAACGAAAGCGACTGTCGATGGCGCGCGTCACCGTGGAAGATTGCATTGATAAGGTCGACAACCGGTTCGATCTGGTCCTGCTGGCAGCGCACCGCGCCCGCATGATTTCGTCCGGTTCACAACTTACGATTGATCGCGATAATGACAAAAACCCTGTCGTGTCACTACGTGAAATCGCGGATTCGACGATTTCTCCCGAAGATTTGCGCGAGGAACTGGTCCATTCCCTGCAGAAATTCGTTGAGGTGGACGAGCCGGAGCCCGATACGGTGCCTTTGATCGGCTCAGCGGGCGCCAGCGTCGACGCCGACGACACCGAGGTCGCGGTCGAGCGCATGACCGAGGAGGAACTGCTGAAGGGCCTCGAAGGCTTGGCGCCGCCGGAAGAACAGCCCGAAGAGGACGAATAAACCCGTCCCGTCCGCGGTCCGGTTGTTCCAAAGCCGGCCAAAATCGCGCCAACGCGAGACCTTTGGCCGGGCTTTGCTTTTATTGACGTTTTCATGGTTTCATTGCGTCGATCCCGGGCGCGGGTGAATTTGGAAAAGGCTGTCCTCGATTTGATCCGAGGACCGCCGGTTTCGCGCTACACTGCGCCGGATGTCCGAAATCGAGCGTTTTCGCGGCCCGGAGCGGTGCTGCTTCGCTCGATGGGACAATGGGTATGAGCGGACCTCATGCCCGAGAGGCGAGGGCAGTGATCGATGGCCTATTGGCGCCGCCGCACGGGGCAGATGCAAGCCGCGACCGATGCGATCGCCGTGGCCCCTTCGGGGCCTGGGGCGGCGAAAGCCAAGTCGCCGCGGTCGCGCATGATGCGCCAGTACGACCTGGTCGAGCGCGTCAGATCCTATAATCCCGATGCCCACGAGGATCTGCTGAACCGCGCTTACGTCTATGCCATGAAGGCCCATGGCGCGCAGACCCGTGCATCCGGCGATCCCTATTTCTCGCACCCGCTTGAAGTCGCGGCGATCCTCACCGACCTGAAGCTCGACGACGCGACCATCGTCGCGGCGCTGCTCCACGACACCATCGAGGACACTGAAGCGACTCGCGCCGAAATCGATCACGTCTTCGGGCACGAAATCGGCGCACTGGTGGAGGGCCTCACCAAGCTGAAACGGCTCGAGCTGGTATCGCGCGAGGCCAAGCAGGCCGAGAACCTTCGGAAGCTGCTGCTGGCCATCTCCGACGACGTCCGCGTGCTGCTGATCAAGCTCGCCGACCGGTTGCACAACATGCGCACGCTGGAGTTCGTGCCGCCTGCCTCACGCCGGCGGATCGCGGAGGAGACGCTCGACATCTATGCACCGCTCGCCGGCCGGATGGGTATGCAGGAGATGCGCGAAGAGCTCGAGGACCTTTCGTTCCGCACGCTCGATCCGGAAGCCTATGCGGTGGTCAAGCAGCGGCTGGATTCGCTGGCCGAACGCAACCGTAACCTGATCAGCGAAATCGAAAGCCAGCTCTCCAATAATCTCGAAAAGAACGGGCTGACGGCCCATGTCTACGGCCGGCGCAAGCAGCCGTTCTCGATCTGGACCAAGATGGAGCGCAAATCGGTCGGCTTCGAGCAATTGTCCGACATTTTCGGGTTCCGCGTCGTCTTGGGCGACGTCGAGGCCTGCTACCGCGCGCTCGGTGTCGTGCACACCACCTGGCCGGTGGTGCCGGGCCGGTTCAAGGATTACATCTCGACGCCGAAGCAGAACGATTACCGCTCGCTGCACACCACCGTGATCGGCCCCGGCAACCAGCGGGTCGAACTGCAGATGCGCACCGAGGAAATGGACCAGATCGCGGAATTCGGCATCGCCGCGCATGCTTTCTACAAGGATGGCGTGGGTTCGCCGACCGAACTCTTGAAGCGCGAATCCAACGCGTTCGCCTGGCTGCGCCACACCATCGCTGTGTTGTCGGAAGGGGCCAATCCGGAAGAATTCCTCGAGCACACCAAGCTCGAACTATTCCATGACCAGGTGTTCTGCTTTACGCCCAAGGGCAAGCTGATCGCGCTGCCGCGGCAGGCCAACGTGATCGATTTTGCATACGCGGTGCATACCGACGTCGGCAACAGCGCGGTCGGCTGCAAGATCAACGGCAAGTTCGCGCCGCTGTCCTCGGAACTGCAGAACGGCGACGAGGTGGAGGTCCTGACTTCCGAAGCCCAGTCGGCGCCGCCATCGGCCTGGGAATCGCTGGCCGTGTCCGGCAAGGCGCGAGCGGCGATCCGGCGCGCCACGCGCACCGCCGTTCGCGACCAGTATGCCGGCCTCGGCCGCCGCATCGTCGAGCGGCTGTTCGTGCGCGCAAAAATCGAATACGCCGATGATAAGCTGAAAGGCGCGCTGCCGCGGCTGGCACGTGCCTCGATCGACGACGTGATGGCAGCGGTCGGGCGCGGCGAAATGAAGGCCTCCGACGTCGCCCGCGCGATGTATCCCGATTACAAGGAAGAACGGATCGCGCGATACGGCGCGAAGAAGAGCCTTGCGGTCAAATTGAAGCTGAAATCGCCGCCCGACCCGGCGCGCGGCCCGTCGGCGATTCCCGTTCGCGGCATCAATTCCGACTTGCCGGTAAAGTTCGCGCCGAACGGCGGCGCCGTGCCCGGCGACCGGATTGTCGGCATCGTGACGCCTGGCGAGGGCATCACGATTTATCCGATCCAGTCGCCGGCGCTGAAGGATTTCGAGGAGGAGCCGGAGCGCTGGCTCGACGTGCGCTGGGACGTCGACGAGACCACCCCGCAGCGCTTCCCGGCGCGGATCCTCGTCGACAACGTCAACGAGCCCGGCAGTCTCGCCCAGGTCGCGACCGTGATCGCCGAGCATGACGGCAACATCGACAATATCAGCATGTCCAGGCGCTTGCCTGATTTCACCGAACTGACCATCGATCTCGAGGTCTATGACCTGAAGCATCTCAGCGCTATCATCGCCCAGTTGCGCGCCAAAGCCGTCGTCGCACGGGTCGAGCGCGTCAATGGGTAAGGCGTAACGCACAGCCTATCCTCTCATGGCGAGGAGGCGCCCTTGCGCCGTCTCGGAGCATGAGGCCACAATGCGCTGCTCACGCTTCGAGACGCGGCGAACACGCCCGCTTCTGCAGGCTGAGGGAGTTGAGACTTGGACCTCTGCGAGCCCGTCATGCCGAATGCCCCCCCGCTGCGTCTCGGAGTCAACGTCGATCACGTCGCCACCCTTCGCAATGCGAGAGGCGGCCGCAATCCCGATCCGGTGCGGGCGGCGCTGGTCGCGATCGAGGCCGGTGCCGACGGCATCACCGCGCATTTGCGCGAGGATCGTCGCCACATCGGCGACGAGGACATGGCGCGACTGAAGGCCGAAATCTCAAAGCCGTTGAATTTCGAGATGGCGGCGACCCCCGATATGCTGCGGATCGCGCTCGCCACCAAACCTCATGCCGTGTGCCTGGTGCCCGAGCGTCGCGAAGAGCTCACCACCGAGGGCGGTCTCGATGTGGCCGGGCTGCACAACGCCTTGGCGCCGTTTATCGCCCGGTTGAACGACGCCGGAATCCGGGTGTCGCTGTTCATCGCCGCCGAGCCGCGGCAGATTGAAATGGCCGCCAAGCTGCGGGCGCCGGTGATCGAAATCCACACCGGCGCCTGGTGTGAGGCCGTGGCCGACGGTCATGCAGGCAAGGCCGAAGCGGAATGGCAGCGCATCGTCGCAGGCGCAGCCCAGGCGCGTTCGGCCGGGCTGGAGGTCCATGCCGGCCATGGCCTCGACTATCGGACCGCGGAGAAGATTGCGGGGCTGCGAGAGATCGTCGAACTGAACATCGGCTACTACATGATCGGGGAGGCACTGTTTGTCGGGCTTGCCGAGACCGTTCGTGCGATGCGCGCCGCGATGGATCGCGGGCGCACAACTCTGGCCGGCCAGAGTCCTGCGGGCCAAAATCCTGCGGGCCAGAGTCCTGCGAGCAAAGCATGATTATTGGCATCGGCTCCGACCTGATCGACATCCGGCGCGTCGCCAAAGTCATCGAGCGGCATGGCGAGCGTTTTCTCGATCGTATTTTCACCGAGGCCGAGCGTGCCAGGGCTGGGCGTCGCGCCAGGAACGACAAGATGGTGGTGGCGACTTACGCCAAGCGCTTTGCCGCCAAGGAGGCCTGTTCCAAGGCGCTCGGCACGGGAATCCGGCGTGGCGTCTGGTGGCGCGATATGGGGGTTGTGAACTTGCCGGGCGGGCGTCCGACCATGCAACTGACGGGTGGAGCCCTGGCCCGGCTGGAGGCGCTGACCCCGCCCGGATTTGAGGCGCGGATCGATCTTAGCATTACCGACGATTGGCCGATGGCGCTGGCCTTCGTCATAATTTCGGCAGTCGGTCCGGGCACACCATGAGTACTCGGAGCAGCGTCTTCGCTGGGCGCCGCAAACTAAAAATCATCGAATACTCAATGGATTACCAAGTTTTGATGTGGCCGTTGATTGCACCGCTGAGAACAACCGTCTAAAACCCGCGGGGACAATCAATCAGGACCATTTTGTGACGCGAGGCGGAGTGCGATTCGCGTGAGGAAATGCTCTGCCGCCGCGTAGGTTCAGCGGCGGGGAATCGGGAAAGCAATGAGCGTGACATCCGGGACCAAATCTGAAAGCGGCTGGGGCGAAACCATCCGCGTCGTCATCCACGCGCTGCTGATCGCCCTGGTGATCCGAACCTTCCTGTTCCAGCCCTTCAACATTCCCTCGGGCTCGATGAAGGCAACTCTGCTGGTCGGAGATTATCTGTTCGTTTCGAAATATTCCTATGGCTACAGCCACTATTCGATACCGCTGTCGCCGCCGCTGTTCTCGGGACGAATCTTCGGTTCCGAGCCAGCGCGCGGCGATATCGTCGTGTTCCGGCTGCCCAAGGACGATTCGACCGACTACATCAAGCGCGTTATCGGGTTGCCCGGCGATCGCATCCAGATGCGGGACGGCTTGCTCTATATCAACGACAAACCGGTGCAGCGCGAACGTCTGAGCGACTTCATCGGCGAGGATCCCTGCGGTTCTTCTGAAGCCTTTGGGCGGGTGAAGCGCTGGAAGGAGACGCTACCGAACGGCGTCAGCTATGAGTCGCTCGATTGCCAGGACAACGGATATTATGACAACACAATCGAGTATAAAGTGCCGCCGGGCCATTTCTTCATGATGGGCGACAACCGGGACAACTCGACCGACAGCCGCGTGCAGTCGGCGGTGGGTTACGTGCCGTTCGAGAACATCGTTGGCCGGGCCCAAATGATCTTCTTCTCCATTGCAGAGGGCGAGCACGTCTGGATGTTCTGGCGCTGGCCCACCGCGGTACGCTGGAATCGAATATTCAAAATCGTGCGATGAACGACGAATCCCCTGACATCCGCAGCGCGCCGTCGGGCGATGCAAATCCGCAGCCCGAGTCGGCACCGCCCAAGAAGAAGCGCGGCAAGGCTGCCGCCGCACGGGAGGCTCGGGCCGCGCTCGAGGCGCGCATTGGGCACAAATTCTCCGATCCAGAGCTGCTGGCGACCGCCTTTACCCACGTGTCCGCGCTGAAACCGACGCGCAAGCGCGGTGACAAGCGCGGCGACAGTTATCAGCGCCTCGAATTCCTCGGCGATCACGTGCTCGGGCTGATCATATCCGACATGCTCTATCGCGCTTTTCCCAGAGCCGACGAAGGCGAGCTATCGAAGCGGCTCGCCGATCTCGTACGCAAGGAGAGTTGCGCCGATGTCGCGACATCCCTCGGACTGTTCGAGGACATCCGGCTCGGCCAGGTCGGCGCGCTCACCGACGCGCGGTTGCGCAAGACGGTACTTGGCGATATTTGCGAGGCGGTGATCGGGGCGATTTTCCTCGATGGCGGCTATGGGGCAGCGGCGAAATTCGTCGAAAGCAACTGGACCGAGCGGATGCGCAAGCACCGGCGGCCGCTTCGCGATGCCAAGACGGTGCTGCAGGAATGGGCGCAGAGCAAGCGCCTGCCGACCCCGGTGTACCGCGAGATCGAGCGCACCGGGCCGCATCACGACCCGCAATTCCGCGTTGCCGTGGATTTGCCGGGGCTGGCGCCGGCCGAGGGCGTCGGCAGCAACAAACGGGCTGCGGAAAAGGACGCCGCCGCCGTGATGATCGTGCGTGAGGGCGTCGGCGGCCTGCGCGAATGATTGACCAATCTCCCGGCGAGGCAACCCCTCCCGCGACCCGTTGCGGTTTTGTCGCGCTGATCGGCGCACCCAATGTCGGTAAGTCCACACTGGTCAATGCGCTGGTCGGCGCCAAGGTGACGATTGTGTCGCGCAAGGTGCAGACCACCCGCGCGCTGATCCGCGGCATCGCGATCGAGCGCAACGCGCAGATCATTCTGGTCGACACGCCGGGTATCTTTCTGCCCAAACGAAGGCTTGACCGCGCCATGGTCTCCACCGCCTGGAGCGGCGCCCACGACGCCGATCTGGTTTGCGTGCTGCTCGACGCCAAAGCGGGTATCGACGAGGAAGCCGAGGCGATCCTGACCAGGCTTGCAACGGTGCGGCATGAGAAAGTCCTGGTGCTCAACAAGATCGACCTGGTTCCGCGAGAGAAGCTGCTGGCGCTTGCCAAGGCGGCCAATGATCGCCTCAGCTTTGTCAATAGCTTCATGATATCGGCGCTGTCGGGCGACGGCGTCGAGGATTTGCGCCGTATGCTGGCGCAAATGGTGCCGCCGGGGCCGTTTCTCTATCCCGAGGAACAAATGTCGGATGCGCCGATGCGGCACTTGGCGGCCGAAATCACCCGGGAAAAGATCTTTCGCCAGCTGCACCAGGAACTGCCGTACCAATCCACCGTTGAGACCGACAGCTGGACCGAGCGCAAGGATAAATCGGTTCGCATCGAGCAGACGATCTTCGTCGAACGCGAAAGCCAGCGCAAGATCGTGCTCGGCAGGGGCGGCGCCACCATCAAGTCGATCGGCGCCGATGCGCGCAAGGAAATCGCCGAGATCGCGGGTGTTCCCGTGCATCTGTTTCTGTTTGTGAAGGTGCGCGAGAACTGGGGCGACGATCCCGATCGCTATCGTGAAATGGGCCTGGAATTTCCTAAACAATAATTAGCGAATAGTCGGCATCGCGATGAACGTACCAAAGAACGTGCTGTGGTTTGAAGTGTTGCTGTATCTGTCGCTGACGCTCGATGCGCTGTCGGTGGCGTTTCAGGACCGGACGCCGACGGCCGAATCGCCGCAATCGATGATTGCGGTGGCAACCATCCTGGCGGGTTGCATGATCGTGTTGCTGGTCTACTTCGTTTGGCTGGCCGCGCAGCGGCGCAAGAACTGGCCGCGCTGGGTACTGTTCGCGGCATTGGTGCTATCCCTGATCTCGCTGCTGCAGATGATCGGCGATAACGGCCTGGAGCTCGATAGCGGCATCGAGATCGTCTCCTGCGCCCTGACCGCGGCGGGACTGTATTTTTCCTTCACCGGCGACGCCAAAGGCTGGTTCAACGCGTGATAATTTTGGATCATCATTTCGGGCCCGGTCCTTACCGTCCCGAATGACGGTTGCTAATTGGCTGCGCCCGTCATCAGAATCCTGTAAACTCCATCCCATGGAATGGACCGACGAAGGCATCGTGCTGGGGGTGCGCCGGCATGGCGAAACCAGCGCCATTATCGAACTGCTGACGCGCAGCCACGGCCGCCATCTCGGCCTGGTACGCGGCGGAGCCGGCTCGCGGATGCGGCCTTTGCTGCAACCCGGCAACAGCGTGCGTGCGGTATGGCGGGCCCGGCTTGACGAGCACCTCGGCTATTACGCGATCGAAGGCACGAAGCTGCGCGCGGCGAGCGTGCTGGCCTCCTCGCACGCGGTCTATGGCGTGACCCATCTGGCCTCGCTGGCGCGGCTGCTGCCGGAGCGCGATCCACACCCGGACATCCATGACATGCTCGACCGCACGCTGGATGATTTCGACGACCTCGGCGAGGCCGCGGTCTATCTGATCAAATTCGAACTGGCGATGCTTGCCGAACTCGGCTTCGGACTCGACCTGGGAACCTGCGCCGCAACCGGCGAGACCACCGAGCTGACCTATGTGTCGCCGAAATCCGGCGGCGCGGTGTCGCGGCGGGCCGGCGATCCCTGGCGCGACCGGCTGTTGCGGCTGCCGTCGTTCCTGCGCCAGGGCGACGGCGGCGCGAACGCCTGGTCCGATCAAGACCTGCAGGACGGTTTTGCGCTTACCGGATTGTTCCTGCTGCGCCACGTGCTGGAGCCGCGCGGTCAGGGCCATTCCGACGCGCGCGAGGGTTTTATCAACGCAGTGACCAGGCGTCGGGCCAAAACGGCAGTTCCGTGACGACGCGTGGCGGCCTAAATTGCGTCAGATGATTCGCCAGCTTGTCCATCGTCCCAGTACTGGATAACTCGCCCCCATGGGAAAACCACTGATTCCACCGGAGCCGGCGGAAATTCACGACATCGGGCTGCGCGATGCGTTGGAGGAGCGCTACCTCGCTTATGCGCTCTCGACCATCACGCACCGCGCGCTTCCCGACGCCCGCGACGGGCTGAAGCCGGTGCACCGCCGCATCCTCTATGGCATGCGGCTGCTGCGGCTCGATCCCGGCACGCCGTTCAAAAAGTCCGCCAAAATTGTCGGCGACGTCATGGGTTCGTTTCATCCGCACGGCGACCAGGCAATCTACGACGCCATGGTGCGTCTCGCGCAGGACTTTTCCGCGCGCTATCCGCTGGTCGACGGCCACGGCAATTTCGGAAATATCGACGGCGATAATCCTGCCGCCTACCGCTACACCGAAGCGCGCATGACCGAGGTTGCGCGGCTGTTGCTGGAAGGTATCGACGAGGACGGCGTCGAATTCCGCGCCAACTATGATGGCCAGTCGAAGGAGCCGATCGTTCTGCCCGGGGGCTTCCCGAACCTGCTTGCCAATGGCGGGCAGGGCATCGCGGTCGGCATGGCGACCTCGATTCCGCCGCACAACGTAGCCGAACTCTGTGACGCGGCGTTGCACCTGATCGACAAGCCGCAGGCGAAATCGCGCTCGCTGATGAAATGGGTGAAGGGTCCGGATTTCCCGACCGGGGGCGTGATCGTCGATTCCAAGGAAAGCATCGCGGAGGCCTACGCCACCGGCCGCGGCTCGTTCCGCACCCGGGCCAAATGGGTCCAGGAGGAGGGCGCGCGCGGCACCTGGGTCGTAGTCGTCACCGAAATTCCCTGGCTGGTGCAAAAGTCGCGGCTGGTCGCGGGCATCGCCGATCTGCTCGGCGAGAAGAAACTACCGCTGGTCGGCGAGGTCCGTGATGAATCCGCCGAAGACGTTCGTCTCGTGATCGAGCCGAAGTCGCGCTTGGTCGATCCCGAACTCATGATGGAATCGCTGTTCCGGCTGACCGAGCTGGAAAGCCGCATCCCGCTGAACCTCAACGTGCTGGTGAAGGGCCGCATCCCCAAGGTGCTCGGGCTTGCTGAGTGCCTGCGCGAATGGCTCGATCATCTGCGCGAGGTGCTGCTGCGCCGCACCAACCATCGCAAGAAACAGATCGAGCAACGGCTGGAAGTGCTGGCCGGCTATCTGATCGCCTATCTGAACATCGACAAGGTGATCAAGATCATTCGCAACGAGGACGAGCCGAAGCCGGCGCTGATGGAGGCGTTCAAGCTCACCGAAGTCCAGACCGATGCGATCCTCAACATGCGCCTGCGCTCGTTGCGCAAACTGGAGGAAATCGAGATCCGCACCGAGGACAAGAACCTTCGCGGCGAATTGAAGGGGGTCAAGGCGCTGCTCAACTCCGAGCCCGAGCAGTGGTCCAAAGTCGGCGAGCAGGTGCGCAAGGTCCGCGACCTTTTTGGGCCGAAGACACCGCTCGGCAAGCGCCGCACGCAATTTGCCGACGCGCCCGAGCATGATCTCGCCGCGATCGAGGAAGCCTTTGTGGAGCGCGAGCCGGTCACGGTGGTGGTTTCCGACAAGGGCTGGGTCCGCACCTTGAAGGGGCAGGTGTCCGATCTCTCAGGGCTGACGTTCAAGACCGACGACCAGCTCGGTTCGGCGTTTTTCGCGGAAACTACCTCGAAACTTCTGCTGTTTGCGACCAACGGAAAATTCTATTCGCTGGAAGTCGCGAAACTGCCGGGCGGACGCGGCCATGGCGAGCCGATCCGGATGTTCATCGACATGGAGCAGGACGCCGCCATCGTGTCGCTGTTCGTCAACAAGGGTGGCCGCAAATTCCTGATCGCGAGCGGCGAGGGCCAGGGCTTTGTCGTCAATGAGGACGATTGCGTCGGTAATACCCGCAAGGGCAAGCAGGTGCTCAACGTCGAGACGCCGAACGAAGCCCGCGCGCTCGCGACCGTGACCGGCGACACCGTCGCCGTGATCGGAGAGAACCGCAAAATGCTGTTGTTTCCGATCGATCAGGTGCCGGAAATGGCGCGCGGCCGCGGCGTGCGGCTGCAGAAATACCGGGATGGCGGGCTCTCCGACGTCACCACCTTCGATGCCGGGGAAGGCCTGACCTGGAAGGATTCGGCGGGCCGGGAATTCTCCGCCAGCGTGAAAGAGCTAAGCGACTGGCGCGGCAACCGTGCCGATGCCGGCCGCTTGCCGCCCAAGGGTTTTCCGAAGTCGAACAAATTCGGCCGCGGCGTGGAGTAGGCCGCGGCGCTCTTCCCCGCGTTGGCGGGCGCGACTAGGCAATATAGCCGGTCGAACTCTTGTTCACTGCGTCTTGGCGATTGCGGTCGTCTCCAGAGCCGTGCGGATGTTACGCGCGAGCTTCATTGCGTCGTCGTTGGCCCAGAAGTGAATGAAAAACATGCGGGGTTGTTCGTCCAGCATGTGGCTGTGGATCGCCGTCACCTCGATGTCGCCGGCGCGCAGCGACCGGATCAGCGGGTTGACTTCGTTGCCCGTCACCAGGAAATCCCCGGTGATAGCAGCTTTGCCGTTGCCGGTCGGCTGAAAGTTGATGCCGTTGGCGCCGCCGAGCGGGCCGTTCACCTGCATTCCACCTTCCGTGCTGGGGTCGCGACGCGGCACGCCGAATTGATAGACGCCGCCAACTGCGGTGCCCTTGACGCCGATGATCTGATCGAGTTTGGCGGTATCGAGATCGACCGCGGGCGCGGGACCGGCAGTCGTGGCGGGCGTATCGAACGGCGTGGCACTGGCCGAAAGCGCGGTGCGGATGACGGTTGCCATCTTTAAGGGGTCCCCATGGCCGCCGACATGCATGTAGAAGGTCGCCGGCGAGGCCCGCAAAATATGATTGTGGATCGCTGTGATATCGAGGCCGCCGTCGAGCAGTTTTTTCATCACCGGGGTGATTTCGGTATCGAGCAGCACGAGATCGCCCATCACCATGGCCTCACCGTGCATCGGCGCGAAAGCGACCCATCCGCCGAGCGCAAGCGCCGGCTTGATGGCGACCCCATCGAGCGTCACATGCAGGTCGGAGCGCGGAATCCCATAGCGGTGGACCTCGCCGCTGACAGCGGCGGTTTTGCCGAGCGCGGTATCGACTTTTTTCCAATCGATGTCGGCGGCGCGAGCGAGGGCAGGCAAGGCCATCGCCGCGACGAGCATTGGGAGCGTCAGGTATCGTTTCATCGTTCTCTCCTTGGTCTGCCCCAAAGCTTGATCGATGCCGCTTGGATCGCTGTTGATGCGTTTGGTGATGCGACCCCGTCATTGCGCCTGGAAGCGCTCTATATCACCCCGCTGGTCGCAGCGACGCATATTGGCGTCGCCATGCCATTTCGGGCCGGTCGATTTTCGGTTTGATGATGTTGGGGTAAGATCAAAAGATGACATGGCTGCGCCCTCGCCAAACCAGCGGGACGCGATACTTGGGCATGTCGCCTGATGGGGGGATCGCGGGCCCCCATGAGCATTATTACAGCGAAAGCGGCGCGCACTGTCAACGTGCTGGCGGACCCTTACGGCGCCGCGCGCATGGAACTTCGAACCCGGTGACGTATAATCAGGGCATGCGGAATCGCACTCCGCCAAGGGACCCGCCAATGCACTCACATTCTCTTGACCAGTGGACCCACGATCACGTGTTCCTCGGGCCGCAGCACGCTCACAATGAGCGCCGCACGTGGTTCGTGGTTGCGCTGACAGCCGTCATGATGGTGGCCGAGATCGTGGCTGGGTCGATCTTCGGATCGATGGCGTTGCTCGCCGACGGCTGGCATATGGCGACTCATACCGCCGCGCTGGGGATCGCCGGTCTGGCCTATCTGTTCGCGCGCCGGCAGGTGGGCAATTCCCGCTTCGCCTTCGGCACCGGCAAGTTCGGCGACCTCGCCGCCTTTGCTAGCGCCATCATTCTCGCGATCATCGCGGTGCAGATCGCCTATGAGAGCGCGTTGCGGCTGATTTATCCGGTCCCCATCGCCTATGACGAGGCGATATCGGTTGCCGTGCTCGGCCTGGCCGTCAATCTCGTCAGTGCGTGGCTGCTACGCGATACCCATGATGATCGCCACGGTCACGATCCTCGCGGCCATTTCCATGCCGGCCGTGATGACGACGAACACCACCAATCCGATAGGCATCATCACCGCGACAACAACCTTCGCGCGGCCTATGTCCACGTGCTGGCGGACGCCGCAACTTCCCTGCTCGCAATCGCTGCGCTGGTGACGGCGATGTACTCGAGCTGGGTCTGGACCGACCCGGCGGTCGGCATCATCGGCAGCATCGTCATCGGAAGCTGGGCGTTCGGATTGATCCGCGATTCCGGAGCCGTGCTGCTCGATGTCAGCGTCGACAAAAAGCTCGAAGCCGTGATCCGGGACCGGCTGGAGACCCGGGGTGACCGCGTCAGCGATCTGCATCTGTGGCAGGTTGGCCCCGGCCATCGCGCCGCCGTGATTTCGGTGGTATCGGACAACCCGCTGCCGCCGTCGACCTACAAGCGCCGCCTGAAAGGTTTGCGCGGCCTCAGCCATGTGACCGTCGAGGTCGACGCCTGTTCACAGAAGCCGACGGCGGCTCGGCCGTTGAACTAGTCTCGTCCATTTTGGCAATCACACGGCCGCGATCGCCTCTATCTCGATCAGGAATTCCGGCCCATACAGTTTTGACACCTGGACCAGCGTCACCGCGGGCGCTGCCGGCGGCGTGACAGTAGCAAAGAACCGGTTTCGTGCTTCGCGATAGCTTCCGAGATTACTCATGTCGGTGAGGAACACCGTCAGCTTGACCAGATTAGCCGCAGTGGATTCGCTCGCCGCCAGCGCGAGGCCGAGGTTACAAAACACCTGCGCGGCCTGGACCGCGAAATCGGACTTGCCGACCACGCTGCCATCGCGATCGAGCGCAGTTTGTCCTGCGATGAAGATGATCCTGTTGGCGCTCACGTCGACCACCTGCGAATAGCCGGGTGGGGTACCGAGCGAGGGTGGATTGATGCGGATGATCGGAGACGCTGGATCGCGTGTCATGGGCTGCAATCCTCATTTGACATTGGTTCTGAGAATTTCAATTGCGCGGCGCGGAGACCGGCGGAGGCCCGATGCCGGCGGCCTTTTTCGGCTTCAGCGTTCCGACATAGAACGACAATCCGGCGACCAGGAACAGACATAGCAGATAGACCGCAACGGATTGCGGCGGCGTCATCGCCCACCGCACCAATCCTCGCCAGCCGCCCGTTGGTTTGTTCGGGTTTTCCATCCGATGGTTTTGCTCGAAACTGGCCCCAATGGGAAGGGGCAAAAGCGCCGCGCAAGTTCGGATCAAGATCACAGCTACAATATCGACCTCATCTGGAGCAGCGCGCTTTTTCGCGCGGGACCCGAAGCATGGCCGAGAGTCCATGCGGATATTTTCACAAACAGCTCACGGTATTGGGCGGCTCTTGTGCAGCAGCAACAGGGCGAGCAGCGCCGACAGGCTGAGCGCGGAAGAGACGATCAGGATCCGGCTCCCCATGCTGTCGATCAACAGACCGAACGCCAATGGCGCGGCGGCCTGCGCCATCCGCGCCGGCGCGCCGATGATGCCTAGCCGATAGCCATAATTTTCCTTGCCGAAAATCGCCAGCGGCAGCGTGCCGCGGGCGATGGTCAGGATGCCGTTGCCGGTGCCATGAAAGATCGCGAATGCGCTGGCCGCGCCGCCGCCCGCAATCGCCAAGATGGCGGCGCCGATCGGATGAGTGAGGCACGCAAGCCGGGTCGAGACCAGTGGATGATAGCGGCTGAGAAAGCTCGCCTCGAAGATGCGGGCCGCGACTTGCGCCGGGCCGATCAGCGCGCCGGCCGACACCGCCTGCAGCGTCGTCGCGCCGGCCGCCTCGAGAATGCGCGGCAGATGCGCGGCCATGGCGCCAGTGACGCTCCAGGCCGCGGCAAAGGCGAACGCCAGCAGGATCATGGTTCGGTCGATCGGGATGTGCGGTTTCGTCGATGCCGCGACAGCGGCCTTGGCGCCGGCTACCGCCGGCAGCATGAAAAAGTTGATCGGCAGGCCGATCAGGATGTGCGCGAGCGCCCAGGCAAAGCAGGTGTTGCGCCAGCCGATTGTTTCCAGTCCCAAGGCGCTCAGTGGCCAGCCGACCGTGCTCGCGAAGCCGGCGAGCAGCGTGATGCCGGTGATCGAGCGGCGCGCCGCATCGCCGTAGATGCGCCCGAGCGCGGCGAAGGCGGCGTCGTACAAGCCAAATCCCATGCCGACGCCGAGCAGCAGCCAGGCGACAGCCAGCACCGGGACCGAATAGGTCAAGCCGAGCAGGGCCAGGCCGGCGGCCAGCGTCAAATTCGAAATCGACAGCACTGATCTGCCGCCGACCCGATCAATCTGCCGCCCGACGCGGGGGCCGAGCAGGGCGGATATCACCAGCGAGGCCGAAAAGGCGGCAAAGATCCAGTTCGAGGAAACGCCGAGGTCGCGCGCGATCGGATCGGCCAGAATCGCGGGCAAATAATAGCTCGAAGCCCATGCCAGCGTTTGCGTGGTGCCGAGCGCCAGGATGATCGGAAGCTGGCGACGGCTCATGGCTTTCGCGACATCCCTATTCTTATTGCTGCTTGGGTTACCCGCATCCGCACCGGTCTGGCCTTGTTACTTCGCATTTGCCTCGGCTGCACAGCAGGCGTCAACGGGCGAGCCGACCGGCAGCTTCGTGGCTTAGCATTGCAATAGCGCCGGTGACCGCACACGGACCCCGACCACGGTCGGAAACAGGTTAGTGGAGGGTATCGCGACCCCGCCAAATTGCTGACTGCATTGTCCATCTAGATGACTCGCGGCCAGACATCCGGCTATCCTAAAAGCGCGCCAGCAAGCGAGCCGCCCATGCAACTGGAATCGACAATCACCTGCCCGAAATGCGGCGATCAGTCCGCCGAGATCATGCCGACCGATGCCTGCCGGTTCTTCTACGACTGCAAGGGCTGCGGCGAGCGACTGAAGCCGCTTTCCGGCGATTGCTGCGTGTTTTGTTCGTATGGCTCGGTCGCTTGTCCGCCGGTCCAACAGAGCGGGAAATGCTGCTAGGCCGGCCTAGGGGACACCAACCCGCTCTCCGGCCACGCGCCTGATTGACAGCAATCCATATATCGATAATCGTGGATATATGGAATCAGAGCAAGCCATTCTCGCGCTCGCCGCGCTGGCGCAATCGACCCGGCTCGATGTGTTCAGGCTGCTGGTCAAGCACGAGCCGGAGGGGCTGGCGGCCGGCGACGTCGCGCGGGCGCTCGCGGTGCCGCAGAACACCATGTCGTCGCATCTTGCGGTTCTGTCCCGCGCCGGGCTGGTCTCGGCGCAGCGGTTCAGCCGCTCGATTGTCTATCGCGCCGATTTGGCCGCGCTTCAGGCCGTCATGCTGTTCATGCTGAGAGATTGCTGCGACGGCCGACCGGAAATCTGCGCACCGCTGATCGAGGACCTCACGCCCTGTTGTCCGCCGTCGAAGAAGAAGCGCGCTGATGCAGAAATTTGACTTGTCGCGCCGGCTGGCAGCCGAGGCCATTGGAACTGGCCTATTGGTTGCAACCGTAGTCGGCTCGGGCATCATGGCCGAGAGCCTCACCAAGGACGTGGCGCTGGCGCTGCTCGGCAATACCTTGCCCACCGGCGCGATCCTGGTCGTTCTCATCACCATCCTCGCTCCGATTTCCGGCGCGCATTTCAATCCGGCCGTAACCCTGGTGTTCGCCCTGAAGCGCGACTTGAGCCCGCCGCAAGCGCTTTCGTATGTGCTGGCGCAGGTCGCCGGCGGCGTTGCCGGGACCATCATGGCCCATGCGATGTTTGCGCTGCCGCTGCTCGACGCCTCCTTGAAAATCCGAACCGGCGGCGCGCAATGGCTGGCCGAAGGCGTTGCCGCCTTCGGCCTGGTGGCGACTATCCTTGCCGGGATCCGCTTCGAGCGCGCTGCCGTGCCGTGGCTGGTCGGGCTTTACATCACCGCGGCCTATTGGTTCACCTCGTCGACCTCGTTTGCCAATCCCGCCGTCGCCATCGCGCGATCGATGACGAACACTTTTTCGGGGATTCGTCCCGCCGACCTTCCCGGGTTCATCGCCGCCGAATTTTGTGGCGCGGTTCTGGCGTTGTTGCTGATGAGCTGGCTGCTGCGCAGCGGAGCCGAGGGCGCCGGAATGGCAAAGGAGGCTCAACTATGAGCGTGACGATCTATCATAATCCCAGTTGCGGGACCTCGCGCAATACGCTGGCCATGATCCGGCAAAGCGGCGAACAGCCTGAGATTATCGAATACTTGAAGCATCCGCCGAGCCGCGCGCGGCTCATCGAACTGGCCAGGGCGATGGGAACGTCCGTCCGCGGCCTGCTGCGCGAGAAGGGCACACCCTACGCGGAGCTTGGACTTGCCGATCCCAAGTGGAGCGACGATCAACTGATCGACTTCATGCTGGCGCATCCGATCCTGATCAACCGGCCCATCGTGGTGACGCCGAAGGGCACAAGACTGTGCCGGCCCTCGGAGGCCGTGCTCGATCTGCTCGAGCATCCCGTCGGTTCGTTTGTGAAGGAAGACGGAGAGCTCGTCACGGCAGCGAAGAAATAAGCCGGCGGGCCCGTGACGGTCGGCACTGTCTCCGAAGTCAGGCCGCCCTTGCCCGCATCGTATAAAGCACGAGCGCCAGCAGGGCGGCGACCGTCAGCACGATGCCGAGCGCGAACATCGCCTGGTGCGACACGGTTGCCGCGAGCCAGACCCCGATCGCCGCGCCCATCATCTGCCAGAAGCCGAGCAGCGCTGACGCCGCTCCCGCTTTCTCGCCGAACGGGGACAGTGCCTGCGCGGTGCCAAGCGGATTGACGATGCCCATGCCGAGCACGAACACCGAAATCGCGCAGAGGAACGGCGGGAAAGTAGGCGTGAAGATCGAGACCAGGAGGATCGCGATGCCGCCGGCGGCCGCCAGCACCAGGCCGACTTGAATGGCGCGATCGAGCCCGAAGCGCGGCGCCAGCCGGGTCGCCAGCACGCCCGCGCCGAACACAAACAGCACGGTGCCGGCAAAAAACCAGCCGAGCCCGAGCGGGGTGAACTGCAAGCCCTCGATCAGGACGCGCGGCGCTGCCGAGAACATCGCGAACAGTCCGCCCATGATCAGGCCGACGGTCGCCGCCGGGATCAGGAAACGGCGATCCGCCGCGAGGGCGAAATAGGTTTTGGCGATCTCGGACGGATTGAGCGGGATCCGGCTCGAGCGATGGGTTTCGCCGAGCACCGCGCCATAGGCCGCCGCGCCCAGCGCCGCAAAAACAGCCACAAAGACGAATTCGGATCGCCAGCCGAAAGCGTGGTCAAGCGCGCCGCCGAGCAGCGGCGAGAAGCCGGGTGCGGCCGCCATCGCGATCATGATCAGCGCCATGGCGCGGCCGAGCGTTGCGCCCGAGAACAGATCGCGGGCAATGGCACGCGACAGCACCGATGTCGCGCAGGCCCCGGCCGCCTGGATCACGCGGCCGGTCAGCAGGCTGGGCAGGTCGGTGGCCAGCGCGCACCAGACGCTGCCGGCAAAGAACACGGCAAAGCCCGTCAGGACCGGCCAGCGCCGGCCGTAACGATCCGAGACCGGCCCGACCAGAAGCTGGCCGAGCGCGAATACCGCGAGGAAAATCGTGATCGCGGAGGTTACCGCCGCGCTGGATACGTTCAGGGCCACCGCCATCTCGGGCAGCGAGGGCAAAAGGATGTTGGTCGCCAGCGTTCCCGTCGCCGCCAGCGCCGCCAGCACGGCGATTTGCGGCAAGCTGGACGAGGCTTCCGCGCGAGGCGCGATGGCAACGGCAGCAATCGTTTCGTCGGCCATGCAAGCTCCCGGTCTCATATGGCATGATATATATCATATAAGACGCAGAGCGGAACGTCCTCTGGCCAGTTTGGAATATTTTACTCCGCCATGCCCGGCCTCGTGCTGGGCGTCACGTCCACCTTGGTAACTCGGAAAGAACCGGCCATGACGAAAGATTTGGTGCGCAGCTATCAGCAAGCCCGCAGCAGCGCCGGACCGTCGCCGACCGCCTCAGGCTGCCGCGTCAGCGACACCGCGGGCGACATCAGGATCACCAGCGCCTGCGCGCCGAAGATCGCGACCGCGAGATAGAGGCAAGCCTCGGCGCCATAGAGGCCGCCGACGATGGCCCCTAGCGCGGAGCCGAGCGGGCGCGCGCCATAGCTCATGATGTTGATGGCGGAAACGCGCCCCAACAGCCGCGGCGGCGTCACCGATTGCCGCAAGGTGGTGGTAGAGATCACCCACAGGATCGGACCCGCGCCGAGCAGAAAGAAGCTCGAGCCGGCAAGCCATGGCGAAGGGACCAATGTCGTCAGCGCCATCACCATGGCAGCGGCAAAACCGGTCACCGGACCAAGCCCGATCACCGTGCCGAACGGCAAGCGCCGCATCACCCGCGTCGCCGAGAGCGCGCCGACCACCATGCCGACGCCGTACATCGCCAGGATCGTGCCGACCCCGGTCGCCGATACTGCGAGATGGCGCACCGCATAGGGCACAAACACCGCGAGCAACAGGAAGGAGGCCGTGTTGAAGATGAACTGGGTGATGAACACCGGCCGCAGCAGGGCGTGGTGCAGCACGAACGCGGCACCTTCCTTGATCTCCTGCAGCGGATGGCGTCGCGGCGCGAGGGCGCGCGCGGGCTCATGGATGCCCGACAGCAGTACCACCGCCACGACCGAAAGCGCGGCGGCAAATCCGAACGCCGGCGCGGCGCCGACCCATCCCACCAGCACGCCGCCCAGCGCCGGTCCACTGGCAAAGGCAACCGTGCGGGCCAATTCGATCCGCGCATTGGCGGCCGGCAACAACTGTGCCGATACCAGTGACGGCACCAAGGCCGGCGCCGCCACGCTGTAGGCGACGGTGCCGCACACCGCGATGAAGCCCGACAGTGCGAGCAGCGGCAGCGTCAGCAGGCCGAGCCAGATCAGCGCGAGGATCGCGAACAGCGAAGCTGCGCGCAGGGCTTCCGCGCCCGCCATCAGCCGTCGCCGCGCGATACGATCGGCGAGCAGGCCGGCCGGAATCGCGAACAAGATGAACGGCAGCGTCAGTGCGGTTTGCAGCAGGCCGGTCTGGCCTTCGCCGACGCCAAGCGAGAGCACCGCCACGATCGGCGCCGCGGCGAGCGCGATTTGCTCGGCCGACTGTGCCGCGAGATTGGACCAGGCCAGGCGGTTGAAGGTTGCGGGCAGGCAGGCTGCGGTCTCGAGCGCGGACATCCCTGAATTCCTTCAATCGTGTCGTTCTGCGCGCATGGTGGGGCGCGCTCGACGGCCAATCCACCCGCTTCCCGATAGCCGCCGCAAGGAACTCAGATGCAGTTGCTAATGAGTTGCAATAAAAGCAAATGTCCGACATCCTGCCCAAATGGACGCTCGATCCTCCGGTTTGCCGCCTGAATCCTCCCAAGAGGTCGTCCCCAGTCCCGCGCCAGCGGGACCGGGCTGGCGCTCGGAACGGGGTGCTCCGTCGCTGGCGGACATGTTCGCCTCGGTACGGGCGCCCAGACACGGGCCGTTCTGGCGCAAGCTGCTGACGTTCCTCGGCCCCGGCTATCTCGTCGCCGTCGGCTACATGGATCCGGGCAACTGGGCGACCTCGCTCGCCGGCGGCTCCAAATTCGGCTACGCGCTGTTGTTCATCGCGCTGTTGTCCAACGTAATGGCGATCGTGCTGCAGTCGCTGTGCACGCGGCTTGGGGTCGGCGCCGGGCGCGACCTCGCGCAGGCTTGCCGCGATTCCTTTCCGCGCTGGATATCGATGCCGCTGTGGCTGTCGGCGGAAATCGCCATCACCGCCACCGACCTCGCCGAAGTGATCGGGACAGCGATCGGCCTCAACCTGCTATTCCACATTCCGCTCGAGATCGGGGTGATCATCACCGCGGCCGACGTGTTCCTCATTCTGGCGCTGCAGGCCTTCGGGTTCCGCTGGATCGAGGCTTTTGTGGTGGCGATGCTCGGGGTGATCGCGGCCTGCTTTGCGGTGCAGATCGCACTTGCCCATCCCGACTGGGGCGCGGTGCTGCGGGGCTTTGCGCCGACCTCGGACATCTTCGTCAATCGCGATATGCTGTACCTCGCGCTCGGCATTCTCGGCGCCACCGTGATGCCGCATAATCTTTACCTGCATTCGGGGCTGGTGCAGACGCGCGGCTATGGCGAGGACGTCGGGCAGAAGCGCGAGGCGATCACGCTTGCGACCGTCAATTCCTCGATCGCGCTGTGCCTTGCGCTTGTCATCAACGCTTCTATCCTGATTCTGGCGGCGGCGACGTTTCACCGCGCCGGCAAGCTCGAGGTCGCCGGACTCGATCAGGCCCATGCGTTTCTGGCGCCGCTGCTCGGCTCGACCCTGGCACCGACCCTGTTTGCGATCGCGCTTTTGTGCTGCGGCCTGAACTCGGCCATCACCGCGACCCTGTCAGGCCAGATCGTGATGGAAGGCTTTCTCAATTTGCGCATTGCGCCATGGCAGCGGCGCATGCTGACGCGAACGATCGCGATCGTGCCGGCGGTGGTGGTGACAATTCTAGCCGGCGAGAAGGCGACCGGCCAGCTGCTGATCCTGAGTCAGGTGGTGCTGAGCCTGCAATTGCCGTTCGCGGTGGTGCCGCTGGTGATGTTCACGGCGAGCCAGGCCAAGATGGGGCCCTTCGTCGCGCCGCGCTGGCTGACGGCTTCAGCCGCGCTGATCGCGGCCGCGATTATCGCGCTGAATGCGAAGCTGGTGTGGGACTATGTCGGTGGATGATGTCCTTGCATCAATCCTGCGGCTCTGAGGGCACCTCGCCTGAGGCGTCGATGCGCAGCCAGCCGCTTGGGGCAAGCCGCTGCTGCGGCAGGAAGCGGCCCTTGTAGTCCATCTTTTTCGAGCCTTCGATCCAGTATCCGAGATAGACGTAAGGCAGTCCCTGCCGTCTGGCGCGGGTGATGTGGTCGAGGATCATGAAGGTGCCAAGCGAACGGCCTTCCTCTGACGGCTCGAAGAACGAATACACCATCGACAGCCCATCGCTGAGCACGTCGGTCAGCGCTACTGCCAGCAGACCCTCGCCGCGGCCGGTGATGCCGCTATCGGTGCCGCGCCGGCGATACTCGACGATGCGGGTTTCGACGTGGCTGTCCTCCACCATCATGGCGTAATCGAGCACCGTCATGTCGGCCATGCCTCCATGGCGATGGCGCTGGTCGAGATAGGCGCGGAACACCGAATATTGCTCCGAGGTCGGCACTGCGCTGCGCTGTTCGCCGACAACGTCGGCATTGCGGGCCATGATCTTGCGGAAATTGCGCGAGGGACGGAACTCGTTGGCGATGACGCGCACGGAAACGCAGGCGCGGCACTGATCGCAAGCCGGGCGGTAAGCGATCGATTGGCTGCGCCGGAAGCCGCCGTGGGTGAGGAGGTCGTTGAGATCACCCGCCTTCTCGCCGACGAGATGCGTGAACACCTTGCGCTCGTGCCGTCCCGGCAAATACGGGCAGGGCGAGGGCGCCGTCAGGTAGAATTGTGGGGTGTCACGCGAATGCTGGGTCACGGGATGTCGTTGGGCCTCCGGAGGCACAGAGCAAGGACAGCATCGCGCCGCCGAGGCTGACGGTCAATCGGTTTGCCAAGGCGGGTTCAGGAGGTTGGTCAGAACGTCCGCGCCGTCTGCGCCAGGGGATTGCGGACCGAGCTGTTGATAATCACGGTTCCCAACACGATGTCGTGCAACAGCCGCCGGCGGCCATTGAACAGTCCGACCAGCAGCACCAGCGGCGACAATACCGATATGGAAACCCAGAACAGCACCGCGTGCATGGCGCCCAGCACGAAATAGCCGGGCGCGCCGTACCAGGTGCGCAACTCCAGATCCAACACCCGCATGCCAAGGGTAGCCGAATGTGGGCCGCCGAGCGAGGCGCCGTAGTAGATCACCGCCCAGATCACCGATGCCGGCGAAACCAGCCAGAATAGCGCCCAACCGAACCCCAGCGTCACCACGCCGAATACGGCGATGAACACGCAAGCCAGGATCACGGGAATCGACAGCACGACAAGATCGATCAGGAACGCGAACACCCGCCGCGTCAGCACGCCGCGAAACAGCTCCGGTTGCGTCCACGGATCGAACGCGTGCGGCGAGCCCCCGCCCTGGTTGCGCCAGGCCTGCCCCGTATTACCCGAACCGCTGTAAGTCATGGATCAGTCCTCCAGACCGTGCATTCCCGCAAGCCGAGACATGGGAACCGGCGTTGGCCTTGCAAGAGGCTACGATCGTTACGGAACCGCAATATTCCGGCGATTGCGAGGCCGACAGCCCTGAGCACCCGCTATCCACCTTCATTGCGGGGAGCAAAGTGAAGCGACGCCCGAAAGCCCCGAGCCCTAGTTCGATGCCCGCAGCTTTTCCGCCGCCTGTGCCGCGAAGTAAGTCAAGATGCCGTCGGCGCCGGCGCGCTTGAAGGCGACGAGGCTCTCCATCATCGCCCGCTCGCCGTCGATCCAGCCGTTGCGGCCGGCGGCCGCGATCATCGCGTATTCGCCGGATACCTGGTAGACGAAGGTCGGCATCGCAAAGGTGTCTTTGACCCGCCGCACGATGTCGAGATACGGCATCCCCGGTTTCACCATCACCATGTCCGCGCCTTCCGCGATATCGAGTTCGACCTCGCGCAAGGCCTCGTCGGAATTGGCGCTGTCCATCTGATAGCTGCGCTTGTCGCCGGTCAGGGTTTTCGCCGAGCCGATGGCGTCGCGGAACGGGCCGTAGAAGGCGGAAGCATACTTTGCCGCATAGGCCATGATCTGGACATCGAGGAATCCGGCGGCATCCAGCCCTTCGCGGATGGCGCCGACGCGGCCATCCATCATGTCCGAGGGCGCGATGATGTCGCAGCCGGCCTCGGCCTGCACCAGCGCCTGCCGCACCAGCACCGCTACGGTCTCGTCATTGAGAATCCTGCCGTCCTCGATCAGCCCGTCATGGCCGTGGCTGGTGAAGGGATCGAGCGCGACATCGCAGAGCACGCCGAGATCGGGAAACTCCTGCTTGATCGCGCGCACCGATTTGCAGACCAGATTGTCGGGATTGAGCGCCTCGGAACCGTGCTCGTCGCGCAAGTTGGGCTCGGTATGGGGAAACAGCGCGATGCACGGGATATTCAGCCGCATCGCCCGCTCGGCGTCGCGCACAGCCTGGTCGACGCTGAGCCGGTCCACGCCCGGCATCGAGGATACCGCGGCGCGCTCGTTGTGGCCCTCGATCACGAACAGCGGCCAGATCAGGTCGTCCGTGGTGAGCACGTTTTCGCGCACCAGCCGCCTCGTCCATTCGGCTTTCCGATTGCGGCGCGGGCGAACCGGCAGGTCGAGGGAGGCGGCGGCGAGGCCGGACTTCGGCCGCGTCGCGTCGCGCATTTCGATCGGACGCCCGAATTTGATCGCCATGTGATTGTCTCTCCTCAAAGGCGGACTCGTTTTGGACGGTTCCAAGGCTAGCACTTTGCCCGGCTTCCGTCACCGCGGCCTTGGTCTGCGCCAAACCACAATAGCGCCATTGGCGCCTCCCGCGATTGATTTTGCGGCGCTGAGAGGCCATGAGTTCCTCCGGCCAACCCTCGCCCTCCCAGCCATGAGCAGCTATGTCTGAACCCTCATCGCGCGACCCCTCGCGGGAAAATGCCATCTCGGCGGCACTCTCGCCGGAACGCATCGAATCCGATGACAATGCGTGGACCCGGCGGTTGGTGTTTTTCCTGCGAATCATGGCCGTGGTGTCCGTGATCAAGGGGCTTTATCACTGGGCGCAGGTGACCGGCTTCATCGGTGGCGAAGAAGACGCGTTCGAAAATCAGCCGATGGCATGGCAGGCCGCGACCGTCTACTTCGCGGTGATCGAGCTCGTCGCCGCGGTCGGGCTGTGGCTCGCAACGCCGTGGGGTGCGGTGGTGTGGCTGACGACCGTGGTGTCGATGGCAGTGATCGAGCTGATGTTTCCGGGAATCTACGGCGGCAGCCTCACTGTGGTGGGTCTCGAAGCCTCGATGCTGGCGGCCTATCTCGCGCTCGCCTGGATGGCCGCGCGCGAGCGGCCGCCGTAGCGCTGCGGCAGCGCCGGTGCGCAAGAAATCCCAGCGAATTTTTTGAGATTGTTCCGGTAACTTTTCGGTCACCCTAACGCTGCGGTCACACATGTTACGGCAACGTTTCGAATCTGGACGAGGCTGTTCCCATATGCGACAGAGGCCGCCAACGAAGCGTGAACAGGGCGCCGCCAGCGTCAACGAAAGCTTGCAAAAAGCCCTTATTTTACGGGCTTAATCCGCGATTCACTGTCTTAAATTCATGATCTCTTTATTGTCTTGTTTAAGCTGATCTTCAAAACAGCCCCTTAAGTTGAAGCTATCAGGCGGGACAAAAGTTTCGTCGAATAAGTCGATTAAAACGACAAACAGGGGAAGTGTCATGATGAAGGCCGTTGCAACGGCGGTGGAGACCGCCGACCGCGCTCCGGGACAAGCTCCGGTGCAGCCGCTCTATCTCGAAGCGTTGACGTTGGTGGAGCGGCTGCATCGCCGCCTGCTCGACGTCATCAAGGATGAATTCGATCGCCGCGGCCGCGCCGACATCAACTCGGTGCAGGCGCTCTTGCTCTATAACATCGGCGACAAGGAACTGACCGCGGGCGAACTGCGCACGCGCGGTTATTATCTCGGCTCCAACGTCTCCTACAATCTGAAGAAGCTGGTCGAGCTCGGTTTCCTCGATCATCAGCGTTCGCGCGTCGATCGCCGCTCGGTTCGCATCCGCTTGACCGCGCAGGGCCAGGAAATCCGCCGCATCGTCGATGCGCTGTATCAGAAGCACGTCAAGACCGTGGAACAGGTCGGCGGCATCTCGAACGATGAGTTCGCGACGCTGAACAAGTCGCTGCATCGGCTCGAGCGGTTCTGGACCGACCAGATCCTGTACCGGCTCTGAGGTTTTTCCATCGCGGTTCAAGCCGGCGATCGAGAAAAAGACCGGCAGCCGTTCGATCCAAGAACGAAGTTCTTCAAAGCGCATCGGCCCCGAAATCGGGGCCGGTGCGTTTTCATTTTTGCATACCTCAGCTCCAGAATCCGGTTTCCCGAATGGAACTTCGGCCGCCGCGGCGCTTTATCCGTCCCCCAAACGGAGGAGGAGGGTCATGCTGGTCGAGCGCGGATTACGGGTGATGCATGTCGAGGTGATCGGCGATGCCTATGTGATCGCATCGAACTATCTGCGCCGTAGCGGCGCCATCAGCGACACCATCGCCACCAACGATCGGCTGCTCCAGATCATCATGGAGCTGTTTCAGCAAGGCGAATTCAACAAGATCAGGCTCGCCAACAAGGCCATTGCGCAGTTCGAAGCGGCTGCCCTTGCATGAAGGAGGCGACCATGGAAGCCGCTATCGATCGCATCATGCAGACCTACGACCTGCTGATGAACCGCTCGGCCGCGGCCAGCGCCGAAGCGCGCGCCAAGGTGACGGATTATATCAAGATGCTGTTCGAGGCCGGCGAAAAGGATATCCATCGGCTGACCGTGTGCGGGCTGACGTATCTGCGCGAACTCGACGGCACCAGCGATCCGGTGAAGGCGGGATTTACCGGGCTGTAGGGCGTGCCGCGTTCCGCCTTGCAATTGGCCGTCCGGCGCCGCGAAAGCGCGCATCCGGCACGCCGTTGGCCCCTCCGTTCACCGATGTCTGTGGAGACGGCCGGCCAGGCATCGAGGTTGCGCGCAAGGTGCTGCCATCAACCATAAGCCTCTGCTACACCTCTACGATGACAACCGCAGCAGAGGAAACCCCATGCTCACCCTGCATCACCTCAACGACTCCCGCTCGCAGCGCATCCTCTGGCTGCTGGAAGAGCTCGGCATCCCCTACGAAATGCAGCGCTACCAGCGCGATGCGCAGACGCGGCTGGCGCCGCCGGAATTGACCGCGGTGCATCCGCTCGGCAAGTCCCCGGTCATATCGGACGGCGGCTTCACGATCGCGGAATCAGGCGCGATCGTCGATTACCTCATCCGACGCTACGGCCAGGGAAACGGCAAACCGGCGATGATGCCGGCGCCCGGCAGCGCCGATTACGAGGCCTACAACGAGTGGCTGCATTATTCGGAAGGCTCGGCGATGCTGCCGCTGATGCTCAATTTGTATGTGGGCAGGTTGAAGGAGGCCGGCGCACCGCTGCATCCGCGCATCGACAGCGAGATGGCAAATCATCTCGGCTATGTCGATGGCGCGCTGAAGGGCAGGGAGTTCTTTGTCGGCAAGTCGCTCTCCGGCGCCGATATCCAGATGAGCTTTGTCGGCGAGATGGCAAAGGTGTTCGACAAGCTCGGGCCCTATCCAAGCTTGAGCGCCTGGCTGGCGCGAATGCACGCAAGGCCGGCGTTCCAGCGCAGTATCGAAAAGGGCGGGGCGTATCGGTTCGCAAAGTAGGACTTGTCGTTCCAGCCAAGCGAAGTGCGAGCCGCGGCTATGGCGCTCGCTTTAGAAGCCGGTTCGGGAAAGCCCTATCTATACCATATCTTGCATAAATATCAGGCGCCTACCGCAAGCCCTTGGCCGCCGCCGCCCAATATGGTATCCCGCCAACGCCGCTTTCGATCGCCACCCTTGACCGCCCGCACCCCTCCCTAAAGGCCTGCGGCGGTGGAGATATTTCACCGATGAGCTCTTCCAGCAGCGCCAAGACCGCCTCCGCACCCGAGACCTTCTTCACCGCCCCCCTGGAGCAGGCCGATCCGGAGATCGCCGCCGCGATCCGTGGCGAACTCGGCCGCCAGCGCCATGAGATCGAACTGATCGCCTCGGAAAACATCGTCAGCCGCGCGGTGCTGGAAGCGCAGGGCTCGGTGATGACCAACAAATACGCCGAGGGCTATCCGGGCAATCGCTATTACGGCGGCTGCGAATGGGTCGACGTCGCTGAAACGCTTGCCATCGACCGCGCCAAGAAATTGTTCGGCGCGCATTTCGCCAATGTGCAGCCGAATTCCGGCAGCCAGATGAACCAGGCGGTGTTTCTGGCGCTACTGCAGCCCGGCGACACCTTCATGGGCCTCGATCTCGCCGCCGGCGGCCATCTCACCCATGGTTCGCCCGTCAACATGTCCGGCAAATGGTTCAAGGCTTCGCACTACACGGTGCGGCGCGAGGACCAGATCATCGACATGGATGCGGTTGCAAAACAGGCCGAACAGGTGCGGCCAAAACTGATCATCGCCGGCGGGTCGGCCTATTCGCGCCCATGGGATTTCAAGCGGTTTCGCGAGATCGCCGACTCGATCGGCGCCTATTTCATGGTGGACATGGCGCATTTCGCCGGTCTCGTCGCCGGTGGCGTCCATGCCTCGCCGGTGCCGCATGCCCATGTCACGACTACGACCACCCACAAATCGCTGCGCGGCCCGCGCGGCGGGTTGATGCTATGGAACGACGAGGCGCTGACCAAGAAGTTCAACTCGGCGATCTTCCCGGGCCTGCAGGGCGGTCCCCTGATGCATGTGATCGCGGCCAAGGCGGTGGCCTTCGCCGAGGCGCTGCGCCCGGATTTCAGGATCTATGCCAGGAACGTGGTCGAGAATGCCAAAGCGCTGGCGGAAGCGCTGCGCGCCCAAGGGCTCGATATCGTTTCCGGCGGCACCGACAACCATTTGATGCTGGTCGACCTCAGGCCCAAGGGGTTGAAGGGCAACCTCTCGGAAAAGGCCTTGGTGCGCGCCGCCATCACCTGCAACAAGAACGGCATTCCCTTCGATCCCGAGACGCCGTTCGTCACCTCCGGGCTGCGGCTCGGCACGCCGGCGGCGACCACCCGCGGTTTCGGGGTTGGCGAATTCAGGCAGGTCGCCGGCATGATCGCCGAGGTGCTGAACGCGATCTCGCAATCGCAGGACGGCAAGGCGCCGCTGGTCGAAGCCGCGACCAAGGAACGGGTCAAGGCGCTCACCGACCGTTTCCCGATCTATCAGTGAGGTTTTAACCGGATGCGTTGCCCCAGCTGCAACAGCCTCGATACCCAGGTGAAGGACTCCCGTCCGACCGAGGATTCCGCGGTGATCCGGCGGCGGCGGGTTTGCGTCGCCTGTAATTTCCGCTTCACCACCTTCGAGCGGGTGCAGCTGCGCGAACTCACGGTGATCAAGCGCAATGGCCGTCGGGTGCCGTTCGACCGCGACAAGCTGGTGCGCTCGCTGCAGATCTCATTGCGCAAGCGCCCGGTCGATCCGGAGCGGGTCGAGAAGATGGTTTCCGCGATCGTGCGCGAGCTCGAAAGCGGCGGTGAAGCGGAGATTTCATCGGAAGCCATCGGCGAGATCGTGATGGAGCATCTGCGCCAGCTCGATGACGTCGCCTATGTCCGCTTCGCCTCGGTCTATCGTAACTTTCGCGAGGCCAAGGATTTTGAGACCGTGCTCGGTGAACTCTCCGGGGGCGACGACGACGCGCGGGTCGCCCTGTTACGCAAATGATCTTCCGCATCCTGGAAGACCAGCTCGCGCAGCAATCCAGGCAATCGAAGGCCACCGATCTGCACTTCATGGCGCTGGCGCTGACGCTCGGCCGTCGCGGACAGGGGCGCACCTGGCCCAATCCCGCCGTCGGTGCGGTCGTGGTGAAGGATGGCGTCGTTGTCGGTCGCGGCTGGACCCAACCCGGCGGCCGTCCCCATGCCGAGGCTGAGGCGCTTGCGCGGGCCGGCGCAGCCGCGCGTGGGGCCACGCTTTATGTGACGCTGGAGCCATGTTCGCATCTCGGCAAATCGCCGCCCTGCGCCGACGCGATCATCGCAGCCGGCATTGCCCGCGTGGTGTCGGCGATCGAGGATCCCAACCCGGAAGTGGCCGGACAGGGCCATGCAAAACTTCGTGCCGCGGGAATCAAGCTCGATATCGGGCCTGGCGCGGCGGAAGCGGCGCGCGATCATGCCGGGCATTTCAGGCGCGTCCGCGACAAGCGTCCGCATGTGATCCTGAAACTCGCAGTATCCTCCGATGACAAGATTGCCGCGGCCGGCCGCAAGCCGATCGCGATATCGGGCGAAGCCGCGAAAGCGCGGATGCATCTGTTGCGCGCGCAATGCGATGCCATCCTGGTCGGGATCGGCACCGTGCTCGCGGACGACCCGCTGCTGACTTGCCGTCTGAACGGCATGGAGGCCCGCTCGCCGGTGCGGGTGGTACTGGATCGGAATTTGCGGATTCCCGGCACCAGCCGCCTCGTGCATTCCGCGCGCCAGACCCCGCTCTGGCTGATGACCTCGAAGCTCTCCGAGGCGTCCGCCGCCATGAAGCTGGGGGCTGCCGGCGCGCAAGTCATTCGCATCGCCACCGCCGCCTCCGCGGCGCCGGCGCTGGATCTGCTGGACATACTGCACGCTCTGGCGGACAGGGGCATCACGCGGCTGCTGGTGGAAGGCGGCGCGCGGGTGGCATCGTCCTTTGTCGCCGCCGGCCTTCTCGACGAAGTCTGGCTGCTGCGCGGCCCTGATCCGGTCGGCGCCGACGGCCTCGACGCACTGGAGGCATCGCCGCTATCGGTTCTCACGCAGTCGCCCGCTTTCAAACAACGTGCTAGCGAAATGCTGCAAAGGGACACACTCACCATCTACGAGCGCGATTGATGTTCACCGGCATTGTCACCGACATCGGCGAAATCGTCAGCCTGACGCCAAGGGCTCAGGACCAATTGCATCGTTTGCGCGTCGCCTGCCGCTACGACCACGCCACCATCGCCGATGGCGCCTCGATCGCCTGCAACGGCGTCTGCCTGACGGTGGTCGCCTCGGGCACCAAAACTGGCAAAACCTGGTTCGACGTCGATGCCGCCGCCGAGACGCTGGCCGTGACCACGGCGAAACATTGGACGCCCGGCACAAGACTCAATCTGGAGCGTGCGCTGAAGATCGGCGATGAGTTGGGCGGCCATATCGTCGCCGGACACGCCGACGGCATCGCCAGCATCGCAAAGCGCGACGATCTGACCGACATGGCGCGGTTCGAGCTGCGCACTACGCGCGAACTGGCGCGTTTCATCGCTGCCAAGGGTTCGGTGACGCTGGACGGGGTGTCGCTGACCGTGAATACCGTCGAGGACGTGATGTTTTCGGTGCTGATCATTCCACACACCCTCAATGTCACGACGCTCGGCGGCTGGCGCGCCGGAATCGAGGTCAATCTCGAGGTCGATCTGATGGCGCGCTACGCCGCGCGGCTTGCGGAAATGAAGTAGGCGCGGCTCTTGGCTTTGGACGCTGCTGCGCCTAAAACCCGCACGAAATCTCCTCATGGTGAGGAGGCGCGCTCGCGCCGTCTCGAACCATGAGAGTCAGCTCATCCTTCGACACGCGGCCAGGTGGCCGCTCCTCATGGATGAGGTCAGCGGAAGGTAACATGGCCGACGCGCGGCGCGCACAGTTGAAAGATCGAACCGATGTTTCCGGCGCGCGCGCGCTGATCGTTGAGGCGCGCTTTTACGACGATATCCAGGATGCGCTGCTGGAGGGCGCGCGCGCCGAGCTGGAGGCCGCCGGGGTCAGCCACGATGTCGTCACGGTGCCCGGCGCGCTGGAAATACCCGCCGCGATCGCGATCGCGCTCGACGCCGCCGAGAAAAACGGACGGCCCTATGACGCGGCGATCGCGCTGGGCTGCGTGATCCGGGGCGACACCATCCATTTCGAGATCGTCTCGATGGAATCCTCGCGTGCCCTGATGGACCTTGCCGTCGCGAGAAAATTCCCGCTCGGCAACGGCATCATCACCGTCGATACCGATGCGCAAGCTTGGGGGCGCGCGCGCGCCGGCGAGCTCAACAAGGGCGGCGACGCCGCGCGGGCGGCCTTGGCGATGCTGCGGATCAAACGCCGGCTGACGCGGACCTGACGATGGCCCAAAACAAGAAGATGAAGCCAGCGAGGGGCCCGGATAAGAAGGCAAACCGCCGTGGTGCGGCGCGGCTGGCGGCGGTGCAGGCGTTGTATCAGATGGATATCGCAGGCGCGGGGATCAACGACATCTTCGCCGAGTTCGAGAGCCATTGGCTCGGCGGCGAGGTCGAGGGCGAGAAATATCTCCCCGCGGAGGCCGCGTTTTTCCGCGATGTCGTCTCCGGCGTGGTGCGCGACCAGGCCAGGCTCGATCCGCTCATCGACGAGGCGCTGTCGAAAGGTTGGCCATTGAAGCGGATCGACGCCATTTTGCGCGCGGTGCTGCGCGCCGGTTCCTACGAACTCGAGCACCGCAAGGACGTGCCCGGCCGCGTCGTCGTCTCGGAATATGTCGATGTCGCGCATGCTTTCGTGGAGAGCGAGGAGACCGGCATGGTCAACGCCGTGCTCGACCACATTGCCCGCCAGTTCCGCGCCGACGAGTTTGTGCGGGGGTAGGCGCGTCATGACGGATCGCCAAGGCAATTCCTCCGGCGAAGACTCGCTGATCGCGCGGTACTTCCGCCCGCTTGCGACCGACCCCGGCGCATTCGCTCTCGGCGACGACGCGGCAATCCTCAAAGCCCTCGGCAGCGACATCGTGGTGACGACGGACGCCATCGTGGAGGGCGTGCACTTTTTGCCGGACGACCCGCCGGATAGCGTCGCGCGCAAGGCGTTGCGGGTCAATTTGTCCGATCTCGCGGCCAAGGGCGCGACGCCTGCGGGCTTTGTGCTGACGCTGGCGTTGCAGAGCGCCGAGGATGCCTGGCTGGCGCCGTTCGCGCGCGGGCTTGGCGAAGACGCTGCCCATTTCGGCTGTCCGCTGCTCGGCGGCGATACGGTATCGACGCCGGGGCCGAGCATGATCTCCGTCACGGCGTTCGGGCGCGCGCCGGTAGACAAGATGGTCCATCGTAGTGGCGCCAAACCTGGCGATCGCGTCATGGTGACGGGAACGATCGGCGATGCCGCGCTCGGTCTCGATATCCTGAGGGGCGGGGCGGTCGCGGCGGCGCTCAAGCATGACGCCGCGGCGAAACAGATGCTG
Source organism: uncultured Alphaproteobacteria bacterium (assembly GCA_963840155.1). GTDB lineage: Bacteria > Pseudomonadota > Alphaproteobacteria > Rhizobiales > Xanthobacteraceae > Bradyrhizobium. The sequence continues at coordinate 509,852 of CAWIXP010000001.1, forward strand.
ATCGAACGCTACCGCGTGCCGCAGCCGCGCAATACGCTCGCGCTGGCGGTGCGCGATCATGCGCACGCGGCGATGGATGTGTCGGACGGACTTGCCGGCGATCTCGTAAAAATGTGCGCGGCCTCTGGCGTGACCGCCGTGATCGATGGCCCGGCCGTCCCGCTGTCGGCCGCCGCCGCAACATTGGTCGCGCGCGGCACTGTGGGTATCGGCGCCATCGTTTCAGGCGGGGACGATTACGAAATCTTGTGCGCGATTCCCGAACTTGGCTTTGAAGCGTTCGCGCAGTCGGCGCGGTCGGCCGGAATCGCCGTGACCTCGATCGGCACCGTGCTCGCGGGGTCGCTGCCGGTAAAATTCCTTGACGCGCAAGGGCGCGAGATACCGCTGCCGCGGCTTTCCTATAGCCATTTCTAGGCGACGCCTCCGACGAGCACTTTAATGCATGGGACAGTTGCGCTATCGAGCCCTGAGATTTCCGGGCAAACCGGATGTCGAGGCTTTTTGCACGGAAATACCCACCGAATTCGGGCATTTAATGCCCTGCGCAGCGTTGCGCCGGGAAGGCGATTTTGGCATGGTCCCGCCGATTTAAGGCCGCCCTTTTGGGTAGGGCAGGCCTTCTTTGTTGTGCGCCAGCCGCATTCAGCGGTGATCGGCGTGGGGTAAGAATCGAGATCTGAGGCATTCAATGACAGCATTATGGATGATTGTGTTCTGCGGAGCGCTTTCCATCGTTTACGCCATCTGGGCGACGGCATCGGTCCTCAAATCGGATGCCGGCAATCCGCGAATGCAGGAAATCGCGGCCGCCGTGCGCGAAGGGGCGCAGGCCTATCTCAAGCGCCAGTACATGACGATCGGTGTGGTCGGCATCGTGATCTTTGCGCTGCTGGCCTACTTCCTCGGCACGCTGGTCGCGGTCGGCTTTGCGATCGGCGCGGTGCTGTCGGGTGCCGCCGGCTTCATCGGCATGAACGTCTCGGTTCGCGCCAACGTGCGCACCGCGCAGGCCGCGACCATTTCCCTGGCCGGCGGACTCGAACTGGCTTTCAAGGCCGGCGCCATCACCGGACTGCTGGTCGCCGGTCTCGCGCTGCTCGGCGTGACGCTGTATTTCGGCTTCCTGACCTATTCGCTGCATCTGGCCTCGAACAGCCGCACCGTGGTCGACGCGCTGGTGGCGCTCGGCTTCGGCGCTTCCCTGATTTCGATCTTCGCCCGCCTCGGCGGCGGCATCTTCACCAAGGGCGCCGATGTCGGCGGCGATCTCGTCGGCAAGGTCGAGGCAGGTATTCCCGAAGACGATCCGCGCAACCCAGCCACTATCGCCGACAACGTCGGCGACAATGTCGGCGATTGCGCCGGCATGGCCGCCGACCTGTTCGAGACCTATGCGGTGACCGCGGTCGCCACCATGGTGCTGGCCGCGATCTTCTTCGCGACCTCGCCGCTGCTGGCGAACATGATGACGCTGCCGCTCGCGATCGGCGGCGTTTGCATCATCACCTCGATTGCCGGCACCTTCTTCGTCAAGCTCGGCGCCAGCCAGTCCATCATGGGCGCGTTGTACAAGGGTCTGATCGCTACCGGCATCCTGTCGCTGGTCGGTGTTGCCGGCGTGATCTACTGGCTAGTCGGCTTCGGTCCGCTGGCAGGCGTGAAGTTCACCGGCATGGCGCTGTTCGAATGCGGCATCGTCGGCCTGGCCGTCACCGGGCTGATCATCTGGATCACCGAATACTATACCGGCACCGAATATCGCCCGGTGAAGTCGATCGCGGCGTCGTCCGTCACCGGTCACGGCACCAACGTGATCCAGGGCCTGGCGATCTCGATGGAGTCGACCGCCGGTCCGGCGCTGGTGATCATCGCCGGCATCCTCGTTACCTATAGCCTGGCCGGGCTGTTCGGCATCGCGATCGCCACCACGACGATGCTGGCGCTGGCCGGCATGATCGTGGCGCTCGACGCCTTCGGCCCGGTCACCGACAATGCCGGCGGCATTGCCGAAATGGCCGGCCTGCCCAAGGAGGTCCGCAAAGCCACCGACGCGCTCGACGCGGTCGGCAACACCACCAAGGCGGTCACCAAGGGCTACGCGATCGGCTCCGCCGGCCTCGGCGCGCTGGTGCTGTTCGCGGCTTACAATGAAGACCTCAAATACTTCATCGCCAACGCCGCGAAGTTTCCCTACTTCCAGGGCGTGCTGCCCGACTTCTCGTTGAACAACCCTTACGTCGTGGTCGGCCTGCTGTTCGGCGGCCTGTTGCCGTATCTGTTCGGCGCGATGGGCATGACCGCGGTGGGCCGCGCAGCGGGCGCGATCGTGGAAGAGGTGCGGCGCCAGTTCCGCGAGAAGCCCGGCATCATGCAGGGCACCGACAAGCCGGATTACGGCAAGGCGGTCGACCTTCTGACCAAGGCCGCGATCAAGGAAATGATCATCCCATCGCTGCTGCCGGTGCTGTCGCCGATTTTCGTTTTCTTCGCGATCTTCGGGATTGCGGGCGGCGGCGCGGCCGGCAAGTCGGCGGCGTTCTCGGCGGTCGGTGCGATGCTGCTGGGCGTGATCGTGACCGGACTGTTCGTCGCGATCTCCATGACGTCGGGCGGCGGCGCCTGGGACAACGCCAAGAAGTACATCGAGGACGGCCACTACGGCGGCAAGGGCTCGGAAGCTCACAAGGCCGCCGTCACGGGCGACACCGTCGGCGATCCCTACAAGGACACGGCGGGTCCGGCGGTGAACCCGATGATCAAGATCACCAATATCGTGGCGCTGCTTCTCTTGGCGATCCTGGCGCACTGAGCCTGCAAGATATGATTGGCGCAACACCCCGCGGCGGCCGCGCCGCGGCGTCCACGTCCTAGTTGAAGCTGAGCAGCTTGAACAACGGCGTCAGGTAGCTGAGCTCCTGGCCCGAGGTCGGCGTGGTGCGGCTGATGAAGTCGAAGATCTTGCCGTCCTGCAGGCCGTAATTGGCGAGCCGCTGCACCTGGCGGTTCTTGTCGAAATAGACCGCGATCACCCGCTGGTCGACCACCTTCTGGTTCATGAACGCGACCGGTCGCTCCGAGCGCTGCGAGATGTAGTAGAACACCTCGCCATTGAGGGTAGCGACCGTGGAGGGCGTTCCCATCACGATCAGCACCTGATCCTGACTGGCGCCGATCGGAATTTGCTCGAGCGCGCCGGGCGGCAGGATATAGCCCTTCTGAAACTGCTCGCCGGTGAGACAGCCGCCCAGGACAGCGCAAAGCAGCACCACAGCGGCGACCGCGCGCGCGCTGCGCCGGCTCGCGCCGAGGCCGCGCCAAGTGCTCGCGCCCGTGTGTCTCCGCGTCTCGCTCATTTCAAAATCGGTCCCGTCCCCTTGCATCCCGCGAGGCGTTGACGTACCGGGCGGCACGCTCGACTGCAATATGCGCGGGCTCCCCACCAGGAACCTTGGGGGCTCGCTTGCGGAACCCACAATGCTCTGGCCGTTCAATCACTTCTGGAAGCCCCGGCTACCGCAGCGCGGCACCATTGAGGTCATCTATGGCATGATCGTGACGCAAGCGCGAGAACCGTTGTTTTATCGGGACTTGGGCGTGCCGGATACGGTTAATGGCCGTTTTGACCTGCTCGTGCTGCATTTGTGGATGGTGTTGCGGCGGCTGAAGCCGATCGTGGGCGGGACCATCCTCTCCCAGGCGCTGTTCGACCGGTTCTGTGAGGACATGGACGCCAATTTGCGCGAGATGGGAGTTGGCGATCTCACCGTTCCGAAACGCATGCGCTCCTTCGGGGAAGCATTTTACGGCCGGACTGCGGCCTACGATGTCGCCCTTGCGGAAGGCCACGAGCCTCTGGCGCAGGCGCTGTGCAAGAATATCTTGAACGGTGGGCACGTCGAACAGGCGCGACGGCTTGCGCTCTACGCCGAGACGGCGATCGCCGCGCTGGCGGCACGGGACGATGCAGCGATAGCGAGCGGATCGTGCGACTTTCCCTCGCCGGCACAATTGGGCATAGCGCAATGAGCAGAACCATCCCCGACATCGCCGACCCCTGGAGCGTTCCCGTCACGGTGGCGCAAATACCCGAAGGCGGCTTGCATCGCGACATCGAAGCGGGTCCGGCTGCGCGCGGTGCGATGGCCGAGGCCGGCGGGCTGCGCGAGATTGTGTCGGCGAACGCTTCGCTCGATGTGACGCCGAAAGGCGGAGGCCGGTTCCATGTCGCCGGTCATGTCCGGGCGCGCGTTGGACAGACCTGCGTCGTCAGCCTCGAGCCGATCGAGAACGAAATCGACGAGGAGATCGATCTGATCTTTGCTCCGCCCGAGCAAATTCCCAAGCTCTCCGATCTGGTCGACGACGCCGCCGAAAGCGCGCAGGAGATTCCGGATCCGCCGGAGCCGATCGTGAACGGCATCATCGATCTCGGCCGGCTCGCAACCGACGCGCTGTTTTTGGCTGTCGATCCCTATCCGCGCAGGCCCGATGCGGTGTTCGAGCCGCCGGTAGTCGCCGACGATCCCGAAGACCACCCGTTTGCCGCGCTGAAAGCGCTGCAGCTCACGGCAAAACCCTCCGGCGCGAAGAAGCCCAGGAAGCGCTGAGGTGGCGCTCAGGAAGCGCTGAGGTAGCGGTCAGGCAGCGCTGAAAAATAAAGCGCGCTGGCGGGTGCATCCGCGCCTGCGTTCCAGCCCTATTCGACACCGGACATAGCTCGATCCAAGACATTGAAGTAAAAAGACTTAATCCATATATCCAGATTTCCTCTGAGCCTGGCCTGGCCGCCAAAAGGCCGGGGTCAAGAGGTTGTTTCGGTACGGGGACACGTTATTGTCGCGGCCCGGCCGGGGATCGCGCTCCAACCGATTTCCGCCGTCGATTTGGCGATTTCAAAAGTCCGCGGCCGAGCGCATCAAGCCGCAAGAGATCAGGTTTCCGGGACGTTCATGCCGCAAAAGGTTCGAATCGCGCTTGACGCCATGGGTGGCGATGTCGGCGCATCGGTCGTCGTTCCCGGCGCCGCGATTGCGTTGACGCGACATCCCGACAGCGAATTTCTGTTGTTTGGCGATCGCGCCCTGATCGAGGCTGAGCTTGCAAAGCATCCGGCGTTGAAGGCGGTCTCCCGCGTTATTCATACCGACGTGACCGTGAGCATGCACGACAAGCCGAGTCAGGCGCTGCGCCGCGGCCGCAAGACCTCCTCGATGTGGCTCGCCATCGACGCCGTCAAGAAAGGCGAGGCGCACGTGGCGGTATCCGCCGGCAATACCGGCGCGTTGGCGGCGATGGCGCGGTTCTGCCTGCGCATGCTGCCCGGCATCGACCGGCCGGCGCTGGCGGCGATTTGGCCGACGGCGCGCGGCGATTCGGTCGTGCTCGACCTCGGCGCCACTATCGGCGGCGACGCGCATCATCTGGTGGCGCTTGCGGTAATGGGCAGCGCGATGGCGAGCGTGGTTTTCAATCTGGAACGGCCGACCGTCGGTCTGCTCAATATCGGCGTCGAGGAAATCAAGGGCCGCGAGGAGATCCGCGAGGCCGCGGAACTGCTGCGTGCGATGAACCTGCCGCAGCTCGAATATATCGGTTTCGTCGAGGGCGACAGTATCGGCAAGGGTGCCGCCGACGTCATCGTCGCCGAAGGGTTTACCGGCAACATCGCCCTAAAAGCTGCCGAAGGCACGGCGCGGCAGATCACCGACTTCCTGCGCAGCGCCTTGTCGAGCACCTGGCGATCGCGGATCGGCTATCTGTTTGCGAAAAACGCCTTCAAGGCGTTGCGCGACAAGCTGGACCCCTCGAAGTCCAACGGCAGCGTGGTGCTCGGGCTGAACGGCATTGTCGTCAAGAGCCATGGCGGAACCGACGCCGAAGGCTTTGCCTACGCGGTCGATGTTGGCTATGAGATGGTCCGTTACGATCTCCTGAACAAGATCAACCAAATGCTCAATCGCGACGGCAGCGCGCTCGCATCGGCGCCGACCGCGCAGGAGGCTGTCTCGTGACTGCATTACGTTCGGTCGTGCTCGGCTGCGGCGCCTATTTGCCGCAGCGGATCCTGACCAATGCCGAACTGGCGGCACGGATCGACACTTCCGACGAGTGGATCGTTCAGCGCACCGGAATCAGGCAGCGTCATATCGCAGCCGACGGCGAGTTCACCTCGCACCTGGCGATCCATGCGGCGCGGGCAGCGCTCGCCGACGCCGGCATTGATGCGCAGTCGATCGACCTGATCGTGCTGGCGACCTCGACCCCCGACAACACTTTCCCGGCGACCGCGGTCGAAGTGCAGAACGCGCTCGGCATCCATCACGGCGCGGCGTTCGATCTGCAGGCGGTATGCTCCGGGTTCATTTTCGCGCTCGCCAGCGCCGATAATTTCCTGCGCTCCGGTTCGTTCAAGCGCGCCCTGGTGATCGGAGCGGAGACCTTCTCGCGGATTCTCGACTGGAACGACCGGGGAACCTGCGTGCTGTTCGGCGATGGCGCCGGCGCCATCGTGCTCGAGGCGCAATCGCAGCCCGGCCAGCCCTCCGACCGCGGCGTCCTGACGACACATCTGCGCTCCGACGGCCGGCACAAGTCGAAGCTGTTCGTCGACGGCGGTCCTTCCTCGACCCGGACGGTCGGCTATCTTCGGATGGAGGGCCGCGAAGTCTTCAAGCACGCCGTGGGCATGATCACCGATGTGATCGTGGATGCCTTCGAGGCGACCGGCACCTCGGCTGAGGATATCGACTGGTTTGTTCCCCACCAGGCCAACAAGCGAATCATCGACGCTTCGGCGCACAAGCTGCATATTGCGCCGCAGAAGGTGGTGGTGACGGTGGACCTGCACGGCAATACCTCCGCGGCGTCGATCCCGCTGGCGCTTGCGGTTGCGGTCAAGGACGGGCGCATCAAGAAGGGCGATCTGGTGCTGCTTGAGGCCATGGGCGGCGGCTTCACCTGGGGTTCGGTGCTGCTGCGCTGGTAGCGCCGCCTTGCAAGTCTATGGCTTGGCCGCCCTGTTTTGCGCTTATGCATTGCCGAGCGCTGTTGACCATCGTAGGTTAACCTCCTAATTTCAGTTATGAATTGTTCGCCGAGAGTGCGGGGCAGGCGATGACCGGAACCGGGAAAACAGTCACACGCGTCGATCTGTGCGAGGCCGTCTACCAGAAGGTGGGCCTGTCGCGGACGGAGTCCTCCGCGTTCGTGGAACTGGTCCTGAAGGAGATCACCGACTGCCTGGAGAAGGGCGAGACGGTGAAGCTGTCGTCGTTCGGCTCCTTCATGGTGCGCAAGAAAGGCCAGCGTATCGGCCGTAACCCGAAGACCGGCACCGAGGTGCCGATTTCCCCGCGTCGCGTGATGGTGTTCAAGCCCTCGGCCATTCTGAAGCAGCGGATCAACGGCCACAGCCCCGGCAACGGCAGCGACAACTCCGACTGATCGCGATCGAACCGGACGGCCACAACAGGAGCGGGCATTTGGAGAAGTCGCCGGATGCGTTCCGAACCATCAGCGAGGTCGCTGGCGACCTCGACATTCCCCAGCATGTGCTGAGGTTCTGGGAGACGCGGTTCGCCCAGATCAAGCCGATGAAGCGCAGCGGCGGCCGGCGCTATTACCGCCCGGACGACGTCGACCTGCTCAAGGGCATCCGCCGCCTGTTATATGGCGAGGGCTACACCATTCGCGGGGTGCAGCGGATCCTGAAGGAGCATGGCATCGCTTCGGTGCAGCGGCTGGCGGACTCGACCGCGGTGGCCTCGTTTGGTGCCATCGAAGAGGCGATCGGGCAGAGCATCCTGGAAGGCGACGACGACGCCGCGCCCGGCATCGACGTCGACGACGACGATTATGAGAATGCCGACGGCATCGATTTTCGTCTTCTCGAAGACGACGAGGAAGGCATCCCAGGCGTGGCCGAGGAGGGCTCCCTTGCCGGCGTTCCCGCAGGCGCGCGCCTGCTCGATGCCGCTCGCCTGGAGAAGGTGCTGCAGGATCTGATCGCCTGCCGGCGCTTGCTCGACCAGGCCCTGAAAGACGCCTAGCGCCCGCTCCCCCAGGATGTGCTTTTGCCGCGCCCCCGGCGATAGCCATCAATGGACAAGGCCGCATCAAGCAAGCGTTCGAAAATTGTGGTTTTGGTCGGAGCGAGAGGATTTGAACCTCCGACCCCTAGTCTCCCAGACTAGTGCGCTAACCGGGCTGCGCCACGCTCCGATGCCGTAATGGCGTTGGTTGATTAAGGAAATTCCGGGCACGGCGCAAGCGGCCAGATGGCGTTTCAGAGCAAAGCCGGGAAAAGCAGGGTTTAGCTCCAAAAGTCCCGGCATATCCGGGACTGCGTTCACCCGGGGTACCCGCCAAAGCAACCGACCAGGGCGCAGGTTTGCCGGCAAAAATGCGACGGAATACGGATACCGGCGCTAGCAATACTCCAGGTCGACGGCAGCGCCCATCCCGGCGATCGCGGGCACAGCGTAGTCCTCTAGCCAAGCCCATCGCAAAGCGCGCCGATGCGCGCGGGCGATGCCGGCGGCTTCGGATAGCGGGCAGCAAGTCGGCGCACCACGGCCTCCGCCGCTTCATTGCGCCGAAGCTTCGACGGCTCGAATTCGGCCTGCCGACCAACGAGATGATCATGAAGGAACGGCCCCAGCGGGGGGCACGCTGGGGCCGTGGGTGGTTGTACCTTCGAGGGGTCTTCGGTACGGACACATCTAGAGCGAAAAGATGGAAGTCTGGATATTGTCCCGAGGTACAATGTCCCAAGGGGCAGTGCACCGCTTGAGCGGAAATTGGCGGGCATTGCTCAGTCCATGAAATCGTGAAAAAACAAATCTCTCGATAGCCACCGAAGGGGCCGCGATCTCCCATGAAGGATTTTGCCGGAAAGATCGCTGTCATCACCGGCGGCGGCACAGGCATGGGCCGCGAGCTGGCGCGCCAGCTGGTCGCCGAGGGCTGCAATGTCGCGATCTGCGACCTTTCGGCCGAGGCGATGGCCGAGACCAAGCGGCTGTGCGAGCTGGAGAGGCTGCCGCAGGGCCTGCGCGTCACCACCCACATCGCCGATGTCTCGATCGAGGACCAGCTCAAGCGGTTTCGCGATGAGATCACGGACCTGCAGGCCACCGACAAGATCCATTTGTTGTTCAACAACGCCGGCATCGGCGGCGGCGGCAGCCTGTTCACCAACAGCCGCGAGCAGTGGGAGCGGACCTTCAACATCTGCTGGGGCGGCGTCTATCTCGGGGTGCGCACCTTCCTGCCGATGCTGGTGAAGGCCGACGAGGGCCACATCGTCAACACCTCGAGCGTCAACGGATTCTGGGCCTCGCTCGGAACCGGGGTGGCCCATACTACCTACAGCGCCGCCAAATTCGCGGTGAAGGGCTTTACCGAAGCGCTGATCAACGATCTCCGCCTCAACGCGCCGCACATCAAATGCTCGGTGGTGATGCCCGGCCACATCGGCACCTCGATCATTGCCAATTCCCGCATGATCCAGAATGGCAGCGATCAATTGAGCGAGAACGAAATTTTGGTCGCGCGTCAGCGCCTCAAAGGCATGGGCCTCGATACCGCGGCGATGTCGGATCAGGATATTCAGAAGATCGCGCAGGAGCGCGCGCGGATGTTTCGCGATGAGGCGCCGACATCGGCGGCCGCCGCGGCAAAAATCATCCTCGATGGCGTCAAGGCGGAGCGCTGGCGCATCCTGGTCGGCGAGGATGCCCATCGGCTCGACGAGCGCGTCCGACAAACGCCGGAGCGCGCCTACGATGCCGAGTTCTACCGCAGCTTTGCCGAGGAAGTCGGCTGGCGGCTGGGCTAGGCGATCCCGAGGACGACGTCTACAAACAAAGACTGAACCGGCAGCTTTTGAATAAGCCCTCGACCTCATCCTGAGGAGCGGCCGCTTTGCCGCGTCTCGAAGGATGGATAACCAGTGCGCTCGCGTCGATCCTTCGAGACGCCGCGCAAACAGGCGCGGCTCCTCAAGATGAGGTCATTGGCTGGTCACACCCCGAAGCGAGAGGCGCGTCCCGCATCGAGCCACGATGGCCTTGTCACGCCGGAATTCTCGATCGTTGTTCGGCCCGATGCACGTGCCGCGCGATCAGCCCGGCGACTTCGCCGGGGTGGCTGGCGATCATGAAATGCGCGGCGTCTTCGATGGTCGCGAGAGCGGCGCCTCGCAAGCGCTGGCTGAGCAGTTCGTTGGCCCGCTGCACCGCCGGGTGACTGACCCCGCCGCGCAGCACCAGGACCGGAAGCCGGACGGCCGCCAGCGCTTCCACGGTCAACGGAAAGCCATAGGCACTCGCCCAATCGAGGATGTTCACCGCGGTCGTCTCCACTGCGTAGGCGCGAACCCGTGGCGGCCATGAGGTGAATGTGCCGGCCCCGCCGTAAAAGTCGATCATGGTCTTGATCGCTTCGGGCTCGCCGCTCTCGAAGGCGGCGAAATAGAGCTCCGTCATCCGGCGAAATGCGCGGTAATGCCCGGCCTCGGCTTCCTCGCGCAGCGCCTCGGGGGCGGGCGCCTCGATGATGGTAACGCTGGCGAGAGCAACGCGGTTGCGCAGGGCCACCGCGAGCGCCACCAGGCCGCCAAAGGAATGGCCGACCAGATGGACGCCGCCGCCGGCCCTTCGGACCACTGACTCAAGCGCCTCGGCTTCATGGGAGATGGAAGCATCGGACACGGTACGGCGTTCGGCCGTGCCGCCATATCCCAGCAAACTCGTGGTTACGCAGCGAAACTGGCTGCCCCACGCCGCCATCACCGGCCGCCACGCGGCGCCGGTGCTGCACGATCCCGGCACCAGCACAAGTGTCGGGCCGGCGCCATACTCGTCGTAGTCGATGCGGCCGCGCGCGTCGTCGATCATGGCGTATTCCTTTGAGGGAGTGGTAGCGGCGGGCCGGCACCGGTTGGGATCCGGTGCCGCCACGCATTGAGCATTGCCTGATCGGTCAGTTCGACCGGCGCCACGGCACCAGCATCGAGACGCGCTGCTTGTAGCGGCGGTAGTCATCTCCGAACAGATCGACCAGGTCCCGTTCTTCCAGCAGGATGCCGACCAGGATGTAGGCGGTGGTGACCGCGGCGAACAACAGATGCCCGATGGACATGGTCGGCGCTGACCAGAACGCGATGATGAAGCCGAGATAGATCGGGTGCCGGACGAACTTGTAGAACAGCGGCGTGCGGAAGCGCACTGCCGGCATCGGCTTGCCGGCGAGATTGTTGGCTACCTGGTGCAGCCCGAACAGCTCGAAATGGTTGATCAGGAACGTGCTGGTCAGCACGATCAGCCAGCCGACGAAGGAAAACCCGGTGAGCGCCATCGCAATCTGAGGATTGCCGACCTGCCATACGGTGGCCGGGATCGGCCGCCATTGCCAGAACAGCAGGATCAGCGCCAGGCTCGCGAGCAGGACATAGGTGCTGCGCTCGACCGATTTCGGCACGTATTGGGTCCACCATTGCTTGAACTGCGGGCGGGCCATCACGCTGTGCTGCACGGCGAACACCGACATCAGAACGAGGTCTACGATCAGCGCTTCGATGGGCGGCGCGGTCGGACCCGAATCGATGGTCTTGGGCACCGGCAATCCCGAGACAAAGCCGATGGCGTACAAAAACGAGCCAAAGAACACGAAATAGGCGGCCATCCCGTAAAGCAGGGCGCTGAACCTGGTGAGTGGATTTCCCCGTGTGTCCGGACTGATTGCCTGGGTCTGGGTCATGGTTTTCTCCGATCGGACGATCCCGCGCATTGCGGTTGCGGCTAGAATGCCGAAAACCCGGCCGAAAGACCTTGCCCGAGGCCTGATTTGTTCCTGAGATGGGCTTGATTATTCCGTGAGAGCGGCGTCTTTCGTCTGTCTTTGAGGCATCACCAGTGCAATTTTCGTTCGATAACCACACGCTCGACATCGACCGCCGCGAACTGCGCCGCGGGCTCGAACCCATCGCCGTCGAGCCGCAGGTTTTCGACCTGCTGGTGTATCTGGTCGATAACCGCGACCGGGTGGTCAGCAAGGACGATCTCATCGCGTCGGTGTGGGGCGGCCGGATCATCTCGGATTCGACCCTGACCAGCCGCATCAATGCTGCGCGCAAGGCGCTCGGTGACAGCGGCGAGGACCAGAAGCTCATTCGCACCATCCCGCGCAAGGGCTTCCGCTTCGTCAGTGCCGTGCGCGCCCAATCAAACGTCGCCGAAGCGGTGCCCTCCGGACGGCCGCCGGACGAAGCCCACGAGCCATCGCGCGCGGCATTGCCGCTGCCCGACCGCCCGGCCATCGCGGTTCTTCCCTTCGCCAACATGAGCGGCGAGCCGGAGCAGGAGTATTTTTCCGACGGCATCAGCGAGGACATCATCACCGCGCTGTCGAAGTTGCGTTGGTTCTTCGTGATCGCGCGCAACTCATCCTTCATCTACAAGGGCAAGTCCGTCCACATGAAGCAGGTCGCCGAAGAACTCGGCGTCGGTTATGTGGTCGAAGGCAGCGTGCGCAAGCGTGGCGAACGCGTCCGCATCACGGCGCAGCTCAATGACGTCGCTACCGGCAGCCACATCTGGGCGGAGCGTTACGATCGGGCCTTGGCCGATGTTTTCGCGGTGCAGGACGAGATTACCGAGGCGATCGTCGCGGCAATCGAGCCGCAGCTATATGCCGCGGAGAATTTTCGTGCCCAGCGCAAGCCGCCGAACAGCATGGACGCCTGGGATCTGGTGGTGCGAGCGCTCTCGCATTACTGGCGGGTGACACGGCAGGATAGTGTGGTCGCGCAAGCCTTGCTCGAGAAGGCGATCGCCATCGACCCGAACTATGGCCAGGCACTCGGCGTGCTCGGCACCAGTTATACCTTCACCGCTCACATGGGGTGGGCCGAAATGGCGACGGCCGTGCCGATAGCCGAGCGTGCGGCGCTGGCCGCGATCCGCGCCGACAGCGAAGACCCCTGGGCCCACCACGCGCTGGGCTCCGCTTATTTGTTTACCCGGCGCTTCGACGATTGCCTGGCCGAGTTCGAGGTCGCGCTGCGGCTCAATCCCAACTTCTCGCTGGCCCAAGGCTATTACGGCCTGGCGCTGTCCTATTGCGGGCGGTGGGAGGAAGCCAATGTCGCCGCGGGCCGCGCGCTGCGGCTGAGCCCGCGCGATCCGTTCTCCGCGGTCTATTGCGGCATCGCGGCCTACGCCCAGTTCGTTGGACGCAACTATGAGGAGGCGATGCGTCTTTCCCGCGACGGCATCCGCCAGCGCGGTGATTTCGTCGGGGCCCATCGGGTGCTGACCGCGGCCGCCGGCATGGCGGGACGCGATGATGTCGCGCGCGCCGCGTTGCAGGAGCTGCGCCGCGCCCAGCCCAACATCTCGCTGGACTGGCTCGCAAACCATATGCCGATCAAGCAAGCCGCCGATGGCGAGCGTTATCTGGAAGGTTTTCGCCGCGCCGGCCTGGAGTAGGCCGTCGCAGCCAAACCTTGGCAGGTCGACGATCGCCGCGTTGGTGGACTCGCAGCCGACGAACGCGCATGGCCTTGCGGCATGAACCGCGGCCGCCGCAAGGCGGCCGCGGTTCGCTGTCACTCGGCAGGCTGCAGCAAGGTGATTTGCGCAACCAGCTCCTTGCCCTTCGTCTCCGGGCTGAACAGCAGGGTGATGACGAACATGACCGCGGCGCCGGTCGTCGCCACCAGCATCGGAACGGCGAAGCCAAGCGGCTGACCGACGGCGAAGTAGGTCAGCAACGGCCCGGTGAAGCCCGCCCAGATCGCTCCTTGATGGTAGCAGAATCCCGACGCGGTTGCCCGCACCTCGGTCGGGAAACGTTCGGTCAGATACGCCGGATTCTGTCCATAGATCGCGCCGAGGAACGCGCCCTGCACGATGAAGGCGCCGGCCACCATGGGATAGGAATCGGAGAACAAATAAAGCGGCGTGACGGCGGCGCCGATCGCCGCCGGGATGATCATGGCCCATCGGCGGCCGAAGACATCGGCGACGTACCCCCAGGCCCCGCTGGCCAGGAACGCCACCAGGTTGGCGAGCGCGATCGGCATCGCAACCATCCCCGCGGCCAGATGCAGATCCTTCTGCAGGTGGGTGGCGAACATGCCGTAGACGGAGTAGTAGATCACGAAACCGCTCGCCATCCACAGGCATGCCATGATCGTGTTGCCGAGGACCCGGGCGCGGAAGATATCGAACAGTGGAGCTCGAAATTCCTTCTGCTGCTCGCGCTGAATGCGGCGGTTCTCCACCCACACACTCGGCTCCTTGACGTAGATGCGAATCCACACGACGGCCAGCGCCGGCAGGACGCCGAGGATCAGCAGGCCGCGCCAGCCGATCTTGTCGTAGAGCAGTCCGTAGGCGGCGCTCGATAACAGGAAACCGATACTCCACGATCCCTGCAGCAGGCCGCTCATCAGGCCGCGCGAGCGCGCCGGCCACGACTCCATCGCGAGCGCGGCGCCGGCGGGCCACTCCGCGCCCATGCCGATACCGAGCAGCGCGCGGAACACGAAGAGCATCGCGAAGCTGGGCGAGAGGCCGGCGAAGAGGTTGCAGACCGAGTACCAGAGGATCGAGATCATCAGCGGCGTCTTGCGCCCGACGCGATCGGCGAGCCAGCCGGAGCCGACGGCGCCCACCAGCCGCAGCCACAGCGTGATGGTAAATACGGCCGTCACTTCGATCAGCGGAACGTGGAACGATTCCGCGATGGGCACCATGATCAGCAGGAAGATGGTGAAGTCGAATGCATCGAGGGTCCAACCGAGCCAGGCGGCGATCCATGCCATCCATTGATCCTTGGTGGGCTCTTTCCACCACGGGACTTGGCCAGGTATCTCAGCTGTCATTGTCATAGGCTTTCCTCCGGTTGTGCTTAAGCAGGCTCATTTTCTGCAGGCGGCCGTCTGCGCGGCCTGAGCACTAACGTCGGGAGGAAGCGAAGCCGCCAGCCGCAACTTCAAGAAAAGCTATGACGAATTCGCTCCGCATTGATGGCGAGACTCGAGCCCAGGTCAAAATCCCAGGCTGCATCACCGCCAGCTCCCGTCGCTGCACGATCTCAATCATTCGCGCTGCGAGTATGTCATGCGCTTGCGGTGTGACAAGGGGAGCCATTCACGAACTTTGGGAGAAAAGCTCGTTGCCGCGGTCAACGCGCATTTGGGTAAGCACAACTGACCGGATAAGGAGTGCCGACGGTCTGTCGTGCTCTCAAACGTTGGAGATCGCGAGCCAGACCGCCCGCGTCCGAAAACTGCCAGAGCAAAAGTGGCCGGCTATTCGATGATCGCATCGGCCGGCGGAGCAGCGAGAAAATCACTGCGAGGCCGAGAGCCGTTGGATGGTGAGAGCAATTGGACAGCAGATAACGCGGCGTGGGGGTCGTGGATGCCGGACAAGCCTTCGCTCAAATTGAACGTACGACTATAGTGCGAACGAACGTCTTGGTCGCATTCGCACGCCGACTGCTTGATCTTCCGCAAGTTGACGATGTGAATGTGGCCCCGGCTGCAGCTGATCATTCCGGCCCTTTGCAGTTCCTGGACACTATCCGTCACGCTCGGTCGCCGAACACCCAGCATCTGAGCAAGAACTTCGTGTGTCAGCGGAACATCGACGCCGATAAGGTCGTGCATACGAAGCAACCACCTGCAAGTCCGTGCCTGAAGGTCGTGGACCGCATTGCAGGCCGCGGTTTGCTGCACCTGGGATAGAAAGAAATGTTCGTACTTGGTCAGCAAGGCCCTAAAAGCCGGTAGGTCGTCGGCGATCTCGCGCACTCGGTCCGAGTTTATGACGGACGTCCTGCCGCCAACCTGGATGACAACGTGGTTGAGCGACACCTTGTCGTCGAGCGCCTGGCCGGCGCCGAATTCACCATCGTTTCCGATCATGCCGGTTTCAATTACGCCACCGTCCACAAGCTCCACGACGCAAGAAATGATGCCGGAATGAGGGAAGTATACCTTTTCAATTCGCTGATGGGTTTCTGCGAGCACATCGTTCTGGTGCAGTTCGATAATGGACAGGTGCGGTTCTATTTTGGCCAGAACGGCGGGTTCGAGGCGGCTCAAAAGGAAATTCCTTCGATGAGTCATGACCGGATTCCTTGCCTGCTCTTGCCTCAACGCCGCCAAACCGAGCGCAAGGGGATTTGTGGGAATGTGCTTTGATCGCCTCCCAACCGCCTAACTGAAGCACCAACAGCGGTGTTTGAGGTAAATCAATAGCCGCTTCGGCAATAGTGGGATTGCGCGGCGTGTCGGGTTGGGTCCTAACCGGGTAAAAACACCGGCGTTTTGACCCAGCCGGGGTCATCTCACGCCGGCATCCCCGCTTGTATCGAATGTCGAAGCGCGTTCCGATTACCTGCTATTCCAGCAAGACGCTGTGAGAGGCCGCGCGACACAACGGCGAAGGCCCCAAGCAGAAGGCTTCGGGTTCATCACCGAGATCGATGCCACTTCACTCGATCAGCTTATCGGCGCGTAGCACGAGCCCCGCCGGAATTTCGTGCTCGATCGACTTTGCGGTTTTAAGATTGATGACCAGCTCAAAATTGGTCGGCTGTTCGACCGGAATGTCCGTGGTCCTGGCACCCTTTAGTATCTTGACGATCTGTCGCGCACGCTGGCGATAGACCTGGGTGAAACGCGGGCCGTAGGCCAAGAGGCCGCCTTCCTCCGCCATATCCGGCCACTGGTAAATCGCCGGAAGCCGCAACTTTGCGGTCTGGTCGATGATTTGCCTCCGGTTCACGAAGAAAAGCGGCGACGCCAAGACGTTGATTGCGTCCGCGCCCTTTGCCTTTGCGGCGTCGAGCGCAGGCGCGATCTCATTGGCCTTTGCAATCATGAAAGACAATAACTTCACACCGCGTGATTGTGCCGCGTCTCGCAATGTCGCAAGGTGGTGTTGTGGGGTGATAGTGGAATCCACGAGCGTCGCCATTTCACGTGTTTGGGGAACAGCTTCTATCAACAGGCCCTGCCGCTTGCCATCGAGTTCGGGCGAAAGAAGGCTGATCCCGGTGACGTTGCCGCCAGGGCGGGCGAGTGAAGCGGCCAGCCCGGCGCCAACCAGATCTTCGCTCATGCTGACAAGAGGTATCGTCTTGGTGGCTGCGTGCAGCGCGCGAGCATAAAGTTCAGGACCAGCGACGATGACGTCGGGGTTGGCCTGGATCACAGCCGCAACGCTTTGGGCTATTTGCTCGTTGGTGACACTGAATCCGCTGAAAACCACGGCGAGGTTTTGGCCCTCGATGAAGCCGTGAAGGCGCAATTCGTCAAAGAACCCGTCGACGGCGGGTGACGCGCCCGCGGAGGGAATCAAGAAACCGATACGATACATGCGGCCAGGCTCTTGCGCGCGTAGTGGTAAACACCACGCGCTAACCGCCGCCGCGCCGGCCATTCCGGCAATGAATTCGCGTCGCCTCATATAGCCCTCGCCCAAGGCTCGATAACGTGCAGATTACGGGATGAAAACAACTCGGTGGTCAAGTCTTTCAGGGCTTCATTACGCGATGACCTCGTCATCACCCGATGACCCCGTCATCGCCCGATGACCATCATTCGATGACCTCGTCGGCGGTGCCGATTAGCGCAGGCGAGACATTGAGACCAAGCGCTTTGGCCGTCTTGAGGTTGACCACCGTTCTGTATCTGGTCGGCTGCTGTACGGGGAGGTCGGCGGGCTTTTCACCCTTGAGGACGCGATCGACGTAACTGGCTGCGTCGCGGAACTGCCCGACGAAATCGGGGCCGTACGAAATCAGCCCACCGGCGGTCACCATGTAGCTGAAGGGATAGACCGCGGGCAGCTTGTATTTGAGAGCGAGATCGACAATGAGTGCCCGATGGATCGATGCGGCGGAGTTCGGCGTCACGATAAGACCGCCGTTCGCTGCTTGCGCGAATTCCGTGATGCCTTTCTCGATATCGGCGGCGCTATGCATGGAAACCGGACTCACTTCGACGCCGAGCGACTGGGCTGTCGCACGGATGGCGCCGAAATAAGCAAGACCGGCTGGATTGGTAAATTCCCGGAGGACGGCCGCGCGCTTTACGCCTGGCGCAATCTGTTTGAGTATTTCAACCCATTTTCCACTCAAGCCATATTCATAAAGTGAAAACCCGGTGGCGTTGCCGCCTGGCTTGGCGAGGGTCCTGACAAAGCCGGCCCCGACCGGATCGGCAACGACGGCAAATACAATTGGCAAGCTCGTGGTGAGGGGTTGCAGCGCCGTCATGCTGACGGTGCCGCCGGCCAGGATCACGTCGGGGTTGAGGGCGACTATTTCAGCCGCATATTTGCGTTCGAGGTCGATATCATCCGCGCCCCAGCGGATGTCGATCTGCATGTTGCGGCCTTCGCTCCAGCCCAATTGCTCCATGGCTTGCTTGAACGTGGCAAGGCGCGCCACACCTTCCGGATCGGCAGCGGCCCGGTTCATAAGTATGGCGATCCGCCGTATCGGCTCCGTCTGCGCGAATGCCGGGGAAAAAGCCAGACAACCAATCCAACATATGAAATCACGTCGCCGCATTAGCCCCGCCTCGCTGTCAGATGCCACGCGTCCAATAAATCGTCACTGTTCAGAGCGGGGTGTTGATACCCCTGAATGGCCGGCAAGCTCCGAAATGGGCAGGCAGCGGAAAACCGAAAGACTATTCCATCGCCTCGTCGGCTCGCGCGAGCAGGGAGGCTGGGACCGTAAGGCCGAGAGCTTTCGCTATCTTGAGGTTGATCACCAGCTCAAAATTGGTGGGTTGCACAACGGGCAGATCGGCAGGCTTCTCACCCTTGATGATGCGGCCGGCATAATTGCCGGCCTGGCGGTATGCATCTGCAAGGCTCGCGCCATAGCTCATCAAGCCGCCGGCCGCCGGAAACTCCCGAATATGATAGATGGCTGGAATGTGCTGGCGGGCGGCCAGGGCCACCAGCTGATCTCTTTTGGAATCGAAGAATGGATCGTTCTCCACGATCAGTCCGCCGACCTGCTCTTTTGCCATGGTCGCGAAGTTCTGTTCAAAATCCGCGTCCGTGGTGGCATTCAGGACCAAAATCCGTCGTCCCAATGCTTTGGCCGCGCCCTCGACATCTTGCCTCTGGACTCCCGAGCCGGGATCCCTGGGGTTGAGAAGCAAGGCAACGGTGCTCGCGTTCGGCGCCAGTTCGCAAATCAATCCGAGGCGCTTTCCGCCCAATTCGCCGGTGAGCAAGGCGACGCCCGTGAGATTGCGTTCCGGCCGGTTGAAGGCGGCGACCAACCCGAGTTTCACCGGATCATCTCCGATGACGAAGACGGTCGGAATGGTGCCGGTTGCCGCCTTGGCCGCGAGCGCCGTGGGCGCTCCGCCGCCGGCCATGATCACGGCGACCTGCAATCCTGCGAGCTCGTTCGCGAACGCCGGCAAGCGCTGATACTGTCCCTCCGCCCAGCGGTAGGTGATGGCGATGTTCCGGCCTTCGACGAAGCCGGCTTCGCTGAGGCCGCGACGGAATGCAGCGGTATGGACTTCCGACTCTTTCGGCGCCCGGCTACTGAGAAATCCGATTGTCGGCATCGCCGGCTGCTGCGCGCGGCTCGGCCTAGGCCAAGCCAGCGCGGCGCCGCCTGCAATAGTGATGAACTCGCGTCGCTTCATGCTGACCAAACCCCCAGAGGCATGAGTTATTCCAAGTGTACATGCGGCGCGAGAAGCCGAACAGTCCCTGTTTGCTTTTTGGTGTGGAATCACAAACTCAGCCGAATCGAGCACACAGGCATTGTGTGCCGCTGCGCTGATGTCGCACATCGGTTAAAGAGCCGTTCTGATCGACCCGAGGAACGGGAATTTTCAGCGAAGATCGCCATGTCGTAAACGTGCCAGCAGCGGAGACCAATTCGGCGGCTATCTGCAAATGCCCGCTTGAAAGCGTGCTATTTTCGGGGGCTTGAGCGGCGTCGGAGGTTTTGATGAGACGACGCGATTTTATCGGGTTTGTGGCCGGCGCCACCGCGGCGAGGGCGGAAATCACGAACCTTTATTCAATCACCTTATCGGCGCGGGCGAGCAGCGATGATGGCACGCTCAATCCGAGCGCCTTGGCGGTCTTGAGATTGATGACCAACTCGAACTTGGTTGGTTGCAAGACTGGCAAATCGGCCGGCTTTGCGCCCTTTAGAATTTTACCGACATAACCTCCCATCCGACGATACATCTCGGCGAAATCAGCCCCATAACTGAGGAGGCCGCCGGAAGCTGCGTATGTACTGGCATAGTAGATCGCCGGCACCGAATGACGCGCCGCAAGCGCGATGATCTGACCCCGGCTACTTTGAAAAACCGGATCGGGGATCAGCAACAGGGCACCGACTTTCAATTCGGGAAGAGCTCGAAAGGCGGCATCGATTTCCTCCCGATTGCTTGCGTGCAGGACGTGGAAGTCTTTGTGCTTCGCCCGCAACGCCGCCTGGGCAACTTCGCTATCGATGGCGGATTGAGGATTATTTGGATTAAGCAGCAATGCAACGCTGGAAACATAGGGCAACAGTTCAAAGGTCACCTCGACGCGCTTGGGGCCGAGTTCGCTTGCGATGATAGTCGCTCCCGTTACGTTACCCCCGGGCCGATTGAGGCTTGTGACCAGACCGCTAGCGACGGGATCGTCGCCGATGACGAACACAATAGGGATGGTTGCCGTTGCGCCTTTGGCCACCAGTGGCGGAACATCGCCACCTCCCGTCAGCAGCACGGAGACCGGACGCCGAACCAGTTCGAGCACGAGTGCCGGTATGCGCTCGAGATGGCCATCCGCCCACCGATACTCGACAACGACTGTCTGCCCTTCCAGATAGCCCGCATCTTTCAATCCCTGACTAAATGCGGCTACAAAGCTTTCGTTTGGCTTGCTTTCTCCAGTATGGACAAAACCGACGATTGGAATTGGCTGCTGCGCGCGTGCCGCCAGCGGCCAGGCAGCCGCCGCGCCGCCGAAAAGCGTGAGGAAATTCCGTCGCCGCATGGATCGCCCCTTTGCCGGCAAAGCGCCGCTTTGACCCTGGGCGGCCGACTTCCGGTCTACCCCTAAACTCCAGACCTATCACGCGCCGCGCCGACTGACGCCACGTGGCACAAGAGACTCATTCACCGCAACAAACCGCGCGCTATTCGATCACCTCGTCGGCGCGCCCGATTAGAGTGTTGGGAACGTTGATGCCGAGCGCCTTGGCGGTTTTCAGGTTGATGATGAGCTCGACCTTGGTTGCCTGCTGGACCGGCAGGTCGGCGGGTTTGTCGCCCCTGAGAATCCGGCCGGTATAGACTCCGGCGATGCGGTATGAATCGGTGATATCAGATCCATAACTCATTAGACCGCCGGCGGTAGCGAACTCGCGTCCTTTGTAGGCCGCGGGCACTGCGTGACGGGCCGCCAGCCCCGCGAGTTGCGAGCTATGGCTGGTGAATAAGGGACTGGTGGCGATCACAATGCCGCCCGCTTGCAACTGGATTGCGCTTGCAAAAGCCGCATCGAAGTCATCTTCGGTGCTGGCATTCAGGACTTGGAGTTCCAGCCCCAGGGTGCGGGCCGCCGCCAGCGTGTCCCTGGTTTCGGTCTCGGCAAGAGCGGCATCGGCCGGGTTGACGAGCATGGCCATGGTGCGCGCCGCGGGGACCAGCTCATGCAGCAATTCGAGTTCCTTCGACACGAGCCCGACAGTCAGTTGCGTCACCCCCGTGAGGTTGCCGCCCGGCCGGCTAAGGCTGGAGACGAGGCCGAGGTCGATCGGATCGGCGGCCGTTTCGAACACGATTGGAATGGTCGCGGTCGCCGCCTTTGCCGCGAGTGCCGCCACCGTGGTGGTAGCGGCAATCACGGCTACCCGACGCTGAACCAGATCGGCCGCCATCGCGGGCAGCCGATCGATTCGGCCCTCCGCCCAGCGGTACTCGATCCCCACGTTTTGGCCGTCTACAAAACCACTTTCGCTCAGCCCTTTGAGAAAGGCCGACAGGGGTCGCGACCAGCTTTGCCGAGAAGCGGCGTTGAGAAACCCGATCACCGGCATCCCCGACGACTGCGCGTGCGCCGCCAGCGGCCACCCTGCCGCCGCGCCGAGAAGGCTGATGAATTCGCGCCGCTTCATTCGATCACCTCGTCGGCGCGGGCGACGAGAGAGGCCGGCAATTCGAGGCCAAGCGCTTTCGCCGTCTTCAGATTGATAACGAGTTCATATTTGGTGGGAGCCTGGACCGGCAGATCGGCCGGCTTTTCGCCGTTGAGTATGCGATCGACGTAGCCGGCAGCCAGCCGCGACGATTCAACCAGGTCGGGTCCGTAAGAGATCAGGCCACCGTTTTCCGTCCAGATGCGATTGCCGTAGACCGCGGGCAATCCGAGTTGAGCCGCAAGCTGTATGATGTTTTCACGATGGCCGTTGACGGCAGCGCCGATGGTCGCTATCAGCCCCCCATTCGGAGAACGCGCGATCTTGCCGATCCCATTGCCGATCTCCTCGCCGTCACGCGTTCCGATCGGAGCAACATCGATCCTCAGCGAACGGGCGACCGATTGAATCACCGCGAATTGCCCGATTCCCGAGGTTATCGCGGCATCGCGAATAATGCCTGCCCGCGTGACCGCAGGCGCGACCTGCTTGAGTATTTCAAGCCATTTGGCGCTCAAGCTGTAATCGAACTGCATGAAGCCGGTCGCATTTCCTCCGGGATGGGCGAGGCTCTCTACAAATCCCGCACCCATCGGATCAACGGCGGCTATGAACACGATGGGCACGGTATTAGTCGCCTGCATCAAGGGTGCCGTCGTCGTGCCGCCGGATGTCACAATGACATCCGGGCGTCCGGCGAGTAACTCGCCAACATGCTTGCGGATCTCGGCGGCGTTCGTAGGCACCCGATAAATCGATAGTTTCAGGTTCTTGCCCTCGATCCAGCCGAGGTCGCGCAACCCATCCCTGATCGTTGCTATTCGGCGCTCATAATAGGGATCATCTTCGATCGCTTCGGCGACAAGAATGTCAACCCGCCGCGACTGACCGTTCTGCTGTGCAAGCACAACAGACGGCAGCGCTACCGTCGCTCCGAGCCCGGCAATGAACTCGCGCCGATGCATGCCCCCCCCGGACAATAGACTTCGTGCAATGCTGAAATATAGCAGACTTCAAAGCGGTGTCCCCCTCAACGTTGTAGAAATAGCTAACCGTCGCGAACAACCCCCTTGACCCAGCCCTTAGGGCCGCCCCGATAAGGATAACGGTCTGCCAACAACGAGGTGATTCGTGACCGCTCCCGCGCAATTCCTGAACCCTTCTGAGGCTGCCAAACGGCTCGGAGTATCCGTTAAGGCCTTGAGGCTTTATGAGCAGCGGGGCCTCGTCAGTCCGATGCGTACTGCGGCAGGATGGCGCGTCTATGGACCCGACGAGATAATCCGCATCACCGAAATCGTGGCGCTGCGCGAACTCGGTCTCAGCCTCGGCCAAGTGGCGCGGGTGCTGGGAGGAGACGCGACAGGACTGGAATCCGCTCTCGCCGCGCACCAAGCAGTACTTGAAGAGCGGCTCCGCCAGCTCGCTGATGTCGTGGAGAAGGTTCGCCGGCTCAGGGCTGATCTCGCTAACGGCAAGACGCCGGCCATGGGGGACCTCGCACTGCTGGTGAAACCGGTTTCTGCGATCAGTGTCGTGTTCGACCTCCCATGGCCATGGGGCGGCGAGCCGTTCGAGCTGCGCGACATCCAGGCGCTGAACTACATTGTTGGCCCGCTGGGCAGCGGAAAGACCCGACTGGCCAGGCGCCTAGCCGAGACCCTGGCTGATGCGGTCTTCCTCGGCTTGGAGCGGTTGGCGGACGGCGGCGCTAAAGCGCGGAAGTTGCTCGACGCTGTGCCGACGTTGAGGTCGCGAGTGGATCAAACAATTACTTGGCTCGTCGAGGAAGGTGCGAACATGTCGGAGGCGTTGGTCACGTTGCTCGTCGGGCTCGAAGCCCAAGGTTCGTCAATCCTGGTCATCGACATGCTGGAACAGGGGCTGGATGAGGCTACGCAGCGAGCTCTAATCGCCTGTCTGCGCCGCCGTGCGAGCGATGCAAGGCCACTGTTCTTTCTCACGCGTTCCAGCGCAGTACTCGACTTGAGCGCAGTGGGCCTCAATGAAGCGATCATCTTTTGCCCCGCCAATCACAGTCCGCCGACCATCGTCGCTCCCTATCCCGGCGCGCCCGGCTACGAGGCCGTTGCCTCTTGTCTCGCTTCGCCAGAGGTGCGCGCGCGGACCGAGGGCGTCATCGCATGGCGGCCCGAGGTGGCATTATCGTCCGCCAACTCGCTCGGCGCATGTTAGCTGATGGTGCAATCGCGTCTCGGTTGACTACCCGACGGGCAAATCAGCGCATAGGTGGCGCGCCGGTGTTTTCCCTTGTCGAGTCTTATTTTCGGGTTTTCCGAAAATATATCTCTTCTCTCCAAACCCAAATCACTTCTACAAATCGCCCCGTCTCGTCCCATGGAGGGGCGGCTCGCGATCGTCACGGACGCGGGACGGGATGCGATGGACGCGGCAGGGTCTGGCGCGCATGTCGATGCAGGGCGAGATGAACCTCGTGAGCATCGAACGGCGCGTATCGACGAACGGCGCTGCTCGCGGACGGCGAAGTCGTGTGGTCCTGACGCCCCGGCGCTGGCGTCAAGTCTGCGGAGGTTTTGTCGGGCTCAACCGAGTCCGGCACGAACCTTAATCCGCAGACGACGGTGACAACAAGCCGATCACCGGGGAGAGCACGAAGTAAACCGTAACCCATTGCGCGGGGAGTGCCGGGTGAATCCGGTGTGACCGTGGTGATTACGCTCGTGTGCTTTTTATTTTTGCACGCGAGGCTGCGGGCGCAGCGAGCGCCCGGCATTCCCTGCGCCCTCGTTTTTTCGAGGCGCGGAGTTCAAGGGCAAAACTTGGGCGGAATCCCGTCGCGAGATCGCGGAGTCATGTCTCTCCACGTCATTGTCTGCGACAAACGCGAAGCGTTTGCGCAAGGGAGCGAAGCGAAGCAATCCACTCTTTCTTTGCCGCGTCATGGATTGCTTCGTCGCGTTGCTCCTCGCAATGACGGATCGGGCGCAGCGCGGCCCCGGACTGCCTTTGTCCACCCCGTCGCTGCACGCAGCTCTCACCCATGCACCACCGTCTTCGCGATCATGCAATGAATGCCCTTGGAGCCATTGACGGTCTGGGTCACGCGCAAATCCGCGGCGAGGCTGCACAGCGTGTAGGCATCCTCGCGCGACAAATTGCGCTTTTCGCCGAGCAGCACGATCATGTCGCGCAACGCCCGCACCACGCACTGGTCGAGGTCGGGATCCATCGCCATCGTCATGTAATGGGTCGGCGTCTCGGCGCGGGGATAGTCGAGCCTCAAATCCCTGCGCAGCGTCAGCCGGAAGCGTCCCTGCAACGCGGTTTCGATCGCCGTGACGCAGACCTCGCCGTCACCCTGCACGCCGTGGCCGTCGCCGCAGGAAAACAGTGCGCCCGGCACAAACACCGGCAGATAGAGTTTGGCCCCGGGCGTCAGTTCCTTGTTGTCCAGATTGCCGCCCATCGCCCGCGGGATCAGCGAGGTGATGCGGCCCCAGGCCGGCGGCGGCGCCACGCCCATCACGCCGAAGAACGGCGCCAGCGGCAGATCGAGCCCCCATGGCAACCGGCCGACCATCCGCTTGGCATCGAGGGGGATGTTGATCAACCGGGTCGCGTGAAAATCGTCGGGCAGGGTGCCCGCAAGCGGACGGATCAGGTTATAGCCCCAGTCCTGCCTCAGCTTGACCTCGAGGATCTCGACCTCCAATACGTCGCCGGGCTCGGCGCCCGCCACCGCGACCGGGCCGGTCAGGATATGACCCGGCACCATGCGCTCGTTCTTCGCATGCACCTGCGCAAGTTCCGGCGGAACATGAAACCGGCTGGTGTCCGGTATCGTCTCCGGGCCGCCGCTGATGGTATCGATGGTTACTTCGTCGCCGCTGGCGATGGTGAGGACCGGCTTCAGTTTGGCTTCGAAGAAGCCCCAATGGCAGGTTTCGGGGCTGGAATGCAGATGATGATGCGTCATGACGGGGCTTCTGGTTGCGGCAGGGGTCGCGTATGACACTCAATATCAGGTTCGGCGCAGCGTCCATCCGAAAGAGATCTCACGTTGTTCTTTCTGCTCTCCAAAACCCTCGGCATCATGCTGTTGCCGACCAATTTCCTGATTGGCCTCGGTCTGCTCGGCGCGATCCTGCTGGCGACGCGGTTTGCACCGCTTGGCCGCAAGTTCCTGATCGCCTCCGTCGTACTGCTCGCGGTATGCGGCTTTTCGCCACTCGGAAACTGGCTGCTTTATCCGCTGGAGCAGCGATTTCCTCCGTGGGATGCGGCGCGCGGCGCGCCGGATGGCATCGTCGTGCTCGGTGGCTCGGTCGATCCGGATCTCTCGATGGCGCACAATACGCCGGTCGTCCGCGGCGCACCCGACCGCATCATCGCCGCGGCAGCGCTTGCCCACAAATATCCGAAGGCGCGCATCATCTTTACCGGCGGCACCGGTAACTTGATCTCGAACGACGCGAGGGAGGCTGACTACGCAATCGAAATCTTTGAAAGTCTCGGGGTTGCCAAGGCGCGGCTGGAGATCGATCGGCGCGCGCGCAACACCGAGGAGAATGCCGAATTCGCCAGGGCGATCGCCGCGCCGAAAAGCGGCGAGCGATGGCTGCTGGTGACATCGGCCTACCATATGCCGCGCTCGGTCGGGTTGTTCCGAAAGGCCGGCTTTGCGGTCGAGCCGTATCCGGTCGACTGGCGGCTCGCTGGGCGGGCGGATCTTCTGACCTTGTCGAATTTCGCCGGCCAGGGGCTCGGTAGCCTCGACCTTGCCATCCATGAATGGGTCGGGCTTGCCGCCTATTGGATAGCAGGCAAATCGAGCGAGTTCTTTCCCGGTCCGGACGGTCGCGACCGCTGAATATTCCAGCTAGGATCGCTCGCAGCGTTTTTAGGGGTTTGAAGGAGTGTCGGTACATGCAGCAAGCCGCAGCGAGCGACGAGTCATTCGATCTGGCCGCCATGGTCGCCGATCTGAACGGCCTGCTTCGCCTGAAGACCACCGTGATCGGCATGAAGATGTTCGCGCGGGTCGAGGAGATGGCGGCTATCCCCAAGATCAGGCGGCCGTCAGCCGTCCACACCACCGATCAGATCGTCAGCATGGCCTCCCGACTGGGCTGGACGGTCGGCATCACGTCAGACGATCTCGTCGGCGCGCAGTGCCGCGCGGTGATTGGGCTGGCGCCGCAGGACGAGAAATGGCTCGCCGGTGAATCCTATGTCGGCGTCTGGCACGAAAATGCCGAAGACGCGCGCAAGCGCCAGGAGGCGCTGGATGTCGTTCCACACGGCCGATATCAGGCGCTGGCGGTCAGCC
The DNA here is from genome assembly GCA_963840155.1 of uncultured Alphaproteobacteria bacterium. GTDB lineage: Bacteria > Pseudomonadota > Alphaproteobacteria > Rhizobiales > Xanthobacteraceae > Bradyrhizobium. The sequence goes on from CAWIXP010000001.1 coordinate 537,369, forward strand.
CGCTTGCCAGCGGCCGGCTCAACCCGCCGGATATCTGCCTGGTCTACGCGACCCCGGGCCAGATGATCATCCTGATCAATGGCCTGCAGTACACCGGCTACAAAAAATTCGAGTGGGGCGTGGTCGGCGAGACCGCGTGCGCCAACTCATGGGGACGGGCGCTCAAGACCGGCGAGCCCAGCCTGTCGCTGCCGTGCTACGCCGAACGGCGCTACGGCGGCGTGCCGGATGAGGAGTTGTTGATGGCGCTGTCGCCTGCGCATCTCGTCAAGGCCATCGCCGGCATGAAGGCGTTGGCGAAAAACGGCCTGCGCTATCCGATCCCGCCCTACGGCATCCAGAGCGACGTGCGCGCCGGCATGGGCGTGTCGTATGCGAAAAAGTAGCTTCAGGCAGCCTCAACCGTCATTGCGAGGAGCGGAGCGACGAATCCATCTTCCACCTCCTGCAAAAGCTGGATTGCTTCGCTTCGCTCGCAATGACAGAAAATAAATCATCTCGGGGAATTTTGAATATGGCTTCGCCAAAATTCGACATCGTTGTCTACGGCGCTACCGGCTTCACCGGCCGGCTGGTCGCCGAATATTTGGCGGCGCATTATACCGGCAACGACGCTCCGAAATGGGCGATGGCCGGCCGCAGCCTCGACAAGCTCGCATCGGTGCGCGATGCGATCGGCGCACCGGCCGACACCGCGCTGATCGTGGCCGATGGCAGCGATGCCGCGTCGTTGAAGGCCATGGTCGACCAGACCAAATCCGTGATTGCGACAGTAGGTCCGTATCAGCTCTATGGCTCGGAGCTGGTCGCGATCTGCGCCGCCACGGGCACCGACTACTTCGATCTCTGCGGTGAACCGCTGTGGATGCGGCAGATGATCGATGCGCACGAGGCGACGGCGAAATCCAGCGGCGCCCGTATCGTGTTTTCCTGCGGCTTCAATTCGCTGCCCTTCGAGCTCGGCGTGTTCTTTTGTGAGGAGACCGCAAGGAAGGTTTTCGGTGCGCCGGTCGGCCGCGTCAAAACCCGTGTCCGCGATATGAGTGCGACGATCTCGGGGGGCACCGCAGCCAGCTTCAAAGCGACATTTGCCGCGGCGGCGAAAGACCTCAGTCTGGTTGCCCAGTTGCAAAATCCGTTTGTATTGACGCCGGGTTTCGAAGGCCCAAAACAGCCGCGAGGCAATAAGCCGGCGTTGGACGAGGACCTCGGCCAATGGACTGCGCCGTTCGTGATGGCGACCATCAACACCCGCAATGTGCATCGCTCCAATATGTTGATGAATTTTCCGTACGGCAAAGACTTCGTCTATGACGAGATGGTTCTGACAGGTCCGGGAGAGCAGGGCGAAGCCAACGCCAGGCGCCTCATCGCAGCCGTCAATGCCGAGAGGATGAGCGGCGGTGGGCTGAAGCCGGGCGATGGGCCCTCGAAGGAAGAACGCGAGAACGGCTTCTACGACCTGCTGTTCGTTGGCATCGCTTCCAATGGAAAGCAGGTCCGCGTTGCGGTGAAAGGCGACCGCGATCCCGGCTATGGGTCGACCTCGAAGATGATCGCGGAATGCGCGATCTGCCTGTTGCGCGACACCCCGGACGTTCCAGCCGGGATCTGGACGCCCGGCGCGGCGATGGGCGACGGACTGATCAAGCGGCTAGTCGATCACGCCGGCCTCACTTTTCATGTCGAGACCTGAGCGCTCGAAGGGCGTCGCGATCGAACGGTCGGTCCGCGGGCGCGCCGTGGCGGTGGGCGGCGGCAAACATTCCCCACATCACCCCCAGCATCATCCAGAAGTGCCGCCAATGGTCGCTGTCGATGATAAAATTTTCGCCGACCGTCCCGAGGAATGCGGCGAAGATCGCGAGATAGGCACGCTGCCAGGGCACGCGCACGAAGAGGTGACGAAACCCGTTGATCACGGTGATGAACACCAGGGCCGGATAGCAGACCCCTGCAATCCAGCCACCGGACATGAAGGCATTCAGATAGGAGTTGTGGGTGTCCTCGGGGAAATACTTGTGAAACTGCAAGGGGCCGATGCCGAACGGCAAATCGAGCGCCATCTGGGCGCCGAGGATATGGCGGCCGAACCGGCCGAAGCGGCCCTCGTCATAGCTTTGGTCGAAGCTCGCCCGCTGGTTGAACATGTCGCTGATGGAGTCGAACGACAACAGCACGGCGAGCAGCATCGCCGCCACGACAACGGCGACAACCGACATCACGATGATGCGCGAGCGCTGCGCGTTCGACCGGCTGGTGAGGACCATCAACGCCAGCATGAATGCCGCCGTGATCGCGAGGCCGCCCCAGGCGGCGCGCGAAAACGCCAGCAGGATCGCAAGCGCCATGATTGCGAAGGCGATCGCGCTGCGGAACGATCTTGCGAACTGGTCAGAGACGATGCTTTGCAGCGCGAACAGCGAAGGCAGGACCAAAAATGCGCCCAGCACGTTGGGATCCTTGAAGGTGCCGCGGGCACGTCCATAGAGCGTCAGCAGGTCAGAGCCGCCGGGGATGAGGTTGAAATAGCCGGCGATACCCGATGCCGCCGCGATCAGCGCGCCGACGATGAGGCCGCGGCGAAGCATGTCGAGCCGGGCGGCGGTATCTTCGGAGACAACCATCGCGAAGAACATCACCGTAACCGCCATGTACCAGGAGGTCGCGATCCAGTTGGCGACCTCCGGCTGGTCCATGAACGGAACGGCGCCGATGCTGTAGCCGATATTGAGCAGGAACAGCAGCAGCAACAGCGGCATGAACACCAGCCGCAAGCGCAAGCCCGTGGCAAAGAACGCGACGGCGCCGACAAGCGTCACCAACTCATAGGGGCTCGGTTCGATGAAGACGATCGCGCTGCTGGCCCCGGTCAGCCACACCAGCGCGCGCTGCAGCGCCAAGACGCGTGGCGCCGATGCCAGCGATGAAGTCAGATTTCCGGCCGTCGCCGCATACGCCATTACACACTCGCAACCCTAAGCAACAGCTACGCGACGCCGGGGCAACCGGGTCAGTAGGCGTTCTCGTTCCCGGTCATCAGCGCCAGCGGCGTCTTCAGAAGAATGTAGAAATCGAACAGCACCGACCAGTTCTCGATGTAGTAGAGATCGAACTCGACCCGCTTCTGGATCTTCTCCTCGCTGTCGACTTCGCCGCGCCAGCCGTTGATCTGGGCCCAACCGGTGATGCCGGGCTTGACGCGGTGTCGCGCGAAATAGCCGTCGACCGCTTCGTCGAACAGCCGGCTCTGCAATTTGCCCTGCACGGCATGGGGACGCGGACCGACCAGCGACAGGTTGCTTTTGAACACGACGTTGAAGAGCTGCGGCAGTTCGTCCAGGCTGGTCTTGCGGATGAAACGCCCGATCCGGGTGACGCGGCTGTCGTTCTTGGTCACGACCTTGGACGCCAGCGGATCGGCCTGATCGTGATACAGCGAGCGAAACTTGAAGACGTCGATACGCTCGTTATTGAAACCGAACCGCTTTTGCCGGAACAGCACCGGACCGGGGCTGTCGAGCTTTACCGCGAGGGCGACCAGCGCCATGACGGGCGAGGCCAACAGCAGAGCGAGGGCGCCCACGACATGGTCGAACAGCCATTTCATGACCAGATCCCAGTCGGTAATCGGCGCTTCGAAAACATCGAGCGTCGGCACCTCGCCGAGATACGAATAGGAGCGGGGGCGGAAGCGCAACTTGTTGGTGTGGGCTGACAGGCGGATGTCGACCGGCAGCACCCACAACTTCTTCAGCATCTCCAGAATCCGCGTCTCGGCGGAAATCGGCAGCGCGAACAGCACGAGATCGACGCGGGTGCGGCGGGCGAATTCGACGATGTCGTCGACCTTGCCGAGTTTCGGGCTGCCGGCGCAGGTTTCCAGCGCCCGGCTGTCGTTGCGGTCATCGAATACACCGAGAATGTCGATATCCGAATCTTCCTGGACGTTTAACGCCTCGACCAGCTTCTCGCCGTTCTGGTCGGAGCCGACGATAACGGTGCGCCGATCGAGCCGCCCCTGGCGCGCCCAACCGCGCACCAAAGCGCGCAGGAACAGTCGCTCGGCGCTCAACGCGGCGAGGCCGACGAAGAAGAATGCCGACAGCCACAGCCGGGATACCTCGCCGCCTAGTTTGGCGAAGAACGATGCCCCGGTAAACAGCAGGAACACGAAGGCCCAGGATGAGATCATACGCGTCATCTGCCGAAGCTGGCCGCGAAGCACCTGCACCTGGTAGATGTCGGCGGCCTGGAAGCAGATCACGGCGGTCGCCGTCATGCCGAAAATGGCGGCGACATACTCCCAGTGAAAGCCGCTCAACGGCACCACATAACCGAAATAGAGCGCGTTGCCGATCAAGCTCAGCAGTGCAAAGTCGGCGACGCGAACGGCACCTGCGATCAGGATCGGCGAATAGGCGCGCCGCACTTTCTGATTGCTGACCGCAAGTGCGGCCTGCGAAAGCCGTCGGCGCCGTTCGACCGCAGGGCGATCCGTCGAGACGGTGATTGCGGCGGCGGCTCCGGCATCTAACATCGAGGGGGCGTTGATTGTTTCCACTGTATCCAGGTCCGTTCTTGCACGGTCATTCAGGCATGCGCGCGCCGCGCAGGAAATCCCCGTATTCCGGCTTAACCAACAAATCGGAAGATACGGTTATCGCTGGTAAGGGACGGTTAACGATCGGCGAACGCGTCGCGGTAGCCCGCCAATACCCCTTCGACCATCGCCTTCTGCGAAAAATGCAGAAAGACTCTCTCGCGTAGCGATTTTGCCCGCAACCGGGCAGGCTCGGGGTTATCGAGCGCGGTTTCGATCGCGTCCGCCATTGCGCCAACCATGTTGGGAGCAAATAGCGCGTCGCTGTGAGCGTCGAAGATTTCCGGGATGCCGCCGACATTGGCGGCAACCATCGGAATTCCCGCCGCCGCCGCCTCGATCGCGACATAGGGCATCGAATCCGCGCGCGAGGGAACCACCAGCACCTTGCCTTGCGCGAAGCCGTGACGCGCCTTGACGTGGCCGATGAAGCGGACCGCCTCGGTGAGGCCGAGCCGCTGAACCTGAGCCTTGAGGTTGGCCAGTTCCTCACCGTCGCCGGCAAGGGTCAACGTCACCGGCTTGCCGTCAAGGCGGAGCCGCGCCACCGCGTCGATCAGCAGGTCCGCGCCCTTGATGTAACGGAACTCGCCGACATAGATGAGGTCGGTGGCATCAGCCGCTCTGGCGATGGGGTCGAATTCGTCGGCGGTGACACCATTGAAGACGCAGCGCACCAATCCGCCGGGAGTGCCGATGGTGCGCTGATAGGTGTCGCGGGCGAACGCGCTTTCGAACAGGAACAGTTCGGTAGAGTTCATCAGCGCCCGCTCCATCCGACTATAGAGCGCGCCCTTGAACGTGTTGCGCGGGTAATGCAGCGAGCCGCCATGCGGCGTATAGACTCGAATGGTTCGCTTCGAACGGGGCCTGAGGCGGATGAACACGCCGGCTTTGGACCCATGGCCATGCACGACGTCGGGCTTGAGCCGTTGGATCAGGCGCATGAAATGCGCCCAAACCAGCATATCCGTTGGAAAGGGCTCGCGGTGAATGGCAAAACGATGCACGCCTAGCTTGAGGCGCGGTGCGATCTCCTCGAGCGCCGCCTTGGCCCGCTCGCCGCCGGTCCGGCTGTCGGCGATGATGCCGACCTGATGGCCACGGTCGGCCTGACCGTTGGCGAGATCGAGGATATGCCGGAAGATTCCGCCGACCGGCGCGCGAACCGCGTGCAGGATGCGAAGCGGCCGATCTGAAGTCGCGGGCATGATCAGAACCAGCGTTCGCCGACAAGCACGGTATCGCCGGCGTCGAGCGCAGCAAGCATGGTGAGACTAACGGCGCGCACGCCTCGCATTGGGCAATCCATCGGAATTAAGTGATTCCGATTAAGGACTTTCATGGTTAACAAAGTATGACCACGGCGCCCAGGCGCCGATGTCCCCGCCTGCAAATCGGCACAATTAACCCGGCGGCAACCTTAATGGATTGTAATCGGGCGGAGTTCAGTGGGGCCGTGGCGTGGGCGGGAGTGTACGATGCGTTTAGTGTTCTGGCGTGCGGCCAAGGACGAGGCTCTGGTCCAAAAGCCGATCTCCGAACCGGCGCAGGCCGCCTCAAAGCCGCAGCCAGCCGTCGCACCGCTCTCCGGCGATCTCGATTTGCGCGCCCTTGGTGCAGCGTTGGCGCGCAAGAGGGGCTGGATTATCGTTCCGACGGTGCTTGCCGCGGTGCTTTCGCTTACCGCCGTCAATTTGGTCACCCCACGTTACAAATCTGAAGCGCGCATCCTGATCGACGGGCGCGAGAACGTTTTCCTGCGGCCCAGCGGCGAACGCAGCGAGGAGCGTGCGGCGCTTGATGCCGAGGCCGTCACCAGCCAAGTCCAGTTGTTGCTGTCTCGCGATCTTGCCCGCGAGATCATCAAAACGAACAAGCTCGCGGAGCTGCCGGAATTCGATCCGGTGCTGCAGGGTCTGTCGCCGCTGAAATCGTTGCTGGCATTGTTCGGCATCGGCCGCGATCCGTTCTCGCTGACGCCGGCGGAGCGGGTGCTGGATGCCTACTTCGATCGGTTCACCGCCTATGCGGTCGACAAGTCTCGCGTCATCGTCATCGAATTCCAGTCGCGCGATCCGGAACTGGCGGCACGTATCGCCAATTCGATCGCCGAGGGTTATCTGGTGCTGCAGCAGGGCGCGCGCCGGGAGCAGGCCAAGTCCGCCAGCCAGTGGCTGTCGGGCGAAATCGACAGTCTGCGCAGGAAGGTCGCGGAAGACGAATCCCGCGTCGAGGATTTTCGGTCAAAATCGAGCCTGTTCGTCGGCACCAACAACACGACACTGTCGAACCAGCAGATGGGTGAACTGAACACGCAACTGAACAATGCCCGCGCGCTGAAATCGGATGCGGAATCGAAAGCTCGCCTGATCCGCGAGATGCTTCAGAGCGGCAAACCGATTGAAGCTTCCGAGATTCTGAACTCCGAACTGATCCGAAGGTTGTCCGAGCAGCGCGTCACCTTGCGCGGCCAGCTAGCCGAGCAGTCGTCGACACTGCTCGATGGCCATCCGCGCATCAAGGAACTGAAGGCCCAGCTTGCCGATCTCGATCGCCAGATCCGCGATGAAGCGAGCAAGCTCTCCCGTTCGCTGGACAATGACGCGCGCATCGCCGGCGGCAGGGTCGAGGGCCTGAGCGCAAGTCTCGAGCAACTCAAGAAGCAGGCGACCTCGACCAACGGCCAGGATGTCCAGCTTCGCGCGCTCGAGCGCGAAGCCAAGGCGCAGCGCGACCTGCTGGAATCCTATCTCGCAAAATATCGCGAGGCCAACACCCGAGAGAACATCGATACGGCACCGGCTGACAGCCGCGTCATTTCTCGCGCCATGGTCTCCAACACGCCGGCCCGTCCAAAAAAGCTGCCGATCGTGCTGATCGCCACCTTGGCGACGCTGATGCTTAGCGGCGGCGCCATCGCAACCGGCGAACTGCTGCGCATGACCGCCCCCGGCACGACCAACGCGGATACCGAGGCCGTGTTTGCGTCATCCCCTGTTCCGGTCCCCGCAATGGCACCGACCTCCGGTTCGGCTCCGGCGTTGAGCGAAGACAATCCGGAGATCAGGGATGCCCGGGCAGCGGACGTGTCGGCCGGGCTGAGCGAGATCGAACAACTCGCCACTAAATTGCGCGACGCAGGTGAGGCGGCGCGCAAAGTCGCGGTGCTTGGTACCGCCTCGAGCGACAGCATTACCTTGACCACACTGACGCTGGCTCGCCTGATGGCGCGCGATGCAAGGGTATTGGTCGTAGATCTGTCAGCGACCTCGCCTACGATCTCGGCGGCATCTGTCGATCCGTCAGCGCCGGGGCTCGCCGAATTGATGCTGGGGGATGCATCGTTTTCGCAAATCATCACCAGGGACCGCGTATCGCGAGTGCACCTCGTGAGCGCCGGCCGCCCAGGGTTCGATCGCGCGTTGCTGATGTCGCCGCGGCTCGCACTCGCGATCGATGCGTTCAAGCGGGTGTACGATCATCTGCTGTTGGACGCCGGCGCAGCCTCCGACCTGTCTGCGGAACTGCTGACTGTGCAGGCCTGCGCTGTGGTCGTGCCGGACACCGCGATGACCGCCGAGGCGCGCATCGTGATGCGCGATCAGTTTACGGCGGTGGGTTTCAGCGAAGTCATGATGCTGAGCCGGCCAGTTCAGCCCTCGGACGAAATCGAACCTCTTCTGCAGGTGGTGGCGGCCTGACGCCACCGATTGGCTTCGTTTGAGAGATTGCCCAGTCAGCGCTCAAACGCGCCCCGCAGCTTTTGCGCCATAAGAAACAGCGCCCCGTTGTTCTTCACCAGGCGCTTGAGTTGGTTGGTCGCGGACATCACCGACGCCGCAAATTTGCCGCGCAGACTGAGCGGAATGAAGCTGTCGAAGATCGGCTGATCGCTCTTGCAAAACAGCCGTTTGTAACCGTCCGACCCGATCCCGAGGTCGAGCGCGCGGTATCCGCGCTCGGCGTAGTGATCGACGATGCTGCGCATCAAGATCAGCCCGGGGCTGTGGCGCGAATTGTCCGACATGGTGTAGGTGTTGAACATCATCGAAAAGCGATATCCGTCTGCGACGCCTGCAAAGATCGCGATCACCTCGTCGTCGCATTCAAGCGCGTGAATGTCGATGACGCGACCGCCATTTACACGTCTTGCGATGCAAGCGCCGCGGATGAACTCCTCGATCCCTGGCTCGGCGAAGACGTTGGGCAGCTGCTTCTCCGCCATCCGCAGCGGTTTTGTCGAAAAAAACCAATCGAGCAGTCGCTTGATCTCGGCATCGGAGGTTGCGACGTGATAGCGATAGCCGGATAGCGCCTGCAGCTTGCGTTCCTTGCCGTTCAGGCGGCGCCGGAACGAACTGCTGATCCGTGCCGCCGCCGGCTCGTCCGGTGCGATCGTCATCAACGGACAGTCGTTGACGGATGGCTGGCTCGGCAGCAGCGCCATCGGATTCGGTAAATCGCGCCAGTATCGGGGCTGCTGCGCGAGTTCCAGGACATCGATCCTGGACTGCTCGGCGATCGCGGAGATCAGCGCATTGAGATCGCCAACAGTGGCGTCGGCGGCAAAGTTCCTGTCCCACAGCGCCATGTTGAAGGTTGCGTGCTTGCCTCCCATGAAGCAGGCGATGTGCACGCCATTCCGGCGCCTGAGCGCGAGCGGCAGCAGCAGCAGCGGCCGGCGCTCGGCATCGTAGGCGATAACGATGAAGGGCAGAACACCCTCGCGCACTCCGACTTGGCGTTGCCAGGAGTCCAGAAAGTCGAACCGCTGGTATGGTGTGGAGAACTGCTGAGCTTCGAGGCCACGCCAGATCGCTTCGGTCTCCCGCAGATCGCTTAGGATGTCGATGCTGGCGATGCGAACTCGTTTTCGACCACACCTTTGCTCCTGCCGTCCGGCTTTCGATCGCGGCAGCCATGGTCATCGCAAAACCTGTGGTCAGGGAAATATTTACAATTTTCGACTTACGCCGACCTTTACAAAGAAACGTCAAGAAAGAGTAATGACAATGGGCCGGGACGAGGCGGAAGCTCACCGCATTGAGGGGCAAGAACGTTGCCATCCGACAACAGATTCCTGACAGGCCTGAAGCTTGAACTCGCCTATTTCGGCGCCCAGCCCTGGTTCAGAGGCCGGGCGGCGGGTGGGGCCGGCGCGGTTCTGCGGTTTGAACGCGTGCGTCCGCCACGTTCCGCGCTGTTTCAGCCGCTGAGATCGCAGGAAATCACCCCCAAATTTCTCGATCGCACGATTCGGGCGCTGAAGCGCTGGAAATACGACATCGTTTCGATGGACGAGGTTTGTCAGCGGACCGTGACGCGCGCGTCGCGGAGACGGTTTGTGTGCCTGACCTTCGATGGCGCATACAAGGATGTAATCACGTCGGCCTACCCGGTGTTGTCGCGCCATGGCGTTCCCTTCACCATCTATGTGCCGACCGCGTTTCCAGACGGTCTGGGAGAGGCATGGTGGCTCGCCCTGGAACAGGTGATCGCGCGCGAGGATCGCCTCAGCCTGATAATGGACCGAAACGAACAGCGCTTTGACATACGGCAAACCTCCGAAAAATATCAGCTCTATGACCTTTTGTCCGGCTGGATGCGCTCGCTCGCGCCGCCGGATGTTTCCATAGCCATCAAGGATCTCTGCACGCGCTACTCGGTCGATCTCGCGGCGCTGTCGCGCGAGGCATCGATGGACTGGCACGATCTAAGCAAGCTCGCGTCCGATCCTAATGTGACGATCGGAAGCGCGACGGTGAATTTTCCGGTTTTGTCGAACCTGAGAAATGCCGATGCGCAGCGCGAGATCATGATGGGCAGGGTGGTTGCACAAACAGCCTTTCGCCGCGACGTCAGGCATTTCGCTTATCCGTTCGGTGATCGCGCTGCACTTCGCCGGCAACACGTTGCAATGACCGAGGATGCTGGCTTTGCCAGCGCCGCCACGGCGATATCCGGCGTCGTGGGAGCGGATGGCCGGACCAACCTGCACATGCTTCCGCGCATTGCCTGGGACGGGCGGCAGCGTTCGCTGCGCGCCATGCGCGTGCTGCTGTCAGGCATCACGTTTGCGCCCGCTCGAGATGCCCACCGGAACTAGCGGTCCGGCCGCGCCATCCAGCTGACGATCGGCATCGCCGGCAACACCCATCCGATGCCAGCGACGATATAGAAGATCGCCTGAAGCAGCCCTGAACTCGCGAGCCATCGCGTCTGCGCCAACGTCATTCCCATCATCGACCACACCACGACCAGCACCAGAAGCGCGATGGTTCCGAAGAATTTGCGGGCGCGTATCGTCATGACGGAAATGTGCATTTCTCGGGCTGGGCGCAGCTTGCGCGCGGGAAGCGCCGGACTATAAAGTGCGCGTAAATTCATTCAAGCGCAGCCTCGATGACTTTAGTTTCAGCAGCACGTAGCGCGGACAGCCGCGCCCTCTGGTGGTGGCTTCTCTTAGTTGCCGCGCTCATTGCGATCATGGTGCTGGTCGGCGGCGCGACGCGTCTCACCGAATCCGGACTTTCGATCGTCGAGTGGAAGCCGGTCAGCGGGGCGCTGCCGCCGCTTGACCAGCAACAGTGGGCGCAAGCGTTCGAGGCCTACAAGACCATCCCGCAATACCGCGAGTTCAATGCCGGAATGACACTTCCCGAGTTCAAGACGATCTTCTGGTGGGAGTGGGGCCACCGGTTGCTCGGGCGATTGATCGGGGTCGCCTACCTGCTGCCATTTCTCTGGTTCCTGCGGCGTGGCGCTTTGAGCCCGGATTTGAGGCGCAAGCTCTGGCTGATCTTTGGTCTCGGCGCTCTGCAGGGCGCGGTGGGCTGGTGGATGGTGGCCTCGGGGCTTTCGCTGCGGGTCGAAGTTTCGCAGTATCGCCTCGCGACTCATCTGGTGCTGGCGCTCTTGATCTTCGGAAGCATCGTGTGGACGCTGCGCCGGCTCGCGGATCCGCAGCCGCCTGCAGCAAACTCGCGGCTGAGGTTCACCAGCATGGCGCTTGTGATCCTGACCTTCGTGCAGCTGTATATCGGGGCGCTGGTCGCCGGGCTGCGCGCGGGCAAGATTTACAACACCTGGCCTGACATCGACGGTGGATTGATCCCCGCCGCCGCTCAGCTGTTCTTTGAACAGCCGTGGTGGCGCAATCTGTTTGACAACACGCTCACGGTGCAGTTCGAGCACCGGATGGTGGGTTATGCGCTGTTTGCACTGGCGCTGCTGCATGCGGTCGATGCCATTCGTTCGCGGGCAGGGACTGCCGCGATCAACGGCGCGTGCTGGCTGGCGGCGGCGGTGACATTGCAGGCGACGCTCGGCGTTCTCACGCTGCTGAGACAGGATCCGATGGATCTGGCGCTGGCTCACCAGGCGGTTGCAATCGCGGTGCTGACGCTCGCGATCTGTCAGGCCGAACGATTGGCCGCACGCCAGCTAAAATCGAAACCGCGGGAGCGGGCGTTGCCGGTCACCCAGATCGGGTGACCCTGCGACATCAGTAGCAATAGCCGAAATGCCGCGGGCGGCGGGGCAGGCTGTCCCAACAGGAAAGCTCGCAAGGGCCTTGGCGGGCTCTCACGCGCTCAACGCCTGGTCGAGGTCGGCGATCAGATCCTCTTTGTCCTCGATGCCGATCGAGAGCCGCACCACATCGGGCGCCGCGCCCGACTTGATCTTGGCGGCATCGTCGAGCTGGCTGTGCGTGGTCGAGGCCGGATGAATCACCAGCGAGCGGGTGTCGCCGACATTGGCGAGGTGCGAGAACAGTTTCAGGTTCGACACCAGGTTGACACCGGCGTCGTAGCCGCCCTTGAGGCTGAAAGTGAATACGGCGCCGGCGCCTTTAGGTGCATATTTACGCGCGAGATTGTTGTACTTGTCGCCGGCCAGGCCGGCGTAATTCACCGACGCGACAGCCGAATGGGTTGAAAGGAATTCTGCAACGGCCTTGGCGTTATCGCAATGCTTCTGCATGCGCAGCGGCAGCGTCTCGATGCCGGTCAGAATCAGGAAGGCATTGAACGGCGAAATCGCCGGACCGAGATCGCGCAAGCCCAGTACCCGGCAAGCAATCGCAAAAGCAAAATTGCCGAACGTCTCCTGAATCTTGATGCCATGATATTCGGGACGCGGCTCGCTCAGCATCGGGTATTTATTGTCCTTGGACCAATCGAAGGTGCCGGCATCGACAATGATCCCTCCAATCGAGTTGCCGTGACCACCCAGAAATTTGGTCAGCGAATGGACGACGATGTCGGCGCCGTGGTCGATCGGGCGGATCAGGTACGGCGTCGCCAGCGTGTTATCGACGATCAGCGGCACGCCTGCCTTGCGGGCCACCGCGGAGATCACCTCGATATCGGTGATGCTGCCGGCGGGGTTTGCGATCGATTCGATGAAGATCGCCTTGGTATGCGGCGTGACCGCGCGCTCAAAAGTTTCGATGTCATCCGGGTCGGCCCAGACCACGTTCCAGCCGAAACTCTTGAAGGCATGGGTGAACTGATTGATCGAGCCGCCGTAGAGCTTGCGCGCGGCAATGAATTCGTCACCTGGTCTGAGCAATTGCTGAAGCACGACGACCTGCGCGGCATGCCCCGACGCAACCGCCAGCGCCGCGGTGCCGCCCTCAAGGGCGGCAACGCGTTCTTCCAGCACCGCCTGGGTCGGGTTTCCGATCCGGGTATAGATGTTACCGAACGCTTGCAGCCCGAACAGCGAAGCGGCGTGATCGGCATCGTTGAACACGAATGACGTGGTCTGATAAATCGGTGTCGCCCGCGCGCCGGTGGTGGGATCGGGTTGCGCGCCGGCATGCACGGCGAGGGTCGCAAATCCGGGAAGACGGTCGGTCATTCTCATGTCCTTTATGACAAGTCATCCTGGGCAGCGGCCGCTTGCGGCGCCGCGTGGGATCGGGAAGGCGTGGCGATTTTTGTCGTTCGAGGCGGCGTCCGCCTCCTCCGTATCAGCGACAATCGCGTCGGCGGCATTTGCCGTCAAGGTGGGTGGGGCGTCAACGGATGTTCGGGTACGATTTTGGTCGGTATTGCCACTTTGCCAGAAAAATCGTCTCGCCTTGCCTCAGCTGACTTCGTTCTTGTTTTTCGCGGCGCGGTCGGATGCTCTGGTTTCGCCGCCGCCGACGCTCATCCGATCGAGGGAAAGCCGCATGCCCTGGATTGGCGTCGGCGCGCGCTTCGAACTCAAGGTGCGTGAATTGACGCCCATCCAGGAAATTTCCGAGGACAACCGGCCGTATTCGATTTTTGGGCAGCGGTTCATGACGACCTTGAGACCAGCGGCCTCGGCCTTGGCCGCCGCCGCATCGTCGCGCGCGCCAAGCTGCATCCAGATCACTTTCGGTAGCGGCGACATCCTCAGGGCTTCGTCGACCACCGGCATGATGTGGCTGGAGTTTCGGAAGATCTCGATCATGTCGACGGGACGGTCGATATCCAACAGCGATGCGACAAACGGTTTTCCGAGCAGGCTCTTGCCGACGTGGCCTGGATTTACCGGGATCATGTCGTAGCCGCGCTGCGCCAGGTATTTGAAGGCGAAATAACTCGGCCGCACATTGACCGGCGATGCGCCCACCATTGCGATCGACTTCACGCCGTTGAGGATTTGGCGAATGTAATTGTCGGGGTAATTGTCATGGTTCATTTGTGAAATCTCGCAGTCCTCGTGGTGAGGAGCGCGTCGTCGCGCGCCTCGAACCATGAATTCGTGTCAGCCTTCGAGACCCGGGCCAGGGGGGTCCTTGGGATGAGCATTCGTCAGCTGTCATGCCATTTCGGCTCGCGCCTCTCGATGAAGGCGCCGATACCTTCCTCGGCGTCGCGCGCCATCATGTTCTCGGTCATCACCTCTGCCGCATAGCGATAGGCTTCCTCAAGGCTCATTTCGGCCTGACGGTAGAACGCGGCTTTGCCGAGCTTGACCGTATAGGCTGACTTCAGCGCGACCTTCTCGGCCAGCGCAATTGCCGCATCGCGTTCGGTGCCGGCGGCAACGACGCGGTTGACGAGGCCGATATCGCGCGCGGTGGCGGCCGAAACCGGCTCGCCGGTCAGCAGCATTTCCATCGCCCGTTTTCGCGGCACATTGCGCGACAGCGCCACCATTGGGGTCGAGCAGAACAGTCCGATATCGACGCCCGGAGTGGCGAAGGTCGCGGCTTCGGACGCCACCGCAAGGTCGCAGCTTGCCACCAACTGGCACCCGGCGGCGGTGGCGACGCCCTGCACCGCGGCGACGACCGGCTTGGGCAGTTGCACGATCGCCTGCATCATCGCGCTACAGGCGTTCATGATTTCCGCGAAATAGGCTCGGCCGCGGTCGGCGTCGGTGCGGCGGGCGGTCAGTTCCTTCATGTCGTGGCCGGCGGAGAAGGCCGGGCCATTGGCCGCGATCACCACCGCGCGCACGCTGCTGTCGTCGTGGATTTCCTGGAGCGCCGCATGCAGGTCCCGGATCAGGGCTTCCGATAGGCTGTTGCGCGTGCTGGGCCGGTCGAGCGTCAGCACGGCGACACTGCCAAGCCTCTCGCGCAACAGGATCGGCTGTTGCGGCGCGGCCGTGCGTACGGTCTGGCTGGTCATCGAAATCTCCACTTGGGCAGCGCCATCATCCTAATGTAACAAGCGGCGCGAGGCGAGGCAGGCGGAGCCGATGGCAATTGCAAAAATGAGCGTGGCTGAACTGGAGCAGTTCCTCCGTCTCGAATTTCCGCAATCCTTCGGCAGTGGCGATACGTCCATCGAACATGCTGACGGCGAAACTTGCCTGCTCCGTCAGCGCTACAACGAGCGGATGCTGCGTCCGGGAGGGACAGTCTCGGGACCGACGCTGATGGCGCTGGCCGATTGCGCCATGTATGTGGTGCTGCTGTCGGCGATCGGCCCGCGCGGGCTTGCGGTCACCACCAATCTCACCATCAATTTTCTGCG
Organism: uncultured Alphaproteobacteria bacterium; assembly: GCA_963840155.1. Lineage (GTDB taxonomy): Bacteria > Pseudomonadota > Alphaproteobacteria > Rhizobiales > Xanthobacteraceae > Bradyrhizobium. The sequence continues at coordinate 552,939 of CAWIXP010000001.1, forward strand.
CAAGGGCGCGCCTGGCCAGGATGTCCTTGCGGCGGCGCGACTTTTGAAACTGGGCAAGCGGCTTGCGGTCGGCGAGGTCAACCTGTTGTCCGGCACGTCGCCCGATCCAATTGCCCATGTAACATCGACCTATTCCATTCCAAATACTTGACGTTTTGCGCGGTAATATCACACCATATTCATAAGCCAATGATCTTGCTAGATAAAATTCGAAGTACTTGGCATTGACGCGCGCGCCGGAGCTATCTAGAAAGCCGCCACCAGCACGGCGCCGAGACGCCGCCGTTCCCTTTCACGGATTTCCTCACATGAAAACCTTTTCGGCAAAGCCCGCCGAGGTGACGAAGAAGTGGGTGCTGATCGACGCCAAAGGTCTGGTGGTCGGCCGGCTCGCCTCGCTGGTCGCGATGCGGCTTCGCGGCAAGCACCTTCCCACCTATACGCCCCATGTCGATTGCGGCGACCATGTCATCATCATCAACGCGGCACATGCGGTGCTCACCGGGCGCAAGCGCGACAACAAGATCTATTACAATCACACCGGCTTTATCGGCGGCATCAAGGAACGCACCGCGAAGTCGATTCTCGAGGGCCGCTTTCCCGAGCGCGTGGTCGAAAAGGCCATCGAACGCATGATTCCACGCGGGCCGCTCGGGCGCGTGCAACTCGGCAATTTACGCGTCTATCCCGGCCCTGAACATCCGCACGAGGCCCAGCAACCCGAGAAGATCGATATCGCTTCGATGAATCGCAAGAACATGAGGGCCGCATAAGATGTCCGACACCATGCAGTCGCTCGATCAGCTGTCACAGCTCAAGCCGGCCGCTCCGGAAGCGCCGAAATACGTCAAGAAGGTCGACAAGTACGGGCGTGCCTATGCCACCGGCAAGCGCAAGGATGCGGTCGCCCGGGTCTGGATCAAGCCTGGCGGCGGAAAGATCGTCGTCAATACCCGTGAGGTCGAAGTCTATTTTGCGCGGCCGGTGCTGCGGATGATGATCCAGCAGCCGCTGGTCGCGGCCGCCCGGGCCGGCCAGTACGACGTGATCTGCACGGTCGCCGGCGGCGGTCTGTCGGGACAGGCAGGCGCAGTGCGTCACGGCATCTCGAAGGCGCTGACCTATTTCGAGCCGGAACTGCGCGGCACCCTGAAGAAGGGTGGCTTCCTGACCCGGGACTCCCGCACCGTCGAGCGCAAGAAGTACGGCCGCGCCAAGGCGCGCAAGTCGTTCCAGTTCTCGAAGCGCTAACTGCTTCGCTAAAACTTGCGGCAAATTCAGCATTCCCGGGATTCGAAGAGGGCGCTCAGCAGCGCCCTTTTTGCTGGCTGTTTGCCGACGAATTGAAGGGGTTTTTCCTGAAAACTTGCGCGTGCCCGCAAACGGATTGCCAACACGGGGGTCGTAGAGTGAAGTGGTGGTAAAGGCGCGCAAAGAATTATCAGACGCGTCGGCCACGCTGCATCACAAATCTCTCGGTGGCCCATGTCGCTAGATACTTCAACCCTTTATCTCGTTGCCACGATGGTCGCGGCAATGCTGGGAGCCATGCTGCTGTTTTTCGGCAAACAGGAGAATATCCCGGCGTTGAAATGGTGGGGAACCGCCTATCTGCTCGGTGCGGCGTCGGTCGCGTTGTGGACGCTGGCCGCCAGCTCGCTTGGCGAGATGATTTCGCTGGCGCTCAACGCTGTCGGTTTTGTCGCCTGCGGCATGGTCTGGAACGCATCGCGCGTGTTCCATTGCCGCAAGCCCAACGTGGCTGGACTGCTGCTCGGGGCAATCGCCTGGGTCGCTGCGGTGATGTCGGTGCCGGCGGACGCCTCCGAATTGCGCCTGACGATCGGCGCAGCCATCGTTGCCGCCTATGCCGCGCTGACGGCCGCCGAGTTGTGGTCCGAGCGCCGCCGCACCATGCAGAAGCGCTGGCCGGCGGTCGTGGTGCCGATGCTGCACGGTTTCGTACTGATGCTGCCGATCCTGCTTGGCGATCTCCTGCACCCCCGCGGCGGCACGTTCTCGGGCAGCATCTGGGTGACTGCGTTCTCGATCGAGCTGGTGCTCTATGCCGTCGGTACCGTCTTCGTCATCTTCATGCTGGTGTCCGAGCGCACGGTCACCGCGCACAAGACGGCGGCTTCGATGGATCCGCTGACCGGCATGTTCAATCGCCGCGGTTTTGCCGAGGCGACCTCGCGGGTGATCGAACGCGAAGCCAATGCCGGGCGTCCCGTGACGGTTTTGATCTTCGACATCGACCATTTCAAATCGATCAATGACCGCTTCGGCCATCCCGCGGGCGACGAGATTCTCAAGCTGTTCGCCGCCGTCGTGATCAACACGTTGCGCATCACCGATCTCTCAGGGCGTATCGGCGGCGAGGAGTTCGCCGCGTTGCTGCCGTGTTCGCTTGAGGAAGCCGTGCTCGCCGCCGAACGGGTGCGCGAGGCATTCGAGGCTTCGGGAATCGCCGATGAGACCGGGCCAGTCCCCACAACCGTCAGCATCGGCGTCGCCGGCGGCCCGGCGGGCACCGAGCTCGAGGTATTGCTGGCGGCGGCGGATACTGCGCTCTATCAGGCCAAACGCGGCGGCCGCAACCGTGTCGAGGCGGCCGAGGAGTTGCCGCTGTCGCTGGAAAACTGGCGGCGCAAGACCGCCGGCGCCGCGCGTCCGCCGATACTGCCGCAGGGCGCACCACGATTGGCGTGAGGGTTGAGGCGGCAGGTAACCTGCCGTTTACCATTCGGTTCCTATCATTCGCTCATGAACCCGACCCGCAGTCAAAATGCCCAATCCGCCCTGATGTCGCTCGAAGCCGCCGCAACATCGGCGCGCGGCGGCTTTGCCTGCATGTTCTCGACTGCGGACGAATACGAGAAGGCGCTCATCACGGAGCGCCGCGCGCAAGGCCGCTACGATCAGCCCGGCAGCCGCCGCTGGCCGCTGCTGATGTTGAGCGGCTGCGCACTCATCATCGCCGGCACCGTGCTGCTGTTGAATTGAGTCGCCGCGATGGAGCAATACCAGGCGCCGCGAGGCGCCCTTCTTCTTTTGCGCCGGCCGGGTTAGAGAGATGCATTCTCAACCGGAGGCGAAAACCCCAAATGATCACTGAAATCGCACAGATCGACGTCAAGCCCGGCACCGAGAAGGACTTCGAGGCTGCGGTGGCGAAAGCGCGCCCGCTGTTCCTGCGTGCGAAGGGCGGCAAGGGTTTTGAACTGCACAAGTCGCTCGAGAAGCCGTCGCGCTATCGGTTGATTGCGAAGTGGGAAACGCTGGAAAATCACACCGTCGATTTCAGGGGCTCGGAAGATTTCGCGGCCTGGCGCGGCCTCGTCGGGCAGTATTTTGCCGCCCCGCCCGAGGTCGAACACACCGCGACGGTGCTGACCACCGCGGGCTAACGGCCGCTCAGGCCGCTGCCGGGTCGGCTGAGGCTGCGTCGGATTTGAAATAGTCGATCATCACCTTGGCAACCGCGATCAACGGCAGCGCAAGCGCGATGCCCCAGATGCCGAACACGACCCCGAGCAGGATCTGGAACGCGAACAACGTGGCCGGAGGAATGTCCAATGCCTGACGCTGGATGATCGGGGTGAGGATGTAACTTTCCAGCACGTGAATGCCGAGGAAAAGCACGAACGCGCTGGCGGCCGCGACCCACCCCGAAGCCAGACTCGCAAGCACCACGATCAACCCCGCGATCAGTGCGCCGACTGTCGGAATGAAGGCAAGCAGGCCGGCCTGGACGCCCAGAATGAAGGAGCCCTGGATGCCGATGATCGCGAGCCCGATCCAGGTTACGATGAAGACCGCGCACATGGTCATCATCTGCGCCGTCAGCCAGCGCTCCAGCGTCTCGCCGATGCGGTCGATGACCACGCTCGCGCGGGCGCGATGCCGCGCCGGCGCCAGGAACAACAGCCCCTTTCGATAGACCCCCGGCTGTGCCGCAAAGGTCAGCCCGAGAAACAGCACGATGAAGAAGTTTCCGACCGCGCTCACGGTGCCGAGCAGCAATTTGAAGGTTTGGCTCACGATCGCACCGCCGCTCGAGGCCAGCGCGCTCGCGCTCGGAAGATTATGCGACGGCGCAGCACCAGGCGAAGGGGACGTCGGTGATCCCGTCCCCGGCGAAGGCGGATTGGTGGGCTCGAAATAGCTGGTATCGATCCCGTTTCGCTCCAGGAAGGCTTTGACGCCGACCAGTTGCGACTTGAGCGTGTCGCTCAGCGCGGTCGCCTGCTGAGCGATCGTGGTCCCGCCAAGGAACACGATTCCGGACAGCAGGCCGGCAAGCGCCAGGCAGACGATCATTAGCCGCAACGAATGCGGCAGTCCGACGACACGGCCGAACAAGTTGGTCACGGCGGTGAGCGCGACCGCGAGCAGGATTCCCGCAAATATCAGAAACAGCGTCGCGGCGAAGTACCAGGCGAACAGCAGCAGGGCTGCGAATCCGACGATGCCGATGCCGCCGACGGAGATCGCCCAAGCCAGATCGTTGCGTGCCTTTAGACGGTCGTCAATCGAGGCTGCCACGTCAGATTCCTTCTCCCCGTCCTGTCCGCAGCACTGTTCCGCCAAACGCGCCCGGGATCAAGCCGGCAGCGCGCCGGTTTGACGCTGAGGTGCTCGTCATGCGAAGCGATCATGGCAAAGGCGGATCGCAGGGGCGAGGGTGGACGGCATGAATTTCGGATGGCTCGGGCCGGTAGCCTTGCTGGCGGTGCTGGTGGCCGGCGATCAAATCAGGATCAACCGGCCAGCCCACAAGTATCGCCTGACGATCGAGATGGAGACGCCGGAGGGAATCCGATCGGGCGCCGGCGTCGTCTCGGTCCACCCGGACAGGAGCTACAGCCGCGGCGGCCACACGATCAGCAAAGGCGATGCGGTGCTGGTAGATCTGGGCGGCGGCAGAAATATCATCGCCTTGTTGGCGCACATCGACAAATCAATCGACACCGACGGAATGAACTATCTGGCGCTGCGCGCCTACAAGGCGGCCGGCCGCAACGTGTCCTTCAATGAGATGAGCCGGCTGACCGGCACGGTGCCGGTGACAGGCGCCTTGATCCCCGTGCTGATAACTTTCGCCGATCTGCGCGATCCCTTAACCGCGCGCGTGGTGCCTTCCGACGACATGACGGCGGTGCTCGGCAATGGATATCGTCTACGCAGTGTCTCGGTCGGGGTGGTGGCCAATGGTCTATGGCCGCTCGATTTCGGCGGCTTCCTCGGCGAGCCCGTTACGCGCGGGATCGAGGCGAAATTGCCGTGGTTGAATGATGCGGGCGATCCCGCCGCCAAGGCGCTTTCTGCCGCCGGGCTGCCGGTGGGAGAAGCGATCGTTCCCAGGGAAGTTTTCACGCGGAAATAGTAATCTAGGCCCGCGCCGGACCGTGCGATATTGATCCGGCGCTATCGGACGGGCATGATCTGCACGAATCTTTGCTAGGGAATTGAGGGCTCGTCTTGCGCGTGAAAGTGGATACCAGGCGATGAGGAGGCCGGTGGTCGGTGTGATCGGGAACGCCTATCGCATCGAAAATCGATTTGCGACACAGATGGTCGGAGAACGCAATCTTCGCGCGGTCGCCGAAGTCGCGGGCGCGCTGCCGCTGATGTTCGCCGGGACCCCTGATATTACCGATATCGGCGCCCTGCTGGATGCGGTCGACGGCGTGGTGCTGACCGGAGCCCGTGCCAACGTTCATCCGACGCGTTTCGGCACCGAGCCGGATTCCCGGCACGAGCCCTACGATATCTACCGTGACGAACTGGCGCTGACGCTGTCGCAAGTTTGCGTCGCCCGGGGCATACCGCTGTTCGGCATCTGCCGCGGCCTGCAGGAGATGAATGTCGCGTTCGGCGGCTCGCTACATCCCGAGATCCGCGATCTTCCCGGACGAATCAACCACCGGATGCCGCGGCTGGAGAATGGCGAAATCCACCCCGATCCCAACGTCATCTTCGCGGATCGGCACGAGGTCGCCCTCATTCCGGACGGTGCTTTCGCACGGATTCTCGGCTGCGACACCATCCGCGTCAACTCGCTGCATGGTCAGGGCATTCTCGAGCCCGGCGAACGGGTCGTCGTCGAGGGCGTGGCCGAGGACGGCACCATCGAGGCGATCCGGATTGCCGATGCGGCCGGCTTTGCGCTCGGCGTCCAGTGGCACGCCGAATACGATCCGCAGAGGAATCCCATCAACCGCGCATTGTTTCAGGCGTTCGGGGACGCGCTCGCAGCGCGTACCCGCCAGCCATAATCCGCAAACCGCACTTGCATTGATCGGGCGCGCTTTTGACCAAGGCGCGGCCGATATTTCTACGCCGCCTTGCCGACCTTCTCGACCTTCACACCGCCGCCTTCGAGCAGCATGACCTTGTTCAAGAGCTTGACCAGCGCGTAAACGGATTCGATAGCGGGCGCCGGGGTATTGGTCAGTTTGGCCATTTCAAGTATCGACCCGATCAGCGCTTCCGTTTCAAGCGAGCGGCCGGCTTCCACGTCCTGCAACATCGATGTCTTGTGCGCCCCAACCGCCTCCGCGCCGGCGATGCGTTTTTCGATCGTGACGCGGAAGGTGACGCCAAGCTTCTGCGCAATGTCCTGCGCCTCCTTCATCATGGTCGCCGCCAGTTCCCGCGTCTCGGCGAACTGGCAGATGTCCACCAGCGTGGCGTGGGTCAGTGCCGAGATCGGGTTGAACGAGAGATTGCCCCAGGCTTTCAACCAGATCTCCGAGCGGATATCCGGCAGCACCATCGATTTCAGCCCCGCCTTGATGAAGACGTCGTGCAATTGCTTGACGCGCGCGGTCTCCTTGCCGTCGAGTTCGCCGATCGGGAAACGATCCCCCTCGACGTGATGGATCACGCCCGGTGCGATCGCCGCTGCCGCGGGATAGACGACGCAGCCGATCAGCCGGTTAGGGTCGATATTCCTGGTGAGGACGCCCGATGGATCGAGGCTTTCCAGCCGGTGATTGTCGTATTGGCCGCCGAGTTTCTGGAAGTACCACCAGGGCAGGCCGTTCTGCACGGTCAGTACGACCGTCTCGGGACCGAGCATCGAATCGATATCGCGCACGACCTGTTCGAGGAAATGCGCCTTCACCGCCAGCACCACTATATCCTGCTTGCCGGCCTCGGCCGCCTTGTTGACGGCCTTCATCCGAGCGGTCTGGACCTTGCCGTCATGCCACTCGAGCTTCAGGCCGTTCTTCTGGATCGCGGCGAGATGTGCGCCCTGGTCGATCACGGTGACGTCTTCTCCGGCGAGGGCAAACTTGGCCGCCAACAGTCCGCCGATGGCGCCCGCGCCGACTACGCAAATCTTTTTCTGTGGGGGCGGCGCCCCCAGCAGATATGGGCTCGGCAACACCTGGTCGAAAACGTTGCTGAGGCTGCCGACGCCATCGATCACGATGTCGACGAGGTTGTGGGCGTCGCCCATGGTGCCGGCGCCGAGCGAGGTGCCGCAGGCGATGATGTCGCCCGGCATCAGCGTCACGTCCTTGGAGATCGCGGCGACCAGCTTGTGCGGCGGGAAAAACATGTCGGCGACAGGATAGTTCTGGCGCTCCTTGCCGTTCAGAACGGTTTTGACCGACAACTTCATCGGATCGACGTCAGTTGCGATTACCGGGCCAAATACGCCGAAGGTATCGAAGCTCTTGGCGCGCGCCCACTGTTCGAACGACTTGTCCTTGCGCAGGAGATCGACGGCGGTGACGTCGTTCACGCAGGTGTAGCCGAAAATGTAGTCGCCAGCATCGGCTTCGCTGATATTGAAGCACTTCTTGCCGATGACCACCCCGAGTTCGCCCTCGTAGATGATTTTTCCGGTGTAGGTGGCTGGACGCTGGATCGGCTGGTTCGCCGGCCAATATGCATTCGGGGCCTTCAGAAACCAGAGCGGCTCTTTCGGCTCCTTGAAATCGTTCTTGGCCGCAAGCTGGTGAAAATTATTCCACAAGCAGACCATCTTCGAAGGCTCGCACGGGGTCAGAACCCGAACGCCGGAGAGTTTCAGCCTCTCGCCATTCGGCGTTGCGCCGGCAAACATGTCGCCGGTATGAACCGCGACGCTATCGCCTTCCAGTGTGCCGAAGCCGGGCTTCCCAGCCTGCTCGAAACGGATCCACTTTGCCATCTATGACCTCCCGGTGAAGGCGGCGTCATTTAATCGCGCGGCCTTTGGCTCATTGTAGTGCCGGTACCGGCCCCTGCAATCATGCACTGCATCATTGCAGGGGCCGGAGCGGTCCGATCCATTGGAGTCAGGTGTCCGCAATCGCAAATAAAGGCGCTCCCATCGGAAGCGCCTTTATGCCGATTTTCAGGCCGTATCGCGGACCGGCCGGCTCAAGATCAGAGCGAATAGTACATTTCGAATTCGACCGGATGCGGGCTCATCTCGAAGCGCTCGACCTCGGTCATCTTCAACTCGATGTAGCTGTCGATGAAGTCGTCGTCGAACACGCCGCCGGCCTTGAGGAAAGCGCGATCCTTGTCGAGGTTTTCCAGCGCTTCGCGCAGCGAACCGCATACGGTCGGGATCGCCTTCAATTCCTCCTTGGGCAGGTCGTAGAGGTCCTTGTCCATGGCCGAGCCCGGATCGAGCTTGTTCTTGATGCCGTCGAGACCGGCCATCAGCATCGCGGCAAAGCCGAGATAGGGATTGGCCATCGGATCGGGGAAACGCACCTCGACGCGCTTGGCCTTCGGATTGGAGGTGTAGGGAATGCGGCACGAGGCCGAACGGTTGCGCGCGGAGTAGGCGAGCAGCACCGGCGCCTCATAGCCCGGGACCAGCCGCTTGTAGGAGTTGGTGGAGGGATTGGTGAAGGCATTGATTGCCTTGGCATGCTTGATGATGCCGGCGATGTAGGACAGGCAGGTCTCCGACAGGTCGGCGTATTTGTTGCCGGCGAACACCGGCTTGCCTGCCTTCCAGATCGATTGGTGGCAGTGCATGCCCGAGCCGTTATCGCCATAGACCGGCTTCGGCATGAAAGTGGCGGTCTTGCCGTAGATGTGTGCGACCTGATGGATGCAGTATTTGTAAATCTGCATCTGGTCGGCCATCAGCGTCAGGGTATCGAACTTCATGCCCAATTCGTGCTGGGCTGAGGCGACTTCATGATGATGCTTTTCGACCTTGACGCCCATCTTGGCCATCGCGCCGAGCATCTCCGAGCGCATGTCCTGCACCGAGTCTTGCGGCGGAACCGGGAAGTAGCCGGCCTTGGTGCGGATGCGGTGGCCGAGATTGCCGCCCTCGTATTCGGTGTCCGAATTTATCGGCAGCTCCACGGAATCCAGCCTGAAGCCGGTGTTGTACGGCGTGGTCTGGTAGCGGACGTCGTCGAACACGAAGAACTCGGCTTCGGGCCCGAAATAAACGGTGTCGCCAACCCCCATCGACTTGACCATGGCCTCGGCCTTCTTGGCCATGCTGCGGGGGTCGCGGTTGTAGGGCTCGCCGGTGGTCGGTTCCAGCACGTCGCAGGTGATGATCATGGTAGTTTCCGCGAAGAACGGATCGATCGTCGCGGTGACGGGGTCGGGCATCAGGCACATGTCGGATTCGTTGATCGCCTTCCAGCCGGCGATAGAGGAGCCATCGAACATCAGGCCCTCGGCAAACGTGTCCTCCTCGATCATGCCGACGTCGAAAGTCACATGCTGCCATTTGCCGCGCGGATCGGTAAATCGCAGATCGACGTATTTCACGTCGTTGTCCTTGATGGATTTCAGGACGTCTTTGGCGGTCTTCATGAATACCCCTTTTGGCTTACAGGCGTCGGTGATCTGGCCGCGGAGCCCCCGACCGACGGGTGATGCTCAATACATTCGAGGGCAGCCCAATACAATATCAGAGTGCCGGCAAACGTCGCTCAAGGCCTCGCTTTCAGATGGCATCCAGCCCGGCTTCGCCGGTCCTGATGCGAATTGCTTCCTCGATATTCGACACGAAGATCTTGCCGTCGCCGATGCGCCCGGTCTGCGCCGCGCGCCTGATCGCGTCGATCGCTTTCTCGACCAGATCATCTCCAATCACGATCTCGATCTTCACCTTCGGTAGAAAGTCCACGATGTACTCCGCGCCGCGGTACAGTTCGGCGTGCCCCTTTTGCCGGCCGAAACCCTTGGCTTCCGTGACCGTGATGCCCTGCAATCCGACTTCCTGAAGCGCCTCTTTGACCTCGTCGAGCTTGAATGGCTTGATGATGGCTTCTATTTTCTTCACTGAATGCCTCCCGGGCACTTCCATTTTTAGACGGTGGGTTGGTTGCACGTTGCGCTGACGTCACGCGGGTCGTTCGATCCTCCGTCCTGACGCGCCAAGCCACCGGCAAAGTTGCCGGTGCCACGCGACGATGCGGAACCGGCTTCCTCAAAAGCACGGTCTATGCCAAGTTGTTAATGCGCCTGAATTTCGAAACGTTATCAGACTTTTAAACGGGCATTCGCCGGCGAATAGACCTAATGGCGCAGAATACTCAAGCCTATGAAATAGGCAAACAGATCAATCGGCATGCAATCGTCGGGGAGCCGCCTTCGCGTGGCGTCAGAAATGCCTCAGGATAAGGCGATCGTATCAGGGAATGGGCATGGAAGTTCTGACATCGGTTGAGATGGAGCGCGCCGACCGGCTCACCATTGCCGCCGGTACCCCTGGCTTCGCACTGATGATGAGCGCGGGGCAGGCCGTGGCGGAGGCCGCCATGGACCTGGTCGAGGAGGGGCCGATCATCGTGGTGGCTGGCTGCGGCAATAATGGCGGCGATGGTTTTGTGGCTGCGGCAGAACTCGCCGCGCGCGGCCGAGAGGTTTCGGTCATCCTGCTGTGCGAGCGCGACAGCTTGCAGGGCGACGCGGCGTCGGCGGCGAAGGGCTGGAAATACCCGGTGCTGCCATTCAATCCGCAAGCCATCGGCAGGCCGGCCTTGATCGTCGACGCCCTGTTCGGAGCCGGTCTCAACCGGCCAATCAAGGGCGAACCGCACGAGATGATCGAGGCGATCAACGCCAACGGCGCGCCCGTCCTCGCCATCGACCTGCCGAGCGGCATCAACGGCACCAGCGGGGCCGCGATGGGGGTGGCGGTCCATGCCAGCGAGACCGTCACCTTCTTCCGGCGAAAGCCGGGCCATTTGCTGTTGCCCGGCCGGGTTCATTGCGGTCACGTGCGCGTCGCCGATATCGGCATCGACCCGCGTGTGCTCGAGGAAATTCGCCCACAGGCCTTCGAGAACGTCCCGTCGGCCTGGCGTAGATCGTTTCCGGTGCCGAAGGTTGAGGGCCACAAATACGCCCGTGGTCACGCCATCGTCGTCTCCGGCGACATCGCCGCAACCGGTGCGGCGCGGATGTCGGCGCGCGGGGCGCTGCGGGCCGGCGCCGGGCTGGTCACGCTGGCCTCCCCCAGGGATGCGCTGGCGGTCAACGCCGCGGCGCTGACAGCGGTGATGGTTCGCCCAATCGACACCGCCGTCGAGTTCGCCGACCTGATGAATGACAAGCGCCTCAACACTTGCGTGATCGGACCGGGCGCCGGTCTGGGCCAGCGGACCCGAGACTTTGTGCTCACCGCTTTGTCCGCCAGGCGAGGCCTGGTGCTGGATGCGGACGCGCTGACAAGCTTTGCCGAAGCCCCCGATCGTCTGTTCGAGACGATTAAAGCCTCGCGCGATCCGCAAGTGGTTCTCACACCGCACGAGGGGGAGTTCCCGCGGCTATTCAGCGACATCAGCAACAAACATCCAAATCGCTCGAAGCTCGAGCGGGTGCGGGCGGCGGCCGAGCGCTCCGGCGCCGTCGTCCTGCTGAAGGGGCCGGATACGGTGGTGGCCTCTCCGGACGGCCGCGCGACCATCGCCGCCAACGCGCCGCCTTGGCTTGCTACCGCGGGCGCCGGCGACGTGCTGTCGGGAATGATTGCAGGCCTGCTCGCGCAAGGCGTGGCGGCGTTCGAGGCCGCCAGCATCGGAGTCTGGATGCATGGTGAGGCCGCGCGCCAGGCTGGGCCCGGCCTGATCGCGGAGGATCTGCCGGAGGTGCTGCCTGCAGTGTTCCGCCGCGTCTATGATGAGTTCGGCATCGACTATTGAGCGGCGCTGTCGGCGTTCCGCCTCAAACCGCCTCACATCAGATATTTCGCGACCGAAGGCGTTCTCTTGACCGGCCGCGAAATCGGAGCGTCCACAGCGCGCGCCGTGACATTGCGAATGGTGAGACCGGGCTTGCTTATTTTGGTCTCCTCACTCGACATTGTACCAGCGAACAAGGCGCGGCGCCGCCCAGTCCGTCGCCATTGTCTCGATCAGCCAGCGTCCGGCGAATTCGGCCGCGAATGCGATCCGTTGGGTTTGCCCGGATTCGATCGCCAATGTATCCAGCCAGAACGGTTTCCAGCCGTCGTCGAGCCGATCCAGCAGCCGGAAATGATGGCCGTGCAAATGGAAGACCTCGGGAAGTTCGCCGCGGTTCGTCAACGTCAGTACCACCGTGCGGCCCGCTTTGGCGCGGAACACGGGCGGTGACGAATTGTCAAAATTCGCTGGCATCACCCATTCGGCTTGCCGCCCGCCGAGCGCCACGTCGAAGCGCTGGGCGTTTTTGAGCTCGAGTTGGCCGGGCAGGCCATTGGAGGGCAGCGGGAGCGCTGGGGACAGATCGCCGGCCCGGATCGGCGGTTCGCCTGAGACCAGCAGTTGGCCGATCGGGTGCGCTGCCGTACCATCGTGCAGCAATATCTTTGAGGCCGAGCCCGGCGGCATGGTGACATCAACGAACGCGTCGGCCCGGCCTCCCGGCGACAGCACCAGCGCGCCATTGCGCGCCGGGAACGGCTCGGACGGCTGGCCGTCCAGCGCCATCACCCGCACCTCGTAGTCCTCAATTTTCAGCGCAATGACGTTGCGCTGGCAGCCGTTGATGAAGCGAAACCGCAGGCGCTCGCGGCCGCGCGCTTGGACATCGAGAATGGCTCGTCGGTTGACGGTATAGAGGGGCGTTGCGTCCTTTGGATCGGTGCCAGGTGCGATCGCGGTGCCATCCGGCCGTAGCCGCCAGTCTTCGATCAGAAACACCTGGTCGCGGTCGACGAGGACGGCCTCGCTTTCCTCCACGACCACTGCGCAGGCAGGCAAGGGGCGCGCGCGGGCGTCACCGAGCAAGCGGAGGTCGCACAGCGACGTCCCGGCGTGACGCAGTGGAATCACCTGGGTTTCGCTGTCCCGGGCCGACAGCGGCGGGCGCGCCGCCAGGGGCTCGGCCGCCGGCACGCCGTCGAGGCCGTGCCAGTTGAGCAGGGTTGGCACCGGCAGATCGTTTCGAACGGTGATTTCAAGCTCGTCGCCGCGCCTGAAGCGAAAAGCGGGCTCTGGCGTTGGCTCCTGAAACGACCATATCGGCGTCTCCGGCGCGCCCGGACGCAACGCGATGATGCCATCTTTAGCCTGCAGCACCAGCGAGGCGTGGCGCGGCGTGGCTGCAATCCCGGGCATTGCCGGAGCAAGCACGGCAGCACCCAATCCGCTGATCAGCGCGCGCCGGTTTAACCGAAGAATTCGCTCCGCCATGATGCCGATGCGGACCATTTTCCGCGGGAAATGTCCAGCTGGCGTGGGTACCACCGAACAGGCTCTGGGATGGCCATTTTTTTGCTGCGGACGGGTCGGCCCATGTTATAAGCCCGCCGCCAACGATCATGTTTATGATCTGGATGGAGACATCCAAATGTAAAGGTGATCGATTCCATTAACTTGGAGCATGATCGGCCGCCCGAAAACCGCTTTGCACTTTTGGGCAATCATGCCCCGGCATCGCGGCCGGACATGATGCAATCGGCGGGCGTGGCGGAATTGGTAGACGCGCTGGATTTAGGTTCCAGTGACGAAAGTTGTGGGGGTTCGAGTCCCTCCGCCCGCACCAAGCGCTGACAGCGTTTGCATAACGATCTGGAGGACCTTTTCCCTCAATGGGAGTTCCCTTGGGGGTGGTCCGCCGAACCACCGGCGCAGGCTTCAGGGAAGCGCCTGCTACATTTGACAATGTCCGCGCCGACGGCGGCGGACGAAACAGAAGAAGATTGACGCCATGCAGGTAACCGAAACCCTAGCCGACGGATTGAAGCGGGAATTCCAGATCAGCGTCCCCGCTTCGGATCTCGATGCCAAGGCGGACGCCCGTCTCGTCGACCTCAAGGACAAGGTTCGTCTCAACGGATTTCGTCCGGGCAAGGTGCCGGTGAGTCATCTGAAGAAAGTGTACGGCCGCTCGGTGATGGCGGAGACCATCGATCAGACGATCCGGGACACCAATTCGCAGATCTTTACCGAGCGCGGCTTTCGGTTGGCGACCGAACCAAAGATCACCATGCCGACGGAGAAAGAAGCCGTCGAGGATATCCTGACTGGTAAATCCGATCTCACCTACACCGTTTCGATCGAGGTGGTTCCGCCGATCCAGCTCGCCGACTTCAAAAGCTTCACCGTCGAGAAGCCGGTCGCCGAGGTAACGGATGCCGACGTGGAGGAAGCCATCCAGCGGATTGCCGATCAGAATCGCGGCTACGCCGCCAAGAGCGAGGATGCCAAGGCCGAAACCGGAGATCGCGTCACGATCGCGTTCAAGGGCACCATCAACGGTACCCCGTTCGAGGGCGGCACCGGCGAGAACATTCAGGTCACGATCGGCTCGAATAGCTTTATCCCCGGTTTCGAAGAGCAACTCGCCGGCATCGCAGCGGGTGAGACCCGCACCCTGAAGGTTCCGTTCCCGAAGAATTATGCCAACGAGAAGCTTGCTGGCCAGCCGGCCGAGTTCGAGACGACAGCGACACTGATCGAGGCGCCGCAGCAGACCAAGATCGATGACGAGTTCGCCAAGACGCTGGGTCTTGAATCACTCGACAAGTTGAAGGACGCCGCGCGGCTCCGGCTTGTCGCCGAGTTCGCCGGGGCGACCCGCCAGCGGGTCAAGCGCACGCTGCTTGATCGTCTCGACGAAGCCCATCGATTCGAGGCGCCGCCGTCGCTGGTCGAGGAGGAATTCAACCTGATGTGGAACTCGATCAAGGCCGAGATGGAGTCCAGCGGCAAGACGTTCGCCGATGAAGACACCACCGAGGAGGCCGCAAGGGAAGAGTACCACAAGATAGCCGACCGCCGGGTCCGGCTCGGTCTCGTGCTGTCCGAGATCGGAGAAAAGAACAAGATCACGGTGACCGACGACGAAGTTAGCCGCGCCGTGATCGAGCGCACGCGCCAGATGCCCGGCCGCGAGAAAGAGGTCTGGGATTACTATCGCAACAATGCCAATGCGCTGGCCCAGCTTCGTGCGCCGATCTATGAGGACAAGGTCGTCGATTTCATCCTCGAGCTCGCCAACGTGACCGAAAAGAAGGTGTCGCGCGAGGATCTCTATAAGGAGGACGAGGCGGAAGCGAGCGCCGCCTGATCGTCTCAGCGACATTAAGGTTGAGGACCGAAAGCGCCGCGGCGAGGTTATCTGTTGCTAGGCTATGGCAGCCGAATCAGCTTCAACTGCCGCGGATTTACCGACGTTCTCGACCCGGACTTCTGGCCGGGTCGACCTGGACTTGTGACCGGGCGATTGGCGTATATCTTTGATTGTGTCTGCCTGCTGAATCCTGCATCACGGGACGTTCGTCCGGCTCGCCAATTCGGACCAGTTCCGCCCTTGTCGATGGACGTTCGGCTCCGCAAACCTGGCCACTAACCTTTGGGTGATTAATGCGCGATCCCGTCGAAACCTACATGAATCTCGTGCCGATGGTCGTCGAGCAGACCAACCGCGGCGAGCGCGCCTACGATATCTTTTCGCGTCTTTTGAAAGAACGCATCATCTTCGTGACCGGACCGGTTGAGGACGGCATGTCGACGCTGACGGTTGCGCAGCTGCTGTTTCTCGAGGCCGAGAATCCGAAGAAGGAAATCTCGATGTACATCAATTCGCCGGGCGGAGTGGTGACTTCGGGGCTTGCGATCTACGACACGATTCAATTCATCCGTCCGCCGGTGTCGACGCTTTGCACCGGGCAGGCGGCTTCGATGGGCTCGCTGTTGCTGGCCGCCGGCCACAAGGATATGCGCTTTTCGCTGCCGAACTCGCGTATCATGGTGCATCAGCCTTCCGGCGGCTTTCAGGGACAGGCCACCGACATCATGCTGCACGCTCAGGAAATCCTGAACCTGAAGAAGCGGCTCAACGAGATTTATGTGAAGCACACCGGCCAGACCTTCAAGGCGATTGAGGACGCGCTCGAACGCGACAAGTTCCTCACCGCCGACCAGGCTCGCGACTTCGGTATTGTCGACAAGGTGATCGACAAGCGTCAGGAAGATCCGGCCACGCCAAAGAGCCTGTAAAACAACGGATCGCAATCCTTGCGACCGCGTTAACCGGCATTGTCGGCGGCAATTCCGGCCGTCAGGGAGCTTCCCGGCCGCCGGAATGGGCGGAAAGTTCCGTTTTCGTGCTGGTTTGGCAGCGTGGCAATCGCGCAACGCCTGGCCGATTTCGACAAGTTCGGCTCGTGTGAAAGGCGCAAATCACGGTATTGTCACGGTTAACGGGTGTTGGCGCGATTAGCGAATTCTTGATAGTCGGGTGCGACCATGGTTGGCTAGGTCCGATAGGTTAAGTCGCGCGGGATTCGAGTTGGCCGCGCTTCGATGGCACCGGGAGTGTGGCTCTTTTTTGGTACGGATTTTGCTCTATCTAGAACTCAGTGCCGGAACGTGCCGGAGTGGGGCGATCGAGCGGACGGGATCGGACGGAGACGAGAATGAGTAAGGTCGGCACGAGCGACTCCAAGAACACGCTGTATTGCTCGTTCTGTGGCAAGAGCCAGCACGAAGTCCGCAAATTGATCGCGGGTCCAACCGTATTCATCTGTGACGAATGCGTCGAACTCTGCATGGATATCATCCGTGAGGAGAACAAGTCCTCGCTGGTGAAGTCACGGGATGGGATTCCGACCCCGAAGGAAATCTGCAAGGTTCTCGACGACTACGTCATCGGCCAGAGCCATGCCAAGAAGGTGCTCTCGGTCGCGGTTCACAACCACTATAAGCGGCTCAATCATCAGACCAAGCACAACGACGTCGAACTGGCGAAGTCGAACATCCTGCTGATCGGTCCGACCGGTTCGGGCAAGACGCTGCTGGCCCAGACGCTGGCGCGGATTCTCGACGTGCCGTTTACGATGGCCGATGCGACGACACTGACCGAAGCCGGTTACGTCGGCGAGGACGTCGAGAACATCATCCTGAAGCTGTTGCAGTCGGCCGACTACAATGTCGAGCGCGCGCAACGCGGGATCGTTTATATCGACGAGATCGACAAGATCAGCCGCAAATCGGACAATCCCTCGATCACCCGCGACGTCTCGGGTGAAGGCGTCCAGCAGGCGCTGCTCAAGATCATGGAAGGCACCGTTGCCTCGGTTCCCCCGCAGGGCGGCCGCAAGCATCCGCAGCAGGAGTTCCTGCAGGTCGACACCACGAACATTCTCTTCATCTGCGGCGGAGCGTTCTCGGGCCTGGAAAAGATCATCTCCGCGCGCGGACGCTCGACCTCGATCGGCTTCGCGGCGCAGGTGCTAGCGCCGGAAGATCGCCGCACCGGTGAAATCTTCCGTCACGTCGAGCCCGAGGATCTCCTGAAGTACGGCCTGATTCCGGAGTTCGTCGGGCGGCTGCCGGTGGTCGCGACGCTCGAGGACCTCGACGAAGCGTCGCTGAAGAAGATTCTGACCGATCCGAAGAACGCACTGGTGAAGCAGTATCAGCGTTTGTTCGAGATGGAGAACATCGAGCTCACCTTCGCCGATGAGGCGCTGGGCGCGGTCGCTCGCAGGGCGATCGAGCGCAAGACCGGCGCGCGTGGCCTGCGCTCGATTCTCGAAAGCATACTGCTGGAGACCATGTTCGATCTTCCTGGGCTCGAGGGCGTCGAAGAGGTCGTGATCTCGCGGGAAGTGGTGGAGGGAACGGCTCGCCCGCTCTACATCTACGCCGATCGTTCCGACCGCGCCGTGGAAAGCAGCGCCAGCGCCTGAGCGCCGGCGCGCGCCTCGGCAGAATTGAATGTGAAAGAACCCGCTGCGGAGCCTGGTTCCGCCGCCGCGTTTGCGTAAGTTGCCTTCGCGTTCTGCCCGATCGGCGGGCCTTTTTCAGCGACTTGACACCCCCATAGCCGATAGCCACCTAATGCTGTCGGCGATGAAAGAAGCTGTGAGATTCGCCGACTGACGATCCGGAAAAGTCGGCCGCTTGCGGCCATTCGACCGGAATATCCCGGCACCTTGTGGCGGTTGCGCAAAGCTCGCGGACTGCGTGCAAGGGGGCACAACAAAAGGAATAGGCCATGACTACCCCAAAACCCCGGCCATCGATCGTTTACGGCGAAAGCCATGCTTATCCGGTGCTGCCACTTCGCGACATCGTCGTCTTCCCGCACATGATCGTGCCGCTGTTCGTCGGCCGCGAGAAATCGATCCGTGCGCTCGAAGAAGTGATGAAGAATGATGCCCTGATTCTGCTCGCGACCCAGAAGAACGCCTCCGACGACGATCCGACCCCGGAGTCGATCTACGAAACCGGTACGCTGGCCAGCGTTCTGCAGCTGCTCAAATTGCCCGACGGCACCGTGAAGGTGCTGGTCGAGGGGCTTGAGCGCGCGCGCGTGCAGAAGTATTCCGCTCGCGCGGAATATTACGAGGCGACCGCGGTCGCGCTTGCCGATACCGATGCCAACTCGGTCGAAGCCGAAGCGCTGGCGCGTTCGGTCGTGTCCGACTTCGAGAGCTACGTGAAGTTGAACAAGAAGATTTCCGCCGAGGCGGTCGGCGTGGTTCAGGCAATCACCGACTTTTCCAAGCTTGGCGACAACGTCGCCGGCCATCTCGCCGTCAAGATCGCGGATCGTCAGGCGATCCTGGAGACGCTGTCGGTGACCGCGCGCCTGGAAAAGGTGCTCGGCCTGATGGAGAGCGAGATCTCGGTGCTTCAAGTCGAGAAGCGCATCCGCTCGCGCGTCAAGCGCCAGATGGAGAAGACCCAGCGCGAATACTACCTGAACGAGCAGATGAAGGCGATCCAGAAGGAACTCGGCGACGACGAAGGCCGCGACGAACTGGCCGATCTGGAAGAGAAAATCGCCAAGACCAAGCTCTCCAAGGAAGCCCGCGAGAAGGCGCAGCACGAATTGAAGAAGCTGCGCCAGATGTCGCCGATGTCCGCGGAAGCCACTGTTGTGCGCAACTATCTGGACTGGCTGCTGTCGATTCCCTGGAACAAGAAATCCAAGGTGAAAAAGGATCTGGTCGCCGCGCAAACCACGCTCGACAACGATCATTACGGGCTGGAGAAGGTCAAGGATCGCATCGTCGAGTATCTCGCGGTGCAGTCGCGCGCCAACAAGCTGACCGGACCGATCCTGTGCCTGGTCGGCCCTCCCGGCGTCGGCAAGACCTCGCTCGGCAAGTCGATCGCGAGAGCCACGGGGCGTGAATTCGTGCGCGTGTCGCTCGGCGGCGTGCGTGACGAGGCGGAGATCCGCGGTCACCGCCGCACCTATATCGGCTCGATGCCCGGCAAGATCATTCAGTCGATGCGCAAGGCAAAAACCTCGAATCCGCTGTTCCTGCTGGATGAGATTGACAAGATGGGCGCCGATTTCCGCGGCGATCCGTCCTCGGCGCTGCTCGAGGTCCTCGACCCCGAGCAGAACTCGACCTTCAACGATCACTACCTCGAGGTCGATTACGATCTGTCCAGCGTGATGTTCATCACGACCGCGAATACCCTGAATATTCCGGGACCGCTGATGGACCGTATGGAGATCATCCGCATCGCCGGCTACACCGAAAACGAGAAGGTCGAGATCGCGCGCAAGCACCTGATCCCGAACGCGATCTCCAAGCACGGCCTTGATTCCAAGGAGTGGTCGATCGATGACGAGGCGTTGTTGCTGATGATCCGGCGCTACACTCGTGAGGCGGGCGTGCGCAATCTCGAGCGTGAGCTTTCGACACTGGCCCGCAAGGCGGTGAAGGAGCTGATGATCTCGAAGAAGAAATCGGTGAAGGTGACCGAGAAGTCGCTCGAGGAATTTCTTGGCGTGCCTAAATATCGTTACGGCGAAATCGAGACCGACGATCAGGTCGGCATCGTTACCGGCCTGGCCTGGACCGATGTCGGCGGAGAGTTGCTCACCATCGAGGGCGTCATGATGCCGGGCAAGGGCAAGATGACGGTCACCGGCAATCTGCGCGATGTGATGAAGGAATCGATTTCGGCGGCGGCATCCTATGTCCGCTCGCGCGCGGTCGGGTTCGGCATCGAGCCGCCGCTGTTCGACAGGCGCGATATCCACGTCCACGTGCCGGAGGGGGCGACCCCGAAGGATGGACCGTCGGCGGGCGTCGCGATGGCGACCGCGATCGTTTCGGTGATGACGGGTATCGCGGTCCGGCACGACGTCGCCATGACCGGCGAAATCACGTTGCGCGGGCGGGTGCTTCCAATCGGCGGCTTGAAGGAGAAGCTGCTGGCGGCGGCCCGTGGCGGCATCAAGACGGTGCTGATCCCCGAGGACAACGCCAAGGATCTCACGGAGATTTCCGATGCGATCAAGGGCGGGATGGATATCATCCCGGTAGCGCGGCTCGACGACGTGGTCTCCCGGGCGCTGGTGCGCCCGCCGGTGCCGATCGTGTGGGAAGAAGACACCAAGGTGCCGGTCAAGCCGGACGCCGGCGACGAAGCCGCCGGTGGCCTGACGGCGCACTGAAGCTCTTTAGTTCGACAGTAGCGGCGTCCCTTGGGGCGCCGCTTTTTCATGCGGCAAAGCGCGGCTTGCGCCGGGGCCAAACTGTTCGCCTGAGCGGAGCGATCACGTTGATTGCGATGGGTGCTCTATCTTTTTTCGCATCTCATCGCAGATCGATCTGACTTCGGCAGTCATCATCGATGCTTGTTCGATGCGGTCGAAGATTAGCTTCGCCTCTTCGCGGTATTTTTGTGCGGTGTCTTGGACGTAGGCGATGGCATCCTTGCATCCAGCCGCCATTTTCTCCGCGCGCTCCACACAATCAATAAGCGTTGTACCCATCGCCTCAAGGGCTTTAACAGCGCCCTCATATTGTGCGGTCACCGCTTCGGCACTGAGTTTGCCGATCTGATCGACATCAGGGTGATGCTCAACATACGGAGGCATCGGGGACGATGGCGTTCGGACTTTGGGCGGCGCTGCAAAACCAATTCTACGATGGCCCGGTAGCGGCGCGCCTTTTGTCAGCGCGACATGTTCGACATCGATCAACCCCAAAGCTGCTTCAACAATTGTACTGGAATGTATCATTACCAAAGACTCCCTGCTGTAGACTACTTACGCTATACGGAGCACTTGAACGCGACCGATACATGCCTTCTGGGTCCGCAACCCCGCCGCACTGCGAGTTATTGACGACGAGTGTTGGGTCTAACCAAAGCCTCTCTTGGCGTGTGAGGCGCGGCTCAATAAACGTGAGGCTGATTCGTGGCGAAACCTCGACTGCAGGCGATCTGTCCACGGTGCGGTCGATCACCGCACTGGGGTGAAGGCGAAAAACCGTTTAAGCATTTCTCCGACGGCGGGTCGGCTGGTGCGACTACGTCGTCTTGCAGAAAAATGCCGGTCGCAGTGCAGGTGTTTCAGGTCCGGTACTATGCGATGTAAGAAGAAAAGCTGTCACCCGACAGGTTTTCGGCAGGATAGATCCCGTCACCGCCACCACCGCCGTTCCTGGTCATACGCGCGTATCGAGCAGCTGATGACCTGCCGGTCGCAGTAGATCATGCATTTGTTCTGATACGTCCCGCCGCTGGGGTTGGCACATCTGCCCACGCAATTTGCGGCTTGATCCTCGCACCGCGCCGCTTTCACGGCTTTCGCCGGTAAGTTGAGGAGCATTGCGGTGGTTATGAGGGTGATCGCGAAGAAAACGTGCCGTGCCATGGTCAAATCTCCAGTAACCCCTCGACCAGCTTATCTTATCCTATCCGAAGGACGGCACACCAGATGTCCAAAGGTGCAGGCTGCCGTCGGCGCGCGACGACGGCGCTGCGAGAGTGCCGATCACCCGACATCTTCGTGTTGGCTCGGGTCGTGCTCGAAGCCGCGATCCGGAGCGAGCGCGATCTAAGCTACGGCGATGGCAGTCCAGCATGGCAGTTCATAGCGCGGGGCTCGATCAGCGGCTCACGGCGCTGATCACGGGGCTCATCCAGTCGCGCCATCGCCCGCTCGGCCACAGACCCGGCCGAGAACGGCTTTTTGTTCTGTGTGAAAAGAGCCGCTTTTTCACGAGGCAAAACGCGGCTTGCGCCGGGGGCCAAGGCGGCGCTAAACAGACGGCGAGGGCGGTTAGCTCAGCTGGTTAGAGCATCTCGTTTACACCGAGAGGGTCGGCGGTTCGAATCCGTCACCGCCTACCACGCTCGCAGCGGCGGCATCGGTACTCGTGCGGAGTAGCGCAATGGAGCTTCCGGTCGGCCACGAGTTGAACGCGGACCAGATCTCGTACTGGAACGGACCCGGCGGTCAGCACTGGACCGCTCGCCAGCCCGCGCAGGACACGTTGCTGGCGCCAATTTCCGAAATCCTGATTGATCGCGCCAGGCCAGAGCCGGGCGAGCGGATCCTCGATGTCGGTTGCGGCTGCGGGGCGACGGCCGTTGCGTTTGCGCAAATCGTCGCTCCAACCGGCGATGTGCTCGGCATCGATATCTCGGCACCGATGCTGGCGCGCGCAAGGCAACTCGCGGCGGCCGGCCTGCCGGTCGATTTCGTCCTCGCGGATGCGACGGTCTATCCGTTCGAATCTGGAAGCTTTGACCTCCTGGTCTCGCGTTTCGGCGTGATGTTCTTCGCCGAGCCGGCGCGCTCGTTCGCCAATATGCGCCGGGCGCTGCGGCGATCGGGCCGGCTCGCCTTCGCCTGCTGGCGCGAACCCAGCGACAATCCATGGCTGATGGCGCCGCTGCAGGCGGTCTATAAGCACGTCCCCAAGCTGCCGCAGCTCGGACCGGAAGATCCGGGACCTTTCGCGTTCGCATCCGAAGAGCGCGTTGTCAGGATATTGGGCGAGGCCGGCTATTCGGGGGCAGCACTGGAGCGCTGCGATCTCTCACTCGATCTCGCGATCGGGCGCGGCCTCGATGCGGCGGTGGAATCCGCGCTCGAAATCGGCCCGGCAGCGCGGGCGCTCGATGGACAGCCGCCCGACGTGCTCGCCGCCGCCACCGGTTCGATCCGCGAGGCGCTCGCACCTTTCGTCCGGGGACAAGCGGTGCAGCTTGCCGCTTCGATCTGGATCGTAACGGCATCTGCCTCTTGATGCCCGATTCCATGATGCGTTGCGATCTCAGGCCCGCTCTTCCCAGATTGCCGCGAGGTGGACGATGGTCTGCACGGCTTTTTCCATGTCCTGCACGCTGACCCACTCCAGCCGCGAATGGAACGCATGCTCGCCGGCGAAGAGGTTGGGGCAGGGCAGCCCCATGAACGACAGCCGCGAACCATCAGTGCCGCCGCGGATCGAGGTTTTCACCGGCTTCAGCCCGGCGCGGCGGATCGCCTCCATCGCATTGTCGATGATCTCGGGGTGAGCGTCGATCACCTGCTTCATGTTGCGGTACTGCTGCTTGATCTCGAGACGGTATGTCGAGCGCGGAAAGCCCTTCATCACCTCTTTGACGATGCCTTCCAGCAAGGCTTCTTTTTCTTTCAGGCCCTGATCGGTGAAATCGCGCACGATGAAGCCGAGCGTGGCTTTCTCCAGTGCGCCGGAGATCGCGACCGGATGCAGAAAACCCTGCTTGCCCTCGGTGGTTTCCGGCGAGCAACCATCCCTGGGCAGGCGCTCGAGGATGCCGGCGGCGATCTTGATCGCGTGCTCCATTTTTCCCTTGGCGAAGCCGGGATGGGTGCTGACGCCCTCGATGGTGATGGTGGCGGCATCCGCCGAAAAGGTCTCGTCCTCGATATTCCCGGCGGTCTCGCCGTCGACCGTATAGGCAAAATCCGCACCGAGCTTTTTCAGGTCGGCCATGTCGACGCCGCGGCCGATCTCCTCGTCCGGCGTGAACAGGATCTTGATGGCGCCATGTTTGATCTGCGGATTGCGAAGCAGGAAGTGGACCGCATCCACGATTTCGGCCAGTCCTGCCTTGTTGTCGGCCCCTAACAGCGTGGTGCCGTCCGTCGTGACGATGTCGTTGCCGATCTGGTCGGCAAGTGCTGGATGATCCGCGGCACGGATGACCTGCGTGCGGTCACCGGGCAGCACGATATCGCCGCCGCGGTAATTCTTCACGATCTGCGGCTTGACGTTGCGGCCTGTGCAGTCGGGCGAAGTGTCCATGTGCGAGCAGAAGCAGATCACCGGTACTTGTTTGTCGGTATTCGCAGGGACGGTCGCGTAGACGTAGCCATGCTGGTCCAGATGGGCGTCGCGCAGGCCCATTTCCTGCAGCTCGCGAGCGAGCAGGCCGCCGAGGTCCTTTTGTTTTTCAGTGGACGGGCAGGTCGCCGATGACGGGTCGGACTGGGTGTCGATGACCACGTAGCGCAGAAAGCGCTCGGTCACGGTGTGCGTGAACCTGATGACTGAACTCACAATCAGAACCACGCTGGGATTGGCAAGTTGCACACTGGAGAAGCGTCATTCCGGTGGCCGCGTACGCCGCGCCGGAATGACGCGAATCAAGAGATCGACAACTTGGTATCAGACCGCTTCCTTCAGCTCCTTGGCTGCGCGGAACGCAACCTTCTTGCTGGCCTTGATGTGGATCGCTTCACCGGTAGCCGGGTTGCGGCCCATGCGGGCGGCACGCTTGCGTACCTGCAGGATGCCAAGACCGACGATGCGGATGCGCTCGCCTTTCTTCAGGTGCTTGGTGATCCGGTTGACCAGATCGTTCAGGATGCCTTCGGCCTGCTTCTTGGACAATTCCTGCTCTTCGGCGATCGCCGCCGCCAGATGCTTGAGCGTGACGGTGGTCGGGGTCGCTGCTTTCTTCGCCATATTTGGCCCTCCTCGTTGTTGATGGCTTAGGAACCTAAGACGTATCAGGCCTTAAATGATTCGGGGGGGAGCTGACTATGCTGTTCTGCCGATAAATAGCCTATTATTTGCATCGGCATCCCAGAAAGGCCTGATTGGCAGGAGGATTCGTAACAACCTTGACTAAAACGGGGCGCGCCTTTAAGCCCTCATTCCTGCGCGGATCAGCCTCAGATTCAGCCGTCCGCGGGAGTAGCTCAGTTGGTTAGAGCGCCGCCCTGTCACGGCGGAGGCCGCGGGTTCGAGTCCCGTCTCTCGCGCCATTAAATCAACGGCTTAGCGCCGCCTTTTTTCAGCATCGCGCAAAGCAACAGGCCGCCCGAGGGCGGCCGCGTTCCATCGCTTCAGCGGTTTTCGAGATTTGGCTAGCGGACCAGCGAGCTATCCGAACTGGTCACCACAACCGGCTTGCCAGCCTTAACGAGCTGGGCGGTCTGGCTGTAATCCGAATTGGTGCGCGCGGAGATACCGAAACCGGCCACCGCGATCCCTGCTACCAGCGCCACCACCACGATTTTCAGATGGGTAGAGCGGTCCGCCGAGTGAATTGAGTGGTTCATGTGAGCGCCTCCTGGCGACTCTGCCGCCGCCTTGTTGGCAAAAGAGTTACGCCGGGTTTGTTTCAGGCCGGTTTCGTGGGTTCCCCGAAATGGTTTCGCGGCGCGGATGGCGAGCGGGCCCGAAGGCGGCCATCCGCCGCTGTCTCAAAATTGCTCCGGTCGATACCGCGGCGAGTGGATGCGGCCAGCCCGGACGACAATCGCGGCGAGGGTGGTGGTGCTGGCGAAGCCGTCAAAATAGCTTGTCTTGCGCGGGTTGTTGCGCTGCGCTAAGCCTCGGAACAACTCCCATCCACGAATCTGCGGCGCCCGAAAATGCCGCAGCAAAGGCACCGCCGATGTCCGGCATCCTCCAGAATTATCTCCCACTTGTGGTGTTTATCGGCGTGGCGGGCGTGATCGGCCTGGCGCTCCTGATCGCGCCGTTCCTGGTTGCGTTCCAGCAGCCCGATCCGGAAAAGCTCTCGGCCTATGAATGTGGATTCAATGCATTTGACGATGCCCGCATGAAATTCGACGTCCGCTTCTATCTGGTGGCGATCCTGTTCATCATCTTCGACCTGGAGGTGGCGTTCCTTTTTCCATGGGCTGTGGCATTCGGAAAGCTCGGCGCAACCGGCTTCTGGTCGATGGTGGTTTTTCTCGCCGTCCTCACCGTCGGCTTTGCCTATGAATGGAAGAAAGGCGCGCTCGAATGGGATTGATGCCCGCTGCCGCCACGCCCGGAATAGCATCGGCGGTCGCACCCGCCGCAACAGGCATTCTCGATCCCTCCACCGGCAAGCCGGTCGGAGCCAATGACCCCTACTTTCTCGAGGTCAATCACGAACTGTCGGATAAGGGCTTCTTCGTCGCCGCCGCCGATGACCTGATCACCTGGGCTCGCACGGGATCGCTGATGTGGATGACTTTCGGGCTGGCGTGCTGCGCGGTCGAGATGATGCAGATGTCGATGCCGCGCTATGATGCGGAGCGCTTCGGCTTTGCGCCCCGGGCCTCCCCGCGGCAATCCGACGTGATGATCGTTGCGGGCACCCTGACCAACAAGATGGCACCGGCGCTGCGCAAGGTCTACGACCAGATGCCGGAGCCGCGCTACGTGATCTCGATGGGGTCGTGCGCCAACGGCGGCGGCTACTATCATTATTCGTATTCGGTGGTGCGCGGCTGCGACCGCATCGTGCCCATCGATATCTACGTGCCCGGCTGCCCACCGACCGCGGAAGCGCTGCTTTACGGCGTGATGCTGCTGCAGAAGAAGATCCGGCGCACCGGGACCATCGAACGCTAGGTTTTTTACATGGATGACGGCAGGCTCGAGGCCTTGGGGCAGACGATCGTTGGCGCGCTTCCGGGCGCCGCGATCCGTCATTCGGTTGCGTTCAACCAGCTCACGGTGACGGTGCAGTCGGATCGGATCGTCGAGGTCGTCCGCTACCTGCGCGACGATCCCGGCTGCCGTTTCGTCAATCTCACCGATATCACCGCGGTGGATTATCCCGGGCGCGAAAAACGGTTCGACGTGGTCTACCATCTGCTGTCGCCAACGCTGAACGCGCGCATTCGTTTGCGTGCGGAAGCCGACGAGGCCACCCAGGTGCCCTCGATCATTGAGGTGTTTCCGGGCGCCGACTGGTTCGAGCGCGAAGCCTATGATCTCTACGGAGTGATCTTCATCGGTCATCCCGACATGCGGCGGCTGTTGACCGACTACGGTTTCGAAGGCCATCCGCTGCGCAAGGATTTTCCGCTTACCGGATTCGTCGAGGTGCGTTACGACGACCAGGAGAAGAGGGTGCTCTACGAACCGGTCCGCCTCAATCAGGAATTTCGCAAATTCGATTTTCTCTCGCCGTGGGAAGGGGCGGATTATCCGGTGCTCCCGGGGGACGAGAAGGCGGGGCCGAAATCGTGATTTCCGATTGCTATTTCTATTCGCCCTGGATTGACCGGCAATGAACGACGTCGCGCTTCGAAACTTCACGATCAACTTTGGTCCGCAACATCCGGCTGCGCACGGCGTGCTGCGTCTGGTGCTGGAACTCGACGGCGAAGTGGTCGCTCGTGTCGATCCGCATATCGGCCTGTTGCATCGCGGCACCGAGAAACTGATCGAGCACAAGACTTATCTGCAGGCGATCCCGTATTTCGATCGGCTCGACTATGTCGCGCCGATGAATCAGGAGCACGCATTCTGCCTGGCGGCGGAAAGGCTGCTCGGCATCGCGGTGCCGCGCCGTGGCCAGTTGATCCGGGTGTTATACTGCGAGATCGGCCGTATCCTGTCGCATCTTCTCAACGTCACCACCCAGGCGATGGACGTTGGCGCGCTGACCCCGCCGCTGTGGGGTTTTGAGGAGCGCGAAAAGCTGATGGTGTTTTATGAGCGGGCTTCGGGCTCGCGCATGCATGCGGCTTATTTCCGGATCGGCGGCGTGCATCAGGACCTGCCGCCAAAGCTGATCGACGATATCGAGGCGTGGTGCGGTCCGTTCCTCGGCGTGGTCGACGACCTCGAGCGGCTGCTTACCGGCAACCGCATTTTCAAGCAGCGCAACGTCGACATCGGGGTGGTCACGCTCAAGCAAGCCTGGGAATGGGGTTTTTCCGGCGTCATGGTGCGCGGCTCGGGCGCCGCATGGGATTTGCGCAAGGCGCAGCCCTACGAGTGTTACGCTGAGATGGATTTTGACATTCCGGTCGGCAAGAACGGCGACTGCTACGACCGCTACTGCATTCGCATGGAAGAGATGCGCCAGTCGGTGCGCATCATGAAGCAGTGCATTGCGAAACTGCGTCTAGCCGACGGGCAGGGCGCCGTCGCGGTCGAGGACAACAAGATCTTTCCGCCGCGCCGGAGCGAGATGAAGCGCTCGATGGAAGCGCTGATTCATCATTTCAAGCTCTACACCGAAGGCTTCCACGTGCCGGAAGGCGAAATCTACGCCGCGGTCGAGGCGCCGAAGGGCGAGTTCGGCGTCTATCTGGTCGCCGACGGCTCTAACAAGCCCTACAAGTGCAAGATCCGCGCACCGGGCTTTGCGCACCTGCAGGCGATGGATTTCATCTGCCGGGGCCATCTGCTGGCCGACGTCTCGGCCATTCTAGGCTCGCTCGATATCGTGTTCGGAGAGGTCGACCGGTGATGGCGCAGCCGCCGATCCAGTTCGACCGGACCTCGGGTTCTCTGGAGGGCGCCAACCTCTGGGAGCGGATGGCCGCGCTGGCGCTGGTGACGGGTTCGAAAATCTCCTCGCACTTTTCACATCGCGGTTACAACAAATGCGCCAATCTTTTGCGCAAGACGCTGCCGGAGCGCAACATCTCGATCAAACTCAATCCCGATGCGAGCTTCGCGTTTCCCTATGGCGACGGGTACTGGAGCAAGCTGCTCGACCGCTCCTATTGCTATGAAGAGGAGCTGGAGCTGCTGTTTGGGGATTCGGTCGACGTCGACTACACGCTGATCGATTGCGGCGCCAATTACGGCTACTGGTCGGTCTTGGTCTCGAGCGCGCCTTATGGTTCGCACAAGGCGATCGCGATCGAGCCGTCGTCGCAGAATTTCGTCAAGCTCCGCAACAATGCGGAAATCAACGGCAATCGCTTTGACGTGATGAAGTGCGCGATTGGGGCTGCGCGCGGCACCGCACGGCTGTCGGGCACCAAGCACGAAGCATTCAGCATCGCCGGCGGCTCAGCTAGCGGCGGCGAGGATGTGCCTGTGATCGCGCTCGATAACCTGCTCGACGACGGCACGATTTCTCCCGGCGGAAAGTACCTGATCAAGCTCGACGTCGAAGGCGTCGAGATCGAGGCGATCAAGGGCGGCACGCGGTTGCTGCAGGGCGATAGCGTTGTGTTGTGCGAGGAGCATGGCAACGACCGCAATCATACGGTATCGCGCTATATCCTCGACGAGACCCCGCTCGAGCTGATCGTCCATGATCCCCGCTCAAATCGCCTGGAAACCGTAACCGAGCCTTCGATTCTCGATCGCATCAAGGTGTCCAGCCACGTCGGTTACAACGTGTTCGGCACCGCCAGCGCCTTCTGGCAGAACCGGATCAACGCCCTGAACGCGAGCGCCGCGCGCCGCATGCAATGAGAGACTGAAACGACAATGTCCGTCCGCCGCCTCGCACCGAAGCAATTGCAGCCTGCGAACTTTATCTTCTCGGAAGAGAACCTTGCTTGGGCGAAAACCGAGATCGCCAAATATCCGGAAGGCCGGCAGGCGTCGGCGGTGATCCCTATTCTTTGGCGGGTGCAGGAACAGCACGGCGGCTGGGTTTCGGAAGCGGCGATCCGCGCTGTCGCGGATCTGCTCGATATGCCCTACATCCGCGCCTTGGAGATCGCCACGTTTTATACCATGTTCCAGTTGCAGCCGGTCGGCATCAGGGCGCACGTACAGGTCTGCGGCACGACGCCATGCCGGCTGCGGGGCGCCGCCGAGATCATCGAAGTGTGCCAAAGCCGCATCCATCACGAGCCTTTCCATCTGTCCACGGACGGCAATTTCAGCTGGGAAGAGGTCGAGTGTCTCGGCGCCTGCGTGAACGCGCCGATGGTGCTGATCTGGAAGGATACCTACGAGGATCTGACCAAGGAGAGCTTTGGCAAGGTGCTGGACGGCTTTGCATCCGGCCATCCGCCGAAGCCGGGCCCGCAAATCGATCGCCAGTTCTCTGCGCCGGTGGGCGGGCCGACCACGCTGAAGGAAACCACATGACGCACGACCGCAGATTGCAAGCGGCCAGGCTGGGGAGTGTCGGCAAGATGAAGCACTGGCGCTATATGGCTCTGCATGCCCTGGCGGCGGCCGGGTTTATTTTCCTGCTGCAGCGCTATGGCCTGAGTGCGTCGCTTGAATCAAGCATAGCGTGGGCGCTGGGCTTCGGCGGATGCGCCGCGGGCCTCGCCTACATGCAGTCCAGTCGCTGACCGGTCAGGAAACTTCACGTCATGCTCGATGACAAGGATCGCATCTTCCGCAATCTCTACGGTCTCCAGGACTGGGGGCTGGAAGCTGCGCGGCGACGGGGCGCCTGGGACGGCACCAAGGCGATCGTCGACAAAGGCCGCGACTGGATCGTCAACGAGATGAAGGCCTCGGGACTTCGTGGACGCGGCGGGGCGGGCTTTCCGACCGGACTGAAATGGTCGTTCATGCCGAAGGAATTGACCGACGGGCGGCCGAGCTATCTCGTGGTCAATGCCGACGAGTTGGAGCCCGGCACCTGCAAGGACCGTGAGATCATGCGGCACGATCCGCACCTTCTGGTCGAGGGTTGTCTGCTCGCGAGCTTCGCGATGGGTGCGCACGTCTGCTACATCTATGTGCGCGGCGAATTCATCCGGGAACGCGAGCATCTGGAGGCGGCGGTTGCGCAGGCCTATGAGGCCAAGCTGATCGGCCACGACAATACCAACGGCTGGCCGTTCGAACTCTACGTTACTCACGGGGCGGGCGCCTACATCTGCGGAGAAGAGACCGCGCTTCTGGAGAGCCTCGAAGGCAAGAAGGGAATGCCGCGGCTGAAGCCGCCGTTTCCGGCCAATGTCGGCCTCTATGGCTGTCCGACCACCGTCAACAATGTCGAGTCGATCGCGGTGGCGCCGGATATCCTGCGGCGTGGCGCGGCGTGGTTCGCAGCCATCGGCCGGCCCAATAATGTCGGAACCAAGCTGTTCTGCATTTCCGGTCACGTCGAGCGTCCCTGCAACGTCGAGGAAGCGATGGGGATCCCGTTCCGGGAGTTGATCGAACGCCATTGCGGCGGTATCCGCGGCGGCTGGGACAACCTGAAGGCGGTGATCCCCGGCGGCTCCTCGGTGCGCATGGTGCCGGCGGAGCAGATCATCGATTGCCCGATGGATTTCGACAGTCTCGGCAAATTGCGGTCCGGTCTCGGCACCGCCGCCGTCATCGTGATGGACAAGTCGACCGACCTGATCCGGGCGATTGCGAGGATCTCCTATTTCTACAAGCACGAAAGTTGCGGACAGTGCACGCCGTGCCGCGAGGGAACGGGGTGGATGTGGCGGGTGTTGACCCGAATGGCCGAGGGCCGCGCCCACAAGCGCGAGATCGACATGCTGCTGGAGGTGACAAAGCAGGTCGAGGGCCACACCATCTGCGCACTCGGCGACGCCGCGGCGTGGCCGATCCAGGGCCTGATCGCGCATTTCCGGCATGAGATCGAGGAACGCATCGAGGAATATTCGCGCAAATCCGATGTCGACGACGCCGGCATTCTCGATCCCGCCCACATGGCCGCGGCGGAGTAAAACCGATGTCGCAACCGAGCCTATTCTGGTGGCAAAAATACGGGACGCTGGCGCAGATGGCGCAGGCGGCCGTGGCGCTGCTCGGCTTTGTTGCGATCCTGTTTCAGATCAATGAAATCCGCTCCAACAACCGCGCCGCGAGCGCGCGGCAGGCATTTCTCGCTTACACCGATCTGGCATTCAAGAATCCGAAATTCTCGCAGCCGGATTACGATGCGATCAAGGTGGGAAAGCGGGATGAGCAGGTTCAATATGAGAGTTTCGTGTCCTATTTACTTTATACTTGCGAGGAAGCAATCGCGGCATTCGCTGACAAACGCGAATGGCAGGCCTCGTGCGATTACGACCTGAAGCCGCATCTGCCGTTCCTGTGCGAGAAGAGCAAGGCCGAGCCGGCCTACCTCGAGACCTACAGCAGCCAGACGCAGCAGTGGGTCAAGGTGGTCATGAAGACCGCCGGCGTCACGCCACCCGACTGCAAGCTCGGAAAGACTTGAAACGGCTATGACCAAACTGATCGTCGACGGCAAAGAGATCGATGTCCCCGCGGAATTCACGCTGCTGCAGGCGTGCGAGGCGGCCGGCGCCGAGATTCCTCGCTTCTGCTACCATGAGCGGCTGTCGATCGCCGGCAATTGCCGAATGTGCCTGGTCGAGATCAAAGGCGGCCCGAAGCCGGTCGCAAGCTGCGCCTGGGGCGTGCGCGATTGCCGTCCAGGTCCCAAAGGCGAGCCGCCGGAAATCTCCACGCGTTCGCCGATGGTGCGGAAGGCACGCGAAGGCGTGATGGAATTCCTGCTGATCAATCATCCGCTGGATTGCCCGATTTGCGACCAGGGCGGGGAATGCGACCTGCAGGATCAGGCGATGGGCTATGGCGTCGACACCAGCCGCTTTGCCGAAAACAAGCGCGCGGTCGAGGACAAATATCTGGGGGCGCTGGTCAAGACCTCGATGAACCGCTGCATCCAGTGCACCCGTTGCGTGCGCTTCGCCGCCGAGGTCTGCGGCGTGCCGGAGATGGGAGCGACCGGTCGCGGCGAGGACATGGAGATCACCACCTATCTCGAAACGGCGCTTACCTCCGAGTTGCAGGGCAACCTCGTCGATATCTGCCCAGTGGGCGCACTGACCTCGAAACCCTACGCCTTTGCAGCGCGGCCCTGGGAGCTTGGCAAGACCCAGTCGATCGATGTGATGGATGGCGTCGGTTCGGCGATCCGGGTCGATAGCCGCGGTAGCGAGGTGATGCGGATCCTGCCGCGGGTAAACGAGGCCGTGAACGAGGAATGGATTTCGGACAAGACCCGGCACGTCGTCGATGGGCTGCGCACCCAGCGGCTCGACCGCCCCTACATCCGGGAAGGTGGTCAGCTCCGCGCGGCGTCATGGTTCGAGGCGTTCAACGCCATCGCAGCCAGGATCAGGCTTAGCGATGGCAAGCGCATCGGTGCCATCGCCGGCGATCTTGCCGCTGTTGAGGAGATGTTCGCGCTCAAGGATCTGCTTGCCAAGTACGGCTCGGTCAATCTCGCAGTCCAGGGCGGCGATGCCTTCGACCCCAACGCCGGTCGCGCCTCCTACATCTTCAATCCGACCATCGCCGGCATTGAACAGGCCGACGCGCTCCTGATCGTGGGTTCCAACCCACGCAAGGAGGCCGCCGTGTTCAACGCGCGCATTCGCAAGCGCTGGCGCAGCGGCCAGCTCAAAATCGGCGTGATCGGCGCCAAGGCCGATCTCACTTACGGATACGACTATCTCGGCGGCGGCGCCGATACGCTTTCCGAACTCGCCGCCGGCAAGCATTCCTTCGCGGATGTGCTGAAGGGTGCCAAGCACCCGGTCGTACTGGTCGGATCCGGTGTCGCGGCGCGGCACTATGGGGCCGCGGCTCTGGCACTCGCCGCAAAAATCGCGCTGGATGCGGGCGCGGTCAAGGACGACTGGAACGGCTTTGGCGTTCTGCACGACACCGCTTCGCGCGTCGGTGCGCTCGACATCGGCTTTGCGCCAGGCGCGGGTGGGCTGAGCAGGGCACAGATGACGACATTCGGCACACTCGATGTCTTGTTTCTGCTTGGCGCCGACGAGACCAAAGTGCCGGACGGCACCTTCGTGATTTACATCGGCACCCATGGCGATCGCGGCGCGCACCGCGCCGACGTGATCCTGCCGGGCGCGGCCTATACCGAAAAATCCGGCATTTTCGTCAATACGGAAGGCCGGGTGCAGATGGCCGGCCGCGCGTCATTTCCGCCGGGGGAGGCACGCGAGGACTGGGCGATCGTTCGCGCGCTGTCGGAAGTGCTGACCAGGAAGCTGGCCTACAATTCGCTGAGCGCGCTGCGGCAGGCGCTGTTCAAGGCGGTGCCGCATCTGATGCGCATCGACCAGATCGCGCCCGGCAATGCCGCCGATATCGAGGCGCTCGCAGGCAAGGGCGGCAGCCTCGAGAAGGCTCCATTCAAGAGTTCGGTCGAGGATTTCTATCTGACCAACCCGATTGCACGCGCCTCGGCGGTGATGGCGGAATGTTCCCGCCTCGCCGCCGGACAAATGCTGACGGCAGCGGAGTGAGCGTGATTTGATGGCGGATTCCTTCGCGAGCTCGTTCTGGACCGGCTTCCTCTGGCCGCTGCTCGTCATGGTGGCGCAAAGCCTGCTGCTGCTCGTCCTACTCCTGATCGTGGTCGCCTACATCCTTTTGGCCGACCGCAAGATCTGGGCGGCGGTGCAGATCCGGCGCGGCCCCAACGTGGTCGGACCCTGGGGCCTGTTGCAGTCGTTTGCCGATCTTCTGAAGTTCGTGCTGAAGGAGCCGATCATTCCCTCCGGGGCAAACAAGGGCGTGTTCCTGCTGGCCCCGCTGGTGAGTTGCGTGCTGGCGCTGGCGGCCTGGGCCGTGATCCCGATGGATCTCGGCTGGGTGATCTCCGATATCAATGTCGGGGTGCTCTATATCTTCGCGATCTCCTCGCTGTCGATCTACGGCATCATCATGGCGGGCTGGTCGTCGAACTCGAAATATCCATTCCTGGCGGCGCTTCGCTCGGCGGCGCAAATGGTGAGTTACGAGGTATCGATCGGTTTCGTCATCATCACCGTGTTGCTGTGTGCTGGATCGCTCAATCTGTCGGCTGTGGTCGAGGCACAGAATTCTCACGGTTTCGCCAACCTGATCGGTTTGCCCAGGCTCACTTTCCTGAACTGGTACGTATGGCCGCTGTTTCCGATGTTCGTGGTGTTCTACGTTTCGGCGCTGGCCGAGACCAATCGTCCGCCGTTCGATTTGGTGGAGGCCGAGTCCGAACTGGTTGCGGGCTTCATGGTCGAATACGGCTCGACCCCGTATTTATTGTTCATGCTCGGCGAATATGTCGCGATTACCACGATGTGCGCGATGGCCGCCATCCTGTTCCTGGGCGGCTGGCTGCCGCCGATCGCGGTTGTGCCCTTCACCTGGATCCCCGGCGTGATCTGGTTCGCGCTGAAACTGTTTTTCATGTTCTTTCTGTTTGCGATGGCCAAGGCGATCGTGCCGCGCTACCGCTACGATCAACTGATGCGGCTGGGCTGGAAGGTGTTCCTGCCGCTATCGCTGGCGATGGTGGTTGTCGTCGCCGGCGTGCTGCACTTCGCGGGGATCGCACCGCAATGAGGTCGCTATGAGTGTCAATATCAACGCCACGGCCCGCTCGCTGCTGCTGTCGGAATTCGTGTCGGCGTTTTTTCTCGCCATGCGCTATTTCTTCAAGCCGAAGCCGACGATCAACTATCCATTCGAGAAGAACCCGATCTCGCCGCGATTCCGCGGCGAACATGTGCTGCGCCGCTATCCCAATGGCGAGGAGCGCTGCATCGCCTGCAAGCTGTGCGAGGCGATCTGCCCGGCGCAGGCGATCACCATCGAGGCCGGTCCGCGCCGCAACGACGGCACCCGCCGCACCGTGCGTTACGACATCGACATGGTGAAATGCATCTATTGCGGGCTGTGCCAGGAGGCCTGTCCGGTCGACGCCATCGTCGAGGGACCGAATTTCGAATTCGCGACCGAGACCCGCGAGGAACTGTATTATGACAAGGCGAAATTGCTCGCCAACGGCGACCGGTGGGAGCGCGAGATTGCGAAGGCGATCGAACTCGACGCGCCGTACCGGTGAGGTGAGGGCATGATGCTTCCCGCGCTGTTCTTCTACCTGTTTGCCGGCGTCTGCGTCGCCTCGGCGGTGATGGTGATTGTGTCGCGCAATCCGGTACACTCGGTGCTGTTTCTGATCCTCGCGTTCGTCAATGCATCCGGCCTGTTCGTGCTGATGGGGGCCGAGTTCCTGGCGATGATCCTGATCGTGGTCTATGTCGGCGCGGTCGCCACCCTGTTCCTGTTCGTGATCATGATGCTGGACGTCGATTTCACAGAACTGCGCTCGGGCTTCCTGGAATACTTGCCGATCGGCCTGGTGATCGGAGGAATCTTCCTTTTTGAACTGCTTCTGACCGTCGGCTTCTGGGTGATCAATCCCAGCGTGGCCAAATCGATCACCGCGGCGATCCCGGCCAATGTCAGCAATACCGAGGCGCTCGGCCTGGTGCTCTATACCAGGTAC
This sequence comes from uncultured Alphaproteobacteria bacterium, assembly GCA_963840155.1. GTDB lineage: Bacteria > Pseudomonadota > Alphaproteobacteria > Rhizobiales > Xanthobacteraceae > Bradyrhizobium. Next base: position 589,562 of record CAWIXP010000001.1, read on the forward strand.
ATCCATTATTTTCAGCTCGCAGGCATGGTGCTTTTGGTCGCGATGGTCGGCGCCATCGTGCTGACGCTGCGCCACAAGGTCATGGTCAAGCGACAGGACATCAATCTGCAGAATGCACGGACCCCTGAACTCGCGATGAGCGTGCGCAAGGTGGCCTCGGGCCAGGGGCTGCTGGATGCGGATGCCGCGGAGTGGGTGCAATGACGATCGGACTGGGACACTATCTCGCGATCGGCGCCATCCTGTTCACGCTCGGCATCCTCGGCATCTTTCTCAATCGCAAGAACATCCTCGTCATCCTGATGTCGATCGAGCTGATTCTGCTCGCGGTCAACGTCAACCTGGTGGCGTTCTCGACGTTCCTCGGCGACATCGTCGGGCAGGTGTTCGCGCTATTGGTGCTCACGGTGGCGGCGGCGGAAACGGCGATCGGGCTTGCGGTGCTGGTGGTGTACTTCCGTAATCGCGGCTCGATCGCGGTTGAAGACGTCAATCTGATGAAGGGCTAACCCATGATCCGGAAAGATGTCGTGCGATTTTCCGGGCAGATCATGCGCGGAGCGTGCGCATGATCCAGGCAATCGTCTTTCTGCCGCTGGTCGGCGCGGTCGTCGCGGGTTTGATCTCGATCTTTGGCGCGCATGCGCGCAATCCGAGCGGCGATACCGTCGAGCACCGCGATGAAGCGCACGATCACGGTGCAACCTCGCATCGCAGCACCGAGATCGATCGAAACGCTTCGCAGGTTCACGCCGCCCATGACGAGCCGATGTCCCACGACGATCATCATGCGGTCGAGCCTGCGGCGGCGGGATCGCGCGCGGCCGAGTTGATCACGACCGGGCTGTTGCTGGTCGGGGCGGCGCTATCCTGGGTAGCGCTGGTCGACGTCGGTTTCATGCATCACGACAGCCGCATCGCGCTGTTCCCGTGGATCAATTCCGGCGATCTGCAGGTCGCGTGGTCGCTGCGCGTCGACACGCTCACCGCTGTGATGCTGGTGGTCGTCAACACGGTCTCCTCGCTCGTGCATCTGTATTCGATCGGTTACATGGACGAGGATCCGTATCGGCCGCGCTTCTTCAGCTATCTCAGCCTGTTTACCTTTGCGATGCTGATGCTGGTCACGGCGGACAATCTGATACAGCTGTTCTTCGGCTGGGAGGGCGTAGGTCTGGCGAGCTATCTGCTGATCGGATTTTGGTACCAGAGGCCTTCGGCGAACGCGGCTGCGATCAAGGCCTTCGTGGTCAATCGTGTCGGGGATTTCGGTTTTGCGCTCGGTATCTTCGCAATCTTCATGCTGATCGGCTCGACCGATCTCGACACCATCTTCGCCGGTGCGCCGGGCTTGACCGGCAAGACCATCGATTTCTTCGGCTGGCACGCCGACGCGCTGACCTTGACCTGCCTGTTGCTGTTCATGGGCGCGATGGGCAAGTCGGCGCAATTCCTACTCCACACCTGGCTGCCGGACGCCATGGAAGGCCCAACGCCGGTCTCGGCACTGATCCATGCCGCGACCATGGTCACCGCCGGCGTGTTCATGGTGGCGCGGCTGTCGCCGCTGTTTGAGCTGGCGCCGAACGCGCAGGCGTTCGTGATGTTCATCGGCGCCACTACTGCGTTCTTCGCCGCCACCATCGGCCTCGTTCAGAACGACATCAAGCGGATCGTCGCGTATTCGACCTGTTCCCAACTAGGCTACATGTTCGTGGCGATGGGGGCGGGTGCCTACTCGGTCGGAATGTTCCACCTGTTCACCCATGCCTTCTTCAAGGCGCTGTTGTTCCTGGGCTCGGGTTCCGTGATCTATGCGATGCATCATGAGCAGGACATCCGCAACATGGGCGGCTTGAAGGATCGAATCCCCTTCACCTATGTCGTGATGGTGATCGGCACGCTGTCGCTGACCGGGTTTCCGCTCACCGCCGGCTACTTCTCCAAGGACGCCATCATCGAATCCGCCTATGCCTCGCATAACGCGTTTGCATTCTATGGCTTTCTGCTGACCGTGGTCGCGGCCGGCCTGACCTCGTTCTACTCTTGGCGTCTGATCTTCAAGACGTTCCACGGCGAGCCGCACGACCAGGAACACCATGAAGCGGCGCACGAAAGCCCGCTCTGGATGCTGATTCCGATCGGCATTCTCGCCGCCGGCTCGATCGTCGCGGGCTTTCCCTTCAAGGAGCTGTTTGCCGGCCACGGGGTCGACGAGTTTTTCCGCGAGTCGATCAAGATGCACCCGCACATCATCGAGGATATGCACGAGATCCCGCAAATCCTTGCGTTCCTGCCGACGGCGATGATGGCGTTGGGGTTCGTGGTGGCATGGCTGTTCTATATCCGCCGGCCCTATCTGCCGGTCGAGTTGGCACACCAGCAGCCGCTGCTCTACCGCTTCCTGCTCAATAAATGGTATTTCGATGAGCTCTACGATCTGATCTTCGTGCGGCCTGCGAAGTGGATCGGGCGTTTCCTTTGGAAGGTCGGCGACGGCTATATCATCGACGGCTTCGGTCCCGATGGGGTGTCGGCAGGGGTGCTTGATGTCACGCGCAAGGTGGTGCGGCTGCAGACCGGCTATCTCTATCACTATGCGTTCGCGATGCTGATCGGGGTTGCCGGATTGATCACCTGGTTCATGTTCGGCTTTGGGGGCCAGCAATGACAACCTGGCCCGTTCTTTCCGTTGTTACTTTCCTGCCCGCGTTCGGGGCGCTGCTGATCTATATCAGCCGCGGCGACGACGACGCCGGTCGGCGCAATTCGCGCTGGATGGCGCTGTGGACCACGCTGATCACCTTCGTGATCTCGCTGATCCTGGTCTGGCGGTTCGATGCTTCGCAGCCGGAGTTCCAGTTCGTCGAGAAGGCACCATGGCTTGCCGCCGCCATCAACTATCACATGGGAGTCGACGGCATCTCGCTGCCGTTCGTGATCCTGACCACCGCGCTGATGCCGTTCTGCATCGTCGCAAGCTGGAAATCCGTCACGCAACGGGTGCGCGAATACATGATGGCGTTCCTGGTTCTGGAAACGCTGATGGTCGGTACTTTCTGCGCGCTCGACCTCGTGCTGTTCTATCTGTTCTTCGAGGGCGGCCTGATCCCGATGTTCCTGATCATCGGGGTGTGGGGCGGTCCGCGCCGGGTCTACGCGTCCTTCAAGTTCTTCCTCTACACGCTGCTCGGCTCGGTCTTGATGCTGCTCGCCATCATGGCGCTGTACTGGAACGCCGGCACCACGGATATTCCGAGCTTGATGCATGCCGCCGTGCCGCGCTCGCTGCAAACCTGGGCCTGGCTGGCATTCTTCGCTTCGTTTGCCGTGAAGATGCCGATGTGGCCGGTCCACACCTGGCTGCCGGATGCGCATGTCGAAGCGCCGACCGCGGGCTCGGTGATCCTGGCCGCGATCCTGTTGAAGATGGGCGGCTATGGCTTCCTGCGCTTCTCCCTGCCGATGTTCCCGATTGCGTCGCATGATTTCGCGCCGCTGATCTTCTCGCTCTCGGTCATCGCCATCATCTACACCTCGCTGGTGGCGCTGATGCAGGACGACATCAAGAAGCTGATCGCCTATTCCTCGGTGGCGCATATGGGATTCGTCACCATGGGGATTTTTGCCGGTACCACGCAAGGCGTTGCCGGCGGCGTGTTCCAGATGGTGTCGCATGGCATCGTATCGGGTGCGCTGTTCCTCTGCGTCGGCATCATCTACGATCGCATGCATACCCGCGAGATCACGGCCTATGGCGGCTTGGTTAATCGCATGCCGCTCTATGCGCTGGTGTTCATGGTCTTCACCATGGCCAATGTCGGGCTGCCCGGCACCAGCGGCTTCGTCGGCGAATTCATGACCCTGATCGGCACCTTCAAGGTCTCGATCCCCACCGCCACTTTCGCCACCACCGGCGTGATCCTGTCGGCGGCCTATGCGCTGTGGCTCTATCGCAAGGTGGTATTCGGCGCCTTGACCAAACCGTCGCTGGCCAGCATCAAGGATCTGACTTTCCGCGAAGGTCTGGTGATGATGCCGCTGGTTGCGCTCACCATTCTGTTCGGCATCTACCCGCAGCCGGTGCTGGACATTTCGGCATCGTCGGTGCAGCAACTCGTGAACAACTACAACACCGCAGTGTCTGCCGTGAAGGCAGCCGCGCTGCTGCAGTAAGGCCTCGCCATGAGCTTTGAGAGCGCAGGTTATCCATTGCTGCCGGTGCTGCCCGAACTGGTGCTGGCCGTCGGCGCCATGGTGCTGTTGATGGTCGGCGCCTATCGCGGGCAGGGCACGACCAGGCTCGTCACCGGATTGGCGGTGGGTCTGCTGGTCGCGACCGGCGCGCTGGAGCTGCTGCTGCCTGCCGGCAAGCTGACCACCTTCGGCGGCAGCTTCATCGTCGACGGCTTCGCCCGGTTCCTGAAAATCCTGGCCCTGATCGGCTCGGTGGCGACGCTCGTCCTGTCGGTGGAATTTCTGGCCGATCCGTCGCGGCGGATCTTCGAGTATTCGATCCTGGTGCTGCTCTCGACGCTCGGCATGATGGTGCTGATCTCGGCCGGTGACCTGATCATGCTGTACCTCGGGCTCGAGCTGATGAGCCTTGCGCTCTACGTGGTCGCGGCGAGCAATCGCGACAACGCGAAATCGACCGAGGCCGGCCTGAAATATTTCGTTCTCGGCGCGCTGTCCTCGGGCATGCTGCTGTATGGCGCCTCGCTGGTTTATGGCTTCACCGGCACCGTCGGCTTTGCCGGCATCGCGGCGGCGGCCAAGACCGGCAATGTCGGGCTGGTGTTCGGCCTGGTGTTCCTGCTCGCCGGGCTATGCTTCAAGGTCTCGGCGGTGCCGTTCCACATGTGGACGCCGGATGTCTATGAGGGCGCGCCGACGCCGGTCACCGCGTTCTTCGCCTCCGCCCCCAAGGTCGCGGCATTGGCGGTGTTCACCCGCGTGGCGCTCACCGCATTTCCCGGCATTCTCCTGCAATGGCAGCAGATCGTGGTATTCGTCGCGATCGCCTCGATGGCGCTCGGATCGTTCGCCGCCATCGGCCAGAGAAATATCAAGCGGCTGATGGCCTATTCCTCAATCGGCCACATGGGTTTCGCGCTGGTTGGATTGGCTGCCGGTACGGCGGAGGGCGCCCAGGGCGTGCTGGTCTATATCGCGATCTACGTCGCGATGACCCTCGGCAGCTTCGCGGTGATCCTGACCATGAAGCGCAATGGTCAGCATGTCGAAAATATCGGCGATTTCGCCGGATTGTCGCGCACCAACCCTTTGCTGGCATTCTTCTTCGCGATGTTGCTGTTTTCGCTGGCGGGCGTTCCGCCGCTCGCAGGCTTCTTCGCCAAGTTTTACGTGTTCGTCGCGGCGATCAAGGCGGGGCTGTTCACCTTGTCGGTGGTCGGCGTGCTGACGAGCGTGGTCGGCGCTTACTACTATCTCGCCATCGTCAAGGTGATGTACTTCGACGACCCGCTCAGCCAACTCGACCCGGTCCGCATGGAATTGCGCGCGGTGCTGGCGGTCGCGGGCCTGTTCAACATTTTCTTCTTCGTCTATCCGGGGCCACTGGTGAGCGCGGCCGCCGCCGCCGCGAAATCGCTTTTCTAAATGGCTTTCTCGCTCGGCCCGCGAGCCAGTTCAGCCGGTTGCCGGCTCGCTGCTTTTGACAGCATCGGATCGACCAACGCCGAAGCGATGGCCCGCGCGCGCGATGGCGAGCGCGGGCCGATGTGGTTTGTCACCTCGGAACAGACCGCCGGTCGCGGACGACGGCATCGCCCGTGGCTCGCGCCGCGTGGTAACCTTGCGAGCAGCATCCTCGAAGTGATCGATGTATCGCCGGCCCTCGCGGCGACGCTGGGCTTTGCCGCCGGGCTGGCGCTGCAGGCGGCGCTGCAGAAGGTCAGCCTCGAGGCGTCGCTGAGGTCTCCGGGGTCGGTCGATATGAAGTTTTTGCTGAAATGGCCCAACGACGTATTGGCCGGGCAGAAAAAGCTTGCCGGCATCCTGCTTGAGGCAGAGACCGTCGCGGATGATCGCTTGGCCGTGGTGGTCGGTATCGGCACCAATGTGGTCGCAGCACCCGACGGCACGCCGACGCCGGCGACATCACTGGCGGCGCTGGGAATCCATATCGGCGCGGAGGAATTGTTCGCGGTCCTGTCGGACGCCTGGGTGGAATTCCGCGCTATCTGGGGCGATGGCCATGGGTTTGGCGAAATCCGGCGGCGCTGGCTGGAGCGTGCGACCGGCCTGGGCCAGCCGGTGGCGGTCCGAAGCAGCGGCACAGCCGTCGAGGGAATCTTCGACACCATCGATGAAGCGGGATGCCTGATTGTGCGGACCACCGGCGGCAAGCGGGTTCCGATATCGGCAGGCGAGGTCTATTTCGGCTCGGCTGCCTCGGCAGGGGCTGGCTGATGGCGCGTCCCGATGAATTGACCTTTGCGCCGCTCGGCGGGGTCGGCGAGATCGGCATGAATCTGTCGATCTATGGGCTGGGCAACCGCCACCAGCGCTGCTGGCTCGCGGTCGATCTCGGAGTTTCCTTTGGCGACGAGGAGCATCTGCCCGGCATCGATCTGATCATGCCGGATATCCAGTTTCTCGAACAGGAGCGCAAGAATCTGGTCGGTCTCGTGCTGACGCATGCCCATGAAGATCATTTCGGCGCCATCATCGAGCTGTGGCCAAAACTGAAATGCCCGATCTATGCGACAAAATTCAGCGCGGCGTTGTTCGAGGCCAAATGCGCCGCCGAGCGAAATCCGCCGAAAATTCCTGTCACCGTGGTGCCCTCAGGCGGCCGCATCGGCCTCGGCCCGTTCAATGTCGAGTTCATTCCGGTGGCGCATTCGATTCCGGAATCTCACGCGCTGGCGATCCACACCGAAGCCGGCGTCGTGCTGCATACCGGCGACTGGAAGATCGACCCGACGCCGATCATCGGCCAGCCGACCGACGAGCGCCGCCTGCGCGAGCTTGGAGACGCCGGCGTGCTGGCGCTGATCGGCGATTCCACCAACGCCGTGCGGGAAGGGCGCTCGCCTTCGGAGGCCGAGGTCGCCAGAACCATCACCGAATTGGTGAAGGCCGCAAGAGGGCGCGTCGCCGTGACCACTTTTGCCTCCAACGTCGCACGGCTGCGCGCGGTCGCGGATGCCGCGAAGGCCGCCGGACGCGAGGTGGTGGTGGTCGGCCGCGCCATGGAACGCGTGGTGCAGGTGGCGCGCGAGACCGGCTTTCTCGATGGTGTGCAGAATTTCCGCGGCGCCGATCTTTACGGGCATTTTCCGCCCGACAAGGTGCTGGCGCTGTGCACGGGCAGCCAGGGCGAACCGCGCGCGGCGCTGGCGCGCATCGCCAATGACGACCATCCCGAGGTGACGCTCAACAAGGGCGATTGCGTGATTTTTTCCTCGCGCACCATTCCGGGCAACGAGAAGGCGGTCGGCTCCATTATCAATGGCCTGATCAACCAGGGCGTAGAAGTCATTACCGATCGCACCCATCTTGTTCATGTCTCCGGCCACCCCCGCCGCGACGAGCTGCGCGACATCATCTCCTGGGTGCGCCCGCAGCTCTTGATCCCCGTTCATGGCGAGGCGCTGCATCTGTTCGAGCACGCCAAGCTGGCGCGGGCCGCCGGCGTGCCGAAGGTGCTGATCTGCCGCAACGGCGATCTGGTGAAGTTGGGGCCGGGCGACCCCGGCATCATCGATCAGCTACCGTCGGGGCGGCTTTACAAGGACGGCTCGATCCTGGAGGATTCCAAATCGCGTGCGGTAGTCGAGCGGCGCCGGCTGGGATTTGCGGGTTGCGCCTTCGTGGCCATCGCGATGACGGAAAGCGGCGAATTGGCCGACGACCCCGAGGTCGATCTGGTCGGGATACCCGAGAAAAATGCGGCAGGAGAAATCATCGATGAGATCGTGTTCGATGTCGTGGTATCAACCGTGGAGGGCCTGCCTCGGGCGCGGCGACGTGATCCCGACGCGATGGCGGAATTGGTGCGCCGGGCGATTCGCGCTTCAATCAGCGAGCAGTGGGGCAAGAAGCCGCTCTGCGTAGTTCACGTTCTGACGGTCTAGCGCGTGTTGCGCAAGAGCGAGTACCGGTTCTGCGGTTCGGAACACGCGCAAGCGAAAGCGGAGATGAAGTCATGTTGGGCCGCCTCAATCACGTCGCGATCGCGGTCAAGGACGCCGAGAAGGCCGCCAGTATCTATGGCGCGGCGTTCGGCGCCGGGATCTCGGCGCCGGTGCCGCTGCCGGAACACGGCGTCATCACCGTGTTCGTGACCCTTCCGAACACCAAGCTCGAATTTATTCAGCCGCTCGGCGAAGCCTCCCCGATCGCCAAATTTCTCGAGCGCAACGCCGACGGCGGCATTCACCACATATGCTATGAGGTCCCCGACATCATCGCGGCGCGCGACACCCTGATCAAGGCGGGCGCGCGGGTGCTCGGCGATGGCAGCCCGAAGATCGGCGCGCATGGCAAGCCGGTGCTGTTCCTGCACCCGAAGGATTTTTCCGGCGCGTTGGTCGAAATCGAGCAGGCTTGAGGGCGGATGCTCTACACAATATCAACCGGATTTGCGATTTACTTTGTACTTTGGTGGGTTGTGCTGTTCTTGACGCTGCCGTTCGGGGTACGCAGCCAGCACGAAGACGGTGGGGACGCCGGTCGAATGATTGACGGCACCGACCCAGGGGCGCCGATCGCCAGCCAGATGGGTCGCAAGCTGGTCTGGACCACCCTGGTTTCGGCGGTCATTTTCGCGATCGCGATGCTTGCCTACGATGCCGGCTATTTTAATATCGAGCGGCTGTCGAGACTGATGGGGATACCGCTGTGAGCGGTTTTCATGCGCCGGGGGAGCCGCGATGACGTTTCAACGGACCATTGCCGGGCTTTTGGTGCTGACCATTGCCGGGCTCGGAGCCGCCTTCTACCTCGACTGGAAAATGGCGGTTCAGCTCCGGACGTTGAAGGCGTTCGTCGAAGGCTCGGTTTTTGCGGAGGCGGTCGCGGCCTGCGAGAAAGCCCAGAGTTCGACCCCGTTCAAATGGAATACCGGCAACAAAACCTCGATAATCGGGTTGGGTTCGGTCAAGCCGGATAAGTACACGGTAATCGCGAGCTATACCTTGCTCGCCGACGGTGTCTATTGCGACTACGATCCCATCAAGAAGAAGGCCGACGTCGGATCGAACTTTCTCGAGCGGGAGTGATTGCGCCGTCCGTTGCCGGTCCGGTTGCCATTGCGGGCGCGATGGAAGTCGTTCACATTTGGCTTTCTGAGATGAACCGATCGAGTTCGTGCAGCAAGTTCCGCCACGCATCATCGATCTCGGCCGACCATTCCTCCCCGAGGATTTCGCGCACGGTAGCGGCGATCACGCCAAAGAACTCGCCGAACAGCTGCCGCGGGGTGCCGTAAGCGTCGTGCGACTGCACCTCGCATTGGATCATGCGAAAGTGCCCGGTGCGATCGCCCGCGAAATCCAGCATCGCCTCGATGGTGAGCGCCAGCATCGAGCCTTTTACGAGATCGCTGCCCTCGCTCCGGAACATCGCCTCGGCCTCAGGATGGTCGCGAAACAAGCGGCGGTAGACCAGCGGCGCCAGATCGTCGCATCGCCCGGCGGCGAGTTCGAAGCTGTATTGGATCAGATTGCTTGCGGTCATCGCATCAGGCGTTGTTGCGAGTTGCACGGATTGAGAGGCCTTGCAGACCGTCGTGAAAAGCGAGCGGGGCAGCAAGTCCGTTGCAACCAAGACCAATCAAAGACAAACAAAAAAGAGCAGGGCGGCAAGCCCTGCTCTAAAAATTGTGTCGACCCTGTTTTCCCGAAAAATTGGATTTGATCTTGATTGCCGGGTTGACGCTGCTTGTGCGCGTCAGGGCTCCTCCCGAGACTTGGACCACCAGACTTGGACCACCAGACTTCACCTAGCGGCCGGTCTGAGGCTGCACTGGTAGACCATCCCCGGCCTCTTGTCACCAATTTCAGCAACGATTGTTCAAAATTTGGGCAAGCGGCGAAATGATCGCGATTTCTGTCATTTCGGTTGCATCCGGATGCTGGACTTTGCCGTTGAGTATGTAGGGCTCAGAAGAGCCTGACTTCTTTGGCTCCGCCGTTGAGGAACTCGTCTCCGATGTCGCCGGAGTTGGGCCAGATCGGGAACCTAATCTCGACTTGGGACTCACTGCATGATTATCTGGCAGGATTGAAGAGGGTAGAATTGTCGATGCGCCGGCGGCTGCGGGAATTTCTTCCGATCGTCCTGATCGCTCTCATGGTGCAAATCCTTGCGCCGGTGGCGGCATGCTGGGCGGCCAGCATCGCGGCCAGCGATCCCTTGCATGTGGCCGCGATCTGTCATGATGACGGAGCTTCGACCCCGACCCAGTCGGACTACCCGGCGGATCAACCCGGCCGACCCGGCTCGCATGATGGCTGCTGTTCGCTCTGCAATCTCGCCCATAGCGGCGCTCCGGTTGACCCGCCGCAGACCACGGTCGCAATGTCCTATCTCGAGCCCAAGCCGGTGGCCTGGGTTGACCGCGCCCCCGACGTGTTCGGCGGCCGAGCCGGCTGCCACGCCCAGGCGCGCGCACCGCCGGACTTGACGTGAACCTTGCGGTCATCGGCCGCGTTCACCGCTCAAGATTTGTGGAGAATCCTCATGTCTATCCATCTTTGGCGCGCGGGCCTGTCGGGGCTCGCGATCATGCTCATTCCATCCGGTCAAAGCCTCGCCCACGAGATCGTCGGCAATCGCTTCTTTCCCGCCACGCTCGGCATCGACGATCCCGGCGTCAACGATGAACTGACGCTTCCGACGGTCGACAGTTTCAAGACGGGCGACGTTCCGCCGGTACGGCAGCGCGATATATCCGCAGAGTTCTCCAAGCGCATTACCGAGGATTTCGCGGTGTCGTTTGGCTCGACTTACACTTTCCTCGGTCCGATCGACCCCACCGCCGCCGGCGCCAACGGATTTCAGAACCTGGAGACGACGTTCAAATACCGCGTCTACCGGAACCCGGAGCATGAGTTCGTGATGTCGGTCGGTCTCAGCGTCGAATGGGGCGGCACCGGCGCGCAAAGCGTCGGCGCCGATCCGTTCAACACCTACACGCCGACCTTTTACTTCGGCAAAGGCCTTGGCGATCTGCCGGACACCTTCTCATGGATCAGGCCGGTCGCGATCACCGGGCAGGTCGGTTACGCGATCCCGGGCAGGAATTCGACCACGACCTTTGGCGTCGATCCCGACAGCGGCGATCTAACGGCAGATACCGAATTCCATCCGCGGGTTTTGAACTGGGGCGGAACGATCCAGTACAGCATGCCCTACCTGAAATCCGCCGTGATCGACCTCGGCCTGCCGGAATTCGTCAATCATCTGATCCCTCTGGTGGAGGCAACGCTGCAGACGCCGCTATCAAACACCTTCACTTCCGGAACGACGACGACCGGTACCATCAATCCCGGCATGATCTGGGTCGGCAACACCTTTCAGATCGGCATCGAGGCTCTGATCCCGATCAACCGGCAAAGCGGCAGCAATGTCGGGGTGATCGCGCAACTGCATCTCTATCTCGACGACATCGATCCGCGGGGCATCGGCAAACCGATCTTCGGCGGCCCCGTGCAGCCCGCCAGCCCGTTTGCGAGGAATTGACCATGCACCGCTCAACCGTTGCCGGAATAGTGCTGTTGCCGTTGTTGCTCGCGACCGGTGAAGCCAGCGCACATGCTTTTCTCGACCATGCCGAGCCGCGCGTCGGCAACAAAGTCGCAAGTCCTCCGCAGCAAGTGACGCTGTGGTTTACGCAAAAGCTGGAGCCGGCCTTCAGCAAGGTCACCGTGACCAACGCCGCCGGTCAGCGCGTCGATACCGGAAAACCGCGGATCAGCGGCACGGAGATGTCGGTGGCGCTGCGTCCGGGCGGTACCGGGACCTACCACGTGACCTGGCATGCGCTTTCGGTCGACACCCACACGAGCGACGGCAATTTCACCTTCCAGGTTGGTCAGTAAGCCGCGGGCAGAGCAATGGACTGGCTCGCAGAGATCAACACTCCGTTGGTCGTCATTCGCGCGATACACTTTGCCGCCACCGCGGTGACGTCGGGAGCGCTGATATTCCGAGCTGTGGTGGCCGAGCCCGTCATGGGTTCGAAGCACCCGGCGACAATGCTGGTCCGGTCGCAAATTCTTCTGACGGCATCGGTCGGTCTTGCGATTGCGGCGGCATCCGGCGTGATCTGGCTTCTGCTGCAAGCCCTCGCGATGGGCGGCGTTGGGTTTCAGGCCCTGACGTTCGACCTGCTGTCGACGGTGCTGGACGAAACGCAATTCGGGGCGGTGTCAAAGGTTCGCTTCGGGCTGGCCGTCTTGCTGGCCGCCTGCCTGGCGCTTGATCGATTTGCGGGGGCGCGCTGGCCTGCGCTCGGCGCGGCGCTGGGGCTCGTTGCCGCCATCGCGTGGACCGGCCACGCCGGCTCGACGCCGGGAGCGCTGGGAGAACTGCATCAGGCCGCCGATCTGTTGCATCTGCTGGCCGCGGCGGCCTGGACCGGAGGTTTGGTGTCGTTGGCGCTGCTGCTTGCGGCGGCGGGGCGCAGCAAGGTGCTTGCATGGGCCTCGCTTGCACGCGATGCCGCCCGGAGGTTTTCGACCTTGGGCATCCTCAGCGTCGCAACCCTGGTGATCACCGGTCTGATCAATGCATGGATTCTGGTTGGCTCGTTTCGCGGCCTGCTGCTCACCGGATATGGACGGCTCCTGATGGTCAAGATTGCCGTGTTCGCCATCATGCTGACCTTCGCCGGGATCAACCGGCTCTGGCTGACGCCGCAGCTTGCCCTTGCATGGCAAGCCGAAGGCTCGCCCAAAGCGCTGGCGCGGATGACCCGCAACAGCATCATCGAGATCGCTCTCGCCTTCGCGGTGCTCGCGATTGTCGGCGTGCTCGGCACCCTGCATCCCGCCAGTCACCTTATGTAGATCGTCCACGTCCGGGAGAACCGCGCCATGAAAACCGAAAGATCCACGTTGATTTCCTTCGCACGCACGATGGCAGGCCTCGCCGTGCTCGCCTGTTTGCTTGCCTCGCCGGCGCGGGCTGAGGAGGTCAAGGCCGGCGACCTCGTCATCAGCCAAGCCTGGAGCCGCGCCACGCCGGGCGGCGCCAAGGTTGCCGGCGGCTATCTGACCATCGAGAACAAGGGTTCGGCGCCCGACCGGCTGATTGGCGGGTCGGCCGATGTCTCCGATAAAATCCAGGTCCACGAAATGAGCGCCAGGAATGGCGTGATGACCATGCGCCCGCTGGACAACGGCTTGACGATCGAACCCGGCAAGACCGTCAAGCTGGCGCCGGGCGGCTATCATCTGATGATGCTCGATCTCAAACATCCGCTCAAGCAGGGCGACAAGGTGCCGGTCACGCTGGAGTTCGAGAAAGCCGGCAAGGTGAAACTGTCGTTCGATGTGCAGGGCGTGGGCGCGCCAAGCCCGGGCGCGGGCAATGCCGGCGGCCACATGGCTCCGGGCATGAAGATGTGAGGCTGATGGGTGCAATGCTCCGGCTCGCTCCCCCTGTGATTCGCCGTCGGTTCGCTTGGCGCGTGATCAGAGACCGTAGCGGCCGTCACCTGAGCTTTTTCGCATTGCGGCGGTTCGGTGACGCGCTCGTGCCTTAATCGGGCCATCAATGTTGCCAGCAAAACAACAGGAAATCCGCAGCCTTAGCGGCTTTTCGGCGATGCCCGCCCTTGTGTTTCAAGGGGCGATCCGGTTTCACTGCTGGCCTCCCGTATCCGACCGATTCTTGCGGTGTGCTCATGCGATTGTCGCGGTTCTTTCTGCCCATCCTGAAAGAGAATCCGAAAGAGGCGGAGATCGTGTCGCACCGGCTGATGCTGCGCGCCGGCATGATCCGGCAGGAAGCGGCCGGTATCTATGCCTGGCTACCGCTGGGCCTGCGGGTGCTGAGGAAGATCGAGCAGATCGTGCGCGAGGAACAGGACCGCGCCGGCGCCCTGGAACTGCTGATGCCGACGCTGCAACTCGCCGACCTCTGGCGCGAAAGCGGCCGCTACGATGCCTATGGCCCGGAAATGCTGCGCATCACCGATCGTCACAAGCGCGAATTGCTCTATGGCCCGACCAACGAGGAAATGATCACCGAGATCTTCCGCGCCTACGTGAAATCCTACAAGAGCCTGCCGCTCAACCTCTACCATATCCAGTGGAAGTTCCGCGACGAGCAGCGTCCGCGTTTCGGCGTGATGCGCGGCCGTGAATTCCTGATGAAGGACGCCTATTCCTTCGACATCGACGAGGCGGCGGCGCGGCGCTCCTACAACAGGATGTTCATCGCCTATTTGCGGACCTTTGCGCGCATGGGATTGAAGGCGATTCCGATGCGCGCCGAAACCGGCCCGATCGGCGGCGATCTCAGCCATGAATTCATCGTACTCGCCGAAACCGGCGAGTTTGCCGTCTTCTGCGATAGCGACGTGCTCAACCTGCCGGTCCCCGGCGAGGACATCGACTACGACGGCGATCTCACCCCGATCATCAAGCAATGGACGTCGGTCTATGCCGCCACCGAGGACGTCCACGATGCCGCGCGCTTCGACCGCGAGGTGCCGGTGGAAAAGAAGGTCCATACCCGGGGCATCGAGGTCGGCCAGATCTTCTACTTCGGCACCAAGTATTCCGACAGCATGAAAGCCCTGGTCGCGGGCGCCGATGGGGCCGATCTCGCGATCCACGGCGGCTCCTATGGCGTCGGTGTCTCGCGCCTGGTCGGTGCGATCATCGAGGCCTCGCATGACGAGGCCGGCATCAAATGGCCGGAGGCGGTTGCCCCGTTCAAGGCGGCAATCCTGAATTTGAAGCAGGGAGCGGAAGATACCGACGCGGCCTGCGAGCGGCTTTACCGCGAACTCGCGGCGGCGGGCGTCGAGGTTCTCTACGACGACACCGACCAGCGGGCCGGCGCCAAGTTCGCTGCCGCCGACCTGATCGGCATTCCCTGGCAGATTCTGGTTGGCCCGAAGGGCCTCGCCGAAGGCAAGCTCGAGGTCAAGCGGCGTAGCGACGGGTCCCGCCAGCATCTGAGCCCGGCGGATGCCGTGGCGCGGCTGACTTCGTGAAGAGATTATCCACCGCAGGCGCTCGCGTAGCCAACGTGACGGCCACAACCAGTCCGAATCATGTGAAACTCGGATAACGGATGCATCCATGAACGAACCAGTTCGAACCCCACCTTTCGCGCCATTCGAATGGCTGCTGTCGGGACGCTATTTGCGGGCACGCCGCAAGGAAGGATTCATCTCCGTCATCGCCGGCTTCTCCTTCCTCGGCATCATGCTCGGGGTCGCCACGCTGATCATCGTGATGGCGGTGATGAACGGCTTTCGCAAGGAATTGCTGGACAAGATTCTCGGCCTCAACGGACACCTTCTGGTGCAGCCGCTGGAATCGCCGTTGACCGACTGGAAGGACGTCGCCGAGCGCATCAATCAGGTCGCCGGCATCCGGCTGGCGGCGCCCGTCGTGGACGGTCAGGGACTGGGATCCTCGCCGTTCAATGCGGCCGGCGTGTTCATTCGCGGCATTCGCGCCGATGACCTCAACAACCTCACCTCGATCGCCAAAAACATCAAGCAGGGCTCGCTCGAGGGTTTCGATGAGGGACAGGGCGTTGCGATCGGCCGCCGGCTTGCCGATCAGCTGTCGCTTCACGCCGGGGATAGCATCACCTTGGTCTCGCCCAAGGGGGCGGTGACCCCGATGGGCACGACCCCGCGCATCAAACCCTACAAGGTCGCGGCGGTATTCGAGATTGGCATGGCGGAATATGACGCGAGTTTCGTGTTCATGCCGCTGACCGAGGCGCAGGCCTATTTCAACCGCGCCAACGACGTCACCGCGATCGAGGTGTTCACCACCAATCCGGACAAGATCGACAGCTTCCGCAAGAGCGTCACCGAGGCCGCCGGACGGCCGATATTCCTGGTCGACTGGCGGCAGCGCAACTCGACCTTCTTCAATGCGCTCCAGGTCGAACGCAACGTGATGTTTCTGATTCTGACCATGATCGTGCTGGTGGCGGCCTTGAACATCGTCTCCGGCCTGATCATGCTGGTCAAGGACAAGGGCAGCGACATCGCGATCCTGCGCACAATGGGCGCCTCGCAGGGCTCGATCATGCGGGTGTTCCTGATTACGGGTGCCTCGATCGGGGTGGTCGGCACCCTGACCGGGTTTTTCGTCGGTCTCCTGATCTGCCTGAATATCGAATCCATTCGGCAGTTCCTGTCCTGGCTCACCAACACCGAATTGTTCTCGCCGGAGCTTTACTTCCTCTCCAAGCTGCCGGCCGAGATCGATTTCGGCGAGACCAGCGCGGTGGTGATCATGGCCCTGACGCTGTCCTTCCTTGCCACGCTGTATCCATCGTGGCGTGCCGCCCGCCTCGATCCCGTCGAAGCGCTCCGGTACGAGTGAGGACGAGATGGCGAAGGGGGCGGAAGATGTACCGGTCATCTATCTCCACGAGATAAAGCGCCACTACATGCAAGGCGAGACGACGCTGACTATTCTGGACGGTGCCAAGCTGGCGCTGTGGGCGGGGCAATCGGTGGCGCTGGTGGCACCGTCAGGCGCGGGCAAATCGACGCTGTTGCATATCGCCGGGCTGCTCGAAAGCCCCGACGAGGGCGAAGTCTATGTCGGCGGCACCGCCACCTCGGGATTGTCGGATGTCGAGCGAACCCAGATCCGCCGCACCGATATCGGCTTTGTCTATCAATCGCACCGGCTGCTGCCGGAATTTTCCGCGCTTGAGAACGT
This sequence comes from uncultured Alphaproteobacteria bacterium, assembly GCA_963840155.1. Classification (GTDB taxonomy): domain Bacteria; phylum Pseudomonadota; class Alphaproteobacteria; order Rhizobiales; family Xanthobacteraceae; genus Bradyrhizobium. The sequence goes on from CAWIXP010000001.1 coordinate 606,466, forward strand.
CATGTTGCCGCAGATGATCCGCGGCCTCAGGCGCGCCGAGACGGTCAAGCGCGCCAGCGAAATCCTGGCCTATCTGGGGTTGGGCGATCGCATCAAGCACCGGCCGGCCGAACTGTCGGGCGGCGAGCAGCAACGCGTCGCGATCGCGCGCGCTGTCGCCAATGCGCCGCGGGCGCTACTGGCGGATGAGCCGACCGGCAATCTCGATCCGAATACCGCGGACCATGTCTTTCATGCGCTGGTGCAACTGGTCAAAGCGACGCGCGTTGCGATGCTGATCGCAACTCACAACATGGACCTGGCGGCCCGGATGGACCGGCGGGTGTCGCTGGTGGACGGTCGGGTCGTCGAACTGGACTAGGGCGTGATGAAAACCGGCTGTCGGTTTTCCGGACAAACGATTTAGGTCATTCTTAAAAAGATCTAATAAGCGCGGCGGTACCTTCGGTAGGGTCGTTCAGCCGGCTCAGCCGCGTTCGCCATGTACGGATTGAGCCCGCACTGCGCGGCGCGCCCGGATGCCGCGGCGTTGCACTGGGCCAGCGACGTGTAGCGGCATTCGTAATATGCGATGGGTCCATACACATGCAGGCAGACCGGATAATTCGGGTCGTAGGTTTGGGCGGCCGCCGGTCCCGCAAATCCGAACGTCGTGGCCGTCAAAACCGCCAGAGCCAGACTGCGCATCAGTACCTCCTTCGGGATTGGCGGATGCGGTGCGCCTGCGCTTCTGCACCGGCGCTGAAATAAGGATTTTCCTCGCAATAGGCGTCCCGTCCCGAAGCGGTCGCTTGGCACTGCTGGTAGCTGGAAAAGCTGCAGTCGCCGCGGCCGGCGCCGAAATCGCAGCCCTTGATGCAGAACGGATAATTCTGCGCCGCGGCAGGCAGCGCGATCGACGTCAAGGCAACGCTACACACCGTCGCTATCTGGAACGCTCCTCGCATAGCTACCGCCCCTGCTTGGGGACAAGCTGATCAGGTCGGGCGAGCCAACGTCAATTCACGTTCCCGCGTTGGGGCCGCGCACGGATCCATCCGAGGTCGCGGCCGGTAGCCTCGCCGAGGCTTAACCATGGTGGCCGCTTCCGTAAACTTGGCCCCTGCGCGCCCTTGACTCCTGAGAACAGAAAGGGAACAATGTTCTTCTTCCGTTCTTATAGCAAGGAGGCGAGCCTATGTTGAAGACCTTCGTCGAAGAAGCGGCTGCATTGGCCTCGATAACGCTGTTTGTCGGGATGGTCGCGGTCTGGGCGCAACTGATCCCCCAGCTCTGAGGTGGGTCTGCACGAGCCTTTAAAAGGCACAATCGGCGTTGGGGAAAAGGAGGATGGCGGAGCGCGATAGCGCGTTCCGCGTGGACTCCTGCCGCCCCAGGCATCACCATCGCGCGGCGAGTCGGCCTTCGAGGCGGCTCTGCTCCCTCCGGCACGGTGATCCCCAGGCATCCATGACAGAGAAGTCCTCCGCAGCCATGCCCAATGCCGGATTTGTCCATCTTCACGTCCATTCGGCCTATTCGCTGCTAAAGGGGTCGATCAAGATCCAGAAGCTCGCCGAATTGGCCAAGGCCGATCGCCAGCCGGCATTGGCGCTGACCGACACCGACAACATGTTCGGGGCGCTGGAATTCTCCGACAAGATGGCCGGTTACGGCATCCAGCCAATCATCGGCTGTGAGCTGGCGGTCGATTTCGGCGATCAGGACCCCAACGCCCGCAGTGCCTCGGCCGCCGTGCCTTCGCGGCTCGTGCTATTGGCGGCCCGCGAACGCGGCTATCGCGGCCTGATGCGGCTGAACTCCCGCGCCTTTCTGGAGACGCCGGTTCACCAGGCCCCGCATATCAAGTTCGAATGGCTGCAGGACGACGCTGAGGACCTGATCGCGCTGACCGGCGGTCCGGACGGGCCGATCTCGCTTGCGATCAATGCCGAACACGCGGCGCTGGCGGCGACGCGCTGCGACCGGCTGGCCGCGCTGTTCGGCGACCGCCTCTACATCGAATTGCAGCGCCACGGCGTCGAGAAGGAACGCCGCGCGGAAGCCGCACTGATCGATCTGGCCTATACCCGGGGCTTGCCGCTGGTTGCGACCAATGAGCCGTATTTCGCCAGCACGGACGATTATGAGGCCCATGACGCCTTGCTGTGCATCGCCGGCGGTCGGCTCGTTGCCGAAACCGACCGCGATCAGCTCACCCCGGACCACCGCTTCAAGACGCGGGCGGAAATGGCTGTGCTGTTCGCCGACGTTCCGGAGGCGCTCGCCTCGACCATCGAAATTGCCGAGCGTTGCTCGTTCCGCCCGCTGACGCGCAAGCCGATCCTGCCGCGCTTCACCGTCGGCGCAGCCGCCAACGCCGCCGATGCCGCGAGCGACGAGGCGGCGGAATTGCGCCGGCAGGCCGGGGAGGGGCTGAGCAACCGGCTTGAAATCCACGGCCTTTCGCAGGGCACGTCCGAAGAGAGCTACCGCGCCCGGCTCGCCTTCGAACTCGACGTCATCACCCGCATGGACTATGCGGGCTATTTCCTGATCGTGGCCGATTTTATCAAATGGGCCAAAGCCGAAGGCATTCCGGTCGGGCCGGGCCGCGGCTCCGGCGCGGGCTCGCTGGTCGCCTATGCGCTCACCATCACCGATCTCGACCCGATCCGGTTCGGCCTGCTGTTCGAGCGCTTCCTCAATCCGGAGCGCGTCTCGATGCCGGATTTCGACATCGATTTCTGCCAGGACCGGCGCGGTGAGGTGATCGACTACGTTCAGCAGCGCTACGGCCGCGATCAGGTGGCGCAGATCATCACCTTCGGCACCTTGCAGGCGCGCGGGGTGCTGCGCGACGTCGGCCGCGTGCTGCAGATGCCCTATGGCCAGGTCGACAAGTTGACCAAGCTGGTCCCGCAAAATCCGGCCGCCCCGGTGACGCTGGCTGCCGCAATCGCCAGCGAACCCAGGCTGCAGGCATTTCGCGACGAGGACCCGGTGGTGGCGCGCGCTTTCGACATCGCGCAGCGTCTCGAGGGACTAACCCGGCATGCATCGACCCATGCCGCGGGGATCGTGATCGCCGACCGGCCCTTGAGCGAACTGGTGCCGCTCTATCGCGACCCGAAATCCGACATGCCGGTGACCCAGTTCAACATGAAATGGGTCGAGCCAGCTGGTCTGGTGAAGTTCGATTTTCTCGGCCTGAAGACGCTTACGGTGCTCGACGCCGCCGTGAAGCTGCTCGGGCGGCGCGGCGTGGAGATCGATCTGGCTACCCTGCCGCTCGACGATGCCGCGAGTTACCAGATGCTGGCGCGCGGCGATGTGGTCGGCGTGTTCCAGGTTGAAAGTCAGGGCATGCGGCGAGCGCTGGTCGACATGCGGCCCGACCGCTTCGAGGACATCATCGCGCTGGTCGCGCTGTATCGACCGGGTCCGATGGCGAACATTCCGACCTATTGCGCGCGCAAGCATGGCGACGAAGAGCCGGAATACCTGCATCCCATGCTCGAGCCGATCCTGAAGGAGACATTCGGGGTCATCATCTACCAAGAACAGGTGATGCAAATCGCGCAGGTGATGGCCGGCTATTCGCTCGGCGAAGCCGATCTGTTGCGCCGCGCCATGGGCAAGAAAATCCGCTCCGAGATGGAGCAGCAGCGCGCCGGCTTCGTTGCCGGTGCGGTCAGGAATGGTGTGTCCAAGGGCCAAGCGGACACCATCTTTGAATTGCTCGCGAAGTTCGCCGATTACGGTTTCAACAAGAGTCACGCTGCCGCCTACGCGCTGGTGTCGTATCACACCGCCTACATGAAGGCGCACTACCCGGTCGAATTCCTGGCGGCCTCGATGACGCTCGAGCTGAACAATACCGACAAGCTTTCCGAATTTCGCGCCGAAGCGCAACGGCTCGGGATCAAGCTCGAAGCGCCCTCGATCAATCGTTCGGGCGCCAGCTTCGAGGTGAGCGACGGCACGATCTATTATGCACTGGCGGCGCTAAAGGGCGTCGGCCATCAGGCCGTCGAACTGATTGTGGAGGCGCGCAAGGACGGAGTGTTCACCTCGCTTGCGGATTTCGCCGCGCGGGTCAATCCGCGTGCGATCAACAAGCGTGTGATCGAGAGCCTCGCCGCCGCCGGCGCCTTCGACGCGCTGGATTCCAATCGCGCGAGGCTGTTTGCGGGCGCCGAAGCCATCCTCGCCGCGTGCCAGCGCAGCCATGAGGCCGCGACCGTGGGCCAGAACGACATGTTCGGCGGCGCTGCGGACGCGCCGGCCATCATGTTGCCGCAGCTCGAGCCATGGCTGCCGGCCGAACGGCTGCGGCGCGAATATGATGCGATCGGATTTTTCCTGTCCGGGCATCCACTCGATGATTACGCGACGGTGCTGAAGCGGCTGCGGGTGCAGTCCTGGGCGGAATTTTCCCGCGCGGTCAAAACCGGTGCGACCGCGGGCAAGGTTGCCGCCACCGTGGTGTCGCGCATGGAGCGGCGCACCAAGACCGGCAACAAGATGGGCATCATGGGTCTATCGGACCCGACCGGCCATTTTGAGGCCGTACTGTTTGCGGAAGGGCTTGCGCAGTATCGCGAGGTGCTGGAGCCGGGCGCTGCCGTGTTGTTGCAGCTCGGCGCCGAACTACAGGGCGAGGATGTCCGGGCGCGCGTGCTGCACGCCGAGCCACTCGATGACGCGGCGGCAAAAAGCCAAAAGGGTCTCCGGATTTTCGTTCGTGATACCAGGCCGCTTGAATCCATCGCCAAGCGGCTGCAGCTGCCCGAGGCGGCGCAGGGTGGTTCGGCGCGCGCCGATCAGGCAAGACCGGGGCCCGCCAACGGCGGCGACGGCGACGTGTCGCTGGTGATGATGCTCGACCTCGAGACCGAGGTGGAAATGAAGCTGCCGGGCCGCTTCAAGGTGTCGCCGCAGATCGCCGGCGCCATCAAGGCGGTCTCCGGCGTGGTCGACGTGCAGACGCTTTAACGCGAAGCTTTGCATCTGCAAGACGCGCGGCTGGAGGCCCAGCCGACCGCGCGCCCTGTGGCGGAGGCCCAAAGCCGCACGCGGCCCGCGCAGCGCGGCGCATTTCGGGCCGGTTGCGGAAGGCAAAACCGACCCTATTTCCTTGCTTATCGCGAAAATACCGCTATATACCGCGCCATCTCACACGGAAGCATGGCTCACAAGGCCGTCCGGTGGCAGCCGGGCCGCAAGGCTCGTTTGCTCACACGCTTCCGGAGGAACCAACCGGAGAAAGAACTATGGCGCTACCTGATTTCTCTATGCGCCAGCTATTGGAAGCTGGCGTTCACTTCGGCCACCAATCGCACCGCTGGAATCCGAAGATGTCGGATTACATCTTCGGTGCCCGCAACAACATCCACATCATCGACCTCGCCCAGACCGTGCCGTTGCTGCATCGCGCGCTGCAGGCGGTTAGCGACACCGTTGCCAAGGGCGGCCGTATCCTGTTCGTCGGCACCAAGCGCCAGGCGCAGGACGGCATCGCCGAGGCCGCCAAGCGTTCGGCGCAGTATTTTGTGAACTCGCGCTGGCTCGGCGGCACGCTGACCAACTGGAAGACCATTTCCGGCTCGATCAAGCGGCTGCGGCACCTCGATGAAGTGCTCAATTCCGGCGATGCCACGGCGTACACCAAGAAAGAACGGCTGACGCTGCAGCGCGAGCGCGACAAGCTCGATCGCTCGCTGGGCGGCATCAAGGAGATGGGCGGCCTGCCCGATATGATCTTCGTGATCGACACCAACAAGGAAGACATCGCGATCCAGGAAGCCCAGCGGCTCAATATTCCGGTCGCTGCGATCGTCGACACCAATTCGGACCCGAAAGGCATCACCTATGTGGTGCCGGGCAATGACGATGCCGGCCGCGCCATCTCGCTGTATTGCGATTTGGTCGCCCGTGCCGTGATCGATGGCATCTCGCGCGCGCAGGGTGACGCCGGAATCGATATCGGCGCCTCCGCCCAACCCGTCCGCGAGCAGATTCCTGCGGCGCCGCAACCCATCGGCTTCCAGGGTCTCGCCGGTCCGCGCGGTGCTGCCGACGATCTCAAGAAGCTGACCGGGGTGTCCGGCACGATCGAGAAGAAATTCAACGATCTCGGCATCTTTCATTACTGGCAGCTGGCTGAGCTCGATCACGACACCGCCCACAAGATTGGCGAAGAGGTTGGACTTCCCTCGCGCGCCGACGGCTGGGTCGCCCAGGCCAAGGCGATGACCGCGGAAGCCGAATGAGGCGAATGCGCTGGCCGGACCCTTCCGGCCGCGAGCCTCCTGTTTAGCTGGATCCTGGCGGTGCACGGCGGCGGAGCGCGACAAGGCCCGCCGCCATCGCCCTGACAGGCAAGAGGATTGCAACGATGGCAACAATTACAGCGGCGATGGTCAAGGATCTGCGCGAGACCACGGGCGTCGGCATGATGGACTGCAAGCAGGCGCTCGCCGAGAATAACGGCGACATGCAGGCTGCGATCGACTGGCTGCGCAAGAAGGGACTGTCGAAGGCGGCGAAAAAGGCCGGCCGCCTGGCCGCGGAGGGCCTGATCGGCGCGCTCACCGCCGGCACCAGAGGCGTCGTGGTTGAGGTCAATTCCGAGACCGATTTCGTTGCGCGCAACGAACAGTTTCAGGGACTGGTCAAGATGATCGCGCAGGTCGCGCTCAAGGCCGGCGCCGACCTCGACAAGATCAAGGCCGCCAAGGTTGGCGCCGTCACGGTCGAGACCGCCATCGCGGACGCGATTGCCACCATCGGTGAGAACATGACGCTGCGCCGCGCGGCTGCGCTGGAGGTCGGTCACGGCGTGGTCTCGAGCTATGTGCACAACGCGGTGATCGAAGGCGCCGGCAAGATGGGCGTGATCGTCGCGCTGGAGTCCGCCGGCAAAGCCGATGAACTCGCGCAGCTCGGCCGCCAGCTTGCGATGCATGTCGCCGCCACCAACCCGCAGGCGCTGGATCCGGCCGGGCTCGATCCCGCCGCCGTCAAGCGCGAGAAGGAGGTGTTGGCGGACAAATACCGCCAGCAGGGCAAGCCGGAGAACGTGATCGAAAAGATCGTCGAGTCCGGGTTGAAGACCTATTACAAGGAGGTCTGCCTGCTGGAACAAGCCTCGATCCATGCCGAGCATGGCGGCAAATCGGTCGGCCAGGCGGTCAAAGAAGCTGAGGGTAAGGTCGGCGCCCCGATCAGGGTGACTGGATTTGTGCGCTATGCTCTGGGCGAGGGAATCGACAAGCAGGAATCCGATTTCGCAGCCGAGGTCGCGGCCGCAAGCGGCAAGAAATAGCCCCGGCAGGAAGTGCTGTCGGCCTGTTTGCCGGGAGCAGCCCGCGCGGGGTAGGAAAGCGTCTAGCAATGGCAGAGCCGGTCTATCGTCGCGTGGTGATCAAATTGTCGGGCGAATATTTCGCCGGCGGCCATCCGTCCGGCATGGACCAGCCGACCATCGACCGGATTGCCGGCGACCTGATCGCCGCCAAGCAGCTGGGCGTCGAAATCGCCGTTGTGGTTGGCGGCGGCAACCTGGTGCGCGGTGTCGAAGTATCCTCGCGCGGCGTGTCGCGGCCGACCGGCGATACCATGGGGATGCTCGCGACCGTGATGAACTGCCTGGCGCTGGAGGCCGCCATTGAGCGACGCGGGGCGCCGGCGCGGGCCTTTTCGGCGTTCGTGATGCCGCAGATCTGCGAGTTGTATACCCGCGGTGCGGCGCACAAATGCCTCGCCGAGGGGCGCATCGTGCTGCTCGGCGGAGGAACCGGCAATCCGTTCTTCACCACCGACACGACGGCGGTGTTGCGTGCCGCCGAAATCGGCGCCCAGGCGGTGTTGAAGGCCACCAATGTCGATGGCGTCTACAGCGCCGATCCGAAAAAGGACCGGACGGCGAAGCGGTTTGACCGCCTGACGCATTCCCAGGCCATCGAGGGCGGCTACCAGGTCATGGATGCGACGGCATTCGCGCTTGCCCGCGAGACATCGCTGTCTATCATCGTGTTCTCGATCGCCGAGCCGGGTTCGATAGGTGCAATCCTGCGCGGCACAGGTCGCGGCACGATCATTGCCGGCTGACGGCCTTGCGGACGTCGGACGCGGCAAACCGGTGGCCTCGACCAGGAGTTTTCAGGAGGAGAGCGTTATGCCGACGGGAACGTTCGATATCAACGAATTGAAGCGCCGCATGCAGGGCGCCACCCAGGCTCTCAAGCACGAACTGGGGGGGTTGCGCACCGGCCGCGCCGCGGCTTCGATGCTGGAGCCGGTGCAGGTCGATGCCTACGGCACCCACATGCCGCTCAATCAGCTTGCAACCGTCAGCGTGCCCGAGCCGCGGCTGCTGTCGGTTCAGGTGTGGGACAAGTCGATGGTCAAGGCCGTGGAGAAGGCGATCATCGATTCCAATCTGGGCCTCAGTCCCGCCACCGAAGGCCAGGTGCTTCGGCTGCGAATTCCCGAGCTCAACGAGGATCGCCGCAAGGAGCTCGTCAAGGTCGCGCACAAATACGCCGAAGCGGCGCGGGTCGCGGTCCGGCACGTCCGCCGCGATGGTCTCGATACCGTCAAGAAACTCGAGAAGAACCACGAAATCTCCGAGGACGATCAGGAGCGCCTGGCCCATGACGTGCAAAAGGCGACCGACGGCATGATTTCGGAGATCGACCAGTTGCTTGCGGCCAAGGAAAGGGAAATCCTCACCGTCTAGGTGCGAGGGACCAACGATGTCGAACGCCGCCGCCGCCGCAACCGAAGGACCGGATCGAACCGGCGGTCCGTTGCACGTGGCCATCATCATGGACGGCAACGGGCGCTGGGCGGCGGCGCGCGGCCTGCCGCGCGCGGAGGGCCATCGCCGCGGCGTCGAGGCGCTGCGCCGGGTGGTTCGTGCGGCGCACGAACTCGGCATTCTCTATTTGACGATTTTTTCATTCAGCTCGGAGAACTGGTCGCGGCCGGCGACCGAAATCGGCGACCTGTTCGGCCTGCTGCGGCGCTTCATCCGCAACGACCTCGCGGCGCTGCATCGCGACGGCGTGCGGGTGCGCGTGATCGGCCAGCGCGGCGGGCTCGAGCCCGACATCTGCGCGCTGCTGAACGAAGCCGAAGAGCTGACCAAGGGCAATAGCAGGCTCAACCTCGTGGTCGCCTTCAACTATGGATCGCGGCAGGAAATCGCCCAGGCCGCGCAGCGGCTTGCGCGCGAGGTCTCGCAGGGCAAGCGAGAGGCCTCCTCGATCGATGCCGATGTGCTCGGCCAGTACCTCGACGCACCCGATATTCCCGATCCCGACCTGATCATTCGCACCAGCGGAGAGCAACGGCTGTCGAACTTCCTGATGTGGCAGGCGGCTTACAGCGAACTGGTGTTCGTGCCAATTCACTGGCCGGATTTCGACAAAGCGGCGCTCGAAGAGGCCATCGCCGAATACGCCAGACGCGAGCGGCGTTTCGGCGGACTGGCCGCGAAAACCGGATCGTGACCGAGGGCGAAGCACCACCTGCGGCTTTTGCCGAGCAGGGTTCGCGCAATCTCGTGATGCGCGTCGTGGCCGCGCTGGTGCTCGCTCCAACCGCGATTGCGCTCGCTTACGCCGGCGGATGGCCGTGGACCGTGCTGGTGACGCTGGCTGCGATCGGCCTCTATGTCGAATGGCTGATGATCATTGACGCAGCGCGCCAGCGGCGCGCGGTAGCTGTGGGGATTGTCGCGCTGGCGATCGCCGGATTGTTTCTTGGTGCGGCGCGGATCGATGCGTCGATTGCCGTGTTCATCCTGGGCCTTGCGGGCGTCGCGCTGATTTCGCCGCGGCGGCGGATCTGGACTGCGGCCGGATTTTTCTATGCGGGCGCGGCGCAGATTGCATCGGTGCTGATGCGCCTCGACCATGCGTGGGGGTTTGCCGCGTTGATCTTGATCCTGCTGGTGGTGTGGGTGACCGACATCGGCGGTTATTTTGCCGGCCGCGGCATCGGCGGACCGAAACTCTGGCCGCGGGTCAGTCCCAGGAAGACCTGGTCCGGCGCAATCTGCGGCCTGGCGGCGAGCCTCGTCGTATCCGTGGGGTTTACTGCGTTGGGTCTGGCCAAGGCCGGTCCGGTTCTGCTGCTGGCCGCTGCGCTCTCGATTGTTTCACAACTTGGCGATCTGTTTGAGTCGGCCGTGAAACGGCGTTTCGAAGTCAAGGATTCCAGCCATATCATCCCGGGGCATGGCGGTCTGATGGATCGCCTCGACGGATTTATTGCCGCCATCGTCGTAGCCGCGGTTTTCGGGCTTTTGCGCGGTGGCGTGGATGGCGTCGGCCGCGGTCTTATGGTTTGGTGAAGGCATGAGCGCAGTTCCGTTGCGTAACAACAAGACCCCGGCATCGGTGGTACGCGCCGTAAGCGTGCTCGGCGCCACCGGCTCGATCGGCGACAGCACGATGGATTTGCTGCGGGCCGCGCGCGACCGCTATCGGGTCGAGGCGCTGACCGCGAACAGCAATGTGCCGGCGCTGGCGAAACTGGCAAAGGAATTCGGCGCGCGATTTGCAGCCGTGGCCGATCCCGCGCGCCTGAGCGAGTTGAAGGATGCGCTGGCAGGCACGCGCATCGAATGCGGCGCCGGCGAAAGCGCCGTGATCGAAGCAGCCGCCCGCCCGGCAGACTGGGTCATGGCTGCCGTCAGCGGCGCGGCTGGATTGAAGCCGGCGCTCGCGGCGGTCGATCGCGGCGCCACGGTCGCGCTGGCCAACAAGGAATGCTTGGTCTGCGCCGGCGATTTCTTCATGGAGCGCGCGGCGAAAGCAGGCGCCTGCATTCTGCCGGCCGACTCCGAGCACAATGCGTTGTTTCAGGCTCTCGGCTCCGGAAACCGCGAAGAACTGGTGCGGGTGATCATCACCGCATCGGGCGGACCGTTCCGGACCTGGGCGATCGGCGAGATCGAGCAGGCGACGCTGGCGCAGGCCTTGAAACATCCGAACTGGAGCATGGGACAGAAGATCACCATCGATTCAGCATCGATGATGAACAAGGGACTCGAGGTCATCGAGGCCTCGTATCTGTTTGCGCTGTTGCCGGAGCAGATCGACGTTCTCGTACATCCGCAATCGATCATCCACGGCATGGTTGAGTTTTCGGATCGCTCAGTGGTGGCGCAGCTGGGGACTCCCGACATGCGCACGCCGATCGCCCATTGCCTCGGCTGGCCCGATCGCATTGTGGGTCCGGCGGCGAAACTCGATCTCGCCAAGATCGGCCAGTTGACGTTCGAGGCGCCGGACTTCGGCCGCTTCCCGGCGCTCAAGCTTGCCTACGATGCGCTGCGGACCGGACGCGGCGCGACTACGGTCTACAACGCCGCCAACGAGGTGGCGGTCGCGGCATTCATCGCCGGCAAGATCAAGTTTGGGGCGATCGCGCGGCTGGTCGAAGCCACCATGGAGGGTTGGGTCCGCTCCGGGAACCTGGCGCCGCTGAGCTCTGCGGATGACGCCATCGCCGTTGACCATGATGCGCGAAATAAAGCCGCCACCCTCTTGCCTCAAATTGCCTTAAAGGCATCTTAAAGCGTTGGGACAGGGCCTCCGGCTCTTGTTAAGGGGAATTGGATGTCCGAGTTTTTTCTGCATAGTTTCAATATGTTGAGCCATGGGCTCATCGGTTATGCGATCCCCTTCTTGTTCGTGCTGACGATCGTCGTTTTCTTCCATGAGCTTGGTCATTTCCTGATCGCCCGCTGGGCCGGCGTGAAGGTGTTGACGTTTTCGCTCGGCTTCGGGCCGGAGCTTGCCGGTTTCAACGACCGCCATGGCACGCGGTGGAAGATCTCTGCCATCCCGCTCGGCGGCTACGTCAAGTTCTTCGGTGACGACACCGAGGCCTCGACGCCGTCCTCCGAAGCGCTCGCCAACATGAGCGAAGAGGAGCGCGCGGGAAGTTTCCACCACAAGAAAGTCGGACCGCGTGCCGCGATCGTCGCCGCGGGTCCGATCGCGAATTTCATTCTGGCGATCGTCATCTTCACCTGCCTGTTCACGTTTTTCGGCAAGCCGAGCACGACCGCGCGCGTCGATCAGGTCGAGGCGGGCAGTGCGGCTGCGGCAGCCGGTTTTCAGGTCGGCGACATCGTCACCGCGATCGACGGCGCCGGGATCGAGAGCTTCTCCGATATGCAGCGGATTGTCGGCATCCGAGCCGGCGAGCATTTGACGTTCACGATCAAGCGCGGCGATTCCACGCTGCAATTGCAGGGCACCCCTGAACTCAGGGAAGTGAAGGACCCGTTCGGAAACGTGCACAAGCTTGGTGTGCTGGGCATCACCCGCAAGACCGTCGCCGGCGATATCACCACCGAGCGCGTCGACCCCGCCACCGCGTTCTGGCTTGGCATCAAGGAGACCTGGTTCGTGGTCGATCGCACCATGGCCTATATCGGTGGCGTCTTTACCGGGCGCGAGGCGGCCGATCAGGTCGGCGGCCCGCTTCGAATTGCCCAGATCTCGGGTCAGGTCGCCACCATCGGTTTTGCCGCGCTGGTGCAACTGGCCGCGGTGCTCTCGATCTCGATCGGGTTGCTGAATCTGTTTCCGGTGCCGCTGCTCGATGGCGGTCATCTTTTGTTCTACGCGGTAGAGGCGGTCCGCGGGCGCCCCCTGTCGGACCGGGCGCAGGAGGTCGGGTTCCGGATAGGCCTCGGGCTGGTGCTGATGTTGATGGTGTTTGCGACCTATAATGACATCCTGCACCTCGCGGCATCCTGAAGCGGCTTTTTTGTGACGTGGCCAATAGGCAACGTCTTGGAATGAAAATGAAATTGCACCGCAATCGGACGTTTGCCGCCCCGCCGAAATTGGCTACAAGCGGGGCGAGCGATGGGAATCTGCCGGTCGGTGGGGATGCGGTCCGGCACTGGAACGACAAGGGCGCTTGGCGCATGAATGTTGGAATGCGAGTCCGGGGGGGCCTGTTGGCCGCCCTGATCATGGTCGCTACGCCGATCGCCGCCACGCTGGCCACCTTGTCGGTGTCCTCGCCGGCCGTCGCCCAAACCGTCTCCTCGATCCAGGTCGAAGGCAACCGGCGGGTCGAAGTCGAAACCATCCGTTCGTATTTCAAGCCGGGTCCCGGCGGGCGCCTGGATCAAGCGGCGATCGACGATGGCCTGAAGGCCCTGATAGAAACCGGCCTGTTTCAGGATGTGCGGATCAGTCCGTCCCCCGGCCGGCTGCTGGTGACCGTGGTCGAAAACCCGGTGATCGGGCGGGTGGCATTCGAGGGCAACAAGAAGGTCAAGGACGAGCAGCTTTCGGCGGAAATTCAGTCCAAGCCGCGCGGCACCCTGTCGCGTCCGGCGGTGCAGGCCGACGCCCAGCGTATCGCCGAAATTTATCGGCGCTCCGGCCGCTATGATGTCCGGGTTACGCCTGAAATCATCGAACAGCCGAACAACCGCGTCGATCTCGTCTTCACGATTACCGAAGGTCCGAAAACCGGCGTCAAATCTGTCGAATTCATCGGCAACAGCGCATACTCGTCCTATCGTCTCAAGGACATCATCAAGACCCACGAAGCTAACCTGCTGAGTTTTCTCGGCGGCGGCGACGTCTACGATCCGGACCGGGTCGAAGCCGATCGCGATCTGATTCGCCGCTTTTATCTGAAGCATGGTTTTGCCGACGTGCAGGTGGTGGCGGCGCTCACCGAATACGATCCGGAGCGCAAAGGTTTCCTGGTCACCTTCAAGATCGACGAAGGCCAGCAGTACCGGATCGCGTCGGTCGATTTCAAATCCAGCATCCCGACGCTTGACGGAAATGCGCTGAGCAATTTCTCGCGCGTCAATGTCGGCGCGCTCTATAACGCTGAGGCGCTGGAGAAGTCGGTCGAGGAAATGCAGATCGAGGCCTCGCGGCGCGGCTACGCCTTCGCGATCGTGCGGCCGCGCGGCGACCGCAATTTCGAGGCGCATACCGTCACCATCACCTTTGCCATCGACGAGGGCCCGCGAGTCTACATCGAGCGCATCAATGTCCGCGGCAATACCCGTACCCGCGATTACGTGATCCGGCGCGAGTTCGATATCTCCGAAGGCGACGCCTACAACCGCGCGCTGGTCGACCGCGCCGAGCGGCGACTAAAGAATCTGGACTTCTTCAAGACCGTGAAAATCGTCACCGAGCCGGGGTCCTCCAGTGACCGGGTGATCCTCGTGGTCGATCTCGAAGAGAAGTCGACCGGCAACTTCTCGGTATCGGGCGGCTACTCGACCACCGACGGCGCGCTGGCCGAGGTCAGTATTTCGGAGCGCAACTTCCTTGGGCGCGGCCTGTTCGCCAAGGCGGCGGTGACGTATGGACAATACGCCCGCGGTCTGTCGCTGTCCTATGTCGATCCTTATCTGCTCGACTACCGCGTCGCACTTGGTCTTGACGCGTTCTATCGGCAACAGCTGGCCAACAACTTCATCTCGTACGGGACCAAGACCGTCGGCTTCAGCCCGCGGCTCGGATTCGCGCTGCGCGAAGATCTGTCGCTGCAGCTGCGCTATTCGATCTACCAGCAGGAAATCTCGTTGCCGCCTTTTCTCGACAACTGCAACAACGTGCAGTTCTTGGCTGATGGCGTCACGCCCAATCCGGCGTTCAATCCAAGCCCTGCCTTCGCTACGCTCCATGGCATCGACCTGACCTCGACCAGTGGGCTGGGATGCTTCTCCGACGGCGAAGCATCGCTGCCGGTGCGCAAGGAATTGCAAAACGGCGCGGCGCTCACCTCGGCAGTCGGCTATTCGCTGAATTACAACACGCTGGACAACAACAAGAACCCGACCGACGGCCTGCTGATCGATTTCAAGCAGGACTTTGCCGGCGTCGGCGGCGATGTCAGCTATCTCAAGAGCCAGATCGACGGGAAATACTTCACTCCCCTGGTTGCCGACATCGTCGGCGTGATCCACGTCCAGAGCGGCATTATCAACAAGATCGGCAACAGCGAGCTTCGGATGCTCGATCACTTCCAGATGGGCCCGAATCTGGTCCGAGGCTTTGCTCCGAACGGCATCGGCCCGCGCGACATCAATCCGTTCAGCACGATGGACGCGATTGGCGGCACCAAATACTGGGGTGCGTCCGCCGAGTTGCAAATGCCGTTCTGGTTCCTGCCGAAGGAAGTCGGCTTGAAGGGCGCGGTCTACGCCGACGCCGGCGGATTGTGGGATTATCAGGGGCCGACCTCATGGACTGCGACCGGCGAAGTCAATACGCCCGGTTGCGTTCGTCCGACCGTCAATCCTCCAACATCCGGAACCTGCTTGGGACTGTCGTTTGACGGCGCCAATGTGGTGCGTTCCTCGGTCGGTGTCGGTCTGATCTGGGCCTCGCCGTTCGGTCCGCTGCGCTTCGACTATGCGGTCCCGCTCACCAAGGGTGCGAACGACCGGGTGCAGCAATTCAAGTTTGGCGGCGGGACATCGTTCTGATTTCGATCACCGGCCGGACCGCGACGGGTGGAATGGCGCAGCCGACATTCTACGAGCAACCGCCTTCCTCGACGCTGGCAGATATCGCCGCGTTGACGAAGGCGCATTTGGCCGATCCGTCGCGGGGCGCCCAACAGGTCAGAGGGCTGGCGTCGCTCGACGAAGCTGGCCCGATGCATCTGACATTCTTCGACAATCCCAGATACGCCGGTCAGGCCGCCTCGACGAGAGCGGGGGCATGCCTGGTCGGCGCACGATTCGCGGCGGGCCTCCCCGCCCACGTTGCGGTTTTGCGCGCGGCCGAGCCGTTCCGTGCCTTCGTGAAAATCGCGCGTGAGCTGTACAGCGGCGCGCTTCGCCCGCAATCCTGGTGCGGCAATGCCGGTATTGCGCCCTCCGCCATCATCGACCCGACGGCGCGCCTCGAGGATGGCGTGATTGTCGATCCGCTCGCCGTGATCGGCCCCCATGTCGAAATCGGCAGCGGGACGGTGATCGGCGCCGGCGCCGTGATCGGCGACAACGTCAGGGTTGGCCGGGACTGCAATGTCGGCGCGCGCACCTCGATTCAGTTCGCGCTGATCGGCAACAACGTCCTGATTCATCCCGGCTGCAGCATCGGCCAGGACGGCTACGGCTTCGTCTTCTTTGGCCCGGAGGGCCATTTGAAAGTGCCGCAAACCGGCCGGGTCGTGATCCAGAATGACGTCGAGATCGGTGCCGGGACGACTATCGACCGCGGCAGCCTGCGCGATACGGTGATCGGTGAGGGGACCAAAATCGACAATCAGGTCCAGATCGGTCACAATGTGACGATCGGCAGGCATTGTCTGCTTGCGGCCCAGATCGGGTTGGCCGGCAGCCTGACGATTGGCGATAATGTGGCGCTCGGTGCCAAGGTGGGTATCAACAATCATCTTCGCATCGGCGAGGGGGCCCAGGTCACGGCGATGAGCGCCGTCAAGGATGACATTCCTGCGAACGGACGCTGGGGTGGCCACTTTGCAAAACCGACCAGACAGTGGTTCCGTGAAATCGTCGCCGTGGAGCGTCTGGCGCGCGGCAGCACTGCCGATCCGAAGGGCGAGGGGCGGGAGTAATGGAGGAATCACCGGTCAGGTTCGAGCTCATTGACATCAATGAGATCCTCAGGACGCTTCCGCACCGCTATCCGATGCTGCTGATTGACCGGGTGATCCAGATCCGGGCCGATTACAGCGGCATCGGCATCAAGAACGTGACCTTCAACGAGCCGCCGTTTCTCGGACATTTTCCGGACCGGCCGGTCTATCCCGGCGTCATGATGATCGAAGCCATGGCTCAGACCGCCGGCGTAATTGGCATCAAATCGGTCGAAGGGACCGAGAAGCCGCGCGCGGTTTACTTCCTCACCATCGACAAGTGCAAGTTTCGCAAACCGGTGATGCCCGGCGACGTCATCGAGTACCACATGCGCAGCATCGGCCGCCGCAATGCCATGTGGTGGTTTCATGGCGATGCCAGGGTGAACGGCGCCACGGTCGCCGAGGCCGATGTCGGCGCGATGCTGACCGACTGATGAGGCACCGGTGAGCACGATCGATCCCACCGCGCGGATTGAAGACGGCGCTGTGATCGGCGAGGGCACCTCGATCGGCCCCTATTGCGTCATTGGCCGTCATGTCGTGATCGGCGCGGGCTGCAAGCTGATCGCGCACGTCAATGTCGCCGGCCACACCACGATCGCTGCCGGCTGTGTCATCTATCCGTTTGCCGGGCTTGGCGGGCCTCCGCAGGACTTGAGCTATCGCAATGAGCCGACCCGGCTTGAAGTCGGGGAAGGATGTACGATTCGTGAAGGCGTGACGATGAATGTCGGAACCAGCAAGGGCGGCGGTATCACGCGCGTCGGCGCGCGCGGCTATTTCATGAACAACAGCCATGTGGGCCATGACTGCATCGTCGGAAACGACGTGATTTTCGCGACCTCGGCGACGCTCGGGGGCCATTGCGAGATCGGCGACTTCGTTTACATCGGCGGCCTTTCGGCGGTTCACCAATTCGTCAGGATCGGGCCGCAGGTAATGGTCGGGGGCGTTTGCGGCGTACGCGGCGATGTGATCCCTTTCGGTCTCGCCAACGGCCAATATGCCAGCCTCGAGGGTCTCAACATCATCGGCATGCGGCGCCGCAAGTTCACGCGCGAGCGGTTGGCTGCCGTGCGTTCGTTCTATCAAAAGCTGTTTCACGGTCCCGGTGTCTTCGCCGAACGTCTGGCCCGGGTGCAGCCTTTGGCGGCCGAAGACCCGGCCATCGCGGAAATCCTGGTTTTCATCGGGGACGGCAAACGTCGCGCGCTGTGCCTTCCCGCTGACGACGGCAACCGACATTGATGATGGGATCGCCGGTGCCATGATCCCCGGGACGTTGCAGATTTCATCGCCTATCGGCTTGATCGCGGCAGGCGGCGTGATGCCGTTCGCGGTCGCGGATTCCCTGACCGCGCGCGGCATCGATCCGGTTGTTTTCGCGCTCAAAGGCGCCTGCGATCCCGGCGGCGTCGCGCGCTTTCGTCACCACTGGATTTCGGTCGGCCAACTCGGCAGGGCCGTCAAACTGTTTCATTCGGAAAACTGTCGCGATCTGGTGTTCATCGGCAGCCTGGTGCGGCCCGCGTTGTCCGAGATCAGACTCGATTGGGCAACGCTTCGCGTCATCGGCCGCATCTGGGCGGCATTCCGCGGCGGAGACGACCATCTGCTGTCCGGCATCGGCCGCATCCTCGAGCAGGATGGGTTTCGGCTGGTGGGGATCAGGGATGTCGCACCGGACCTGCTGATGCCCGAGGGATGTCTCACCCGAGCCCGTCCTGACCAACAGGCGACAGCCGATATCGCCCGGGGGCGCGACGTCCTGCGTGCACTTGGCGCGTTCGACGTCGGCCAGGCCGTCATCGTGGTTGACGGCCACGTGGTTGGCGTCGAGGACATCGAAGGCACCGACGGGCTGCTGGCGCGCATCGCGCACCTGCGCAGCGAGGGCCGCATTCGCGCCGCGTCAGGGCGCGGCGTGCTGGTGAAGGCGCCAAAGAGCAGCCAGGATCTTCGGTTCGATCTTCCGACCGTCGGGCCGCGGACCATCGAGGGCGCGGCCAGGGCGCAGCTTGCGGGCGTGGCGATCGTCGCCGGCAATGCCGTAGTCGTTGAACCTCAGGCCATGATCGAGGCAGCCGACGCCGCCGGCGTCTTCGTGACCGGTTTGCCGGCGTGACGCAGGCGCGAACAACCAGCGACGTCGCGCGAAAGATATTCCTGATCGCGACCGAGGAATCCGGCGATCGGCTCGGCGCCGGCCTGATGAAGGTGCTGCGCCAGCGCCTCGGCGGCGCGGTGCGGTTCGAAGGCGTCGGCGGCCCCTCGATGGCGCGCGAAGGCTTGAGCTCGCTGTTTTCGATCGAAGCACTCTCGATCGTCGGGCTGGCGGCGGTTGCAACACAATTGCCGAAGATCCTGCGGCTGATCCGGGAAACTGCCGCTGCCGTGAGCGCCGCGGCACCCGACATTCTCGTCATCATCGACAGCCCTGATTTTACCCACCGGGTGGCACGCCGCGTCCGAGCACGCGATCCGCGGATTCCGATCGTCGACTACGTCTCGCCCTCGGTCTGGGCGTGGCGGCCCGGCCGGGCCCGGGCGATGCGTGCCTATGTCGATCACGTGCTGGCGCTGCTGCCTTTCGAGCCCGAGGCGTATCGCAAGCTGCGGGGTCCGCCATGCAGCTATGTCGGTCATCCCCTGATCGAACAAACCGCCATGCTGCGTCCCAATCCCGACGAGCAGCGACGGAGGGACGCCGCGCCGCCCGTTCTGCTAGTGCTGCCGGGAAGCCGCCGCAGCGAGATCCGGCATCACATGGCTGCATTCGGCAAGACGCTGGGGCGGCTTGAGGCCGAAGGCGTGACGTTCGAAACGATCTTGCCGACCATGCCGCACCTGCAGGACGCGGTCGGCAAGGCCGTCAAGAGCTGGAAGGTCGCGCCGCGGATCGTGATCGGGGAACAGGAAAAGCGGGCGGCGTTTCGGATCGCGCGCGCAGCGCTTGCCAAATCCGGCACGGTGACGCTCGAGCTTGCGCTGGCGGGGGTGCCGATGATTGCCGCCTACCGCACCGGCGCGCTAGAGGGGCTGATCCTGCTGCGCCTGATCAGCGTCAGCTCGGTCGTTCTGGCGAATCTCGTGATCGGCGAGAATGTTGTTCCGGAATTCCTGCAGCAGGATTGCACGCCGGCAAAGCTGTCGGCCGCGCTACGCGATGTGCTCGGGGATACCCCGTTACGGCAGCGCCAAATCGAGGCGTTCGCAAACCTCGACACCATCATGTCGACGGGCAATCAGGGGCCGAGCGTCCGGGCAGCCGACATCGTGCTGGCGACACTGCGCAAAGCAAGGCGCCAGGATGCAAGATAGGTAAGAGGTTGTTTTTCGCGCCGTGACCGCCGTTGCTACTTGCGCATCGCGATGTCGACGTAGTCGCGGCGCGCGACGCCGGTATAGAGCTGGCGCGGACGACCGATCTTCTGGTGCGGGTCCTCGATCATCTCGCTCCACTGGCTTATCCAGCCGACAGTGCGGGCAACCGCAAACAGCACGGTGAACATCGAGGTCGGGAAGCCCATCGCCTTCAGTGTGATGCCCGAATAGAAATCCACGTTCGGATAAAGCTTGCGGTCGATGAAATACTGATCGTGCAGCGCGATCTTCTCCAATTCCAGCGCGACTTTCAGCATCGGATCGTCGCCATGGCCGGTTTCCGCCAGCACCGCATGGCACATCTTCTGCATGATCTTGGCACGGGGATCGTAGTTCTTGTAGACCCGGTGCCCAAATCCCATCAGGCGGATTTCGCTGTTCTTGTCTTTGACGCGCCGGATGAAGTCGGGAATCTTGTCGACGGTGCCGATCTCGGCCAGCATCGCGAGCGCGGCTTCATTGGCGCCGCCATGCGCCGGGCCCCACAGGCAGGCGATGCCGGCGGCGATGCAGGCGAATGGGTTCGCGCCCGAGGAGCCTGCGATCCGAACCGTCGAGGTCGAGGCATTCTGCTCGTGATCGGCATGCAGGATGAAAATCTTGTCCAGCGCGTTGGCGAGCACCGGGTTGATCTTGTAATCCTCGCACGGCACCGCAAAGCACATGTGCAGGAAATTCTCGGAGAAGCTCAGTGAGTTCTTCGGATATATGAAGGGTTGGCCGACGGTGTATTTGTAGGCCATCGCCGCCAGCGTCGGGATCTTCGCAATCATTCGCATCGAGGCGATCATGCGCTGCTGCGGATCGTTGATGTCGGTGGAGTTGTGATAGAACGCAGCCAGCGCGCCGACGGCTGCCACCATGATCGCCATCGGATGGGCGTCGCGGCGGAAACCCTGGAAGAACCGCGCCATCTGCTCGTGCACCATGGTGTGATGGATCACGCGGTTGTCGAAGTCGTCCTTCTGAGCCTTGGTGGGCAATTCGCCGTAGAGCAGGAGATAGCAGGTTTCGAGAAAATCGCCGTTTTCGGCCAGTTGCTCGATCGGATAGCCGCGGTATTCCAGCACGCCGGCATCGCCGTCGATATAGGTGATCCTGGACTGGCAGCTGCCGGTGGAGGTAAAGCCGGGATCGTAGGTGAACATGCCGGATTGGGCGTAGAGTTTGGCGATGTCGATCACGTCAGGCCCGACGGTGCCGTTCAGAATCGGGAAGTCATAGGTCTTGTTGCCGACAGTCAGCGTGGCGATTTTGGCACTGGAGGTTGCGTCCATCGTGAAGTCCCCGATGAGATCGTTGCAAAAGCCGGCGGCTCCGCGCCACCGGTCAGATGAGGAACGGCGCGGCGAGCCAAGTATCTAATAAGCACCTACCAAACGGGTATCGTATTGCTGTGTGCACTGCAAGATAGCGATGCCTGACCTGCGGTACAAGGCTATGCGGAGGCCTGATCGGAAAGCCGGGCCAGGCATTCCTGCTTTCCCAGCACCGCGAGGACGTCGAAGATTCCCGGCGACGTCGTGCGTCCGGTCAGCGCGGCGCGGAGCGGTTGCGCCACCGCGCCGAATTTGAGGTTGTTGGCTTCGGCAAACGCGCGCATCGACGCCTCCGTCACTTCCGACGTCCACGGCGTCACAGCCTCGAGGAGGCGGCGGAGCCTGCCGATCAGTTGGCGATTTTCGTCCGTCAATAGCGCGGCCGCCTTGGGCTCGATCTCGAGCGGCCGGTCGGCGAAGATGAAATAGGCGCTGTCGATCAGCTCGATCAGCGTCTTGGCACGTTCTTTCAGGCTTGGCATCGCCTGCAGCAATTGGCTGCGGGTGGTGTCGTTGACCTTGGCCTTCAGGTCAGCGCCATTGGGGACGTAATCAAGCATGCCTTCGAACATGGTCACGAGGGATTGATCGTCGGTGTGGCGGATGTAGTGACCGTTGAGGTTTTCCAGCTTGGCGAAATCGAACCGCGCCGCCGAGCGGCCAATGCCCGACAGATCGAAAGCGGCGATCATTTCCTCGGTGGAGAATATCTCCTGGTCGCCGTGGCTCCAGCCGAGCCTGACCAGGTAATTGCGCAGCGCCGCCGGCAGGTATCCCATCGCCCGATAGGCGTCGATGCCGAGGGCGCCATGCCGCTTCGACAGCTTTGAGCCGTCGGGTCCATGGATCAGGGGAATGTGGGACATGCTCGGAACGTCCCATCCGAGCGCATCGTAGATCTGCTTCTGGCGCGCGGCGTTGATCAGGTGATCGTCGCCACGGATGATGTGGGTGACGCCCATGTCGTGATCGTCGACCACGACCGCGAGCATATAGGTCGGGTTGCCGTCGCCACGCAGCAGCACGAGGTCGTCGAGGTTCTCGTTCTGCCAGACCACGCGGCCCTGGACCTGGTCCTCGATCGCGGTCTCACCGCTCTGCGGCGCGCGAAGCCGGATCGTTGGCTTGACGCCGCTGGCCGCTTCCGAGGGGTCGCGGTCGCGCCACAGGCCGTCATAGAGCCGGGTACGCCCCTCGGCACGCGCTTTGTCCCGCATCGCGGCGAGTTCGTCCGGCGTGGCGTAGCAGCGATAGGCCTTGCCGCTGGCCAGCAAGGACGCCGCGACCTCGCGGTGCCGGGCAGCCCGGCTGAACTGGTAGATGACCTCGCCATCCCAATCGAGCCCGAGCCATTTCAGCCCGTCGAGGATCGCGGCGATGGCCGGCTCGGTCGATCGCTCGCGGTCGGTATCCTCGATGCGCAACAGCATCTTGCCGCCGCGGCCGCGCGCATACAGCCAGTTGAACAGCGCCGTGCGGGCTCCGCCGATATGGAGAAAGCCGGTGGGCGAGGGGGCAAAGCGCGTGACGACGGGATCAGCCATTACGGAAGCGGGTCGCGGACAAGGAGGGCATGCGAGTGGCGCGGTGGTGTATAGCAGGAACCCAGCATAACTAAAGCCTTCCTACGGGCGGGAGGATTTGGCAGAACGTCCGCTGATTTCCGAGCAGGTGCTAATGTGACGGCAGAACCGGTGGTGGCAGAGATAGGGCGCGATTTCATTCGCGACATCGTGCAGGCCGATCTCGACAGCGGCAAACACAAGCAGATCGTGACCCGGTTCCCGCCGGAGCCGAACGGCTACCTGCACATCGGCCATGCCAAGTCGATCGCGCTCAACTTCGGCATCGCCCAGGAGTTTGCCGGGCGTTGCAACCTGCGCTTCGATGACACCAATCCGACCAGGGAGGAGCAGGAATACATCGATTCCATCCAGGCTGACGTGCGCTGGCTCGGCTACGACTGGGGCACCGAACTCCATTACGCGTCGGACTATTTCGAGCGACTGTATGAATGGGCGGAAATCCTGATCCGCAACGGTGATGCCTATGTCGATGACCAGTCGCAGGAGCAGATCCGCGCCAGCCGCGGCACGCTGACCGAACCGGGCCGCAACAGTCCGTTCCGCGGCCGGCCGGCGGAGGAGAGCCTCGATCTGTTCCGCCGCATGAAAGCCGGCGAGTTTGCCAACGGGGCGCGCGTGCTGCGCGCCAAGATCGACATGTCCGCGGGCAACATCAACATGCGCGATCCCGTGCTGTATCGCATCCTGCACGCCACCCATCCGCGCACCGGCGACAAGTGGTCGATCTATCCGAGCTATGACTACGCCCACGGCCAGTCCGACGCGATCGAGGGCATCACCCATTCGATCTGCACGCTGGAATTCGAGGACCACCGGCCACTCTACGAATGGCTGCTGAACAAGCTGCCGGTGCCATCCAAACCGCGCCAGTACGAATTCGCCCGCCTCAATTTGAGCTATACGCTGCTCTCCAAGCGCGTCCTCACCGAACTGGTGCGCGGCGGCCACGTCGCCGGCTGGGACGATCCGCGGATGCCGACCATCGCCGGCCTGAAGCGGCGCGGCGTGCCGCCGGCGTCGATCCGCGAATTCGTCAGGCGCATCGGGGTAGCCAAGGCCAACAGCGTGGTCGACGTCAACATGCTGGAATTCTCCATCCGCGAAGTGCTCAACAAGACCGCGCAGCGGCGCATGGCGGTGCTGCGGCCGTTGAAAGTCGTGATCGAGAATTATCCGGAAGGGCAACTGGAAGAGCTGGAAGCCGTCAACCATCCGGACGATCCCACGGCCGGCAGCCGTCGCATCGTGTTCGGCCGCGAGCTTTACATCGAGCGCGACGATTTCATGGAAAACCCGCCGAAGAAGTTTTTCAGGCTCTCGCCGGGTACGGAAGTGCGGCTGCGTTACGCCTATTTCATCAAATGCCACGCGGTCATCAAGAACGTCGCCGGCGAGGCGATCGAGCTGCGTTGCAGCTACGACCCCGCCACCAAGGGCGGCAACGCGCCGGACGGCCGCAAGGTCAAGGCTACCATGCACTGGCTATCGGCCGCGCAGTCGATCCCTGCCGAGATCCGCATCTACAACCAGCTCTTTTCAAAGCCGGTTCCGGATGCCGCCGATTTCGCCGCCGATCTCAATCCGCAGTCGCTGGAAGTTCTAACGGAGGCCCGGATCGAGCCCGCGATTGCGCAAGCCAATTCGTTCGAGGCGATCCAGTTCGAGCGGCAGGGCTATTTCGTGCGCGACCCGGATTCAACGCCGGATCATCAGGTGTTCAACCGCACCATCGGCCTGCGCGATACCTTCGCCAGGGAAGTCGCGGGTAAAGTCTGACGTACCGCGTTTGGGACGCGGGCTGCATTCCGTCGCGCGGTTTCAGCAATAGCCGTAAAGGGCGCAGACGTAGGGCAGGCGGATAAAGCTTGGCGAGTAGGGGCCGCCGTAATACGGGCCTCCGTTGTAGTAAGACCAGGGCGAGCCATAATAATAGCCGCCGCGAGCCCAAATCGGGCTCGGCAGCAGATTGTAGGGGATCAGCGGCGCCCAAAACTCCCGTCGCCGATCGATTTCGACGCGAACCACGGCGGGCTCCGCAAAGATCGCGCCGAGCCGGCTCTGCGCCGGCAGATCGGCCGCGCTCGCGGCAATGGCGCTGGCGGCGAAAATGAAAACGGACAGCGTGATTGTACGCGCCATCGCTGGGACTCCCGATTGATTCGGGAATCCTAGTCGCAGCGCCGTTAGCAAAGGTTAACGCCGGGGCTTGTAAGGCCGTATCAAGCCAGGTTTGTCAGGCCTTGAGCTTTGCCGTCAGCCGCAAGCCGGCGAGCCTGGCGTGAAGTGATTGCTGCGCGAGCTTGTCCTTGGCCTTTTCATCGACCAACAGGTTGATGAACGCCAGTCGCTTCGGTTCGTCATTCGCTTCCGCCAGCAACCTGCGATAGCGGTCATGGTCATATTCCGCGTCCGATCCAGCCATCGCCCGTGCCCCCGGAGACTCGACCCACCCGGTGCGACTGTCTCGCCGGCGCGATCGGGCGCGCAAGAGCCGGACGCGATATATTTGCGCTGCGCCGCATCCAGGCGGTGAATTCTGTGGATAGCTTTTCGCGGCGGCTCACGCGCTCGTCCCGGCCATTCTGCATCCGTTCCGCTATTCGCCCCATTGCAGCTTGCGGTAGCATCGCCCTCCCGGAGGAAGGGCAGGGTGGGGGATGGCAGAGCGCGACGGGACTCCCGGCCGGACGCAAGGGGTCGCAGGGACCTGGCCGCCGCGCGAGGCGGCGCGAGCCAGCGGCATCGCCCCTTCAGGCTTCACCGCATGGCCCTCGCTGATCGCCAGGCTGCGCCAATGGATTGCCGCCGAGGCCGGCGCCGGCCGCATGCTGCCCTGGGTCCCCGTCGCATTCGGCGCCGGTATCGCGCTCTATTTCACCGCCGAGCGGGAGCCGGTCGCGTCCGTTGCCGCCGCCGCCGCGACGGGGTTTTGCCTGGCGGCGTTCCTGCTGCGGCGGCACAAGCTGTTTCCGATTGCGGTGATGGTCGCCGCGATGGCATCGGGCTTTGCGGTCGCGACATCGAAAACCCTGCGGATCGCGCATGGCGTGCTGGCAAGGCCGATGTATTCGGTCTCGCTGGCGGGCTTTGTCGAGACCCGGGATATCCGCGAGCGCACCGACCGCTTCGTGTTGCGCGTCACCCGAATGGAAAGCCCGCGCGGACAGACCAGGCTGGAGCGCGTGCGGCTGTCGGTGCGCAAGGGCACCGCGCCCGACGTCGGCAGCTTTGTCGAATTGAAGGCGCGGCTGCAGCCGCCGCTCGCGCCGCTGCGCCCGGGCAGCTACGATTTCGGCCGCGACATGTATTTCCAGGGCATCGGCGCCTCCGGCTTTGTCACCGGCGCGATCAAGACGGTTGAGCCGCCGGACGATGGCGGCCTGTCGCTGCGCTATGCCGCGTTCATGCAGGACCTGCGCGATGCGATCGACGCCCGGATTCGCACCGCGCTGGAGGGCGACAAGCGCGCTATCGCCACCGCGCTGCTGACCGGGCGCCGCGACGCCATCTCGGGGCCGGTCAACGATGCGATGTTCATCTCCGGCCTCGGACACGTGCTGTCGATATCCGGCTATCACATGGCGGTGGTCGCCGGCGTGGTGTTCTTCGCGGTGCGCGCGCTGCTGGCATTGATCCCGGGGCTCACGGTGGGCTTTCCGATCAAGAAGTGGTCGGCCGCCGCGGCGCTGGCAGCCGCCGCGTTTTATCTGTTGCTGTCGGGCGCCGAAGTCGCCACCCAACGGTCGTTCTTCATGACGGCCGTGGTGTTGATCGCCATCATGGTCGACCGCCGCGCCGTGACCTTTCGCACGCTCGCGGTCGCCGCCATGATCGTGCTGACCATTGCGCCCGAGGCGCTGGTGCATCCGAGTTTCCAGATGTCGTTCGCGGCCACGCTCGGGCTGGTCGCGCTGGTGCAGATCGGCATGCCCCGGATGTTTGCCTCGCCCGACAATTCGGCCACCGCGCGGGTGGCGTTGTGGGGCGGGCGGGAGATCATGACGCTGGCGCTGGCCTCGCTGGTGGCCGGCCTTGCGACCACGCCCTATGCCGCCTTTCACTTCCATCGGGTGACGCCCTACGGCGTGCTGGCCAATCTGGCGGCGATGCCGGTGGTCTCGGCGGTGGTGATGCCGGCCGGGCTGCTCGGGCTGCTCGCGATGCCGTTCGGGTTTGATGGCGTGTTCTGGAGCATCATGGGCTGGGGCATCGACTGGATGATCCTGGTGACGCGATGGGTGGCCGACCTGCCCGGCGCCATCGGCCGCATGGCCGCGTTCGGGATCGGCCCGCTGATCGCGGCGAGCGCGGGCATCATCCTGCTCGGTTTGTTGCGGACGCCGCTGCGCTGGGCCGGGGCCGCGGTGCTGGCGCTGGCCACGGTTTGGGCGCTGGCGGTGCCGCAGCCCGACATCCTGATTTCCGCCGACGGCCACAACGTCGGCGTCCGCGGCAAGGACGGCCGGCTGCATGTGATGCGGACCGCCAAGGATGCCTTCCTGCTCAAGGAATGGCTGGCCGCCGACGCCGATCCCCGGCTGCCCACCGATTCCTCGCTTGCCGAAGGCGTCTCGTGCGATGAGAGCGGTTGCGTGACGCAGATGTCCCCCGGCGGGTTTTTCGTCGCGCTGGCGCAGCGGCCCGACGCCTTGACCGACGATTGCGAGCGCGCGGCGCTGCTCGTGACCGCGCGCCAGGCGCCGGCGGCGTGCCGATCCGCGGTGATTGGGCTCGATCGCCTGCGAAGGCAGGGCGCGGTTGCGTTGTGGCGCACCAGCGCCGGGTTCGCCGCTGGCGCGGTGCGGCCGAAGGGCCTCAATCGGCCGTGGTCTCCAGCCGTCCCCGGCGATAGCGAAGCCATGCCAAGCCTGGAGCGCCCGGCGCAGCGCGGCCTGCGGATGCGACGCCGGCGGAGGCCGATCTGCAGGCCGAGGAGTGAGGCAGGTACTTCTCGAGCCCGCCGGCTCGGAGCCGGCGGGTATCAGCGCAATCCGCTCAGTCGACGGAGACCGGCGTTGCCCACGGCGCATCGGCTGCCGCGTGGCTATGCGCGTGGTCGTGCGCGTGCTCGGAAGCGTCGGAGGTGACGGGCAGTTGCAGCACGCTCGCCCGCTGCCCCTCGCAGAGCAAGGTCACCAGCACGTTGCTGCCATCGGGAAATTCGATGGCGTCATGGTGGCGATGCGGGACATCCGGGTCGATCCGGCCGAATTTTCCAACCCGGAAATTGACTTCCCGAGTCCAGATCCACCGGTTGTCGTATCTGACGTTTTCGGTGAACGCCAACTCCGTTCCAGGCAGCATGCAGACGGCCACGCCGGGCTCGCTTTCGGATGCGAATCCTCGCGTCGAGGTGCCGCGGAACGTGGTGGTGATCAGCGTCTCGCCGACTTTGGCAGGGCGCGTCGCTACAGCGTGCAGACTATAGTCACACATCGGATTGCTCCTCGTTCGAGATAGCCAACCCGCGCCGGCTAGAGGCGCAGGCCTCTATCAGAGTGGACGATAACCCCGGAGCCTTGGTTTGGTTGGCGGCAATTGTGCGGCTCCAGCCGAAGAAGCCGATCACAAGTTCGTTTGTCGAGGATGTGGGAAAGCGACGCGTCTTATGCGTGAAGAAAAGCGGCGCGACACTCAACGCCATCATTGCCCGCGCAGCAACGTGCTTGTCGCTGCGCGCGTCGGTCAGGTAGATGACAGATCAATACTTCCGGTAAAGCCCGATCAGCTTGCCCTGAATCTTCACCCGGTTCGGCGGCAGGATGCGGACCTCATAGGAGGTGTTGGCCGGTTCCAACGCAATCGAGGCGCCGCGGCGCCGGAAGCGTTTCAGCGTTGCCTCCTCATCGTCGATCAGCGCCACCACGATATCGCCGGTATCGGCGCTCTCGTTACGCTGGATCAGCGCCATGTCGCCGTCGAGGATGCCGGCGTCCACCATGGAATCGCCGCGGACCTCAAGCGCGTAATGTTCGCCCGAGCCTAGCATGTCGGGCGGCACGCTGATGACGTGGCTGCGGGTCTGCAATGCCTCGATCGGCGTGCCGGCGGCGATCCGGCCCATCACCGGCACGGCAACCGGACGGTTTGCATCATCCTCCGAGGCGTTGCCGGAGGAACGAACCCTGCCGAGCGTGCCCTCGATGACGCTGGGCGTGAAGCCGCGGCGTCCATTGCCGCTGGCGCCCGAAAGCTCCGGCAGCTTGATCACCTCGATGGCGCGGGCGCGATTAGGCAGGCGGCGAATGAAGCCGCGCTCCTCCAGCGCGGTGATGAGACGGTGGATGCCGGACTTCGAGCGCAGGTCCAGCGCGTCCTTCATCTCGTCGAAGGAGGGCGGTACGCCGGATTCCTTCAGGCGTTCGCTGATGAATCGCAGCAGTTCATATTGTTTGCGCGTGAGCATCTCGACCAATCCCCAGTTTGACAGTTCGGTTCGATTCCGAGGCGCGTACGGCGAACCTCGGCTCCGAGGTTTCGAAAGTCCGCGTCCTTCGGTTTGTAGACACCATTACTCGAAACAAATCATGAACGGACACTATATGTTCCATATGTGTTCCGCAACCACTTAATTTCTGGTCAATGAAATCAGATGTTGGAAATCAGATTTGTACGGCGGGGTTTTTCGAGGCTCAGGCCGGCAGCCGCAGGATGGCGCATGCGGAGCCCGCGGCAGCGGCGGACGCAAACGGCGGACGGAGCACAAGCGCCCGTGCCGCAGCGAGATTTGCCAATAGCGAGCTGTCCTGATTGTCGACCGGCGTGGCGACCAAACCGCCATCGGCGCCGACCTTAAGCCGGGCCCGCAAATAGTCTTCGCGCAGGTCGTTGGCGGGAACATCGCGCCCGAGTCGCGCCGCCTCGGTGACGTGATGGACCACCGATGCCCCCGAAAGTTTGCGAATCAGCGGCACCAGAAACAGGAAGGCGCAGACATAGGAGGACACGGGATTGCCGGGCAGGCCGATCACCCGCATCGCGCCCAGCCGTCCATGCATCATCGGCTTGCCCGGCCGCATCGCGATGCGCCAGAACGCGATCGTGACGCCTTCCTGCTCCAGCGAGCGCTTGACCAGGTCGTGGTCGCCGACCGAGGCGCCGCCGGTCGTGACCAGGATGTCGGCGCCGGCCTCGCGGGCGCGGCGGATACCCTGGGTGGTGGCGCTGACCGTGTCGGCGGCAATCCCGAGGTCGATGCTCTCGGCGCCTTCGGCGTGGGCCAGCGCCCGCAGCGCGTAGCCGTTGGAATAGACGATCTGGCCCGGGCCGGGGCTCGAGCCCGGCGGCACCAGTTCGTCGCCGGTCGCGAGCAAGGCCACCTTGGGCCGGCGTCGCACCGGAAGCGCGGAATGATTCATGCCGGCGGCGAGCGAGAGATCGCGGTCGCCGAGGCGCGTTCCGCCCGCCAGCAGCACGTCGCCTTGGCGAAAGTCGATGCCGGCCTCGCGGATATGCCGGCCGGGCCGCGCGGCTTCCGTGATCGTGATGCCGCCGCCTTCGATCACGGTGTCTTCCTGGATGATGACGGCATCGGCACCCTCGGGGATCACGCCGCCGGTAAAGATCCGCACCGCCTCGCCGGCGCCGAGGCTGCCCTGGAACGGGCGTCCGGCGGCGACTTCGCCGATCACCTTGAGCCGCGTGGCCGCGGCCAGCGCGTCGCGCGCGCGCACCGCGTAGCCATCCATCGCCGACATCGCCTGCGGCGGCTGGGTGCGCAACGCCGCGACATCGCGCGCCAGCACCCGGTGATAGGCCGCCTCCAGCGCCACCATCTCCTCGTCCAACGGCTCGGCGCCGGCGAGAACGGCGGCAAGGGCGTCGGCAACCGGCATCAGCGCCACGGCAAAACTCCTGGATCCGGCAATCTAAATCCCGAGCGCGGCCAGCGCCTCGGCGACATCGCCGGGCGAGGTCACGTGAACCGCGGCCAGACCCCGCGCCCGCGCGCCTTCGATATTCTCCGCGAGGTCGTCGAAGAATACGATGCGCCGGGCCGGAACCCCGATCGCCTTTACCACATGATCATAGGCTGCCGCGTCCGGTTTCCGAAGCCCGATCGAGGAGGACACAAAGATTTTGCGAAAATGTCGCAACACGTCGGCATAGGCTTGCGAGAAGTGCTCGACGTGGGCGCCATTGGTGTTGGAGAACGCATAGAGCGGCAGGCGTCTTGCCGCGCGCCCGAGCAGCGGCGCGATGCCGGGCATCTCGCCGGCGAAGATCGCGTTCCAGCCTTCCAGAAACTGGGCATCCGATATTTCGATGCCGAGCAAGCCGCGCAGCGCGGCAAAGAATTCGCCGTCGCCGATCTGGCCCGTCTCATGACGGCGATAGATTTCGTCGCGCGAGGAAAATCGCCCGGTGAGATGCGCCGGCTCGCAGCCGGCGTGACCGGCCCAGCACGCCAGCGTCTTGTTGAAGTCGACATCGAGCACGACGCGGCCGAGATCGAACAACAGCGCATCGGCCGAGCCGGGAGAGAGCAGAGGAAGCGTCATGGCGGCGCACGAAGAACGAGCGACGGAGCAACCGATTTCGATTCCAGGCTTGCGCGCACTCCTCGTCCTCAATACCGGTAGGGTTCGATATCCAGCAGCGGGAACGCGCTGAACACGCCGGGCAGGTTGGTCGAAATCGCCGCGTGCAGATAGGATTTGTCGAGCTCGGCGAAATTCGCGACGCCGAGCAGGCCGAGGCAGCGGATCACTTCGTCTTCGAGCAGCTCCAGCATCCGCACGATGCCTTGCTCGCCGGCCGCCGCCAGCGCCCAGCATTGCAGGCGGCCGAGGCCGACGAGATCGGCGCCCATCGCGATCGCCTTGACGATGTCGGTGCCGCGGCAGAACGAGCCGTCGACCATGATCCCAGCGCGGCCCGCAACCGCGGCGGCGATTTCCGGCAGCACATGCATGGCGCCGCGGCCGTGATCGAGCTGGCGGCCGCCGTGGTTCGACACATAGATCCAGTCAACCCCGTGATCGAGCGCGATCGCGGCGTCCTCTGCTGTTGCGATGCCCTTGATGACCAGCGGGATCTTGAATTTATCCTTGATCAGCCTGACGGTGCGCCACTCCAGCCCCTTCTGGAAGTCGCCGCCGGTGGCGCGGACGCGGCTGGCGCGGACATAGCGCTTGGCAATGTCGCGCTCGCGGCGGCTGTAATGGGCGGTGTCCACCGTTAGGCAGAACGCGGTATATCCGTTCGCTATCGCCCGGCTGACGCGATCCTCGACGAAGGCATCGTCGCCGCGGACATAAAGCTGAAAGATGCGAAGCGCGCCGGGCGCGGCTTCGGCGGTCTTCTCCAGCCCGGGCTCGGTCACCGAACTTAGCATGTGAGCGGCGCCGAACCGGCCGGCGCCGCGCGCCACGCAGGCGCCCGCTCCGGGATCGAACATCTCCAGCGCGCCGACCGGCGCGATCATCACCGGGAGTCGCAGCTTGCGGCCGAACACCTCGACCGAGGCGTCGACCTTGGCGACGTTACGCAGCACCCGCGGGCGGAATGCGATCTCGTCGAGGGCCATGCGGTTGCGCCGCAGCGTGGTCTCGGTCTCGGCGCCGCCGACGATGTAGTCCCAGGCATTCTGGTTGAGGTTGGCGCGCGCCTTCCGCACCAGTTCGTGCAGGTTCTGGAACTCCTCGCCGCTGGCGCCGAGTTCAACGGCCTGCGGCGCAATCCGGGTCGCCTCGTTCATGTTCATCCTTCCGGGATACCTGACGGCTTCGCTCTGGACTTTCGCGTATCGCGTCCCGCGCTTCCGCGCCATCCCGAAAATTGCTATGGCTGGTATCGGCGGGAAGCGAGCAACAACCCGGTTTCGATCGAAAGGGAGGAATTGTCATGGCAAGGTGCGCAGTCTGGATGGCGGCTTTTGGAATCGGAGTATTGGGCGCGGGCACCGCGGGCGCGCAGAGCATGACCCTGACCAGCGCCGAGATCAAGGAGGGCGCTACCATTGCCAACGAGCAGGTGTTCAAGGGCTTTGGCTGCAGCGGCGGCAATATCTCGCCCAGCCTGAGCTGGAGCGGCGCGCCGTCGGGCACCAAGAGTTTTGCGCTCAGCATATACGACCCGGATGCGCCGACCGGCAGCGGCTGGTGGCACTGGGTGGCGTTCAATATTCCCGCCGGCACCACCTCGTTGCCCAAGGGCGCCGGCGACGTGAAGAAGAAGCTGATGCCCAAGGGCGCGATCCAGAGCCGGACCGATTTCGGCAGCGACGGCTATGGCGGGCCGTGTCCGCCGCCCGGCGACAAGCCGCATCATTATCAGATCACGGTTTTTGCCGTCGACGTCGACAAGCTGCCGGATGCCAAGAACGCGGCCGTCTCCGCCGCCCTGGTCGGCTTCGATCTGCACTCCCACACGCTGGCGAAGGCGACGCTAACCGGCCTCTACGGCCGCTGACACCGCGTTAAGCGGCGCGCGACCGGATAACAGCATCCTGACTACCCGACGGGCAAATCAGCGCATACGCGGCGCGGGTTTGCCTGTCCAGCAGTATATTCGGTTTTTCCGAAAATATAGTGCTTCCCGCCCAAGCCAAATCAGTTCTAGATCGCTGCCATCCTGTCCCGCACAAGGGGCGTTTCGCGATCGTCACGAACGTTGGGACAGGAGGCGGTGGACGCGGCAGCGTCTGGCGCGCAAGGACGATGCAGGGCGAGATGAACCTCGTGAGCATCGAACGGCGCGCGAGACGAGAGACGTTGCTTGCGGACGGCGAAGTCGTGTGGTCCTGACGCCCCGGCGCTGGCGTCAAGTCTTGCGGAGGTTTTGGTCGGGTCCAACCGGACCTGGCAGAGCATCATAATCCGCAGGCCGACGGTGACAACAAGCCGATCACCGGGGAGAGCACGAAGTAGACCGTTAAAACCATTCGCGTGCGGGGATGCCGGGATGAATCTGGTGGACCTGTGGTGACTTGCTCGTGTGCTTACTATCATTTTGCACGCGAGGCTGCGGGTGCATTGGGCGCCCGGCATTCCCCACGCCCTCTGAGTCCGAGGGCGAAACTAACATGCACAA
Source organism: uncultured Alphaproteobacteria bacterium (assembly GCA_963840155.1). GTDB lineage: Bacteria > Pseudomonadota > Alphaproteobacteria > Rhizobiales > Xanthobacteraceae > Bradyrhizobium. Next base: position 640,397 of record CAWIXP010000001.1, read on the forward strand.
CTCCGGGCGGATTCCCGCCGCGGGATCGCGGACCTGTATCTCCACGTCATTGCGAGGAGTGCAACGACGAAGCAATCCATTCTTTCTTACGTGGCGGTCATGGATTGCTTCGCTTACGCTCGCAATGACTGTGCTGGGAGCAGTCGCCCCGCGGGATTTGCCGGCGTCGTGCAGCGCGTATATCGTCATGCGACGGACAGACCGCGGGCCTGGAACAATCCGACAGCCGCCGCCGAACGAGGAAAAGCCATGTCCGGGATGTTGCTGTTCTCACCGCTGACGATCCGAGGGCTCGAGCTGCGCAACCGCATCGTGGTGCCGCCGATGCATCAGTATTCCGCCGTGAAGGGATTTCCGACCGACTGGCACCTGATGAATGCCGGCAAGTTCGCGGCCGGCGGTGCCGGGCTCGTGGTGGTCGAGTCTACAAAAGTCGAGCGGCGGGGCTGCGGCACGATCGGCGATCTCGGAATCTGGCACGACAAATTCATCGAGCCGCTGAACCGGCTGGTCAAATTCATCAAGCAACAGAACTCGGTTGCTGGCATCCAGCTCGGTCATTCCGGCCGCAAGGCACGCGCCAACCGTCCGTGGGAAGGCGACGGCCCCTTGCCGCGGACCTCCGAGGTCGACGACTGGGAGGAGTGGACGCCGGTGGCGCCGAGCGCAATCGCCCACAGCGAAAAATGGCCGGTCCCGAGAGCGCTCGAGCGCCACGAGGTGAAAGACCTGGTGCAGGCATGGGGCGAGGCGGCGCGGCGGGCCAACGCGGCTGGTTTCGACGTGCTCGAATTGCATGGCGCGCACGGTTACCTGGTGCACGAGTTCCTGTCCGAACGATCCAATCAGCGCAGCGACGAATATGGCGGTTCGGAGCCAAACCGGATGCGCTTCATCACCGAAGTTGCCGAGGCGGTGCGCGCGCACTGGCCTGACGCCAAGCCGCTATTCGTACGGTTGTCGGTGCAGGACAACGCGGGCTGGGGACCGGAACAGAGCGCGCGGCTGGCGAAGATTCTCAGAGACAAGGGGGTCGACGTCATCGATTGCTCGTCCGGCGGCATCACCGACCTGGCGCCGATCCTGGGCAAGGAGATCAAATATAATTATCAGGTGCCGCTGTCGGAATATGTCCGCCGCCACGCCGATATCATGACGATGGCGGTCGGCCTGATCATTCACGGCGATCAGGCCGAGCAGATCCTGCAGCATGGACAGGCCGACCTGATCGCGGTCGGGCGCGAGATTCTCAACAATCCGAACTGGCCGATGGATGCTGCATTGAAAATGGGCGCAGAAGCACCGTTCCGAAATGTTCCACCGCAGTTCGGCTACTGGCTGGGCGCCCGCGCCAAACGTGGTTTCGGGACAAATCCCTCGACCTGGCAGAACGGCCTCAATGAAACCGGAAAGCTATTGTGAGTTTGGACCGCCTCACTAAATGAAATGACGGTAATTCCACCAAGCCGTGGCCGACGACAACAGACAGCCTAGAGGTCCGCGATGATGCGCAAATACTCCCTCGTTTTCCTCGGCGCCGCGGCAGGTGCGTGCCTGACTCTGTTCGTTACGATGCCCCCGGGGGCGCCATGGACCGCGGCGGCGAAAGCGGACGCCGGAACGAATACCTATTCGGAACTCAACCTGTTCGGCGAGGTGTTCGAGCGAGTAAGGGCCGACTATGTCGAGAAGCCGGAAGACGCCAAGCTGATCGAGGGCGCGATCAACGGCATGGTCACCTCGCTCGATCCGCATTCGCGCTACATGAACGACAAGGCCTGGCACGAGATGCAGGAGACCACGCATGGCGAGTTTGGCGGGCTCGGCATCGAGGTCACGATGGAGAACGGTCTGGTCAAGGTGGTTTCCCCGATCGATGACACCCCGGCCGCGAGGGCCGGCCTGCTGTCGGGGGATTTGATCAGCCAAATCGACAACGATGCGGTGCAGGGGCTGACGCTCGAGCAGGCCGTGAACAAAATGAAGGGGCCGGTCAATACGTCGACCCGGCTCAAGATCGTTCGCAAGGGCGTCGAGAAGCCGATTGAGGTTACATTGACGCGCGAAATCATTCGCGTCCGCCCGGTCACCTTCCACACCGATGGCGGCGACATCGGCTACATCCGGATCGCCTCGTTCAACGACAAGACCGACGAGGGCTTGAAAAAAGCGATCGGCGACATTTCGAAGCAGATTCCGTCGGACAAGCTGGCCGGTTACGTCGTCGACCTCCGCAACAATCCCGGCGGATTGCTCGATCAGGCGGTCGCGGTTTCCAGCGCCTTCATGGCGCGCGGGGAGGTGGTCTCGACACGCGGCCGCACCGCCGAGGAGACCCAGCGCTATACCGCGCGCGGCGGAGATCTCATCGGCGGCAAGCCGCTTGTCGTCTTGATCAATGGCGGATCGGCATCCGCCTCCGAGATCGTGGCTGGCGCGTTGCACGATCACAAGCGTGCGACCCTGGTCGGGACGCGCTCGTTCGGCAAGGGCTCGGTGCAGACCATCATCCCGCTGGGTACCGGCAACGGCGCATTGGCGCTCACCACCGCACGCTATTTCACGCCCTCGGGCCATTCGATCCAGGCGCGGGGCATCACGCCCGACATCGAAGTGCTGCAGGATGTGCCGGACGAGCTCAAGGACCGCGTGGAGCTGAAGGGCGAGGCGTCGATGCGGGGCCATCTCGCCGCCGAAGGCACCGAGCAGACGGGCTCGCAAGCTTACGTGCCGCCGAACGAGAAGGACGACAAGGCGCTTGCGACGGCCTACAACGTCTTGCGCGGCGTCAGCACCGTCAATGCAGATGTGCCGCCGGCGCCAAAAGCTGCCGTTCCGAACTAGGCATCGGCAGCGGCGCTTTGCACCCGGAGAGCCTCAGGCGCGATAATGGCCGGACTTGCCACCCTTCTTTTCGACCAGGTGAATGCCCTCGATGCGGACGCCGCGCTCCACCGCCTTGATCATGTCGTAGATGGTGAGGCACGCGACCGATACCGCGGTCAAGGCTTCCATCTCGACACCGGTCGGGCCGGTGACCTTGACGCTGGCGCGGACCACGCAGCCGGGTAATTTCTTGTCGGGCGTAATGTCCAGCGTGACCTTCGAGAGCGCCAGCGGATGGCATAACGGTATCAGCTCGGAGGTGCGCTTGGCCGCCATGATGCCGGCGAGGCGCGCAGTGCCGAGCACGTCGCCCTTTTTTGCGTTGCCCGAGACGATCAGCGCCAGCGTCGCCTTGCCCATGACGACGCGACCCTCGGCGACCGCCGTGCGTTCGCTCGCAGGTTTGGCGGAGACGTCCACCATCCGCGCTGCACCCTTGGCGTCGAGGTGGGTGAGCGCGCTGTCGTCCCTGGATGATTTGCGTGCCATGGGCTAGGGCGTGCCCATGACGGGTGAGCCGGCGCCGCGCGCCAGCAGCGCGCGGGTTGCCGCCGCGACGTCCGGCTGCCGCATCAGGCTCTCGCCGATCAGGAACGTGGTCATGCCGACGCGCGCCAGTCGCGCGAGATCGGCCGGGGTGAAGATGCCGCTTTCGCCAACCATCAGGCGATCGCGGGGGATCAGCGGCGCCAACGCCTCGCTGGTCGCAAGCGTGGTCTCGAAGGTGCGCAAGTTGCGATTGTTGACGCCGATCATCGGCGAACGAAGCTTCAGGGCGCGGTCGAGTTCGCGGCGTTCATGGATTTCGATCAGCACATCCATGCCGTTGGCAATCGCCGCGTCCTCGATGTCGCGCGCCGCGCCGTCGTCGAGTGCGGCCATGATGATCAGGATACAGTCGGCACCGTGGGCCCGGGCCTCGACCACCTGATAGGTGTCGTACATGAAATCCTTGCGCAGCACCGGCAGTTTGGTAGCCCGGCGCGCCGCCACCATGAAGTCGAGGTGACCCTGAAACGACGGCGTATCCGTCAGCACGGACAGACATGCCGCGCCTCCGGCTTCAAAGGCCTTGGCGAGCTCCGATGGATCGAACTCGGCGCGGATGAGTCCTTTGGACGGCGAGGCCTTCTTTACCTCCGCAATCAGAGCGTAGTGGCCGTGGGCAAGCTTGCGGCGGATCGCAGCGACAAAGCCGCGCGGCGGGGGTGCCGCCCGCGCCAGCGCTTCGAGGCCGGCAAGCGGATGCGCGCGCTTGGCGCGAGCGATTTCCTCGCGCTTGTATGTCTCGATCCTGGTCAGGATGTCAGGCATTGCGGCTCCCTGCGGTCAACCGTTGGAGACCGCGATCAGGTGCTTCAACCGCGCCAGGGCGGCACCTGAATCGAGTGACTTGGTGCCGAGCGCGACGCCTTCCTTCAGGTTGCTGGCGCGGCCAGCCACGATCAGTGCGGCAGCGGCATTCAGCAACGCAACGTCCCGAAAAGGGCTCGGCGTTCCGTCGAGCACGGCTTGCAATGCAACCGCGTTCGCATCGGCATCACCGCCCCTGAGCGCCTCCCCGCCGCAGGCTTTCAAGCCCGCCTCCTGCGGCGTCACCTCGAAGGTGCGGATATCGCCGTGCTCGAGGGCAGCGACGAAGGTCGGGCCGGTGAGGGTAATTTCATCGAGGCCATCGGAGCCGTGCACGACCCACGCCGAACTCGGCGCCCAAGTTCTTCAGCACCTGCGCCAGCGGCTGTACCCATTGCCGCGAAAACACCCCGACCATTTGCCGCTTGACGCCGGCCGGATTGGACAGCGGCCCCAGCAGGTTGAAGATGGTGCGCGTTGCGAGTTCGACCCTGGTCGGGCCGACGTTCTTCATGGCGGGATGATGCGACGGCGCGAACATGAAGCCGATGCCGGCTTGCTGCACGCAGCGGCTGACTTGCTCGGGCCTGAGGTCGATCCTGACCCCTAGCGAGGACAACACGTCGGCCGAGCCCGAGCGCGACGACAACGCGCGATTGCCGTGTTTGGCAACGGGAACGCCGGCGCCGGCAACGATGAACGAAGCGCAGGTCGAGACGTTGAGCGACCCTGAACCATCGCCCCCGGTGCCGACCACATCGATGGCGTCGGCAGGCGCCTTGACCCGCAGCATCTTCGCGCGCATCGCCGACACCGCGCCCGTGATTTCATCGACGGTTTCGCCGCGGACGCGAAGCGCCATCAGCAAACCGCCCATCTGCGAGGGCGTCGCTTCGCCGGACATCATGCTGTCAAACGCGGACGCCGCCTCGCCACGGGACAGCGTGGCGCCGGTGGCGACTTTTGCGATGATAGATTTAAGGTCGTCCATCACGTGCTTTCAACATCGGCCCCCCGTCGAGAAGGTGTGCTATAGCGGCCGGCCGTCATTCCGCATCATGCTTAATTGTTGGCGCCCGTCACTTGCGCGAAGGCGGCCTGATTGATGGTCGTGCCGATATCGCTTTCAAGCCGGGTGACGTATTGCGCGATCTGCTCGTCGGCGAGCCCGCGCTCGAGAGTTTCCTTGAGCTTCTTCATGTCGTTCGAGGCTAGGTCGACCGGCGGCACGGTGATGTCCGTGACGCGGAACACGATCCACTCGCTGGACCCGGTACCGGCGGTCTGTCCAACGCCATCCTTGGCCGTGCGAAACGCCGCGCTGACCACGGTCGCGGGCAAACCGGCGGGGGAGGCATCGCGCTTCAATCCGCTGGCGGTTTCGACTTTGGAGCCTGCATTGGCCGCCTCGTCCGCAAGGGTGCCCCCGTGCTCAAGCTTTTGGACCATCTCCGTCGCCTTCGCCTTCAACTTACCGCTGATCTGGTCCTCGCGCCATTTTGCCTCGACCTGGTCCTTTACCTCGTCGAGATTGCGTTCGCGCGATGATGTGATGCCGAGAACGTCGTACCAGACATAGCCGCCATTATACGAGATCGGGTCGTTGTCGACGCCCACATCGCTATTGAAGGCCTGCGATACGACATCGAGACCGCGCGGAATGTTGGCTGCGGGCTGGCCGTTGGGCAGGCGGCCGGAGCGATCGACGGCATCGATGGTCACCGCATTGAGCCCCAGTTTCTGCGCGGCTTCGACGACGCTGGCGCCTCCGCCGCGTTCGTCTTCCATCTTGTCGCGCAGTTCGGCTACCTTGTTGCGGGCGCGTTCGGTGGCAATTTCCTTTTTGAGATTCGAGGCGACGCTTTCATAGGACGGCTCGACTGCGGGCTCGATCTTGCCAATCTTGATCAGGGCCACGCCGAACTTGCCTTGCACCGGCGGGCTGACCTCGTCGGGCGGCAACGAAAAGGCCGCATCCGCAGTCGCAGTATCGATGATCCCGGATTTCGTCACCAGGCCGAGGTCGACGTCGGACGGATTGAGGCCGCGCTCCCTGGCCAACTCCTCGAACGAGGTCCCGGAGTTGATGCGATTGCGGGCCGCCAAGGCTTCCTCGACGCTCGGAAAGACGATCTGCGAAACCTCGCGCCTTTCCGGCGATCCGAGTTTGTCGCGGCGTTGCTCGAATAATTTCCTGGCGTCCTCGTCGGAGACTTCGGACCATTTGCCGATCTCCTCCGGCGTAATCGCGACAAAGGAGATTTTGCGGTACTCGGGCGCGCGGAACTGGGTCTTGTGATCATCGAAATAACCGGCCAGCGTCTCCGGCGACGGGGTATCGATCGGTCCGGCCTGGGCGGCGTCCAGCTTGACGTATTCGATCGAGCGTTGCTCGTTTTGGAAACGGCTGAGTGCCTCGATCAGCACTTTCGGCGGCTCGAGACCGGCCGAAATCGAGCCGGCGATTTGACGTCGCATCGATACCCGTCGCTGCTCGGCGATGTAGCGCTGTTCGGTGAAGCCGAATTGCCGGATCGCGGCCTGGAAGCGGGCTGGATCGAAATTACCATCGACGCCCCTGAAATTTGGATCGCTGAAAATCATGCGCATGGTCTCGGCGTCGGATTGTGCGAGCCCGAGCCGGCGCGCTTCCTCGTCGAGGGCGGCTTCCGCGATCGTCTGTTGCAGCACCTGGCGGTCGAGCCCGAACGCGCGCGCCTGTTCGGTCGTTAACGGCCGACCGAATTGGCGCCCAATCTGCTGCAGCTTCTCCGTGTAAAGCTGGCGGAATTCATTGATGGAAATTTCGGTGTGGCCGATCGTGGCCAAGGTCGATTGTCCGAAGCCCCTGAAAATGTCGGCGATGCCCCAGATCCCGAAGCTGACGATCAGCACGCCCATCACCAGGGCCATGATAGCCTTGCCGAGCCAGTTTGATGAGGCTTTGCGCATTCCTCGAAGCATGGATCCAACTATTTGCAGGAGGGAACCGGGGCGCGCCCAAGGGAATTCGCTTTCGAATTCCACAAAAGGGCGTCACCGGCTTGATAACGCATCATAAAGTGGCAGCGGCCTCGTCGCAACCTTGGCGGAGTGGACCAAATGAAGCAGTTCGCGGCCGGAGAATTGCCGTGGCGGTATCTGGAACTGCCCACTTCGCTCTGCTAGCGCATGCCTTAGCCCGGAACATACCTTGGGAAGTGCTGATATGACCGAAGCCATCCGGCCGCTGATTGCCGGCAACTGGAAGATGAACGGCCTGAGGGCCTCCGCCGGCCAGTTCGAGGCCATGCTGACCGGCGCGGCTGATCTCGCCGCCAGGGCCGATCTGCTGGTTTGCCCGCCGGCGACGCTGATTGCCTCGTTTGCGGAACGAGCGCGCGGATCAACCATCCTTCGGCTCGGCGCGCAGGACTGCCATCCCAAGCCGTCGGGCGCCAATACCGGCGACATCTCGGCCGAGATGCTGGCGGACGCCGGCGCCAGCGCCATCATCGTCGGGCATTCCGAGCGGCGTGCCGATCATGCCGAAACCGACGAACTGGTGCGGCAGAAGGCGGAAGCGGCCTGGCGCGCCGGCGTCAAGGCGATCGTCTGCATCGGCGAAACCCAGCGCCAGCGCGGCGACGGCCAGACCGTGGAGATCTGCCGTGGGCAGCTCAACGGCTCACTGCCGGACCGGGCGAGATCGGACAATCTGGTAGTGGCTTATGAGCCGGTCTGGGCGATCGGCACCGGCCTGACCCCGACCGTTGGTGAGGTCGCGCAAATTCATCAGTTTATCCGCGAGGTCCTGGTTACGCGGTTCAACGGCGAGGGGACAAAAATCCGCATCCTTTATGGCGGGTCGGTAAAGCCCTCGAACGCCAAGGAGTTGATGGCGATCGCCAATGTCAACGGTGCGCTGGTCGGCGGCGCCAGCCTGAAGGCGGCCGATTTCCTCGCCATAGCCGCAGGCTGCCCTTAACCGGGCTCAGCCTCATGGATACGTTTCCAATAGATCATCGTGCCCGTGAGTCCGCCGTGCGGTTTTAGCGCGTAGTCCGGAATGATTCCGCTCAATTTGAAATCAAGGGATTCATAAAGTTTCGAAGCGCCATCGTCGACGGCGGTATCGAGTACCAGCAGCGAGCGACCGCGCGCAATCGCCATGCGTTCGGCGGCGCGCATCAATGCCCTCGCCACGCCTCGGCCGCGATGACCGATCCGGGTCATCATTTTGGCGACTTCGGCGCGGTGCGGCTGGTTTGGCGGCAGGTCGAGCAGCAGCGTTACCGTTCCGATCAAGTAGCCGCCGTCCAAGGCACCGAGCACAATCCGCTCGCCGCGTTCGGCTGCGGCCAAAGATTTCCGCCAGAACTCATCCGCAACCTCGCGCGCCAGAGGGTGCATGAAGCTGACCGAGCCGCCGCTCGCCACCGCCTCGATAAGGATTTCGCTCAGCGCCGCGCAGGTCTCTCGCGAGGCGTTCAAGGGCATGATCTTGATTTCGGGCATCGCGTCAGTTCCGCGCGAGGAGGACGACATAGGTGACGGGCGAGCCGGTTTCGTTGCTGAAGATCACTTCGGATGGCGGGCCTAAACCCAGGCAGTCGCCGGCTGCGAGCAGATGCCGCTCTCCGGCTTCGACAATGACGAGGTTGCCGGTCCGCACCCATACGACTTGCCTGATATGAGCGAAAGACGAGGCCGGAAGCGCGATCTGTTGCTTGGGCGGCAGTTCGACTTCAATGATCTCGACGGGATGATCGGGACGGCCGAACACCTGCCGGCGCAGGTAGCCGGTTTTGGGATCGCGCCAGACCGGCTGCTCCGTCGACCGCGTCAGCCGTCTTTGGCCTTCCGCCCGCAGCAGCAGGCCCGCAAGCGTCAGATCGAACGCGCCGGCCAGCCGAACCAGGATCACCGCGGTTGGGCTCACCTCTTCGCGTTCGATCTTGCTGATCGTCGCTTTGGACACGCCCGAGCGCTCGGCGAGATCGGCCAGCGACCAGCCACGGCCGTCACGCTCGAGCCGCAATCGGGCAGCAATCCGAGCGCCAGCATCGTCTGCTAAAGTAGTCATATGTCTATTTTATTAGACAAACGGCGACCGCGCAAGACCAGAATTGGGTCGGAGCGAAGTCAGTAGCCACTGCAAACATGTCCGCCACTGATTATCTCGGTAGTGGCGCCCGCGGGGGTGACAATGCCCCGCCCGATCGTGTAACACCGCGCGAATTCAAGCCCCGCAAAACTCATCGCCGCCGAACCTCGGCGCGTTTGGTTTGCGACGGAAGGTAGAAATGCAGACTGTCGTTATCGTAGTCCATCTGATGATCGTTGCGACGTTGATCGCGACCGTGCTGCTGCAGAAATCCGAGGGCGGCGGACTTGGCGTTGGCGGGGGCGCCGGTTTCATGTCGAGCCGAGGCACCGCCAATTTGCTGACGCGCACGACGGCCGTTCTCGCGGTGCTGTTCTTCGGGACCAGCCTGTTCCTGTCATGGTGGGCAAGCTATGATCGCAAGCCGAGTTCGATCATCGGCTCCCAGCCGACTTCGCAGTCACAGCCGGCGGGTCCGGCGACGCCGGTCGCGCCGCCGACCTCAGGGGGCATCCTGGATTCGCTAAAGAAGGCGGACGAGCGGCAGCAGAATCAGCCGGCACCGCCGCCGGCCGGTCCGCAGGCGCCGCGCTCGCAATAAAGCAGGGTGGCCATGCAAGACGGTGGCTACCGTATTGCATCAGCTATCTCCATCAAGAGCCTGATAATCCTTCAATCTTTACGTCACTCAAAGCTCAACACAGTGTTTACTGCTGCTTGCGATTCGTTTGGCGAATCGGCGCGGTGGCCTTAAAGGTTAAGTCCCATGGCGCGGTACATCTTCATCACCGGCGGCGTGGTTTCCTCGCTAGGCAAGGGTCTCGCTTCAGCGGCGCTTGGGGCCCTGTTGCAGGCGCGAGGCTACAAGGTCCGGCTTCGCAAGCTCGATCCCTATCTCAACCTCGATCCGGGGACGATGTCGCCCTACCAGCACGGCGAAGTGTTCGTCACCGACGATGGCGCCGAAACCGATCTCGATCTTGGTCATTATGAGCAATTCACGGGGCGGCCCGCCAGCAAGGCCGACAACATCACCACGGGACGGATCTATCAGGACATCCTGACCAAGGAGCGGCGCGGTGACTATCTCGGGGCCACCATCCAGGTGATCCCGCACGTCACCAACGCGATCAAGGATTTCATTCTCGACAGCAACGACGAGTTCGACTTCGTGCTGTGCGAGATCGGCGGCACCGTCGGCGATATCGAGGGCCTGCCGTTCTTCGAGGCGATCCGCCAGATCAAGAACGATCTGCCGCGCGAGCACGCCATCTACATTCATTTGACGCTGTTGCCGTTCATTCCAAGCGCCGGCGAGTTGAAGACGAAACCGACCCAGCACTCGGTCAAGGAACTGCGCTCGATCGGCATCCAGCCCGATATCCTGCTCTGCCGCACCGATCGGCCAATCCCGAAGGAAGAGCGGCGCAAGCTGGGTCTGTTTTGCAACGTGCGCGAAAGCGCCGTGATCGAGGCGCGCGACGTCGACAACATCTATGCCGTGCCGGAGGCCTATCACGCTGCCGGCCTCGACGAGGAGGTGCTGGCGGCGTTCGGCATCGCGCCCAAGAGTCCACCAGCGCTGCAGAGTTGGCACGAAATCAACGAGCGCGTCCGCAATCCCGAAGGCGCGGTGACGATTGCCATCGTCGGCAAATACACCGGCATGAAGGATGCCTACAAGTCGCTGATCGAGGCGTTGTCGCACGGCGGCATCGCCAACAAGGTGAAGGTCAACCTCGACTGGATCGAGAGCGAGGTGTTCGAGAACGAGGATCCCGCGCCGTTCCTCGAGCACGTCAATGGCATCCTGGTGCCCGGCGGCTTTGGGCAGCGCGGCGCCGAAGGCAAGATCCGCGCCGCGCAGTTCGCCCGCGAACGCGACGTGCCGTATTTCGGCATCTGCTTCGGAATGCAGATGGCCGTGATCGAGGCGGCGCGCAATCTCGTCGGTATCGAGCAGGCGAATTCTACCGAGTTCGGTCCGACCCCCGAGCCATTGGTCGGGCTGATGACGGAATGGCTGCGCGGCAATGAATTGGAGAAACGATCGAAGGCGGGCGATCTCGGCGGCACCATGCGTCTCGGCGCCTATCCGGCCGTGCTCAAGCGTGGCAGCCGGGTGTCCGAGGTCTATGGCGGTGCCACCGAGATATCGGAGCGCCACCGCCACCGCTACGAGGTCAACACCGCCTACAAGGATCGCCTGGAGCAGCAAGGGCTGAAATTCTCGGGCCTTTCGCCTGACGGCATCCTGCCGGAGATCGTGGAATACGAGGACCATCCCTGGTTCATCGGAGTACAATTTCATCCCGAACTGAAATCGCGCCCATTCGAGCCGCATCCGCTGTTCGCCTCGTTCATTGAGGCCGCAATGGTGCAATCGCGGCTTGTTTGATGCGATTGCCCGGCCTTTTTTGAGAAGCTTCCAGTTGCAATGCCAGTTGTGGCATGAGCGTTGTCATGCGATCGACGGCGCGAATGACGAACGACGACTATTTCGACACAACGGTCTCTACGGGCGCTGGAGCATCATCAGATGATTACTTGTTACCTGCGTTACCAGGTCAACCCGGACAAGCTCGCCGACTTCGAAGCCTACGGCACAATGTGGCTTGACCTGATGCCTCGGTTTGGCGGCATCCATCACGGCTATTTTCTGCCATCCGAGGGAGAGAGTGACGTTGCCTTGGCAATGTTCAGCTTTTCAAGCCTCGCCGCCTACGAGCAGTACCGCAAGGATGCTGGGGCCGATCCTGACGTTCAGAAGGCAATAGCGTTCGCGCAGAAGACCCGCTGCTTCATTCGCTACGAACGGTCGTTCTTCCGGCCGTTGTTGCCGAAGGCTGCATAGGCCAAAGGCACCGGATCGCTCCTCGCGCTGACGATGCCGGTCAGTCATGCGCGATCGATCGCAAGGCCTGCGCCATCAAGCAAGACAACTTCGCCAGCACCCATTATAAGCCCACACGACAGAAACGGAGGAGGACCAATGATCTACGAAACCCGCGTCTACCGCTGCCTGCCGGGCCGGCTGCCGGCGCTGCTGAAACGCTTCGAAACCGTCACGCTGAAACTTTGGGAGAAGCACGGCATCCGACAGGCCGGGTTCTTCACCACGCTGGTCGGCGAATCCAATCAGGAATTGACCTATCTTTTGGCTTGGGAATCGCTTGCCGATCGCGAGAAGAAATGGGCCGCGTTCCAGGCTGATCCCGAATGGATCGCCGCGCGCGCCAAGACCGAAGCGGACGGCCAGATCGTCGGCAACATCGTCAACCAACTGCTGGTCCCTACCGCATTCTCGGCGCTCAAGTGATGGCGTTTGAGGGCGCAAGTTCCTTCGAATGCGTCGCGGCCGTGGCGCAACCCTGATTTGATCCGCTAAATACGGTTGATCCGGTTGCCGCTGCCCGGCATGGTCGCGCCTTCAAGTAGGATTATGCCTTGAACGCCAATATCGCAGCTGCGGCAGTCGTCACGGTCGGATCGGTTAGATTCGGCAACGCCTTGCCGATTTCGATCATCGCCGGCCCATGCCAGCTCGAGAGCCGCGCGCACGGGCTCGAAATGGCTTCAGCGCTGAAGGAAGTCGCGGCGCGGCTCGGACTCGGATTGGTCTACAAGACGTCCTTCGACAAGGCCAACCGCACCAGCGTGTCCGCCGCGCGCGGCATTGGCTTGAGACAGGCGCTGCCGATCTTCGCCGAAATACGCGCCTCCCTGGGCCTGCCCGTCCTTACCGACGTGCACGAGCCCGCGCAATGCGCCGAGGCAGCCAAAGCGGTCGATGTGCTGCAGATCCCGGCGTTCCTGTGTCGGCAGACCGATCTCCTGCTGGCCGCGGCCGCGACTGGCAAGATCGTCAATATCAAGAAGGGGCAGTTCCTGGCGCCGTGGGACATGGCGAACGTCGTGGCCAAAATCACCGGCGCCGGCAACCGCAACGTGCTGGTCACCGAACGCGGCGCCTCGTTCGGTTACAACACGCTGGTATCGGACATGCGCGCCTTGCCGATTCTCGCCCGCACGACCGGCGCGCCGGTCATTTTCGATGCAACCCATTCGGTGCAACAGCCCGGCGGCAAGGGCACCTCGTCGGGCGGCGAGCGCGAATTCGTATCCGTGCTGGCGCGCGCCGCGGTCGCGGTCGGTGTCGCCGGCGTGTTCATCGAAACCCACCCCGATCCCGACAACGCGCCGTCGGACGGTCCCAACATGGTGCCGCTGCGCGAATTCGAAGGCCTGGTGCGCACGCTGATGGGTTTCGACGCGCTCGCCAAAAATCTCAAGAAGCATCTCGACGAGAATGCCGCGCCCTGATGCCCCAGGCAGGATGGCGGCCGCATCAGCAGCGCATCGCGGCCGATCAAGCTAGCGCCATTGCGGTCGTCGCCTCCAGGTTTACCCCCGCCCGCGGTATGGCGGGACGCCCTGATCTGGAATCCACACTCGCTTCGGAAGCCGGCCGGTCTGCCAGAACACGTCGATCGGGATGCCGCCGCGCGGATACCAGTAGCCGCCGATGCGCAGCCATTTCGGCTTGATCTCGCTGGCGATCCGCTTCCCGATCATGACCGTGCAGTCCTCGTGGAATGCGCCATGGTTGCGGAAGCTCGCGATGAAGAGTTTCAGGGATTTCGACTCCAGCAGCCATTGACCGGGCAGGTAGTCGATCACCAGATGCGCGAAATCCGGTTGTCCCGTGACCGGGCAGAGCGAGGTGAATTCCGGCGCGGTGAAGCGCACCACGTAATCGGTATCGTTTTGCGGATTGGGCACCCGGTCGAGTTTCGCCGCTTCGGGCGTCCTGGGCCATTCCACGGCGCGGCCGAGTTGCAGGTCTCTCGACTTCGACGATCTCTGAGGCGTTTTCGACATGGAGGTCTCCCTGGTCGATTTCTTAGCCAATCGGGTTGCAGAGGTCACGCGGCCTTTTCCGCGCCAAAACCTTGCTGTAGAAGCAGCGCTAACCGTGAAATCAGGGCTCTCAAGAGGCTTCCATGACCGCTATTATCGACATCATCGGCCGCGAAATCCTCGATAGCCGCGGCAATCCCACCATCGAGGTCGATGTGGTGCTGGAAGATGGCTCGTTGGGCCGCGCGGCGGTGCCATCGGGCGCCTCCACCGGCGCGCATGAAGCGGTCGAGCTGCGCGATGGCGACAAGGCGCGCTATCTTGGCAAGGGGGTGCAAAAAGCGGTCGAGGCCGTGAACGGCGAGATCTTCGAAGCCCTCAGCGACATGGCGGTCGAACAGCAGGTCCAGATCGACGGGATCATGATCGATCTCGACGGCACTCCGAACAAGGGCCGGCTCGGCGCCAACGCCATTCTCGGCGTCTCGCTGGCATGCGCCAAGGCTGCGGCCGAGTCCTTCGATATGCCGCTCTACCGTTACGTCGGCGGCACCTCGGCGCGGACGCTGCCGGTGCCGATGATGAACATCATCAATGGCGGCGTGCATGCCGACAATCCGATCGACTTCCAGGAATTCATGGTCATGCCGGTCGGCGCCAAGAGCTTTGCCGAGGCTTTGCGCTGCGGCTCGGAAATCTTTCACACCCTCAGGTCGGAATTGAAGAAGGCCGGGCATAATACCAACGTCGGCGACGAGGGGGGTTTTGCGCCGAACCTGCCGTCGGCGGATGCGGCGCTCGAGTTCGTGATGGGGGCGATCGGCAAGGCTGGCTACAAAGCGGGCGGCGACGTCATGCTGGCACTGGATTGCGCGGCCACCGAATTCTTCAAGAACGGCAGCTACGTCTATGGTGGCGAGAACAAGACCCGCTCGCGTTCCGAGCAAGCAAAATATCTCGCCGATCTCGCCTCGCGCTACCCGATCGTCTCGATCGAAGACGGCATGTCGGAGGATGACATGGATGGCTGGAAGCAATTGACCGACCTGATCGGCGGCAGATGCCAACTAGTTGGCGACGATCTGTTCGTCACCAATGTGACGCGGCTTGCCGACGGCATCAAAAATGGCCGGGCCAATTCCATCCTGGTTAAGGTCAACCAGATCGGCACGCTGACAGAGACGCTCGATGCGGTAGAGATGGCTTATAAGGCCGGCTATACCGCCGTGATGTCGCACCGCTCTGGCGAGACCGAGGATTCCACCATCGCCGATCTCGCCGTCGCCACCAATTGTGGTCAGATCAAAACCGGTTCGCTGGCGCGCTCCGACCGCACCGCGAAGTACAATCAGTTGCTGCGGATCGAGCAGCAGCTCGGCACCCAGGCCAAATATGCGGGCAGAACGGCGCTGAAGGCGCTGACGTGAGCTCTTCAATGCGGCGAGCCCTGGTAGAACGGATCGCCGGGAGGCGGTGACAGCAACGGCTTCCATCCCGTCAGCTTCTGCAGGGTATAGATATCGTAACGGACGCCGCGCCAAACCAAATCGATCTCGCCGAGCGGCTTGAGCGTGGCGTCGGTTTTTTTCCAAAGCTGCATGATCGGGTCGTCCTTGGGGCCGACATAGAGGCCGATGGGTCCGGCAAAGTCGTTCTCGCTTGTATGGAAACCGATGTATCGGTTGCGTTCGTTGATTTGAACGACGGGGATGCGATCCTTCAGATGCCATCGTAGCATCGAGTACATGCGATAGTCGGTGGTCGCAAAAAATGTTGCGCCGATTTTAGCCGCCAATTCATCCGCGGCACGGACTACCTGCGCGAAACCCGCCTCTTTCCCGATCGGATCGTTCTTGCCGAGATAATTGGCGCTGCCGGCGATGTAGTAAGCCAGCGCGGCGATCACCACAATCAGCCCTGAAACGATGGCGGGCGCCATCCGGGTCATCGATGATGCGGGAGCTTCTTGTCGCCACGAGTTCAGATTGATCGTGGCGGCGATAAAACCAAACGGCCAAACAAAGAACGGCCAGCTATCGCCGATGCGCGAGGAGAACGAGCGCCAAACGAAAAAGCCAAGCGGAAATATCACGCAGGTTGAGAGCAGAATGGAGATCGGCTCGCCGGTTCGGTATCCGCGCCACGCCAGCATGCCGGTTCCCATCAGCACGACCGGCAACAGCAACGGCCCGATCAGGGCGAATTGCAGGCCGATAAAATCCAGCAGAAATCTTGCCGACCAGCCGTGCAGTTGCGCCGGCCGGTCAAGCTGAAACTTGAATGACGCCCAATCGTGGACCGCGTTCCAGTAAAGCACGGGCGAGAAAATGACGACTGCGATCAGGGCTGCCAGCCATGGATACGGACTTGAAAGTTGTTTCCGTCGCCAAGGCGGAACGATGATGAAGGCAAGAATTGCCGGAAACAACAGCACGGCTGTGTATTTTGACAACAGTGCCAGCCCACCGAATATGCCGGCCGGCAGCCACCATCTGAGATTGCCCGACAGCGACAGCCGGACCAGCGACCACACCATGGCCAGCGCGAATGGGATGAGGGCAGTATCGGGCGCGACCTTCGCCATTAAAAATCCGTAGTCCGGCGCCGCTTCCGGCAACAGCACGACGATAGCGACGTAGCGGAAATCGCGCAGGCTGCTCCATGCGATGTCGGCAAGGATGAGCTGCATCAGCGGCATCGCAAGCAGGCCGGTGAATCGCACGCCAAAATTGGTGTCGCCGAAAATCAGGGTGCCGAAACGGACACACCAGGCGATCATGGGCGGGTGATCGAGAAACGAGACGACGCTTTCCCTCGACCACGTCCAGTAGTAGGCCTCGTCGACGCGCAGATCGATCGTCGCGGCGAAAAATCCGCGAAGGATCGTGAGCATGGCGATGACGGTGATGCAGGCGGCAAAGAGGGCCGTCGGATTTTCAAATCGCGAAAAACCCCACCGGCGCAATCCCGTGGTCCCGGAGGCCGGTTTTCCAGATGCGTGGCCGGTGGGCACAGCGTCTCCATGAGAACGGCGTTGCAATTTCTGCGAATTCTGCTTGGCATCGTCGCAGATGGAGCGCATATCCACAACGGCGGTAATACCGAGAGGCGGCATTACGGGATTTTACAAATCGAGCTAGGGGAGTTGTTGAAATCAACTTTTAAAATTGCGGGAAAGCAATGTCGACAGATCTCAAGTATCTCCCAATGCAACCACAGCGTTCTCTGCGATCAGCTTCTTCTGGCTGCGGCTGGCGCACGCCGCGGTCTACCTGCTCGGTATCCCCTATCTGCGGACGGTGGTGTTCACCCTGGGTTACGCCGCGGTGGTCGGAATGTTCTGGCAGCTTATCAAATAGTTGCAGCCGCAGCGCTCTTGCGTTCCGGTCGCAGCGGGAGGATTCTACTGTCGAAAACGCATGCGCGAAAGCGCAGCACAACAGCAAGGGGAGACTATGCCATGATCGATCTCAACCGCCGCCAATTGCTCGCCGGCGCGGCCGCCGTCGGCGGCGCCGCTGCTCTGACATCGTTAGGCCTGCCGACCGCGCGCGCCGCGGTGCCGGCGACCGGCGCGCAGGCGCCCGGTTTCTATCGTTACAAGGTCGGAAGTTACGAATGCACCTCGATCAACGATGGGGCGCGCTCGTTCCCGATGCCGGACAAATGGGTGACAAACGTCGCCAAGGATGAGGCGCTCGCCGCGGCGGATGCCGCCTATATGCCGAAGGGCATGGTGACGGTGCCGTTCAATCCGCAGCTCATCAACACCGGCAGCAAGCTGATCCTGATCGACAGCGGCAACGGCGTCGCCAATTTGGGACCCAGCAAGGGCGCGGTCGGCCGTACGCTGCAAAACCTCGCCGCTGCCGGCGTCGATCCCAAGAGCATCGATATCGTGCTGATGTCGCATCTGCATCCCGACCACACCAACGGCATTCGTGCCCTCGACGGCTCGATGGCGTTCCCGAACGCCGAGATCATGGTGCCCGCGGTCGACTGGGCGTTCTGGATGAGCGACGAGAACGCCGCCAAGGCGCAGTCCAATGAGATGATGAAGAACTACTTCGCCAACGTGAAGAAGATCTACACCGGCATCGAATCCAAGGTGACGAAGTACGAATGGGGCAAGGAGGTCGCGCCCGGCATCACGTCGATCGCGACGCCGGGTCATACGCCCGGACACACCTCGTTTGCGATCGCATCGGGGAATTCCAAAATCCTGATCCAGTCCGACGTGACCAACATTCCCGAATTCTTCCTGCGCAACCCGGACTGGCACGTGGTCTTCGACGTGGATCCGGACTTGGCGCAGACGACGCGTCACAAGTTCTACGACATGGCAGCGGCGGAGCAGGCGACGGTGGTCGGCTTCCACTTCACCTTCCCCTCGATCGGCCATGTCGAGAAGGACGGCGCGAAGTACCGGCTGATCCCGGCCGCCTGGAATCCGGTGATCTGATCGCGGCTATGCAAGTGCATCCGTAGACATTCCGGGATGCGCCATTTGGCGCAGACCCGGAACTACCCTTCGGGCGGGCCTCGCTCCGTTTTGCTCCCGGCAATCGCAGTGATGAGCGGGTCATCATTCATGCACTTGCATCATTCCTTCAAGCGTGGCTAGGTTCTCCGGACAAATCCCATCCGGCGCCCGCCAGCAAAGGAAATCCCATGACCACCCCGCATAATGTCGTCGTCATCGTCGGCAGCCTTCGGAAAGAGAGTTCTACTCTCAAGGTTGCGAACGCATTGGCGAAACTGTCGCCGCCTGCGCTCAAGTCTGAAGTCGTCACCTTGCACGGCATTTCGTTTTTCAATCAAGACCTGGAAGCGTCGCCGCCGGCAGATTGGCTGGCGTTCCGGGAAAAGCTGCAGAAGTCGAATGGCGTGTTGTTCGTCACGCCGGAGTACAACCGCTCGATCTCCGGCGTCTTGAAGAACGCCATCGACGTCGGATCCCGTCCCTACGGCAAGAGTTCGTTTCTCGGCAAGCCGGTCGGCATTGTGAGCAATTCGCCGGGACCGCTCGGCGGCGTCAGTGCGGCCAAGCATTTGCAGAACATCCTGCCCGGTATTTGCGGCCCGATCCTGGGCCAGCCGGAAATCTATCTAAACGGGATCGGCGACGCGTTCGACGAGAAGGGCGAGCTGGTCAAGGAATCGCTAAAGCCTGTGCTGAAGCAATACATCGAGGCCTACGCCGCCCATGTCGAAAGACACAACAAATAGCGGGACTGTCGTTGGAACCCGAGCGCCGCCACGGTGCTCCTGCGGGCATTGAGGCGCGAGAGCTGCGGTTTGACGGTTTGCTGATGCTGCTAGCGGCATTCGCTGCTATAAGCTTGCGGTCTACAGGGGCCGGCGCTTGCGACGGTATTGGAAGGCGGGAGCCATGGACCAGACGACCTTTCCCAAATTCAGCGATGTCTCGGCCAGCACCAAGGCCCTGGTTGACTACATCGTTGGCTCGATCGATCAGGCCAAGGCTGAGGCCAAGCCGTTTTTTCATCTCGAATTCGATCATGTTTTTCCGGAAAACGTCTACTCGGCGATGCTGCAGGCGATGCCCAGCGCCGCCGATTATCGTCCCATGCATGGCCGCAGCCGCAGCAACGACCTCGACGATGGCACCCACACGCGGGTAAAGATCGATTTGTACCCGGAATACATCCGCCACCTTCCGCCGGAGAAGTTGGCGATCTGGCGCATCGTCGGTGCGGCGTTGTGCTCGGAGGGAGTGAAGAATGCATTCCGGCGCAAGCTCGCCCCTGGACTCGAACAACGTTTCGGCAGCGCGTTTGCCTCGGTCGGTATGTATCCGATCCCGATCCTGACCCGCGATATTCCCGGCTACAGCATCGCGCCCCACACCGATACCCGCTGGAAGGGAATTACGGTTCAGCTCTATCTGCCGAGCGACGACGCCAATACGGATATCGGAACCATCTTCCACGATGTGCTGCCGGACGGCAGCAAGCCGAAAGCCGCGCAGATGAAATTTTCACGCAATTCGGGCTATGCCTTCGCGGTCGGTACCGACACTTGGCACTCGGCGGATCGGGTGCATGACGGGGTCAAGACGCGGGATAGTATCTTGCTGACCTATTTCGTCGACGCGGGGGTGCTGAAGGTGCTGCGCAACCGCGCCAAGCGCGTTGGCAATTTCCTGCTCAACGAAATCCGCAATCGAACCTGACGACCGAGACCGGTTCAGGTCTGGCGATGCAAACGCGCCCGTGACAGTCTGTCGATCGCGCGCGGGAGGTCTTAGCAAGACGTTAACCCAGGTGCATGCATCGTGGCGCCATGGTCTCTCGCTTGCGATTGAAATCCGTTCTGACCGGGCTGGCGCTGTACACGATGGCCGCCGCGGTGGTCGGCTATTTCGGCGTCAACGCCTATACCGGCAAATATGGGCTGAACGCGCGTCAGGAACTCGACCAGGAGATCATCGCGCTGACATCGGAGTTGGCGCGGCTGAAACGGGAGCGCGTCGACGGCGAGCAGCGCGTGTCGCTGCTGCGGTCCGACCGGATCGATCCAGATCTGCTCGACGAGCGCGCGCGTTATCAGCTCGACTACGCCAACCCGCGCGACCTGGTGCGGATCAACGCGCCGAACTGATCGTCAAATTACAAAACGCGCTAGAATCAATCTCGAAAATGTCGCGCCGCGTTGCACTGCGGCATAGCGAAATTTTGGCGGTATCAGGCAATCCTTCCACGGTGGAATGAGTTGGGATAGAGAGGGCTATTCGTTCTCTCATCCGGAATTGCCATGGCCGCACCAAAGAAAACCGTCGCTAAAGAAACGGGCAACGGCACCCCCCCAGAGTTTACCAGGGACCAGGAACTGACTGCGCTGCGCGACATGCTGCTGATCCGCCGTTTCGAAGAGAAGGCCGGTCAGCTCTATGGAATGGGCGCGATCGGCGGGTTCTGCCATCTTTACATCGGCCAGGAAGCCATCGTCGTCGGAATGCAGATGGCGCTGAAGAAGGGCGACCAGGTCATAACCGGATACCGCGATCATGGGCATATGCTCGCCACCGGCATGGAGGCCAAGGGCGTCATGGCAGAGCTGACCGGACGCCATGGCGGATATTCCAAGGGCAAGGGTGGCTCCATGCATATGTTCAGCAAGGAGAAGAATTTCTTCGGCGGTCATGGCATTGTCGGCGCGCAGGTTTCACTTGGCACCGGGCTTGCGTTTGCCAACCGTTATCGCGGCAACGATTTCGTCAGCCTGGCCTATTTCGGCGACGGCGCCTCGAACCAGGGCCAGGTCTACGAAAGCTTCAATATGGCGGAGCTGTGGAAGCTTCCGGTGATCTACGTCATCGAGAACAACCGCTACGCGATGGGCACCTCGGTGACGCGATCATCGGCCCAGACCGATTTTTCCAAGCGCGGCGTCTCTTTCAATATTCCCGGTGAGCAGGTCGACGGCATGGATGTTCGCGCGGTAAAAGCCGCGGGCGACCAAGCGGTTGCGTGGTGCCGGGCAGGCAAAGGACCCTACATCCTGGAAATGCAGACCTACCGCTATCGCGGCCATTCGATGTCGGACCCGGCCAAATACCGCACCCGCGAGGAAGTCGACAAGGTCCGCCACGATCAGGATCCGATCGAGCAGGTCCGCAACCGCCTGCTGGCAGCCAAGATGAGCGAGCAGGAATTGAAGGCGATTGACGCCGAGGTCCGCGAGATCGTCAATGCGGCCGCCGACTTCGCGCAGCACGATCCTGAACCTGATCCGGCCGAATTGTGGACCGACGTCTATCGCTAACATGGCAAGCGCGTATCCCATAGCGAGATG
Organism: uncultured Alphaproteobacteria bacterium; assembly: GCA_963840155.1. Lineage (GTDB taxonomy): Bacteria > Pseudomonadota > Alphaproteobacteria > Rhizobiales > Xanthobacteraceae > Bradyrhizobium. Next base: position 662,400 of record CAWIXP010000001.1, read on the forward strand.
GGGACCGGTTTTGCAAACAGGATGCGCGCAGCTTAAAGGCTGAATCTGGAGCTACCATGCCAATTCAAGTGTTGATGCCCGCGCTTTCGCCGACCATGGAGAAAGGCAATCTCTCGAAATGGCTGAAGAAAGAGGGCGAGGCGATCAAGTCGGGCGATGTCATCGCCGAGATCGAAACCGACAAGGCGACGATGGAAGTCGAGGCCACCGATGAAGGCACCCTCGGCAAAATCCTTATCCCGGAGGGCACCGCGGACGTCGCCGTCAATACCCCGATCGCGACCATCCTCGCTGACGGCGAAAGCACAGCCGATCTCGGCAAGGCGGCAGCCCCCGCCAAGCAGGAGAAGGCGGCCGAGTTGGCGCCGCCCGCTGAGGCGAAAGCCGAGACCCCCGCATCCAAATCCGGTGGCGGAGAAGAAAACAAAGCGCCCGCCGCGCCCAAAGCCGTCGCCGAGCCGGATCCTGAGGTGCCGGAAGGCACCGAGATGGTGACGATGACGATCCGCGAAGCGCTGCGGGACGCGATGGCGGAAGAGATGCGCCGCGATCCCGATGTCTTCATCATGGGCGAGGAGGTCGCGGAATATCAGGGCGCCTACAAGGTCACCCAGGGATTACTGCAGGAATTCGGCGCCAGGCGCGTGATCGATACGCCGATCACCGAGCACGGTTTCGCCGGCGTCGGCATCGGTGCGGCGATGGCTGGCCTGAAGCCCGTCGTCGAGTTCATGACCTTCAACTTCGCCATGCAGGCGATGGATCAGATCATCAATTCCGCGGCCAAGACGCTCTACATGTCCGGCGGCCAGATGGGCTGCTCGATCGTATTCCGCGGGCCGAACGGCGCCGCCGCGCGTGTCGCCGCCCAGCACAGCCAGGACTACTCGGCCTGGTACTCGCAGATTCCAGGCCTCAAGGTGATCGCGCCGTTTTCGGCCGCCGACTACAAGGGCCTCTTGAAAGCCGCGATCCGAGATCCGAATCCGGTGATCTTCCTCGAAAACGAAATGCTTTACGGCCATTCCGGCGAGGTGCCGAAACTCGACGATTACGTGATCCCGATCGGCAAGGCGCGCGTGGTGCGTTCGGGCGGTCACGTTACCCTCGTCTCGTGGTCGAACGGAATGAGCTACGCGCTGAAGGCGGCCGAGGAACTGGCCAAGCAGGGCATCGAGGCCGAAGTGATCGACCTGCGCACACTGCGCCCGATGGACACCGACACCATCATCGCCTCCGTGAAGAAGACCGGCCGCGCCGTCACCGTCGAAGAAGGCTGGCAGCAAAACGGCGTCGGGGCCGAGATCGCCGCACGCATCATGCAGCACGCCTTCGACTATCTCGACGCGCCGGTGCTGCGGGTGTCCGGCAAGGACGTACCGATGCCATATGCGGCCAATCTCGAAAAGCTCGCATTGCCGTCGGCCGCCGAGGTGGTCGAAGCCGCCAAAGCCGTTTGTTATCGGTGACGCATGACGGGACCCCAGCAGCAACCGTTGCCTCCGGACGTCATGGGCCGCGACGATGCCGTAGAGGTGCTGCGTGCGTTCGTCGTCGATGGCGGACTTTCCATCGCGTTCGCGCGTGCGTTCGAAGAACCGGACATGTGGGGCCTGCTGCTGGTCGACGTCGCGCGCCACGCCTCGCGAGCTTATGCGCGAGAGAGCGCCTACACGGAAGAAGAGGCGCTTGGGCGCATCCTCGAAATGTTTGAAGCCGAAATCGCCCGGCCGACCGATCCGGGCAGCACTTCGCCGCGGACGCAACAGGGTCACTGACAAATGCCAATCAACATTCTGATGCCCGCACTGTCGCCGACAATGGAAAAGGGCAACCTTGCCAAGTGGCTCAAGAAGGAGGGCGACAAGGTCAAATCGGGCGATGTGATCGCGGAAATCGAGACTGACAAGGCGACCATGGAAGTCGAAGCGGTCGATGAGGGCACGATCGCGAAAATCCTGGTGCCCGAGGGCACCCAGGATGTCGCGGTCAACGACGTCATCGCGGTGCTCGCCGGCGAGGGCGAGGACGTCAAGTCGGCAGGCGCGGCGACCGCGAAACCGACGGCCTCGAGCGCGCCGCCACCGAAGGCCGCCCCAACGCCGGCGGTCGCGAACCCTGCAGCGGCGCCGGCGCCGGCCAAAGCCGCGCCGCCTCCGGCTGCGACGCCTGTGCCACAGGCCGCAGCGGCGCCACAAACCAACGGCCACGGCCGCATCTTCTCGTCGCCGTTGGCGCGTCGTCTTGCCAGGGAAGCCGGCATCGAGCTTGGGCGCATCAGCGGGTCCGGCCCGCATGGCCGCGTCATCGCGCGCGATGTCGAGCAGGCCAAATCCGGCAAGGGACTAAAGGCGCCGGGCGCCGCACCCGGCGGCGGCCCGAGCATCGCGCCTTCGATGTCGGACCAGCAGATCCGCGCGCTGTTCGAAGAGGGCAGCTATGAGGTGGTCCCGCACGACGCCATGCGGCGCACCATTGCGCAGCGGCTGACCGCGTCGGTGCAGACCATTCCGCATTTCTATCTGACGATGGACTGCGACATCGGCAAGCTGCTCGCGGCACGGGAAGAGATCAACGCCGCGGCGCCCAAGGATAAGGAGAAAAAGCCGCTCTACAAGCTCTCCGTCAATGATTTCGTGATCAAGGCGATGGCGATCGCGTTGCAGTGGATACCCAACACCAACGTCAGCTGGACGGAAGGCGGCATGCTCAAGCACAAGCATTCCGATATCGGCGTTGCCGTGGCGATGCCCGGCGGTCTGATCACACCGATCATCCGCAAGGCCGAGACCAAATCGCTGTCGACGATCTCAGGCGAGATGAAGGATTTCGCCGCCCGCGCCCGCGGCCGCAAGCTCAAGCCCGAGGAATATCAGGGTGGCACCACGGCGGTATCCAACCTCGGTATGTACGGCATCAAGGACTTTACCGCGGTGATCAATCCGCCGCATGCCACTATCCTTGCGGTTGGCACCAGCGAGGAGCGCGCGGTGGTGCGCAACGGCAAGATCGAGATAGCTCACATCATGAGCGTGACGTTGTCGTGCGACCACCGCGCCGTCGACGGCGCGCTGGGCGCCGAACTGATCGGCGCGTTCAAGAAGCTGATCGAAAATCCGGTCATGATGATGGTGTGAAAGACTTCACCCATGCCGTTGTTGCGAGCGAAGCGAAGCAATCCAATACGACGCGGGCAAGTCGTCGACCTGCTACGTCGCAAATGCTGCTCGCAATGACGAAGCACCCCACGGGAGCGAGCGAATAGCCATGGCCGACACCTCCTTCGACATCGTCATCATCGGCTCCGGCCCCGGCGGCTACGTCACCGCGATCCGCGCCGCGCAGCTTGGCTTCAAGACCGCGATCGTCGAAAAATCCTATCTCGGCGGCATCTGCCTGAACTGGGGTTGCATTCCGACCAAGGCGCTGCTGCGCTCGGCGGAGATCTTTCACTACATGCAGCACGCCGGGGAGTACGGCTTGTCGGCCGAGAAAGTCTCCTATGACCCGAAAGCCGTGGTCCAGCGTTCGCGCGGTGTCTCGAAGCGGCTCAACGACGGCGTCGGCTTCCTGATGAAGAAGAACAAGATCACGGTGATCTGGGGTGAGGCCTCTATTGACGCGCCCGGCAAGGTGACGGTGAAGAAGTCCGCCGTCGAAGCGCCGAAGGGCGCGCTGGGCGAGGGCGCCTACCAGGCAAAGCACATCATCATCGCGACTGGCGCGCGGCCGCGGCTGTTGCCGGGGCTGGAGCCCGACAAGAAACTGATCTGGACCTACTTCGAGGCGATGATTCCCGAAAAAATGCCGAAATCGCTGCTGGTGGTCGGCTCCGGCGCGATCGGCATCGAGTTCGCCTCGTTCTTCCACACCATGGGCGCGGACGTAACTGTGGTCGAGGTGCTGCCGCAAATCCTGCCCGTCGAGGACGCCGAGATCGCCGGCCTGGCGCGCAAGCGCTTCGAGAAACAGGGCATCAAAATCCTCACCGGCACAAAAGTGACAAAACTCGAGAAGAAGGCTGACAGCGTCGTCGCCACCATCGACGACGGCAAGAAGCCGCAAATCGGCGAGTTCGACCGGGTGATCTCGGCGGTCGGCGTGGTCGGCAACATCGAACACCTCGGGCTGGAGAAACTCGGGGTCAAGACCGACCGCGGCGTGGTCGTGATCGACGGCTATGGCAAGACCAGTGTGCCGGGCATCTACGCCATCGGCGACGTCGCAGGGCCGCCGATGCTGGCGCACAAGGCCGAGCATGAAGGCGTGGTCTGCGTCGAGGCCATCAAGGGCCTCCACCCCCACCCCACCGACAAGAACCTGATCCCGGGCTGCACCTATTGCAATCCGCAAGTAGCCTCGGTCGGTCTCACCGAGGCGAGGGCAAAGGAGGGCGGGCGCGAGATCCGCGTCGGCCGCTTCCCGTTTGCCGGCAATGGCAAAGCGATCGCGCTCGGCGAGGATCAGGGTTTGGTCAAGGTGATCTTCGACAAGAAGACCGGCCAGTTACTCGGCGCCCATATGGTCGGCGCTGAAGTGACGGAGCTGATCCAGGGCTACGTGGTTGCGATGAATCTCGAGACGACGGAAGAAGAGCTGATGCACACCATATTCCCGCATCCGACGCTGTCGGAGATGATGAAGGAAGCGGTGCTGGATGCCTATGGCCGCGTGCTGAACATCTAACAGCACCAAAAAGAAAGACAGCAATTCGTGAAAGATGACGACAATCTGACCATCGAGCGGCCGACGTTCGTCACCCATCTGGAATGCGCGATGGAAGGCGATCACTATCCCTCCGACCAGGTGCATAATCTCTCCAAAGCCGGCAAGCCGCTGCTGGTGCGCTACGATCTGGCCGGCGTGAAGAAGGCGTTGACAAAGGACGCGCTCAAGGAGCGCCCCGCCGATCTCTGGCGCTACCGCGAGATGCTGCCGGTGCGCAAGGTTTCTGACATCGTCAGCCTCGGCGAAGTGACGACCCCGCTGGTCCGGCTTCCGAAGCTCGGCAAAAAGCTTGGCGGCGGCGAGATCATCGTAAAAGACGAGGGACGCCTTCCCACCGGCTCGTTCAAGGCGCGTGGGCTGGTGATGGCGGTATCGATGGGCAGGGCGCTCGGCATCAAGCACATGGCGATGCCAACCAACGGCAACGCCGGGGCTGCGCTTGCGGCCTATGCCACCAGTTGCGGCATCAAGACCACGATCTTCTGTCCCGCCGATACGCCCGAGGTGAATGTCAGCGAGATCGAGTTGCAGGGTGCGACGGTCTACCGCGTGAACGGACTGATCGACGATTGCGGCAAGATCGTCGCTGAAGGAAAATCGAAAGCTGGCTGGTTCGACACCTCGACGCTGAAGGAGCCGTATCGCATCGAAGGCAAGAAGACGATGGGCCTGGAGCTTGCCGAACAGCTCGGCTGGGACGTGCCCGACGTGATATTTTACCCCACCGGCGGCGGCACCGGTCTGATTGGGATGTGGAAGGCGTTCGCTGAACTCGAAGCCATCGGCTTCATCGGCTCCAGGCGGCCGCGGATGATTGCGGTGCAGGCGGCGGGATGCGCGCCGATGGTGCGCGCGTTCGAGAACGGCTCCGAGCACGCGCCGCGCTGGGAAGATGCCCATACCATCGCGTCCGGCATCCGCGTGCCACAGGCGGTCGGAGATTTTCTGATTCTGCGTGCGGTGCGCGAGAGCAAGGGTTTTGCGATTGCGGTGAGCGACGAGAAAATTTCTGCCGCGCTGAACGAGGTCGCGCGCGAAGAGGGCCTGTTGCTTTGCCCTGAGGGTGCGGCAACCTATGCCGCCTACAAGCAGAGCCTCGACGATGGTCGGGTTACAAAAGATGACCGGATAATGCTATTCAACTGCGCGACCGGGCTTAAATACCCGTTACCGCCGGTAACGCGCACCCTCGATCGGCACGCGCCGATCGACTACGCGAAGCTCTAAGGCGTGCGGTGATCCAAGTGCTCCTCGCAATGGCTGTGTGGCGGTTTAGAGGAGGATTGGAATGCGAAGAGCGGTTCTGGCAGCGCTGATTGCGACCATCGCATTCGGCGGCGGCGCGCGAGCGGATAATTTCCCCTCCCATCCCATCACCGTCATCGTGCCGTTCTCGGCCGGCGGTCCATCTGACGCGATGATGCGGATCCTGGCCGACCGGATGAGGATCACACTCGGTGAAGCCGTGCTGATCGAGAACGTCACGGGGGCGGGCGGCTCGCTCGGCGTTGGCCGCACGGTGCGATCGCCTCCTGACGGATACACGATTGGCTTCGGTCATCTCGGAACCAATGTCGCCAACGGCGCGATCTACAAACTCGGCTACGACCTCGTGAGCGATCTGGAACCGGTGGTGTTGCTGCCGAGCAATCCCATGATCATAGTCAGCAAAAATGCAGTGCCGGCCAAGACGCTGACGGAATTGCTGGCATGGCTGAAGGCGAAGTCGGCGCCGGCCACGGCCGGCACCGCCGGCGTCGGTTCGGGGAGCCACATCGCCGGGCTCTATTTCGAGAACGTCACCGGCATCAAGCTGCAATATGTGCCGTATCGCGGCACCGGACCGGCACTGAACGATCTCGTCGCCGGCCAGATCGATCTCATCGTCGACCAGACCTCCAATTCCATCAATCAGGTGCGCGCCGGGACGATCCGCGCCTATGCCATCACAGACGCCAAGCGCGTCGAATCCGCGCCGCAGATTCCGACCACCGACGAGGCGGGGCTGCCGGGCTTCCACATGACACTGTGGTCCGGGCTTTGGGTGCCGAAGGACACGCCGAAGGAGATCGTCGCGAAACTTAACGCCGCTGCGGTGGCCGCGTTGAACGATCCGGCCCTGCGCAAGCAGCTGGAAAACCTCGGCCTGCAAATGCCGCCGCAGAATCAACTTACCCCGGAGGCGCTCGGCGCCTGGCAGAAGGCCGAAATCGCAAAATGGTGGCCGATGCTCAAGGCTGCGCACGTCACGGTGGAATAGGCCGCCGGCTCCCGAGTTGCAGCGCCCCGGGGATTGATGCGCTGCGGGAGAGGTTCATCCCGGAATTACAGCCGGGCGCGGGAGGTCCGAGATCAGGACCGACTGACCATCCCCTGGGCCGCGTCGCCCCCAATGGTTGCCGCAGCGCCACGATTGTTGCTCGTCAGCAACACTCACCGAAGATTTAACCGTGCTGGCCGCGAGCTCTTGCATGCGCCGCTTTTTAGCCACACCCCTCCATGAATCATCCTTCCTAAGGTTGATAGCCACGGCGCTCGCGACGGCAGAGGGAACATTCCGAATTCCCGGGCCTAACCAGAGATGACCGCGGAAACGGGTTCGCGATGGACGCCAAGACCAGCATCAAGAAGAGACTACCGAGCCGTCACGTGACGGAGGGGCCGGAACGGGCGCCACATCGGTCGTATCTCTATGCCATGGGGCTGACCACTGAGCAGATCCATCAGCCTTTTGTGGGCGTCGCCTCGTGCTGGAATGAGGCCGCGCCCTGCAATATCTCCCTGATGCGGCAGGCCCAGGCAGTCAAGAAGGGCGTCGCCTCGGCCGGTGGCACCCCGCGCGAGTTCTGCACCATTACCGTTACCGACGGCATCGCCATGGGCCATGAAGGCATGCTCTCGTCGTTGCCGTCGCGCGAGTGCATCGCCGACTCCGTTGAACTGACCGTGCGGGGCCATTCCTACGATGCGCTGGTCGGTCTCGCCGGCTGCGACAAGTCGCTGCCGGGGATGATGATGGCGATGGTGCGGCTCAACGTGCCTTCGGTCTTTATTTATGGCGGCTCGATCCTTCCCGGGAACTTCCGTGGCCAGCAGGTCACGGTGCAGGACATGTTCGAAGCCGTCGGCAAGCATTCGGTCGGTGACATGTCCGATGCCGACTTGGACGAAATCGAGCGGGTGGCGTGCCCGTCGGCCGGCGCGTGCGGGGCACAATTCACCGCCAACACCATGGCCACGGTGTCCGAAGCGATCGGACTGGCGCTGCCGTATTCGGCAGGGGCGCCAGCGCCTTACGAAATCCGCGACGCGTTCTGCACGACGGCGGGCGAAAAGGTGATGGAATTGATCGCCGCCAATATCCGACCGCGCGATATCGTCACGCGCCGTTCGCTGGAAAATGCCGCCGCCGTGGTCGCCGCGTCCGGCGGGTCGACTAACGCTGCGCTGCACTTGCCGGCGATTGCCCATGAATGCGGCATCAAATTCGACCTGTTCGATGTTGCGGAAATCTTCAAAAAAACACCGTATGTCGCGGATTTGAAGCCGGGCGGTCGTTATGTCGCCAAAGACATGTTCGAAGCTGGCGGAATACCGCTTCTGATGAAGACGCTGCTCGACAACGGCCACTTGCATGGCGACTGCTTGACGGTCACGGGCCGGACGATCGCCGAAAACCTCACGAGCGTGAAATGGAATCCGCACCAGGATGTGGTGCGCTCTGCCGACAAGCCGATCACCGCCACGGGCGGTGTGGTCGGCCTGAAGGGGAATCTCGCGCCCGCGGGCGCGATCGTGAAGGTCGCTGGCATGTCGAACCTGAGATTTACCGGGCCCGCCCGTTGCTTCGACCGCGAGGAGGACGCCTTTCAGGCGGTCCAGAAGAAGACTTACAAAGAGGGCGAGGTCATCGTGATCCGCTATGAGGGGCCGCGCGGCGGTCCTGGAATGCGGGAAATGCTCTCGACCACGGCGGCGCTGACCGGACAGGGCATGGGCGGCAAGATCGCGCTGATCACCGACGGGCGCTTTTCCGGGGCGACCCGCGGCTTCTGCATCGGCCATATCGGGCCGGAAGCGGCTGTTGGCGGCCCGATCGCGCTGCTCCGGGACGGCGATATCATCGAGATCGACGCCGTCGCGGGGACTCTTAACGTAAAGTTGACCGACGCGGAGCTGGCCGAGCGTAAGACCAGATGGAGACCTCGCGAGACCAACCATACATCAGGGGCACTCTGGAAATACGCCCAACAGGTCGGGCCGGCGGTGGATGGCGCAGTGACCCATCCGGGCGGGGCGCATGAGAAACACTGTTATGCGAATATCTAGGCGTACCATTTTTGCGTTGATGTTGGGCGCCACGCCGGTGGCGATGCCCGGATTCGCCTTCGACGGGGCGCCGGCCGTCCCGGATGTGGCGATTCCGGTGGTTTCGGCTCAGCCCGGCGCCGCCGCGGCCCTGAAGAAGACGATCCCGCCGTCTACGGCCGACGCCTCCTTGAACTCGTTGCAATATGCCGCGGAGGGCGGTCATCCCATTGCCCAGTGGAAACTGGGGCGGATGTATGCCGATGGCGATGGCGTCACCCAGGACGATGTTCGCGCCTTCGAGTATTTCAGCCGGATTGCCAATGCCCACGCCGAGGACAGCCCTTCGGCGCCGCAGGCCTCGATCGTCGCCAACGCCTTCGTGGCGCTGGGACGCTATTATCTCAACGGCATTCCGAATTCGAAGATCAAGTCCGATCCGGAGCGGGCGAGGGAGATGTTCTCCTACGCCGCCTCCTATTTCGGCAATGCCGACGCGCAGTACGATTTGGCGCGGCTCTATCTGAAGGGCGTCGGCTCCTCGCGGGACGATTTCCGCTACGGCGCGCGCTGGCTCGGCCTTGCCGCCCAGAAAGGCCAGCACCAGGCCCAGGCCTTGCTCGGCCAGATGCTGTTCAACGGCGACCAACTGCCGCGCCAGGCCGCCCGCGGGCTGATGTGGCTGACGCTGGCGCGCGACAGCGCCACGCCGGACGAGACCTGGATCAAGGAAAGCTACAACAAGGCGATAGCGAAAGCCTCCGACAACGATCGCGCGATGGCGCTGCAGATGCTCGAGCACTGGGTACAGGGCCGCCGGGACTGAACTAGAGCTGCGGGGGTGGGCAAGACCCAAAGCCTGCCCCCCATTTTTTCACGTTCGTTTTGATTTTTTGATGGTGCAGCACGGCGCAAGGGCTCGCTTGCCCATCTTGCGCCGCTACGCCGTCTCGAGATCAAGATCCGCCCATACCGGAACGTGATCCGAGGGCTTTTCCCAGCCGCGCACGTAACTATCGATGCCGACGTCGATCAGCCGGTCCGACGCCTGCGGCGACAGCAACAGATGGTCGATCCGCAATCCCTGGTTCTTCTGCCAGGCGCCGGCCTGGTAATCCCAGAATGTGTATTGGCCGGGCGCGTCGGTGACGGCTCGCAAAGCGTCGGTCAGCCCTAGTCCCAGCAATGATTGAAAACTTTCACGGGTGGTGCTGCGGAATAGCGCGTCGTTGACCCAGGCCGCCGGATTGTGGACGTCTTGCGCCGCTGGAATGACGTTGAAATCGCCGGCCAGCACCAGCGGTTCTTCCGCCTTGAGCCGTTGCTTCGAATACTCAAGAAGCCGCGACATCCATTTGAGTTTATAAGGATATTTTTCTGTCTCCGGCGGATTGCCGTTAGGCAGATACAGGCAGGCGACCCGGAGCACGCCCTGTTTCAGCGTGACCACACCTTCCAGGAACCGGGCGTGGACATCCTCCTCGTCGCCGGCAAGCCGCGGCGTGGTCTCGTCGAACGGCAGCTTCGAGAGTAGGGCAACACCGTTGAAAGTCTTCTGGCCGTGGGTGACGACGTTGTAGCCGAGCGCCTCGAATTCGAACCTGGGAAACGCGTCGTCGACGCATTTGGTCTCTTGCAGGCAAACAATGTCGGGAGAGCAATCCTTCAGCCAGCTCATAAGATGCTCGAGCCGCTGCCTGATCGAATTGACGTTCCACGTCGCAATACGCATCGAGAGCATCCCGTTGGCCCACGATCCGGCAAACCGCGAGCGGTTTGCCAATAAGATCGCGCGCTATTTCAATATTTCGGACGCAAAACCGGATTCCAGTTTTGCCGATCGCGCCCGGTAAGCCCGCCACTCCGTGGCAGGTTTTACAATAGGCCACCTTGGCATTGAATTCCTGCTTTGGAACGGCGGCAGCGCTGTTTTCCTCGGCGCGCGCTGCTGCGGAGCAAACAATGATGGCAAAGGTCGTTGCCAGCAACGGAAACCGCAAGCGCATCGGATCGCCCCTCGTGACAGTGGATGAACGCTACGCTCGGTCGGGCAGTTTGATCCAGTTCAATTTTTCCTCAGCGATTTGATCCAGGTCAATGTCATTCGCAGGAATCACCTATCTTATGGCACGCGGCGGGATGTCAGTCGTCACATCGGCCAGGCTGCGAACCAACGAAACGCGAGTTTCGGTGCGCGCTCGGTCGTTGCATATGCAACAATTGTTGCCAAAGTGTCTCGCATTCATGAAATCGGAATCATCGTTGCTGATAGCTTGGCCGCGCGCTCTAGGCTTGCACTATGGTCGTTGAAGTGAGCGGCTTCTGATTCAATTCACGGAGTACCGCGAACAACGGGATGGCACGCAATGCGAGGCGCCGGTCGCTCTACTCGACCCCCAGGAAATTGCAGGCCGATCGCTGCGGCTGCGATGGTTGCCGTTGCTGGCTATCTGACAGTCGGGCTTGCGCCGCCGGCGCAAGCCCTTCCGAGTTTCGCGCGCCAGACTGGACAGCCCTGCGGGACCTGTCATACCGATTTTCCTGCGCTAACCCCCTACGGCCGAAGGTTCAAGCTGCTCGGATATACCGCCGGCGGCGGCGAATTCCGCACCACGCCGTTTTCGTCTACCACGGGTCGCAACGCACGCGCCGAACTCGATAAACTGCGCGGCTATGCGAAGGCGATCGATGCGCCGGCCGAAGCCGGTGTCGCTAAGGAGTATGTGCCGCCGATTTCGATGATGGCCATCGTCGGCTATACGCATACGCAGGGGCCAACCGTTACGCCGCCCACCGATCCCTACAAAGCCAACGATAACGTCGTGCTGAGCGCCTTTCAGCGGATTCTGGGGCGGAGCGATCACCGATAATATCGGCGCCTTTGCTCAGGTCACCTATAGTGCGCCGGATCCCTTGTCTGCTTTGTCCGGTACGCCGGCGGACCAGTTCAAACACACGTGGTCGTGGGATAATGCCGACGTGCGCTTCGCCAGGACCGCAAGCCTCGGCCCGCTTGATCTTGTCTACGGGATCACTGCCAACAACAATCCGACCGTTCAGGATTTGTGGAACACCACTCCGGCGTGGTCCTTTCCGTACGCCGTGTCGTCGCTTGCGGCCACGCCCGGCGCCAGCACGATGATCGAGGGCGCTTTTGCCGCGCGCGTTGCGGGGTTCGGCGGCTATGCGATGATCAATGATCTGCTTTATCTCGAATTGAGTGGCTATCAGGACACTTGGGTTCAACGAGCAGAACTCGCTCGGTATGAATCCGTTCGACGGGCCCGGGCTATTCGGTGGCGTTTCACCCTATTGGCGTGTCGCACTCGAGCCGCATTGGGGGCGGCAATCGCTGATGATTGGCACGTTCGGAATGCATTTGGACGTGCATCCGTGGCTCGATCCGAGTTTTGTGACGGCAACGACCGCGACCTTTCCCCAGTCTGACAAATTCACCGACATCGGTTTCGACACCCAGTACCAATATCAAGGCGACAACTACTGGCTGACGTTGCGCGGCAGTTATATTCGCGAGTTTCAGCGGCTCGATGCGAGCTTTGCCAATTTTGCCTCGGCCAATCCGACCAACCTGCTCAACAGCATGAAGCTACAGGCCTCGTTTGCCTATGGCGGCGATAACAGGATCGTGCTGACCGGACAATATTTCGACATTTGGGGCACCGCGGACGCCGGGCTGTTCGGCACCGATCCTGACACCGGAAACGCTCTCACCCCCAACAGCAACGGCTGGATGGCCGAGATCGCCTACATCCCGTTCGGAGTCAGCAAATCGATGGGGTGGCCGTGGTTCAATGCCCGCATCGGTTTGCAATACATTTACTACAACAAGTTCAATGGCACCACGACTGGCGCCCACGACAACAACACGCTCTTCCTCCACGCCTGGTTTGCGATGTAGGCGGGCTCGCCCGCAGACGGAGATTGTCCGATGAGAAAACTTGTCTTTTGCAAGCGTCGCCGCCCTGGTCCTGACCATCGCCGCACCCGCGCGCGCCGCCGACTTGCCGCTCAAGACAGAGACGCCCTTCGCCGCGCGGTTCAACTGGACCGGCTGCTATCTAGGCGGGCATCTCGGCGGCGGTTTTGCCAAGAAGGATATTACCGACCCAGTACAGCTGGTGCAGGATTCGTTCCTAGTCCTGGCATGACGGCCGGAACGACCACGGTAAGCCCGGAGCCAAGGGGCGCCGTTATCGGCGGGCAGATCGGGTGCGACTACCAGTTCGCGCCCTCCTGGGTGGTCGGCATCGAAGGTGCTGCTTCGGGATCGACGATGAAGGGTTCGACGACCGTCGGGCTCCCGCTGGGCAATCCTGATGCGGCGGTGGTGCAGGCCAAGACTGATTTCCTTACCAGCCTGACTGCGCGCATCGGTTATGCGTTCGACAATCGTGCTGGTTTACGCCAAAGCCGGGGGCGCCCTGGCGGGCGACCGATACGATGTCACCGGCTCATTTGCCGGCACTCCGTTCGGGTTTGTGGGTCTGGAAAATCGCATCGGTTGGACCGCTGGCGGCGGCGTAGAATGGGCGTTCTCGCAGCATTGGTCGGCCAGTTTCGAGTACGATTACTATCAATTCGGGCACCGCGTCATTGCAATGTCCGATCCGACCAACGTTTTTCTCGGCAATGTGGACGTCAGACAGAACATTCAGGTCGTCAAGGTCGGGCTGAACTTTCACGTCTGGGGGCCCGGATGGTGACGATTGAACCAGCTTAGTGGAGGCGGACGGCGCGCATGTCACCCGATAGGCGCAAAAGTCGTGTCATGATGGTCATCGGCTTGCGCTGCATGGCCGTTAGCGCTGCTGGCCAGTGGCCTGTTCGGCGGCCGGTTACGCGCAGGATGCCGGCAGCTCTGCAAGGCGGGGCGGTCTCGAGGCCAAGCTGGAATATTGCAAGACCTGTCACGGGCTGTCGGGGCAGGGTTATCTCGGATACTTTCCGATGCCGCGTCTGGCAGGACAGCAGCCGGAATACATCGAAGCTCAAGCGCGCCTTCATCGACGCCGGCGGACGAACCCGATCAAGTTCAACGTCGCGCAGTGCTGAGCCCGTCGATGCGACGGCGATGGCTACGCATTTCAGGGGTCTCAATTCGAAACCGTTCGGCGGGGCGCCACGCGGATCCTTAGGCCTCGGAAAGAAAATCTACGAGGAGGGGCTCCCTGAATCCAACGTCCCTGCATGCTCGGCCTGTCATGGCACCGAAGGCAAAGGCCAGAACGAAATCCCACGGCTGGCGGGTCAGGTCTATGCCTATACCGTGGGCCAGTTGACGGGCTGGAACAAGAATCGAGGCCAAGGCTCGGCGGTTGACACTTCCGCCATCATGGCGCCGACGGCGCACAATCTCACGAGGTCACAGGTGGACGCTGTCGCAGCCTACGTGAGTTACCTGCAATGAGTGCCGTCATCTTGCGTGTCGCCGATTACTGCACAACGCGCGAAAGCTTGGGGTCATGAGGCGCATCGGATTGAAAATAGGAATCTTGGCGATTGTCGCCTCCACCATTTCGGCATGGGCGGGCGACGGGGAGGCTCCCGGCGTCCGCAACTGCACTTGGTGCCATGGAACATCGGGGCAGGGCTACACGGTCGCCCCGCGATTAGCCGGACAAAGACCGCAATACATCGAGAGCCAGATCAGGAGCTTTCACGAACACACGCGCGACAATCCGTTTTCGAAACAATACATGTGGGGTGCCGTGGCGGCGCTTGGTCCGCGTGAGGCGCGAGATCTGGCGATTTATTTTGCTTCGATCACACCGAAAGCCGCTAGTGACGGCGACCGGAATCTCGTGGCCAGGGGAAGAACGATCTACCTGGACGGAATTCCGGAAGCCAACATCGGATCGTTGCCAGATCGGGCCGCTAAGGCAGTTGTGAGCCCGGCGTCGAGCGCGAGATTCGAAGCTCCTCCTCATTCATGTCGGCCGAAATCTCAGCGAACAGAGGCGTGCTCAGGTAACGCTCGCCAGTGTCGGGAAGCATGCAGAGAATGTTTGCTCCCTTCTCGGCTTCGGCCGCAACCCTGATCGCACCGGCCAAGGTGGCGCCCGCGGTAATGCCGACAAATATACCCTCTTTGGTCGCAAGCTCCTTGCTGTAGCGAATGGCGTCGGGACCGGAGATCGGAAGGATGCGGTCGATGACCTTCATTGCCACGGCGTCGCCGGCGATTTTCGGGATGAAATCCGGCGTCCAGCCCTGCATCGGGTGAGGCTTGAACGTCGGATGCGGTGCGGCCGGAGTGCCGTCCGGGTTGCGCGACTGTGGAGCGCCACTGCCCAACAGCTGCGCGTCTTCCGGCTCGCATACCACAATCTTCGTTTCGGGACGCTCTTTGGCGAGGACCCGCGCGACGCCTTTCAACGTTCCGCCGGTCCCATAGCCCGTAACCCAGTAATCCAACCGATCTCCGGCGAAATCGTCGAGTATTTCACGCGCTGTGGTGCGCGAATGAATGTCCGGATTGGCTTCGTTTTCGAATTGCCTGGTCATGAACCAGCCGTGCGCCTTGGCAAGCTCGATCGTCTTGTTGATCATTCCTACCGCACGCTCGGCGGCGGGAGTTACGATGACCTTCGCGCCCAGGAAACGCATGAGCTTGCGCCGTTCGACGCTGAACGGCTCCGCCATGGTGACCACGAGCGGATACCCCTTGGCTGCGCACACCATGGCAAGACCAATTCCGGTATTTCCGCTGGTTGCCTCTATCACGGTCTGGCCGGGCTTGAGCTCTCCCGATTTCTCTGCCGCTTCGATTACGCCGAGAGCCAATCGGTCCTTCACCGAACCGAGAGGGTTGAAGGCTTCGATTTTAGCGAACAGGTTCACACCCTTCGGCGCCAAACGATTGATCCGCACCACCGGTGTATTGCCGATGGTTTCGAGAATGCTTTGATATCTTCGTGCCATGCCGCCCTCGACTTCGCGTCGTTTGTGATAAAAACCATTGCGCGAGTTGCCGCGCTCGGCTGCGTCGAGGCTATCTGGATTGAGTTGTTCTGGCAATTGGCGAGGTTTGATGCAACCAACGCATTCCGCGGAATTTACTACGATTTACTCTAGTGCGGACATTGTTATCTGGCGGGATAGCCGCCGCTTATGCTTTGATACAGAGAGATAAACTTTACCTGTCGAAGAGGACTTCCTTGCCCAGCGAACGCATGCAACGACGATTGGCGGCCGTGCTGGCGACGGATGTCGCCGGCTATAGCCGGTTGATGGGTCGCGATGAGGAGCGCACGCTTGAGCAGCTAAAGACCTTACGAAGGACGCTGGTCGATCCGGCGATCGCCACCCACCGCGGTCGCATCGTCAATACCACCGGCGATGGCACGCTGGTCGAGTTTGCCAGTGCCGTCGACGCCGTACGCTGTGCGACGCAAATTCAGGGAGAGATGGCTGAACAAAACATCAGCGTATCGCCGGAACTCAGGATCGAATTTCGCATTGGCATTCACGTCGGCGACATCATCATCGACGACAACGATATTTTTGGCGATGGTGTCAACATCGCAGCGCGGCTTGAGGGAATCGCCGAGCCAGGCGGCATCTGCATTTCCGATGACGCCCACAGGCAAATTCGCGGCAAGATCGATATCGCTTTCGAGGACATCGGGAAACAAGCCTTAAAGAACATCGCCGAACCGATGAATGCATGGCGAATACGCGCCTGCCGGCGAGGCAGCCGCTGCTGCCGTCCGATCGGATTCGTCTCCGATACAAAACTCAGGATTTGGCTCTCCCCGACAAACCGTCGATCGTCGTCCTGCCATTCGACAACATGTCTGCTGAGCCGGGTCAGGACTATCTCGCCGACGGGATCGTCGAGGCAATTACCGCGGCGCTTTCCTGCATCCGTTCCTTTTTCGTCATCGCACGTAGTTCGGCCTTCACCTACAAGGGCCGTGCGACAAACGCGCGCGATATCGGCAAACAGCTTGGCGTTGCCTATTTGCTCGAGGGCAGCGTGCAGAAGGCCGGCAACCGGCTTCGCATCATCGTGCAGCTCATCGAGACTGAAGGAGGCGCGCACGTCTGGAGCTCGCGCTTCGATGGCGCGATCGACGAATTCTTTGATCTTGAAGACAGGATAACGGAGCAGGTGGCGGGGGCTCTTCAACCATCGATTCGCATTGCGGAGATCGAGCGATCGCGACGCAAACGGCCGCAGGATCTGAGCAGCTACGATTATACGATGAGGGCAATGCCCCATGTCTGGGCACTTGAGAAGGAGGAGAGCGCCAAAGCGCTCGATCTTCTCGAGAAGGCGCTGGCGATCGATCCCGAATACCCGCTGGCCCTGTCGCTTGCCGGTTGGTGCTACGCCCAGCGATCGGTCTACAACTGGGCGGCCGACATCTCCGAGGCCCAGGCAATGGCGCGATCGCTGGCCGAGCGAGCGGCGGCGATGAGCGGCGACGATCCCTTCATTCTGGCGGTGCTCGGGGCGGTGCATACCTTTGTACGCAATCTTGGAACCGCGCGCGTGGTGCTTGAGCGCGCCGTCGCCCTCGACCCAAATGCCGCATGGGCCTGGAGCAGGCTTGGATGGCTCGAGAACTATGCCGATCAACCCAACAAGGCGATCGGAAACTTCGAGCGCGCCCTGCGGCTCAGCCCGATCGATCCAATGAACTTCAACAACCTTGTCGGTATCGGCTCGGCTCACGAGGTAGCGCAAGAGTACGACAAGGCCACGTCGTTCTATCGGCGCGCCCTGGAGGAACGGCCAAACGCCAGTTGGATCTATCGCAATTTGGCAGCATCCCTGTCGGGAGCCGGCCGGGTCGAGGAAGCTAAGCAAGTTTTTGTGGAGTTGATACGCAACTATCCTGATCTGACGGTCACAAAATTCAAACAAGCAATGATCTTCTCACCCGTCGTCCTCAACCGCATGGCAGAAAATCTCCGCAAGCTCGGCTTGCCGGACTGACCGATCTAGATCTAGATCGAGAAGCTGGTGCCGCAGCCGCAGGAGGCGGTGGCATTGGGATTGACGACCCGGAACGACGCGCCGATCAGGTCATCGACGAAATCCACCTCCGATCCGGCCAGAAACGGCACCGAGGCAGGATCGACCACCACCAACGCATCGTCACGCGCGATCACGAGGTCATCTTCGGTTTTGGCGCGATCGATGTCGAATTTGTATTGGAAGCCGGAGCAGCCGCCGCCCTCGACGCTGATGCGCAGCATCGCGCCGTCACCTTCGGTCTTGAGGATCTCGCCGATGCGGCGGGCGGCCCGCTCGCTGATGGCGACACTTCCTGCTGTCATGGTCGCGCTCCGATAGTATACCTGAAATAGATTCGGTATCCGCCCTGTAACCCATAGTTAAGTGCGCGAGGGGCCGGAATCAATAAGGACTAATACCGCGTGTCGGTCGGAATGGCTGCTCCTCGCTCGGTCTTTGCCTGCGACCCCGACCGCAGCCGCGGCCGGCTGTTCGCGGAGCCGCCGAGCAAGACCCGCAGCCCGTTCCGGCGCGATTGCGATCGGGTCATCCATTCCACCGCATTTCGCCGCCTGAAGCACAAAACCCAGGTGTTCGTGTTCCATGAAGGCGACCATTACCGCACCCGGCTGACCCACTCGCTCGAAGTCGCCCAAATCGCCCGAGCCTTGGCCCGGCAACTTGGGCTGGACGAGGATCTCACGGAAACCTTGGCGCTGGCGCACGATCTCGGCCATCCGCCGTTCGGACACGCCGGCGAACGCGCTCTCGATGCCTGCCTGCAAGCCCATGGCGGGTTCGATCACAATGCCCAGACCTTGCGCGTCGTCACCGCGCTGGAGCATCGCTATCCTGAATTCGACGGCCTCAACCTGACCTGGGAATCGCTGGAGGGCATCGTCAAGCACAATGGCCCGCTGACCGAACGCAGTGGGCTGCCGATCGGACGCTATCGCCAGCACGGCGTTCCCGTCGGCATTGCCGACTACATCGGGAGCTACGATCTCGAATTATGGAGTTATGCCTCGCTGGAGGCGCAGGTTGCCGCGATCGCCGATGACATTGCCTATGACGCTCATGACATCGACGATGGGCTGCGGGCCGGCCTGTTTGGGATTGACGATCTCAAGGTCATGCCGTGCACGGCAGACATCGTCGCGGAAATCGCAAAACGCTATCCCGCGCTCGATGAAGCCCGGCGCGGCGCCGAACTGGTTCGCGAGTTGATTTCCTACCTGATCGGCGCCGTGATCACCGAGGCGCGCCGGCGGCTGGGAGCCGTGAAGCCCCAATCGGCCCAGGATGTCCGCAACCATAGCGATGCGCTGATCGCGTTTCCGACCGGCGTTGCGCGCGAGGAGGCCGAAATCAAGGCCTTCCTCAAGCTGCACATGTACCGGCATCCTCGGGTAATGCGCGTGATGGGAGAGGCGGAACAGGTTCTGTTCGATTTGTTCGCGCGATATCATGAGACGCCGGGCGATCTGCCCCCCGAATGGCTGCCGGCGGATGGCCATTACAGTGAAGCCGAGCGGGCACGCCGGATCGGCAACTTCATCGCGGGCATGACCGACCGCTTTGCCATCACCGAGCATCAAAGGCTTTTTGACTCGACCCCGGATTTGCGTTAGGCGGCGGCCCATGGCCGAAAAACCCTGTTCGCCGCACCCATTCGCCGACGTGCTCGCGCGCGTGCATGTGGTGTGCGGCGCGCTGGCGGCCGAAGGCGCATGGCCTGCCGGGTTTGACCTATCGCGTGTCGTAGTCGAGCCGCCGCGCGATGCCTCGCATGGCGATATGGCAACCAATGCGGCGATGGTGCTGGCCAAGGAAGCCAGGACAAAGCCTCGCGACCTTGCCGAAGCGATCGCGGCCAAACTGCGTCTCGATGAGCTGATTGCGTCGGTCGAGGTTGCCGGCCCCGGTTTCATCAATATCACCTTGAAACCGCAAGCCTGGGCCGATGCCTTGCGCACGGTGCTGCGTGAAGGCGCCGGCTACGGTAAAAGCGCGATCGGCGCGGCCGAGAAGATTGACGTCGAATATGTCTCGGCCAATCCGACCGGGCCGATGCATGTCGGGCATTGCCGCGGCGCCGTGTTCGGCGATGCGCTCGCGAGCCTGCTCACATTCGCGGGCTATGATGTGACGCGCGAATATTACATCAATGACGCCGGCGCCCAGGTAGACGTGCTCGCGCGCTCGGCATATCTGAGATATCGCGAGGCGCTCGGCGAGCCCATCGGCGAAATTCCGGAAGGACTTTATCCCGGCGACTATCTGAAGCCGGTCGGGCAGGCGCTGGCCGACGAATACGGCGACACGTTAAAGACGATGTCGGAAGCCGCTCGGTTGCCGCTGGTGCGAGCACAGGCCGTCGCGATGATGTTGCAAGAGATCAAGGGCGATCTCGCCGCGCTCAACATCAAGCACGACGTCTTCTTCTCCGAGAGGTCGCTGGTCGAAGGCGCGAGCAACCGCGTCAAGCAAACCATCGACTTTCTCCGGTTGAAAGGCGACGTCTATGAAGGCCGGCTGCCGCCGCCAAAGGGTGGGCCGATCGAGGATTATGAGGATCGCGAGCAGACGCTGTTTCGCGCCACCGCCTATGGCGACGATGTCGATCGTCCGCTGCTGAAGTCCGACGGTTCCTACACCTATTTTGCGTCCGACATCGCCTATCACAAGAACAAGTTCGATCGCGGCTTTCACAATCTGGTCGACATTTGGGGCGCCGACCACGCCGGTTATATCAAGCGCGTGCAGGCGGCGATCAAGGCGGTAACGTTGGGCGAGGCGACGCTGGATGTGAAGATCGTGCAGCTCGTTCGGCTGTTGCGCAACGGCGAACCGGTGAAGATGTCAAAGCGCTCCGGCGATTTCGTCACCTTACGCGAAGTGGTCGATGAGGTCGGCTCCGATGCGGTGCGATTCATGATGTTGTTCCGTAGAAACGACGCCGTGCTGGATTTCGACCTTGCCAAGGTGATCGAACAGTCCAGGGAGAACGCGGTGTTCTACGTGCAGTATGGCCACGCCCGCGGCCATTCGGTGTTCCGCAATGCCCGGGAAGTGGTGCCGGATCTGCCGGAGGAGGCCGGCGCGCGGGCGGCTTTTCTCGAGTGGGCGGCGGTCGAGCGGTTGGCCGATCCGGCGGAACTCGCCGTGCTGCGGCGGCTGGCGCTCTATCCCCGGACGGTGGAGGCGGCGGCGGTAGCACATGAGCCACACCGAATCGCTTTTTACCTCTATGATCTGGCCAGCGAATTTCATGCGCTTTGGACGAGGGGGCGCGATTTGCCCTATTTACGCTTCATTATCAATAATGATGCTGAAATCACCAAGGCGCGGCTGGCGTTGGTGGAGGGCGTCGTCTCGGTTCTGGCATCGGGCCTTGCCATTCTCGGCGTCCATGCCCCGGACGAGATGCGGTAGTTGGGGGCCAAACACCACCACGGGATCGATCTGTGGGGTATCCGGGACAGACTGGTTCGTTTGTAAGAGCGGCTGGTATAGAGCGCTTGGCAGCTTTCCCGAAGGGGACGCATCATCACGATGGCTGATCGACATCAGGACAGACGTTTTTCCCCGGATGATTATGACCACCGCGATGATGCGCAGGCGTCCGCACGGGCCGAGGGCGATCCTCTCGCCGAGCTCGCGCGCCTG
Organism: uncultured Alphaproteobacteria bacterium; assembly: GCA_963840155.1. GTDB lineage: Bacteria > Pseudomonadota > Alphaproteobacteria > Rhizobiales > Xanthobacteraceae > Bradyrhizobium. Next base: position 684,091 of record CAWIXP010000001.1, read on the forward strand.
ATCGGTCAGAGCGATCAGTTCGGCGGCATGGGCCGGGCCAATGCGCGAGTCCAGCAGCGCTCTAACGCACATGATCAATACCCGCCGGCGCCGGAGCCGGACGACCTTCCTCCCGCGGGCCCGCCGCCCTGGATGCAGCGCGCCAACCGTCAAGCCATCGCACAGCAGCAGGATTATCCTGAGACCGTGCATCCGTTACAGCGCTATGCGGCCGCGCGGCCGGCACCGGACTATCATCAAGAGCCCACCTATGCCGACGCCGAGCAGGATGCCGATCCGTCGCGTTATGACGAGGCGCTGTATGGGCAGCTTGATCCCGGCGACGAGCAATCGCAGCACGATGCAGGCTATGCCGACGACGCTTACGCCTATCAGGACGACTACCAAGACGGCATCGAGGATCAGCCCTACAAGCGTCGGGGCGGCGTCGTCACGGTTGCGGCCGTGCTCGCTTTAGCGGTGGTCGGGACCGGCGCGGCCTTCGCCTATCGCACCTATATCGGACCGGTCCGAAGCGGAGAGCCGCCGATCATCAGGGCCGATGCAGGTCCGACCAAGATCATGCCGGCGCCAGCGGATGGATCTGCCAAAGTGCCCGACCGCATGATGCCTGGCGATGGTGCTGAGAAAATCGTTCCGCGCGAAGAGGCCCCGGTCGACGTCAATTCCCGGGCTGGCCAGTCCGGTCCGCGCGTGGTGTTTCCGCCGCTGAACCAGAACGGCAATCCGCCGTCCGTGGCGAGCGTGGTCCCGGGCGGGCCGCCGCTGCCAAGCGCCAGCAATGGCACGCTGCCGAATACCGAGCCGCGCAAGATCAAGACCTTCTCGGTCCACGGTGACCAAGCCGATGCTGCCGCCGGCCCAGTTGGAGCGGCACCGCCTTCACCGTCCGCAAAACCGGTTTTGGCTCCGAAAGCGGCGGCGAGCGCCAATGCGCCGCTATCGCTGGTGCCGCAAGGTAATCAGCCGGCCCCAGCGGCGGATTCGCGAACCCGGATTGCCAATACGGCGCCATTCCAGGCGGCCCCGGTGCAGACCGCCCCAAGTGGAGGTGGAAGCAGCGGCGGGTACGTGGTCCAGGTATCGTCGCAGCGCAACGAGGCCGACGCACAAGCCTCCTACCGGGTCCTGCAGGGCAAGTTCCCGACGGTGCTGGGATCGCGCAGCCCCCTGATCAAACGCGCTGATCTCGGCGACAAGGGGGTCTATTACCGCGCTATGGTCGGCCCGTTCGGATCGTCGGACGAGGCTTCGCAGTTCTGCGGCAGCCTGAAGACTGCCGGCGGACAATGCGTCGTCCAGAGGAATTAACCGCCATTTCCTTGACCCTCGGCGCAGCGGCGGGCTAATCGGCCGGCATGAGCACGGGCGCTTTCATTACCGGGATATCCGGATTGGAACTCGGCGCGGAAGAGCGGAAGTTCATCCGCTCCGAACGCCCATGGGGCTTTATTCTTTTCAAGAGGAATATTGAAACTCCGTCACAGGTTGTTAAACTCATTCGTGAATTGCGCGACGCCATTGGCGAAGCAGATGCGCCCGTGCTGGTGGACCAGGAGGGTGGCCGGGTTCAACGCTTCGGACCACCGCATTGGCCCACTTATCCGCCCGGCGCCACGTTCGGTGTGCTCTACGATCTAGATCGCGATCTGGGGCTATCCGCGGCCAGACTGAGCGCGCGGCTGATCGCAGCCGATCTGATCGATCTCGGCCTGACCGTGGATTGCTTGCCGTTGGCGGATGTCCCGGTTCCCGGCGCCGATGCCGTGATCGGCAACCGAGCCTATGGAACCGAACCGGCCAAGGTTGCCGCGATTGCCCGCGCCGTGACGGAAGGTTTGGAGCGGGGCGGAATCTTGCCGGTGCTCAAGCACATTCCCGGGCATGGACGCGCGGCGGCCGATACCCATTTCAGGCTTCCGGAGGTCAAAACATCGATGGCAGAGCTGCAACGGACCGATTTCGCCGCCTTTCGACCCCTGGCCGACCTGCCGATGGCCATGACGGCACATGTTGTGTTTAGCGCGTTCGACCCCGCCCATCCTGCGACGACTTCTGCGACAATCGTCAACCAAGTGATTCGCGGTGTGATCGGGTTCCAGGGTTTGTTGATGAGCGATGATGTGTCCATGAACGCGTTGGCGGGATCGATCGCCGAGCGGACGCGGTCCATTTTTGCCGCCGGCTGCGACCTGGTCCTGCACTGCAATGGCAAGCTCGGGGAAATGCGTGAAGTCGCAGCCGAGACACCGGAATTGTCGGGCACGGCGCTGCAACGCGCCAAGCGGGCGCTGGCCGCGCGCAAACCGCCGCAAGTCTTTGATCGGCACGCGGCGCGGGCCGAACTCGATGCATTGATCGAACGGGCGGGAACCGTGGGCGCATGACGGCAGAAATTTTATCGTTTGAGACCGGACGGCCCGCAGAGCTATCGGACGATGAGCCGGCGCTGGTCGTCGATGTCGAAGGCTATGAGGGTCCGCTGGACCTTTTGCTGGCGCTGGCGCGCCAGCAAAAGGTCGATCTCGCCAAGATTTCCATCCTGGCGCTGGCCGACCAATACCTGATCTTCATCGAGGCGGCGCGGAAGATTCGCCTCGAACTCGCGGCCGATTATCTGGTGATGGCGGCGTGGCTGGCGTTCCTGAAATCGCGCCTGTTGCTGCCCGAACCGGCAACGCCGGATGGGCCGAGCGCCGAGGAGATGGCGACCGCGCTGGCCAACCGGCTGCGCCGCCTTGAGGCGATTCGCGAAGCCTCCAACCGGCTGATGAATCGCCCGCAACTGCAGCGCGACATTTTTCCGCGCGGCAATCCTGAAATCATCGCCGAGATCAGGCATCCAAAATTCACAGCGACTCTGTTCGACCTGCTCACCGCCTATGCCGCGCAGCGCCAGCAGCGGGTGCTGGCGAACGTGCATCTGGCCAAGCGCACGGTGTGGTCGCTGAGCGAGGCGAGGGCCTCGCTGGAGCGTCTTATTGGTATGGCCGAAGACTGGAGCAGGCTCGACCAGTACCTGATGGATTACGTCGTCGACCCCTCGCAAAAGGCCACGGTTTTCGCATCGAGCTTTGCTGCCGCCTTGGAAATGGTGAGGGAAGGCGAAGTCGAACTGCACCAGAAAGAGGCGTTTGCGCCGCTGTATTTTCGAAGGCGTCCGCCGCAACCGGTACCCGATGCGATATCCGCGCCGGATCGGCTGGCCGAGTAAGTGGAAGAAGGAGAAGCCATGCCAAGCCTGGCGGAAAAACGCAAAGCCGATGCCGAGGAAGGTTCGATCGATCCGCGAGCACGGCCTGAGGAACTGCGGCTGCTGGAAGCGCTGCTGTTTGCCTCCACCGAGCCGCTCGATCCGGCCGCGCTCGCAAAGCGGATGCCCGAAGGCATCGATATCAAGGCAGCGCTGATCCAATTGCAGGCGGACTACGCCTCGCGTGGCGTCAATCTGGTCCGTATCGGCAACAAATGGACCTTTCGCACCGCGGGCGATCTGGCCTGGTTGATGACGCGGGAGAGCACCGAGACGCGGCGGCTGTCGCGCGCCGCGATCGAGATGCTCGCGATCATTGCTTATCATCAGCCGGTAACGCGCGCGGAGATCGAGGAAATCCGTGGGGTGATGACCTCGAAGGGGACGCTCGATGTGTTGCTGGAAACCGGGTGGATCCGCCCCCGCGGCCGCCGCAAAACACCGGGCCGTCCGCTGACCTTCGGAACCACGGAGGCCTTCCTGTCGCAGTTCAGCCTGGAGGCACTGAGCGATCTGCCGGGGCTCGAGGAATTGAGAGGGACAGGGCTGCTGGATTCGCGGCTGCCCACCGGATTCAGCGTTCCGATGCCGTCGGACGATCCGGCGCTGCGCGATGACGAGGATCCGCTGGAGATCGGCGACCTGGAACTGGCGCTGGCACCGGTTGCCGACCCGGAAACCGGCAGCGAGAGCTGATTCAGCGCCGGCGCGACAACCGCAGCCGCCGGTTAACCGTAACGGGCGCGAGTGATGGCCAAACTGCGAGCGGTTGGCTGTTGATTGGGGGCGATTGGTCGATTGCGCCAGGCTTCGCGTAACAGCGATTTGACGCAGCCTAAGTCCTTGTTTTTGACACCTCTTGCGCCTAGTTTCCGTACAGATTAGGCCGGTTGCCGGCCCCATGTTTTGGAGGGTTGCAGGATGGGTTCGCTTAGCATTTGGCACTGGATCGTCGTGATCGCAGTCGTCCTGCTGTTGTTCGGTCGCGGCAAGATTTCGGATCTGATGGGCGACGTCGCACAGGGTATCAAGGCCTTCAAGAAAGGCATGCAGGACGATGACAAGACTGCGGAAAAATCCGAACCCGTGAAGTCGATCGACCACAACGCAACGCCTCCCGCTGCGGCGCGCTCCGACGTCGGCAGCAAGGCGGTCTGAACCACGAATCTTGCGGCAGGGTCCGGATTGCGCGCTGCGTCGGCGCGGGGCAGACGCGGGCGGTCTGAAATCTTGTTCGCAACGTATTGCCCGGAAAGCAAATCCTTGTTGCCGGAATCGGGTTGATAGAGCCTCGCGTGAGCGGATTTTTTCATGTTCGATATCGGGTGGAGTGAACTGGTCGTCATCGCGGTCGTCGCGCTGATCGCCATCGGCCCGAAAGAGCTGCCGGGCGTGTTGCGCATGATCGGGCAATGGATGGGCAAGGCCCGCAAGATGGCCGCTGAATTCCAGGGCCAGTTTCAGGAAGCCATGCGCGAGGCCGAAATGGCCGACCTCAAGAAAAGCTTCGATGAGGTCAAAGAAGCCGCGACCGGCTTTACCAGCGGCAATATCATGACTTCGCTCGAGAAGGACGTCGGCAACGCTCTGCGGATTGAGGATGTCGATAAGCCGGCCTCGGCCGCGGCCGAAACGCCCGTGATCGAACCGCCGGTAACGCCGACCACGCCCGAGGCTCCGATCCCGGAAACCTTCACCGAAGCCGATGCGCATGCGGCGGCGATGGAGCCGCTGGCGATCACGCGCGAAATACCGGCCGAGCCCACGCCGCAGGATGCGCAGCCTGCCCCTGACGTTCTCAGGGATGCCAAAGCGTCATGAGCGCCGAGGATATCGAAGCCAGCAAAGCGCCGCTGATGGATCATTTGATCGAGCTGCGTTCGCGCCTGATCAAGGCGCTGCTCGGCTTTGGCGTGGCCTTCATCTTCTGCTTCTTCTTCGCCAAGCAGATCTATAATGTGCTGGTGTGGCCGTTCGTTTGGGTGGCAGGCGCCGAAAATTCGAAGTTCATCTACACGGCGCTCCTCGAATATTTCATCACCCAATTGAAGCTCGCGCTGTTTGGCGCCGGCTTCATCTCGTTCCCGATCGTGGCGACACAAATCTACAAATTCGTGGCGCCCGGCCTCTACAAGCACGAGCGCGGCGCGTTTCTGCCCTATCTGATCGCTACCCCGGTTTTCTTCGTGCTGGGATCGATGCTGGTCTATTTCGTGGTGCTGCCGATGCTGGTGCGATTTTCGCTCGGCATGCAGCAGGTCGGTGGCACCGAGACCGCGCAAATCCAGCTATTGCCGAAGGTCGGCGAATATCTGTCGCTGATGATGTCGCTGATCTTTGCATTTGGCATCGCTTTCCAGCTGCCGGTGATCCTGACGTTGTTGGGCCGGATCGGCGTCATCACTTCACAGCAGCTGCGCGACAAACGCCGCTATTTCATCGTGGTCGCCTTCATCATCGCCGCCGTGCTGACGCCGCCCGACGTGCTCAGCCAGTCCTCGCTCGCGATCCCCCTGCTGGCGCTTTACGAAGGTTCGATCATCGCGGTTCGCATCGTGGAAAAGCGAGCCGCCGCAACGGCTGCTAGCACCCCGCCATCCGCGGCCCCGCCGCCCGCCGCCAATCCGGCCGAGTAGGGACTCCAGGAGCGTACGGCCCCGCTTTCACCACCGATGGTCACCGTCCACTTTTGCCGGCGGTGACGAATGTGGTACTGGAAGCCCGCGCTGCGAAATCTCAACGTACGGCTTGAGGTCCAACGAGTGCCGCTTCAGGACTGAACCGTCATGCACGACATCAAGTGGATCCGTGACAATCCCGCCGCTTTCGACGCCGGGCTGAAACGGCGTGGACTGCCGTCTTCGTCTGCCGCGCTGCTGGCAATCGATGAGAAGCGTCGCGCGGCGATCCTGAAATCGGAGCAGGTCCAGGCACGGCGCAACGCTGCCTCGAAGGAAATCGGCGACGCCAAAAAGGCGAAGGATGACACGCGCGCGGCCAGGCTGATGGCCGAGGTCGGCGAGCTCAAGACCGAGATGCCGCAGCTCGAAGCCGCGGCAAAGGCGGCGGACGACGAGCTCACCAAGGAGCTTGCTGCGATCCCGAATTTGCCGCTACCCGAAGTGCCTGATGGCGTCGATGAGCACGGCAATATCCAGCGTCATGTGTTCGGCGACAAACGTAGTTACGGCTTTGCGCCAAGACCCCACGACGATCTCGGCATCGCCCTCGGCTTCATGGATTTCGAGACCGCGGCGAAGCTGAGCGGTTCGCGCTTTGTGGTGTTGAAGAAACGCTTGGCACGGCTGGAGCGCGCGATCGGGCAGTTCATGCTCGATCTCCATACCAACGAGCATGGCTACAACGAAATCAATTCACCGCTGCTGGTTCGCGATGACGTGATGTTCGGCACGGGACAGTTGCCGAAATTTAGCAGCGATCAATTTCGCGTCGAGACAGAAGAAGTACAACGAAAGCATGCTTATGCGAATTTTGAACTAGATAGAGCAGCAATTCTGGATTTCGTCGAAAAACATGGCATCGAGGCCGCCCGCAAAGAAAAGGTGACGGTGGGAGATTTCGTATATCGGCAAAATCCCGATCGCATGTGGCTCATCCCGACCGCCGAAGTGCCCCTGACAAATCTCGTCCGCGAATCCATTCTCGACGAGAAGCAATTGCCGATGCGGCTGACCGCCCTGACACCATGCTTTCGCGCCGAAGCCGGCGCTGCCGGGCGCGACACCCGCGGCATGATCCGTCAGCATCAGTTCACCAAGGTCGAACTGGTCTCGATCACCACGCCGGAGACCAGCCGCGACGAGCACGAGCGCATGCTGGCCTGCGCCGAGGAAGTGCTGCGGCAGCTCGATCTGCACTACCGCGTCATGACGCTGTGCGCCGGCGACATGGGGTTTCCCACGCAGAAAACCTATGACATCGAGGTGTGGATGCCCGGGCAGGGTGAGGGCGGCGCCTTCAGGGAGATCTCGAGTTGCTCGGTTTGCGGCGATTTCCAGGCCCGGCGCATGGATGCGCGTTATCGCGGCAGCGACGGCAAGCCGCGCTTCGTGCATACGCTGAACGGCTCGGGAACCGCGGTCGGCCGGGCATTGATCGCGGTGATGGAGACGTATCAGCAGCAGGGTGGCTCAATCTCGGTTCCCGACGTGCTGCAGCCCTATATGGGCGGGTTGAAAGTAATCGATAGAGAAGAATAGCGCTGGCGATGTATTCGGCACGCCCGCCTTCGATGTTGCGAAGCCGGCGCGCCTCGTTATCTTGGTTTGTTGCCAATGGCGAGAGCGACTTCAGGAAACCAAGATCGTGACCCTGCACCGCGAAATCTTTTGGGTGGGCAGGCAATGGGCGGTCACCGGCTACGGCCTGCAGGCCTGCGATCAGAAGCAGAAAGGCAAATTCGATATCGAGGCCTCGCGGCTTTGGGAAGACGCCGCGCTGCAAAGTATTCGCGCGGAGAAATGGTTCAATGCCGAGGACTTCGATAAGGCGCTCGCCGTCGCCCGTAGCCGTTATCCGGAACCGCCGCGGCCAGCTGCGCCGCCGCAAGCGGGCGCCTTCAACGAGGCCGCTACCAATAAAGAGGCGAGAGCGACAGAGCCGATGCCAAAACAACTCCCCGTTGAGGAGTCGAAACCGACGGTGCAGCGGTTCAATATGCGGATCGACGGCTGGCCCGCCAAGTTCGTATCGCCGTGGCGGATCCGCATCCGGCGATGACAAGTTGCCGGCCGGCCGCTCCGAGGTTAGCCGGGCATTTGAGCTGCAATGATCGGGATCACTTCCCCTTTGCGACCATGTTCCCCGATCAATTTTTCCAAAATGAGCGATTTTGACCACGGCATCGGCGCCTCACACCGTCAGTCTGCGATTCGTCCGCAGAAGTTGGCCGTGGGTTCCGATGCTCGATACCACCCGACATTAAAGCGAATGCGCATGCCCGAATTTCAACCACTCCAATCCCCTCATATTTCCGCGATCGAGCGTCCCCGCTGTCCGAACTGCCGGCACCGTCGCATGCTGCTCTCCAGGCTTGAGGTGCGTTCGCCGGGCTTGAACATCACAACATTCGAGTGCCCAAAATGCGCCTGGGTGCAGACCAGCATCGCGACAACCGATCCCTGTCTTCGGAGGCGCGCGGCTGGCTCGCAAGTGAACTAACGCCGCCGACGTAAGGAGACGGATACTGATCGTCCTGGAACAAGCCGTGGGGAACCGCAGTATTCTTCCTGCGATTTGAGTCGCATAGCCGACATTAGTCGGGTTATATTGGGTCACCGTGCTCGCCGGCTTTGCCGGTGACTGAGAGTGGTTTGCTCCCGGGATGACGGAGCGACACGATGCCCAACAAGCCGCGACCACTAACTCCCAAAGGGATGTTCGATCCCAGAATATTTCTCGCCCGCGCGGAGGCCGGCAAGACGATCGCGCGTTACGCCAAAAACCATACGATCTTCAGCCAGGGTGACGTCGCCGATAGCGTCTGCTTCATCCAAAAGGGCAAGGTCAAGGTCACCGTGCTTTCCGAGCATGGCAAGGAAGCGGTGGTCGGCATTGTCGGCGAGGGACAGTTCTTCGGCGAAGCATGCCTTGATGGGGCCGAACTGCGCACCGCGACCAGCCAGGCCATGGAAGAATGCCTGATCACTTCGATCACGAAGTCCGCGATGATCGACGCGCTCAACGTCCAACCGAGATTTTCGGCCTTCTTCATCGGCTATCTGCTGTCTCGAAACAGCCGGATGGAAGACGACCTGATCGATCAATTGTTCAATTCCAGCGAAAGGCGCCTTGCGCGGCTGCTGCTGCGTCTGGCCAACTTCGGCGGCGAGGGCACAGTGCAGCCGATTCCGATCACGCTCAGTCAGGAAGTCCTGGCCGAGATGATCGGTACCACGCGTTCCCGGGTGAGTTTCTTCATGAATAAATTCAGGAAAAAGGGCTTGATCGATTACAACGGAAAAATAGAGGTTCACCGCGCGTTACTCGATGCGGTGCTGCTGGAGAAACCTCAAATCGACGAGGACGTGTAGGGCGGCCGTTTGCTTGGTTTGCGGCGTTTGATTCAGTGGCAATAGCCGGATAAAGACGGCACCTTGACTGTCACGGAAGCAATCGGAAAGGCCCCTGGAACGGATGCGAATCCTCTGCACCAACGACGACGGCATTCATGCGCCCGGCCTCAAGATCGTCGAGGAGATCGCTCGCGCGTTGTCGGATGACGTCTGGATCGTGGCGCCTGAGCTCGATCAATCCGGTGTTTCGCATTCACTGTCGTTGAACGACCCCTTGCGGCTGCGCGAGGTCGGTCCGCGTCACTTCGCGGTGCGCGGCACGCCGACCGACTGCGTCATCATGGGCGCGCGCCACATCCTCGGCGAGATTATGCCGGATCTTGTGCTGTCGGGCGTCAACAAGGGCCGCAACGTCGCTGAAGATGTCGTCTATTCCGGCACCATCGCGGGCGCCCTGGAAGGCACTATTCTCGGATTGCCCTCGTTTGCCCTGTCGCAGGAATTCAGCATGGAGACCCGAAACGCGCCGCAATGGGAGACGGCGCTGAAATTCGGTCCGCAAATCCTGCGCAAGGTGATCGATGCGGGGGTGCCGAAGAACACCGTGATCAATGTCAATTTTCCGGCCTGCGCGCCAGACGAGGTCGCGGGCATACGCGTGACCCGGCAAGGCAAGCGCAACCTCGGCTTTCTCAAGGTCGACCAGCGCCGCGATGGCCGCGGCAACCCGTACTTCTGGATCGGGTTCGAGCGGTTGGCGCAAATCGATGTGCCGGCCGAGGGCACCGATCTTGCAGCACTTGCTGCGCGTTACGTCTCGGTGACGCCGCTGCGGCTCGACCGCACTGACGAGGCATTTTCGGAAGCGCTCACCGCAACGCTGAAGTAGGGCGGGCAATCATCTGTCATCCCGGCGAACGCCGGGCGCTTGCCGGGAAGGCAGTGATGCGATCCAGGCTACACCGTCGCGCTTCGCAGCGCGGTGTCGATCATGCGGCCCAATGTTTCCAGCTGGAACGGCTTCTGCAAGGCGGGGCGGTCGCGGTACTCCTCCGGCAGGCCCGACGAGCCATAGCCAGTCGCAAAAATGAAGGGGACGTTGCGCGCCTTGATCAAGTCGGCGACCGGGGAGATCACCTTGCCATTGACGTTGACGTCTAGAATGGCGACGTCGAATTCGGCGGATTGTGCGAGCCTGATGGCCTCATTGATCTCGCCGGCTTCCGCCGCAACGCTGTAGCCGAGTTCCTCCAGCATGTCGGCGACCATCATCCGGATCATGACCTCATCCTCAACGAGGAACACAGAACCGCCTGGCGGCCGCGTCGTAGTCATGTTGTGAGTCCTTGCCCGTCCCCGGGGATCGAAGTTCGCAAATTACTCCAGGCGATGCAATGATAACGTGAGCAAACGCGGACCAACGGTCGTGATCGCGCTATGCTGATCCGCCGAACGGGATTGATCGCCCGGCGCTTCAACGCCAAGGTAGGACGCCCGGTTCCTCGTCAGGAACCGGATTCGGGAAAGTTTCCTCGGGGCCTGGGGATAACCTGTTCGGCCGCCGCACTACACTGCTGAGCAGCCGTCGTTACGAGATTTGTCATGTCCACCAGCCAAAATCCGCCGGAAAAGATGATGTTTCAGCTCTCGCTGCGACGACGTGGAATCAGCGATCAGGCGGTGCTTCGGGCGATGGAAGACATTCCGCGGGAAGCTTTCGTGGAGCCGGCCGACCGCGGCGATGCCTACCGCGACAGCGCGCTCGGCATCGCCTGTGGACAGACCATCAGCCAGCCGTTCGTCGTCGCCTACATGACCGAGCAGCTGCAGCTGCAGAAGCGGCATCGTGTGCTCGAGATCGGTACCGGCTCGGGCTACCAGGCAGCGGTGCTGTCGCGGCTTTGCCGGCAAGTGCTGACCATCGAGCGGTATCGAAGCCTCGCCGATGGCGCCCGGGCGCGTCTGGCGAAGCTCGGCTGCGACAACGTCGAGGTGATGTTGGGGGATGGTTTCGCCGTCGCCGGCAGCGCCGGACAGTTCGACCGCATCATCGTTACCGCGGCGATGGAGCAAATTCCCGAAAGCCTGATTGAACGGCTGGAATCGAACGGTATTCTGATCGCCCCGGTTGGACCGCATCATGGCATCCAGACCCTCGTCCGGCTCACCAGAACCGATGCCGGGATTGAGCGCAAAGAGCTCGTGGACGTACGTTTTGTGCCGGCGCTGCCGGGCATTGCGCGGGAGCTGTAAGCTCCGGATTGGTCGTCCCGCCAACCCCTTACCGGCAGGTTAAGCGGTTGTTTACTGGCGGCGTGTTTACTCAAAACCGTAATTTGTTGCGTACGAGTGAGTAACCATGTCCCGTGTCGTCGAGTTGCTTTGCTCGCGCCGCGTGCCGCAGCTTGCGGCGCTAGCGCTGATGTCGATCAGTTTTGCGGGCTGCAGCGGCGACATGTCGACGCGCCTTGCGCAGAATTCCTTCTCCAATCCCTTTGCCTCGCAACATGAAGCCACCGGCTCGGTGCCCACCTCTGTCGTTGAGCGCCGCGATCTTCCGCAGTATGCCCGGCCGCAGCCGCAGGCGTTAACCGCGCCGATCGCGGGCGCTCAGTCTTATCCAACCGCGAATGGCGGCCTATCCGGAAGGGGACGCGGGTTTACCTATGCGCCGCCATCGGCGCATCCGCTTGAGATCACGGGGGGCGTCGCGCCGCGGTCGGTCGCGGCGACCCATGGGTTGGCCCAGGGCGGCACCACGATCATCGTCGGTACCAGCGACACCCTGTACGGACTGGCTCACCGGTATAACGTTTCGCCCGCCGCGATCCTGCAGGCCAATGGCTACAAAGGGCCGCGCGCCCTCTCGCCGGGCCAGCAGCTGATCATTCCCCCCCATAGCGCGACACTGGCCGCGTCTGCTCCCGCGCTGGCGGCCCCCATGAGCAAGCCGGTGGCTACTGCTCTCGCCGCGCCATCCGTTCATGTCGTCAACGAGGGTGAGACGTTGCTCGGCATTGCGCGCCGCAATCACGTGTCGATCTCGGAGCTTGCAAAAGCCAACGGCCTCGATACCCGGACAAAACTCAAGCTCGGCATGAAGCTCAGCGTGCCCGGGTCCGGCACGGCGGCCATGGCGACGTCAGAGCCAATTGCAGCAATCCAACCCGCCGCGGTCCTGGCGCCGGCTGCCACCAGGATGGCCGCCATGAGCGGTCCGCAGCAAACCGCGCGCTTGGCCCAGGCTACTACCAAGGTCGAAGAATTCGCGGCGGAGACGCCGGCTAAGGCCGCCGAGGCAACCGGTGCCTTACCGACCTTCCGCTGGCCGGTGCGCGGCAAGGTGATCACCGGCTACGGCGCCAAGACCAACGGAAAGGCCAACGACGGCATCAACGTAGCGGTGCCGGAAGGCACGCCGGTGAAGGCGGCCGAGGATGGCGTGGTGGCCTATTCCGGAAACGAACTCAAGGGCTATGGCAATCTGGTTCTGGTTCGGCACGCCAACGGATACGTCACCGCATATGCCCATGCGAGTGAGCTGTTGGTGAAGCGCGGCGACACGATCAAGCGCGGCCAGATCATTGCCAAATCGGGTCAGTCGGGCGAGGTGGGGTCGCCGCAGCTCCACTTCGAGATCCGCAAAGGATCGTCCCCGGTTGACCCGCTTCAATTCCTCAACGGGGCGTAAGCTTTCGCTCCTGAGGGAGCCACGCCGCATCGGGCGACCCATGTCCGAGCCGTTTTCGATTGAGCCGCGAACACCAGCGGCTATTTTCCCGCCAGCCTCACGCCCAGCCGCCCGGCCAGTTCCTGGGTGAACTGCCAGGCGACGCGGCCGGATCGCGAGCCGCGGGTGGTCGACCACTCCAGGGCCTCGCGCTCAAGTTCGTCTTCGGCCACCTTGATGCCGAAATAACCGCAATACCCCTTCACCATCGCCAGGTACTCGTCCTGGCTGCAGCGATGAAAGCCGAGCCACAGACCGAAGCGATCCGAGAGCGACACCTTTTCCTCGACCGCGTCGCCGGGATTGATCGCGGTCGAGCGTTCGTTCTCGATCATGTCGCGCGCCAACAAATGCCGGCGGTTGGACGTGGCGTAGAGGATCACGTTGTCGGGACGGCCCTCGATGCCGCCCTCCAGCACTGCCTTCAGCGACTTATAGGAAGCGTCGTCGCCGTCGAACGACAGGTCGTCGCAAAACACGATGAAGCGGAAATCCGAGCCGCGCAGCAGGTCCATCAATGGCGGCAAACTCTCGATGTCCTCGCGGTGAATCTCGATCAGCTTCAGGCGGTCGGCTGGTTTGCGGTCCGCATTGATGTTGGCGTGGCTGGCCTTCACCAGCGACGACTTTCCCATGCCGCGGGCGCCCCACAGCAGGGCATTGTTGGCGGGAAATCCATTGGCGAAGCGTTCGGTATTCTCGATCAGGATGTCGCGCATGCGATCGATGCCCTTGAGCAGGCCGAGATCGACACGGCTGACGCGCGGCACTGGCGCGAGCCGTCCGTCCGGGTGCCAGACAAACGCATCGGCGCCGCCAAATGCTTGGTCGGCGGCTACCCCCGGCGCCGCCGCGAGGTGCGAGGCGATCGTCTCCAGCGCGCGGGCAATCCTTTCAGTCTTATCATGTTCGGCAGAGTTGGCTGGACGCCCTGTCGCGGTTGCCGGCGACTTCCGCTGGCCATGAGCAGTTGCTTTTCGAGGTTTTTTCGACATCTAAACAGGTTCCTGACCGTGCAGCCATATCGGGCCTTCAGGCGGGCCGCAAGCCACTCGAATGAGGGCCGAATGGGGCGCCCGGCAGCGTTGCAATTGGGACCGTGGCCGCTATAGTCCGCGCGAATTTGTCCGAGCCGGCGTGATGCGAATGGCGTTGCCGGTCGATCCCCGTTTCACGCTTCCCGTTCACAAGGATTGTCCGAATGCTGATCACTCCTGCGTTTGCCCAGGCCGCGGCGGGAGGCGACACCAACAGCATGTTGATGTCGCTGCTGCCGTTCGCCCTGATCTTCGTGATCATGTACTTCCTGATTTTGCGGCCGCAGCAGAAGAAGGTGAAGGACCACGCCGAACTGGTGAAGAACATCCGCCGCGGCGATACCGTGGTGACCTCGGGCGGCCTCGTCGGCAAAGTGACTAAAGTGGTCGACGACGACCAGATCGAATTCGAGATTTCGGACGGAATTCGCGTCCGGCAAATGCGGCAGATGATTTCAGGCGTGCGCGCCAAGGGTGAGCCGGCGAAGGAAAAGAGCGAGCCAGCCAAGGACGAGCCATCCGCGAGCTAGTTCTTGGCGCGCCGCATTCCCTGGATTTGACGGATCAACTCGATGCTGTATTTCACGCGGTGGAAGGCGTTGGCGATCATTCTGACGGCGCTGTTGGTGTGCGTTTGCGCGGTTCCGAACTTCTTTCCCGAAGCCCAGGTCAAGACCTGGCCGGCATGGGCGCAGCGCCACTTGGTGCTTGGTCTCGATCTGCAGGGCGGTTCCTACCTGCTGCTCGAGGTCGATTCCAATTACGTTAAGAAAGAGAAGCTCGACCAGGTCCGCGACGACGTTCGCCGAGCGCTGCGCGAAGCCAAGATCGGTTATACCGGCCTTGCGGAGCGCAACGACAATGTGGAAGTGCGCATCAGCAAGGATACCGATTTCCAGACCGCGCTGACTAAGCTGCGCGAACTGTCGCAGCCGCTCGGCGGGTTGCTCGGCTCTCGCGGCCAGCGCAGCCTTGAGGTGAGCGACGCCGGCGGCGGGGTGATCCGGCTGACGGTGCCGCCGGCGGCCATCACCGATCGCATCCGCCAGACCATCGAGCAATCGATTCAGATCGTCGAGCGCCGCGTCAACGAACTCGGTACCGTCGAGCCGCTGATCCAGCGGCAGGGCACCGACCGTATTCTGGTGCAGGTGCCGGGCCTGCAGGATCCGACCCAGCTCAAGACCATTTTGGGCAAGACCGCCAAAATGGAATTCCGCATGGTCGACAGCACCGTATCTCCGGAACAAGCCCTGCAGGGCAAGGTACCGCCGGATTCCGAAGTCCTGATGAGCTCAAACGCGCCAAAGATCCCTTACGTCGTCAAAAAGCAGGTGCTGGTTTCCGGCGGCGATTTGACCGACGCGCAACCTGGCTTCGACCAGCGCACCAGCGAGCCGATCGTCAGCTTCCGCTTCAATACCTCAGGCTCGCGTAAATTCGCGCAGGCGACCTCGGAGAATGTCGGGCAGCCCTTCGCGATCGTGCTCGACAATGAGGTGATATCCGCCCCGGTGATCCGCGAGCCGATTACCGGCGGCTCTGGGCAGATCTCCGGCAATTTTACCGTGCAGGCAGCCAACGATCTGGCGATTCTGCTGCGCGCCGGCGCGCTGCCGGCGCCGCTGACGATCATCGAGGAGCGTACCGTCGGCCCTGGGCTCGGCCAGGACTCGATCGAGAAGGGTGAGCTCGCCGCCTATGTCGGCTCGATCATGGTGATCGTGTTCATGCTGGTGACTTACCGGCTATTCGGCGTGTTCGCCAATGTCGCGGTGGCCATCAACGTGGCCATGATCTTCGGCGTGCTGTCGCTGTTGAATGCCACGCTGACTTTGCCCGGCATCGCCGGCATTGTGCTGACTGTCGGCATCGCGGTCGATTCCAACGTGCTGATCTACGAGCGCATCCGCGAAGAGTTGCGCGGCGGGCGCAACGCGATTTCTGCGATCGACGCCGGCTTCAAGCGGGCGCTGTCGACGATTCTCGATTCCAACATCACCACCTTCATCGCCGCTGCCGTGCTGTTCTATATCGGCACCGGGCCGGTGCGCGGCTTCGCCGTGACGCTCGGCATCGGCATCATCACTACGGTTTTCACCGCATTCACGCTGACCCGGCTAATTGTTGCCGGTTGGGTAAGGTGGAAGCGGCCGCAAAGCGTGCCGATCTAGGGAATGGCCGTGACACATTTGGTTCTCATCGGGTTGGGCATCCTGATCGTGCTGCTGACCGTGGTTAGCTGCTTCGGTTTGCTGCCGTCGCTGCGGATCGTGCCCGACAACACGCATTTCGATTTCACCCGGTTCCGTCGCATCAGCTTCCCGATCTCGGCGATGCTCTCGATCGTCGCGATCACGCTGTTCTTTACCCATGGTTTGAACTTCGGCATCGACTTCAAGGGCGGCACGCTGCTGGAAGTCCAGGCCAAATCCGGCACGGCCGACATTGCCTCGATGCGTGCCATCTTGGCCAATCTGGGACTCGGCGATATCCAATTGCAGCAGTTCGGTGGCCCCGCCAATGTCTTGATCCGCGTCGCCGAGCAGCCCGGCGGCGATGCCGCGCAACAGGCGGCTGTGCAGAAGGTTCGCGGCGCGCTCGGCACCGCCGTTGACTACCGCCGCGTCGAGGTGGTCGGACCGCGTGTCTCCAGCGAGCTTCTAGCCTACGGCATGCTGGGACTGATGCTCGCGATCTTTTCGATCCTGATCTATCTTTGGTTCCGCTTCGAATGGCAGTTCGCTCTCGGGGCCATGATCGCCAACGTCCACGACATCGTGCTGACGATCGGTTTCATGTCGATCTCGCAGGTGGATTTCGATCTCACCAGCATCGCGGCGCTGCTGACAATTCTTGGTTATTCGCTCAACGACACCGTCGTGATCTATGACCGTATTCGCGAAATGCTGCGACGGTACAAGAAGATGCCGATGCCGCAGTTGCTCAATGAGTCCATCAACTCGACGTTGTCGCGCTCCATCATCACCCACGTCACCGTGACGCTGGCGCTGTTGGCGCTGCTGGTATTCGGCGGCAATGCCATTCACAGCTTTACCGCCGTGATGATGTTCGGCGTTGTGCTGGTGGGCACCTACACCTCGATCTTCATTGCGGCACCGATCCTGATCTATCTCGGCGTCGGCACCCACCGGGATGCGCCTGAGCAGTCCGGGAAGAAGTAACGCATCATCCCAAAAAGTGGGAATCGGTTTTCGGACCAGATCATGCGCAAACAGGCAACCAGCGGCGTGGACGTCCCGCATCTTCCGAGGCCGGCGCCGATCGAAGCTTACGGCAACGGTGGCTTCGCCTTCGCCGACATGTCGCATCGCGGCTCCTTGCTGTGTCTGCCCGACGCGATTTGGGCCTGGCCGATCACCGGGCCTCGGGATATCGACGAGGCTTCGCTGGAGCGGGTGTTCGCCGCCGCCAAGGGCATCGACACGCTGTTGGTCGGCACCGGCATGGAGGTATGGCTGGCGCCATCGCATCTGCGCGAGGCGCTGCGCGCGGTCGGAATCGTGCTCGAGACTATGCAGACCGGCGCTGCGATCCGCTCCTATAACGTGATGATTGGAGAACGGCGGCGGGTGGCGGCGGCGTTGATTGCAGTGCCATGAGCAGCGCCGATGCCGCCAGGAATGCCGACTTTTGCGCCGAACTGGTGCGGACCCACGATTTTTCCCGCTACGCGTCAGTGCTGTTCGCGCCGGTGGAGCAGCGCCGCGGGCTGTTGGCCATCTATGCCTTCAATGTCGAAATCTCCCGCGTGCGCGAGCAGGTGAGCCAGCCGCTGCCGGGCGAAGTACGCATGCAATGGTGGACCGACATGCTTGCGGGTGCGGGCCACGGCGGTGTGGAGGGCAATCCGGTTGCGGCCGAACTGATACTTGCGATCCACCAAGCGCGACTGCCGGTCGAGCAATTGTCGCGGCTGATCGACGAACACCAATTCGATCTCTACAACGATCCGATGCCGACCCTGGCGGCGCTGGAGGGTTACGTCAACGATACCTCATCGGCGCTGTATTCGCTCGCGGCACGGATTGCCGGCTGGCAGTCGACTGAAATCGACCACCTCGCGCGGCACGCTGGGCTGGCGCATGGTATCGTGCAGGTGCTGACGGTATTGCCGCTGGATGCCGCGCGACGTCAGTTGTTCGTGCCACTCCAACTGCTGGAGCAGCATGGCAGTGGCGTGGAGCAGGTTTATGCCGGCAAGGAAACCCCCGAACTGCGTGCCGCGCTGGACCGGCTGGTCGGCGAGGCACGGGGACATTTGAAGACGGCGTTCACGCTGTTGGAGAACGCGCCGCTTGAGGTGAGGCCGATTTTCCTGCCGCTGGTGCTGATTTATCGCGATCTGCGGCGGATGTCGCGCGCGGACAACGATCCGTTCGAACTCCATGTCAGATCGAGATTGCGGACCCTGTGGACGTTGTGGCGGTCGTCGCGTTCGCGGCCGTTTCGAGCATGACCACCCTATGAACCGGCGAAACCGGGGATAGCCCTTGTGAGAGAGGGTCTGCTCACGCCGCGGCTGCGAGGTGCAGATGATCGGCGATCCAGCGATCGAGATCCGATAGCGCCCGCGCGCTGATCGCCTGTTTCTTGGCGACGGTCTTTTGGTTGCCGCGCAGCCGCGTGCCATCGGGGTTCCTGGTGGGCGGACTGGGGAGCGGCGGAAACAGCCCGAAATTGATGTTCATCGGCTGGAATGAGCGTGTGCCGGGCTCGATGGTTTCGATGTGGCCGCCGGTGATGTGACCGAGCAACGACCCCAGCGCCGATGTTGGTGGCGGCGGTGCCAGCGACATCGCGCGCGCATCGGCGGCGGCATAGAGCCCGGCAATCAGGCCGATGCTGGCGGATTCCACGTAGCCTTCGCATCCGGTCATCTGACCGGCGAAGCGCAGCCGCGGCTCTGCATGCAACCGCAATTGGCTGTCCAGCAGCTTCGGCGAATTCAAGAAGGTGTTGCGATGCAAGCCGCCGAGCCGCGCGAATTCGGCGCTCTCGAGCCCGGGAATGGTACGGAACACGCGTTGCTGCGCACCATGTTTCAATTTGGTCTGGAACCCGACCATGTTGTAGAGCGTGCCGAGCTTGTTGTCCTGGCGCAGTTGCACGATCGCGTAGGGCTTCACAGTCGGATTGTGCGGATTAGTCAACCCGACGGGCTTCATCGGGCCGTGGCGCAGTGTCTCGCGGCCTCGCTCGGCCATTACCTCGATCGGCAGGCAACCGTCGAAATAGGGGGTATTGAGCTCCCAATCCTTGAACTCGGTCTTCTCGCCGACAAGCAGCGCGTCGACGAAGCCGTCGTATTGTTGCCTTGTCATGGGACAATTGATGTAGTCGGCGCCGGTGCCGCCGGGGCCGGCCTTGTCGTAGCGCGATTGAAACCACGCCGCCGACATATCGATGGAATCCCTGTGCACGATCGGCGCGATCGCATCGAAGAACGCCAACGCGTCCTCGTCGGTGCGCAGGCGGATGGCTTGGGCCAGCGGCGCGGAAGTCAGCGGTCCGGTGGCGACGATGACGTTACGCCACTCGGCGGGTGGCAGGCCGGCAATTTCGGCGCGATCGATCTCGATCAAAGGATGGCTGTGCAAAGCCGTGGTGACATCGGCGGAGAATCCGTCCCGGTCGACCGCCAGCGCGCCACCGGCGGGAACCTGGTTGGCGTCGGCGGCGCGCATGATCAGCGAACCGAGCCGGCGCATTTCGGCGTGCAACAGACCCACCGCGTTGTTGGCGGCATCGTCAGAGCGGAACGAGTTCGAGCAGACGAGTTCGGCGAGGCCGTCGGTTCGGTGGGCCTCGGTCATCCTCGCTGGGCGCATCTCGTGGAGCACGACCGGCACGCCGGTGCTCGCGACCTGCCAGGCGGCCTCCGATCCGGCGAGGCCCGCGCCGATGATGTGTACGGTTTCAGAACTGGACTTGGTGCCGGTCATGGGTGCAGAGGTAGCGCGTGGCGCCCGATACGACAACGCCCGCGGCAAGGCGGGCGTTGTCCGTTCGACCGTCGGCCGAAAACAATCAGCCGTTGTGAGTGCCTGCCGCAACGCGCGGAATGTCCGAGCGATCAATGCCGATATCGGCCAGTTCACGATCGCTGAGCTGGGACAATTCGCTGACATTGCGCTGATAATCCCGGAACGCCTGGATCGTGCGAATGAGCGAGAGCAACATGGTAGTCTCCTTGCATCTTTGATTCAGCTCTTGGAGTGAGCTTTCACCGTTGCAATGAATATAAATCAGCATTTCATGTTCCGGAAGCACAAATGGTGCGCTGCAGCCAAGTACACGGCGCATGGCTCACGTAAGGAATGATTAACTATCTATGGACCACGGAGCGCGAATTGCGAACGTGCTGGTCGTAAATGGCGTGATTCTAGTCTGGTAGCAGTTCGTGGCCCTGCGGATCAGAAGTACGGATATGCGTTATTCGCATCAGTACATTACATGAATATTGATTCATATAATTTGAAATGGATAGTGAGCCGCCGATTCGCTACACCGGGAGGCCACCTCGGCACTGCCTTGTAATTAAGTCCCTCTCGGACGCGAATGCTCGCCCTGCTGGTGGCCCGTTTGCCCCGAGGAACGGCTCAGCCCCTCATGGCGCGTGCGCAAGCTGGCTGGCGAAGTAGGCCACCGTCCTGGCGTAGATCTCGCTCTTGTTCCACTGCTGGAGCACGGCAAAGTTGGCGCTGCCTGCTTCCCAATCCTTGCCGCGCTGCCAGCCGTAGCTGGCAAGATAATTCGCGGTCGAAGCCAGCACGTCAGGCGCGCTGTGCAACAGATCGCGGCGGCCGTTGGCGTCGAAATCGACCGCGAATTTGATGTAGGACGACGGCATGAACTGGGTCTGGCCAAGCTCGCCCGCCCAGGCGCCGCGCATCTCCTGGGGCGATAGATCGCCGCGCTCAATGATGCGCAATGCATCCATCAACTCGCCACGGAACGTCTCCGCGCGACGGCAGTCATAGGCCAGCGTCGCCAGGGAACGGATGGTCGGAAACTTTCCGTTGTTGACACCGAAATCCGTCTCCAGTCCCCAGATCGCCACTAGCACCTCGCCCGGCACGCCGTAGCTTTGCTCGATGCGACCGAGCACTGAACCATATTGTTTCATCATGTTGGCGCCGCGCGCGAGGCGGGGCGGAACCATGCGGCCTGAAAACTCCTCAAAAGTTTGATTGAAGACCCGCTGTGATCGATCCCGGGACAGCACGGCCTGGTCCAGCGTCACGCCGCTCAGGCCGGAGGCGATGGCTGATTGGGATATTCCCTTTGCCGCGGCTTCAGTCTTGAATTCGTCGAGCCACGCCGGAAAGTTGCCAGTGCCGCAGCTTGCTGCGGCGGCCGCCGGGCCGCCGGCCATCGCGAGTGCGGTGCTCACCGCCAACGCCCTGCAAAGCAAAGCAAAAGTCATCGGGACCAGCTCCAAAATGGTTCTCGAAGAGAACGTTGCCCCGAAGCCGGCAAATGTCAGTGAACCGCGGCCAAAACAAGGCTGCGCACGTCGTTGCCGGGGAACGCAACGAGCGCGGCGAGACCCTCCTGCAGCTACGTTACTGACCGCTTTTGCGCCGCCATGGAAACAGATTGGCGGGGAAATCAGCGGCGGAGCGCCGCTCGCGATGCGGACGGGCAGGGATTGGTCGCGGATCCGGATCCGGCGCAATGACTTCGCGATAGAGATGCCAGGTGGCGTGACCAAGCAGCGGAATGACGACGGCAAGGCCGAGGAAGAAGGGCACCGATCCCACAACCAGCAGCACAGCAACGATCAATCCCCAGGCTGCCATCGGCACCGGATTGCGCGCCACGGTCCGCAGCGAGGTCACCATGGCGTCTGCGGGGCCGGCATGGCGATCGAGCATCAGCGGGAACGAGACCACGCTGATGCACAGCGACACTACCGCAAACAGAAAGCCGACACCGCAACCGACGACGATCAGCCACCATCCGGGCGCCGTCGTCAGCACGCGCCTCAAGAAATCAGGAATTTCGGCCGCCGGTTCATAACCGAACGCCGCCACGTAGATCGCCTGCGCGGTGGCGATCCAGGTCACGAACAGCGCGAACAACAGCGTGCCGAGGCCGAGCATGCCGCCGAATGAGGGCGAGCGCAGCACCTCGACCGCGTCCAAGGCGGACGCCTTCTCGCCGCGCTCACGACGCCGGCTCAGTTCATAGAGACCCAATGCCGCGAACGGGCCGAGCAGCGCGAAGCCGGCGGCCAGCGGAAACAACAGCGGCAGCACCGAATAGCCGAGCACGGTGCGCGCCAGCACGAGCCCAAGCACCGGGTAAATCACGCAGAGAAGGATGGCGTGGCTGGGCACCGCCTTGAAATCTTCCCAGCCAAGCCGCAGGGCACGCCGTAGTTCGGACAGCCCGATGGTCCGGATGATGGGCGCCGCCGTGCCGTCTTGCGCGGTTGGGCTGACGTTGCCCGGGGTAAGATTGCCTTGGTACGGTGTGGCCATCGTCGTTAGCTCCCTTTCCCGTCAGTCTTGTCGCGAACCGAGCAAACAGGGTACTCCCATTGATCGGAGTCATCGCTCACGCTTCGGTGAATGTTTCGCCGCGGGGCGGCGCCGTTTACTCCACCAGATCGGCAAATTCCGGATGCTTGCGCAAATAATCCGCAACAAAGCCGCAGCCGGCAACGACCTTTAACCGGTCGGCACGGATCAACTGCAGCGCGCCCTGGACCAACTCCGAGGCGATGCCGCGGCCGCGAAGAGCACGCGGCGTCTCGGTATGGGTGATAATGACGGTCGATGGCGCGCGGCGATAATTTGCAAAGGCGGTCGCGCCCTCGACGTCGAGCTCGAACCGGCTGCGGGCCTTGTTGTCGCGCACGGAGCTGGCTGCCATCGCTTCAACTTTTCAACAAATCCGCGTAATCGGGATGCTTATCGATCCAACCTTTGACGAACGGGCATTGCGCGATCACCTTCAGGCCGGCGCTGCGGACCTGGTCCAGCGCGCTCTTGACTAGCTTCGAGCCGATGCCTTTGCCGCCGAGCTCCGGCGGCACTTCGGTATGGACGAAGGTGATGACGCCATTGGCGAGCTCGTAGTAGGTGGCGGCGATATGGCCGTCGACGGCCAGTTCGTAGCGGTGCTGAGCAAGGTTGTTGGAAACCGCTTCGTTCATACGATGCTATCCGCCGATGAGGTAGTCTTACAGTCTGCGTCAGACAGTACAAAACAACTTCGAACGCTCTTGCAAGAGGCAATGATCCATGCGGGCCGGACTTGCCGCATGGTGCGGGGTGGCGCTAGACAACGCTGTCCACTTGTCCCCATTGTTGTTGACTTCACGAGAACCCATCCATGAAGCTGATACTGAACCTGGCCGGCGTCGTCCTGCTTGTCATTGCCGTGATATATTTCCTTGTCCCGGCGGATCAACTGCCGGCTTTCCTGCCGGGGCACGAGGCCGGCGTGACGCGCGTGCATTACAAGCATGGGATCGTCTCGGGAGTGGCCGGGGCGGTGCTGCTGGCGGCGGCAATCTGGAACGGACGAAAGTGAACGGAGAAACCCCCACCATGATCTCCCGATCCGGCGGGGTGACGCCGATGTCGCGCCGGGTCATGAATCTCGCGCATCTACTCACCCAGAACACGCGCCGGCATGGCGAGCGCGTCGGCTTCATATGGGCCGGCAAGTCCTGGACCTGGCGCGAGATCGACGCCCGTGTCTCGGCGCTGGCGGCAGCGCTCGCCGCGGCCGGCATCGCCAGCGGAGACCGCATCCTGGTGCATTCCAAGAACTGCGAAGAGATGTTCTGGTCGATGTTTTCGGCGTTCCGGCTCGGCGCGGTCTGGGTGCCGACCAATTTCCGCCTGATGCCGGATGAGGTCGCCTACCTCGCCACGGCCTCCGGGGCCAAGGCGTTTCTCTGTCACGGCGATTTTCCCGAACATGCATCGGCGGTCGAGGCGGCAAGCCCGGCGCGCGCCTTCACCTGGCGGATCGGCGATGGCTCGCTCGGCGAAAAATCCGTGCGCGAGGCGATCGCGGCTCACAGCGGCACGGAAGTTGCGAATGCGGCGGTCGAGTATCACGACCCCTGCTGGTTCTTCTTCACCTCCGGCACCACCGGGCGCTCCAAGGCAGCGGTGCTGACCCATGGCCAGATGGCCTTCGTCATCACCAATCACCTCGCCGATCTGATGCCCGGCACCACCGAGCATGACGCCTCGCTGGTGGTCGCGCCGCTGTCGCATGGCGCCGGCGTCCATCAGCTCGTGCAGACGGCGCGCGGCGTGCCGACCATCCTGCTTTCCAGCGAGCGCTTCGATATCGACGAGGCGTTCCGGCTGATCGAGCGGCACCGCGTCAGCAACCTCTTCACGGTGCCGACCATCCTGAAGATGATGGTCGAACATCCCGCGATCGACCGCCACGACCATTCGTCGCTGCGTTACGTCATCTATGCCGGCGCGCCGATGTACCGTGAGGACCAGAAGGCGGCGTTAAAGAAGTTCGGCAACGTGCTGGTGCAGTATTTCGGGCTCGGCGAGGTCACCGGCAATGTCACTGTGCTGCCGCCGGCTCTGCACGATCCCGAGGACGGCTCGCAGGCGCGGATCGGCTCCTGCGGGTTCGAGCGCACGGGCATGCAGGTCTCGATCCAGGGCGATGACGGAGGCGAATTGAAGCCTTTCGAGACCGGCGAAATCTGCGTGATCGGCCCCGCGGTGTTCGCCGGCTACTACGACAACCCTGAAGCCAACGCCAAAGCGTTCCGCGGCGGCTGGTTCCGTACCGGCGACCTCGGCCACATGGACGAGGAAGGTTTTGTCTATATCACCGGCCGCGCCTCGGACATGTACATCTCGGGCGGCTCCAACATCTATCCGCGCGAGGTCGAGGAGAAGATCCTCACCCATCCCGCGATCGGCGAGGTGGCCGTGCTCGGCGTGCCCGATCCGTTCTGGGGCGAAGTGGGCGTTGCGGTCTGTGTCGCGCGCGAGGGCGCTGACTCCGTCAGCGAGGCCGAGCTGGCGGCGTTCCTAGCGCCGAAGGTGCCGCGCTACAAAATGCCGAAACGGTTCTTCTTCTGGGACGCGCTGCCGAAGTCCGGTTACGGCAAGGTGCCGAAGCGGCTGGTCCGCGACGAGCTGGAGGCGCGCGGCTTGCTCGATCTCACCAGTCAAACAAGCTGACGATGCGACGCGTCGAGCAGCCCGGGCCATCAGCGCCCGAACGCATCCAGTGGGTGGAAGCGCGCGGCCGCGCTTTCTCCTTCACGCTGCAACCGGGCCTGCCGCTGCTGGAGGCCGCCGGCCGCGGCTTTGCAGCGGAAGGATTTGCCGGCGGCACCCTGAACATGAGCGGCGGGGCGCTTGGTCCATTGGCCTATGTCATCCCCGCGCTTTCGACGAGCGGGCGAGAACGCGGCATTCTACAGCGACACGTTCCGGCCCGCCGGCGTCACGCGCTTGACCGTGGCGGCGATGACGCTCGGCCAGCGTGACGGTGCGCCCTTCTTCCATTGCCATGGGCTGTGGAGCGAAGCGGACGGCCGCGCCGGCGGCGGCCACATCCTGCCCGAGGAGACCGTGGTCGCCGAGCCGTTCGCGGTGGACGCCTTTGGCCTCGATGGCGCGGTGTTCGCAGCCGAGCCGGATCCCGAGACCAATTTCAAATTGTTCGGCCCGCTGCCATCATCGCCCGGCGGTGCGAAAACAACCAGCCGCGCCTTCGCGCTACGGCTGCGGCCGAACCAGGATTTTGCCGGCGCGCTGGAGGCCTTCTGCCGCGAGCGCGGCATCACGCGCGCCAAGCTCCATGGCGGCGTCGGCAGCATCATCGGCGCGTGCTTCGCGGATGGCCGCGTCGTCGAACCCTTTGCGACCGAAATGGCGGTGCGCTCGGGTACCATCGTTTCCGGCACGGATGGTGCGATGGAAGCAAGTTTGGAGGTAGCATTGGTCGACTATCTCGGCGGCCTCGCCGAGGGCCGGCTGGCGCGCGGCGACAATCCGGTGCTGATGACGATGGAGCTGGTGCTCGAAGTGTCAGGCGAGGGCGCAACGCCGTAGCGCGAGACATCGGCTCGATTTTCGGTTTCACGTTTTCAAACAGCCCTGACACCGCCATGCCTGCCAAATGGAGAATTTGGCGCCGTCATTTCACACCGTCATTGCGAGCGCAGCGAAGCAATCCATCTCGCCGCAAAGAAAGTATGGATTGCTTCGTCGCTACGCTCCTCGCAATGACGAATTTGGCACCGTCATTGCGAGCGCATGCGAAGCAATCCATGACGCGGCTCCGCGTTCCCGCGGCGCTGAAACGCCCGGGTTGTGCATGTTAGCTCCGCCCCAAAACGAGGGCGTGGGGAATGCCGGGCGTCCAATGCACCCGCAGCCTCGCGTGCAAAATGATAGTAAGCACACGAGCAAGTCACCACAGGTCCACCAGATTCATCCCGGCATCCCCGCACGCGAATGGTTTTAACGGTCTACTTCGTGCTCTCCCCGGTGATCGGCTTGTTGTCACCGTCGGCCTGCGGATTAAGGTGCTCCGCCAGGCCCGGTTGGGCCCGACCAAAACCTCCGCAAGACTTGACGCCAGCGCCGGGGCGTCAGGACCACACGACTTCGCCGTCCGCAAGCAACGTCTCTCGTCTTTGCGCGCCGTTCGATGCTCACGAGGTTCATCTCGCCCTGCATCGTCCTTGCGCGCCAGACGCTGCCGCGTCCATCGCCTCCTGCCCCAACGTCCGTGACGATCGCGAAACGCCCCTTGTGCGGGACAGGATGGCGGCGATCTAGAACTGATTTGGCTTGGGCGGGAAGCACTATATTTTCGGAAAAACCGAATATACTGCTGGACAGGCAAACCCGCGCCGGGTATGCGCTGATTTGCCCGTCGGGTGCATTCCGGTCCGAAACACCCAAAAGAGCCGCTTCCATCCCCACAGTGTTCCTGTTATGTTCACAGCGGAACGGGAAGCAAAGTTTTCGATCTGATCCTGGCGGAGCAGGGGCAATGGCATCAAGACGAAATCGCACGATCAATTTGCCCGCGCCATATCTCCGCCGCGTCTGGCTCGATTCCGAGCGCATCGAGGACCGCGCGGCCTATCCGTTCTGCTTGCCGTTCCTGCGCGACGATTTCGAGCTGAACTTCGATCGATCCATCACCATCATCGTCGGCGAAAACGGCGCCGGCAAATCGACGCTCCTGGAGGGAATAGCCGTGCTCGCCGGCTATGACGAAGCCGGTGGCGGCAAGGGCTACATGCCGGTCGATCATTCCAACGCGACCGAGGTGATGGGCGGAACGCTTTCGGACGCATTGCGAGCCGGCTGGCTGCCGAAGATCACCAATGGCTGGTTTTTCCGGGCGGAGAGTTTCTTTTCGGTCGCGCGCTATCTCGATCAAGCGGCCGGAGACGGGTCGGGTCCGGATTTCCTCTCGCATTCGCATG
Organism: uncultured Alphaproteobacteria bacterium; assembly: GCA_963840155.1. Taxonomy (GTDB): domain Bacteria; phylum Pseudomonadota; class Alphaproteobacteria; order Rhizobiales; family Xanthobacteraceae; genus Bradyrhizobium. The sequence goes on from CAWIXP010000001.1 coordinate 711,623, forward strand.
GCGAGGGCTTTTTGCGCTTCTTCGAGGAGCGCTGCCAGCGCCAGGGCATTTACATCTTCGACGAACCGGAATCGGCGCTGTCGCCGGCGCGCCAGATGGATTTCCTGAAACTGATGCGGCGCATGGAGCAGTCCACGATTTGCCAGGTGGTGATGGCGACGCATTCGCCGATGCTGATGGCCTATCCCGGCGCGCGCCTGCTGCGGCTATCGAAATATGGGCTGGATCCCGTCACGGTCGAACAGACCGATCACTACAAGGTCATGCGCGAATTCTGCGCCGATCCGGTGGGATTTGTGGAAGCGGTGATGGAGGATTGATCGCTCCGCCTCCACGCCCTCTACTCGAGTTGCAACGACGGCATGATCTCGACCATGCGGTCGAGTTTCGTCGCTCGGCGGATTTCACTTTCGCGCGACGCCCTCCACATCGCATCGGCCGCATTCAATCCCACGGCGTGCGATGGTCCATTTACAATCTTAACCCGAGTGCTTAGCATGCCCCTCTCGTTGGGGAGAAGCTGCAACAGGCGGTAGCGCAGCTTGGGGGAACATCATGTCGATTGCATCAAGGACCGCTGCGGTCGTTGCCCTCGTTGGGCTCACCGGCTGTTCAATTCATCCGTTACCGGACGATGTGACGGGGGTAACGACGTTCAACATCGTCAAGCAAATTCGCTGCGAAGCGCGGCAGGCAGTGTTCGATTTTGCGGTCGACTGGTTGATAGGACCGAAAAATCCCGATCTCGAAGCAAAGCAGATCGGTCTCGAACTCAAAGAGGGTGTGCGGCCGATCAGTTCCTTCAGCTACAAGCTTTTCAAGGGCGGCGTCCGCCAGGTGGTGCAGCTCTTCTTCGACACCGGGGTTGCCTACAACTTTCAGCTCGACATGACCGAGACCAACAATATCGATCCGACGGTCGATCTTTTCACGCTCTTTGGCAAGAACCAGTTTACATCGCCGGTGAATGGCCAGGCCGATCGCATACGCGAGAATACCCGGACCTTCACCGTGACCGATACGTTCAGCTATCTGCTGCGCGACATACCCGATCAACCCGGCAACAACTATTGCGACGGTCATATCGTCGGACCCAATTATATTTATCCGGCGGTCGGCAGGATTGGCATGGACCGCATGATCGGGGATTTCGTCAATCTGACCTTGTTCGGGGGCCTTGCCGGCAGCTCGAGCGCCGGCAGTCCGAACGTCACGAAGGGGCCTCCGACAATGGTCGATCAGCTCAAATTCACAACCACGGTCAGTCTCGGCGCCACGCCCAAAGTCGTGTTTTCACCGGTCAGAACCTTCATGGATGCTTCGATCGGTCTCAAGGCGATACGTCAGGACGTTCATACCGTCACGGTCGGGCTCGCGATTGATACCAAGAGCGTTGGCCAGGTCGCGGCGTTTCGCGCGGGCGTGTTCGCACCCGGTCCCCTCGGTCCTCTGCTTAGCGCCTCGCCTGCCACAAATTCCGAGGTTGCGGCCGTGGCGGCTGTGAACCAGGTGCTGACGCAGCAGGTGTTCAAGCCCACGATTACCGTCAACACCCAGTAAAGGATTGGCAACATGGCAAAGAAGGCGAAGGAAAACGTGCAGCCGACTTATCTGAAGGGCACAAAATCGGTGGATATCCCGGCGCATCGCGTCGCGGAAGTCCTCTCGATGATCCACGACGAGGGCCACACCGCCAAGTTCAAACGGCAGGCCGAAGCCGCCGGCGCGGTCATGACGTTGGATCCGAAGACCGTCAATTTTGTCAAAGACTTCGTTGCGAATAACGACATGCACTCGCACCCGGTGGGCAAGCAGGTCGTCAACTCCGACGGAAGTTTCGACTGCACCAGCTAGGACGCGACGGTCGAACGGACTGACCAGTACAAGGTCATGCGCGAATTCTGCGCCGATCCGGCGGATTTGTGGAAGCGGTGGTGGAGGAATAGGCGCTTCTCGGTCGCTGACAAGTCTCGCTTTACGCTATATAGTGACAGGAGGAGACGAGATGTCAGACCTTTTGGCCAGGATCACGATAGACCCTGACCGCATGCATGGACGGCCATGCATTCGCGGCCTGCGCATTACCGTTGCGGACATTCTGGGGCTGCTCTCGGCCGGCCAGCCGCGAGAGACGATCCTCCAGGACTATCCCTATCTCGAAAACGCCGACATCGATGCGGTGCTAGCCTTCGCGGCCCGTCAGGCCGATCATTCCATCATCGCGGCAGAATAGGCCTTGCTTTTTCTGATCGACGCGCAGCTTCCGCCTTCCCTGGCGGAGGCGCTGCGGCGATGCCGGTTGTGAGGCCGTCCACGTTGCCGACCTCGATCTCCAAGGGGCGACAGACGATCAGATATGGAACGAAGCGACTTTGCGCTCGGCGGTACTGGTTACCAATGATCGGGATTTTTCGCTCTTGCGGGCCGCCAACAGGGACGGTCCCGCGATCTTGTGGGTTCGTACCGGCAATACGGACAACCGAACGCTCTTGGCGAAATTCATGCGATCTCTATCGACGATTGTCGCTGCGGTTGAAAGGGGCGAAGCGGTCATCGAATTTATCGGGCTTTAGACCGGAGCCCAAAGGCGAAATAGTCTATCAGCGCATGAATGAAAGAGGCGGAATACGCTTCGCTATTCCGCCCTACGTGCCGCACGCGCTACGGTCGGAGGTTTCGCTGCAGAAACTTCACGGCATCGGCGATCGACTGCGCCCGGACCGCTGCATCAAACCCCATCGAATACCCCGGAGCTTCGCGCAGGCACGTCCCGACCAAGTCCGGCTCGAACGGTTTCGTCTGACCGTCGACCAGGAACATCGGCCCGTCCGGCCCGAGCAGAATGACCGGACATTTTTTCGTGCTGACCAGCTCCGGGTAAAAGCGCGGGGTTACCAGATCAGGAACCGTCCACGCATGGTAGGCGCCCGGGTAGATCACGGTGTCGATCGGGGCCGGATTTGCCCCAGTTCGAGCATAGGCCAGATAACCCTCGGCCTTCGCCACCGGCAGATTGTCGTCCTTGCCGCCGAGCAGCATCAACACCGGAGACCCGGTATAGGCGCCGCGCTCGGCGACGCCAAAGCTCAAGGCGGGATAGAAGGGAACATGCGCGGCAAATCGGCCTGGTCCGGGATTGAGCGCCGATCGGATCGACTCGAATGCCGTGATATGGGCCACTTCGGCGCCGAACGAGAAGCCTATAATTGCAATTCGATCGGCATCGATCCTGGGTTCGCTCGCCAGCCGCCGCAGCGCGGCGTAAGCGTCGGCCACGCCGGCCGGCAAATAGCCGGGGGATGCCGACATGGCCGGTCCGGTCGTTCCGCGCGGGACAAAGCTGTCATAGGTCAAGGTGGCGAAGCCCGATTTGCGCAGCACGGCCGCGACATAGCCTTCATTGGCGTCACGATAGCCGCCAAGCGAGTGAACGACGATGACGGCGGGATACCGATCCCTGGCCTCATCCGGAAAGACCAGCTTCGCCGGAATCGTAACCGATCCAGTTGGCGCCTGCCGTGCCAGAAGCTGGCGAAAGTCGCTGTAGGTGGCAGATTGAAAGCTGATCGCCGTCGTGTTGGCCTGCGGCGCCTGGCAATGGGCAGCCGCCGTTCCAAATCCGACCGTCGCCAGCAGCGCGCATAGAATCTGGAACATGGATTTCCGCGCCCTTACTCCGCCGCCTCGCTCGCCCCGCGCTTCCTCTTTCCGCCGCTCTCACGCGCCAGCACCGGCGCCAGAAATTTTCCCGTGTAGCTGCGCGGCGCTTTCACGATGTCTTCCGGCGGGCCCCAGGCGACGATCTCGCCGCCGCCGTCGCCGCCTTCGGGGCCGAGGTCGATCACCCAGTCGGCGGTCTTGATCACTTCGAGATTGTGCTCGATGACAACCACGGTGTTGCCCTGCGACACCAGCTCGTGCAGCACTTCCAATAATTTTTTCACGTCGTGGAAATGCAGCCCCGTGGTCGGCTCGTCAAGAATGTAAAGCGTGCGCCCGGTGGCGCGCTTGGACAATTCCTTGGCGAGCTTGACGCGTTGCGCCTCGCCGCCCGAGAGCGTGGTGGCCTGCTGGCCGACATGGATGTAATCGAGCCCGACCCGGTGCAGCGTCTTGAAGGTCTCGCGCACCCGCGGCACCGCCTTGAAGAACTCGGCGGCTTCCTCGACGGTCATGTCGAGCACGTCCGCGATCGACTTGCCCTTGAACAGCACCTCCAGCGTCTCGCGGTTGTAGCGCTTGCCCTTGCAGACGTCACAGGTGACGTAGACGTCGGGCAGGAAGTGCATCTCGATCTTGATGACGCCGTCGCCCTGGCAGGCCTCGCAGCGGCCGCCCTTGACGTTGAAGGAGAACCGGCCGGGCTCGTAGCCGCGCGCCTTGGCCTCGGGGAGCCCCGCGAACCACTCGCGGATCGGCGTGAACGCGCCGGTATAGGTCGCCGGGTTGGAGCGCGGGGTGCGGCCGATCGGCGACTGGTCGATGTCGATGATCTTGTCGATATGCTCAAGCCCCTCGATGCGATCATGCGGCGCCGCACCTTCGCTGGCGTTGTTGAGCTTGCGGGCGACCGCCTTGTAGAGGGTATCGATCAGCAATGTCGACTTGCCGCCGCCGGAAACCCCGGTGACGCAGGTGAACAAGCCCAGCGGTATTTCCGCCGAGACGTTCTTTAGATTGTTGCCGCGCGCGTTGACCACCTTGATGGTGCGGCGATGGTTCGGCGGCTTGCGCTCGGGGATCTCGACCGACAATTCGCCGGTGAGATATTTTCCGGTCAGCGAGTCCTTGTTGCGCATGATGTCGGCGGGCGTGCCCTGGGCGACGATATGGCCGCCATGCATGCCGGCGCCGGGGCCGATGTCGAGCACATGATCGGCCTGCCGGATGGCGTCCTCGTCATGCTCGACCACGATCACGGTATTGCCGAGGTCGCGCAGCCGCTTCAGGGTTTCCAACAGCCGCGCGTTGTCGCGCTGGTGCAGGCCGATCGAGGGCTCGTCCAGCACGTAGAGCACCCCGGTGAGACCCGAGCCGATCTGCGAGGCGAGCCGGATGCGCTGGCTTTCGCCGCCCGAGAGCGTGCCGGAGGCGCGCGCCAAGGTGAGGTAGTTCAGGCCGACATCGAGCAGGAACGACAGCCGCTCGCGGATCTCCTTCAACACGCGCCCGGCAATCTCGTTCTGCTGGGCGTTGAGCGCCTTCGGCACGGTCTCGAACCACTCGCCGGCGCGGCGCACCGAGAGTTCGGATATCTCGCCGATATGTTTGCCGCCGATCTTGACGCACAGCGCCTCCGGCTTGAGCCGATAGCCCTGGCAGGCTCCGCAGGGGACGTCGGAAAAATACTTGGCCAGTTCCTCGCGCGCCCATTCGCTCTCGGTCTCGCGGTAGCGGCGGTCGATGTTGGTGATGACGCCCTCGAACGGTTTCTTGGTGTCGTAGGAGCGCACGCCGTCTTCATAGGAGAATTTGATCTCGTCTTCGCCGGAGCCGTGCAGGATCGCGTTCTGGGTTTTCTTCGGCAGGTCCTTCCATTTGGTTTCCAGCGTGAATTTGTAGAATTTGGCCAGCGCGGTCAGCGTCTGGATGTAATAGGGCGAGGACGATTTCGCCCAGGGCGCGATCGCGCCCCGGCGCAGCGTCAACTCGGTGTCGGGGATGACCAGGTTCTCGTCGACATGCTGCTCGATGCCGAGCCCGCCGCAGGCCGGGCAGGCGCCGTAGGGATTGTTGAAGGAGAACAGCCTGGGCTCGATCTCCGGAATGGTAAAACCGGAAACCGGACAGGCGAATTTTTCCGAGAACAGAATCCGCTCCGGCCCGCTCTTGTCATGGATTTTCGCGATTTTCTTCTTCTCACCCTCTCCTGGAGGGGGAGGGTCGGCGCGCAGCGCCGGGGTGGGGTGATCGGTGTTGCCGTTTTCACCCCCTCCCGACCGCTTCGCGGTCGACCTCCCCCCTCCAGGGGGAGGTGAAGAGAGCGTTCCGGCGCTCGCGGCGTCCGTCTCGGCATATTCGATCACGGCGAGCCCCTCGGCGAGCTTCAGCGCGGTCTCGAAGCTTTCGGCGAGCCGCTGGCCGATGTCCGGGCGCACCACGATGCGGTCGACCACGACGTCGATGTCATGCGGGAATTTCTTGTCGAGGCTCGGGGCTTCCGCCAGCTCATAAAACGTGCCGTCGATCTTGACGCGCTGGAATCCCTTTTTGAGGTATTCGGCAAGCTCCTTGCGGTACTCGCCCTTGCGTCCGCGCACCACGGGCGCCAGCAGATAGAGCCGGGTGCCCTGCGGCAGCGCCAGCACGCGGTCGACCATCTGGGAGACGATCTGGCTCTCGATCGGCAGGCCGGTCGCCGGCGAATAGGGCACCCCGACCCGGGCCCACAATAGCCGCATGTAGTCGTAGATTTCGGTCACGGTGCCGACGGTGGAGCGCGGGTTCTTCGAGGTGGTCTTCTGCTCGATGGAGATCGCAGGCGACAGGCCGTCGATCTGGTCGACGTCGGGCTTCTGCATCATCTCGAGGAACTGGCGCGCATAGGCCGAGAGCGATTCGACGTAGCGGCGCTGACCCTCTGCATAGATGGTGTCGAAGGCGAGCGAGGATTTGCCGGAGCCGGACAGCCCGGTGAAGACCACGAGCCGGTCGCGCGGGATCTCCAGGTCGATGTTCTTGAGGTTGTGCTCGCGCGCGCCGCGAATGGTTATCGCGCGCGTGCCCGAAGCGGTGTGCTGGCGCTTCGCCCTGATCACTTCATCCATATCGGTATTTCCAGGCGGGTCGATCCGCACGGCGTTGCGGCGCGCGCATCGCCGGGAATACCGGGATCGACGCCAATGGCTGAGCTCGGAACATAGGAAGAACGCGCTGACATTTCCAGTGCTACCTGCGCGCCATCAACGGTTTGTTGCTTTGGCGGTCGCCGGCTGCCGCGGCAGGGAGATTCCCCCCGCAGCGTTCATAATGACCGCAGCAAAAAAAGGCCGGCGCGAGGCCGGCCTTTTCGATTTCGGCGGAGTCAGTCTGGACGCGATCAGTACTTCGAGATGATCGGGCCGCCCCAGCGGTAATTGACGCGGACGGTGACGAGATCGACGTCCTGGCGGATGCGGTCGGTTCCAACGAAGGTGGCCGAGGTATCGGTGAAGTTCGCGGTTTTGTCGCCCATGAACAAATGATCGTACTCGACGCCGGCCGACCAGTTCGGCGCAAAGGCAAATTCGGCGCCGGCGCCGACCGTGCCACCCCAGCGGGTTTGATCCGAAGCCGTGGCAAGGAAAGTATTGGTGGCTGTGTCCCTGATCTCGAAACGATCGCCGGTCACCGCGCCGCCGCCCTTCACATAGAGCAGGACATTGTTCCAGGCATAACCGATCTGGCCAGTGAACAATCCGAAGGCATCGATCCGCGAGCGGTTGGTATCACCGGAAATCAGGCTGACGTTGGAGCCGCGCAGATCGGCCCAGTTGCCCTGGGCTTCAAGGCCAAAGACCCAGGAATTGGCCTGCCAGCGGTAGCCGATCTGTCCACCGGCCGTGCCGCCGGTCGCATCGTGACAGCCCTCGGAAGCGGCTGTGACCGGTCCAAGACCATCGTTGGTGAGATCCCAGCACTTGCGGCTCGAGCCCCAGCCGCCATTGACGCCGAGATAAAAGCCGCTCCAATCGTACATGGCAGCGATCATGGGCGGCGCCGCCTTGGTGTAGGGACGCGCCGCAAGGTCGGCAGCGGAGGCAGGCGCAGCCAAGCCCAACGCACCCACGCCCAGCGCGACCAGACCGACCGCACTCAGCAAAAGCTTCTTCATCGTATTCTCTCCGGTTCTTGTTCGCTTCGGTTGAGGCTGAAGCGTTCTCAGGGATCGCGCGACCGCGACGTGCGATCGGACCGAGGTGGAATATAGCCGATCCCCGGCGGGAATCCCGTATCCGAAATGCAACACTCCAGCGCGAAGTGAGTACCCGGAAGTTAATGATTCGGTAAGGTTTTTTCGGAGCCGGAACGAACGGCGCGGCCCCCGGGAGGCCATTATTGGTTGCGATGTCCTCCGGGCGGCGGCTTGCGGAACAAAACTGGAACATCGGCTCGGGGAGTGCTATATGTGGATAACCGGGGATCGCTGAGCTAGCGGGACCTGTAGCGTATAGGGTCGGTTTCAGAGCGGGCCTAGCGCTCGAGCAGAAGGTGCTCGGGCGCCCGGCCGGTGCAGTGATTTCAAGAGTGGAGAGCGGCGATGGCGGGAAGCGTAAACAAGGTGATTCTGGTCGGAAATCTCGGCAAGGATCCGGAAATCCGGCGCACCCAGGATGGGCGGCCGATCGCCAATCTCAGCGTGGCGACTTCGGAAAGCTGGCGCGACAAGGCCACCGGCGAACGCAAGGAAAAGACCGAGTGGCATCGCGTGGTGATCTTCTCCGAACCACTTTGCAAGATTGTCGAGCAATATCTGAAAAAGGGCGCCAAGGTTTACATCGAAGGCGCGCTGCAGACGCGCAAATGGACTGATCAGGCCGGCGTCGAGAAGTACTCGACCGAAGTGGTGCTGCAGGGCTTCAACTCGACGCTGACCATGCTCGATGGCCGTAGCGGCGGCGGCAATTCCGTCTCCGAGGAGCCCGGCGGTGACTTCGGTTCATCCACCGCCGCGCCGCGCCGCGCGGTCGCAGCCGGCGCCCGCAACAGCGACATGGATGACGACATTCCGTTCTGATTTCGGAGAAAGCGCAGGCGATCAAGTTTGCGCCTCGATCCGCGGTCGATGTTCGCAGCGGTGATGCCGCCGCACGCATCACGCGCCGCGCTGATTTTGACCTGTGGACCGGACGCGCCGTTGAGCGGTAAGTCTATGGAAAAACGAAGGGAAAAACCCCGCGCCTGACCAGTTAAGGGTGGTTTTGGCGGCCTCGGCGCGCTATATGATTCTCAAGCAAAACCTGACCGGATTTCCCTTTGTCTGACCCTGAAGATACCCCGCCCGCAGAGCCGCCGGCGCCCTCGGATATTCGCCCGATATCCATCCTCGACGAGATGAAACGCTCCTACCTCGATTACGCGATGAGCGTGATCGTGGCGCGCGCGCTGCCCGACGCGCGCGACGGCCTGAAGCCGGTGCATCGCCGCATCCTCTACGCGATGCATGAGAACGGCTTCGTATGGAACAAATCGTACAACAAGTCGGCGCGCACCGTCGGCGACGTGATCGGTAAATACCATCCCCACGGCGACCAGTCGGTGTACGACGCGCTGGTGCGGCTGGCGCAGGATTTTTCCATGCGCGTGCCGCTGATCGACGGCCAGGGCAATTTCGGCTCGGTCGACGGCGATGCGCCTGCCGCGATGCGGTACACCGAGTCCCGCCTGACCAAGATCGCGCAGCATCTGCTCGACGACATCGACCAGGACACCGTCGATTTCCAGGCCAACTACGACAACCGCGACCGCGAACCGACGGTTCTGCCGGCCAAATTTCCGAACCTTCTGGTCAACGGCGCCGGCGGCATCGCGGTCGGCATGGCGACCAACATCCCGCCGCACAATCTGGGCGAGGTGATCGACGCCTGCGTGGCGCTGATCGACAATCCCGCGCTGACCATCGACGAACTCATCGAGATCATTCCGGGACCGGATTTTCCGACCGCCGGCATCATCCTCGGGCGCCAGGGCATCCGCTCGGCCTATCACCTCGGCCGCGGCTCGATCGTGATGCGCGGCAAAGTCTCGATCGAGACCATCCGCAAGGATCGCGAGGCCATCATCGTCACCGAAATTCCCTATCAGGTGAACAAGGCGGCCATGGTCGCGCGCATCGGCGAGCTGCACCGCGAGAAGAAGATCGATGGCATTGCCGATCTGCGCGACGAATCCGATCGCCAGGGTTATCGCGTGGTGGTCGAGTTGAAGCGCGATGCGGTGCCCGATGTGGTGCTGAATCAGCTCTATCGGTTCACCACGCTGCAGAGCAATTTCGGCGCCAACATGGTGGCGCTCGACGCCGGGCGGCCGCAGGTGATGAACCTGAAGGACCTGCTGACGGTGTTCGTGGCGTTCCGCGAGCAGGTGGTGACGCGCCGCACCAAGTTCCTGCTCAACAAGGCGCGCGACCGCGCCCACGTCCTGGTCGGTCTCGCCATCGCGGTCGCGAACATCGACGAGATGATCCGGGTGATCCGGACTTCGCCCGATCCCAACACCGCGCGCGATACCCTGATGTCGCGCGACTGGGCGGCGCGGGACGTCTCCGCCATGATCACGCTGATCGACGATCCGCGTCACCGGGTCGCCGAAGACGGCACCGCGCGGCTGTCATTGGAGCAGGCCAAGGCCATCCTCGATTTACGGTTGCAGCGGCTCACCGCGCTCGGGCGCGAGGAGATCTCCCAGGAACTCGACAAGCTGGCGGTCGAGATCGCCGATTATCTGGACATCCTGCGTTCCCGCGCGCGCGTGCAGACGATCGTCAAGACCGAACTTGCCGAGGTGAAATCGGAATTCGCGACCCCGCGCAAGACGGTCATCATCGAGCAGGAAGGCGAGGTCGAGGACGAGGACCTGATCCAGCGCGAGGACATGGTGGTCACGGTCTCGCATGCCGGCTACGTCAAGCGCGTGCCGCTGTCGGCCTATCGCGCGCAGCGCCGGGGTGGCAAGGGCCGGGCCGGGATGCAGACCCGCGACGAGGATTTCGTCAGCCGGCTGTTCGTGGCCTCGACCCATACCCCGGTGCTGTTCTTCTCCTCCCGCGGCCAGGTCTACAAGGAAAAGGTCTGGCGGCTGCCGATGGCGGCGCCGAATGCCCGCGGCAAGGCCATGATCAACATCCTTCCGCTGGAGCAGGGCGAGCGCATCACCACCATCATGCCGCTGCCCGAGGACGAGTCGTCGTGGGCCAATCTTGACGTGATGTTTGCGACCACCGGCGGCAATGTCCGTCGCAACAAGCTGTCCGACTTCATCGACGTCCGCCGCTCCGGCATCATCGCCATGAAGCTCGACGATGACGAGGCGATCGTCGACGTCCAGATCTGCACCGAGCGCGACGACGTGCTGCTGACGGCCGCCGGCGGCCAGTGCATCCGCTTCCCCGTCAGCGATGTGCGGGTATTCACCGGCCGCACCTCGATGGGTGTGCGCGGCATCGCGCTGCCGGCAAACGACAAGGTGATCTCGCTGACCATCCTGCGGCATCTCGATGCCGATGCCGAGGAGCGGGCGGCCTATCTGCGCCGCGCCAACGCGGTGCGGCGTGGCGGCGCCGAGGAGGAGGCGGCGGACACCGATAGCGAGGAGGCCTCCGGAGCGATCGAGCTTGGCGAGCAGCGCTACGTCGAAATGTCGGCCAGCGAGCAATTCGTGCTGACCATCAGCGAGAACGGCTATGGCAAGCGCTCGTCGTCGTTCGAGTATCGGACCACGGGCCGCGGCGGCAAGGGCATCGTCGCGATGTCGGTGAACGAGCGCAACGGCAAGCTGGTGGCGTCATTCCCGGTCGAGGATTCCGACCAGATCATGCTGGTGACCGACAAGGGTCAGCTGATCCGCTGCCCGGTCGAGGGGATCCGGATCGCCGGCCGCTCGACCCAGGGCGTCATCGTGTTCGATACCGCCGAGGACGAGCATGTGGTGTCGGTCGAGCACATCGGCGAAGACGCCGAGAACGGCAATGGTAACGGCAACGGTAATGGAACGGTAATGGAGGCTAGGCGCCGGCCTGGCCTCCGTTCCAGATCAAGGTCCGCAACCCGCCAGTTCCTGCTTATGGCGTGCGATCGGCGGTGACCAGCCGGGCTTCCCGGATCATCGTCCGGGAGCCGGCGGCGCGCAGGCAGGAAGCCTCGAAATTCGGCCACGCCCGCTGCGAGCAGTTCCGGCCGACGGGGTGGACGTCCAGCCGGTCGCTTTTGGCGAGGGCTTGCGGAACGCTGGCCGCGACCCGGGGGGCAAAGCCCGGCAGAACGGTGAGCGCGGCCGCGACAAGCGCAGCGATAGCGGTTGCGGAAAGTGCCTTGATCATGACGGTCCCCTGTTTTTGGGCCGTTTCGGCCCGTCGTCTTGTTGGATCAATTGGTACCGGGGGGCCGTTTCCGGATGTCTTCGCGGCCTGCGAAATTGGTTTCATGCCGCCGGAGTTTTGGTTTCGTGAGCTGCCGCGGGACGAAACAATGGTGGCCCGCCTAGGGAGACATGGCCGGCCCGGCTTGCCGGGCCGCGCGGAGCGGGGTAGAGGGGTTTATGCCCCGCATCGCGCTTTATCCCGGCTCATTCGACCCCGTCACCAATGGCCACGTCGACGTGGTCAGGCACGCCGTCGGCCTCTGTGATCGCTTGATCGTTGCCATCGGCGTGCAACCCAGCAAGAAGCCGCTGTTTTCCGTGCAGGAGCGGATCAAGATGGTGGCCGATGTGTTCGGTCCGATCGCCGCCAAGGCCGGTTGCGGCTTCGACAGCACGACCTACAATGATCTCACGGTGATCGCCGCGCAGAAGAACGGCGCAACCATCATGATCCGCGGCCTGCGCGACGGCACCGATCTCGACTACGAAATGCAGATATCGGGCATGAACGAGACCATGGCGCCCGGCGTGCACACCGTGTTCATTCCGGCCTCGGTTGCCGTCCGCCCGATCACCGCCACACTGGTGCGCCAAATCGCCGGAATGGGCGGTGACGTCTCGCCATTCGTGCCGAAGTCGGTCGCAGCCAGCCTCAAGACCAAATTCGCCGGCAAATAATCCCGCGGCGCCACCCATCACCGGATCGGAGTTCCCATGGCCCGAGTTCTCGCCGTTATCGTCGCGCTGATTTGCGCAAGCGCCGTGCTGGCGCAGCCGCTGCCGGCCGGTCTCGACAAGCAGAATGCGATCGTGATCGACACGACCAAGGGCCGTATCATCTTCAAGCTGCGCACCGACCTTGCGCCACAGCACGCCGAGCGGATCAAGCAATTGGCGCGCGAAGGCTATTACAACAATGTGCCGTTTCATCGGGTAATGGATGGCTTCATGGCGCAGACCGGCGATGGCCAGAATTTCAATGGCACCGGCGGATCGAAATACCCGAACCTGAAGGCGGAGTTTTCCAACGTGCCGTTCAAGCGCGGGATCGTCGGCATGGCGCGGCGCGGCGATAGCGTCGACACCGCCAATTCGCAATTCTTCTTCATGTTCGGCGACGCTCCGAGCCTCAATGGCCAATACACCGTGATCGGCGAGGTGGTGTCGGGAATGGACGTGGTCGACAAGCTCAAGAAGGCCCCGCCGGGCTCCTCCGGCGGCACCGTGACCGACCCCGACAAGATGGTGAAGGTGCAGGTTGCATCCGACATCAAGTGAGCGACGTTGGCGCGGGTTCGCTACCAGTTCGTCCCGATTGCAGCCGCGCTGCTGCTTACCCTGTGCGGCTCGGCGGTCCGCGCCGAACCGGCGGAGGTCGACACTATCGGCGACGTGTTTGCGAAACTGAGGACATGCTGGAAGCCGCCGCCGGCATCACGCGCCACCCCAGGGATCGACATTACGGTGATCGTCAGTTTCACCCGCGCCGGAGAGATCCTCGGTCATCCCCGGATCACCTATGAATCGGCGCAGGCCACCGAGAATGACCGGCTGATGTACCGCATTGCCGTGATGGAGGCGTTGCAACGCTGCACGCCGATGCCATTTACGAAGGGAATGGCGGGCGCCGTTGCCGGCCGGCCGTTCGCCGTCCGGTTTCACAAGCAGAAATCTCCACCCAAACCGACAGAGAAGAGAGCATGGCAGACACCGAAAATACTTTGATCCTTGAAACCACGCAGGGACCGGTCACGATCGAAATGCGGCCCGATGTTGCGCCGGGGCACGTCGCGCGGATCAAGGAACTGGTGCGCGAGGGATTTTACGACGGCATCGTGTTCCACCGGGTAATCGAGGGGTTTATGGCGCAAACCGGCTGTCCGCAGGGCACCGGCACCGGCGGCTCCGGCAAGAAACTCAAGGCCGAATTCAACAACGAGCCGCATGTGCGCGGCACCACCTCGATGGCGCGCGCAGCGAGCCCGGATTCCGGCGACAGTCAGTTCTTCATCTGCTTCGACGACGCCTCGTTCCTCAACAAGCAGTACACGGTCTGGGGCAAGGTGACGTCGGGCATGGAGAACGTCGACAAGATCAAGCGCGGCGAGCCGGTCCAGAACCCCGACAAGATCGTCAAGGCGCGGATGGCGGTGGATGCGGCGTGATTTCTTTTTCACCCTCCCCCTCCATGGGAGGGTAAAGGCCTGTTCTCATTCCGGTTCCTGAGCCTTGAAGTCATGCGCACCGACCTCTTCGACTTCGAACTGCCCGCGGCCAACATCGCGCTGCGCCCGGCCAGCCCGCGCGATTCCGCACGGATGCTGATCGTGCCGCCCGATGGCGTGCTGCGCGACGGCATCGTTGCCGATCTGCCGCAATGGCTGGAGCCCGGCGACCAGCTGGTGGTGAACGACACCAAGGTGATCGCAGCCCAACTCACCGGCCGCCGCATTGGCCGCCAGACCGAGCCGAGGATCGAGGCGACGCTGATCAAGCGGATCGATGGCTCGCGGTGGCAGGCGCTGGTCAAGCCGGCGAAGAAGCTGGCGCCGGGCGACGTGGTCCGGTTCGGCAATGAGGGCAGGGTTTGCCTGCTCGGCCATCTCGACGCGGAGGTCGAGCACAGGGGTGACGACGGCGAGATCACGCTGTCGTTTTCATTTCACGGCCCGACACTTGATCAGGCGATCGCCGATCTCGGCAGCCCGCCGCTGCCGCCGTACATCGCTGGCAAGCGCGCGCCGGACGAGCGCGATGCCAGCGACTACCAGACCATGTTCGCGACGAACGAAGGCGCCGTCGCCGCGCCGACCGCCGGACTGCATTTCACCGCGGCGCTGGAGACCGCGTTGCGCGAGCGCGGCGTCGGCATCAACCGCGTGACGCTGCATGTCGGGGCAGGGACGTTCCTGCCGGTCAAGACCGAGGATACGGCCGAACACAAGATGCATTCCGAATGGGGCAGCATCTCCGCCGCTACCGCAGCCGCGCTGCACGCCGCGCGAGCCAATGGCGGCCGTATCGTCGCCGTCGGCACCACCTCACTGCGGCTTCTGGAAACCGCCACCGCGGAAGATGGCACGATCGAGCCGTTCACCGGCGAGACCGCGATTTTCATCGCGCCGGGCTACCGGTTTCGTGCGGTCGATATTCTCCTGACCAATTTTCACCTGCCGCGTTCGACGCTGTTCATGCTGGTATCCGCCTTTAGCGGACTGGAGACCATGAAACGCGCCTATGGCCATGCGATCGAAAGCGGCTACCGGTTCTATTCCTATGGCGACGCCTGCCTCTTGTTTCGCGCACGCGACTAGCCAGGTGCGGACTCGCCGCTGCAAACAAACCCGCTATTCGATGACTTCGTCAGCTCGGCCGAGCAGCGAGAGCGGCACGGTGATCCCGAGCGCCTTTGCGGTCTTTAGGTTGATGAGCAATTCGACCTTGGTCGATTGCATGACCGGAAGGTTCGCTGGCTTTTCGCCTCCGAGGATTTTCCCGGCCTGAAGGCCGACCAGACGATAATATTCGCTTTCATCGCTGCTGTAGCTCAGCAGCCCGCCAGCTTTTACGAATTGGCGGAAGTGATAGACCACGGGCACTGCGTGCCGAATTCCCAGCTCTGCAAATTGTTCGACCTGGGCGTTGAAAAAAACGTCGGGGCACATCAGAAGCGCGCTGGCCTGATGTTGGGCCAGTGCGGCAAACACTGTATCGATATCGCGTTTGGTGCTCGCATGAAAGACAAGGAGCTGCATTCCGAGGACACGGGCCGCCGGCTGCAAGGCTTGCAAAAAGCGGTCGCCAAGGGCCGGACTGTTCGAGTTGATGAGGATTGCAATCGTGGTTGCGTTGGGCAGCAGCTCGCGCAGCAATTCCAGCCGCTTCGGCCCCATTTCCACGTTCAAATTGGTCACGCCGGTGATGTTGGCGCCGGGTTTGTCCAGACTGGCGACAAATCCGCCCGCAACCGGGTCGTTCGCTGTCGCGAAGACGATTGGAATAGTTGCGGTCGCCGCTTTGGCCGCCAGTGACGCAGGAGTGCCGCCGCCCGCTACGATGACGTTTACTTGACGGTGAACCAGTTCGGCCGCAAGTGCGGGAAGCCGGTCGTATTGATCATCCGCCCAGCGATATTCAATGGTGACGTTCTGACCTTCGACATAGCCTGCATCTTTCAGCCCCTGCCGGAACGCACGCAGCCGGAGCGCGTATTCGTCCGATGATGCGCTGCCAAGAAACCCGATCACGGGTAGCGATGGCTGCTGCGCACCAGCCGCAAGCGGAAACGCGGCCGTCGAACCGGCCATAATTTTGATAAAATCTCGCCGGCGCATGCAACGCTCGCGTGAGTTGAAGACCGCGGGAGTCTTGAAAGCTTTATCAGATCAGGGTGGCAATGTCAGCTTGGGTTAGGTCTCTTTTACTCCTCAAACCAAGCACCTTTGCTGGTCAGCGAGTGAATCCGCGGCCATCAATGCACTGGCAACGGCGGCACGTAAAATTCGGCCGATCATCTGCAGACACCCTTAACGCCATTTGCAATGGCAGGTCGGCATTAACTGGGCATTTAGAGGTGCATCCTAACCGGTAATGCCTCGCAGGACAGTTCGATGCGCTGGGCAGCGCTGATCTCCGCACTGGCGCATTCATTATCGATGCGATCGTTGCAAATAATTAAAGCCGATGGCCGAAGGGATCATCAACTCTGCCAGGGACGGAGACCGCGACATGCGCCGAATACGTGATGTTGGTTTAGCTTTTATCGCGGCGGCAACCAAGCCGGCTAAAGTCCACTTGAAGGAGATCCAAATGGATAAGCTCCGGGGTCTTGCGCTTGCGCTGACCCTGTTCGGGACCAGTACGGCATGCGCGCAGGAGGCGGATGCGATCCAACGAGCTTTCGTCGAACGCTATGTCGCCGCGCTTCAGGCGCAGGACCTAGCCGTCTTGAAAGGACTTTATGATCCCGCAGTACTCCGGTGTATCGCTCCGGATAATCAAGATTACTTTGACTTTATCTTTGCCCAGGAGATCCGACGCGGTGCGCAATTGCGGGGCGGGTACACGTTAACGCGCTTCAGTCCGGCGGATGCCGACTCCGTGGCGTTCAGTGAAATGGGCGGCATGTCGCCGAACCCGGTGGCGCCGACACATGAATTTCAGATCGACACGCCGTTAGACAGCAATAATCATTCGTTGATGATCCAGCGTATGGCAGTGGCGCACGACGGCAGTTGGTTCATGGTCTTGGGCTGTCCCACGGCGAAGGCGGTGGAGTTCTTCCGTCAGCGCCAAGCTGAGGGCGAACAGCAGCGCGCACGCGCTAAACAGCTCGCCAACGAACTCCAGGAGCCGCTTCTGTCGGAGATCAAAACTCTCCTGGCATCGAAGCGCCGCATCGAAGCCATCAAGCGCTTCCAGTCCAGCGCGAATACGGATTTGACGATGGCCACGCGGGTGGTCGAGGTTCTCGACGACAAATAGGCCGGGCATGGGAATCTCTCTGCCGCATACCCGTTTCAGCCTACGGATGCGCCGGCGTTGGCCCGGCTTATTCCAAGCGCCAGAATACGATGCAGGAGACCGGGGTAATCAAGTCCGTCATGCCGGGCCGCCGTGGCGAACTCTTGGCTCTTCGCGATTTCGGGATTGGGGTTCGCTTCGATGAAATACAGGGTGCCGTCGGCAGAAAGGCGGAAGTCGATGCGGGCGTATCCATCGAGCCCCAGTGTTCGGTAGATGCGCTTCGCCGTTCGCTGAATGCGGGCGCGCACCTCCGGCGCAAGGTTCTTGGCCGGCCCATCTACAATTCCCACGCGCTCCTGATAATCGGGATCGTGTTTGACCTTCTCGGTGGCTATGGCCTGGCCGCCCATGGTGCCGAATTTCAATTCCCAGACCGGCAATAGTCGCAATCGATTGTTGCCGAGCACGCCGACATAAAGCTCACGTCCCTCGATATATTGCTCGGCGATCGCGGCGGTTCCGATCCGCTCGTGGACGAAAGCGACGCGCTCTGCGAGCTTGTCGTCCGTATCGACGACGGATGCCTGCGAGATACCCCGGGACCCGTCCTCATTCAGGCTCTTGACGATCAACGGCAACGCAAGACGCGCCGGGCGTTTGACCTTTCGGTGCATCGGGAATACCGCGAAGGCCGGCACCGCGATCCGGCGATGGTGCACCAGTGTCTTGGACAGGTCCTTGCCGCGCGCCAGGATCAGGCCACGCGGGTTGCACCCGGTATACGGGATCTGCATCAGTTCGAGATAGCTTGCGACGTGCTGGTCATACGTGGGCTCGTTGTGAAACTGCTCCAGCAACGTGAACACCACGTGCGGCTTGAAACTTTCGATCTCCTCGCGCACCGGCTTGATTTCCTCCTGCGCTCCGAGCGGGCGAACATCATGGCCGGCCGCACGCAAGGTGCTGACGACGTCGTATTCGGTTTTCCATTCGTTGATTTGCCGCGCGGTGTATCCGTCGGTCGAGTCCGGGGGCACGAAGTCCGGATGCATGAGCACCAGAATGCGCAGGCGTCTCATAGCGCAATCCATTTTCGCCGCAAGGGACCGAACAGCGCGTGCATGGTCTTGGCGGTCAGCAGGACGGTGAAGTCAGCCACAAGTTTCCGATCGGAGCCGACAGCGCGCAGATCGAGCTCTCGGCAGCGGGAGATCATGTCGTCAAGCACGGCATCAAGCGTAAGCTGGTTCTCGCCCGTCCACCGCGCAACCAGCTGCCTGATGTGGGCACGGTGCCGCCTGATGAATGCAGAAGCCGGCCGCCCCCGGCGATGCCGCGGATCGGCGGAAAAGAGCCGGGAGAGGTCGCGGTCGTAAGTCTTCGGTGCCCTGAAGGCGTAGAACGCCTGCTTCTTTTTATAGTGATCGCCGAGTGTCTGGCTGAGTTCATGCAGCGGATCGATACGTTCCCGCGTTGTGACGAGCGGCCGTTTGCCGGCGATCTCCTCCATCAGTTCGTCGACATATTCGAGCTTCTTGAGCGCTGGCCAACCGGCATAGCGCGTCCGCCAGTGCGAACGCGGCCGCAGCCACACCGCGAAGGTTTCGGCGAAATCCTCGTCCGGATGGCTCTGCGCATACCAGAGCCGAAGATGCTGGACATATTGCCGGCTGGCCGGATTGGGCCGGTAGTAGCGCGGGTAGTGTTTTGAGGACCGGCCGAACAACTGCTGCCAACGCCGGCGGCGTTGCAACTGATAGCCGTGCTGGATGGCATGACCAGCCTCATGGCGGAGGATGGCCATGCATTCGGACCAGGTGCCGCCCTCGACGTCGAGCATCATTTTCTTCTCGATCTTCATCAGACGGGGATGGGCGAGATAGAATGGAATGGCAATGCCGGGCACATTTGCCGGACTAAACCATTCGCTCGATATCCATGCATGTGGCCGCAGCCGAATGCCCCGCTCTTCGAGCTCTTCATAGAGCGTGCTGAGACAGTCCTCGAGCCAAGTGCCTTCGACCGCGACCCTCAGACGGCTGAGGCGTTGCCTGAGCAACTGCTCATCCGACAGCTTTTCCCAAGCATATTTCCGGCGGGGCATAGGCATCTTGAAGTAATAACTCGGTACTTAAATGGTGTCATAGGATGCTGCCGGCAACAACCGCCAAGTCTTCGCCGCGTGAGGTTATCCAGTGGCCCGCGCCGGCTTTGGCGATCAACGGACTTGGCGGCATGCCGGGCAGGTCCGTTCGCCTTTCCGAGACATGTAGCGACTGCCGCGGGATGTCCGCGTTGCGCCAGAAACGGCCATAAGCCCGAATAAGCCCGGCTGTTGCAGTGACCACGGGCTGCTAACTTATCTTGCCCAACCGCGCGCACGCCAATCGTGCGATCCCGCCTGCCGCGTTCGGAATCAAAGCGAAACCCCTGATCTCGCGAACTGCATGGCAGAAAACGTCGTGCGGCGCAAAAACCCAAATGATTGGCGCGTCATCACAAGACGTCGCTTCGACCTTCGATTATAGACCGATGCGCTGCGCAAACGATCCTAATTGGATCTCAAAGCGCCTCCACCAGCAACGCTCAGCGATCCGCGGCCATCTGTTGGCCGGCGACCGCGACGACCTTGAATGGCCGTCGAGCGAAAAGCCGCGGAGGCGAGCAATCCACAAAATACGGAATCGTTGCGCGCGCGGTCACAACAAACATATGAGGTCATAGAGTGAAGGTCAGACGCAGCATAGCTTTTGGTACGGGAATCTTATTCGCAACTATTTCGTTTTGTTCGCCGCTTGCGGCGGCCCCACAGGCCGGAATTGCATCAGTATACAGCGGCGAGAAGACCGCCAACGGCGAGTATGCCCATGCCTCCGCACTCACTGCGGCTCATCGCACTCTGCCGTTCGGCACGATGGTCAAGGTCACCAACACCCAGACAGAGCGCTCTGTCGTTGTCCGTATCAACGATCGCGGCCCGTATATCCGGGGTCGAATAATCGACCTGACGCCGGCCGGCGCTCGGGCAATCGGATCCTCGGGCCTCGCCCAGGTCAGGTTGACTGTGCTGTACACCGGAACTCGGCGCGCCAGCCGTTCGGTCCGCTTCGCAGAGGGCTGAGTCAACTCTCGGCTGGGCGAAACCGCTGGCCTGGCTCCGCTGTGAGTAGCGGCCAGACCAGCCAGGCCGCTTTCGTCACGGTTTGGCGCCGAGCATTGCGCTGTGCGACTGAACCAATATCATTGGGCAGAACCGACCATGTTCGAAGACTACCTGCTTCTCCGGCTTCTGGATTGCTCGGTTTGCGCTATCTTCGGTGGAGCGATCTTGATCCTATTGACGCTTTAAATGGCTGCAAGCCAGGCTAGACCCAGCGTCCGTTAACCTCACGCCATGACCCGTTGAGGCAGCAATTCCGCGATCTGGATCGCGTTCAATGCGGCGCCCTTCAGGAGCTGGTCCGCCGCCACGAACATCGAGATCGAATGGCCGCTTGCGTCGCTGAGATCGCTGCGGATGCGGCCGACCAAAACGTCGTCCTGGCCGGACGCGTCGATCGGCATCGGAAAATAGTTTTTCGTCCGATCGTCCACGATCTTCACGCCCGGGGCGTGCGACAGGATCTCACGCACCGCGGCTTCCGAAATCGGCCTCTCGCATTCCAAGGTGATCGCCTGGCAATGGGCGCGCAATACCGGCACCCGCACGCAGGTGACGCCGACGGCAATGCCGTCGTCCTCGAAGATTTTCCGGGTCTCCTGCATGACCTTGGTCTCTTCGTCGTTGTAGCCGGTCGCCGGATCGATCGCCGAATCATGGTTGAAAACGTTGAAGGCGCAAAGGTGTGGCATCACCCTGAGCTGATAGCTCTGCCCGTCGAGGCTGGCGCGCGTCGACTCCAGCAGTTCCTTCATCGCCGCGGCGCCCGCGCCGCTGGCCGCCTGATAGGTCGAAATGATCACGCGCCGAATGCGGTTGGCCCTGTGGATCGGCCACAACGGCACCAGCGCGGTGATCGCCGAGCAATTCGGATTGGCGATGATGCCCTGGTGCGCGGCGATGCGGTTGGCGTTGATTTCGGGGATCACCAGCGGCACGTTCGGGTCCATGCGAAAGGCGGACGAATTGTCGACGACGATGGCACCGGCCTGCACCGCGACGGGCGCGAACTTGCGGGAAATGCCGCTGCCCGCCGAGAACAGCGCGATATCGACGCCTGCGAAAGATTTTTCGGTGAGCTCCTCGATCACAATACTCTCGCCGCGGAAGTCGATGGTCTTGCCGGCCGAACGCGCGCTCGCCAGCGCCTTGAGCTTGCCAACGCGAAACGCGCGCTTGTTCATGGTGGCGATGAATTCGGCGCCGACGGCGCCGGTAACGCCGGCAATCGCGACAACGGGATCGTTCTTCACTTCGGCCTCCATCAGACAATAAAAAAGCCCCGAACCTTTTCAGGCGGGGCTTCGGGTTCAGATATGCGGTCGTCGACTTACGCGCGCACGCCTCCCGAGGCCCCGGAGGCCTTGCCGGTTTTCGCGGTGCGTTTGGTGTTCGTCATCATGGGCAGGCTTATGCGAGAGATTTGGGTTGGCGTCAACGAATTTCGGTCCGAAAATCGGCATCAAGAGGTTGAACAGGACAACGTTGTTACGCCATAAGCTGACGCATGGGCCTCGCCAATCACTTCGATCTCATCGCCACCGACGGACAGGCGCGCACCGGCCTGCTGACGACGCCACATGGGGCGGTGCGGACGCCGGCCTTCATGCCGGTCGGCACATCAGGCGCAATGAAGGGCGTGCATTGGCGTGAGGTGCGCGACGCCGGCACCGAAATCGTACTCGGCAACACCTATCACTTGATGCTGCGGCCGGGCGCCGAACGAATTGCGGCGCTTGGCGGCTTGCAGGCCTTTACCGGCTGGCAAGGTCCTGTGCTGACGGACTCCGGCGGCTTCCAGGTGATGTCGCTTTCGGAATTGCGCAAGGTGAGCGAAACAGCGGTCAGCTTTCGCTCGCATATCGACGGCGCCAAGGTTGAACTGTCGCCGGAGCGTTCGATCGAGGTACAGCTTCTGCTCGGCTCCGATATCGCCATGCAGATGGACGAATGCGTGCGGCTGCCCACCCAGCGCGCCGATGTCGAGCGCGCCATGCAACTCTCGCTGCGCTGGGCCGAGCGCAGCAAGCGTGCGTTCGAGACTGCGCCGGCGGGTTACATGCTGTTCGGCATCGCGCAGGGCGGCGATCTGCCGGAGTTGCGGCAGGCCAGCGCCCGTGGCCTCGTCGAGATCGGATTTCATGGCTACGCGATCGGCGGCCTTGCGGTCGGCGAACCGCAATCGGTGATGCTGGCGATGATCGAGGAGGTCGCGCCGATCCTGCCGCGGGATCGCCCGCGATATCTGATGGGCGTCGGCACGCCGGAAGATATTCTGGAAGCGGTCGCGCGGGGCATCGATATGTTCGACTGCGTGATGCCGACGCGAAACGGACGCCACGGCATGGCCTTTACCCGGTTCGGCCAGATCAATCTGCGCAACGCCCGCCATGCCGACGATCCGCGACCGCTCGATGAGGAAAGCAACTGGCCATCGACCCGTAGCTGCGCGCGCGCCTATTTGCATCATCTTGTGAAGTCGGGCGAGACCTTGGGGGCGATGTTGCTGTCGGAAATCAACCTCGCTTATTATCAGAGCCTGATGCACGATATCCGCGACGCCATCGCGAAGGGCAGCTTCGGGGGTTTCCGCGAACGGACGCGCGCGCGATGGGCGAGGGGGGACATCGCTGCGCGCTGTGCGCCGGAGGCCTGAAATCACGCAGTGTTTTAGGGGCATCTGGTACCCCTCTTGCAGTCTGGCAGGATGGGCGTCGCAGACCTCCGGCATCGAGCGTGATATTGTCGGGTATTCGCAGCCGCTGTGATGCTCAACAGGTGAGATCAATGCCTACCGACATAAGAAGGCGTGAATTCATATCGGTACTCGCCGGCTCAGTGATGTGGCCGCTTGCAGTACGCGCGCAGCAACCCGAAAAAATGCGGCGCGTCGGTGTGCTGCCGGTGGGTTATCGGGAAACCGACCCGGAAGGTCGGGCCCGCATTGCGGCGCTCCGCGACACGCTGCAGAAATTAGGGTGGATCGACGGCCGGGATGTTCAGCTCGAGGTCCGGTGGTCAAGCATTGAGATTGACCGGATCAGAGAGGAAACAGCCGCGCTCGTTGGCTCGGCGCCGGATGTGATCGTCGTCAGCAGCAACGCCGCCTTGGCGATCTTGCAAAAGCTGGAAAAGACCAGATCGACCGTGTTCGTCCAGATCTCGGACCCGGTTGGAAGCGGATTCGTGGGCAGTCTTTCGCATCCCGATGGCAATATCACCGGCTTTCAGAACTTCGAGCCGTCGATTGGCGGCAAGTGGCTTGGATTGCTCAAGGAGGCCGCGCCGACTGTGGCGCGGGCCGCGGTCATCGTACACCCGGACACCGCGGTTCATCTTGAGTTCCTGCGGGCGGCAGAAGCGGTCGCGCCGTCGCTCGGAGTCCAGGTTGCCGCGATCAGCGCGCTGAACGGTGATCAAACGCAACGCGGCATCGCCGGATTTGCCAATATCCCGAATGGCGGTCTAATTGTTCTGCCGCATCCCCTCAACATCGACAATCGTGCCTTGATCATCGATCTGGTAGCGCGACTTGGCTTGCCGGCGATCTATCCGTTCAATTACTTCGTGACCGACGGCGGGCTGATCTCCTATGGATTCGATCAGATCGAGCAATGGCGAGGAGCGGCGGGCTATGTCGATCGTATCCTGCGAGGCGCCAAACCGACCGATCTGCCGGTTCAGGCGCCGACGAAGTATGAGTTGGTTGTCAACCTCAAGACCGCCAGGCGGCTTGGCCTGACGATATCTCCATCGCTGCTCGCCACCGCATATCAGGTAATTGAATAAACGCGCCCAGTTGCCTCGCGGCCCCCAGCCAGAAAACTATCGCCAGACGTGATCTGCCGCGAGCGCAGTCGCGGGCTCGAGCCTGCATCAAGCCGGCAGGCGCCTGGATCCAGCAAGATGCTTACGAGCTACCGCCCTAGTTGCAGGCAATCCTGCGCAGCGAATGCTTGGTCACGAAGCCATAACCGCAGGTATCGCAGGTCCAGAGATAGCTGATGACGTTGTCGGAGACGTAAGCGGAAGCTTCCGCAGCTATCATTGAATCGGCGCAAACCGGGCAGGTCGGCAGATCGCAGCCCCGCGGGTCCGGGTTTGGCGTGACGGTCGACAGAATTTCAGCAAGTGCTGGCATCGTGACCTCCCTGCGTGCGATCTGAAGTACGAGCGTAGCATACACAGATTTGTTTGACGATACCGCAACACAAATGCGTTGGTTTTACGTTTAATCGCGCGCTTAAAGCGTTTGCATCGCAGCGAAGTTCGGTTGGCTGAATTCCGGCTTGCGCATCAGCACGCGCTGCCCGTAATGAAGAGGCGCCAATTTTCCGAACGTTGCAGCCATACAGGAGGCCCTCAATGGAGGCGTCGCCAGCCCCGAGTGCACCGCAACTTGCCTGCCGAGGCCGGGGCTTCGACAGCATCGTAGACTCCATCGGCGACACGCCGATCGTCCGCCTGCGCGAATTGCCGCAGGTCTACCGCGTGCGTGAGTCCAAGCGCTATCTGTCGACGGCGCTGTTCGAAGGAAACTAGCCGTGGCAGACCAACCGAGACGCCCGAGGACCCTGAACGATGCCCGCACCGAAGCCGAGGCCGCGTTCAAGCGGACGACCACAAAAGTTCCGGAAGCGCCGCCGAAGCAGGCCGCGCTTCCAGGCGTGAAGGAACTGGTTTCGCTTCGGATCGACCAGGACGTGCTCGAATACTTCCGGGAGGGTGGACCCGGCTGGCAGGACCGGATCAACGACGCGCTGAGAAAGGCGACGGTAAAATAGCTTTGGCGCCGGGCGAACCCTACCGGCGCCCGCTTAGATCGCAGCGCGGGCAGCAACCGGGCCGGTGGATCTCAGGTTCAAGAGATTGCCGGTGAGGATCAGCGCCGCGCCAAGCAGCGTGAACGCGTCGAGCCGCTCCGAATAGATCAACCAGCCGGCAGTAGCCGTCAGCGGAACCCGCAGGAAATCCATCGGCAGCACCACGGTCGCATCGGCGTACAGCATCGCGCGCGCCATGCAGTAATGCGAAAATGTGCCGCAGAACGCGATCGCCACGGCCCAACCCCAGGTGTAGGCGGTGGGCCATTGCCAGACATAGAGCGAGGGAAACAATCCGGCCGCCGACTGGATCACCAGCATCCAGAAGATGATCGTCAGCGTGTTCTCGGTGCGGGTCAAGGACTTCATCATGGCAACGGAAATGCCAAAGCCGACCGCCGCAGCGAGCGCGATCAGCTGGCCCGGATTGACCTCACCGGAGACCGGTCGAACGATGACGATAACGCCAATGACGCCGAGCACGATGGCCGTAATCTTCGACGCCGTCATGCGTTCGCCGAGAAAACTCGCGGCAAGGATCGCGGTCCAGATCGGCATGGTGAACTCGATCGATACCACCTGACCCAGCGGAATCAGCGTCAGCGCGAAGAACCAACCGAGTTGCGCGCCATAATGGATGAGATTGCGCCCGGTATGCTGCAGCGGCCGCGACGTCTTCATCGCGGCCAAACCCCCGTTGAGGCGGACCAGGGGATACAGCATGAACAAGCCCAGAGCCGAACGCAGCTCCATGACCTGAAACACGTTCAGTTCGCGCGTCGTCTCGCGTCCGGCGACCGCCACGATCAGCATCAACGCGAGCCAACCCGCCATCCAAAGCGCGGCCATCGGTTTCGAAGGTGTTTTCGTCATCGATGCAGAATATCAGACATGGCAGGAGCGGAGCAGGTTCGGGGGAGGGCAGGCCGGTATCGGCGACCCCATACCGATTTGCAACGCGCAAATATGCCGATGCAGTGATGCGCGGCGCCTGCGATCGGTGCTAAGGCATCGGCCGATATTTCACCCTCGTTTCCGGGTCTGGTCGGACCATCCCGGGAAGACGTCCCCTGACAAATCCGGAGAAACCCCATGCGCATCCTGCAACCGGCCGAATGGTCGAAACCACGCGGCTTTTCACACGGCGTCGCAGTCGATGGTCCGGGTCGCTGGATCGTGCTTGCCGGCCAGACCGGCGGCGACGGCAAGGGCGAATATCCAGCCGATATGGCCGTCCAGACCGGCATGGCGCTGCGCAGAATCGTCACGCTGCTCGCCGAAGCCGGCGCTGGCCCGGAGCACATTGTCCGGCTGACCTGGTATTTGACCAGCCGCAGCGAATATCAGGCGGCGGGTGCCGGTATCGGCGCGGCCTGGCGTGAGACACTCGGGAAGAATTTTCCGCCCTCGACATTGCTCTACATCTCCGGCCTGGTCGACGAGCGCGCCAAGGTCGAGATTGAAGTCACTGCTTACGTACCGGTTCCATAGGATATTTCCGATGGCAATGCGGTCGTGGCGGCTGCGGTTCGAGAGCTTCTGAGGCTCTGCCGTTCGCTCACCCCAATAGGGGCTCCAGCCGTGGCGTTTCACCTACAAGAACAGCTGGGGCAACTGGATTGACGCTGCGTTCGTCACTGGGATGTTGGGTATCGGCGCACTCGCCAATTTGCCACCGGGCTAGCGTTGCCTGCCGTCGATGCGCGTCTGCAACCGGTCATGCCCGGCAGGTCTGAGGGCGAGCACGGGATTTCCCGCTCGGCCGGGAGAGCCGATCGCCCGGGCTAAAAGCGCGACAGCGCGATGTTGGCGCCGCGAAACCCGGACTCGGATCTGATCGCCACGGACTGCTTGTTGCCGCGCGTCGTCAAGGAAAGGTTCGCGGTGAAGCCCGCCGTGGTGGCGAGCACCTGGAAAATGCCGTTGGCTCCGCGGCCTTCGAGGGTGCCGTTGACGTTGCGGCTGGTCTCGTTCCACGATCCGCTCAGCGCGCCGCGGTCCGAAACGACATTGGCCCTGAGATCGAATTTGTAGCTGTCGCTGGCGCACAGCAGGGTCAGGTTGAGGCCGTTGCCGCCTTGGCCCACCGCGTAGGACGCCCGGCATCGGATCCGCTCGGTCGATCCGTCGTCGAGCGAAATGTTTCCTCCACCCGACCAGTTGCCAGCCATGCCAGCGAACGGTCCCGTTTGCGCGAAGCTCGGCGATGCACCTGCCACGAGCAAGGCGACAGCGGCGAAGATCAGCCGCCGGATCGCGCCGGCCATCTCCCGGCTGCGACCTGTTTTATTGCCGCGATGCTTCCCATCGGCCGCTGCACGGTATGCCCGCGGATGCGCCATTCCATTTCCCCGATCCGGCGTTGCCGCTGAGTTGGCCGTTTGCATAGGCGCCATTGATCGAAACCCGCACCAGTCCGGCGCGTCCAATGCTGCCGGTGACGTCAGCGCCTGCAGCCGAAACCCTACCGTCCGTGACCGTCAGCGTCGAGTGCGCCGTCGGCTCGCAACTGCCGCTCTTGGTCACGACCGTGACGGTCCAGAGCCCGTCATAGGGCGTTTGGGCGGTGGCAGGAGCTGCGCCAAGGGCAGCGGCGGATGCCGCCAGCGCGGAACCCAACAATATATTGCGAATGCGATTGAGGCGCATGAAATCCAGTTCCCGATTTTGTGTGATGCAGGGCGCATATTCAGTGAGATTGTGTTCAAAATTTGCTGCGCCGCGACAGCACGAAAAGTTCCATTAAATCAATTATTTGATCCCACTGTGGGTTCCTCCTTGGGAACATTAATGATGCACCGAGGGGTTAACATTCCGAGGGGCTCGGCGCGCGGGTTGCGAACTGCTCATCCTGCGGCCTGGCAGGCAGGCTTTTGTGGGTCTTGGCGTAGTCGATGACCTCGCCGAGAAGCTTCTGGCCAAGCGGCGCGAGTGCGCGTTCCCACAATTCGCGCGCGGTTTCGCCCTTCTTGACGAAGCACCAATCCTGGGCGGCGATGGCGCCGGCATCCATGCGGTCGGCGAGATGGTAGACGGTGCCGCCGGCGATCGGATCGCGCTCGCGGATGGTCCACTCGATCGCCGCAATGCCGCGGTGGCGCGGCAGCAGCGAGGGGTGGTAACCGATGCCGCCCAGCTTCGCCGCGGCCAATGCCTCGCTGCTGATGCGGGCGTGACTATGCGCGGCAACGATCAGGTCGGTACCCTCGGCGATCTCGGAGGCGGCCACCAGCTTGGGATTGGCCTGAACGACCACCTCGATCGCAGCGGCACGCGCCGCTGCCGCAAGCCGGTCCTCGCCGTCGGCGACCACGACCCTGACGACCTCGATGCCGTGCTGCCGCAGCATGTTCAGGGTCGTCACACCGAAATGGCGGGAGCCGACGAGGGTAATCCGCATGGCGTCGTTATCCGTCATGAGCGAGACATCTCTCCGTCGATAACACGTCGCAACCACCTGTCACGCCGCCCGCACCGGAGCCGGCGGGTTTATCAACAGGCCGCGGCGAGGAGGCCTCGAGCCCGGCGGTTGTCGTTCTCCAGTGTTGCCAACTGGCTGGCGCGCGGATGGCTGGCCGGTTGCTCGCGACCTACGCGTCGCCGAGATAGGCCGCCGGCGTTCCGGCGCGAAATCACCTTGCGGGCCATCAGGGCTGGATGCCGAGGCGCTGGCGAACCTCGTCGCGCATTTTCTCGCGGAACTCCTGCCGGCGCGCGGGTCTTTCGTTTTCGGGAACGTTGAAGCGGTCGAACACGTTGAAATTTTCCAGGATTGGATGACGGTCGCTGGCCATAGCCAGGATGCGAAGCAGTTCGCCCGCCGGCCCGCTCGGTCCGCTGACCTCCCACCGGCGTATGGTGTCGGCGCCACTGCCGGTTGGGAGACCGCACAGTTTCGACATGTCGGCGGCGGTCAGGCTTTTGCCGATGGCCTCACCGAGCTCGTCGCGAAGCCTTCTGAGTTCGGGGCCGGTCACAAATTAAAATCCCGTGCTGGAGGCGCCAGCCGCCCCACTGCAATGCACCTTGCGCTCGACGAAGGCGCCGCAAAATAGAGCAGCCGCACTCCATCGACAAGCCGTTCGCCGTTAGGGCAGGGGATGTTTCCAGAGCCGGAAAAATCCGGCCCAAAATCCAGCAAACTGGTCGCCAGCGGCATGCCGGCTTCCGCACGGCAGCCACATATCGCTTGCACAATGCATGGAAGACTCAAACGTGAACACAGCCAGCCTTCGGAGCAGGATCGGCAAAATCGGGAGAATGGTCTGAATGCCAAGAAAGGGAATCACGGGTCACGACGAATGGGTCATGACCGAAGCATTGGCAACGGCCCTGATTGCGCTGGAGCAGCTTCCCGCGAAACACCAGCCGTCCACCCACATGGATGACATCAGGAAGCTTTTGGTTGCCGGTTGCCAACCCGGAACCCTCAACCTTCACTTGGCCCAGGCAAAGTGCAGGTTATTTCCCGGTGCCGACCCGGCGACAGTATACCGGGAATACGGTCTTGAAGATGGGCAAAGCTGAAGCGTGCGCGTTTCGCTCGCAGCGGACCGAGCGTGGAGCTTGGACGCGCTGAATTGTTCCGCTCCGCAACCGCGAACGAGGGGGAACAACCGGCTGCCACGCGGCGTTGGTTGTAATGGAGCAATGCGAGGAGGAGACGATGCCGGTATTGATACTTTGGGCCGTTCCCGCCGTGATCGTTGTCGGCGGCGTCGGTTATTGGTTAGTTCACTTGCACTGACACTTGCACTCGAAGACTTTGCTGATGAGGCCCGCGCTGAGTGAAATCAGCCGGGCCTTTTCCTTTGCCGGCGGACCCGGCCATCGGCCGGCGACTTCGCGCGCACCGAAGCGAGCGACGGTTTCGAAGCGGTGCTTCAGGTGAACACGATGATCAGGCCAAGCGCGATCAGGTTGTTCACGCCGGCTATGGCGATGCCGAGATAGACATCCGTCATCACGCGCTCGGACTGGAGCTTGACCTGACTGCGGGCCATGGCGTTCCCTTCGCAACTGTCGTCCCAGAGGGATCAAGCGGAAGTCGGGAAATAGTTCCTTCAGTCGGGCGGTGCTGGCTGGTCTAATGGGCAGGAAGGACGAGTCAGGGTCTGCGATCTCCCGCTGGGTCAAAACGAGCGCAACCTGGTCCGGAAAGAATTTATCTGCGGGATTTGCCCGACTTGTTTCAGAGGTTGTTTACCGGGCTTTACTACCATGACCGGGTGGTCAAGGGCATCGTCATAGCTGCTCTCACGCTGGTGGCGGCCAGCGTCGTAGATCAGGAATTTTACGCCGGTCGCTATACGGACGCGGTGTTGGCGATCCTGCGCCAAATTCAGCATTCCTGGTAAGTTCACGGTCGTCCATCATTCGGCCGGCAACGCCGCCGGACTGATCAGCACGGCTCGTATTGCGGCGCACAGCCTCATTGACCTTTGTGCGATCGCGGCATTCCCGGCGAAAGCTCCATCACCGGGTCGTGAATGGCACCACTGGTCATCAGCATGCTCTCGCGCGGCTTTTTCGCCCATTCCACCAGAGGCGGTTCCGCTGAGGCGAACCGCTATCGTGACGGTGGCTTTACCCGCAGGCCGCGCAATGCAGTCGTCCGAGCTTTGTCTCTGCATCGCTGGCCGCTGCCGTTTGTCATCCGATTTTATCCGGCGGTTTGCCCTGGAGAGCGGCGACGATCTCGCGCGCTCTGTTGGTGGCGTTGGTCAGTCGCCTGGTCGCGTCTTCTTCGCTTTCATCCTTGAGGGTTCGCGGCGGTACAGGGTCAGGCAAGTCTCTCGGCTTTATCTCCGGCTCCGGCGGTTTTTGCAGTCGCATCGGTTCGCGATCGCGTTTGGTTCGTCGTGGTTGCGCGCGCTGCGCATTTGCACGCATCGAGGCAATTATCTCGGCGATAAGTATCCGCTGCTCTCCGACGAGTTCGCGCAGTTGCTTGACTTCTCCCTCGCGCCAAAGCGTGAGAATTATCGTCAGCGTCTGCGCGACAGCGAGCGCGATGATGGCAATGGTCAAGTGATAGAGGTTCATGATGCCGCCTCCTGATCAACGGCCGTCCCGACGCAGGATCCTTTTTCTTTCACCAACGCTGCCCAAGCCCGCGCCAACCATCCGATATCATATGGTGAGCGCGGCGGGACTCGAACCCGCGACCCCATGATTAAAAGTCACGTGCTCTACCACCTGAGCTACGCGCTCACTTGCAGCGTTGTGTAGGAGGCGGGTTGGTGCGGGTCAATAGCGCCAAGCCGGCACCTGTGATCGATGGGCGTATCCCGATGAAAGACGAGATGCGCTTGGTGGCGTGGCGCCTTTCAAGCTCCTCAACTCTGCCTTCCTCTTGAGTGGCCGCCGCCTAGGATGCCCGCGCTTGTTTCCGCGCCTTCTCAACCTCCTCAGCATCCTCATCGTCGATGCCGATCATCTCATCATTGGCGTTGCCTTTGGACTTTAGAAGCTCATCGAGCTTGGCGTGGATCGCCTGTGTGTCCCGATATTCGGCTCGCTGGATCACGAGCGTCATCCCCCAGGTCGCCAGCATCGCGATTGAATGCCAATGCAGGCCGTCCCCGAGGACGATCCACGCCAATGCGTAGATCGCAAATATGACAAAGGCGGCCGGACGAGCTGCCAGCACGCCGAGATCTGTCAACCATCCCCGTAGATCTTTCAAGCTCATCCGGGCAAACGTGCGCAACGCGCCATCGGTTCCCGATTGAGCGCGATCCCGGATAGCAAAGGCAAAGGGCATTCCAGATCAGAACGTGTCGTTGACCCCCCGCTCATTACCGTGTGGGTTCGGCGGAGGTCTGGGGATGTCGGACCACCCTTGTGCCGTGCCGATCAGGGTTCGATATTGCCGGCCTGGAAGACTTCCACCTGCGCTTCGAGCCGTTCGAGGGACGCAGTTGGCTTCTCCCGCTCCACAACGTATTTCCCTTCTGCCAACCACGATAAGACTTTGAGATCGATCGCGGGCGAGTGATGGATCACGTCGCCATAATTGTTGAGGTCATGCGTTACTTCCTTCGCCTCGCGGAAGTCATAAAGACGAACATTGTGAAACTGTACCAGCCGGCGGCTGGCATAAGCGGTGAAGTCGTACACGAGCTTCAGCGTCGCCGGCGATGCGTCGCGCATCGCCACGAACTGCAGGATTGAATAGGGCGGAAAGTAGATATCGAATTTCACGTCCCGATTCTTCTCGATCAGGCCAATCGCGTCGCGTTCAAACGTCTTCACCATCGCATCATAATCGTAGCCCTCGGCGAGATAGGCGCTGCGCACCGGATCGGTGATGCGCCTGAAGGCCGCGATTGACGCCCGTGCATTGTAAAATCCAGCCGCGTCAAAATCGGGTCGAAGTGTATTGATATCGTCAACGCGGGAAATCGGGAATTTGAACATCAGGTCGTTGGTCAGCCGCGCAACGACCGGCTCAAACGGAGGAAACGAGCGCGCCAGAATCCACAACGATTCGCGTGCCATGGCGCCGCTGAAGAGATAGCCGGCGATGCCCTTGGCGTTTCGGCGATAAAGGTCGGCCGGAAGATAGATGTCTGCATCGACCTCGGGCGCGTCGCGAAAAATCCAGTCGTCCACTTGCCAGATCACCCGCTTGGGGTGACGCGCCATCGCCGCCATCAGCACGAAACTCTGCTCGTGCGAATTCGATCCCGTCATTGAAAGTTTGAGCGAGCGGCCGCCGACGATCCGGTCGATATCGCTCTGCCGGAAATGTATCGCAAGCGAGGTACCCATGAATACGGTGTCGAATTGCTGGCTCTGGATCAGGCCGGCGTCTTGCACGCGGCTGTCCGGCGAATACATCCCCGGAAACAGCCGCGCGGGGCGGAAGTATTGCAGGGGATCGACGACGAAGTTGATCGCGGCTGCCATCAGCACAATCGCAGCGCTCGCGCTCAAAAACCGTAACAGATTCGTCAGGGGTGCGTTCATCAAAACCTGAAATAAATGAATTCGCTTTGCTGCTGGATTCCGAGAATTCCGAACGCCAGCACGGCGGCGGTTGCGTACAGGAACAACGGTTGCATCCGCATCCCACGCAGCTTCTCGCCGACGATTCGGTTCGCGTGGTCATAGCCCATGATCTCCTGCGTGTTGGGCGCGAACCAGGCAATCGTTGTATAGATCGCGATCAGCGACGCGTAGGCCAATTCGGTCTTGCCGAGAGCGACATTGGCGGGCTCGGCCATTTTCGACAGCACGTAGAGCGCGGTGGCCATGCTGTCGGCTCGGAAGAACACCCAGGCGATGACGACGGCCAGGAATGTCAGAATGACCCCTGCCAGTTTGGCCGGCAGCTCAAGGCGCGGCGCTGCAGCAGGCCCATATTTGTTCCAGGCGTGATTGATGCAGAGATACGCGCCGTGCAGCGTACCCCAGGCCACAAACGTCCAGGCCGCGCCGTGCCAGAGGCCGCCCAGCAGCATGGTGATCATCAGATTGACGTAGCGCCGCGCGCGGCCGCGCCGGTTGCCGCCGAGGGGAATATAGAGATAGTCGCGCAAAAACAGCGACAGCGTCATGTGCCAGCGCCGCCAGAAATCGATGATGTTTTGAGCCCTGTACGGCGAGTTGAAGTTCAGCGGCAGGAAGATGCCGAACATCAGCGAAATTCCGATCGCCATGTCGGAATAGCCGGAGAAATCGAAATAGAGCTGGAAGGTGTAGGCCAGCGCACCGATCCATGCCTGATCGAAGGTCGGCTCGTTCGGGCCAAACGCGAGGGCGACCAGCGGTTGGATGCCGTCGGCGAGACAGGTTTTCTTGAACAGGCCGATTGCGAAGATGATCAAGCCGCACAGGATCAGATGCGCATCCGGGCGCTTGGTCTCGGCGCGCTCGAATTGCGGGATCAAGTCCTTGTGGTGCAGGATCGGCCCAGCGATCAGGTGCGGAAAATAGGTGACGAACAACGCGAAGTGCGGCAGCGCGTAACGCGCGACGTTACCTCGGTAGGCATCGACCAGGAACCCGATCTGGGTGAAAGTAAAGAAGGAGATGCCTACGGGCAGCAGGATGTTGACGACGAAGCTTGTCGCAAACATCGCGTCGATATTAGCGACGACAAAGCCGCCATACTTGAAGATGCCGAGCACGATCAAATCGCCGGCCACCCCGGCCGTGAGCACCGCAAACCGCACAGGCGGAAGCAGTTTCCAGGCGATCAAGAGGAAGCCGATGGCGTAGTTGAACGCGATCGAGGCCAGCAGCAACAGCACGTACTGCCAGTTGCTGAAAGAATAAAAAGCCAGCGAGGCCAGCGCCAGCCAGACCACCGGGGCCAGATTGCTGCTGCGGCCGAGCGCGAAATAGCCGATCAGGATGACCGGCAAGAACACGAAAATAAACGGGTAGGAATTGAAGAGCATTGGTCCTTCGGAGGCGACACGGAGACCTGGAATTTACAACTCGGTCACCAATAGGACTAGGGATGCGGTGTACGCGTTCAGAAAATTACGTCGGCCCCGCGAAATCGCGTCGCCGGATGCCGGTTCAAAGCGATCAGGCGCCGTCAAGCCCGCCCGGCCGTCTCCAATCTTCCCATAGTCGTCCGATGTGGGCTTTGCGGGACGAACGGTTTTTCGAGCGTTTCAGGAAGTGCCTGCGGCAGAATGGTTTTTTGGTGAGCGCGGCGGGACTCGAACCCGCGACCCCATGATTAAAAGTCACGTGCTCTACCACCTGAGCTACGCGCTCACTTGCAGCGCTGTGTAGGGGGCGGGTTGGTGCGGGTCAATAGCGCCAAGCCGCCAGGCCATGCCGCCAAGAAAACGCGGATCATCATGGTAACGCCGAATGCCGGGACAAATTCTTCAAGCCGGCAGGAAGAGCAGGCTCAAGTCCCCGGCCGATTGGCTTCGCGATGAATCTCCGACGGCACCGATTGGGAGCTGCCGGCCACCTTCTGCATCGCCACCGGCCGCAAGCCGATCAACTCCGCGGTGCGGATCGCACTGTTGCGCCAGAACGCGAACTCATTGACGCGGGAGCTTTCCAGAATGGCGATTGCCACGGCGGAAAGGAACGGCAGGCTCTCGAGCACCAGCACGGCCGCGAACACATAGATCTCGTGGACTTGCTTGAACGTGTTGGTGGCGATCAGGACGGCTGCACCGACCAGCAGCAAGACACCGATCACGGCTTCCCAGAACGCCTGGAATTCGATCGACATCCGCGACAACCCGCCCTTCGAGGTGCGGGTGAACGGCAGATGCTCGGTGATCAGGCCGTTGGCGACCGCCCGCGACACCGTCCACTGCACCGACATCGCCGCAACCATGGCACCCAGCATCTGGCCCCACTTCACGGGGACACGGAGCCGATACATCGCAACGAAATGCAAGAGCGACACCACGAAGGCGGCAATGATCGGCAGCGTCAGGATCCTGTCGGGAATGGCGATATCGGCGAAGGCCACAATCGGCACCCAGATCAAGTTGAGGATGGCCACGAGCACGCCGAGGCTTTCCGCGCCGAGCCAGTTCAGCCAGCCCAGCGCAAATTCGCGCCGCTGGTCGGGCACCAGCCGGCTGGCACCGGGAAGAAAACGCCGCCAGTGCTTCTTGACGATCTGGAAGCCGCCGTAAGCCCAGCGGTGGCGCTGCTGCTTGAAGGCCTCATAGGTGTCCGGCAGCAGGCCATGGCCGTAGCGGTGGTTGGTGTAATGGGTCAGCCAGCCGTGCTCTACGATTGCCAGACCGAGGTCGGTGTCCTCGCAGATGGTATCGGCAGACCAGCCGCCGGTCATGTCCATTGCCGCGCGCCGTATCAGGCACATGGTGCCGTGAACGATGATGGCATTGGCCTCGTTGCGCTGGACCATGCCGATATCGAAAAACCCGGCATATTCGCCGTTCATCATGTAATGCATCAGCGATCGGCCGCCGTCGCGATGGTCCTGCGGCGCCTGAACCAGGCCAACCCTGGGATCGGCGAAAACCGGCACCAGGTCCTGTAACCAATCCGGCTGCACGACATAGTCGGCGTCGATGACACCGATGATCTCGGCGTCGGCCGCGGTGCGCTCCATCGCAATGCGCAACGCGCCGGCTTTGAAACCTTCGACCTTCTCGACATTGATGAACTTGAAGCGTTCTCCGAGCGCGCGGCAGTGATCCTGGATAGGCTGCCAGAATTCCGGATCGGGCGTGTTGTTGATGATCACGACGCATTCGAAATTCGGATAATTCAGCCGCGCCACCGCGTCGAGTGTTTGCTTGAGCATCTCCGGCGGCTCGAAATAGGCCGGCACATGGATCGAGACCTTCGGAGGTGCCTCCAAGCCGGTCGTGATCGACAGCCCGGACGGCTGCTTCACGAGCAGCCGGCGCGGATTTCGGCCGAACGCAACCGCGGCGACTTCCTCGATCCGCGCCATCGCGATCAGCACCAGCGGGACCAGCAGGATCAATCCGAGCGTCAGGGCAAACGCCGAGCCGAAGACGAAGTAGTGGCCGGTCCAGTAGGCAAAGACAGTGGCGACCCAGGCGCCGACGCCGTTCGCCGCCGCCGAGAGCATCAGCGACTGCACCACGGTGGCCTCGGCGAGGCGCAATATCGGCAGCGACATCAGAACGCCAACCAGCAAGGCGATGGTGGCGAGTTTCCAATAGGCCTCATCGACCACCGGACCCGACCATGCGAATTTGGGCTCGCGCGCCGCATTGAGGATTCCCCAATACGGGCCGACGCCGCCCTCGAAATACTTCCAGGGCTGATCGATCGCTTCGACGATGTTGTATTCCATCCCGATTGCTTCGGCGCGGCTGACGAAATTGCGTAGTGTCACCGCTTGCTCAAACGGGCCGGGTACCGCCTTTTGCAGATTGTAGCCGGCGCTCGGCCAACCGAACTCGGCGATCACGATGCGCTTGCCGGGAAAAGCGTCGCGCAGTTTCTGGTAGATGATCAGTGCCTGATCGACCGCCTGCTTGTCGGAAAACCCTTCCCAGTAGGGCAGAATGTGGGCCGCGATGAAATCGACCGACGAGGCGAGCTCGGGGTGCTCGAGCCAGATGTTCCAGATTTCGCCGGTTGTGACGGGAACGTTGACGGACCCCTTGACGCGCTGGATGAGCTTGATCAGGTCGTCGATCTTCTGCTCGCCGCGGTAGATGGTTTCGTTGCCGACCACGATGCCGTTGACGTTGCCGTTGTGCTTGGCGAGGTCGATGGCCGAGACGATCTCGCGTTCGTTGCGGTCGACATTCTTGTCGATCCAGGCCCCGACCGTGACCTTGAGACCGACCTCATTGGCGATCGGCGGCACCATTTCGACACCGCCGGTCGACGAATATAGCCGGATCGCCCGCGTTAGCGGCGCCAACGTCTTCAGGTCGGCTCGGATTTTTTCGGCGTTCGGGATGTTGTCGACATCGGGATGGGCCGTTCCCTCGAACGGCGCGTAGGATACGCTCGGCAGGATGCCCCTGAAATCAGGCGCCTCCTGCTTGTCGCGCAGAACGCCCCAGAGGGCAGCGTGAACCGCGGCCACAACCAACAAAACGGCGACGACGGCGCGCATCGCAATTAAACCAAACGGGGCCAATATGGCAGGGAAGCGGATCTGTCCCCGGGATCCGACCAAGTCAGCGGCAAATCGAACCTGTCTCTGCCACGCAATTCAACAACTCTTATGACGCCATGGCGTTTTGAGGGCGCGAAATACGCCAACCGCGGAATCTTTCGATCGTTCCGGCGGCAGCCCCATTATTTGGCTGGCGCAGCGGCCGGAGCCGCCGCCGCCGGAGCGGCAGGCGATGTGCCATTGCCGGCCGTCGCCGGGGCCGCGGCCGCCGCGGCCTGCGGCTGCGCCGCCGGATTGACCCAGCAGGCATGGACACGGCCACTCAGGCTGTCCGGCACTTTCGGGTCGATCGCGTTGAAGAAGCGGACCAGACAGCGAAAGGTTGCCTGCACGTGGCCGCCCGGGCAGCCAAACCGGTCGTAGAGGTCGAGGTGGCGAAATGCCGTGTCGAGGTCGTCGCGCCACATCAAAACCACCACGCGGCGGCCGAGCCAGACGCATTCGGGGTTTCCGGCCGGGCCGTTGATGGCGTGCTGCGCCTCGACGAATTCGTCGGCCTTGCGCTGATTATCTTTGCTTGCATCGGTTGCCGGAGCGGAATTTGCCGCCGCCGGCTTACCCGATTGGTCCTGCGCCCGAAGGTCGCCGCTTTGGGCAACCGCGCTCCCAATGCCGATCAGCAGGGCTAGCCCGGGAACGGCGAGGTGGCGAACAACCGCGGCTTTAAGCTGAAGCACACCTCGACGCATGAATTCCACCGATTGTTCCTGTCCGTGGCCAGCACGGGCTGGTTTGATGCCGTTCAAATAGGTCCCCAATGCGGCGGAGACGGTCTCCGATTCCCATGCCGGACATTTCTGATTTTGTCCAGCAAACTCACAAGTTTATCGGATTGTGGTAAAGCCGGCGCGGGGCAGGCTTGGATTAAGCGTATCCTGCTCTTGGCAGATCGCCGGTGACCGGCTAATCGACGATCCCGGCCCGGAGGATGCAACCGATTTCGCTTCGTACGCCACTGGCGCTCCTACTGATATCGCTGGGAGGGATCGCTGCCGTTTGGTGGTGGCTTGCCACGCC
Organism: uncultured Alphaproteobacteria bacterium; assembly: GCA_963840155.1. GTDB lineage: Bacteria > Pseudomonadota > Alphaproteobacteria > Rhizobiales > Xanthobacteraceae > Bradyrhizobium. Next base: position 750,774 of record CAWIXP010000001.1, read on the forward strand.
TATCACGCTGTCCCGCGCGCCGATCGATCCGAATGCCAAGCTGTTATGCGTCTCCTATGCGCCGTTCCGCGGCGACCAGACGCCGCTGCTGCCGGCCACGCATATCAAGCCGGAACAGATCGCCGAGGATCTCGCGCAGCTCGCCAAAATATCCGATTGCGTGCGCACCTATTCGATTGAAAACGGCCTCGATCAGGTCCCGGCGCTGGCCGCAAAGGCCGGGTTGAAGGTCATTCAGGGAATATGGCTCGGCAGCAACCGCCTGAAGAACCTGGCGCAGATTTCGACCGCGGTGCGCCTGACCAAGGACTACCCCGGGGTCATCACCGCGCTGGTCGTCGGCAACGAAGTGTTGCTGCGCGGAGAAATGACGACCGCCGATCTTGCCGCCATCATCCGCTCGGTCAAATCGCAGGTCACTGTCCCCATCACCTACGCCGACGTCTGGGAATACTGGCTGCGCAACCGCGAAGTCTATGAAGCGGTGGATTTCGTCACCATCCACATCCTGCCTTACTGGGAAGACTTTCCGATCCGCGCGAAATTTGCCGCCGCCCATGTCGATTCGATCCGCAAACGTATGACGGTGGCGTTTCCGGGCAAGGAAATCCTGATCGGCGAAACCGGCTGGCCGAGCGAGGGGCGGATGCGCGACGGCGCGCTGCCCTCGCGCACCAACCAGGCTCGCGTGGTCTCGGAAATCCTCGATCTGGCAAAGCGGGAGAATTTTCGCGTCAACCTGATCGAAGCCTATGACCAGCCATGGAAACGCCAGCTTGAGGGCACCGTCGGCGGGTATTGGGGGCTGCTCGATTCCGTGCACCGTGCGGTGAAATACCCGCCCGGCATCGCGATCAGCAACTATCCATTCTGGAAGCTGCAGATGGGATCCGGCATGGTTCTGAGCACGCTGGTGTTCGGCGCGGCCTGGCTAACGCTGCGCCGCCGGCCCTGGAAGCCCCGCCTGACGTCCTGGCCTGCCGTCGGCGTCTGCGCGACGGCTGCTGGAATGCTGTTGGGGGTAGCCGCCGACAAACTGTTCTATGAAAGCTACGGCCTTGGTGGCTGGCTTGGCTGGGGCGCTTTGCTGGCCGCCGCCGTCGCATCGCCCGTGCTTTGCGCCAATGCGTTGATGTCGGGGCGGGCGCTACCGGCTTTTCTGGATCTGCTGGGGCCCCGTGACGCCAGAGCCGGATCGGTGCCCGCGATGATGCTCGGGGCGGCGGTTGTCGTCACTACCTTGATCGGCACCGAGACCGCGCTCGGCTTCGTGTTCGATCCGCGCTACCGGGATTTCCCGTTTGCCGCGCTCACCATGGCGGTGGCGCCGTTCTCGCTGGTGACGCTGCTGAACCGGCCGCAGCAGGGCGAACGCCCGGTTGCCGAGGCGGTATTTGCAGGGCTTTTTGCCGCCGCTGCGCTGTATGTCGGCTTTAACGAAGGTTCCGAAAACTGGCAGTCGTTGTGGACCTGTGCGGTGTATTTCCTGCTCGCGGTTACGCTGTGGCGGGCGCGGGCCGTGCAAATCCCAAAATGAGCAGGCCAATCGCAAGACCCGACAGCCCGATATTGTAGAGCACGATCCCGAATCCGGCCGCAATCAACCCTAGCGTCAGCAAGACGATCGAGGGCCGGATTACGTGCAGCGTCGCGATGATCAGGGCGACGATGCCGAACACCGAATTGCGAAACAGGGAGGTTACAAGCAGTCGCGTCTTGCACAGTACGGTTTGCAAGCCGGCATCGCATGCCAGCGCCACCGTGGAGAATTCGACCGCGAGATAGCGCAGATACAGCGCATAGCCGACGGTGAGGAAGCCGACGATCAGCAGCCACTGCACTTGATAGGGAGTCAGCCGGAACGAGACTTTCTTCATGGCCCGAATATGGTCGGGAATGCCGGGCGGGACAACCCGGCGCGGCCAGGAACGCAATAACCGCTGGAGAAAATGGCCATAAGCTACTCTTTTTGCAAGGTTTATTGCTGGCTCTAACGTCGGCCGAAGAGCGCGGAGAGTGTCGAAGGCGGGTCGGACTTCTTCGCCGGCTCCTCGTTTGCTACCCTCCTTGGAGCGCTGCGCCGGCGCCACGCGGGCCTGGTTGCGACAGGCTTGACGGGCGTCGCTGCCGCAGTACCTGGCGGCTCGTCGCTCTTCATCGCGAGCCGCTGACCGTCAAACACCGCGGTCTCGCACGGGCGTTCGTTTTCGATCAGGCCGGCGCAGATTTTGGCGGCCGCGGCCGCGTCGGCGAGCGGTCCGGCAACCAGCCGCAACTGCATGCCGAGCCCGTTGCTGCGTTCCCGGACCACGATGATCGGGCGAAGCGTCGTCAACACCGCATTCGAATGCGATTTCAGCAGCCCGCGCCACAGCGCGCGCAAGCCGCCGACCGAGTTGGCGCCGCCGACGTCGACGCCGAATTCGGTTCGCAGGACCTGTGGGGGCACAGCCTGGGTTATATCGGGCTCAGGATCGTCAGTCGAAGAACTGGAAGCAACCACCTTCGGCATGGGCGCCGCAGTGATGGCCTTTGCCGGCCTGTCCGGTTCGATCAGTTTTGTCGCCGCAGCATCGGGCGGAGCCATCATCGACTTCGACGCCACCAGTGGCGTTGCCGGAGTAACTGCCGGAGAATTCGCCGCCTCCGGTGCAACGGATGCGACGCTGACAAGGGCTTTCTCGGGGCCGGTGGCCTCCGCGCGCGGCTTTTCGGTTGCAGGTGCGGCCGTGGTCGCCACCGCGGAAACAAGCGGGGCAGGCGGCGGATTTTGCGTCGCCGATTGTGGCTCATTCGCCGCGCTGGCTGCAGTAGGGGCGGGCGGCGACGGCGAAGCCGCCGCGCTTTGCCGGGCAATCGCGCCGGTGACGGAATCCAAGCCCTGCTCCAGGACTGTCACGCGCGAGTAGAGCCGATCCCGATCGCCATTGAGCGTGTCGATGGCGTCGGCCAACCGCCGCGCTTCGTTCTGGCTTTCCTTGGCGGCCGACTGGATTTGCTGCGCCTGGCGGGCCAGATCGGCTGCCGCGAGGTGATCGCGCCGCACGTCGATCGAAGAGTGGTTGGCGAGCAGCGCTACGACGATCGCGCCGACCGAAACCACGCCCCACGACCCAAGCCGCCACAGCGAATGGCGGTCGAAGTCCTCCTCCTCGGCCAGAAAGCCGGTCAGCAGGCCGCCGGTATTTTCGGTGTCGAAGCCGCCAGCCAGATGGTCGGAGTCCCTTGCCATAGGATATCTTCGGCCCTCCCGGGGCCCGCCGAATCACAGGACAAACATTAACAGGAAAAACGCCCGGAGCCTCAATTCGGCGGCTATTGCAGCGGCCGAATCCGATTTCCACTCCGCTTGAAAACGCTTTATGACGGCGGCGGCGTAATGTTGCCCGCACCGCCCTGGGGATTCGGATGACCACTCGAACCAGTCTCACCGTCGTGCTCGCGGCCGGTGAGGGCACGCGGATGCGCTCCGCAATGCCAAAGGTGCTGCACCGGCTGGCCGGCGAGTCGCTGCTGGCCCATGTGCTCCGCGCCGCGCCTGATGGACCGGGCGCCGCGCTTGTCGTCATTGTCGGGGCAGACCACAAATCCGTGGCCGAGGAGACACGGCGTATCCGGCCCGATGCCGCGACGTTCATTCAGCGCGAGCGTCTTGGTACCGCGCATGCGGTGCTCGCGGCTCGCGATGCGCTTGCCGGCGGCGCCGATGACCTGCTCGTAGTATTCGGCGACACGCCGCTGATTTCGGCTGCGACGTTCGAGCGCCTGCGCGCGCCCTTGCAAAAAGGCGCGGCGCTTGCCGTGCTCGGCTTTCGCGCGGCCGATCCCACCGGCTACGGCCGGCTTCTGGTCGAAGGCGACCGGTTGGTCGCGATCCGCGAGCAGGCCGAGGCGAGCCCCACGGAGCGGAAGATAAAACTCAGCAACGCCGGCGTGATGGCGTTCGATGGCCGCAAGGCGCTGGAAATCATTAGCAAGATCGGTAATGCCAACAGCAAGGGCGAGTATTATCTGAGCGACGCGGCTGCGCTCGTTCGAGACATGGGATTGGAGGCGGTCGTGGTAGAAACCGGCGAGGATGAAGTGCGCGGCATCAACACCAAGGCGCAGCTTGCCGAGGCTGAACAGGTGATGCAGACAAGGCTACGCAAGGCGGCACTCCAGGCCGGCGTGACCATGATCGCGCCGGAGACCGTCTATCTCGCCGCCGATACCAGCTTCGGCAACGACGTCACCATCGAGCCATTCGTCGTGATCGGTCCCGGCGTTTCGATCGGCGACAGCGCGGTGATCCATTCGTTTTCCCACATCGTGCAGGCCTCGATCGGCAAGCAGGCATCGGTCGGCCCCTACGCGCGGTTGCGGCCGGGCACTTCGCTCGGCGACGGAGCTAAAATCGGCAATTTCGTCGAGACCAAAGCCGCGATCCTCGAAGCAGGCGTCAAGGTCAATCATCTCAGCTATATCGGCGACGCGCATATCGGCGCTGCCGCCAACATCGGCGCCGGTACCATCACCTGCAACTATGACGGTTTTGGCAAGCACAAGACCGAGATCGGCGCCGGCGCCTTCATCGGCACCAATTCGTCGCTGGTAGCGCCGGTGAAAATCGGCGCCGGCGCCTATATCGGTTCGGGCTCGGTAATCACCAAAGACGTGCCCGACGATGCGCTTGCGGTCGAGCGCAGCGAGCAGACCAACCGCGCTGGGGGCGCCAAGCGCTATCGCGAGTTGAAAACAAAGGACAGGGCGGCGAAGGATTGATCCGCCACTCCCGCTGTATCACCATAAGGATTGTTCGCCAAACATCGCCCACTGGCCGCCGGTCAGAATAGCAAAAGCCAGCTGAATCAATCCAATTATCAGAAAAATGGTGACGTCCGGCACCTGGTCTGAAAAGACGCTGCGTGGCTGAGCGTACGCAACTCGAATGTATGTCGGCATCGGAATCCTCTTTTTTGCGGCCTTCTGATCTTCTAGCCATGAAGAAAGCAGGGCTGCGTCTGCCGATCGGGAGAGGATCGGGCTGTTGGGCCGAATAAAATTGGGACTGTGAGATTTCTCACGCAGGTTTGAACGGCGCTGTTTTACAACTTTGGCTACGGAAGTTGCCGGAGAAACCAATGATCGAGGATACAACTCAGCTATTGGATCTCGTGGGTCTGATCTACGACGCCGTTCTGAAGCCAGAACTTTGGAACGATGTCATGGAGAGGACGGCTGGATTCGTGGGAGGCATGGGGGCATCGATCTTCAGGCAGGACCTGATCAGAAGGGTCGGAAACTCCTATTACAGTTTCGGCATCGAACCGCATTTCGAACAGCTCTACTTTAAAAAATACATTCACCACAATCCGCTCATCCCGTTCTTGCTGGCAGTCGATGTGGGTCGCGTTTCCAGCAGCTCGGAACACCTTTCGCCGGCCAAGTTTTTCGAGACGCGCTTCTACAAGGAGTGGGCCAGGCCGCAAGGATTGATCGACAATGTCTTCTGCATCCTCGAAAGATCGGCTACCAGCGATGCATCATTTGTCGTATTTCGCCATGAACGCGACGGGTTGGCTGACGCCGAAGCGTTCGAACTTCTTGGTGCCATCGAGCCACATCTGCGCCGCGCGGTGCTGATCGGAAACGTGATCGAGCACAGGACCAACGAAGTGCGCGGTTTCTCCGATTTGCTGGATCGGATCAAAGCGGGCGTTTTCGTCGTCGACGCATCTGGCAACATCATCTATTCAAACAAGGCCGCGGACGACGTCGTTCTGGCCGGCGACTATTTGCGGGCAGCGGACGGTAGGCTCCGCGCCAGGCAGCCTGAACCCAACCAGCTCTTGCAGGAGGCCCTTCAAGCCGCAGCAGACGGAGATACGGCGATCACAAACAAGGGCATAGCGATTCCACTGATGGCGGCCGACGGCACGCGTCACGTCGCCAATCTGCTTCCCCTGACGCGCCGGCGTGCCGGCGGTATCGACCAAAACGCAACAGCGGCTGTCTTCGTGCACAAGGCGGCACTTGAGTTGCCCGATCCGCCCGAGATTATCGCGAGCGCCTACAAGCTGACGAAGACAGAGCTGCGAGTCCTGCTGGCGCTGGTGCAGTTAGGCGGGGGTCCCGACATCGCCGAGGCCCTTGGCGTCGGCAACGGCACAATAAAAACTCACCTGCGTCATCTCTTCCGTAAGACCGGAGCGAAACACCAGGCTGATCTGGTCAAGCTGGTCGCGGGTTTTGCTCGACCAGCGATTGGTTGAGCAAGCCGCCAAGACCGGTGTTTTCGATCCGAGCGCGGCTTCAGGTCTAAAAAGCCCCGGACGATGCCGGGGCTTTGGGTTTGTTGGAGCTTCGTAGCAGGAGAGGTCAATACTTCGCGACCACCGGGCTCCCATAGCCGCCGAAGCGGTAGTTGATGCGCAGAGTGAGCATATCGATATCTTGAGTGACCCGGTCGTTGAGAAAGCCGACAAGACGCGTATCGGTGGACGTGAACGAATTGTTCGCGCTGCCCATGAACAGGTGATCGTACTCAATACCGGCCGACCAATTCGGTGCGAAGCCGTACTCCCATCCAAAGCCCAGAGCGGCACCCCAGCGCGTCGCGCTGGCCGAGGCCAGTTCAGTGCCAGTGGGGGTATCGAGGATGCTAAAGCGGGTGTCCGTCACCGCCGCGCCGCCCTTGACGTAAAACAGCGAGGCGTTCCAGGCATAACCGATCTGGCCGGTGAAAAGACCGATGCCGTCGGTCTTGGTGCGCGTCGACAGCGTGGGATCGATGAGGCTCAGACGCTGATTGCTGAGGTCCGCCCAATCGCCCTGCGCTTCCAGGCCAAACACCCATTGGCTGGCTTGCCAGCGATACCCGATCTGGCCGCCGAGCAGGCCACCGGATCGATTAGCGCAGCCCTCGTTGGTGTCAAAGCCGGTCGCATCAAAAAAATCGACACAGCTATGGCTCTCACCCCACCCGCCATTGGCGCCAATGTAGAAGCCGCTCCAATCGTAGATCGGCGCCATCATCGGGGGCGGTGGCGCCTTGGTATACGGCCGAGCGGCCATATCAGCCGCCGACGCGGGAGCCGCCATCCCGAGAGCAATCAACCCAACTGGCACTAACAGGAACTTCTTCATCGTATCCCCTCCGTATGGTCGCGTGATTGCGATTCCGATAAACTTCAAGTTTTAATTTACCTGATTCACCAACCAAAAGATGTGCTCCCACCGCAACAACTTTATTTTAAAAAATGTGACTCGCCCGTCACAGCTGGAACCGATGATGCGAATGCCGCTATGTCGCCGCCCGCCTGGATCACCCGGCTGCCCCAAGCCCGAAGGACAATCCAATCCCGAGTCGCGGCGAAGGTGTGGCCCTTTCTGGAAGGGAATGGCTTTTCAACACAAAGATGACTTTTCCACATAAATCAGTGAGCCATGCAGTTCGTTCACGTCATCAGTCGCGTCGAGAACTGGAAAATATTGAACGCGAATAGAACCGGCGTCTCGTTCGTGATCAGTTATCCAGGCCGATGCCAAGTAAAGCCGGAAAGCCAGATCATACCGAACGTGACTCACTTGTTCAGAGGCGTTCCGGTCAATCCTGAAAACATCAAGTGGGATGCCGCCATCGAAAAGCGCAGCGCCAAGCAGGTCGCCAGCAACGCGGGCGGCGCTGGTCGCGGTGGCTTGGCGGCCGGATTTTGGGAAACCCGGAGATTTTCGGCGTAAAGGTTAAAAGACAAGTGGGAAACTCCTGATATTGCTGAACTGTAGGAAACCGCAATAATTATTGAGTATCTGGCGTCGTGAACCTCGTTAAGAGACGGTTGCGCTGCTTTTGAGGACTTTTCGTCGATTCGGGGATATTGATCCGTATGTGCGGCATTGTCGGCATTCTCGGGCGCGGGCCGGTGGCGGACCAGATTGTGGATTCGCTCAAACGCCTTGAATATCGTGGCTACGATTCCGCAGGCCTGGCCACGCTGGAGGGCGATCATCTCGAGCGGCGGCGCGCCGAGGGCAAGCTCAGGAATCTCGAGACGCGATTGAAAGCCCAGCCGCTCGCGGGGCACACCGGCATTGGACACACCCGCTGGGCCACCCACGGCAAGCCGACCGAGAGCAATGCGCATCCGCATGCCACCGACAAGCTCGCCGTTGTCCACAACGGCATCATCGAGAACTTCCGCGAATTGCGGCAGATGCTGGAAAAGCAGGGTGCGAAATTTTCCAGCGAGACCAATTCCGAAGTGGTGGCGCATCTGGTCAATTCCTACCTGCTGAAGGGCGCCACGCCGCAGGATGCGGTGAAAGCATCGCTGCCGCAGTTGCGCGGCGCGTTCGCGCTGGCGTTCGTGTTCGCCGGGCACGGCGATCTGATGATCGGCGCCCGCAAGGGCTCACCGCTCGCGATCGGCCACGGCGACGGCGAGATGTACCTCGGGTCGGATGCGATTGCGCTGGCGCCCTTCACCGACACCATCAGCTATCTCGAGGACGGCGACTGGGTGGTGCTGACCCGCGAACTCGGCGTGATCTACGACGAGCACGGCAAGGTGGTTAGACGCGAGGTGCTGAAATCCGGCGCCTCGTCGTTTCTGGTGGACAAGGCGAATTATCGCCACTTCATGGCCAAGGAAATCCACGAGCAGCCCGAGGTGGTCGGCCATACGCTGGCGCGCTACGTCGACATGGCGAGCGAGCGAGTGGCGCTGCCGATCAAGCTGCCGTTTGACTTCAAGGATATCCAGCGGATCTCGATCACCGCCTGCGGCACGGCAAGTTATGCGGGCTATATCGCCAAATACTGGTTCGAACGCTTCGGCCGCCTGCCGGTCGAGCTCGATTTCGCTTCCGAATTCCGCTACCGCGAGGCGCCGTTACGCAAGGGCGACCTTGCGATCCTGATTTCTCAGTCCGGCGAGACCGCCGATACGCTGGCAGCGCTGCGCTATGCCAAAGCGCAAGGCGTGCACACGCTCGCGGTCGTCAATGTGCCGACGTCGACCATCGCGCGCGAAAGCGAGACCGTATTGCAGACGCTGGCCGGACCGGAAATCGGGGTCGCCTCCACGAAAGCCTTCACCTGCCAGTTGATGGTACTGGCCGCGCTCGCGGTCGCCGCCGGCAAGGCGCGCGGCGAATTGTCTGATGCCGATGAGACCAAGCTGGTCCATGGCCTTGTTGAAATCCCGCGTTTGATGGCGGCGGCGCTCGCCGCCGAGCCGCAGATCGAGAAGCTCGCCCGCGATATCGCGAAATCAAAGGATGTGCTCTATCTCGGCCGCGGCACCAGCTATCCCTTGGCGCTGGAAGGCGCGCTGAAACTGAAGGAAATCTCCTACATCCACGCCGAAGGCTATGCCGCCGGTGAGCTCAAGCACGGGCCGATCGCGCTGATCGACGAGAACATGCCTGTAGTGGTGATCGCGCCCTTCGACCGGGTATTTGAGAAGACTGTCTCCAACATGCAGGAAGTTGCTGCCCGCGGCGGCAACATCATTCTGATGACGGACGCCAGGGGTGCGGCGGAAGCCACCATCGAGTCGCTGGTGACCATCGTGTTGCCCGACATGCCCGCTGCTTTCACGCCGATGGTCTACGCCGTCCCCGTGCAGCTTCTGGCCTATCATACCGCCGTGCTCATGGGCACCGACGTCGACCAGCCTCGCAATCTCGCGAAATCGGTGACCGTCGAATAGGCCGGGGTTGAGCCTGCATCGTCACTTCAGCTCTTCAAAAATCTGCTAGAAGACCCTAGCTGACCTGTTGAGATGCCTGCCTCGACCCATCTGGAACTTCAATGAACCGCAACGATCTGCCTCCGCCTGTGCCCCCGGCCGAAGTCCCGCCAGACGCCCACATCGGCTTGATGGCCCGATTCCGGAACTATTTTCTGACCGGTTTGGTGGTTGCCGGCCCGGTCGCGATCACCCTTTATCTCACCTGGTGGTTCGTGAACTGGGTCGACAGCCTGGTCCGGCCGTTCGTGCCGGTCGCCTACCGTCCGGAAACCTATCTGCCATTTGGGTTGCCGGGGTCGGGCCTGATCGTCGCCGTGGTCGCGCTGACGCTGCTCGGCTTTCTCACCGCAAACCTGATCGGGCGGACGCTGGTCGATCTCGGCGAAAGGCTGCTCGGGCGTATGCCGGTGGTGCGCGCGATCTACCGCGGCCTGAAGCAGGTGTTCGAGACGCTGTTCTCGGGGCAGGGATCGAGCTTTCGCCGGGTCGGCCTGGTCGAGTTTCCCTCGCCGGGCATGTGGTCGATCGTGCTGATCTCGCAATCGCCGAGCGTGGAGATCGCCAACAGCCTGCCGGGTGACGAAGAGCACATTTCGGTGTTCCTGCCCTGCGCGCCGAACCCGACCACGGGTTTCTTTTTCTATGTGCCGAAGAGCAAGGTGCTCGAGGTCGAGATGAGCGCCGAAGACGCCGCGACGTTGATCATGTCCGCAGGCGTGGTGCAACCGGGCTCCGACCAGCAGAAGAAGCTTGCCGCACTGGCCGGAATGGCGAACGCCACACGGGTAGCGACGGCAGCGTCGCTGCAGCCCGAGGCGGCAAAGGCGGACTGACGAACCGCTATCCCGCCCCGATCAGCGGCAGGGCCTCATCACGCTCGAACAGATAAAGCAGGCAGCGCAGCGCCTCACCGCGCGCGCCCTTCAGCCTCGGATTATCCTTCATGATGCGCAGCGCTTCGTCGCGGGCCTGGGTGATGAGTTGGGCGTGGACGTCGGAACGCGCGATGCGATATCCGGGCAGGCCGCTTTGCCTGACGCCGAGCACGTCGCCTTCGCCGCGCAGCTTCAAGTCCTGTTCCGCGATCCGAAAGCCGTCGGTGGTTTCGCGGATCACCTTCAGCCGCGCCTTCGACATCGCATTGAGGGGCTCCTGATAAAGCAGCAGACAGGTCGATGCTTCGGCGCCGCGCCCGATCCGGCCACGCAGCTGGTGCAGTTGGGCCAGCCCAAAACGCTCGGCGTTCTCGATCACCATGATGCTGGCGGCGGGCACGTCGACGCCGACCTCGACGACGGTCGTCGCCACCAACAGCCCGATCTCGCCCGCGGCGAACTGCGCCATCACGCGGTCCTTCTCGGCACCTTTCATCTGGCCGTGCACCAGACCCACGCGGTCGCCGAAGCGCTTTTGCAGGCTCTCGTACCGTTCGTTCGCGTTGGTAAGATGCTCGATGCCCTCTGCCTCGGATTGTTCAACCAGCGGACAAATCCAGTAAACCAACTTTCCGCCGGTCAGCGCCCGGGCGACGGCGTCCATCACCTCGCCGAGTCGGCTATTCGGTACGGCGCGGGTATCGATCGGCTGGCGACCCGCTGGTTTCTCGCGCAATTCCGAGACATCCATGTCGCCGAAATAAGTCAGCACCAGCGTGCGCGGGATAGGCGTTGCGCTGAGCACCAGAACATCGACGGCTTCGCCCTTTGCCGTCAGCGCCAGCCGTTCGCGCACGCCGAAGCGATGTTGCTCATCGACGACGGCGAGTGCGAGCGCCTTGAACACAACATCGTCCTGGATCAGCGCGTGGGTGCCGACCAGTAAATCGATTTCGCCGGCTTCCAGCCGTGCCAGAACGTCGCGGCGTTCCTTGCCCTTTTCACGTCCGGTGAGGATCGCAACTTCTAGACCGGCGCGAGCCGCGAGCGGGGCGATCGTCGTGATATGCTGACGCGCGAGGATTTCGGTCGGCGCCATCAGCGCCGCCTGGCGGCCAGCCTCGGTCACTGCGGCCGCCGCCAGCAGCGCCACTACGGTCTTGCCAGATCCGACATCGCCCTGCAGCAGCCGCAACATCCGGATCGGCTGGCGCAGGTCCTCGGCGATGGCGGCGGCGGCCTGCCGCTGCGAGGACGTCAACGCATAGGGCAATGCGTCGATGATCTTGTTGCGCAGATGGCCGTCGCCGGCGTGGCGATCGCCCGCAGGGCGGCGCAACTGCGCGCGTACCAGCGCCAGCGCCAGTTGACCGGCGAGCAGTTCGTCGAAGGCGAGCCGTGACCAGAACGGACCTTCGGGCAGGATATCCGTCAACTCTATCGGCACGTGGACGCGATTTAGCGCTTCCGCGATCGGCGAAAACTTGCAGCGGCGGATCACTTCCGGGCCGATCCATTCCGGCAACTCGGGGAGCTTTTGCAGCGCCTGCGCGATTGCCCGGCGCAGCGATCCAAGTTGCAGGCCTTCGGTAAGCGGATAGACCGGATCGATGCCGGACAGTTTTGCAAAGCCCGCCTCGTCCACGACGCGGTCGGGATGAGTGATCTGCAGGGTTCCGTCATACATCTGTGCGGTGCCGGAGACATAGCGCTTGGCGCCTGCCGGCAGCAGCTTCTCCACATAGCCCGGCTGGGCTCGAAAGTAGGTCAGCACCACATCGCCAGTCTCGTCGCTGGCATAGACCAGATGCGGCGCGCGGTGATTGCGCGCTGGCGTCGGGCGATGCCGGTCCACCGTCACTTCCAAAGTGACCACGGTTCCCGGAACCACATCGCGGATTTTTGGCCGGGCGCGGCGGTCGATCACGCTTGCGGGCAGATGCAGCAAGAGGTCGACAAGGCGCGGCGTCTCATCGCGGCCGAGCAGATAGCGGAACAATTTGTCCAGCTTCGGCCCGACACCACTGAGCGTGGTGACCGGCGCAAATAGTGGATTAAGTAGAGCAGGGCGCATCGCAAAAAGCCTACGACCGTTCCAGTTCGTGATGGCCGGCTTTATGCCGGGCATCCACGGCTTTTTTTCCGGCCAAGCGCACGTGGCCGGGAGGGGCCCCGGCCATGCGTTGTTTTACGATAGATCGGTTTGCCCAACATTTACCTCGAGGACCGCTACTGACATTCGCCCTCCCCGACGTTATATCAACCCCGCGCCCGGCACGTCCGGGCTTTTGGCGTTGATCGGATTCGAACAATGACGGGATCGACACGATCGAGCGACGGCCTCGACGACCGCCGCAAGCGGCTTCTGTTTCGTTGCTGGCACCGCGGCACCCGCGAAATGGATCTGATTCTGGGCCGCTTTGCGGACGCCGAGATCGCAAATCTCTCAGAGCAGGAACTGGCGCAATTTGAGCACCTGATGGACGTGCCCGACCCGGATCTCTATGCCGCGCTGACCGGCAACATACCGCCGCGTCCGCACTATGCGAACGGCGTATTCGACCGCATCAAATTATTTCGCGCGGATCGCGGCGCATGAGAGAGCCAGCCAGGTCGCCGGCGGAATTGCTTGTCCCAAGCTCCGCGCTGACCATTGCCAATGTCGCCGAGGGCGCGGAAGGACTGGTGATCTCGGACCTGGCGCGCGCGATCGCAGGTCGACCAGAGCCGCCGCCAGTCAGTCTTGCGGTGGTCTGCCGCGATGGCGCTCGCATGCAACAACTGGCCCGCGCACTGGAATTCTTTGCACCTGAATTGCCGGTAATGCAGTTTCCGGCCTGGGACTGCCAGCCCTATGACCGGGTGTCGCCGCATGGCGGCATTCTTGCGCAGCGGCTGACCACCTTGGCCCGGCTATCGCGGCTCACCGGTAGCGACAAGCCGTTGATCGTGCTCACCACCGTCAATGCCATCGTGCAGCGGGTGCCGGCGCGCGACACCATTGCGGCCCAGGCGCTCTCGGTCGCACCGGGGCAGGTCGTGCCGATGGACTCAATCGTGTCGTGGCTGGAGCATAATGGCTACAACCGCTCCTCGACGGTACGCGAGCCCGGCGAATATGCCGTCCGCGGCGGTATCCTCGATCTGTTTCCGGCCGAACTCGACCAGCCCGTGCGCTTTGATTTTTTCGGCAACTCGCTGGAGTCGGTCCGCTCATTCGATGCGGAAACTCAGCGTACGCTGCTGGACATGCGCTCGCTCGATCTGGTGCCGATCTCCGAATTCCAATTGGTGACAGAGACCATCCGCCGCTTCCGGATGGGTTACGTCGGAGCTTTCGGTGCCCCGGAGCGCGACGACCCGCTGTACGAGGCGGTGAGCGAAGGCCGCCGCCATCCCGGAATGGAGCATTGGTTGCCGCTGTTCCAGGAGCGGATGGATACCTTGTTCGATTATCTCGGTGACGCGCCGGTGGCGATCGAACCACAGAGCGAGGACGCCGCGCACGAGCGCTTCGAGCAAATCGTCGACTATTACGAGGCGCGGCGCGAGGCGCTGGAGCATCCGGGCGGCGGGGCGGTCTACAAGCCGTTGCCGCCGGATCGGCTTTATCTGACGGAAGAGGAATGGAGCAAGCACCTGAGCGCATCCGCGCTGGCGCGGCTCACACCGTTTGCCATGCCTGGAGACAGCGCCGGGCTGGTCGATGCCGGCGCGCGGCTGGGCCGTAATTTTGCGCCGGAGCGCGCCGACACCGCCGTCAACGTGTTCGAGGCGCTGGTTGGGCATGTCCGGGCGCTGCAGGCCCAACGCAAAAAGGTGGTGATCGCGCTGTGGAGCGAAGGCTCGCGCGACCGCATGGCCAGCATGCTGCAGGATCACAAGCTCTCGCACGTCACCAGCGTCAACTCCTGGCGAACGGTGCAAGCCACTCCTCGCAATGAAGCCATGCTGGCGGTGGTCGGTATGGAATCCGGTTTCGAGACCGACAACTTCGCCGTCATCACCGAGCAGGACATCCTGGGCGACCGGCTGGTGCGGCCCCGCAAGGCGACCCGCAAGCTTGATAATTTCATCTCGGAAGTAACCAGCCTCACCGCCGGCGATCTCGTGGTCCATGTCGAGCATGGCATAGGACGCTTTGCCGGCTTGCAGACCCTTGAAGTATCGGGCGCGCCGCACGACTGTCTCGAACTGCACTATGCCGCGGATACAAAGCTGTTTCTGCCAGTCGAGAACATCGAATTGTTGTCGCGCTTCGGCTCCGACCACGCCAATGTCGAGTTGGACCGGCTTGGCGGCACCGGCTGGCAGGCGCGCAAGGCGAAGCTGAAGAACCGTATTCGCGAGATCGCCGGGGAGTTGATCAAGATCGCGGCAGAACGGCATCTGCACGAGGCGCCAAAAATGCCGGTGCAGCCGCATGTCTATGACGAGTTCTGCGCGCGCTTTCCCTATGAAGAGACCGAGGATCAGCTTACTGCGATCAACACCACACTCAAGGACCTGGAGAGCGGCCGGCCGATGGACCGGCTGATCTGCGGCGACGTCGGTTTCGGCAAAACCGAGGTGGCGTTGCGCGCGGCGTTCGCGGTCGCGCTCGACGGCAAGCAGGTCGCCCTCGTGGTGCCGACCACGCTTTTGGCGCGGCAGCACAGCAAGACATTTGCCGAGCGCTTCCGCGGCTTTCCGGTCAATGTCGCGCAGGCCTCGCGCCTGGTCGCGCCAAAGCAATTGACGCAGGTCAAAAAGGGCATCGCCGACGGATCGATCGACATCGTGGTCGGCACCCATGCGCTGCTCGGGAAATCCATCAAATTCAGGGATCTCGGTCTTTTGATCGTCGACGAGGAGCAGCATTTCGGCGTCAGCCACAAGGAGCGGCTGAAGCAATTGCGCGCCGAGGTGCACGTGCTGACGCTGAGCGCCACGCCGATCCCGCGCACGCTGCAACTGGCACTGACGGGGGTACGCGATCTCTCGATCATCGCCTCGCCTCCCGTCGACCGGTTGGCGATCCGCACGTTTGTGGCGCCGCACGATCCGCTGATGATCCGCGAGGCGCTGTTGCGCGAGCGATACCGCGGCGGACAGGCGTTTTATGTCGTGCCCCGGATCGAGGATCTCGCGGGCGTCAAGGATTTCCTCGAAAAGAACGTGCCGGAAATGAAGGTGGCGGTGGCGCACGGCCAGATGCCGCCGACCGTTATCGAGGACATCATGTCGGCGTTCTACGATGGTAAATACGACATCCTGCTCTCGACCACGATCATCGAGTCCGGCCTCGACATCCCGACCGCCAATACCTTGATCGTGCACCGTGCCGACATGTTCGGGTTGGCGCAGCTCTATCAGTTGCGCGGGCGCGTCGGGCGCTCGAAACTGCGCGCCTATTCGCTGTTCACGCTGCCGGCGCAGCAGAAGATTACGGCGCAGGCCGAACGCCGGCTGAAAGTGTTGCAGTCGCTGGAAACGCTGGGCGCCGGTTTCCAGCTGGCGTCGCACGACCTTGATATCCGGGGCGCCGGGAATTTGCTCGGCGAAGAACAATCCGGCCATATCAAGGAAGTCGGCTTCGAGCTTTACCAGTCGATGCTGGAGGAGGCGATTCTCAACCTCAAGGCCGGTGTCTCCGAACCGGCTGCGGATCGCTGGTCGCCGCAGATCACGGTGAGCATGCCCGTGCTGATCCCGGAGGACTATGTTGCCGATCTCTCGGTGCGGCTGTCGCTCTATCGGCGGCTCGCCGATCTCGATACCGACGAGGAGATCGACAACTTTGCCGCCGAACTGCGCGACCGGTTCGGCGTGTTGCCGGACGAGGTGCGTTATCTCTTCAAGGTCGCCGCGATCAAAGCCTGTTGCCGCCGCGCCAATGTCGAGAAGGTCGATGCCGGACCGAAAGGCGTGGTCATCACTTTCCGCGATAACAAGTTCGCACAGCCGGATCGTCTCGTGTATTTCATCCGCCAGCACGGTAAGGCGGCAAGGGTGCGGCCGGACATGAAGGTGGTGTTCTTCCAGGAATGGGAAACACCGGAGGAGCGGCTGACCGGCACTACCGACATTCTGCGTCAGCTTGCCGCCCTCGCCGAGGATCGCAAGGCGGCATGAGCCCGCATTGCGAGTTCCGTGAAGCAATCCAGGACCCGATGGATTGCCTCGCGCTCGTTTCTTGGGGACAACGTGCTGACTTTATGACGCGGCGCGACGCGCCTCATCAGTGAGTCGCGCCAGTAGCGACTTCGCCGTATCGGTCGGCAGCAAGCTTGCAACGTTGACGACCGGTTCGGAGCGCACGTCGCGTTTGCCGTGAGAGGTATGGCGCATGACGCTGGAAAGCCGCCGGGCAACCATGTGTGCGGTCCGCAAATCGGTCTCGGCGAATACCACGATGACCGATCCGTCTTCCTGCGCCGCGCCGAAATCCATTTGCCGCATCAAGCGGCTGAGGATCCGCGCACCGTCAAGCTGCGCCCGCGCATGCTCCGGATCGAAGGCAAAGCGCGCGACCGACAATCCGCCGCAGCGCGACAGGGTCTGATAAACGGCCGTGGCGAGGTCGCGGTTGAACGCCGCTGGTGTCAAAAGGCCGGTTTTGGGGTCGAGCAGGCCGCCGGCGTCGATCGAGCGCAGCGTGCGACTCAAATGAGCCTCGAAGGCATGCTGACGGATCAGCGGCAGGGCGTTAGTGGCGATCCGTTCAGGATCGCCTGAGATGATTTCGAGATTTGGCAGATCATAGGCCGGCGCCAATCCATCCGACGTTAACACCACCGGTAGATTGCGGAAGCGCGCGTCCTCCGCAAGCACGGTGAGGAACGCGGCCATGACGCGCGGGCTGAAGCCTTCGCCTAGCACGATACCGTCGATGTCGCGCGTATTGAGGTGTTTCGCGGCGGCTTCGATCGAGAGCGCGCCGACGATGCCCATGCGCTCGCCGAGCGACACCGAGAGCGAAGGGTAGCCGGCCCCTCGACCGATCAGCAGCACGGTGGCATCGCGACCGGGGTCGGTGTCCGGGACCATGGTTCGTTCCGCAGGGTCGTCGTCAAGCCGCCGCATGACCGTTGAATGCAAGCTTCGGATACGCAGCGCGGCACGTAACCGCGCGATCAGGCGATTGAAATCGCCGCCGCTCAGCGCGAACGGAATGGCATTTTCGGGCAGCGATGTCTGGGGATCGATCGAGATCAGCGGCACATAGGGCTGCTTTGCAGCAACCTGTTTCGCAAGCGCCGCGAAGCCGGGCTCAATTGCAGCAGAGGCCGCGACGACAACCGCGGCCGGCTGCACTTGCTCGAGCGCACGCGAGGCGAGGGGCCAGGTGGTTTCGATCACCGGAAATAACTTCGCAGCATCCAGCGCTGCCGCGAATAACGGCCGCTCCGCAGTCGACACGATGAGGATCGGGCCTTGCTGGGACATTTCCGGAAAACTCGCGATCACTGCCCGATGGAACCCGCGATCCTAGTTTGCCGCCCCTTAATGCGGCGTCAACGCGTCCGTTACGGGCGACTAGGTTGGGATCGTGCGGTCGCGAAACGCTTCCACCATCAGCGGGTTAAGCCCGAGTTCACTGAGCGCCTTGCGAGCGCGAGCGTTGTCCGGGGCGCGGCCGGCGAGCCGGTGACCGCTCACGCGGTCGGGCAGGGCCGTCAGCAACGCACCCGGTCCGAGCCGCTTGCCCCATTCTTGCAGATCCCCGGACAAGAACCGGTAACCACCGACCGCCATAACGCCAACGGGCGGCGCGGTGATGCAGATCGCACCGGTCGACCGGTCGAGCCGGGCGGAATAATCGGTATCGACGAAGTCGCGTGGTGGCGGCGCAACCAGGGATTCGCTCAATGGCGCGGTGGGCGCGTAGGCCGCCGGCGTCACCATCGGTCCGCGCAGCGCCAGCGTGCCCTTCGGCGTCAGGAAGATTTCGCCGGCGACCGACGAGCCGGGAGTGTCGCGCGGCGCGCCGTGCGGTCCCGGCAGTATCGCCGCCGGCGTACCATCGGCAACACGGCGCGCGCTGAACAGTCCGGCTTCACCGAACAGATAGACGTCGGTCAGCGCGGCCTGTTCGGCGGTCCAGGGCGCGCTCGATGCGACCTGTTCCGGCGCGCGCCAGAGGCCGATCACATCGCGCAACGTTGGCAGGCGCGAGACCAGGTCGAACTCGTTGAGCCGCAGCGCCAGTTGCGCCGGGGCGACCAGCACGCCGCAGGATTGCTCGTTGATCTGCCGCTCAAGCACCTCGCCGTCAAACGGATGATGGAGCGCCAATGTTCCGCCCGAGAGCAGCCAAACCACCAGCGATGAGGCCATGCCCGCGAACGATGACGGCGCGAACGCCGACATCACCGTCGATCCCTGTGGCACGTCACTCTCGAGCGACAACGCAAGGCCGCCGGCGATCAGACTTAGATGCGTGCGCGGCACAGGCCGGAAACCATCGACCGAGACGTCGAACGAAATCATCGCCGCTTTGCGGCCGTCCTGCACGACGGCGCGGGTGGCGCCCGATCGAGCTTCCATGACGGCATCGAGCGATGCCATGCCTTCCGGCAATCCATCGCCGAAGCCGCAAACATGACGGATCGAGAAGGCTTCGGCCGCGGCGTTCATGGCGAGGTCGGCATGGCTGACACCGTCGATCCTGCCGGCGGTCACAATCGCCCGAGCTCCGGTACGATTGAGAGCCGTCGTCAATTCCGCCTGCCGCCAGAGCTGCGGAAGCAAAACGACGACCAGGCCGGCGCGATGCGCGGCGAGAACCGTCAGCATGAATTCGACGGTGTTCGGCAGTTGGAGCGCAATGACGGAATTGTTGGGCAGGCCAGATTCGATGAAATGAGCAGCCAGTGCCGTGATCGCGCGGTCAGCTTGTGCAAACGTCAGTCGTTTCGGCAATTGCCCCGTGATACGTTGCTTGTTGAGCGGATCGAGCAACGCCAGCGCCTCTGGCCTCCGGGCCAGGATGCGTCGGAACAATCCATCGAGGGTTGGCGATGCGTTTGACTGGATCACGGGGTCACTTTGCTCGAGGCTCCGGTTTGTGCCACCAGGTTTCCGGGAGGTATCCCGTCAAGGCGGTGGCTTCCGGCCGTTCTATCCGATTCCAGCGCGCGATCCATTGCTCTGCGACGTTAAACAGGGGGATAGCGTAGAAGCCCGCCATCAGGGTGCGGTCCAGCGCCCGCACCGCTGAGACGAACACGGGGCGCTCGCGCGCCTCCAGCATGGCCGCGACCAAGGCGTCGACCGCGGGGTCTTTGGCGCCCATGTAGTTTCGCGTCCCTTGAATGTCGGCCGCCGCGCTCCCCCAATAGAACGACTGTTCGTTGCCCGGCGACAGCGACTGGTCCCAGCGGTTCTGGATCATGTCGAAATCGAAGCCGAGCTTGCGCTGATCGAATTGAACCGCGTCGACCGCGCGCACCGAGGCCTCGATGCCGGCGCGCTTCAGGTCGCGCTGGTAGGCCAGCGCAATCCGTTCCTGGTCGCGGGTGGTCACCAGTATTTCGAAAGTCAGCGGTGCTTTGGTCGAGCGCTGCCGCAACACCGTGCCCTCGAGATCGTAACCGGCCTGGGACAGCAATTTCAGCGCGCTGCGCAGCATCGCGCGGTCGCGGCCGGAGCCGTCGCTGATGGGCAGGCGGTAGGTGCCGTCGAGAATATCGGAGCGAATATGCGATGCGTACGGTTTCAGGAGCGCTCGCTCGCGGTCGTCGGCGGCGCGGCCATAGGCCGACAACTCGGAACCGGCGAAGAAACCTGCCGAGCGGCGATAGAGGCCGAAAAAATAATTGCGATTGATCCACTCGAAATCGAACAACAGCGTCAAGGCCTGACGCACGCGGATATCGGAAAACACCGGACGGCGCGTGTTGAACACCAGGAATTCCGAGGGCTGCGGCATCCCGGTCTTGATGGTGTCGCGGATCACCTCGCCATTCCGGGCGGCCGAAAAGTCGTAACCATCGTGCCAGCGCAGCGGTTCGCTCTCGACGCGAAAGTCGTAGAGGCCGCGTTTGAAGGCTTCGAAATGACCGTTGGCCTCACGATAGAAATTGAACCTGATCTCGTCGAAGTTCCAAAGCCCCCGATTGACCGGCAGGTCGCGGCCCCAGTAGTCGGGATTGCGCGTCAGCGTCACGCTGGCGCCGGGCTTCACGGCGCTGACGCGATAGGGGCCGGAACCGAGGGGCGGCTTCATCGAGGTTTCCTCGAAGGTAGCGACGTTGACGGCATGCTTGGGCAATACCGGCATCAGACCCAGGATCAGCGGCAGCTCGCGGTCATTCGCGGCGCCCAGATCGAACCGCACCGTCAGCGGATCGGGCGCTTGAGCCTTTACGACCTTGGAATAGTATTGGCGATGGTTCGGGCGTCCGTGATCGCGCAGCAACATCCATGAGAACAATACGTCCTCGGCGAGCACAGGCTGTCCATCGGAAAAGCGTGCCCGGGGGTCGAGGTGGAAGCTGATATAGCTCCTGGAGTCGTCGGTCTCCACGCTCCTGGCCAACAGGCCATAGAGCGTGAACGGCTCGTCATAGCCGCGCGCCATCAGGCTTTCGATCACGAAACCCCTGACTTGCTGGATTGGGAGACCTCTCACGACCAGCGGGTTAAGGCTGTCGAAGGTGCCGAGAATCCCATAGACCAACCTGCCGCCTTTCGGCGCGCCAGGGTTGGCATAAGGCATGTGGGTGAAATCGCCGGGCAGAGCGGGCGCACCAAGCATGGCAATGGCGTAGTGTTCCTCTGCCCGGGCCGAGGTCGGCCCCGCTAGGATCGCCAGCGAGATGCCGAAGGCAAGGACACGACAGGCCGAGGTTCGAACGCGCGCGCGCCTCGAAACCCGCAACACAGCATCTCGATTTGATTCGATATCGCTCACTGCGCGGTTTTACCATAGGCCGGCCCCCAACCTCGGCAGGCATCAAAGACGCTTGTCGGCATTGATCTTTTCGCCCGCCGTTGTATGAAGGCGTGCAATCGGCCAAGACGGCAGGATCTGTCACTTAACCGCCTCAATTGGCACGGAGACAGCCGCCAAATGGCTGGTGGCGTGCCTGCAGCCGTTTCGGGCGCTCCCGTTCAGAAAGGTTTTCCGCAATGAATTTCCGTATCTTGGCCGCGCCGGTGCGGCCGCGTGGGCGGGTTTTCGCGTTGTTGGCAGCCACGACATTGAGCGCCGCGCTGCTCGCTCCAGATGTGCAAGCGCAAGCTCCGGCCCCCGCGCCTGCGCCGAAGGCCAAGGCCCCGAAGGCGGCGCCCAAAGCCGCGCCAGCGCCTGCGCCGACTGCGCAGCAGGCACCGCCCCCTGCGGCCGGCGGTCAACCGGCCGATCAGCAGGTTCAGCTAATCTACGCGCCATGGACCAAGTTTTGCCTGAAAGGCCAGGACGCCAACGCCAAGCAGGTCTGCTTTACCGGCAAGGACGGCCGGATCGAATCCGGCCAGCCGGTCATCGCAGCAGTGGTGATCGAGCCGGAAGGCGAAGCAAAGAAGATCCTGCGGGTGACGCTGCCGCTCGGCATGCAACTGGTTCACGGCACCCGCGTGATCGTCGACAACAATCCGCCGGCGCAGAGCCCCTATGTGATCTGCTTCGCCAACGGCTGCATGTCGGACTACGAAGTGACGCCCGAACTGCTCGCCAACATGAAGAAGGGCCAGAACCTGGTGGTTCAGGCGATCAACTCCAACGGTGCGCCGCTCACCCTGCCACTGCCGCTGGCTGAATTCGCCAAGGCCTATGACGGGCCGCCGACCGATCCGAAGGTATTCGAGGAAACCCAGAAGAAGCTGCAGGAAGAGTTGCAGAAGAAGGCCGAGGAGGCGCGCAAGAGGCTTGAGGCAAATCCGCCCCCCGGCACGGCGGCGGCCACTCCGGCTGCGAAGTAAGCGCTTCACCTTGCATCGACGAACCAGAAAGGCGCCCGATTGGGCGCCTTTTATTTCAGAGATCGCTGAGGCGAAGCTAGTTCAGTGACGGGTTACGCGGACGATAACCACCGGATTTGTCCTTGACGAAGATCTCGGCGACTTGCGAATGCCGGATCGGTTGGCCGGAATCGTCGGGCAGCAGATTCTGCTCGGAGACATAGGCGACGTATTCGGATTCCGAATTTTCGGCGAGCAGATGATAGAACGGCTGATCCTTGTGCGGCCGGACCTCCTCGGGGATCGACAACCACCATTCCTCGGTATTGTTGAACTCCGGATCGATATCGAAGATCACGCCCCGGAACGAAAAGATCCGGTGCCTGACGATCTGGCCAATCTGGAATTTAGCTGCCCGCGCTTTGATCATATGTCGTCGAATAAACCATGATTGTGGCTGATGCTAGAGGCAAACCTGCGAATTAACTTTCGCCACGGTCGGTCCATGTTCCGACCGCGGAATGAAACTAGCCAGCCCGCTGTGCCGGGCGCCATGACGGCGCCAAGCCCTCACGCATGGCCAGGCGGCGAAGCGGGCCGATCGATCCAATCAGGTGCAGGCCGGCCGCTCGCAGCGACTGCACCGGCAGCAAATCGCTGAGCAGGGAACGGTTGGCCATGTCGATGACCAAGCTTCGGCTGAAGACATCGGCGCGCCGCGTCGAATGGTAACGGCTCAGCAGCTGAGGCGAGCCGGGGTCTTCGCCCGCGGCGATGGCGTACCCGACAATGTCGGCGATATCGGCGGCATCGCGCAATCCCATATTGAGGCCCTGTGCGCCGATCGGCGGCACCACATGCGCAGCCTCGCCGACAAGGGCCACGCGATGCATGGCGAATTGTCCGGGCTGCTCGATTGCCAGCGGGAACAGATGGCGTCCGGGTTCGATACAGATACGGCCGAGGGTCGAATGCGACTGTGCTTCCGCGGCCTTGGACAGTTCCTCGTCACTCAGAGCGACCAGGCGTTCGGCTTCCTTCGGCGACGCAACCCACACCACGCTGGAACGATCGCCCGGCAGCGGCACAAATACGCACGGACCTTGCGCCGTGTGAAACTCGGTGGAGCTATTCCGGTGCGGCCGGGAATGGCTGATATTGAACGTGATGGCCGCCTGATGCAGGTCGCGGCGCCTGACGCCGATGCCGGCGGCCTCGCGGCAGAGCGATTGCCGCCCGTCGGCGCCGACCACAAGCCGCGCGGAAATCGATTTGCCATGCCGGGTGCCAATTGCAACGAGCTCTTCGGAAGGACTGACGGTATCCGCCTCATCGTCAAATCGCATCAGCCCCGATATTTCGGCCGCGCGTTGCTCCAGTGCCGATAGTAACAGGCGGTTCTCGATGTTATAGCCAAATGCATCCAGGCCGATTTCATCGCAGGAGAAACGAACCTCCGGCGCACGGATCAGCCGGCCGGTATCGTCAACCAGGCGGATCGCCTGCAGAGCTGCCGCTTTGTCGTCGCAGCGTGGCCAGACATCCAATTGTCGCAAGAAATCGATCGAGCCCCCCAGCAGCGCGGTCGTACGATTGTCCGCGTACGGCATTTGGCGGGCGATCACGGCGGTGTTCACGCCGGCGCGCGCCAATGCAATCGCAGCGGTAAGCCCCGCGGGGCCGCCGCCGACAACGACAACATCGCAGCTATGCGGCAACTCGCTCATATTAAGACAATCGGTGTTTCCGACTGCATTTTCAAGCCCGCCCATGGTCTGATTGCTTCAGCCCGACTTGCGCGACGGAACGCCGCAACCACGAATGTGCAAACGGGGGCAATTCCTGATAGCACTTTCGGGAAATGGACCAGGCAAGCCGGCAGAAACCATCCTCAGTATCGCCCGCCATTCGGGCGGCGGCATTTTCCGTTCATATCTTCACGGCCTTGGGGGCGGGTATCGCGCTGATCGCGCTGCTGGAGGCGGTGCGCGAACACTGGGCCGCGATGTTCGGATGGCTTGGGCTGGCGCTCGTGGTCGACGCCCTCGATGGCCCGATCGCGCGCCGGCTGGATGTCGCCACCGTGCAGCCGAACTGGTCCGGCGACGTGCTAGATCTCGTGGTCGATTTCGTCACCTACGTCTTCGTGCCGGCTTATGCGATTGCCGCCAGCGGGCTGCTGCTGCCGCTGGCGGCACCGCTGCTCGGCGCCGGCATCGTCATATCGGGCGCGTTGTATTTCGCGGACCGCCGCATGAAATCGGCCGACAATCATTTCCGCGGTTTTCCGGCACTGTGGAACGCGGCGGCATTTTATCTGTTTCTGTTGCATTGGCCGCCGGCGCTGTCGTCCCTCGCGGTGGCCATTCTCATCGTTGCGACGTTTGTACCCTTCCATGTTCTTCACCCGGTACGCGTCGTGCGCCTGCGCCGCTTGACGCTTTCGGTGCTTGCCGCCTGGGCGGTGCTTGCGGTGTACACGCTCGCAAGCGACTTCGACGTGGCTGCGCCCGTAACCATCGCATTGGGCGCCTGCGCTATCTACATGGTTGCAAGCGACGCGGTGATCCGTCTGGTGAGATCTCTCAGCGCATGATCGAGCTATTGACGAGCCCCGAAGCATGGGCGGCGTTGTCGACATTGACGGCGCTGGAAATCGTGCTCGGCATCGACAACGTCATTTTTCTATCCGTCATCGTCTCACGTATCCCGCCGCCGCAAGCCAAGCAGGCGCGCCAAATCGGCCTGGCATTGGCGTTGTTGTTTCGAGTTTTGCTGCTCAGCCTGTTGGTGTGGCTGATCGGCCTGACGCAGGCCGTGCTCACGTTAAAGGGCATGGCGTTCTCCTGGCGCGATGTCATTCTGATCGGGGGCGGACTATTTTTGATCGGCAAGGCGACCCACGAAATTCACGCCGAGATGGAAGCAGACGGCGAGGACACCGATCGCGCGCCCGGGAAGAGGGCGTTCCTCTGGGTGATCGTCCAGATCGTGGTCGTCGACATGGTGTTTTCGCTCGAACTCGATTATCACCGCGATCGGGATGGCCCAGGACCTCGAAATCATGGTCGCAGCGGTGGTGATCGCCTGTCTGATCATGTATGCCTCTTCCGGTCCAGTGGCCAAATTCGTGGTGGAGCATCCCACCACCAAGATGCTGGCGCTGGCGTTTCTGGTATTGATCGGAGTGGCGCTGGTCGCCGACGGATTCAAATTTCATATTCCCCGCGGCTACATCTACTTCGCGATTGCGTTCTCGGCGGCGGTCGAGTTCTTCAACGTGTTGGTCAAGCGCAACCGCGGAAGGGGCGCCGATTAATCGGCCCCAACTGGTTGACGCGGCCCCCTGAGTTGACAATGCAGCCTCAATGGCTTTCGCTCGATCCCGAGGGGAATCCCCGAAGGGAGAAGCTGATATGACCAAGGCCGTGCGCGTGCACAAGGTAGGCGGACCGGACGCCCTGGTCTACGAAGCCGTCGACGTTCCGGCTCCTGGACCGGGCGAAATTCGTATCCGCCAGCACGCGATCGGCTTGAACTTCATCGACGTTTATTATCGCACCGGCCTCTACAAGGCGCCGGGGCTGCCGTTCATCGCCGGCAATGAAGCCGCCGGCGAGGTTGTTGCCGTAGGCCCGGGCGTCACCAATTTTCACCCCGGCGACCGCGTCGCCTACTATCACAATCTTGGCGGCTATGCCTCGGAGCGGAATATCCCCTGGGAGAAGCTCGTAAAGCTGCCCGACCACATCACCTATGAGCAGGGCGCGGTCCTGATGCTGAAGGGCCTGACGGTCTGGTATCTCTTGCACAAGACGTTCAAGGTCGAGCCACACCATCGAGTGTTGATCCATGCCGCGGCCGGCGGCATCGGCTTACTGGCGTGCCAGTGGGCGAGGGCGATGGGCGCGCATGTCATCGGCACCGTCGGCTCCAAGGCGAAGGCCGATCTCGCGCTCGCCAACGGCTGCGATCATGTCATCCTCTACAATGACGAGGACTTCGTGGCGCGGGTCAAGCAGATCAGCCGCAACGAACTTTGCGACGTCGTCTACGATGGCGTCGGCAAGACCACGTTTCCCGGCTCGCTGTCCTGCCTGAAGCCGCGAGGGCTGTTCGTGAGCTTTGGCAACGCCTCGGGTCCGGTGCCGCCATTCTCGATTGCCGAACTCAACAACCACGGCTCGCTGTTTGCGACCCGGCCGAAGCTCAACGACTACATCGGCAAGCGCTCGGAAATGCTCGAGGGCGCCGACACATTGTTTGCCGCCGTCATCAATGGCAAGCTGCACGTGCCGATCAATCACGCCTATGCGCTGAAGGATTCAGCAAAAGCACACATCGATCTGGAAAGCCGCAACACGACCGGCGCGTCGATATTGAAGCCGTAGCGATGCATGAATAGACCTGAGCAGTTCGAGACCGACCGGCTCTCACTACTCAGGCCTCGGCTTTCTCACGCTGGTGCTCTCCTCCGGTTCTTCGCCGACAGGGACGCCATGCGGTACACCAAGAGTGCTCGAACGTACCGGCTTTGAGCAACGAAACTACGTGACGAAACTCAACAGATACCGCTACATCCACCGCCTGGGATGACGTTTTCCGAGTCACCGCTGCGTCACGCGACGCGCCGTGCTGCACCCGTTTTGGTAAGGACTGCGTCAAGGCAATCGATCATGCCGGCGATTTCGTCCCTGGTGACGTTGAGTGCCGGCATGAAACGCAATGCATCCGGCCGGGGCGCGTTGAGCAGCACCCCGTTCTCGAATGCGAGAGCGACGATGTCAGCGGCGATCGGATGTTTTAGATCGAGCGCCAGCAGCAGGCCTCTGCCGCGAACCTCGCCGAGACCATGACGCGCGGACATTTTCTGCAATGCGCTTTCCAGATAAATTCCGGTCTCGGCCGCCGCCATCAGGAAACCGGGCTCGGCGACCTCCTTCAGAACCGCTACTCCCGCCGCGCACATCAACGGATTGCCGTTGAAGGTGCCGCCCTGGTCACCATGTTCGAAGCACGAAACGGCTTTGGTGGCCAGCAACGCCGCCAGCGGCACCCCGCCGCCGATACCCTTGCCGAGCGTCATGATGTCGGGTTCGATCCCGGCATGCTCGTAGTGAAAGAGTTTTCCGGTGCGGCCCATGCCGGTCTGGATCTCATCCACGATCAGCAGCAGGCCGTGCGCCGTGGTGAACTTGCGCAACCGGCGCAGGAATTGATCGGTCGCGCACCAAACGCCGGCTTCGCCCTGGATCGGCTCCAGCATCACCCCGATGGTTTTGCCCGACAGCAGGCGCTTCACGGAGTCGAGATCGTTCAACCGCGCCTTGGGAAATCCCGATACCTTCGGTTCGAACAGCGGCTCAAAGGCTTTCTTGCCGGATGCCGACATCGTTGCCAGCGTGCGGCCATGAAACGCGCCGTCGAAGGTGATGATCTCATAGGCGCCATTCCGGTGGAGCGCCCCGTATCTGCGCGCGAGCTTGATCGCGCCTTCGTTCGCTTCCGCGCCGGAATTGGCGAAGAACACCCGGTCGAAACAGCTCAGATCGGCCAATGCCTGCGCCAGTTCGAGGCTAGGGCCGTTGTAAAACGCCGGGCTGGGCGTCAGCAGCAATTGTGCTTGCGCCGCAAGCGCGTCGGCGACCACCGGCGGCGAGTGGCCGAGGCAATTGACCGCCCAACCCTGGATGAAATCGAGATAGCGCTTGCCGCTGTCATCCCACAGATATGAGCCTTCGCCGCGAACAAATACGGTCCGCGGTCGCGCGGTGATATCCATCAGTGCGTCAAACGAATGAGTGGCAATGGTCATGTCGATCTCCTGCGGTTGAATCAAAGGGCGACCAAACGCGAGAAGGCCGCACTTTTTGGGTGCGGCCTTCTCGAAGACGTTGCTGTTCTAGCTGTTCAGCGTTGTCGTCGGACACGGCGCGACCCATCATCGTCGAACGAGCGACGACGGCAGCTGGCGCGGAGTTGGGTCCGGTTCAAATTCATGACGCAGGCCCATACAGCCTGATGGCGGGAGATGTCAAGGCCGGCTGGCGATCCGAGGCCGCCGGTCAGCGCGTGTGCTTTTCTCCCCAGTCACGCAATGCGCCGATAACGGCGCGAAGCTCGTTCCCTTTATCAGTCATAGACATCTGGCGAGTGGGCGAAGGGGAATTCGTCGAGCATTGGGATCAATCCGACTTTGCCGGCCTGGCGAGACAATTGCGTGGGCAATAGGCCCGTTTTTTCCTGGAGGACCATCCAATGATTTTTACGCCACCGGTCGTATCGGGCATCGCTTGCGCTATTCTCATCATCATGCAAATGGCGCTTATGCTCACAGTTGTTCTTTCAAGACGGCAGAATAAGCAGTCGCTCGGGGACGGCGACAATTCCGGACTCCAACGAGCTATCCGCCGCCACGGCAATCTGGCAGAGAATGCCGCCATTTTCTGTGTCGGGTCCGCGCTATTGGAAATGCTGGGAGGAAGCCGGACAACCGTGGAAGTCCTTAGCGCGATTTTCATCCTGGGGCGGATCAGTCATGCGATCGGCCTG
The DNA here is from genome assembly GCA_963840155.1 of uncultured Alphaproteobacteria bacterium. Classification (GTDB taxonomy): domain Bacteria; phylum Pseudomonadota; class Alphaproteobacteria; order Rhizobiales; family Xanthobacteraceae; genus Bradyrhizobium. Next base: position 779,824 of record CAWIXP010000001.1, read on the forward strand.
TCAATGCCGGCAACCGTCAATCGCTTTCGAATATTCGGCGTTGGCGCGACAACGCTCGTAGGCATTGCGCTCGGCGTACGACTCGTCGTTGCCAGCCTTGCGCTTTTTTAGGGCTTCGCGGAAAGCCCAAAACGTCACGGCGGCGCTATAGCGGCGACGCGGCGGCAGCACTACAATAGCGCCGTTGCCAGCAACCATCCCCCGGCCGCGACCATTGCTCCGCCTGAGACCTGTGCGAGCAAGCGGCCCACCGGAACTACTTTTTCCAAGAGCACGAATATAGCGAGCGCGGCTATCCATAGCGGGTTCATCACACCGCCCACAAACAGCAGAGCCATCAATGCCCAACAGCATCCGACGCAATAGGCACCATGGCGAATACCAAGCCCAACCGAGCCCCTCGCGTCGCGACGGAATCCGCCGTGGCGCTGGATAAATTGCAGTGGCACTTGGCATTGGCGCAGGCATGCATGCTTCAACGGTGTCCACTGATAAAGCCCGGCCCCGATCAGCAGCGCACCACCGAATATGGCGCTCGCGCTTTCCATCATCGGCGTCAGCAATGAGGCGCGCTGGACTGCCCATTGCGCCACGGTAGCGACAAGCGCGAATGCCACCCAGGCCAGGAGGTAGCCGCCGAAGAACCAATTGCTGCTTGCAAATGGCTTGCCCTGCGTGACCGCCTGCCGGCCGACGCGCGCATAGAGCAAGACCATGGGGGCGGCTGATGGCGTCATCATGCCGATCATCATCACCACCCACATCACAAACATGAACATGAATTCGATTGGCTGCCATGGTGCTGACGCGGGCATCATCAGTCCAGAACCGGCTGGGATCATCCGAAAACCCGTCATATCCATGCCGCCCATCGCCATGTCGTCGGCAAGCCACAGCACATAGCTCCAGGCCAAGCCGGTAATCACGATAAGTGCAGCGATAATGACGGCGCGGTCGCGCCGAAGTACGAGCTCAGTTGCTTGGCTACTCATGCGCTTTCAATGCACGATGCCGCTCTGGCTCAGATGAAGGTGAGCAAACTGACCGTATGAATCTGCAAGCTCGAACGAAATCGGGCCCGAAGCTTTCGACCAACCGCGGCCGATCTCCGCGAGGGTGTATTCAAATCCACCGACCATATCGATGCGTACCCGATGCTCATTCCCTGTGACGGGATTGAGGATCGGTTCTCCTCGCATTTCAATAAGTGCGGGGACCACAAGGCGCGCCCGACGTCCATCGATATCCACCTCGAAATCGATCTTGCTGAAAATCGGCTCATGCACGTTCACGAGTGTCGAGGCGAAAACGTTGAAAATGGTTGCTCCCGGTTCAGTGTCTTGACCGCTGAGAATGCGAAGCAGTGCCTCTCGTTGCGGAGTATCGGCCCGCTCGTCGATGATGATCGCGGCTTCGCCCTTTCCCTCGTGAATGGCGCCAGGCCATTTGAAAATTCCCGCGACCTTGAGGCCGTCCAGTGATGTACTCCCGTGGCGACCGGTATCGATCTGCATGCCGACCACCGCTCGGCAGGTCCCATCTGTGGGCAACCCGTTGAACTGGCACGGACAGCCATACGAGCAATTGCAATTGGCAAATTCACGCGCCTTGATCGACCATTTGACTTCGGTCATCGCCACCTCCCGCTCCCAGAACTAGGTTATGATAACTCCCGGAGGCGCTGCTGAATAGGCGCGCAAGGTCTGATCCCGGCAAGTTGAGACTTGCCGACTAGCTTCGGCAATGTCCGTTGACCCGGTGGAGACCCGGATCGGTCAAACCGACGCAATCGACCCGGCAAGTCCCGCGTGCGCTAAAAGGGACGACAGGTTTCCTGGCGGGTGGGCCAGTTTGAACACGCTGCAATCGAGCTGAGCGATGGGCATGGACGCGACAAGCAAGCCGAACGGGCACTCACTACCGAAGTGGTCCTCAGCGCCTCTGGCTCCCGCGGACCGGCTTGCCGCATTGGATATCCTTCGTGGCCTGGCACTGTTTGGCGTGATGGCGATCAACGTCGTGTTTGAGTTTCGGGTTTCGATTTTCGAGCAGATCTTGCGTCCGGTCAAAACCTTATCGCCGGTCGATCGCGCCGTTGAGGCGTTCCTGGATCAAGCCATATCCATGAAGGCCTTCGCGCTGTTTTCGCTTTTGTTCGGCGTGGGCCTGGCGATTCAATTTGATCGGCTGGCAGACAAGCAGCGAACGCTTCTGCTCGTGCGACGACTACTGGTGTTGCTGGCGATCGGCCTCGTGCACCTGACACTGGTTTGGAACGGCGATATTCTGACCGAATACGCATTGGCGGGTTTGCTGGTGCTGCCTTTTCTTTTTGGCCCGCGCTGGTTGCTGGCGAGCGGCGGATTGTTGTTCCTGGCCCTTTATCTGTCGCTTTGGCTGACCCGGCTATTCCCGCTTCCCGACGGAAACTGGATGGCCGCGCACATCGTGCAAGCAGGGCGCGTTTATGGAACCGGGAGTTTTTTCGAGGTGCTCTCATTCCGCCTCGCTGAACTGCACGCGTTTGTGCCTCTGCACATCTGGATTTTCCCCCGCACTCTCGCTCTTTTCTTGTTCGGCGCCTTGATCTGGCGAACCGGCCTGCTGCAACACGCCGCAGAGAATCGCGGAGTTCTGTTTATTACTACCCTCGCAGCGCTGATACTGACAATCGACGCGGGCAGAAACCTTTCAACTGTCACTCTGGCGTTCGCTTATGGCGCATTCGTCATCGGTATCGTGAGCACGCGCCCTGGAGCAACCTTGCTGGGGTGGGCGGCGCCGCTCGGGCGGATGGCGTTCACCAACTACCTCGTTCAATCCCTGATCTTCGGCTGGGTGTTCTATGGATACGGCCTCGGATTGTTCGGCCGGCTTGGAGCTTCGACGGCGCTCGCGTTCGGGGTTGCCGTATACGCCGCGCAGGTGCTCTTTAGCCGATGGTGGCTGAAGCGCTATAGTTTCGGTCCGGTCGAGTGGCTATGGCGCACCTTGATGTATGGCCGTGTGCAGCCGATGAAGCTGCTCACGAAACCCGCCTGATGCGCTAAAACCCGGCGACGCTGCCGTGCAGGTCGTATTGATCCGATCGTTCGATTCTGGCGGTGACGATTTCGCCGGGGCGCAACTGGCGGCGGCTCGACAGGTAGACCGCGCCATCGATCTCGGGGGCGTCCGCCTTGGAGCGGCCCTTTGAAACGGTCGGGCCGACTTCGTCGACGATGACCTGTTGCCGCGTACCGATCTTGCGCATGAGGCGGCGAGCGGAAATCTTTTGCTGTCGCGTCATCAGCGCATTCCAGCGCTCCTGCTTGATCTCTGCGGGCACGGCGTTGCCGAGCGCATTCGAGGCCGCGCCGGCGACCGGCTCATATTTGAAACAGCCGACCCGGTCGATCTCGGCCTCTTCGAGCCAGTCGAGCAGATAGGCAAAATCGGAATCGGACTCGCCGGGAAAACCGACGATGAAGGTCGAGCGCAATGCGAGATCGGGGCATTGCTCGCGCCAGTTCTTGATCCGCGCCAGCGTCTTCTCCTGCGCCGCCGGCCGCTTCATCGCCTTCAGGATTTCGGGGCTCGCGTGTTGAAAGGGAATGTCTAGGTACGGCAAAATCTTGCCCTGCGTCATCAAGCCGATGACCTCGTCGACATGCGGGTAGGGGTAGACATATTGCAGCCGGACCCAAATGCCGAATTCGCCGAGCGCCTCGGCCAGATCGATAAACCTGGCGCGGACTTCACGATCCCGCCACGGGCTCGCCGCATATTTCAGATCGACGCCGTAAGCCGACGTGTCCTGCGAAATCACCAGCAGTTCCTTGACCCCGGCATTCACCAACCGCTCAGCCTCGCCCAGCACGTCATTGGCCTGCCGTGACACCAGATCGCCGCGCAATTTCGGGATAATGCAAAAACTGCAGCGATTATTGCAACCCTCTGAAATCTTGAGGTAAGCGTAGTGCCGCGGTGTCAGCTTGACGCCCTGCGGCGGCACCAGATCGAGGTGCGGATTGTGCACCGGCGGCAGTGCGCGATGCACGGCATCGAGCACGCTTTCATATTGCTGGGGCCCCGTGATCGACAGCACGCCGGGATAGGCTGCCTCGATTTGCTCGGGCTCCGCGCCCATGCAGCCGGTGACGATGACCTTGCCGTTCTCGGCCATGGCCTCGCCGATGGCGCCGAGCGACTCTTGTTTGGCGCTGTCGAGAAAACCGCAGGTGTTGACGATAACGAGATCGGCGCCGGCGTGCTTACGCGCGAGTTCATAGCCCTCCGCGCGCAGCCGCGTGATGATGCGCTCGGAATCCACCAGCGCCTTGGGGCATCCCAGCGAGACAAAGCTGACTTTCGGCGCGGCCGCTTGTTGCATCGCTGATCTGTTCTGTCCGGTTGATGGGCAGGAGCTAGTGCCAATTACGCATAATTACAAGGCTTTGAGCGGGCAGCGATGCTCGATCTCTGCATTTTGCGCTTCAATGCATTTTTGAAGATGCAGGGACGCACTCGATCGCGTCAAATCCGCACTCGTAAGAGCGCAAGGTGATCGATCCCGCCAAAGCCTTCGATGCGCGAGAAAAACAACATAGGCGAAATCGCACAGTCGATCCCCGGCGGGCTCGGAGCTGCTGAAATAACTGGAACACCCCGAACAACGTTCATTGCTCCAGTCAATGCGGCCCGCCGATCCTTCCGATCGACAACAGCTTTGCGGCGGCGACGCTGGTGCTGCGCCGCTTGAGCAGGCGCATGCCCAAACCTTCGTGACGGCGAAACGAAACCAGATTGAAATTCAGGCAGATCGATTTGATGTCTAATTATTAGGCGAATGCCGTTTTTGGGACCATCGATGCTGGTCGCACCCCTGCGACGTAGTTGTTTGTAATACACTGAACTTACAAGGGTTTCGTCAAAATGCTGCGGTGGCACACAAATTGAATCAGGGAGGGGCGGGCCGATCGCCGCAGTCTGGCGATAGGCCATTCCGCAGCAATGAGGCTGCTCGGATCCTGTTTCGAACCTTCCGATGCGTTTGCCCGGCGATCGGATTTCCGAGCGGTCTCAGGCCCTATTCCTCGTCGTGGCCACGCCGGCGCGTGGCACTGGAGCTTCGAAATGGATTACGCAAAACCTGCCGACGTTGTCGCCTCGATGATGGAGGCCGGCCAGAAGAAGCTGGCACTAGCCCCGCGCGATCTTCTGATCCGCGGCGCACTTTCCGGCGCGCTGCTCGGCGCGGCGACCGCGCTTGCCTTTACTGGCGCAGTGACAACCGGGCAGCCGCTGGTCGGCGCGCTGATCTTTCCCGTCAGTTTGGTGATGATCGTGCTGCTCGGGCTTGAACTTGTCACCGGAAGCTTCGCCTTGGTGCCGCTCGCGCGTTTGGAAGGCAAGGCGACTTGGAATGCCGTGATCGCCAACTGTTCGTGGGTATTTCTGGCAAACCTGCTCGGCAGCATCGCCTTCGGGATCCTGCTTGCGATCTCACTGACCAATATGGGCAAGCTCGAAGTCGCCGGCGTCGCGGCGCGCATTGTCGCGGTCGCCGAAGCCAAGACGATCGGCAACGCGGCGATCGGAACTGCCGGAATGGTCAGCGTGTTCGTCAAGGGAATTCTCTGCAACTGGCTGGTGTGCCTCGGCGTCGTCATGGCGATGACCTCGACGTCGACGGTCGGCAAGATCGCTGCAACCTGGCTGCCGATCTTCCTGTTCTTCGCGCTGGGATTTGAACATACCGTCGTCAACATGTTCATCATTCCGACCGGCATGCTGCTCGGCGCTAAGGTCAGCGTCTACGACTGGTGGGTCTGGAACCAGATTCCGGTGACCCTTGGCAATCTCGTTGGCGGCTTCGTTTTCACCGGCCTTGCGCTTTATACGACATACAAGCCCGCAAAATCGCTGACCGCGCCTTCACCCGTCGCCATCCAGTCTCCGGCGGAATGACGGCACGCGATTGATGAAGGTCGAAACAGCACCGGCTGCAGACTTCAACGACGAGCAGAAGCGCTATTTGGAAGGCTTCATGTCCGGCCTGCAAGTTGGACGGGTCGGTCGCGGCGTGGGTCTCGCCGCCGCCGCAGCGCCGATCGGCAAGCCAGCGCCGGAACCAGTGGGGCCGGATGCCGCGGCACTCAGGGCTCAGGACAGATTTCTCAACGACGGCAAGAAATTGTCCGATCCAGAGAAGTTCAAGCGCGAGCAGCATCCCTTCGATGCCTATCCGCGGCTGAAGCAACAGGCCAGGGACAACACGCCACCCTCGCCACCGGACAATTTCCGCTGGCGCTATTACGGGCTGTTTCATGTCGCGCCGGCGCAAAACTCCTTCATGTGCCGCTTGCGCATTCCAAACGGCATTCTCAAACATTGGCAGTTCGCCGGCGTCGCCGATCTCGCCGAACGCTTCGGCGGCGGCTATTCGCACGTGACCACCCGCGCCAATATTCAGGTCAGGGAGATCGCACCGAAGCACGCCGTGGCAATGATCGAGGGCATCCAGGATATCGGCTTGTGCTCACGCGGCTCTGGCGCCGATAATATCCGCAACGTCACGGGCACGCCGACCGCAGGAATCGATCCGCAGGAATTGCTCGACACCCGCCCATACGCCCGCGAGTGGCACTACCACATCCTCAACGACCGCTCACTGACGGGGCTGCCGCGAAAATTCAACGTTGCATTCGATGGCGCCGGCAAGGTGGCGGTGCTCGAGGACACCAACGACATCGCGTTCGCCGCCGTCGAGGTAGGGGACGGCGTTGGTGGCGAGCCCGACGTCTGGTTCCGCCTGGGAATAGGCGGCATCACCGGTCACCAGGATTTCGCCAGAGAAAGCGGAATTATCGTCAAGCCGGAAGACGCTACCGCGGTCGCCGATGCCATCGTGCGGGTGTTCATTGAGACCGGCGACCGCACCAACAGGTTGAAGGCGCGGCTCAAATACGTACTCGATGGCATGGGGATCGAAAAATTCCTCATCGCCGTCGAAGACAAGCTTGGCCGCAAACTGGTGCGCGCCCCCGCGCCTGCGATGGTGAGCCGGCCGTCGTTTGACCGCATGGCTCATATCGGCGTGCACAAGCAGAAGCAGCCGGGGTTGAACTGGATCGGCGTCGTGCTGCCGGTGGGCAAGATGACCTGCGAGCAGATGCGGGGCCTTGCGAAAATCGCCGGCGATCTCGGGGACGGCGATATCCGTTTGACGGTTTGGCAAAACCTGTTGATCTCCGGCGTGGGCGACGACAACCTGACGCTGGCAGGCGCCGCGATCGAAAAGCTGGGTCTCGCGCTCAGCGCATCGCCGGTTCGCGCCGGGCTGGTTGCATGCACCGGTAACACCGGTTGCAAGTTTGCGGCCTCCGACACCAAACGCCACGCCGCCGAGATCGGCGACTGGTGCGAAACCCGCGTGGCGCTCGACACCCCGCTCAACATCCATCTCACCGGTTGTCATCATTCCTGCGCGCAACATCACATCAGCGACATCGGGCTGCTGGCGGCTAAGGTGCCGGCCGGGGCCGACGATGACGCGGTCGAGGGCTATCACCTCTATGCCGGTGGCGGCTTCGGGGCCGATGCCGAGCTCGGCCGACCGATTATCCGCGACGTCAAGGCGGAAGACGCGCCGAAAACCGTGGAGCGGCTACTAAAGGCTTATCTCTCGAACCGGACCTCAGCGGAGGAGACGTTTCTCGCCTTTGCCCGCCGCCACGACGGCGAGACCCTTCGCAAGTTCGCGGACGCGGAAGCGTCGAGATGAACCAGATGACCCCTCCGCCACGTCTCGAGGTCATTCCGCCGACGGCGCCGTTCAGCGAAGGACAACGTTCATGGCTGAACGGTTTCTTGGCGGGACTATTGCAGCTCGACGGTACGGTGCCGCTCGGGCCTGCGCCGAACGGGCCCGTGTTCGCCCCGACCGGCGACAATGACGACGGCGAAGCTCCCTGGCATGACCAGACCATGCCGATTGCCGCGCGCATGAAACTCGCCGAAGGCCGCCCGTTGCGCAGGCGGATGATGGCGGCAATGGCGCAGCAGGATTGCGGCCAGTGCGGCTATATCTGCCATGACTATTCCGAGGCGATTGCGAGCAAGGCGGAAGCGCGCCTCAATCTCTGCGTGCCCGGCGGCAAGGAGACCGCCCGGATGCTCAAGGCGCTGCATGAGGAGCTGGAGAGGGCGCCGCTCGCTTCTCCAACTCTGGTGCCCGCCGCACCGGCCCCGGCAGCCACGGGCGAGCCCGGCCGTTCGCGCGATAATCCGGTGGAAGCAACGTTCGTGTCGCGCCGCCTGCTCAATAAACCCGGATCGGAAAAGGAGACCTGGCACATCGATTTCGATCTGTCAGGGTGCGGCCTCGATTATGTCGTCGGCGATTCCTTCGGGATATTTGCCCGCAATGAGCTCGGGCTGGTCGATCAGATCATCGCGCTGCTCGGCGCGTCACATACGACCGAAGTGAACGGCAAGACGCTGCGCGAGGCATTGACTGCCGATGTTTCGCTGTCGCCCGCCCCGGACAAGCTGTTCGAACTGATTTCGTTCATTACCGGCGGCGCGCAACGCGAGAAGGCGCGCGCACTGGCGCAAGGCGAGGATCCAGACGGCGATGCCGCGACGCTCGACGTGATGGCGGCGCTGCAAAAATTCTCAACCGTCCGTCCCCATCCCGAAGCCTTTGTCGAGGCGCTGGAGCCGCTGCAACCGCGGCTCTATTCGATCTCCTCGTCGCACAATGCAACGCCCGGGAAATTGTCGCTGACGGTGGACTGCGTGCGTTACGTGGTCGGCAAACGCAAGCGGCTCGGGCTCGCCTCGAGTTTCCTCGCCGAACGCATCGAGCCGGGCGATCAGGTCAGGATTTACATCCAGAAGGCCCACGGTTTCGCGCTGCCGCAAAATCCGGCGACGCCGATCATCATGATCGGGCCGGGCACCGGGATCGCGCCGTTCCGCGCCTTCCTGCTCGATCGCAGGGCGACCGGCGCTCGCGGCAAGAACTGGCTGTTCTTCGGCCATCAGCGCAGCTCATGCGACTTTTTCTATTCCGACGAACTGAACGCGATGAAGACCACGGGCCTGCTGACGCGAATGTCGCTGGCGTGGTCGCGGGACGGCGACAAGAAGTTCTATGTGCAGGACCGCATGCGCGAGGTCGGCCGCGACTTGTGGACGTGGCTCGCCGAGGGCGCCTGCGTCTATGTCTGCGGCGACGCCAAGCGAATGGCGAAAGACGTCGAGCGCGCGTTGGTCGATATCGTCGCACAGTTCGGCGCGCGCTCCACCGATGAGGCCGTCAGCTTTGTCGGGGAACTCAAGAAGAAAGGCAGGTTCCAGCAGGACGTGTACTGATGAAGGGGTTCCATATCAATTGGGCTTCAAGACCGAACGAATGAAATTCTCACCTCAATCCAGCGCAGAGAATTTTCGACCGCAATAGCGGCCGGTCGGAGAATCGACATCGCTATTTTGATGGTCGGCTTGCATCCAGCGTCGAATGGCATTTGACTGATGGCGATGGGGCGTTGGAGATCGACCATGCGCGAACTATCGGCGGAAGCCCGCCTGCACCTTTATGCGCGCCAGCTGTCGGGACGAACCGCGGCAGGGGTTCACATGGCCGCGCTCTGTGGCGCGTTTGCGCTGATCGCGGCAGTTGTGTTCGGCACGCTATCGGTTCATCCGTTCTAACGCATTGCGCCGCTAATTTGCTCGCTTGAACGGCGCCACGTCGATCCCGCTATCCTTCAAGGCTTGCCGCACGCCGCGGGCGATCTCGACCGCGCCGGGCGTATCGCCGTGAATGCATACCGTCTCGGTTCGCATTTTTATCACCTTGCCGGTGACCGAGACGACCGCGCCGTCCTGCACCATCCGCACCACCCGCCGCGCGATTTCATTCGCATCATGCAATACCGCGCCTGGCTTGCGGCGCGACACCAGCGAGCCGTCGTCTTCATAAGCGCGGTCGGCGAAAACCTCGTGCACCATCGGCAGGTTCGCGGCTTCGCCCGCCTGCACCAGCCGCGAATTGGCCAGCACCACAAAAATCAGATTGGGATCGACCGCCTTGATGCCGGACGCAATCGCTTTCGCGGTCATGTCGTCCTCGCAGGCGACATTCGAGAGCGCGCCGTGTGCCTTGACGTGGGTCACCTTGTGACCGGCCGCTGTCGCGATCGCTTGCAGCGCGCCGATCTGGTAGGCGACGAGGTTCTCGATCTCGGACGCCTTCAGGCCGGGCATCGGCCGGCGGCCGAAGCCGTGCAGGTCACGGTAGCCGGGATGGGCGCCGATGCTCACCCCGCGTGCCTTCGCTCGCTCGACCGTCTTGCGCATGACGTCGGCGTCGCCGGCGTGAAAGCCGCAGGCGATGTTGACGGAAGTGGCAAGCTCGATCATCGCGGCATCATTGCCCATTTCCCAGGCGCCAAATCCTTCGCCGAGATCGCAATTGAGGTCGATACTGGTCATGTCCGGGCTTCCTTGCGCGAGTGGATCTCTGATTTAATCGTGCGCCAGCGCGTCCGCAGGCGATGGAATTTGCCACGTCGCGGCATCGACCGCGCTGACGGCGCTGCCGGCGACATTGGCATCACTTAAGGCCTCGAGGTTGAGATCAAAGGTCTCCAGCGGCCGCAGGCGATCGGGCAGGGCGCGCAACAACTGCGCAAGCTTGCGGGCTTCGCCTTGCGCCTCCGCCATGCTGACAGCCTTGAAGCGAAATGGCTTTCCCGCCGGAATCTGCGCGAACCGGCCGAGATCGGCCGATATCAGGGTCGCGATCTTCGGATAACCGCCGCTGGTGCCGCGGTCCGGCATCAGCACGATCGGCGCGCCATTGCCGGGCACCTGGATGCTGCCGTTCACGGTGCCGTCGGAAACGATGTTGTGGCCGTGCAGATGCTTGATCACGGGGCCATCGAGGCGGTAGCCCATGCGGTCGCTGGTCGCCGATATCTTCCACTCACAATCCAGAAAAAGCTTCTTTTGGACGTCGTCGAATTCGTCGTCCTGCGGACCCATCACTACCCGGATCGGCCCCTCCACGGCGGCGGGAAGATCAATCCGGCGTTCGGCGGCGCCGCTTGCCTGTCGCGTCTGCAATTCATCGCCCGCCTGCAGCGGACGCGGATGGGGGCTGCCGAGACCCGCACGCGCGTTGACCGCGAGGCTGCCGAACATCGGCTCACCGGAAATCCCACCCTCGATCGCGAGATAGCTGAACGAACCGCCGCGCGCAAAGCCCAGCGTGAGGGTTTCGCCATCGGCCAGCGTCAAGGATGTACCCGATGCAATGGCGCGGCCCGCGACGCCGGCGTTGCGCGAGGTTCCTGCGAGCCCGAGCCGCACTGCGCCTGCGCGCGCCATGAAGGCCGCGCCGAACGGGCCGATCTCGATCGCTGCCGCAAACAGATCGTTTCCCACCAGGCAATTGGCCGCCGCAAGCGCGAGCCGGTCCACCGCCCCGCTCGGCGGCAGACCATAGCGCTGCGCGCCGTGGCGCCCGCCATCCTGGACGGAACTCGCGAGTCCGATGGCTGAGATCAGGAGCTTGCTCATGAGGCGATCAGTTCGGCGACGATCTCGCCGCTTTCCGCGGCGCGATCCTGCTCGGCGAAGGTCTTGCCATCAACCGCTGAAAACTTCACGTGGTCGCCGGGCTCCAGCAGAAAGATGGGATCGCGGTGCAATTGGTAGGTTCGCACCGCAGTCCGTCCCAGCAGATGCCAGCCGCTCGGGCCGGCCAGGCATTGGATGCCAGCCTGCACGCCGCCGATTGAGACCGTGCCGGCCGGCGTCAGCAGCCGCGGGTTTTCCCGCCGCGGCATGTGCAGGAAATCCTGCAGCCCGCTCAGGTAAGACCATCCGGGGGTAAAGCCGATCATGGCGACCCGGTAGTCGCCGGCGACATGCCGCGCCACGATGTCACCCGGCGTCGTATCGAGCCTCTTGGCGACATCCTCGAGATCGATGCCGTGCTCGCCGCCATATGCCACCGGAATACGCCAGCGCCGCGTTTTGACCGTCGATGGAACCGGTCGAAGTGCCAGCGTTGTCAGCTTTTCGCTGATGGTGCCGAAATCGATTAGCACGGGATCGTAATGCACCAGCAGCGAGCGATAGGTCGGCACGGTTTCGGTCACGCCGGGGACGGGCTCGCGCGCCAGCAAGCTGTCGAGCGCCAGCACCCGGCGATTCGCGGCATCATCGATGTTGCGGCTGAATTCGACCGTAATGGCGCTGTCGCCACTCGGCAAAAAACGGGGCGGGGAGAGCGTCGCAGCCATGGTCTCACAAACTCGTAGGAGCCGTTGTTTTCGCTCAATATGCCCTGCTTGTCACGCCGCCCTCGATGGGGCGCCCTTGACGCGATCCTCCCACCCCGCAAGATGCGTCCGGCTGACCAGTACCCACTAGGAGTTCCTGCTTTCGATGTCCCTGACCCCCGAAGCGATCAAGACCCTTGCCCGCGTATCCACCGCCACCATCACTACGGTTCTGCTCAAGAAGGGCCTGCGGAACGTCTGGATGCGGGGGTCGCGCCCGCTGCGGCCCGGGCAGCCCCGGCTGGTCGGGCCGGCCTTTACCTTGCGCTTCGTGCCGGCACGGGAGGATCTGGCGACACCGGAATCCTGGTCGTCGCCGATTTCGACCCGCACCGCGATCGAAGCCATGCCGGCAGGCTGCATCGCCGTGGTCGACGCCATGGGCATCACCGACGCCGGTATCTTCGGGGATATTCTGTGCGCGCGCATGGTCCAGCGCGGCGTGGCGGCGCTGGTGACCGACGGCGTGGTGCGTGATCTCGAAGGAGTGCTCGGTACTGGTTTGCCGGTGTGGTGCGACGGTTTTGCGGCGCCGCCCTCGGTTGCCGGACTGACATTCGTCGGCTGGGGCGAGCCGATCGGCTGTGGCGGCGTCGCGATCTTCCCGGAAGACGTCATCGTCGCCGACCAGGATGGCGCCGTGGTGATTCCAAAAGCGTTTGTCGATCTCATCCTGGCGGAGGGCGCGGAGCAGGAACGAATGGAAGCCTGGATCGTCGAGCAGGTGAACTCCGGCGCCGTTCTGCCGGGCCTCTATCCCATGAACGCTGAGACCAAGGCGCGCTACGCCGCGTCGAAGAAATAGTCATGACTGAGTGACACTGCGCCGGTAACGAAGGAGGTAGCCATGGATATCCATCTCGCCGGTTCGCGGCCGACACGCCGGGCCCCGAAGGAGTATTTCACCGGCACGGTGTGGCAGGATCCGATCATCGCAACCGAAGCTCCGGCGCGGATTGTCTCGACCCGCGTTGCCTTTGAACCGGGCGCGCGGACCAATTGGCACGCTCACCCGCTCGGCCAGGTGCTCTACGTCGTCGCCGGCATAGGGCGGGTGCAGACGAAAGGCGGTCCGGTGCGTGAAATCAGGCCGGGCGACGTGGTGTGGATTCCACCGGGCGAAAAGCATTGGCATGGCGGCTCGCCGACCAATGGCATGACCCACGTCGCGATGCAGGAATCGCTCGACGGAAATTATGTCACCTGGATGGAGCCGGTCACCGACGCGGAATTTTCCGTGAAGATCGGATGAAGCGACTATACTTCGCCGCTGTCTTTCCGAACCAATTTCGCAGCGGCGGCACGCCCGGTCATTTCGCTTTTGAGTTGCTCAAAGCGGCGTCGCGCCTCGTCCGCGCGATCATCCACGAACCGGATGGCCGCATCGCCCGACATTGGCCCGGTGACGACAGCCTGGGAGTTTTCGCCGATCGTCTCGTCCACACAATACTCGCCATTGTCTGCACGACGGACAGTCCATTTGAAGCGGATCGCCGCAATTGGGCCCGGACCGATCTTCGAATAACCGTCGGCATCGGACCGTTCAGGCGAAGTTGGATTCGGCGCGGCCGCGGCCTTCTCCGGTTCGCGAAGCGCTTCCGGCTGATCGAGGATGCTGGCGATGGCGGCTAGCGCATTGTCGGTCGGGTCGCTGGGATTCAATATCTCGGTCTCCGGCATTGGCACGAGCAGGGAGGGGATTCCGCTGCCCCAGTTCCATTCCTCGGCCTCGAATACGGCTGAGTTTTGTCAACTCAAGCGCAAACGGGCGGCAATCTTCCCTTCCAGGGCCGTTCTTGCTCCAGTTGGGCCGCCAGGCGGAATAGCATGGCCTCGTCGCCGAACCGGGCGGCGAACATCATGCCTAGCGGCAATCCGGCTTTATTCCAGGCCAGCGGCACCGACATCGCCGGCTGCCCGGACATGTTGAACATGGCGGTTGCCGGGATGTAGCGCCGCAGGATCGGTGCGATATGCGACAGATCCTTCGACATCGTGTCGAGTTCGCCGATGCGCAGCGGTGGCGAGCAAAGCGTCGGGCAGAGGAAAACGTCGCAGCTCTGGAGGAATGCCGCCAGCCCGCGCGAAATCTGAAACGCGCTGAGCTGCGCGGCGACATAGTCGGTTGCGGTCGCCTTTTGCGCGTTATGGGTGGTGGCCAGCGTCAATACCTCGAAATCGCGCTCGGTCATCGCGCGGCCGAAGCGTTGTTCGGCCATCCGGACCGTGAGCGCGGTGTTGGCGGCTACCACGGTCGCCATGACCGCCGCCGGATCGGCTGCCAGCACCGGTGCCCGCTCCTCGACATCGTGGCCAAGGCCGGCAAGCAGGCTTGCTACTTGCCGCGTCGCCGCCGCTATTTCCGGATCGATGGCATCGCCGTAGGGCGAACGGTCGGTAAAGGCGATGCGAAGCCGGCCAGGATCGCGCCCCACTTCTTCCGCAAACGGCCGCTCCGGCGGCGGCGCGACGTAGGGGCTCGAGGTTTCAGGCCCGTGGATCGCGTCCAGCATCGCGGCGCTGTCGCGCACGCTGATGCTCACGACATGGCCGATGGAGAAGCCGCTCCAGCCTTCGCCGCGATCGGGACCGCTCGGATTGCGCGCGCGGGTCGGCTTCAACCCGAATACGCCGCAAGCGGAAGCGGGAATGCGGATCGAACCGCCGCCGTCGCTGGCGTGCGCCACGGGAAGAATACGCGCGGCGACGGCGGCAGCCGCGCCGCCGGAGGAGCCCCCCGAGGAATGCGCGAGATTCCAGGGATTGCGAGTCGGACCATGCAAACGCGACTCCGTGGTCGGCATCAGTCCGAATTCCGGACTGGCGCTCTTGCCGAACATCGTTACGCCGGTGTCGAGGAAGCGTTGGGCAAGGGTGCCGGTGTGATCCGCGACATTATCCTTGTAGACGCTCGCGCCCCACGTCGTCCGGGTGCCCTCGATGATATCAAGGTCCTTCAGCAAAAACGGCACGCCGGTGAAAGCACCTTGGGGAAGACCGTCGTCGATCTGCCGCTTAGCATAGTCGTAGTGCTTTACGACGACGGCGTTGATTTCCGGGTCGATCCTGGCGGTGCGGGCGATCGCCTCGTCCAGCAGTTCGTTGGCGTTGACCTGTTTGTTCCGGACCAGCGCGGCTAATCCCAGGCCGTCGTAATCGCCGTATTCCCTGAACGCCATGCTGATACCTTTTGTGTTGAAGCGGCGAGGGCAGCGAAATCTTCGAAGCTACCAAGAAATAACCGGATCAGCCGAGCACGTCCTGATTGATGACGTTTTGACGGATCGGTTCGCCATCAAGCGCACTCAAAATGTTGCGCGCGGTCTGCTCGCTCATGCGGTCGACCGCCTCCCGCGTCACGCCGGCCACGTGCGGCGCCATGATGACGTTCGACAGCTCGAACAGCCGATGGCCCGCAGGCGGCGGCTCCTGCTCGAAAACGTCGAGACCGGCGCCCGCCAGCTTGCCGGACACCAAGGCATCGTACAAAGCCGCCTCCTCGACGATCCCGCCGCGCGCCGTATTGATCAGATAAGCCGCCGGTTTCATGTGCCGCAAACGCGCGGCATTGAACAGTCCGACCGTCTCGGTTGTCTTCGGGCAATGGATGCTGACGAAATCGGCGCGCGGCAGCGCCGCATCGAGATCGCCGACCGGCTCGCAGCCGGCCGCCTTGATTTCCGCGGCTGACTTATAGGGGTCGTAGACCAGGACACTCATTTCCATGGCGAGACAGCGCTTGGCGGTTCGCGTGCCGATCCTGCCAAAGCCTACGATCAGGACCGTCTTGCCGAACAGATCGTAAGGCAACATGCCCAGACGGCGGCCCCATTTGTCGTCCTTGACGATTGCATGCATCTCAACCGCGCGCTTGGCGAGCGTCAGCATCATGAACAGAGCTTGCTCTGCAACCGACGGTGAATTGGCCGCGCCTGCCACCATCAGTGGGATCCGGCGGCGCGACAGCGCCGGAACATCGACGGCGTCGTAGCCAACGCCGATCCGGCTTACCACCTTCATGTCCCTGGAAGCTTCGAGTTCCGGCTCGCCGAAGCGGGTGGCGCCGAGCGCGACGCCATGAACCGGCGCCTGCGCCGTGAGCATGGCCTCGAAATCCGCCGCGGAGATCATGTTTGGGAATTCGACGATTTCGATGTCCTCCCGCTCCCTCAAGAGAGCCCGTCCTCGCTGCGACATCGATTCAGTGACGAAAATTTTGTTCTTGTTGGTTGCCATCCCCAATCCTCGCCCAGCCCCTGGCATGTTCTAGCGGTGCAGCCGTCAAATGACGACGCCGGTGCCCTCGTTTAGCAGGTGCATATTGTTGAGGTCCACCGCCAATCGAAACGGTCCGCCATCGCGGGCGCCGGCACCCGGACTGACCCGCCCGCAGACCAGCGCACCTTCGAGCGTGAAGTAGACCAGCGTCTCCATGCCCATCGGTTCGGTCACATCCAGCACCGTATCGAAGCTCTCGAAGCCCGGTCCCAGATGTGTGTTCGACTCGGTGATATGTTCCGGACGAATGCCCAGCAGCAACTTGTCGCTACGTGCAACGCCCTGATATCGCGCCGCGCGCGCGGGCGGCAGCGGGAAGGCGATACGGTCGGTCAAGCGGATGTGCAGCTTGCCGCCGACGTCCTCCAGCCGGCAGGGAACGAAATTCATCGCCGGCGAGCCGATGAAACCGGCGACAAAGCGCGTTGCGGGATGGTGATAAAGATCGTTGGGCGTGCCGATCTGCTCGATGCGGCCGTGGTTCATGACCACCACCCGGTCGGCCAGCGTCATCGCCTCGACCTGGTCGTGGGTGACGTAGACAGTCGTGGTGCGGACTTTCTGGTGCACCTTCTTGATTTCGATCCTCATCTGGACCCGAAGCTTGGCATCGAGGTTCGACAGCGGTTCGTCAAACAAGAAGACCTTGGGATTGCGAACGATGGCGCGGCCCATCGCGACGCGCTGGCGCTGGCCGCCCGACAATTGCTTCGGCTTGCGGTCGATTAGTTCGGTGATGTCGAGCATGCGGGCGGCTTCGGTGACGCGGCTCTTGATCTCGGCCTTCGGGTAGTGCTTGAGCCGCAGCCCGAACGACATGTTTTCGGCGACCGTCATGTGCGGGTAGAGCGCGTAATTCTGGAACACCATCGCGATGTCGCGGTCCTTTGGCGGCACGTCGTTAACGACGTCGCCGCCGATCATGATGTCGCCGTCGGTGATATCCTCTAGCCCCGCGATCATCCGCAGCGTAGTCGATTTTCCGCAGCCCGACGGACCCACCAGCACGACAAACTCATGGTCGGCGATATCGAGATCGATGCCGCGCACCGCCAGGACGTCGTCGTAGCGCTTGATCACTTTACGCAGCGTCACGTCAGCCATGAGTTCAACCCTTTGTCGCGCCGGCGGTGAGGCCTGCGATGTAGTAGTCCATCAGGAATGCGTAGATGATCAGCGGCGGGGCGGCGCCGAGTAGAGCCCCAGTCATGATCTGGCCCCAGTTGAAGACGTCGCCCTTGATCAAGGTGGTGATGATACCGACCGGCAGCACCAGCTGATCGGCCGAGGTCGTGAACACCAGCGGATAGAGAAATTGTGCCCAGGACGCGGTGAAAGCGAAGATGGTGGCGGCGATCAGGCCGGGCAGCGCCACGGGAATGAAGATTCGGGTCAGGGTCTGAAACCAGGACGCGCCGTCGATGATGGCAGCCTCGTCGAGTTCCTTCGGGATCGAGGCGAAGTAGCCAATCATGATCCAGGTGCAGAACGGCACGGTCAGCGTTGGGTAGACGATCAGCAAGACGTACCAGCGATTGATCAGCTCGATGCCGGTCCAGTCACGGAACGTCACGAACATCTTGAACAGCGGCAGGAACAACAGCGTATCAGGGATGAGGTAGGTCAAGAACACGCCGGTGGCGAGCGTCGCCGAGCCCCAGAACCGCATGCGCGACAGCGCAAACGCCGCCGGCACGCTGATCAGCATGGTGATGGTCACGACGAAGATCGAGACCATCGCCGAGTTCAGGAAAAACCTCAAATACTGGTTCGAGGTCAGCAGTTCGCGGTAGTTGGCAAGCGTCGGATGAAACACCCACCACGGATTGGTCGCCGCCGAAATCTCCGCGCCGCTCTTGAGCGAGGTGATCAGCATGTAAATTGGCGGCACCAGCGAAAAGACCGCAAATATCGCGAGGAAGAAATACGACCACCGCAGCGCCCAGGTGCGATCGCGACTCATACTGCCGTGGCTCACATTGCGAGTCGGCGCTCCCTTGTTGAACACGACGGTGCTGGTGGTCATCAGGCTTCATTCCCACGTTTGTTGATGTCACGCAGAATGAAGATCGCTGCGATGGCAAGAATCGGGAACATGAACAGCGAGACACTGGCGCCCAGCGGAATGTCGCCGCCCTCGATGCCGAGACGGAATGCCCAGGTCGCGAAGATATGGGTGCTGTCCAGCGGTCCGCCGGCGGTCAGGATGCGAGTGATGTCGAAGTTGGCGAAGGTCACGATCAGCGAGAACAGCGTGGTGATCGCGATGATGTTGCGCATCATCGGCAGCGTCACATACCAGATGCGCTGCCACCAGTTGGCGCCGTCGATGGCGGCAGCTTCATAAAGCTGCTCGGGCACGGATTTCAGCGACGCCAGGTACATGATCATGAAGAACGGTGCGCCAAACCAGACATTGACCAGGATGATGGAGAAGCGCGCCCAGCCGGTCTCGCCAAGCCAGTAGACCGGTCCGAGGCCGAAAAACGACAGGGTGTAGTTGAAGGCACTGTAGGAGGGATCGAACAGCCACAGCCACGCCAGCGTGCTCATTGCCGGCGGGATCACCCAGGGCACCAGCAGCATGCCGCGCCATTTGCGCTGCTTTTTGGAGGGAATGTTGTGCGCAAAATGCGCGACGATGAAGCCGATCATCGCCTTGAAGATGACGGCGGTGATGGCAAAGAGGCAGGATTGCTTCACTACCATCCAGAAGGTTTCGCGCTTGAACAGGAACACGAAATTGCCGAAGCCGATGAACTTGGTCATCGCCTTGTTCAGCATCGCCAGATGAATCGAATAGAACGCGGGATAAATGACCATGATCGAGACCAGCAGGATCAGCGGCAGGGTCATCAGAAAGGCTGAGGTGGATTTGCGTTTGAGCGCGGTCCGCAAACTAGCGCGCTTGCCCCTCGATCGTGCCCGGGCAACGCCCGTGGGCTGAAACAGGACATCAACCATGATGCAATTCCCTCGCGCGGTTCATCTCAGAGCAATGGAACTTACGGCGAGCCGGCATGCTGCCGACCCCCGAGGTTTTGGCGCAACGGCGCCATAGCGAGCTTTCGCCGTGGCGGGTATGCAATCCTTGCACGACCGCCACGGCGATTGACGCCTAACTTCGCATGAAGCCTTCGCACTCGCCTTCAGCCCAGGCGAGGGTTTCTTCCATCTTCTCGCCCTTGCCGAAGCGTTGCGCCATCTTGGTCAGCGTGGCCTGCACGTAGATCTGTTGCGCCACCTTGGGTGGAGCTGGAGAGGCGGCGATCGACAGGATCTGGTGATTGTAGGGATTGGGGTAATGATAGAGCGTACCCTTCGGCGGCCCTTCCTCAGCCCAAACTTTCAGCGTGGTCAGTTTTTCGTACGCCGGCAGATCGTAGCCGCCGCTCGCCGAGACCAACTTCTCGACAGAGGCCGGCTGCGACAGATGAAGGATCAGGCTCTTCGCCGCTTCCTTATTCTTGGAGAAGTTCCACGTCGCGAGGAAGTAGGGCAGGTACGGCGCAAAGCGGCCCTTCGGCCCCTTCGGGAAACCATGCGTCCAGCATTGCTCGGCGACTTGCGGCGCAACGTTCTTGGCGACCGCCCAGGCGCTTGGCGGATTCATGATCATGGAGGCCTTGCCCGACACCAGGTACTTGTTGTTGCCGGCGTCGTCCCAGGCCGCGACTTCGGGAGGCAGCCATTGGATCAGCTTCTTGTAAAATTCGAGCGCCTGCCGCACCTCGTCGGTCTTGATCGTGAGATTGCCTTTTGCGTCGACGAGCTGGGCGCCGAATGACTGGAAGATGGCGCCCGCGGTATCCACGGAATCGGAGGTCTCGCCGAGGCCGATGCCAAAGGGATTGCCCCCCTTGAAGCAGGCTTCGGCAGCCTTGAGGAAGGTATCCATTGTCCAGTTGTCCGCCTTCGGCGGCGCGCCCGCCGGATACATCTCCTGCACGTCGATACCGGCGTATTTCTTCATGTAGTCGATGCGCGAGCAGGGACCCTTGATCTGGCTGCCGATACAGAAGGGAACCGCGTGCCATTTGCCATTGAGTTGGCCGAGATATTCGACGGTGCCGTTGACGGCGCCGTTTTGCGCGATCAACTGCGTCATGACGTCGTTCATGGGCTCGAGCAATTCGGTCTGAGCGTGCGGCCACCAGGTCGGCATCGCCAAGATGTCGTGGCCCGATTTCGCTTGGGATTCCGCGACGATCGTGATCTCGTTCTTTCGGCCGTTGCTCGTGATGTAGTCGATCGAGACATCGACCTTCTCCTTCGCGGCCCACTCATTGACCAGATCGGTCGAAGCCTTGTTGGCGCCGGGCACCCAGTGGTCCCAGAAACCCACTGCCAGTTTGCCGGCCGCATAGGCGCCGCGCACATAGGGCGCAGTGATCAGTGCGGCGGAGGACAGTGCGGTAGCGGCTACGAATTGTCGTCGAGACAGTCTTCTCCGTGACATGGGGTCCTCTCCCTGCTGAGCCAAAATGCTCTTTTGCTTTCTCAAACTCCGCCGGCTCGCACCTGAAATTGGAACTGCGTGGTCGCCGCGGAGATTTCGTCGTGAGATCAGAGCAGAATTGGCGGCTTCTGTCGAGAAATCAGGTTGGCCGCGCTTGTGGAATTAGCATTGCGTGCAAGTCAAAGGCAGACAGGTCATCCTCTCCGCCAGACCTTCCGGCTCCGCCAGGCCTATTGCGCTGCACACATCGCCCGCGGGATCGATCGAGAGCTGTCCCGTGGCGCAACGGCCCACGCGCCCTTTCTGTAACCGCCCTTGCAGCATGGTCTTCTCGACCTTGGACAAGGCCGCAGAACGGTAGACTAATTCGGCGCGGAAACGATAAAGTCCGAAACGGACGGATGCGCGTGGCCCCCCAACCTCAGCCCTCTCCCATCGATAGTCCATGGAGACCGAATAATGATCAGCCCGACATTGAGCGCGTCTGCGCGGTTGAGATTGTGGGTCGCGCTCGGGGCGCTTGTCGTCGTGTTCTTTAGCGTCCCCGGCGCGGTGGATGCACAGGGATTGGTCAAGGGCGTCCAGCAGGGTGCCCAGGCAGGCAACAAGGCGGCCGGGCCGGTGGGCGGTGTGTTGGGCGGGGCGATCGGAGGTGTCGTCGGTGTATTCACCGGCGTGCTAGGGGTTGGGCAGGAAGCGCAGCCGGCACCGGCAGGCAGCGCAGCCAAACAACAACCCGGTCCCGCGAAACCCGCCAAGGCGGCCAAGGCCGACAGGCCAGGCAAGTCGGCGGCGGTGCTGACCCAAGAGGGTGAGCCGCAGTTGACGGCCGACCAGATCGTGACCAACAGCGATGCCAACATCGAACGGATCAAAAACGAATTGAAGCTGACCCCCGAACAGGAGAAGCACTGGACCGGTTTCAACAGCGCGATGCACTACCTCGGCCACAACGGCGCCGACCGCCTCAACCTGCGAATTGCGCGCGCCAAGCGCGATCCGCCCGACGACATCATCGAGCAGATGCGCAACGAAGCGCAGTTTCTCAATGACCGCGCCGTCGATCAGCGCAGCGTCGCGGACGCGGCCGAGCCGCTATTCGCCAGTCTCGATGACAAACAAAAAGCGATCTTCATCGAGGAAATGGTGCGCCTGAGCCATGAGCGCGGAATGGACTGATCCGGCACTAGCCCGGCCATCACGAAAACAGGCGTCTTACGCCTTGGGAAAATTCAACTCCACGCCTACGCCGTCGGGATCGTAGAGGAAGAATTGCGTGTCGCCGGTGCGCGGCACGATACTCTCGCGGAATTTCACGCCCTTGGACTGCAGGCGCTTGCGCACCCCATCGACATCGGTTGCAGCGAAAGCGATGTGATCGAGGCGGCCGGTGTCCTCGTATTTCTTCTCGGTGCCGCGCACCACGATGCCTTCGCGCGGCTTACGGGTGCCCATCAGGTGCACCGTGGCGGTGCCGCCGGAATAAAGCCAGTAGCCCGGGAAATCGAGTGGCGGCCGCTCGCCGTTCTCCAGACCCAGCACCTCGCAATAAAAATCCTTGGTGCGTTCGAGATCGGAAGGTTCGATGGTGTAATGCTGCAATCCGCCGAGTGGCATGGGTTTTCTCCGTTAGATGAAGATGAGATCGGCATCGGCGCCCATCATCCGGGCGCCGACGGAACTTGCAACCGAGGTGTCCGCCCTAGGCTCGTCGTGCGGTGGCCGCGGCGGCTGACAGATCGGCGGTGAGGGCGAGTTCGCGGTCGATCTGTTGGCGGTGAAGGATTCATCGGTACGCGAATGCAGAATTGCCTGGATTGAGCGAAACTGGATCGGGCTAAGCTTCGTCGGTCATTCGATCCGCAGATTCGCATCGCGCACCACCTTGGCCCACTTTTCGATCTCCAGCTTGATGCGCGCGCTGAACTCGTCGGGTGTGTTGGCTACCGGCGTGAAGCCGAGCGCCGCGAGCCGCTCCCTGACGTCTGGCCGTGCCACGATCCCCGCGATCTCGCGAGAAAGCATCTCGGTGATCTCTTTCGGCGTTCCCGCCGGCACAACGATGCCGGTGAGGGTATCGGCTTCCTGATCTTTCACTCCCTGTTCGGCAAAGGTCGGCACATCGGGAATACCGGCGGCGCGTTCGGTCGCGGCAACCCCTAGCGCACGCACTCGCCCGCTCTGGATCGCCGCGAGCGAGGACGGCAGCGCCGTGAAGGCGATCGGGGTATGGCCGCCGATAGTGGCCTGGACTGCCGGCGCGGCGCCGGTGAACGGCACGTGGACCAGATCGAGCTTGAATGCGAGCCGGAACAGTTCGCCGCCGAGATGGGGCGTCGAGCCGATGCCGGGGCCGGCAAAGCTGTATTTGCCGGGATTGTCGCGGATGAGCTGCACCAGCTCCGGCAGCGTCTTGGCCGGCACCGAGGGGTTGACCACCACGACATTTGGAGAAACCGCAACCAGTGTCACGGCGTCGAAATCCTTTACCGGGTCATAGGGAACTTTGGCGTAGAGGCTCGGGTTCACCACGAAGCCGGTGCTGATCGCCATGATGGTGTAGCCGTCCGGGGTCACGCGCGCGACCTGGCCGGCGGCGGTGCTGCCACCGGCCCCGCCGATGTTCTCGACAAAGAACTGCTGGCCGAGATTCTCGGAGAGCTTCTGCGCCATCAGGCGCGCGATGGCATCGGTGGGACCTCCCGCGGGGAAGCCGACGACCACGCGCACCGGCCGGTTCGGATAGCCCTGCGCCAATGATGGCGCCGCGCCGGACAGCAACAACGCAACTGCGAGAAATACGCGCGTAACGGGCGCCATGGTGCCTCCCTTATGTTCTTCTTGCCGCCATCATCGGCGAGGGTGCCAAACAGAACAAGGACAAAACGATCTGCGCTGCGACCGGATCCCTCGGTAGCTCTCTGTGGTCGGTGCGCCACAGCTAAGGACCAAATCGCACAATCCACAGCGCCCAGAGGACGCGGCCAAGACGAATCATCGCTGCAGGATTATTTTCGAGCAGAAAGGCAAGGGCTGGGTTTAAGCCGTCAGGGGGGAAATATGACGCAAGCTTTACTTCTGAATCCGTTCAGTAGCGCAGATCGAGAGCCGGCGCAGACAGCCAGCAGCCGCGCGACCAGATCGACGCCCGTTTGCTCCACCTGCCGATCCGACGATATCGTCTCTCATGCCGTAGCCCAATGGAGCAATGAATCGCAGGAATGGCAGCTCGCCAGCACCTTCGATCAACCGGCACACTGCAACGGCTGCAACGGGCCGTGCGGCATCGTCTGGCTGCCGCTCAATTGATCGCGGGCGCGCGCACGCCCAGAGGGCCAAGCGCGAGAAAAAGGCGGCCAGTGCGGCCGCCTTTTGTCGACTACCATCCGCGGTAGTAGGGAGCGGGCCGCGCATAATACGGATCGTAACCACGGTCATAACCGTAACCACGGTCGTACGCATACGAGCCGCGGAAGGGGGCGGTCGCGATAGCACCCGCCGTCCCAATGGCTGCTCCAGCTAGACCAGCGGCGGCGCCGATCGGTCCGACGCGATTGTAGTAGTGGTGGTAGTGACCACGATGATGGATTACCCGCGCGGAGGCGGGGCTGGCCATCAAGGTCGCAAGCGCCGCAGCAGCGGCTAGAAATTTCAGCTTCATCGTGCAGTCCTCCATTAGTTAGAGGAACACATCTGCGCGGTTTAAGTTCCACTGTGGAAACCGGCGAGTATGGAGGTTGGACGGAAAGTCGCTAACTCTCCAATGATTCAATGATCCTGGCGGAAGGGGTGGGATTCGAACCCACGGTGCCCTTGCAGGCACGCCGGTTTTCAAGACCGGTGCCTTAAACCACTCGGCCACCCTTCCAGTGCTGCGACATCAACCACTTGGAGCTGCGAAGATCAAGAACGGGCTCGACTGCTCACACGCTGGCCAGCGCCGGGGAAGGGGATCGATTGCCGCCGCAACGGGCGGTCTGATCGTGCGCCGCGATCGTTCCGCCGCGCCGGGCTAGTTGAACGCGATCGCGAGCAAACCGGAGCACAACAACATCAGGCTGGCTGCGGTCAGCGCCAGAAATCCGTCGGACACGAGATCATGGTTTTGCATGGTATACCTTCCGGTCTCAATGCTGGTCCGAATCCCTTAAAGATTTCCGAATCGGATTTTTTTGAAACGCGGTTCCGTCGAGGTCAGGCTCGCGAGCGAAAGCCCTCAAATGCGTGGGCAAGGAAAATTCCGGCGCTAACCAGACCCATCAAAGCTGTAATCGTCTCTATCATTGTAAATATCCTTAGCGAGCCCCAACGCTCAGGACAAAACGACTGCTGCGTTGCACAGTCAAAAGAATTCTGTACCCCGATCGAGATTCGGAGCCGACTGATGATTTGGTGCAACAGTCCCGTTCGGGGTCTGGTGCGGATGCCGGCGACAGTTCGAGACCGCCCCGGCGGAATCGGCCGGTAGCGACCGCAACCATTGATTCACCACCTCGGCCTCTCCCCATTTCCGCCGTGTTCCAGATGCGATATCTTTGTCTCTTGATGCGGAGGGTTGGCTGCATCGGGGCGTGAACCGGCGGATGCTTGGAAGCAGGCATGTGGCGGGTGGAATGGTAATTGGGGCGGATGGGGATTCGGCGGCCAGATCAGATCGTCCTGACGGCGCGCAGCGCGGCTGCCGTGGTGGCGGCATGCTTGATCCTGGCCAACTGTGCCTCGTCAGGCAAGTTTGCGGGCCGGGTCGACCCGAAATACGGCGTTTCCAGTAGCCCCCGGGTGGTCGGTTTGGGCGAACCCGTGCCGAAAGGCGGCGGCACCTATCGCGTCGGCAAGCCCTATACCGTCGCGGGCCGGGTCTATGTGCCGGAAGAGGATCCCAGCTATCGCGAAGAGGGGCTCGCCTCCTGGTACGGTGACGATTTCCATGGCCGGCTGACCGCCAATGGCGAGGTGTTCGACATGGGCTCGCTGACCGCGGCTCATCCGACCCTGCCGATGCCATGCTACGCCCGGGTGACCAATCTTTCGAACGGCAAATCGCTGATCGTGCGCGTCAACGACCGCGGGCCGTACCACGGTAATCGCCTCATAGACGTCTCGAACAAAGCCGCGGAACTGCTTGAATTTAAAAGCAATGGGGTAGCGCGGGTACGCGTCGAATATGTCGCCCGGGCGCCCCTTGAGGGTTCGGACGACCGGCAGCTGATGGCGACCTTGCGAACCGGGATGCCGGCGCCGTCGCCGTCGCTTGTAAGGGTGGCCTCGGCGCATCCTTTCGTCCCGGAAATCCCATTGCATGGCCGTCCGATCCGGGGCGAGATTCCAATGCCCGAGGGCCGGCCCTATAGCCTCGGCAATACTTCGGCAGATATGGCCTCGATCAGCGCCACGTCGGAGATATCAGCCTCCAGCCGCAGCCGCCGGGTGCTGCAAAATCCGCGCGCGGTCTCGTATGAAGACGACGCTGAATATGCACCCGCCGTCAGTCCGCTGTCGGCCTATGCGCCGGTCGATCGGCGCGGGCCGAGCGATCTGTTGGCCGGCCGCGGATTGTATTGAGCCGCAGCCGCGCACGACAGCGATGCGTTGGCGCTGTCTTTGAGAAGTCCGATCAAAGCCGCATTGACCTCCTCAGGCCGCTCCTCCTGAATCCTGTGACCGGCGTCTTCGACGATGAGCTTCTGTTTGAGGTTCGGCAGCACCCCTGCAGTTGGGTGATGCGTTTTGCGCCGATCAAGCCGGCGATGACCGCAAATCCGTCAGCCGTCGCTTGTTCATCGCCGGGTTGGGGCAGCAATCGGATCGGCTGCCCGGAAACCCCGCAAACCCGTGTTGTTTGCGGTACTTCCAACTGTTAGAACGCCGGGCTCAGGGCATCGCAGATGGCAGTTGAAAAATCATCCTACCGCACGGCACGACCGCTGCCGGCGCGTCCGTGGCGCAGCCTGATCGCGGCCTTGGTCGTAGTCGCCATGGGATGGGGCGGCGTGGTGCTTGCCGCCAATAACAGCGTGCAGGGTGCCAAGAAGGAGGAGGGTGGTTTCGACGGCGATGCGCCGACCGCGATCCTGATCGAAGCCTCCAGCGGCAGCGTGTTGTTCGAGAAGAACGCCGACGAGTTGCGGGCACCATCCAGCATGATGAAGCTGATGACCGCCGAGGTGGTGTTCCACGCCATCAAGCAGGGCGAGGTCAGCCTGACCGACGAATATCGGGTCAGCGAGAATGCCTGGCGCAAGGGCGGAGCGCCCTCCGGCGGCTCGACCATGTTCGCCGCAATTCACAGCAAGATCTCGGTCGACGATCTCCTGCATGGCGCCATCATCCAGAGCGGCAACGATGCCTGCATGGTGCTGGCCGAAGGTATGGCCGGTAACGAGCCGGCCTTCGCCGAGATGATGACCAAGCGGGCGCGCGAACTCGGGATGACGCAATCGAGCTTTGCCAATTCCAATGGGTTGCCCGATCCCGGCAACAAGATGACGGTGCGCGAGCTCGCCAAGCTCGCGCGCTACATCATCCAGACCTATCCGGAGTTCTACAAGCTGTTCGGCGAGAAGGAATTCACCTGGAACAAGATCCGGCAGCAGAACCGCAATCCCCTGCTGAACTCGCTGGAAGGCGCCGACGGTCTCAAGACCGGATATACCAAGGAGGGCGGCTACGGGATGGTCGGCTCCGCCGTGCAGAATGGCGTGCGACTGATCGTGGTCGTCAACGGCCTGGAAGATCCGGAGGACCGCGCCTCGGAAGCAAAGAAGATGCTCGAATGGGGATATCGCAATTTCGAGACACGGACGTTGTTCGCCGCCCAGCAGCCGGTCGGCTACGCCAAGGTGTTTGGCGGCGATAGCCGTTCGGTAAAACTCTCCAGCCCCGAACCGATCCAGGTGATGGTGCAGAAAAACGGTACGGATAAATTGATCGCGCGCATCGTCTATAGCGGCCCGGTACGTGCGCCGATCCAATCCGGCCAGCAGATCGGCATGGTCAAGGTCTGGCGCGGCGCCCGCATCGCCATGGAGACACCGGTTTATGCGGCGGAATCGATCGGCAAGGGATCGACAGTGCGGCGCGCGATCGACGGCGTGAGTGAGCTCGTGATCGGAATGTTTCGCGCCGGCGCCGAGAAGCTCTGACCATGAGCGACGCGGCGCTCAAGCGGACTCCCGGGCGAGGAAGATTTGTCACCTTTGAGGGTGGCGAGGGTTCCGGCAAGTCTACCCAAATCAAGACGCTGGCGGACCGGCTGAGTGCCGCCAAGCTACGCGCCATCGTCACGCGCGAGCCCGGAGGCTCGCCGGGCGCCGAAATAATGCGGCATCTGGTGCTGTCGGGGATGGGCAAGCTATTGGGCCCGGAAGCGGAGACGCTGCTGTTTGCAGCCGCGCGCGACGACCATGTCCGCGCCGTTATCAAGCCGGCGCTCAATCAGGGAATCTGGGTGTTGTGCGACCGCTTTTCGGATTCGACGCGCGCCTACCAGGGCAGCCTCGGCCATGTCGCGCCGGCGATCCTGGACGCGATGGAGCGGGTAACGATCGGCGACCTCAAGCCCGATCTGACCATCATTCTCGACGTCCCGGTGGAGGTCGGCATCCAGCGCGCGGCGGAGCGCCGCGGCAATGGCGCGCCCGACCGGTTCGAGGCGGAGGATCTCAAATTTCATCAGGAGTTACGCGAAGCGTACCGTCAGATCGCAGCCCGCGATCCGCAACGCTGCGTGCTGATCGATGCCAACGCCGACCCCGGCACGGTTGCCGCAAACATATGGGCCGCCTTGCGCGATCGCTTTTTCACGCCCGGCGCCAGCAGCGTGGCCGGCTCAGCATGAGCGCCCGACAGGTCGAGCCGCAGATCGCAGCCGTTCATCCGCGGGAAACCACCGAGCTGTTCGGGCACCGGGAGGCCGAGACGGCGCTGTTGAACGCCTACCGCAGCGGACGCATTCCGCACGCCTGGCTGATCGGGGGCACGATCGGAATCGGCAAGGCGACGCTGGCCTATCGCATGGCGCGTTTCGTGCTCGCGCACCGCAATCCCGGCTCGCCCGAGGTGCTGCACGCCAACTCGCTTTGGGTCGATCCGTCCGATCCGGTCGCGCGCCATGTCGCGGCCGGCGCCCATGGCGGGCTGCTGACGCTGGAACGCACGCTGAACGACAAGGGCGTGCTGCGCACTGTGATTACCGTCGATGAGACGCGGGAGACGATTTCGTTTTTCGGCTCGACGGCAGCGGTGGAGGGCTGGCGGGTCTGCGTCGTCGACACCGTGGACGAACTCAACCCGAACGCGGCCAACGCGTTACTCAAGGTGCTCGAGGAGCCGCCGCAGCAATCGCTGTTCCTGCTGGTCAGCCACGCGCCGGCGCGGGTGCTGCCGACGATCCTGTCACGCTGCCGAAAGCTGCCATTGCGCCCGCTCGCAACCGAAGACGTTGCCCGCGCCGCGGCGCAGGCCACGGGCATTGCCAGCGATGATCCTGGGCTCGCGGAAGCGGCAGCCGCGGGGGAGGGCAGTGTCGCCCGGGCGTTGACGCTGCTCGGGGGCGACGCCCTGAAACTTCACCAGCGCACCGCCGCGCTGCTGGCGAACCTACCGCGGGTCGATGCGCGCGAGCTTCACGCGCTGGGCGAAGCACTCGGCGGCAGCGACCGGGCGGCCCTGGCGGCCTTCATCGACGGCGTCGACCGCTGGATGAGCGAGCAGATGCGCTGCGATGACACCGATGCCAACGCGAACCTTCCCCGCCTTGCACGGCTGGCGGAGGTGTGGGAAAAGATCAACCGCGCCGCGCGCGATACCGCAGAATATAATCTCGAGCGAAAGCCGCTGGTTTTCTCGGTATTCGGGCTGCTTGCGGAGGCGACGCGCTAGACCGTTTGCTGGCGGGCGTTGCGCGCGGTTGTCCCCAACCGGCTTGTTTGAACCATAAAAAAGGAAATCGCGGTGGCTCTTCGTAAGAGAAAAGCTGCAAAAAGGCGGAGCGCGGCCAAGGCCGGCAAATCGCCGCGCGCGCGCAGCGCCAAGGCATCGGCGCCGAAAAGGCGTGCAAAAAGAAAAACTCGGCCAGTGAAACAAGCCAAGAGAGCCAGCAGGAAAACGCTGGTTGCGAAGAAGGCGGCGAAGAAGTCAGCCAGGAAGTCCGCAAGCAAAACGAGATCTGACAAGGCGGCCCCGACTCCCAAGCCAGCGGTCTTACCGGAAAAGCCGCGCAAATCGAAAAGCGGCACTACCGTCCGTAAGGCTGCGCCGATCGCAAAGCCTGCACATAATCAGGCTCGCGGAAACATCTTCTACATCACCACGGCGATCGCCTATCCCAACGGGGTGCCGCATATCGGCCATGCCTATGAGGCGATCGCGGCCGACGCACTGGCGCGCTTTGCGCGGCTCGATGGCAAGGATGTGTTTTTCCTCACCGGGACCGACGAGCACGGGCTCAAAATGGTCCAGACCGCCGAGCTCGAGAAGCTGCCGACGCTGGAGGTCGCGACCCGCAACGCGCAACGGTTCAAGGACATGGATCGGCGGCTCGACGTCTCATTCGACCGTTTCATCCGCACCACGGAAGAGCAGCACCATCGCTCCAGCCGGGAAATCTGGCAGCGCATGGCCGATAGCGGCGATATTTATCTCGATACCTATGCCGGCTGGTATTCGGTGCGCGACGAGGCGTACTACGCCGAAGACGAAACCGTCATGGGCGATGACAATGTGCGGCTCGGGCCGCAGGGCACGCCGGTCGAATGGGTCGAGGAGAAGAGTTACTTTTTCAAACTATCCTCGTATCAGGACCGGCTGCTGGCGCTCTATGAGAACCAGCCGGATTTCATCGGGCCGGACTCGCGCAAGAACGAGGTCATCAGCTTCGTCAAAGGCGGTCTCAGGGATCTCTCGATCTCGCGGACCACCTTCGATTGGGGCGTCAAGGTTCCCGGCGCTCCCGAGCACGTGATGTATGTCTGGGTCGACGCCTTGACCAACTACATCACCGGGATCGGGTTTCCCGATCAGACCGATCCGAGCTGGCGCTATTGGCCCGCGGACGTTCACATCATCGGCAAGGACATCATCCGCTTTCACGCGGTGTACTGGCCGGCATTCCTGATGTCGGCCGGCATTGCTCTGCCGAAGCGCGTCTATGCTCACGGTTTTCTGTTCAGCCGCGGCGAAAAGATGTCGAAGTCGGTTGGCAATGTCGTCGACCCCTTCAACCTTGCCGACCAATACGGCGTCGATCAGGTGCGCTATTTCTTCCTTCGTGAAGTGCCGTTCGGCCAGGACGGCAACTATAATCACGAAGCGATTGTCGCGCGCATCAATGCCGATCTCGCCAACGATCTCGGCAATCTCGCGCAGCGCTCGCTGTCGATGGTCGCAAAGCAGCATGGAGGCGTGCTGCCCCAGCCGGGCGCCTTCACCGACAATGACAAGGCGATTCTTGCGCAGGCCGACGGCATGATCGGCTTGGCGCGGGCGGCGATGGCGACCCAGCAGATCCACCAGGCGCTCAATGCGGTTTGGGCGGTGGTTGCGGAAGCCAACCGTTATTTCGCGGGCGAGGCGCCATGGGCGCTGGCCAAGACCGATCCGCCGCGTCAGCGCACCGTGCTGTATGTAACCGCCGAGGTGGTGCGCCAGATCGCCATTCTGACGCAACCGGTGATGCCGGAATCCTCGGCGAAGTTGCTGGATAGTCTCGGCATCCCCCGGGGACGGGAAGCGCGCGACTTCTCGACGCTTGGCGGCGCTACCCGCATCACGCCCGGCATCGCGCTGCCGGCGCCGAGCGGGGTCTTCCCGCGCTATGTCGAACCGATCGCCGGTTGAACGGTTCCAAAGCCATGCTGGTCGACAGCCACTGCCACCTGGATTTTCCCGACTTCGCCGACGACCTCGACGGTGTCGTGGCAAGGGCTGCGGCCGCGGGCATTGGACGAATCGTCACGATCTCGACGCGGGTACGGCGTCTTGGCGAATTGCTCGACATCGCGATGCGATTTCCCGACGTCTATTGTTCGGTTGGTACGCATCCACATCATGCCGATGAAGAGGATGGCATTGCCGCGGCTGAGCTGATCGAGATGACGCGCCATCCCAAGGTGGTGGCGCTGGGCGAGGCGGGGCTCGATTACTTCTATCAGCACGGCTCGCGAGAGGCCCAGCAACGCGGTTTTCGCGCCCACATCGCGGCTGCCCGGGCGACCGGTCTGCCGCTGGTGATCCATAGCCGCGACGCCGACGAGGATTGCGGCCGCATCCTGGAAACTGAAATGGCCAAAGGATCGTTTCGCGCCGTGCTGCATTGCTACACCGGGGGACGGGAGCTGGCGATGAAGGCGATCTCGTTGGGTCTTTCGATTTCATTCACCGGCATCCTGACCTTCAAGAAGTCGGAAGCCTTGCGTGACCTGGCCGCCGAGCTTCCGGCCGATCGCATCATGGTCGAGACCGATGCGCCCTATCTCGCGCCGGGCCGGTTCCGCGGCAAGCGTAACGAACCTTCTTATGTGGTCGAAATCGCCAGGGTACTGGCGGAGACCCGCGGCGTTTCGCTCGAAGAGATCTCGCGTCAGACCAGCGAAAATTTCTTTCGCCTGTTCGCCAAGGTGCCGTCTCCGGAAGCGACCGCATGACGCTGAGCCTGACAATTCTCGGCTGCGGATCATCTGCCGGCGTTCCACGTCCCGCGCTCGGCTGGGGCGCGTGCGATCCCACAAATCCAAAGAATCGCCGCCGCCGTTGCTCGCTGCTTGTCGAGCGCAGCGCTGATAGCGGCATGACGCGGATCCTGATCGACACCTCGCCCGACCTGCGCGAACAGCTGATCGGCGCCGGCGTCGATCACCTCGATGCGGTGTTCCTCACCCATGAGCATGCCGATCAGACCCATGGGATCGACGATCTGCGCTCCGTCGTGCTGCATCAGCGACGGCGCATTCCGGTCTATTTGAGCCAGTCGACCGCGAAAGACATCATGCACCGGTTTTCCTACTGCTTCGTATCGCCGTCGGGCAGTGACTATCCGCCCATCCTCACCCAACATTCGATCGAGGCCGGCGAAAGCCGCGGTATCGAAGGGAAGGGCGGTTCGCTGGTGCTGTCGGCATTCCTCCTGCAGCACGGCAATATTCCCGCGCTTGGCTACCGGATCGCAGGAGCCGCCTACACGCCTGACGTCAACGACATCCCGCGCGAGAGCTGGCGTTTCCTGGAAAATCTCGACCTCTGGATCATCGACGGGCTGCGCTATACCGGGCACCCCAGCCATTTCAGCGTCAACGACGCGCTGTCATGGATCGATCGATTCAAGCCGCGCCGTGCCGTGATCACTAACATGCATTCCGACCTGGATTACGAGGTGCTGCGGCAGAGTCTCCCGCCAAACGTCCTGCCGGCCTATGACGGCATGCACCTGACGGTTCAACGGGCGGACTGAGCCGGCGAGCGCTGGCTCCGGGCAGCCAGGCCCAAGCTGTCACTGCGTTGGGCAAGCTAACCGGGAACAACGGCATATTCCGTGCTTTCACAAATGCCGTTCGCGGGACGAACAATCGATGTAGTCGCGCTAGGCCGAAATCGCCTTGGCCGAATCCACCTGATTGCGCAGCATGAACTTCTGGATCTTGCCGGTCGAGGTCTTGGGGATGGGACCGAACACGACAGCCTTTGGCGTCTTGAAACCCGACATCTGGCTGCGGCAGAACGCGATGATCTCGGCCTCGGTGGCCCGAGCGTTTTCCTTCAGCTCGACAAAGGCGCAGGGCACCTCGCCCCATTTGCGGTCGGGTTTTGCCACCACTGCGGCGAACAGCACCGCAGGATGCTTGTAGAGCACGTCCTCGACCTCGACCGATGAGATGTTCTCGCCGCCGGAAATGATGATGTCCTTGGAGCGGTCCTTGATGATGACATAGCCATGTTGATCGAGCACGCCGAGATCGCCGGTGTGAAACCAGCCGCCCGCGAAAGCCTCCCTGGTGGCGCTTTCGTTCTTCAGATAGCCCTTCATGACGATATTGCCGCGGAACATCACCTCGCCGACGGTTTCGCCATCGCGCGGCACCTCATGCATGGTCGCGGGATCGATCACCGTGATGGCTTCCTCAAGCGGGTAGGCGACACCCTGCCGGCGTTTTAATTGCGCGCGCTGATCGGGCGGCAGTTCGTCCCAACCCGGCTGCTCCGCGCATACCGAGGCCGGGCCGTATACTTCGGTCAGGCCATAAACATGGGTCAACTTGATGCCGATGCTTTCGGCGCCCTCGAGCACGGCAACCGGCGGGGCTGCGCCGGCGATCAGTCCGACGACCGGCCGTGCAGCCTTGCCTCTCGGCGCATCGGGCGCATTGATCAGCGTGTTGTAGACGATCGGCGCGCCGCACATGTGGGTGACGCCGTGGCTCTCGATCAGCTCGAAAATTTTGGTGGGGTCGACCTTGCGCAGGCAAATATTGGTGCCGGCTGCCGCCGCGACGGTCCACGGAAAACACCAGCCGTTGCAGTGGAACATCGGCAGCGTCCAGAGGTAGACCGGATGCTGGCCGAGATTGCCGGCCAGGATGTTGCTGATTGCGTTGAGGTAGGCGCCACGGTGGTGGGTCACGACGCCCTTCGGATTACCTGTCGTCCCCGAGGTATAGCTGAGCGCGACCGCGTCCCATTCGTCTGCCGGTGGCCGCGCGACAAAGTTTTCATCGCCCCGAGCCAACGCCTCTTCGTATTCGATCTCGCCGATACAATTGCCGCCGGCGAACGTGGGATCGTCGACATCGATGACGAACGGCTTTGGCCCCGTCATCAGCTCAAGCGCCTCTGTGATCACGCCGCCGAATTCGGGATCGACCAGGATGATCCGAGCGGCGCCGTGATCGAGCTGGAACGCGATTGAGGAGGCATCGAGCCGGATGTTGAGCGCATTGAGCACGGCGCCGGCCATCGGCACCGCAAAATGCACCTCGTTCATCGCTGGAACGTTCGGCAGCATCGCCGCGACGGTATCGCCATGCCCGATATTGCGCCCGGCCAGATATGAAGCAAAACGCCGGCAGCGCGCATAGGTCTGCGACCAGGTAAAGGCGCGGGCCTCATAAACGGTACCGACATGATCGGGATAGACTGCGGCGGTGCGCGCCAGGAAGCTCAGTGGCGACAGCGGCACAAAATTGGCCGCTGTCTTGTCCAGACCGATATCGTACTGGCTCGGCTTTCCACTCATCGGCCCACCTCCCATTCAAAAAGTTTTACAGCAATCCGATCGAGATCCACGGAAATATAGCCACAGCGATCAAACCTGCCAGCGGATCACCCAGCACGATCTAGTTCGAGCCCGTTGCCAGCCCGGCGAGGATGCGGCCGGCACTTGCGAAAGCCACTGCCGTCATCGTTGCGGCGCCGATCCTAACCATTTGATCTATTTTGTATATTTAGATGTTCCATAATATACCTTATGCGAATCCATCGTCATCAAGCAGCCGAAGCCCTTTCCACCCATCGGGCGTGGCCATAGCTTACGAGGCTGAAGCAGACGCCGCGATGTCCGCATTAGGTTTGCGGGGCGCGAATGGAAAATGGGAGGATCGTGATGCAGGAGAGCGCAAGGCGAACGCCCGAGGCTTTGTCGATACCGTTTGACGCCGGCAAACTGGACAGGCTGATGGAAGAGGCCGGCCTAGATGTGTTGCTTGCGACCTCGAAGCATAACGTTCAGTATCTCCTCGACGCCGAGCGCGCGAACTTCTTCGATTACATGGATGCGCTTGGCGTCAGCCGCTATCTTCCGGTCGTGGTTTATCCCAAGGGCGCGCCCGGCAAGGCGGCCTTTATTGGCCATCGGCTGGAAACCCATCAGCGCGCCGTGGTGCCGCCATGGGTTCCCGAGGTAAGGACCACCGCCAGCGGGTCGATCGATGCCATCGCCCGCGCGGTCGACTGCATCCGTGCCACCGGAGTGCCGCGGAAGCGTATTGGTGTCGAGCTTGCCTTTCTGCCGATGGATGCCGGGAAGGCGCTGTCGGACGCCCTCCCCGACAGCGAAATCAAGGACGCGTTGTTCGTGCTGGAGCGGCTGCGCGCGGTCAAGACGCCTGCCGAACTTGCAAAGCTGCGCAACGCCTCCGAATTGGTTATCGAAGCGATGCTCGAGGTGATCGGCAACCACGGGCCCGGGCACACCAAACGGGAAATCGCAGACGCCTTGCGAGTGGCGGAGGTGAAGCGCGGCCTGACTTTCGAATACTGCCTGATTGCCGCCGGAGCCAGCCTCAACCGCGCTCCCTCGGATCAACGCTGGGAACGAGGCGACGTGCTGTCGCTGGATTCCGGAGGAAACTTCCACGGTTATATCGGCGATCTCGCGCGGATGGCGATTCTTGGAGAGCCGGATACCGAACTGCAGGAAATTCTGGCTGAAATCGAAGCGATACAGCGGGCCGCGTTCGAAGCGGTTCAGCCAGGCCGAATGGGCGGCGATCTCTACGCGGCCGCCGAGAAACTTCTCGGCCGGTCGAAGCAGCGTGAGCACTTGGAATTTCTCGCCCACGGCATGGGTCTTGTCAGTCACGAGGCTCCGCGCCTGACCGCCAAGGGGCCGGTCCCCTATGACGATGCCGACGCCAGGCGCCCTCTCGAAGCCGGCATGGTGGTGTCGATCGAAACCACACTCAAACATCCTCGTCGCGGTTTCATCAAGCTCGAGGACACCGTGGCTGTGACGAGCGCCGGGCATGAGATTTTCGGCGAAGGCGGGCGCGGATGGAATCGGGGCGGGACTGCACGATGAGACAGGCGCGATCGAGCCGACCGTCAACAGGCGTGAACACGCGATGGCTCACAAATGGCCGCTGCGCTCACGCGCCGGTTTGCCCTCCGGGAACCGGAAAACGGATCGTGGTGCCGATCGTAAGCCAGTTGGCGTTTTCGCCGGTAATGTTGCGACCGTAGATCACGTCGACTGAGAAAATCTCATTGGGCCGGTATCGCACGCCGGTTTGAAACCGGGGCCGGACCACGTTCGGCATGTCCGACGCGCCGGCCTGACCGAAAGCCTCGATCGTCCACTGCAGCAGGTCAGTGAATTTCCAGTCGAAACCCAAGCCGTAAGTCAGGTAATGGCGGTCGACAGTACGGTCCCAGAGCCAGCCGCCATTGATGTTGATGCGCATGGTTTCAGAGAACCGGTAGGTCGCGGGCACCACCGCGAACGTGGCGAGGCTTTCGCCGGTCAACGCGTCGAACTGGCCGCCTGCGTAAAATGAAAAGCCGAACTTACCGATGCCGGTAGGCACGAGATTGGTTTTGGCCTTGGGCGCGACCGTCGTGCTCCAATCGCCGTCGCTGCGGGAACGATTGGTCAGCAGGCTGAACTCAACCGGCCTGAACACATTGGCGACGCAGGAGGGATTGGCCACCGCCGAAAAATCCGTATTGGTCGCAGCCGACATCCAGCTCTCGACCTTGCAAGATCCGACCTCCGAAATGTCGGCAGCGTCCACGGCGTAGGCGCCATTGGCCGCCCGCGCCTCGGCGCTCAGCAACGCCGAAAAGGCAACCGCCGCAACCGATATTGTCCGTGGCCCCGCAAGCCCCATGCGGAAAAGCTATCAGAGTCGCTGGCCCGGCCTACCCAAAAACGGCTCGCCGCGAGCGGTCTGCAACCGGCGACGACGGTCTAGTTAGGCCGCGCTGCGTTCACAGTGTTTGCCTTCCCTCACCTCTTCGATGATCTTCGCGCTGAATGCGTTCAGGTCGCCAGGATTGCGCGAGGTAATGACGCCGTTGTCGACGACGACCTCGGAATCTTCCCATTTCGCACCGGCATTCATGACGTCGGTCTTGATCGACTTGTAGGAGGTCATCTTGCGCCCCTTGGCGATGCCAGTCTCGATCAGCAGCCAGGGTGCGTGACAAACCGCGGCGACGATCTTCTTCTGGTTGAAAATGTCCTTGATGAAGGCGAGCGCCTTGGGTTCGACGCGCAACAGATCCGGATTGATCTGACCGCCCGGCAGGACAATCGCATCGTAGTCGTTGGCCGAGACTTGTCCCAAGGTCTTGTCGACCTTGACCGGCCGGCCCCAATCCTTCTTGTCCCATCCTTTGATCTCGCCGGCCTCGAGCGAGACGATATCGACGGTAGCGCCGGCCGCTTTCAGCTTGTCGCGCGGAACTTCGAGTTCCGATTGTTCGAAACCGTTCGTTGCCAGAACCGCGATTTTCTTGTTGTCCAGTTGCATCGGTTGCTCCTCTAAACGGAGTTGCCCCGTCCGCGTAATGATGCAATGAGACGATCGTTCCTTGAACAAGGGACGGTCTCAACCGAAATCGCGATCAAATCGCGGCTATCCGATCTTGCGGGGGCGACACCTCGACATGGCGGCGATATTTCGTCTATTCTCCGCGGCATGAGCGAACACGATCATGACCATCAGCATGACCACTCGGATCTATCGGAAACCGAACTGCGCGTGCGCGCACTGGAGACGATCTTAACCGAGAAGGGCTATGTCGAGCCGGCCGGGCTTGATGCCATCATCCAGGCCTACGAAACCAAAATCGGCCCCCACAACGGCGCGCAAGTGGTCGCAAAAGCCTGGTCCGACCCCGCTTTCAAGCAGGCCCTGCTGGAGGACGCCAGCAAGGCCGTGAGCACGCTCGGTCACGTCAGCCGGGTCGGCGATCATCTGGTCGCCGTCGAGAATACGCGGCAGCGCCATAACATGGTCGTGTGCACGCTGTGCTCCTGTTATCCCTGGGAGATGCTGGGGCTGCCACCGGTCTGGTATAAGGCCGCGCCGTATCGTTCCCGTGCCGTGAAGGATCCCCGCGGCGTGCTTGCCGACTTCGGCGTCAACTTGCCGAAAGAAACCGAAATACGCGTGTGGGATTCGACCGCAGAGACCCGTTTCCTGGTGCTGCCGATGCGGCCAGAGGGCACCGAAGGCTGGAACGAGCGGCAGCTCGCCGAACTGGTAACGCGGGACTCGATGATCGGAACTGGATTTCCGAAGACGCCGAGAGCGCCATCGTGAATGGCATCCACGACATGGGCGGCATGGATGGCTTCGGCAAAGTCGAGCCTGAACCGAACGAGCCGATGTTTCATGCCGAATGGGAAGCGCGTGTGCTGGCGATGGTGCGTGCGATGGGTGCCGCCGGCGCTTTCAACATCGATGCCTCGCGTTTCTATCGGGAGTCATTGCCGCCCCACATTTATCTCGCCAGCTCATATTACAAGAAATGGCTGCTCGGCCTCGAAGCCCTGCTGATCGACCGAGGCTACGTTACAGCCGACGAGGTTGCCGCCGGCCACGCGATCACAACGCCAAAACCACTCAAGCGCGGCAAGTTCACCGCTAATGACGTCGAGCGTGTCATGGTGCGCGACAAATTCGGACGCGCGCGCGCGGCGCCACCAAAGTTCAAGCCGGGCGATCGAGTGCGTGCGAGAAACATTCATCCGAGGACACACACGCGGCTGCCACGCTACGTGCGCGGCCATCTCGGTGTCGTCGAACGCGACCACGGCTGCCATGTGTTTCCGGACTCCGCGGCGACGGAATCCGGTGACAATCCGC
The DNA here is from genome assembly GCA_963840155.1 of uncultured Alphaproteobacteria bacterium. Lineage (GTDB taxonomy): Bacteria > Pseudomonadota > Alphaproteobacteria > Rhizobiales > Xanthobacteraceae > Bradyrhizobium. The sequence continues at coordinate 819,480 of CAWIXP010000001.1, forward strand.
AACGGCTGTATACCGTCGTGTTCGACGCGGTCGAATTGTGGGGCGCGGAGGCCGACCCCACCGTAAAGGTGTCGATCGACGCATTCGAGCCGTATCTGGAGACGGCATGATGGATATCGTCATGGCGCGAGAGGCAACCAGCGCCCTCCCCGACATCCCCTGCGATGCCGATGGCCCGGTGTTTCGCGAACCCTGGGAAGCGCAAGCGTTTGCGATGGCGCTGACGCTGCATGCGCGCGGGCTTTTCACCTGGAAAGAATGGGCGGCAGCGCTCGCCGATGAAATCAAGCGCGCGCAAGCGGCTGGCGATCCGGACACGGGCGAAACCTATTACCGGCACTGGCTGGCGACCCTGGAACGGCTGGTCGCCGCCAAAGGCGTTGCAAGCGTCGAGACCCTGCACCGCTATCGCGACGCCTGGGACCACGCCGCCGACCGCACCCCGCACGGCGCACCGATCGAATTGAGGCCGGAGGATTTCGGCACCGCGTTGTGAGATTATCCGCTTCGCCGATGACGCGACTGCGCGTTGGCAGGCTCATCGCCCCGTATATTCCCGCCATCCCTTCGCGCGTAACTGGCAGGCCGGGCATTCGCCGCAGCCATACCCCCAATCGTGTCGTCCGCCGCGCTCGCCGAGATAGCAGGTGTGGGACGCTTCGCGGATCAAGTCCACCAGCCCGGTCCCGCCGAGCTCTTGCGCGAGCTTCCAGGTGGCCGCCTTGTCGAGCCACATCAGCGGCGTGTGCAATTCGAACGCCGTGGCCATGCCGAGATTGAGCGCGCTCTGCATCGCTTTAATGGTCTCGTCGCGGCAATCCGGATAGCCGGAATAGTCGGTCTCGCACATCCCGCCGATGATGTGGCGGATACCGCGGCGGTAGGCCAGCGCCGCCGCGAACGTCAGGAACACCAGATTGCGGCCAGGCACGAACGTGTTGGGCAGCCCGTCCTCGCCCATTGCTATCGCGACATCGCGCGTCAGCGCCGTATCGGAGATCTCGGCTAAGGTTGGAATCGCCAGGGTGTGGCTCTCCCCGAGCTTTGCCGCCCAATCGGCGCGCAAGGCTCTGATGCCGCCGAGCAGCCGGTCGCGGCATTCCAGTTCGATCGCGTGACGCTGCCCATAATCGAACCCGAGCATTTCGACCCGCGCAAATCGCGCCAGCGCCCAGCCGAGGCAGGTCGCCGAATCCTGACCGCCGGAGAACAGCACCAGTGCGGTTTCGGTTTGCAGTCCATCGCTCATACCCTGCCCTTAGCACTCATCGATGCCTCGGCCAATTGATGGAAAACGCGCTCCTCGCCGTTCGTTTCGCTGGGATCGGCACGCATATTGCGGCATACATTTAAATCTTCCCCAAATTCATTCGGGGTTTCAAAGCTTCGGTGTTTCCATGACCCCTTCCCGGGATATTTCACGCTTGCTCGAGATCATGGCGAGGCTGCGGACGCCCGGCAGCGGCTGTCCATGGGACCTCGAGCAGAATTTTGCGACGATTGCGCCTTATACCATCGAGGAAGCCCATGAAGTCGCCGATGCCATCGCGCGCGGCGACCTCGACGATCTCCGCGACGAGCTGGGCGACCTCCTGCTGCAGGTGGTGTTCCATGCCCGGATGGCGGAGGAACAGGATGCATTCTCATTTGGCGACGTGGTCGAGGCGATCACCCGCAAGATGATCAGAAGGCACCCGCATGTCTTTGCCGACATCGATGGACGATTGACACCGTCGGATGTCAAGGGCGCCTGGGCGCGGATCAAGGCCGAGGAGAAAGCCGAACGCGCCGCGCGGCAGCCGGCGCAACCGGCCGCACCGAAGTCGCTGTTGTCGGACGTGAAAGCGGGGCAGCCAGCGCTGGCGCGGGCGATGGAATTGCAGCGCAAGGCTTCCAGCGTCGGCTTCGACTGGAACGACCCGCGCGCGGTGCTCAAGAAAATTCGCGAGGAAGCCGACGAGATCGAGGCGGCGCTCGAGCGCGGCGACGGGCAAGAGCTCGCCGAGGAAACCGGCGATCTCTTGTTCGCGCTGGTCAATCTGGCGCGGCACATCGGCGCCGACCCGGACATGGCGCTACGCGGCACCAACGCCAAATTCGAACGGCGCTTTGCCTATATCGAGCACGCGATTGCGGCACAGGGACGTGCGTTGGAGGCCGCTTCGCTCGAAGAGATGGATGCGCTGTGGAACGAGGCGAAGGGCGAGGAGAACAAGACTTAGCAGGTCACCCCCGGGTGCACGCCGCCTTCGGCGAGCCGACGCCGGTGCCCTAGCCGTGGCTCATCATCCCCGGTTGATGAGGAAAGCCTAGCTCGAAACCCCGTGCGGCACCGCATCGAAGCGGTTGACCACAATGTCGCGTTTGGTCTCGTCGACCCGCACGGTCATGTCAAATCGCCCTTCGTGCAGCTCCTTGTTGAGCACTTCAGCGTTGCGATGCAGCCAGCTGATGCCGGCGCCGTCAGAGGCGTCGACCGACAAATCCAGCGTCGTGCGGGTTGCTGCCAGACGATCCTCGATCGCGGCGAGCAGCGTCTCGATGCCCTCCCCGGTTTCGGCGGAAACCAGAAAGCAGCGACGTTCGGGCGGGCGGCGGGCGGCGATATTTCTCAGGTTTTCGCGCTCCTGCGGAGCGAAGCGATCGATCTTGTTCCAGACTTCGAGGATGCGTTGGCCTGTGTCCGGATCGATGCCGAGCTGGCGCAGCACGGTATCGACGTCGCGCTGCTGCGCCTCGGCATCTTCATGTGAAATGTCTCGGACATGGAGAATGACGTCAGCTTCCAGCACTTCTTCGAGCGTCGCACGAAAGGCCGCGACCAGTTGGGTCGGCAGGTTGGAAATGAAGCCGACGGTGTCCGACAGCATCGCCTTGCCGCCATGCGGCAGCTTCAGCGTGCGCAAGGTGGGATCGAGCGTCGCAAACAGCATGTCGGCCGCCTGCACCTCGGCGCGGGTCAAGCGGTTGAATAGCGTCGACTTTCCGGCATTGGTGTAGCCAACCAGCGCGACAACGCGATACGGCACCCGCTTTCGCCCGGCACGATGCAGTCGCCGCGTCGCCTGAACCTTCTTCAGGTCGTTCTCGAGACGGGTGATGCGCTCGCCGATCAGGCGGCGGTCCGCCTCGATCTGGGTTTCACCGGGACCGCCCATGAAGCCAAAACCGCCGCGCTGGCGCTCGAGATGGGTCCACGACCGCACCAGGCGCGAACGCTGATAATTCAAATGAGCGAGTTCGACCTGCAGCGCGCCCTCGCTGGTCTTGGCGCGGCGGCCAAAGATTTCCAGGATCAAGCCGGTGCGGTCGAGCACCTTCGTGTTCCACGCCTTCTCCAGATTACGCTGTTGGATCGGCGACAGCGCGCAGTCCATCATCACCAGTTCGATCTCGTGCCCGCTGATCAGACCGACGATCTCCTCAACCTTGCCCTTGCCGAGGTAGGTCGCGGGCCGGACCTGGCTGACCGGCGCTATCAGCGCGTCCGCGACCGTCAGGTCGATGGCGCGCGCGAGACCGACGGCTTCCTCGAGCCGGGCCTCGGAATTGCGCAAAGCATGGCGATCGGCTTGCGTCTCGGCATCGCCGCGGCGCATTCGTAAATAAGGGCCGATGACGATCACCCGCCCGGTGTCTTTACCCCCAGCCGACCGCGGACGGTCGGCGCCCCCTTCAAGATTTCGGGGTTCCAATCAGATCACTCTCAAGCCGGGGCATCCTCGCCGCCTTCGAACAGCTGGATCGGAGCGCCAGGCATGATGGTCGAGATCGCATGCTTGTAGACCAGCTGCGAATGACCGTCGCGCCGGAGCAGCAGGCAGAAATTGTCGAACCAGGTGACGATTCCCTGCAACTTTACTCCATTGACCAGAAAGATCGTGAGTGGCGTTTTGGTTTTGCGAACGTGATTAAGGAAGGTGTCTTGGAGATTTTGTGCGCGGTCTGCCGCCATTGTTTTTATCCCGCTCTGTTTCTTTTTTATTGAACCGTGTGCTGCCTTATTCGAGCATCATCCGGTTACCGATTCCCCCTGAGATCCCCCTCCGGGCAGGCGCGGCAGGCGCGATTAGAAGGCAGGCGCGGTTTTTAGGCAAGCCTTGTTCGTGCGCCCACAGCGCGCATTGCAAACACATATCTCCATAAGTACCTGGAAATAGATGAAATTTCTCAAGCAAATGCATAGACCGAGCCAGCTGAACCAGGCTGAGCCTGGTCAGCCCACTCCAAGCGCCTTGAGCTTGCGGTGCAGCGCCGAGCGCTCCATGCCGACGAATTCCGCAGTGCGAGAGATATTGCCGGAGAAGCGGCTGATCTGGGCAATCAGGTAATCGCGCTCGAACACCTCCCGCGCCTCGCGGAGCGGCAAGCCCATGATGTGCTCGCCATTGTTGCTGGTCGGCATTGCCGGCACCATCGAGCCGACGTCTTGCGGCAGCATGTCGGCTGTGATGATGACCTCCGGACCGCCGCCCGCGAGAATCATGACGCGCTCGACATTGTTACGAAGCTGCCGGACGTTTCCCGGCCAGATGTGCGACTGCAACACCGCCATCGCATCCTGGCCGATCTGGCGTTTCGGCAAGCCGGTCGCGGCCGATATCTGATCCATGAAATAGTCGATCAGTTCAGGAATATCCTCGCGACGCTCGGAGAGCGGCGGCACGCGGATCGGCACCACCGAGAGCCGATGATACAGATCCTCGCGGAACCGTCCTTCCGAGATCTCCTCCTCCAGATTGCGGGCGGTGGAGGAGACGATGCGGACGTCGACACTCACCTTGACGGTGCCGCCTGAGCGCTGAAAGGTCTGATCAACCAGGACCCGCAGGATCTTGTTCTGGGTTTCCCGCGGCATGTCGCCGATTTCGTCGATGAAGAGCGTGCCGCCGTGCGCCTCTTCAAGCGCGCCGGCCTTGCGTTGGTGTTCGCCATTGGACTGTTCGACACCGAATAGCTCCACCTCCATGCGCTCTGGCGTAATCGCCGCGGCGTTGATGACGACAAAGGGCCCATCGGCGCGGCTCGAGGCGTTGTGGAGCGTGCGCGCGGCCAGTTCCTTGCCCGCACCGGAAGGACCGACGATCAAGATGCGACTGTTGGCCTTGGCGGCCCGGTCGATGGTCTGGCGCAATTGATTCATGCAGCCTGAGCGTCCGGTCAACACGCTTGCGGCAGGTGCGAGCTGCTTGAGTTCCTTGACCTCGCGCTTCAGACGCGAGGTCTCCAGCGCCCGGGTCGCCACCAGAATCAACCGGTCCGACTTGAATGGCTTTTCGATGAAGTCGTAGGCGCCGCGCTTGATGGCGGCGACCGCGGTTTCGATGTTGCCGTGTCCGGAGATCATCACCACCGGAAGATCGGCGTGATCCCGCTTGATCTGTTCCAGCAACTGAAGGCCGTCCAGCTTGCTGCCCTGCAGCCAGATGTCGAGAAACACCAGATGCGGCCGGCGATTGGCAATTTCGGCCAGCGCCGAATCGCTGTCGCGCGCAGTGCGCGTGGTGAAGCCCTCGTCGTCCAGGATACCCGCAACCAGATCACGAATATCGGCTTCGTCATCGACAATCAGAATGTCACTTGCCATGGGCTACGCCTGTGTTGTCAGCTACCTGTTGCGGCTTCGATTTTTGTTTCGTTGTAAGTCGCGTCTGTCTGCTCTGCGGTTGTGGCTAACGGTTGTTTCGATTCGGCCCTAGGTTCCTTGATCTCGACGGTTGGCGCGTGGCCGGACACTGCGAAGCGCAACCGCATCCAGGCCCCACGCTGGCCCGGCCGGATGTCCGCGGCGTCATGGAGTTCGATCCGTCCGCCGTGGTCCTCCAGGACCCGGCCGACGATGGCGAGACCAAGGCCGGTACCCTTTTCGCGCGTCGTGACGTAGGGTTCGAGCAGGCGCGCCCGGCTTACCTTGGGAAGGCCGATACCGTTGTCGATGACGTCGATGACAATGTCATCGTTGTCGCGCGCGGCAATGACGTCGATGCGCCCCTTGCCGAGCTCTTCCGACCGCACCGCCTCGATGGCTTCGGTGGCGTTCTTGATGATGTTGGTCAACGCCTGCGAGATCAGTCGCCGGTCGAAATGCGCCCGCATCGGCTCTTCCTTGATATCGGCTTCGATCTCGATCTCCTGATGTCCGACGCGCATCAGGAATACCGCCTGGCGCACGGTATCGGCGACGTCCTCACCTTCGATCACCGGCTTCGGCATCCGCGCGAAACGCGAGAACTCGTCAACCATCCGCCTGATATCGTCTACTTGCCGCACAATGGTATCTGTGCATTGCTCAAACACCGCCTTGTCCTCGGTGATGACCTTGCCGAATTTGCGGCGAATGCGTTCAGCCGAAAGCTGGATCGGGGTCAGCGGATTCTTGATTTCGTGGGCGATGCGCCGCGCGACGTCGGCCCATGCCGAAGTCCGCTGCGCGGAAACGAGTTCGGTAATGTCGTCGAGCGTGATGATGTAGCTGTCGCGTGAATGGCTGGTCTGCTCGGCGCTGACCCGAACCGAAAGATTGCGCTCATGGCCGTCGCGGCTGATGGTGATCTGGCCCTGAACCAGCCGCTGCGTGCCCTCGCGCGCCTTTTTCATCATTTCGTCGAGTTCTGGCAACACGTCCGAGAGCGGATGATCCAGCGTCTCGGATTCGGCATGACCGATCAACTTTTCGGCGGAACGGTTGAGAATGCCGATGCTGCCGGAGGCATCGACGCCGATAATGCCGGCGCTTGCCGAGGACAATACCGCCTCGATGAACCGGCGGCGGCTGTCGATGAGATCGCTGGCATCGACCAGCTCGTCACGCTGGGTGCGCAACTCCTGTGTCATCTTGTTGAAGGTCTCACCGAGCTGGGCAAGATCGCCTTCGGAGCGGTGCACTGGAACTTGCACGTGCAGATTGCCGGTTGAGACGACATTGGCGGCGCTCATCAGCCGTCGTATCGGGGCGACAAGCCAGTTGGCGAAATTCAGCCCGATCAGAATTGAGGCCGTGAGGATGGTGAGCGCGATCACCGCGAACATCAGCGCGAAATTCACCTGAATACCGAGCCGGCGCGACTCGATCTCGGCATATTCGGCGGCGCTGGCCTCGGTTTGCTTGAGTTGCGCGACCACGCGCGGATCGAGCAGACGCGCCACGTAAAGGAAGGTGTCGTTGAAGGCGCGCAACCGCACCACGGCGGCGACGTAGTTCTCGTCGGGCAACACCGCAATCTCGGGCTCGGATTCGTTGACGCCGCTCAGTATCTCCGGCGCCGGCGCGCTGAAAACCAGCGGAGACGCGGTTTGTGCCGTTTCCAGAATCTTGCGGTCCTTGTCGATCATCATCGCGCCCGGGAGGTTGCGCGACGCGGCACTGGCGGTCAGCAGCTCACGAAACGTTCCACGATCCTGATCGAACAATGGCCGGGCATGGGAGATATCATTGGCCATCCCCAGAATGTCGCCACGAATGAGTTGCGCGTGTTCCTGCATATACGCCCGCGCAATGATCACCGAGTTCTGAATCACCTCGCGGGTCGGGCCTGAAAACAGCCGATCGAGGCCGCGGTCGATGGTCACGTTGGCGACCGCCGCGACCAGCACGGCTGGCAGCACCGCAATCACCGAGAACAGGCTGACGATCTGGATATGCAGCCTCGCCGCCGCCCTGCCTCGCCGCCGCGCCTGCATCACCTGCCAGACTTCGCGGATGATGATCGCGACCAGAAGCAGGATGGTCGCGCCGTTGATCAGCAGGAAGGAAACGACGACGGCGCGGGTCGGCACGATCTGCGTCAGGCCGGTGAGCACCACGAAGGTAAGCAGGGTTGAGAGCAGCGCCAAGCCGATCGCGAACGGCGCCAGAAACCGCCACAGGGACCAGCCCTTGGGTTCGGCGAGCGAGGGATCGAAGGGAGCGGCCGAAGTTTCTGCGCTGGTCATTCCGGCAAAGGTCAGGTGATGACAGGGTCCGCCGGCAGCGGACTGATGCATTCATATCACAATGTTGCCGAATTGCGACAATTCAACGGCGTTTGCGGGGGTCAAAATGCGCGTCCACCGCCCGAAGATGGATTATCGGGTCGCGAACTTCCCCTAACTGCCGCTTCGGTAGACCTGGAGATCGAGGTCCCGGATCTTCTTGCGCAGGGTATTGCGATTGAGACCGAGGAGGTCGGCGGCGCGGATTTGATTGCCTCTCGTCGCCGCCAGTGCGGCTGTAAGCAGCGGCACTTCGATCTCCTTGAGAATCCGATGATAGAGGCCCGGCGGCGGCACACCGTTCGGAAACCCGGAAAAATGCGAGGACAGGTAGGCTTCGACCGCGCCGCCGAGATTGTCGACGCCATGGTGCGCGCTGCCGGCTGACGCCACGGCGGGCGGCGCCAGCTCGCCATCGATCACCGAACCGGTAATCACGTCCTGGGGATACAACGCCGCGAGCCGGCGCGCGAGATTCTCAAGCTCGCGGACGTTGCCCGGCCAGCGATGCTGCTTCAGCCGCTCCAATGCCGGCGCATCGAGCTTCTTCGGCGGCAAACCATCCTTCTCAGCCAGCGCGAAGAAATGCCGGATCAAATCGCTCAAGTCCTCAATCCGCTCGCGCAACGGCGGTAACCGCAGCGGGACGACATTCAGCCGAAAGAACAGATCCTCGCGGAATAGACCCTGTTGGATCAGGATGCGCAGATCCTTATTGCTGGCAGCAACGATCCGCACATCGGTCTTGATCGGAGTGCGGCCCCCGACGGTGGTGTACTCGCCCTGCTGAAGCACGCGCAAAAGACGGGTCTGCGCCTCCATCGGCATGTCGCCGATCTCGTCGAGAAACAGCGTGCCTCCTTCGGCTTGCTCGAACCGGCCGGAAGCGCGGGTGTTGGCGCCGGTAAATGCGCCGCGCTCATGGCCGAACAATTCGGACTCGATGAGATCGCGTGGGATCGCCGCCATGTTGACGGCAACGAACGGACCATTGCGCCGCTTGCCGTAATCGTGCAGCGCGCGCGCAACCAGTTCCTTGCCAGTGCCGGATTCGCCTGAAATCATCACCGTGAGGTCAGTCTGCATCAGTCGCGCCAGCACGCGATAGATTTCCTGCATCGCGGGCGAGCGGCCGACCAACGGGATTGAATCGAATTCGGATTCGTCGACCTGATTTGCCACCCGCTGCTTGGGCTCGGCCAGCGCGCGGCCCACGATGGCGATCAGCTCCTTCAGGTCGAACGGTTTCGGCAGGTATTCATAGGCACCGCGTTCCGACGCGCGGATCGCCGTCATGAAGGTGTTCTGCGCGCTCATCACGATCACGGGCAGGTTCGGCCGCATCTTCTTGATCCGCGGCAGTAGGTCGAATGCGTTCTCGTCGGGCATCACGACGTCGGTGATGACAAGGTCGCCCTCACCCTGGCTGACCCACCGCCACAGCGTCGCCGCGGTGCCCGTCAGTCGCACTTCGTATCCGGCGCGCGACAAGGCCTGGTTCAGAACCGTACGGATCGCCGTGTCATCGTCGGCGACGAGAATACTACCTGCGGGCATCGTTATTATTCCTCATCTTGTGTCCGGTGAGGCATGCAACGGCGTCCCGAAAACGTCATCGCGATGGCTTTGATCGAATTGTTTTGCGGCGTTGAATATCGGCAACAGCACGCGGAAGATGGTCCTGCGCGGCTGGGATTCGCATTCGATGATGCCGCCGTGGTCGCCGACGATTTTGGCGACCAGCGCCAAGCCGAGCCCGCTACCGGTCTGCTTGGTCGTGACGAACGGATCGAACAGATTCGGCAGCAGGTCCTCCGGCACGCCGGCTCCGTTGTCCTTGACACAGAACTCGAGCGGCAACGACACCCGCGATTTCTTTCCCGGCACTGACAGCCGAACGCCCGGACGGAACGCGGTGGTGAGCTGAATCTCCGCATCGCCGCCGAGATCGACCACGGCCTCGGCCGCATTCTTCACCAGGTTGAGGAACACCTGGATCAACTGGTCCTGGTTGGCCAGCACCGGCGGCAGCGATGGATCGTAGTCCTCGACGAAGCGGACGTTGCGGGCAAAACCCGATTGCGCCAACCGTTTGACGTGATCGAGCACCGAATGGATGTTGACCGGACCGCGCGTCACCGGGCGGTCGTCGCCAAACACTTCCATACGGTCGACCAGGGTGACGATGCGATCCGCCTCATCGCAGATCAGCCGCGTCAGCATACGGTCTTCCGACGAAGCCGCCTGCTCAAGGAGCTGCGCCGCGCCCCGAATGCCGGACAACGGGTTCTTGATCTCGTGGGCCAGCATGGCGGCCAGCGCGATCACCGAGCGCGCCGCGCTTCGATGTGTCAATTGCCGGTCCATCTTGTCGGCTATGGTGCGCTCTTGCAGCATCACGACGATATGTCCGGGCCGCTCGGTGAGCGGTGCTACGTGAAGATCGACCTGGCGATCGCCGCCTATGCGCGGGGTGCCGAGGTCGACCTTGTATTCGTTGACCGGTGAGCCGCTGGCGCGGACCTGATCGATCAGCGCCAACAGCGGACTGCCGAACGGAACCAGTTCCTTCAGCGACTGACGTTGCAGGAATTGTGTGGAAATCTCGAAAAAGGATTCCGCGGCCATATTGGCATCGACAATCCTGCCGTCGGGCGCGATCAGCAGCACCGGATTAGGCAGCGCATTGAGGATCGCCTCGGTGTCGGATGGCGCCGATCGGCGATATTCCGCAGCCGACGTCATGCAGCGGCGCTCCATGAAAAATCGTGGAATGCATCCTCGAGCGATCGATGCACGCGAGAGGGATCGTCCGAAGTCAAGATCCTCTCGCGCCAGGTTTTGAGCTTCACGGCCGGCGCGCGGCTGCAACGCGCGGCGATCTCCAGCGCCCAGCCAAGATGTTTGCGGGCATGGCGAAGCCCGATGCGCAGCCCATAGTGGCTGCACACCTCCTCATAAAGCGTTCGGATATGTTTAAGCTGCTCGGTGAGCGATGGCGGAGATTCGACGAGACCGGATTCAAGGCGGCGGCCGATCTGCCCGGGCAGCCAGGGCTGGCCCTGCGCGCCGCGGCCGATCATGACGGCGTCGGCGCCGGACATTTCAAGCGCGGTCACAGCTTTTTCGAATGACGTGATATCGCCGTTGATGACGAGCGGAATGGAAATCGCATCCTTGACCGGGCGCACCGCGGCCCAGTCGGCCTCGCCCTTGTAGAACTGGCAGCGCGTGCGGCCGTGCACCGATATCATCCGCACGCCAGCCGCCTGCGCGCGGCGCGCCAATTCCGCAGCGTTGAGCGAGCGATCATCCCAACCGAGCCGCATCTTCAGCGTCACCGGTACTCTCACTGCCGCTATCGTCGCCTCGATCAGCCTCAGCGCGTGATCGAGGTCGCGCATCAGCGCCGACCCCGACTGTCCGCCGGTCACATGGCGTGCCGGGCAGCCCATATTGATATCGATAATGTCAGCGCCGGCGGCTTCCGCGATGCGGGCGCCTTCCGCCATCCAGCCGACTTCGCAGCCCGCGAGTTGAACCACATGAGGACCTATCCCGGTCGCCTCGCAGCGCAGCCGCGACATCGGGCGCCCGCGGGCCAGATCGTCGCTGGCCGTCATCTCGGACACCACCAGCCCAGCGCCCAAGGTTGCCGCCAGACGTCGAAAGGGGACGTCGGTGACGCCCGACATTGGCGCCAGCAGGGCCCGGTTGCCGACGTTAATACCACCTATCTTCAACAGCTTAGTGCGCGAGGAGGCAGGGGCCGTCACAGGTTTCTCATTTTCAGGACAGCCGCCTGATCGCCGCTGCCGGAGTTCATCTTGCGCACAAATGTTGTGCAGTCAATCCTTATGCCTATGCTTTAGACAGTTTCGACAATCTTTGCAAGTGCACTGCAACAAAACATAGTTTTCCCGCTGCTCTCGGGAATCGCTCTCTCCTGGCGGCCGCAGCGTGATAAGGGGCAGTTGCGCGGCCCAGTAATAGTCGAATGCCAATCAGCAACAATCTGAGTCCCATGCCGAAACCCGAGCGGACTGCAGCCATCCTCGTCGCAGCCGGACGCGGCCTTCGCGCCGGCTCGGGAGGACCGAAGCAGTACCGTATGATCGGCGGGCGGAGCGTTATGTTTCGGGCGATGGAGCCGTTTTGCCGTCACCCCCAGGTTTTTACCGTGCAACCGGTTTTGAACCCGGACGACGCGGCCATGTTCAAGGACGCCATCAGCCAATTGCGCCACGCGCCGCCGGCAAGTGGCGGCGCCACGCGCCAGGCCTCCGTGCATGCCGGACTTGAAGCGCTCGCCGGCCATGAGCCGGATATCGTTCTGATCCACGACGCAGCCAGGCCGTTCGTCTCCCCCGCGCTGATTTCCCGCGCGATCGATGCCGCCGCCCGCACCGGCGCGGCCATTCCCGCGATACACGTCACCGATACCGTCAAGCTGGTGGACGCTAACGGCAACGTCGAAGCAACGCCGGAGCGGGGTCGCTTGCGGATTGCGCAGACCCCGCAGGCGTTCCGGTTCGAACTCATCCTCGATGCTCATCGACGCGCGGCGCGCGAGGGCCGCAGCGACTTCACCGACGATGCGGCGCTTGCCGAATGGGCGGGATTGACGGTGGCGACGTTTGAGGGCGATCCTGCCAACATGAAGCTGACGACTCCGGAAGATTTCGCCCGCGAAGAAGCCCGCCTCGGCGCCATGCTCGGCGATGTCCGGACCGGGACCGGCTACGACGTACACGCCTTTGGCGCGGGCGATCATCTCATGATTTGCGGCGTGCGGGTGCCGCACACGCGCGGCTTTCTCGCCCATTCCGACGGTGACGTCGGCCTCCATGCGCTGGTCGACGCCATCCTCGGCGCGCTGGCGGACGGAGACATCGGTTCGCATTTTCCCCCGAGCGATCCCAAGTGGAAGGGCGCGTCCTCGGACCGCTTCCTGAAATACGCGGTCGACCGGGTAACCGCGCGCGGCGGGCGCATTGCCAACCTCGAGGCGACGCTGATCTGCGAACGCCCAAAGATTGCACCGCTGCGCGACGCCATGCGCGCGCGCATCGCCGAGATCGCCGGGCTCGATATCGCGCGCGTCGCCGTGAAAGCGACCACCAGCGAGCGGCTCGGATTTACCGGCCGCGAGGAAGGTATCGCGGCCACGGCAAGCGCCACTATCCGTCTCCCCTGGGACGATAGAGGCTGGAGCGAATGACATGAGCGGCAGCGACGCCCGCGCCCTCTCCCGCTCGCTGCTCGATCTTTGTCGCATGCGCAAGCTGACCATTGCCACCGCGGAATCCTGCACCGGCGGCCTGGTCGCCGGCGCGCTCACGGACATTCCAGGTTCCTCCGATGTTATCGACCGCGGCTTCGTCACTTATTCCAACGATGCCAAGCGCGCGATGCTCGGTGTCAAGCCAACGACGCTCGCCACGTTCGGCGCGGTCAGCAAACAGACCGCGACCGCGATGGCGATCGGCGCGCTGGAAAAGGCCGGCGTCGATCTTGCGGTCTCCATCACCGGCATTGCCGGGCCGGGCGGAGCCACGCCGGGCAAGCCGGTCGGGCTCGTGCATCTTGCGGTGGCCGCCCGCGACGGCCGGATCGTGCACCGTGAATGCCGCTTCGGCGCGATCGGCCGCAGCGCGGTGCGTCAGCGTTCGGTGGTGGAAGCATTGCGGATGCTGATGGAGCTGGCGCGAGGACCGCAAGCGGCCATGAAACCGCGCCGCGAGGCTGCCAGCCGAATCCCGCCGCGCGTGGCCCGCTCGCCGCGGCGCCGCGCCCTCAAGCGCCGCCGGCCGCCGCGGCCGTAATCCGCGACCATTCGAGGCTCGCCCCGCTCGCACCTCGAGATGAGGTCGCAGATACATTTTCATTCTGTCAGGATGACGCCTTGTTTGCCGCACCCGGCTTGCCATGGATTGCATCGGCGCGTTTTTCGAATGCGGCCGCGAAGCGCTGGAACGCGGTGTCGAACATCGTGCCCATCAGTATCGCCAGCATCCGGCTCTTGAACTCGTAGGCGAGGAAGAACCCGACGTCGCAGGCCTGGTCGGATTTGGGCTCGAAGGTCCAGCGATTTTCCAGGTTGCTGAATGGCCCCCTGAGATATTCGACCATGATCTTGAGGTTGGGACGGTCCAGCGTCACCCGGCTGGTGAAGGCCTCGCGCACCAGCTTGAACGCAATCGTCATGTCGGCGATCACGGTTTCGGTGCCGTTCGGTCCCGGCGTGCGCTCGCGAATCCTGAGCGAGCGGCATAACGGCACGAATTCCGGATAGCGCTCGACATCGGCCACCAGATCGAACATCTGCGCGGCGGTGTGATTGACCCGGCGCTTGCTGGAAAATCTTGGCATCAGGCAGCACCCCTCGCATCCGCCGAAGGCGCAACCTTTGTCAGGTATTGATCCGCTTCAGCCCGGTGCGTGAAGCGGATCAACGTTTGATCGGACCGCAGGCCCTCAAAATAACGCAGCAATTTCGGCCGCTGCAGCCGCCGAAAGGTCCAGACATAGCGGAAGAATGCGAGATCGATCCGTTCCGGGCATCCCGGGGCCATTTCCGGCCGCACCCGGCCGTAGCTGGTGGCGATCCTGGTCATGATGCCCGCCATGCAGGTTCGCCGCGGCAAGTCGAACCAGATGATTGCATCGGCAAGACCGCGACGGACTTCACCGGCACCGCTCGACGCGTAATTGCCATCGATGATCCAGCGCGGCTGCGCTATGGCTTCCGTGACACGTTGTTCGAACTCGGCGGCAGCCGACGGCATCCAGCCTGGCTTCCAGAACAGCGCATCCAGTGACACGGTCGGAATGCCTGTGATCGCCGATAGCCGCCGAGCAAACGTCGACTTGCCGGATCCGGACGATCCCATGACGAGAATGCGTTCCATGGCCCAAGACCGGAATCAACGCTGAAGTGCAGCGCGCGCCGCCCTAAGTTGGGCGAAATCGTCGCCGGCATGATGCGAGGACCGTGTTAGCGGCGTAGCCGAGACCATCAGGAAGCCCTTGGCGTAGGCGATCTTCTCGTAGCCCAAAAATTCATCCGGCGGCACGTAGCGCATCACCGCGTGATGCTTGCGGGTCGGCTGCAGATACTGGCCGATGGTCAGAAAATCCACCTCCGCCGAGCGCAGGTCGTCCATCACCTGCAACACCTCGTGACGCTCCTCGCCGAGGCCGACCATGATGCCGGATTTGGTGAAGATGGCGGGATCGATTTCCTTGACCCGCTGCAGCAGCCGGACCGAATGGAAATAACGCGCGCCCGGGCGCACGCTGAGGTACCGCGAGGGCACCGTTTCGAGATTGTGGTTGAACACGTCCGGCTTGGCCGCCACTACGCTTTCCAGCGCGCCATCCTTGCGCAGGAAATCGGGGGTCAGGACCTCGATGGTGGTAGCCGGGCAGCGAGCGCGGATCGCGCGGATGGTTTGCGCGAAATGCTCCGCGCCGCCATCGGCAAGGTCGTCGCGATCGACCGAGGTGACCACGATGTGGGCAAGCCCGAGCTTGCGGGTGGCTTCCGCGACGTGCTCCGGCTCTTTGGGATCGAGCGCACCGGGTAGCCCGGTCTTGACGTTGCAGAAGGCGCAGGCGCGGGTGCAGGTGTCGCCCATGATCATGAAGGTGGCGTGCTTCTTGTCCCAGCACTCGCCGATATTCGGGCAGCCCGCCTCCTCGCAGACGGTGACAAGGCCGTTTTCCTTGACGATCTTGCGGGTGTCGGCATAGCCGCGCGTGGTCGGCGCGCGCACCCTGATCCAGTCCGGCTTTGGCGGCGAGAACGCGTCCGGCCGGTTCACTTTTTCCGGGTGACGCGGACGCAGCGGCGTGGCGGAAACGGTATCGACGACGACGACCATGCGATGTCCGAACTTTGCCAGATACCCTAGCTAATCCGCCTGAGGCAGAATCGCAACTGCTCGGCTTGTGAGCCCGTACGCTTTGGCATATTGGCTTCAGCGCATGGCATCCCCGCCGAACTCCCCTTCCTCGAAATTGCAAGCCAAAATTCAATGGCTCCGAACCTCGCCCCCGCGAACCCAGCCCCGCCTTCATTGGGCAAGCCGCTCAAACCTGCGTTCTTCGCCCGCAGCGTGCACGAGGTCGCCCCCGATCTGATCGGTGCGACGCTGTTGGTGGATGGGGTCGGCGGCATCATCGTCGAGCTCGAGGCCTATCATCACACCGACCCAGCCGCGCATTCGTTCCGCGGGCCGACGCCGCGCAACAAGGTGATGTTCGGCCCGCCCGGCTTTGCGTACGTCTATCGCTCCTATGGCATCCATTGGTGCATCAATTTCGTCTGCGAAAGGGAGGGCTCCGCGAGCGCGGTGCTGATTCGCGCGCTGCAGCCGACCCACGGCATTGCGGCGATGCGGCGCCGGCGTGGATTGCATGATGAGCGATCGCTGTGCTCGGGTCCCGGCAAGCTGACTGAGGCGCTGGCCATTACCGACGCTCATAACGGCCTGCCGCTCGACCGGCCGCCAATCGCGCTGCATGCGCGCATCCGCAAAATGGAGGTTTCGATTGGCACGCGGATCGGCATCACCAAAGCGATCGAGCTGCCGTGGCGGTATGGATTGAACGGATCCAAGTTTGTCAGCAAGCGGTTTTGAAGAGCGGTGCATGAGATTTTTCAAACAGCGCTGCCACGTCATTGCGAGCCAACGGGTCGCGCGAATGCGCGCCCGATGACAGGTTTGGCACATTCATTAGGACCGTCATTGCGAGGAGCGAAGCGACGAAGCAATCCATCGCGCGGCAAAGGAAGTGTGGATTGCTTCGCTGCGCTCGCAATGACGTGGAAAGACATGAGTCCGCGATCCCGCGGCGGGAATCCGCCCGGAGTTGTGCAGTGTTAGTTTCGCCCTCGGATATCAGAGGGCGTGGGGAATGCCGGGCGCCCAATGCACCCGCAGCCTCGCGTGCAAAATGATAGTAAGCACACGAGCAAGTCACCACAGGTCCACCAGATTCATCCCGGCATCCCCGCACGCGAGTGGTTTTAACGGTCTACTTCGTGCTCTCCCCGGTGATCGGCTTGTTGTCACCGTCATCAGCGGATTAAGGTGCTCTGCCAGGTCCGGTTGGACCCGCCAAAACCTCCGCACGACTTGACGCCAGCGCCGGGGCGTCAGGACCACACGACTTCGCCGTCCGCGAGCAGCATCTCTCGTCGTCGCGCGCCGTTCGATGCTCACGAGGTTCATCTCGCCCTGCATCGTCCTTGCGCGCCAGACGCTGCCGCGTCCACCGCCTCCTGCCCCAACGTCCGTGACGATCGCGAAACGCCCCTTGTGCGGGACAGGATGACGGCGATCTAGAACTGATTTGGCTCGAGCGGGAAGCACTATATTTTCGGAAAAACCGAATATAATGCTGGACAAGCCAAACCCGCACCACCTATGTGCTGATTTGCCCGTCGGGTAGCGCCACGCCGACGCCCTCGTTGATACGACCGGTCAGTCAAATCTTATTTGACGGAGCTTCCCGACGCATTCATCAATAAAAGCATGCATTCTATTCGATAGAAGATTCACGTGGGCATAGACGACTTGCACCGGAATTGGCTCCGGCTCGAATTGTTCCAGGACGTATTTGAGCTGGCCGCCTTTAATCAGAGGAGCAACTTGGTAGGAAAGAAACATGCCGAGGCCCAACCCGTCGACGCAAGCACTTAAAGAGCTGTCGATCTCGTTACAACTAACCCTGCTGATAATTGGGATCGAGAGATTCCGTCGCCCGACCTTGAAATGCCATTCGCTTCGTGGTGCTAGACCGGTATGTCTAATGCAGCGGTGTTTCCGCACGTCGTCCGGCACCTTCGGAATGCCATTTGAGCGCAGGTATTCCCCACTTGCGCAAACGACGCGACGTACGTGGCCGACCGGAATGCCAACGAGCGAGGCGTCCTTGAGCTGGGCTATCCGAACCGCGACATCCACATGCTCTTCGCCCAAATTCAGGACGCGATCGCCAAATCGCAGATCAATCGTCACTTTGGGATGGCGCCGCAAAAAATCATTGACGATCGGGGCCAGGTAGCGTCGGCCAAACAACACGGAAGCCCCGACGGTCAGATTTCCTCGCAGTTCCGCTTCGCGCGAGATTAGAGTTTCTTCAGCCTCATGCGTTGCGGACAGAATCACGCGACACCGTTCGAGATACATCGCGCCCTCCTCAGTGAGGCGGATTCGACGCGTGGTGCGATGAAGCAACCTCGCGCCGAGGTGGCGCTCCAGCGATGCCAGGATCCGAACCACGGTCGGTAACGAGGTATCGAGCGCGTTCGCGGCCGCCGTCAGGCTGCCCTTTTCGACAATCCGCACAAACGTTTCCATGGCCCCGAACTTGTCCATGAGGCCATATTACTTCATTTTTTGGAGCAGTCGATTGCTTCTAGCTCTATTTATTCATCCGGAAAAGGTTGCGATATTGCAAACTCGCGCCATGGCTAGACAGGAGTCGGCAATGATCAGGATTGGTCTGACAACGATCGGCGTCGTCGCTGTCGCCTGCGCAATTGGGCAATCGACTTTGGCGGAGACCGCGGAAGATCTGGGCAAGGTCCATTTCGAGACATCCTGCAAACCTGAAGCTCAACAGCGGTTCGACCAGGCGATGTTGTACCAGCACTCGTTCTGGTATCGAGCTTCGCAGAAATCATTCGAAGACACGCTGAAGGCCGATCCCGAATGCGCCATCGCCTATTGGGGAATCGCCCTCAGCCTGTTGTACAACCCGCACGTCGCCCCGCCCGTCAAGAACCTTGCGGAGGGCGCCGCGGCGCTCGAAAAGGGCAAAGCACCGCCCGCAAAGAGCCAGCGCGAGCGCGACTATATCGACGCGCTCGGCGCCATGTACACCGACTACGACAAGGTCGACCACCGCACGCGCGTCCTGGCCTACCTCAACGCCATGGAGCAGTTGGCGCAACGCTATCCCGGCGATGACGAGGCGCAGATATATTACGCGCTCGCCCTCAACGTCGCCGCTTCACCCGCCGACAAGACCTATGCCAACCAGCTCAAGGGGGCGGCAATCCTGGAAAAAATCTGGGCGCGTCAGCCGGAGCATCCCGGGGTCGCTCACTATCTGATACATCTTTACGACACGCCGGCACTCGCGGAGAACGGGCTCACGGCGGCGCGGCGCTACGCGAAGGTGGCGCCCGCGGCGGCGCACGCGCAGCACATGCCGTCGCACATTTTCACCCGGCTGGGTTACTGGCAGGAGTCGATCGACTCCAACACGAAAGCCGCCGGTGTCGCCAAGGAAGCCGCCGATTTCCACGACCAACTGCATTCGATGGACTATTTGGTTTACGCCTATCTGCAACTCGGGCAGGACAGCAAGGCAAAGGCCGTGCTGGACAGCATGAATTCGGTGACCGGATTCACCGAGACCTTCCTGCCCGGGCCGTACGCGCTGGCGGTTTCGCCGGCGCGTTACGCAATGGAGCGCGGCGATTGGAAGGCGGCCGCGGAGCTTCGCGTCCGCCCCAGCCCGCTCGCCAATGTGCAGGCAATGACGCATTTCGCGCGTGCGCTCGGCGCGGCCCGTTCGGGTAATCCTGACGCCGCCAAGATCGACATCGCAAGGCTTGCAGAATTGCGCGACAAGCTGCGTGACGCAAAGGATGGTTATTGGTCGGAGCAGGTAGACATTCAGCGGCAGGTCGCGACTGCCTGGGTGCTTTACGCCGAGGGCAAGCGCAACGAGGCACTAGATGCGATGCGCGCCGCGGCCGATGCCGAGGACAGGACCGAGAAGCATCCGGTAACTCCGGGTGTACCCAAGCCGGCCCGCGAACTCTACGGCGAAATGCTGCTCGACAGCGGCAACGCCTCGGAGGCGGTTTCCGCGTTCGAGGCGACACTCAAGAAGGAGCCAAACCGACTAGGCGCTTATGTGGGCGCTGCGAAATCAGCCGAAATGGCGGGCGACAAAGCAAAGGCGCAGGAATATTACGGCAAGATCGTCTCGATAGCTGATGGGACGGATAACAGCCGAAGCGAAATCGCCGACGCTCGCGCAAATCTCAGGAAGCCCTGAGTGAATAGCCAAAGACGCCTCAATCGACGGAGCCCAACTGTGCGAGTGGTGCTGGTCGCGAGCGTTTTGGCTGGGTTCGCCGCTCCGGCGCACGCCCAACCGCTCGAAATCATCGGATACTCGGGTTATCTTGGGGAATGGGAGTTGACCGCCACCGTGACCGAAACGGCATCCGACCGAAAAGGATTTTCAGGTCCGTTGGCCATGAAGCACATCGGTCTATGCAGCCAGGATGGACCGGAGGAGAAGACCGGTGAAATGCGTCTCGAAATAACCTCAGCGTCCAGATTAACCGCAACATTGTCGATTGCGGGAGCCGAATGCAGTTACAGCGGCCGATTGTCCGACGCCTACACCGGCACCATGACGTGTCCCGATCGAGAACCGGTTCCGCTCAAGCTGTGGGTCAAATAGCCGACAGGCTGGATGCTGCTTTCTTCCGCTCGCCCCATTCGCCGCCACTACGCACCAGGCCGCTTCGATCGAAGCGCGAACTCAATCGGAGACGCGTCCCTCCTTCAGCAACCAGGCATGGATGATCTGCCACTTGTCGCCTCGGGTTGGCCGGAAATCCAGAATCGGAGATTGCCTGTCCTGAAGCTCGCAAAAAAACTTCAAGGTGTCTCTTGCGGTTGGCGCCGGCGGGTCGATCGGCTGAGTTTGAAGCCAACGATCCCATTCCCGAAGCAAGAGATATTTTCGTTCGTCTCGTCTCATTGAGTGCGCGTCCTCGGCTCAAGAGGGCGAGGCCCTCGATGCCTCCGTTGCTCGCGCTGGTTTTTTAGGATGCTGGCTCTCTTCGAGAACCGTTGAATGTACCATCCAGAAGGCGAGTGGCTACCGCCGTGCCTGTCAGCACCTTCAAAGACCAATATGCTGGACCAGGACTTAACTAATTCTAAACGCTCTCACTGAAACGCGCGGCCCGAGGCAAACTGGCGGCCGATCCCGAGGATTGACTCGCGGCTTCGGCTCGGGCGGCGGCGATGTCAGCTACGGAGTTTTCCGGATTAAATCAGCCCGCCGCTATCGATCGCTTTTTTTGCAAACTCCACCGCCTTCTCGGCTGTGAGCGCGTCGGCAGAGGTCGTAGCTTGGTCGAGCACTGCGGGCGGGGAGGCAACCCGAATTTTCTTGCCGTCCAACCTGCGGATGGTTGCCCGCCAATTGTCCGTATCGCGCTGAAAGGCGTCGATAACATAGGCCTTATAGGTAATGCGGCTCATGAACGATTGCTTTACCGCCGCACCATCCAGGTGATTCGCGATGTTATCAACGATTTCGGTGATCTCCCGAACGATCTCGGCACGGGCGCGGCCGGTTGCATCTTTGAGCAGATATTTCACCGCCGCGCTGATTTCAGCCTTTGCCTCGTCGTCGCCCGCGAAGTCCCAATCGATCTGAGCTGACATTGTGGTTAAACGCCTCCGGGCGCGTGACGTGTTTGCGGCCAGGGTGCAGATAAGCGGATTCTCGTTAAAGTCTCATTATCGGATAAGTTTTGATTTTATCGGCTGCTCGACCGGTCGATTGAGTATCTCGGGCTCACTCGCTCGACGGTTCATTGATCTTCCAGGTTGCTGTGGGAGCGATGAGTTTCCGATCAACTCGCGCTTCCCTCCATGCCGACGTACAAGGGCAGTCGCCGCGCCGGCACTCAAAAGGGCACATCATGAAGCTTCCTCGCCGAAGATTTTTGCAGCTGGCAGCGGGCGCGTCAGCATTGCCGGCCGCCTCAAGGGTGGCATGGGCGCAATCATCCGCGGTGAACCCGGGAGGCGCCGTTCGGGTAGCAACCGGGCTGCTCGCGATCTGGCAAAGCACCGCATGGCTCGGCGCCGAAGCCGGTCTCTTCAAAAAAAGAGGGATCGATATGACCCTGCCGGCGATCGCGGTGGGCGGTCCGGAAGCCGCGGCCGGGCTCGCACGCGGCGATTGGGAGTTCGCGCACACGGGAAGCGTGCCGGTGGCGGAGGAAGTCCTCAGGGGCCGGGACGTCGTTATCCTGGCGACGCCAACCTCGGATTTCCCCAAATCATTTGTCATGACCAGAAAGGAGATCACTCAGCTTGCACAACTCGACGGAAAGAAAGTCGGAGTGCTGACCGAGACCGGCCAAACCAGCGTGGCGGCCCGTATCACAGTGGAAAAAGCCGGCGCCACCGCGATCTACCTGCCCCTGATCAAATTCGATCGGATCTACGCTGCGTTGGCCGCCGGTGAGATCGACGCCGGCGCGCTGCCGGTCGATCTGCGCTTTACCGGCCAGGTTCGCTACGGCTGGAATGCCTTCCCGATGAATTCCTTCGACGGGCCCTCGATATTTGCGACCACTCGCAGGTTGGTTGCCTCCAACCGCGAGCTTGTGATGAACGTCATGCAGGGCTTCGTCGAAACAATCCACCTGTTCAAGACGCGACCGGACATCGTAGTGCCCTTGCTGCAACGCTATGTGAAGATCGACGATCGAAAAGTTATAGAGGAACTGTACCAGTTTCATGTACCGGAATTTCAAAGGGTTCCCCGGCCCTCGTTTCCAGAATTACAGGGGCTGCGGACATTTCTTGCGGCGAAATACCCGGCCGCCGTGTCGCTCAGGGAAGCCGACATTGCCGATCCATCGTTCATCGATGAACTCAAGCAAAATGGTTTCATAGACCGGCTCTATGCGGCCGATACGAAATAAACCACGACCGGAAAAACGGCGGCCTTCGTCTAGCCCGCGACCGTCTTCAATCAAACCCGAGGGACGCGTCAGCGCGCCGCCGACCTGCCCTCGCCGCCGTCAATCTGACGTCCGATCAGCGCGATGGCGCGCTGATAGACGCTGGCCGCATTCCATGCCTGGATGGCTGCGAAATTGGGCTCGCCCGGTTGGTATCCGGCGCCGGCACGCCAGCCATGGGCCCTGAGAAAGTTTGCCGTCGAACCGAGCGCATTGGCAGCGACATCGAGATTGCCGGTGCCGTAAGCCAGGATGTTCTTCGGCAAGAATTGCGTCTGGCCGATTTCGCCGTGCATGGAGCCGCGCGTGCCCGGCGACAGGACACCACGATCGATCAGTTTCAGCGCCGCATAGAGCTGCTCGGTGAAATATTCCGGCCGGCGGCAGTCGTAGGCGAGAGTGGCGATGGCCGACAGGGTGTTTTGATTGCCGTGCTGGCTTCCGAACGCGGTCTCCATCCCCCAGATGGCAAGCAGCGGCCCGGGCGGGACGCCGTAACGTTGCTGGATCGATGCGAACAGCGCCGCCTGGGATTGCTTCAGCGCGCGACCGCGCGCGACGATGGTCGAAGCGCCGCGCTTGGCGAGAAACTGGTCGAGCGACAAGCTGAAGCTTCGCTGGCCGCGATCGGCGGCAATGGTCGCCGTCGCGTAATTCGTGGCCATCAAGGCTGCGGCGCCCGAGGCGCTGACGCCCTTGCCCCTGGCCTCCTCCGCGAATTGTCGCTTCCAGCCCTCGAAGCCGGCAGCCGTGCTGCCGCACGGCGCGGCGTCCGCCTTTGCGCCGAGACAAGCGAGCACCGCCAATGTCGCAGCCAAGCCTTTCCAGTTCGCGCGATGGGCCATGGACAAACTCCGGATATGAGTGGTGAACTCAAGACGCATGGGCGGGCTTGGTTCCGACATCCGCCCCGCCGGCCGCGGATTCATTCCAGCGCTCCGCGGTGGACAAAAAAGGAACATCTGGACAAGTCCGCGCCGGTCAGAGCCCGCGCACGAGCACCCGCACCTATTCACCGCGCGACGGAAACGCGCGGGCCTATCGCCTGATGATGCTCACTTTCGACCACCTTCCCGGCACTCCCGGCGCAGTCCGTCGAAGGTCCGATAGCTTCCCGATCCTGCGTCGTAGGTCCGGAATTTGCTGCAGCCGGGTGGGCCTGCGCTGCGTTCCCGTACCTTGCGCTCGCGGCGTTTCGGCAACGAGCCCGTTCGCACTGGATCGGCCGCTTGTTTGCCGGTCTCCAGCGCCGCGCCCGCTGCCGCGATCGCCGGTTTTGCCTCTTTGGCGGCCGACTTGTCTTCAGCCGCAGGCTTCGCATCCGCGGCAATAGGCTCTTCCCGCACGGTGGCGGAATGGTCTTGCACCGGAGGGGGGTTTGCCTCGGCGCGCGGCGGGCTTCCGATCGAGCGCCTTCTGGCGTTCGATGAACTCCTTGCACTCCATCGGGAAAACGATCTCGCCGGAAACCGTAAAACCAATCGGCTTGCAGCCGCCGGGCGGCGGATCGTCGCTGGCTAATGGAGCCGGCTTCGGATCCACCGTGCCTGTCGCCTGGGCGAGCGCTGCCCCACCCATCGCAGCAACAAGGAAGGCAAACAGCGCGCTGGCGCCGACAACTCGGAGAGCTAACAGGCGTGTCATTGAATCAACTTGGGCAACTAGCTGGATCGAAACCCTTCATCACATTGTGGGCATGCTGATGGCGCGATGAAGGCAAAGGTCAAAAAAAAGCCCGGTCCTTCAGAAGCAGCCCCGGCGCCAAGCCAAACGTTGTTCCCAGCAAAACGGTTTCCGGCTCATTTCGCGGGAACGCGACCGGCGAGCAGCAGCGCGATATCGAAGGCGGCGATAGTCAGAAGCGGACATTCCAAGTAGCCGGCTTGGACCGAAGCGGCGATAGTTCGCGTTCCAGCACGCCGTTCCGAAAAATCAGCATCGTGCCCGAACGACGTGTGGGCCTGGCCCGATCGTGATGCCTTGTTTCAGAGCCCCGTAGAAACGCTCGGTGAGTTCGGCCAGCCCGAGATCCTCGACCTCCCGAAATCCCTTGTCGCGCAGCAAGTGCGACAGTTCGACCGGATCGAACAGGCTGAGCCAGGGCTCGCCAAGCGAAGCCGCCCGCGCGGCCACCGCTATCACACCGGGGCGGCGAGCGGCCGGATGGTTTTCAAACGGTTCGGGATAGTCGAACACGACTTCCGATTCCGGCACGCCTGCGATGAGGTCCAATGTCGTCGAGATCGCATCGCGGCTCAGGTAAGGCACGACCCCGAGCCACTGAAAGAACGCTGCACAGTCGGCTGCAAAGCCCGCGGCCTTTAGCCCATCGGCGAGACTTTGCCGTTCGAAATCGACCGGAGCGAAACTCAGCGATGCGGGGATCGCCAGCCCGGCCTGCTTCAGCCGCTCGCGTTTCCAGCCCTGGGTTGCCGGATAGTCGACTTCGAACACCCGCACGCCTTGGCCGGCGTGCGGGTTGCGCAGGCCAAACGTGTCGAGCCCGGCGCCGAGCACGACAACCTGCCGCACACCGCGGGCAACGCAGGTTGCGAGCGCCTCTTCGGAAAACCGGCTGCGGGCCGCGATGAACAGACGCAGCGGCCGCCGCGAGGCGTCGGCCGCGATCTCCTCGAGCCTGGCGAGGGATTCCTCATCGAGCATCATGGCGGCGAACGGATCGCGGAAGATCGAACCGTTGTCCAGCGTCTGATGCAGCGCGCGGTAGGCTGCCGCGCCGCGCGCGGTGTGGCTTGGCTGCCCTGTCTGCACCGTCACCTCCTCGGACCGGTTAAGAAATGCTTCGAGCCTGGCACCCGCGCAAAGCCGGTCTCAGCTGGCGTGCTTCAGCCGCTCCAGCGCCTCGAGAATCCTGGCCTTGCGCGCCGCCGCGCCCTCGCGCTTTTCTTTCTCTTCCTCGACGATTTCTTCCGGCGCGTTGGCAACGAACTTCTCGTTGGCAAGCTTGGCGTCGACGCGCTTGATATCGGCCTCGGCCTTTGTCAATTCCTTGTCGAGCCGCGCCCGCTCGGCCGAGAAATCGATCACGCCCTTGAGCGGCAGAGCTGCGATTTCGCCGCGCACCAAAATCTGCAACGCGCCTTCCGGCGCGGTAGCAGCGAAGGAAATGTCGGCGAGCCGGGCCATGCGCCGGACCACATCGTTCCAGCGCTGGGCGCGGTCCCTGGTTTGCGCGGACGCACCTGAAAGCACCAGCGGGGTGAGCGTCGCCGGGGCAATATTCATCTCCGCGCGCACCGAACGTATCGCGGTCACGAGATCGACTACCCAGCCGATCTCGGCCTCCGCGGCATGGTCGGTGAAATCGGCGCTATCCAGCGCAACCATTACCGGCGGCATCAGGGGATCGCTTGGAGCGGTGGTCGCCATCAGCACGATTTGCTCCGGGGTAAGTGCATCGGCCCTGCGCGACCACGGCGCCAGCGCCAGCAGGCTGTCGCGCCGGGCCGTCACCGCCCACAGCTCTTCAGTGATGAAGGGCATGAACGGGTGCAGCAATTTGAGGATCTCGTCGCGCGCCCACGCCACCATGGCCAACGTCTCGGCTTTGGCGGCGCCCTCCTCGCCTGTCAGCACGGGCTTTGCCAATTCGAGATACCAGTCGCAATAGACGTTCCAGACGAAACGATAGATGCCGTTGGCGGCATCGTTGAATCGATAGGCTTCGATGGCTTCAGTGGCCTCGCGGATGGCGCGCGCGGTCTCATGCGCGATCCAGCGATTGAGCGTCTGGCTGGCCTGGGTCGCATCGAAGTTCGCAGGCAGCGCGCAAGCATTCATCTCCGCGAAGCGGCAGGCGTTCCACAGCTTGGTCGCGAAATTGCGATTGGTCTCGACCAGTTGCGGCGACAGCTTGATGTCGTGGCTGTGCGCGGCCCCGCGCGCCAATGCAAAGCGCAGCGCGTCGGCGCCATAATCGTCGATGACGCCCAGGGGATCGATGACGTTGCCTTTCGACTTCGACATCTTGGCGCCCTTCTCGTCGCGAACCAGGCGGTGGATATACACGGTCGAGAACGGCGCCTGCTTCATGAAATGCAGACCCATCATCATCATTCGCGCGACCCAGAAGAAGATGATGTCCCATCCGGTGACGAGAACGTCGGTCGGATAATAGCGTTCGACCTCGGGCGTCCGGTCGGGCCACCCCAGCGTGGAGAACGGCCACAGCGCGGAAGAAAACCAGGTATCGAGCACGTCCTCGTCGCGGCTGATGAAGCCGGCCCGTTTGGCCGGGTCGAGCGCCATCTCCCGCCCCTGCTCCGGCGTGATGACTTCCTGCTCGACGTAGTAGCCGAGCGCGTTGGCGACGGCCTCATCTTCGGTTTCGGCGACGAACACCTTGCCGTCCGGCCCGTACCACGCCGGAATCTGATGGCCCCACCAGAGCTGCCGCGATATGCACCAGGGCTGGATGTTCTCCATCCACTCGAAGTAGGTTTTCTCCCAGTTCTTCGGCACGAACGTGGTGGCGCCGGAGCGCACTGCCGCGATCGCAGGCCGCGCCATGGTGTTGGCGTCGACATACCATTGGTCGGTGAGGTAGGGCTCGATCACCACGCCGGAGCGGTCGCCATGCGGCACCACATGCGTATTTGGCTCGGTCCGCTCCAGAAAACCGAAATCTTCCAGCCGGGCGAGGATCTGCTTGCGCGCGGCGAAACGGTCGACGCCGTGTAGCTCCTCCGCCAACTGCGATGCGCCTACCGGCAAACCGCGCAGATAATCTTCGTTGCCAACCAGCGCCAGCGCGCCCTCCTGGTCGAGCACGCTGATCTGCGGCAAATTGTGCCGGCGGCCGATCTCGAAATCGTTGAAGTCATGGGCCGGCGTGACCTTGACCGCGCCCGAGCCTTTCTCCGGGTCGGAATATTCGTCGGCGACGATTGGAATCCTGCGTCCGACCAGCGGCAGGATTACGTAGCTGCCGACCAGATGCGCATAACGCTCATCGTCCGGGTGCACCGCGACCGCGGTGTCGCCGAGCATGGTTTCAGGGCGCGTGGTCGCGACGACGATGAAAGTTGAAGCGTCGTCGGGATTGAAGACGTTGCCCTGCAGCGGATAACGCAGATACCACAGGCTGCCCTTGACCTCGACCTGCTGCACCTCGAGATCGGAAATCGCGGTCAGCAGCTTGGGATCCCAGTTGACCAGCCGCTTGTCCTTGTAGATCAGCCCTTGGCGATGCAGTTCGACGAACACTTTCACCACGGCGCGCGACAGGCCTTCGTCCATGGTGAAGCGCTCGCGTGACCAGTCGCAGGACGCACCGAGCCGCTTCAACTGGTTGACGATGACGCCGCCGCTCTCGGCCTTCCATTGCCAGACCCGCTCGAGAAACGCGGCGCGGCCGAGATCGCGCCGGCCCGGCTGCTGGCGCTCCATCAATTGCCGCTCGACCACCATCTGGGTGGCAATTCCCGCATGATCGGTGCCCGGCTGCCACAGCACGTCACGGCCGCGCATTCGCTCGAAGCGGCAGAGGATGTCTTGCAGCGTGTTGTTGAGCGCATGCCCCATGTGCAGCGAGCCGGTCACGTTCGGCGGCGGGATCACGATGGTGAACGGTCTTGCGTCGCGCCGCTCCGGGCGTCCGGCCCTGAACGCGCCGCTATCCTCCCAGAGCCGGGACATGCGGCTTTCGATATCGGCAGGCTGGTAGTTTTTCTCGATCATGGCGGTGCAATCGGGGATATGGAGTGGGCTAGAAAGCCGCCCGCGCGCGCCAAGTCAACACGACGGCCGCAACCCAAGCCAAGCTGAAGCCCGATGTAATGGCTGAATCGGGGCCGGCAATCGGCCCTGCGGGACCCGGTCCAAGCTACCGTCCGCGTGAAACCCGCTCGATTTCAGCCTTGACGATACGCTCGACCAGTCCCGGCAAATTATCGTCGAGCCAGGACTTCAGCATCGGCCGCAACATCTCCTTGACGAGATCTTCCAGCGTCCGCGCGTTATTGCTGAGCACGGTATTGGCAAGGGTGTTGAAGGCGGATTCCACCGCAGAAACCGTCGAGCGCGACAACATCTGCTGCGCCGGCGCCGGGGAACTCTCGAACGGCGGCGGCTCGAACGCAGCCTGCCGGTGCGCCGCTCTGGAAGCGGCTGATTCGGTAAATTCGAGATCGTCTTCCGGTTCGATCTTGTGGAACGAAGGCTGCGGCGGCTCCGGGACCGCCATGTCGTCGGTGAGTTCGAACACATCGGCATCGGGGGACGGGCGTATCTCCTCCGGCGAGGTCGCTTCGTCGAGGCCGTTGAGCAGCGCGTCGATGTCGTCCTGGCTGTTGGGGACGGCTGCAGGAGGCGGCGCTGCCGGCTTGGCGGGCGGTGGTGCCGCCTTGACCGCGGCGCTTTGCGCGGCCGGTATCCCCGAGGGAGGAATATCTTTCATGGCGGCCGGCTTGACAGCGGGGGTCACTGCAGCGGGCTTCGCTGGCGGTGCTGCCGGCGGCGCGGCGGATGAACTCGATGGCTTTTCGCTGGCCGGCGGCTTTGCTTCGTCATCGGCGATGATACGCCGGATCGACGCCAAAATCTCCTCCATCGAGGGTTCTTGGACCTTTGCAGGCTGCGTCATCTCCGACTCCACATCATCAACGCCCTCGTACGTGAGTTCTAGAACAAGCCAGATTTACACCAAGCCAGACAGAATTTGCCGGCTCCGGATATGCAGGCCGGGATTTTCATCGCACAACCCTGACTTGTCCCCAGATCAAGCGCCGTTCGACTCGCGGCGCGGGGTCCCGTCCCTCCCCCGGGGCACCGAAGCGTTGCGCGGATGCGGCGCGAATCGCCCTGCTGCCCTCCGAGACGCTACGTCATCGCAAGAAGTGATTGCAAGCAACGAGGCTGCCGCGCGATTCGGAAAAAACCTGCCCTCCGGCACGACCCGGCGGCAGTGCACGGCCGCCAACAAGCAACCTGCTCCAGCAGATCGGACGGTGGACACCGCAGACCTCTCGGAACCCGGCGCGGGTGTGATCAGCGGCCGTCGGGAGTGCGAACGCCGTACCAGCTGTCGCGCACCTCATGATAATGCACGCTCGGATCGTATACCGTGGTCGCGAGGTTGAGCACCTGCGGCGACAGCCTTCCGACGGCATTCAACACCGCATAGGAGGCGACCACCCGATCATGCTGCGCGGTGACCAGCGCAACGCGGGCATTGACCAGCGCCTGCTGGGCGTTGAGCACGTCGAGCGTGGTGCGCTGTCCGGCCTTGGCCTCTTCACGGACGCCGTTGAGCGCGATCTCGGATGCCGTCACCTGCGCTTGCGCCGATGCGACCTGCGCCCTGCCCGCCACCAGTTGGCCCCATGCCGTGACGGTGTTGGCGCGGGTCTGGTCACGGACCTGTTCGAGATTGAGCCGCTGCTGCGCCAGAGTTTCCTTGGACTGCCGGATCAGCGAATACTCGGCGCCGCCCTGATAGACCGGGATCGCAAGTTGCGCGATCGCGGAGGCGCCAAACGACTGCGGCTGGATCAGGGTCTGTTCGTAGGATTGCTGCACCGAGACCTGCATGTTGAGGGTCGGCAACAGCGCGCCTTCGTTGACCTTGACCTGCAGATAACTGACATCGATGCCGAACATCGCGGCGGTCACGTTGGGGTTTTCCACAAGACCGAGATCGACCGCGCCCGGTAGCGTTCCCGGCAAAAAGCGATCTACCGGCGAGCCCGGCGCGAGAGCTTGCGGCTCGTTGCCGATGATGCGGCGGAAATTCGATCGCGTCGTCGTCAGATTGGCTTCGGCGGTCAACTGCTGGGTCTTGCCGGCGGCAAGCTGTGCTTCGGACTGCGCGACGTCAGTGCGCGTCACTTCACCGACATTGAACCGGTCGCGGGTTTGTTTCAGCGTCTGTTCGAGAACCCGGGTATTGCTGCGCTGAACCTCGACGATCGCGGAATTGCGCAAATAGTCCATGTAGATGGTCGCGGCAGAGAGCAGCACGGCCTGCTCGAGAACCCGCAGCGCTTCGCGGGCGCCCGAGACCTGGCCTTCGGCGGCACGGGTTTTATTGGCGGTCTGCTGGCCGTTGAAAACGTTTTGCGTAATCGTCAGCCCGGCGCTGCGCGGCGCGTTGACGCCGTGAATTTCGGTCCTGACCAGCACGGTCGGCGAGCCGCCGGCCGTCGTCGTGGTATCTTGATATTGGGTGCCCGCGGTGGCGGTGATAGCGACTTTCGGACGGTAGCCAGACAGCGCCTGCGGCACGTTTTCGTCGGTCACGCGCACCGAGGCGCGCTGCGCGTTGAGTTGAGGATTGTTCTGATAGGCGCGCACCAGCGCAGCCTCGATGGTGTCGGCCAAGGCTGGCGTCAGGCCCAGATGCGCGATCAGGAGCACCGCAGCCGCCGCTCCGGTAACGACCTTCACCCCAACCATCCCCTGCAATCCATTCATACCGTTCACCGGTCCAAGCGTGCGCTCGAACCGGGTTACCGCTCATTCCGAGTCAAATCCCCCGGTACCTTATTCCCGCCGCAAGCAGCCCGGAACCCCACCCCGCCCCAAGCCGGTGGAAACTCTTCACGTGAGGCATCCGGGCCACACTTCTGATTCGGAATGGGATTTGAACAGCCCGCAAGGCCTGGAACCGGCCTAGAACACGAAACCCGGGACCCGCTCCAGCCCGGGCAGCACCGGAACGGAGGCATCGAACAACGGTCGGTACCCGAAATCGCCG
Organism: uncultured Alphaproteobacteria bacterium; assembly: GCA_963840155.1. GTDB lineage: Bacteria > Pseudomonadota > Alphaproteobacteria > Rhizobiales > Xanthobacteraceae > Bradyrhizobium. Next base: position 850,976 of record CAWIXP010000001.1, read on the forward strand.
CGGGAATGGGTCACCAGGGTGGCCCGCGCCGGCTTCGTCATGGCGAAAACGCCGACCAGCCGGCCGCCGTCTCCGAGTTGGCCATAAAGCCGCTCCGGCACGACTTCAGTCGCGCCATCCAGCACGATCACGTCGTAAGGAGCGTTCGCCGGGTATCCCTCAGCGGCCGCGAGCGCGCCGAAGCTGACGTTATGCAGCCCGCATTGGGACAGGACTTCGCTGGTTTTTGCGAGTTGCGAGGCATCGGTCTCGGTCGCGGTCACCCGCGCTGCGAGCCTGGCAACCAGCGCCGCCGTGTAGCCAGCGGCGCAGCCGGCCACCAAAACGTTATCGGTGTCCTTGATGGCGGCGGCCTGCAGCATTTTTGCCGTTACCGCCGGCTGGATCAGGAAACGCTTGGCCGAAGCGGCTTCGCTGACGTCGAGATTGAGGTCCAGATAGGCCAGCCCGCGCCGGCTTTGCGGGACAAATGCCTCGCGCGGCACCACCAGCATCGCCTCGATGATCCTGATATCGGTCACATCGCTGGGGCGCACCTGGCCGTCGACCATTTTCTGGCGCGCTATCGAAAAACCGGACATCGGAGAACCCTTGGGGAATCCGGCGGGATTGCCGCAACAAAACTGCGGCATCTTTGGTCCAAGCCCCGCCAAAACGCAACACGCCGTGGCGCCGGCGCAAGGCGGGCAACGCTGTTCATTCTATGTCGTCTCGGTCGGCGCGCGCGGCTCTATTCGATGATCGCCGTGAGCCGGCCGATCAACGTTGCGACTTCGTCCAGCCTCGCGGAATCCCGTTCCTCGACGGCGCGCGCAAGACGCATCAGGCACTCGTCATCGCTCATCGCGGGAATGTCGCCTGGGACCACCGACGGAACCGACCTTATGGTCTGCAGCTCTGGCATCGAATCACCTCCGTGGGGTCCGGCGCCGGCGAGACTCGTCGCGGATTGCGTCTTTTTAGGGCTTCCGTTCTTGCCCCGAGGCCACCACACCACCAGCAAGCGCAGCAGGAGCGGCTATTTCAGCCGGCGGAACAGACCAACAATCACCGCGCAGGCGGCCCTGCGCCATTTTGATGCGCGGGTGAGAGCCGGATATTCGTCCTTTGCAAGCCCCGGAGGCTTTGTTATACGCTCAGCCGTCGCGAACCCTAGGGGTTTCGCCTATTCCTCGGTAGCTCAGCGGTAGAGCATTCGACTGTTAATCGAATGGTCGCTGGTTCGAATCCAGCCCGGGGAGCCATTACAAAATCCAGAACCTGGTTGTTTTCAGAAGGCGCCTCGGATGCGCCTTTTTGTAAACGATTGACATCGGAATCCCCTTGGCTTGCGGGACTTGCTCTGAGGCAGCCCGGGTTTTGGAAAGGCTTTTTCCGACGTCACCGCTGCGAGGAATTCCAGATGCGCGGCAGCCCGCTGCTTTAGCTTCGACCGGTTTGCCGCCCGGTGCGCCGGACATAAAAATTCCCGACACCTCTGGTCGAATCCGTGTTGATCGAAGCGAATCTCCAGGCAGCAATCGAAGACGCTGCTCCGAGTTGGCAGGTTCGATCTAATGGCGCTATGAGTCTCGATCCGATGCCATGAGGTCCTCTTCGTGAACCCGCAACACACGCAGACCCGGCTGCGCTCCCCGCATCTTGCGATTGCGGCTCTGGCCGCGCTGGTTGGGCTTGGAGATCATGCCGGCGCCACGGATGATCGGATCGAACGCTCGGTCAAGTCGATCGAGTCGCGCACCGCCGGCGAGCCGATCTTGGCGATCGTTGCGCTCGATGAGCAGCGGATCACGGTCTATGACGCCGAGGGGTGGATCCTGCGGGCGCCGGTGTCGAGCGGCCAAAGGGGACGCGAGACCCCCGCCGGGATCTTCAGCATCATCCAAAAACAAGCGGAGCACTACTCGAACCTGTATGACGACGCCTACATGCCCGACATGCAACGCATCACCTGGTCGGGCATCGCGCTGCATGGCGGCGCGCTGCCGGGATATGCGGCATCCCATGGCTGCATCCGGATGCCCTACGAGTTCGCCACGCGGCTGTTCGACGTGACGCAGATGGGCATGCGGGTGATCGTGGCGCCGAGCGACGTGGCGCCCGTGGAGATCGCCCATCCGGTTCTGTTCCAGCCGAAACCGGGTGGCGGCGCACTGGCTGCCGCCCGTAACGCGGAGGCGCAGGAGGCGGCGAGGCAGGCGGCTCAGGCGAGACTCGCCGCCGGGACCGCATTCCGCGAGGCCACGCGGGCAATGGTGCCGGTGCGCGCGGCGGAAAATCTGAAGCTCAGGGCGGAGTCGCAATCGGCGGCTGCGGACACCGCGCTTGGCTCGGCGCTCTCGGCCGCGGCAAAGGAACAGGCTGAGGCCGCCAAGGCGCAGGCAGTCGCGGGGATCGCCGAGTTGCAGGCGCGGTGGAGCGCCGCCAAGGAGGAGCTGCAGCCGAAGCTCGATGCCCTCAAAGCCGCGCGAGAAGCCGCTGATGCCGCCGAGACCAAGCTGGCGGCGGCGACCGAGGCGGCGCGCCAGGCGATGCGCGAACTCGAGCCGGTCTCGGTGTTGATCAGCCGCAAGACCCAGCGGCTGTATGTCCGGCAGGCCTTCGAGCCGATCTTTGAAAGTCCGGTCACGATATCGGAGCCGGATCGTCCGATTGGCACGCATGTCTTCACGGCCCTGGAGCGGACCACCGGCGACGCCAACCTGCGATGGACCGTCGTCTCGCTGGAGGGCGGACATCGGCACGGCGGCGTGGTCGAGCCGCATGGCCGGGTGCGCGGGGTCACCCATCGCGACGTCGAGCCGGTGCAGACCGACCGGGACCGCGCCAAGGCCGCGCTCGACCGCATTGTCATTCCGCAGGACGCATTGGATCGCATCTCCGGGATCGCGCCGCGATCTTCCCTGATCGTCACAGACGAAGCGTTGAGCTCGGAGACCGGCAAGGGCACCGATTTCGTGGTGCTGTTGAGCGGCGAGCCGCAGGGAGGAATCAAGATCCGACGACAGGCTCCGGCGAGCGAATTCGGTTACGCGCGCTCACGCGATCGAATGTTTTATTGGCGCTCGCCTTTCGCGGGTCCGTCTTCCACCTGGTGAGCTCGCAACGCGCGACGGCGCGATCGCCGTTTACCCTCTTCGAAGCGCGCAGTATCAATTTTGCAATTGTGGTGTAATCTCAATCCATGCATGTCGATTGTCGACGTGCATTGAGCCAACCTTAGGGACAACGGAGGGCCGCATGGCCAAGAAAGCAAAGAAGGCGAAGAAGGCGAAGAAGACAGCCAAGAAGCGAAAGAAGTAACCGTTCGATAAAACCTTAATGCGGATAACGTCTGAGGTCCATTGCGCCTTCGCAGCACGGACAGTGGCAGATTTCGCCAACGCGAATATCCGCCCTACCAACAGTCAGACCGGACCTTTATGCAGATGGCTACTGCATAACGGTCCGGTTTTTCATTGAGACTTGAAGCGTCGGGCCATCTCACGGCACACCAGACGCTGGAGCGGAAGCCGGTCAATGGGGCAACATGGTCATGCCTCAGCCCACCCGGCCTTGATGGCGGACCCTCACGGCCTCAATTCAAGCTCTGCGGTCTGGCCGCTGTACCAGTCGAGAATCTGCTCGCCATTCCAGTGCACCACCCCCTCGAACTTGTTCACGTAGTCGTAGATTGCTTCCAGGTATTTGATCCGGAACGGTTGCCCGCTGATGTAGGGATGAATCGCCAGCGACAAGATCTTTGGCCGATCCCTGCTCTCGGCGTAAAGCCGATCGAAACTGTCCTTCACCCGGTTGAGCAACTGCGTGCTCTCGTGGTGCTGCACCATCATCATTGGAATGTCGTTCAATTCCACCGTATAGGGCAACGTCACCAGCGGACCGTTGGCGGTGCGGATCACGGTCGGCTCGTCGTCGTAGACCCAGTCGCCGATATATTTGATGCCAGCCTCGGCGAGAAGATCAGGCGTGTCGAGGGTCTGGGTCAATCCGGGGCCGAGCCAGCCGACCGGACGTTTGCCGGTGAAGTTCTCGATTACGCTCATGGCGCGGTCAATCATCGCCTTCTGATCCGGCTCCTTGTGGATCGGCCCCTGCTCGTAGGCGTGGCCCATGAACTCCCAGCCCGCATCTTTCGCCTGCTGGGCGACCCGCGGATAGTCTTCGCACACGCGCGCGTTGATCGAGAGTGTCGGCGCGATCCCCAGTTTCTTGTACAAATCGAAAAAACGCCAAACCCCGACCCGCATGCCGTATTCGTGCCAGCTCCAGTTCGGCACGTCCGGCAACAGCGGAATCCCCGTGGGCGCTGGAAGCACCTGCCGTGCCATCGGCTTTGCGATGTCCCAGACCTCCAGATTGACGATGGTCCAGATCACCATGCGGGCGCCGCCCGGCAGTTTCAGGGCTGGGCGGTCCACAATTGCGGAGTAGTCGCAGCGCTCGCGCGGGATCATGGGCCTGTTCATGGCGGCAGACTCTCTCTCTTCGATTGGCAAGGCAAGGCGTCGATGGGAGTTTACAATACTATTGGCCAGCGCGCGCGTTACTCACGGCCAGATCGCCAAAATGGCGGCCATCAGCAGAAGCGAGATCAATTGGAAACCGTTGGCGATCCAGAATAGCCCGAGAGGACGTTTTTCATACAAAGTCAGACCATAGGTAACCGTCGCGACAAATCCGAGCCAATTGAAAAAGCCGACGGCTGCTCCCGTGCCGATCGTAGCCGCACCGGCATAGTGCACGGCATGCAACAGCACGAATGACATGATGAGGCTTGCGAGGAGATCCGAAGCCAACAGCTTCGGCAACCGTTGTTTCACGTCGGCATCGCTTATCCCGCTAAGCCTGCTCCAGCGCGGCCCGAACAAGGCAGGTGAATACCAGATCGCGCCGATGATCATCTTTACCAGTGCGGCAACCACCACGGCCCACCAGTTGATCGGAAATTCCTGCATGATGTGCCCTCCAACACGGTTCGAAAGGTCCGGGCTGCGGATACGGGGCTGCCGCCTCTGTCCGGTCCGAGCGCGACGCCCGCTTGCGAAAGACTACGATCGCATTCTCGGAACTTTGTGCAAGGCGCTGCAAAATCCTGCCGGGTTCTAAACCCGCGAATATCCGGCGGAACAAACAGCCGCGCTGCAGTTTCTAACGGCATGAGATATCGAGGCGTCGAATATACCGTGGTTCAGGGACTGGGCCGGCAGCTCTGGAAATGGTCGGTCTCGTTCGACACCGGCATTTCGGCAAGCGGCCAGGCCGCGATCAAAGGCGAGGCCGTGGCGGAAGCCGAGCGCGCGATCGACCGGGCGCTTGCGCCCAAAAAGCTCAGAGTCGTCCCACCAGACACCAGGCACCGGCGGTCGGACTGATCCTCTCAGCCCCGGCGGAGCGCACGCAACGACCGAAATCCGGGAACTTCGAAACCGCGATGGCGTTTCAGCTTCGAGGCAAAACATCAGGGATCAGAGCCATGTATGGAAAGGCCGGGGAAGCGTTCCAAGGCAAGCGCCAAAGCGTGGTCATCCTGTCGGACCGATCGCGCGAGATCATCCGCCTGTTTGAAGAGCTCCAGCTCCAGCGCCAGCGCCAACCGGCCGAGCAAAACCACCAGCCTGGTTCGTTCTCGCAGGTTCACAGCGAGAGCCCGTGAATCCGGCTTTCAGGGCAGGATCTGCAGGCCTCGCTGAAGCTTGTTTTCTGCCGGCAAACCGCGCGAAACCTGGTCTGATCAGTTTGATTTGTCTCACCTCGGTTCACACCACCCCAGGTTCCGTTCGGCCGTCAAGACATCGCTAACCAAGCGGTCCGCGATCTTCGGATCGATACAATTTGAACGATCGCTTCAATCCGGAACCAAAGGAGTTTTGCGACCTTGCAGCTCTCGGAATGTGGGAGAGCGCGATGAGCGAAGTTGAATTCGACCGATTGCTGGACGCCGTGAGAATAGCGATCGAGCCCGCGCCGCAAGACCGCTTTTTGGCCCAACTCCCCGATGTCTGTGAGCCCGACGCCTGTGAGGCGCCGAGCGCGGCCAATGACAACCGGCGGGCCTGGCCGCTCATTCCGTTTCCCGACGGCTGGTACGCCAGCTGCTGAGCATGCCGCCCGGCTTCTTTCGGCGCCTCAAATGATCCCCGCAAGCCACTGATCATATTGATGGAGGCCACGACCAGAATTGAACTGGTGTACACGGTTTTGCAGACCGTTGCGTAACCACTCCGCCACGTGGCCCCATGGAGGCGAACTCTTATACGCCCCATCCGGGATAGGCAACCGGGAGCGGTCAGGCGCGCTTGCGGCGGCGGTAGTCGCGCTTGCGCTTCGGTTTCGGCGCGAGTTCCGGCAGCACGGCCTGCGCTTCGCGATAGCGCGCCAACATCCGCTCGAAACTGGCGTTGAGCGTCGCGGCGATATCCGGCCGCTTCTCCAGGCTCGCCAGCATCATTGCAGTCGCCTCGATGGTGGAGAGTCCGTCGCGGCGCGGCTCGCGGCGCAACTTGCCGTAGCGTGAGGGGCGCGCCGGGCCGAGGATGACGCGCTGGCATTTCAACATCCACGCATTGCGCCACCACAGCGCCTTGGCCTGGCTCCAGGTGCCATCGAGCAGCACGACGCCTTCGATATCTCCGAGGATCGCGCGCTGATCGTCCTCGATTTTGCCGCTGCGGTCGATCGCGACGATATCGCTCTTGGTGTCGAGGTCGCCGAGCCTGGCGGAACCGAGATACAGCACCGCCCAGCGCGAGGGATCGGCGACCGGCCGCCCCAGCGCCTTCGACAGGCTCGGCCACGACAATCCGATCTTCACCACCGCATTTTTGAAATGCAGCGCGGTCAGCCGCGCGGTGCCGAGCGCCCTGTCCTGCTCCTGCGGATGCTGCAGGATCAACAGCGCAATCTTGCTCTCAATCGGCGTGATGCTGTCGCAGATGCACAGCGGCAAGGGCTTTGTGCAACGCGGACAGTCCGCTATCGCCTCCGCTGCGGCGGCGCCGGCCCCAGAACTCGGATGGTTTCGACATCCGCCCGCTATACGCGCCCCGACGCCGCGGTTCAAAGCTATTCTGCGGGGGCCGCTAGCGTGGCGGGACCGGATCGCCGCCGCAGCCGGTCGATCAAAAGATAGATCACCGGCGTCGTGTATAGCGTCAGAATCTGGGAGACGAACAGCCCGCCGATGATGGTGATGCCGAGCGGGCGACGCAACTCGGTGCCCGGGCCGGTGGCGATGACCAGCGGGAGGCCTGCGAACAAAGCGGCCATCGTCGTCATCAGGATGGGGCGGAAGCGAACGCTGCACGCCTCGAAAATGGCATCCGCCGACGACAAGCCGCGGTGACGTTCGGCGTCGAGCGCAAAATCCACCATCATGATGCCGTTCTTCTTGACGATGCCGATCAAAAGAATGATGCCGATGAAGGCGATCACCGTCAGCGGCGTGTTGGTGATCTGCAGCGCCAGCAGCGCGCCAAGGCCGGCCGAGGGCAAGGTCGAGATAATCGTCAGCGGATGGGCAAGGCTCTCGTAGAGCACGCCGAGCACGATATACATCGCCACCAGCGCCCCGAGGATCAACAGCGGCTGCCGTCCGCTGGTTCTGCCGAAATCGCCGGCATTGCCCTCGAAGCTGCCGCGGATGCCCTCCGGCATATGCAATTCCTCCACCGCGCGCTGGATGTTCGACGTCGCAACCGAGAGCGGCACGTCGGGCAGCAGGTTGAACGATACCGTGGTGGAGGGAAACGACTGCGAATGATATACCGCCAGCGGCGACAGCCCGCGCTGGTAGTGAACAACTGTCGACAGCGGCACCTGCGCGTCGCCCGCGCCGGCCACGAAAATGCGATCGAGGTTGGACGGATCGGTCTGGAATCTCGGATCGATTTCCAGCACCACCATGTACTGGTTGCGCTGGGTATAGATGATCGAGATCTGCCGCTGCGAGAACGCATTGTTGAGCGCGTTGTCGATGTCCTGCACGCGGACCCCAAGGCTGGATGCCTTTTGCCGATCGATCGAGAGCGTCAACTGCAGCCCGCCGGGATCGCGATCGCTGGAGATGTCGGTGATGCCCTCGACGCTCTCCATGCGCTTGCCGACGATCGGAGCCCATTTCTGCAGCAGGTCGAGGTCGGTGCTCGTCAGTGTATATTGATAGTCGGAGTCGCTCTGCCGGGCGCCGGTGCGAATGTCCTGCGCCGCGAACATGAACAGCCGGATTCCCGCCACCCGATAGAGATCCTTGCGCAGCCGATCGATCGCCTGCGCCGTGCTCAATCCACCCCGCTCGGCCGGCGGCTTCAGGCTGATGTACATCACACCGCGGTTGGAGCCGCCGCCCCCGGGGCCGCCGCCTCCCCCCAGCACCGATCCGATGCCGGCAACCGCCGGATCGGCCATCACGATGTCGGCGAGCTGCTGCTGCAGCCCGAGCATCGACTGGAACGAGATGTCGGCCGACGCCCGCGTTGCGCCGATCACAAAGCCGCTGTCGTCGACCGGAAAGTATCCCTTCGGGGTCTTGATATAGAGCGTGACCGTCAAGGCGAGGGTGGCGAAAAACACGATCATGGTCAGGAACGGAAACCCAAGCACGATCCGCAGCGTGCGCGCATAAAACGCCACCATGCGCGACAACGAACCCTCAACGAGACGATCGAGCCAGGTTGCATGAGCCGAGGTCGCGGTCTTGATGTAGTGGGCGCAAATCATCGGCGTGATGGTGAGCGACACCACGGTGGAAACCACGATGGCGAATGTGAGCGTCAGCGAAAATTCCCGCAACAGCCGGCCGACGATGCCGTCCATGAAGATCAGCGGCGTGAAGGCTGCGATCAGCGACAGGCTGATCGACAACACAGTGAAGCCGATTTGCCTGGCACCGTCGAGCGCCGCCTGGAACGGCCGCATGCCGCGTTCGAGGTTGCGGTACATGTTCTCGATCATGACGATGGCATCGTCGACCACGAAACCGACCGAAATCGCCAGTGCCATCAGCGAGAGATTGTCGATCGAATAACCGGCAAGCCACATCGCCGCGCAGGTGCCGGCCAACGCCAGCGGGACCGAAACGCCGGCCGCGACCGTTGGCGTGACGCGGCGAAGGAATGCAAACACCACCCCCATGACCAGGAAAACCGTCGCCAGCAGCGTCAGCTGCATATCCCCGACGCTGGCGCGGATGGTTCCGGTGCGATCGACCAGGGTGGAAATTTCGACGGCGGCCGGAATCCACTGCTTGAGTACCGGTATCAGCGCCCTGACGCGATCGACGGTATCGATGACGTTGGCGTCACCCTGCTTGGTGATCTGAATGAGCACCGCCGGCTGCTTGTTGAACCAGGCGATCGAGCGGCTGTTGCGCACGGAATCCTCGACCTCGGCGACGTCCGACAACCGCACGAAATTGCCGCTCGAGCTCTTGATCAGGATGTCGCGGAATTCGGCCGCGGTGCGCATCTGCCGGTTGGTCGACAAGGTTTCGCTCTGGCGGCCGCCGTTGAAGATGCCGACCGGACCCAGCGGATTGGCGTTGATGATCGCCAGCCTGACGTCGTCGGTTGCAATCCCGGCGTTCGAAAGCGCGACCGGGTTTAGGGCGATCCGTACCGCGGGCTGATCGGCGCCGCTGACAATGACTTCGCCGACGCCAGGCACTTGGGAGAGGCGCTGGGCGAGGACGGTATCGGCGACGTCGTAGATCGCGCTCGAGGAAATCGTCTTCGAGGTCAGCGCCAGCACGAACACCGGCGCCGCCGCGGTATTGGCCTTGCGGAACCGCGGCAGGCTCGGCAGGTCACTCGGCAGGTCCGCGAGCGAGGCATTGATCGCGGCCTGCACGTCGCGCGCCGCGCGGTCGATGTCGCGGCCGATGGCGAACTGCAACTGAATGCTGGTGTTGCCGAGCGAGCTGGTCGAGGTAATCTGAACAATGCCCGCGATCTCTCCGAGCCGCCGCTCCAGCGGCGCGGCAACGGTCGCCGCCATCACCGAAGGATCGGCGCCCGGACGCGTGGCGGAGACGCGGATGGCCGGAAAGTCGACGTTGGGAACCGCCGCCACCGGCAAGAACTGATAGGCGACCACGCCGATGAGAAACAGCCCGATCGCCAGCAGCGTCGTGCCAACCGGCCGCCGAATGAATGGCTCCGAGATCGAGGCCATTACTGCATCCCCTCGGTGGCGCCGGCGACCGGCGGCGACGGCAGTTCAGGTCCTGCCGCCGGCACCGCCTGCTCGATCCGGCGATTGAGGCTGTCGAGCGCGAGGTAGATCACCGGCGTGGTGTAGAGCGTAAGCAACTGGCTGAGCAGCAGGCCGCCGATGATGGAAATACCGAGCGGAAAGCGCAGCTCGGCCCCGGTGCCGCTTTCGACGGCCAATGGCAACGCGCCGAATAAGGCAGCCAGCGTCGTCATCATGATCGGGCGGAAACGCAACAGGCAGGCCTGCACGATCGCATCCATCGGCGACATGCCCTGGCGCCGCTCGGCTTCGAGCGCGAAGTCGATCATCATGATGGCGTTCTTCTTGACGATGCCCATCAACAGAATGATGCCGATCAAGCCGATCACCGAAAGATCCTGCCCGAACAGCATCAACGCGAGAATGGCGCCAACGCCCGCCGACGGCAGTGTCGAGAGAATCGTGATGGGGTGAATGTAGCTTTCATAGAGCACCCCGAGCACGATGTAGATGGTGACCAGCGCAGCCAGGATCAGCCAAGGCTGGCCGGCCAGCGATTTCGAGAATTCGGCGGCATCGCCGGCATAAATGCCGACAACGCTGCCAGGCATGCCGATCCGCGTTTCGATGGCTTTGACGGCGTCGACGGCATCCCCAAGCGCCGCTCCCGGCGCGAGATTGAAGCTGAGCGAGACGGCTGGAAATTGCGCCTGATGCGAGATCGCCAGCGGCGCGGTGCTGCGCGTCAGGGTCGCCACCGCCGACAGCGGCACCTGGGCGCCGAGCGCACCGGGCAGATAAAGTTTGGACAGGATCGAGGGATCGCGCTGATACATCGGCAAGGCCTCCAGCACCACGCGGTACTGGTTGGCCTGTCCGTAGATCGTCGATATCTGGCGCTGCGCGAACGCATCATTGAGAGTGTCGTTGACGCCCTGGATGCTGACGCCGAGCTGGCCGGCGCGCTGGCGATTGATGTCGAGCGCAGCGCGCAAACCGCCGTCCTGGGCTTCCGATGAGACGTCGCGAAACAGCGGAGCGCGCCGGAGTTCCGCCACCAGCCGGTTGGCCCACTCCGTGACCAGCGCGGCATCCGTGCCGGTCAGCATATACTGATATTGCGAGCGGCTGGACTGGGTCGAGATCTGCACGTCCTGCACCGGCTGGAAGTAGACGGTCATGCCGGGGATCGAAGCAACCCTCTGTTTCAGGCGCGCGACCACGACGGAAACGTCGTCGCGCCGCTCGCTGCGCTGCTTCAGCGTCATTACCAGACGGCCGACATTGGTGGTCGGGTTGACCGAACCGGCGCCGATCACGGAGACCACGCCGATCACGTCAGGATCGGACTTGATCGCGTCCGCGGCCTGGGTTTGCCGGCTCTGCATTTCGGCAAACGAAACGTCGGGACCCGCCTGCGTTACCGCGGTAATCGAGGCGGTGTCCTGCAGTGGCAGGAAGCCCTTGGGCGCCATGACATAAAGGATCAGGGTCGCGACGATGGTGGCGAGGGTAACCAGCATGGTCGCGCGCCGCCGCGCCAGCACCCACAACAGCGTGCGATGGTAGAAGTCGACCATGGCGTCGATGAAACGGCTGATCTCGGCGAGCCCGGGCACCGCGATTTCCTCGCCGGCGAACTTCAACAGCCGCGAGCACATCATCGGTGTCAGCGTCAGCGAGACGATCGCCGATGTTACCACCGCGATGGTCAATGTCAGCGCGAACTCGCGGAACATGCGTCCCACCAGTCCAGACATGAACAACAGCGGGATAAACACGGCAATCAGCGACACCGTCAGCGAAATCACGGTGAAACCGATTTCGCTGGCGCCGCGGAGCGAGGCCTGCATCGCGGTCTCGCCGTTCTCCATGTGGCGGACGATGTTCTCGATCATCACGATCGCGTCGTCGACCACGAACCCGGTGCCGATGGTCAGCGCCATCAACGACAAATTATCGAGGCTGAAGCCAGAAAAATACATGATGCCGAAGGAGGTGATCAGGGACAGCGGCAGCGCCACGCCCGCGATCAGCGTCGCGCGCAGCGAACGAAGAAACAGCAGCACCACAAGCGTGACCAGCACCACGCTCAGGATCAGCGTGAACTGCACGTCATGCACCGAAGCACGGATCGTGACGGTGCGGTCGCTGACCACGTTGAGGTTCACGCCGGCCGGAATCGCGCGCTGCAGTTTTGGGATCTCGGCGCCGATCTGGCGAACCACCTCGATGACATTGGCGCCGGGTTGACGCTGGATGTCGATGATGACCGCCGGCGTGCCCTGATACCAGCCGCCGGTGCGGTCGTTCTCCAGCCCATCGACGATCACGGCGACATCGCCGATGGTGACCGGCGCGCCGTTGCGATAGGCGATGATGATGGGCTTGTAGGCCTCGGCCGCCGCGATCTGGTCGTTGGCGGCGATGGTGTAGGCCTGTTGCAGGCCGTCGAGCGATCCCTTCGGCCCGGAAACGTTGGCGCCGGCGATCGCGTTGCGCAGATCCTCCATCGCGATGCCGTAGGCGGCGAGCCGCGCCAGATCGGCCTGCACCCTCACCGCCGGCTTGAGGCCGCCGAGCACGGAGACGCGCCCCACCCCCGAAATCTGGCTGAGGCGCTGCGCGAGGATGGTGTCGGCGAGATCGCTCATCGCGCGCAACGAGATCGTCGACGACGTCAGCGCCAGGGTCAGCACCGGCGCGTCGGCGGGGTTCACCTTGGCGTAGGTTGGCGGATACGGCAGGTTCTTCGGCAGCACCCCGGCGGCGGCGTTGATCGCGGCCTGGACGTCCTGGGTCGCGCCGTCGATGTCGCGGTTGAGATCGAACTGCAAGGAGATCTGGCTGACGCCGAAGGAGCTCGTCGATGTCATCGACGACAGTGACGGAATCTGCCCGAGCTGGCGTTCGAGCGGCGCCGTTATCAGCGAGGCGATCACGTCGGGACTTGCACCCGGCAATTGCGTGGTGACCTGGACGGTCGGAAAATCGACCTGCGGCAGCGCCGATACCGGCAGCGCCCAATAGCCGAGCGCGCCGCCGATCAAGAGCGCGATACCCAACAGCGAGGTCGCTATCGGTCGGCGAATGAACGGTTCAGAGACGCTCATGGATGCGTGCTCACGCTTGCGAAGTCGGACATTCAGACGGGTTCAGGCGTCATGGCTGCGATTTCGTTGCGCCGCCCGACGAATCTCCTTGCGCGGGTCCGGTCTGGCCCTTCTGGTCGCCCTCGCCCTTCTTGCCGGCCGTGCCTTGTCCGGCCTTGCCCTGCCCGTCCTTGACCTGCGGACCGCGGCTGCCCTTTTTGCGAGGCGCGAGATCGGCCGCCGGCGTCTGCTCGTCTCTGCCGATGATGACCTTGGCGCCATCGGACAGGTTGGCAAAGCCAGTCGTCACCACGCGGTCGGAGGGCGACAGCCCGCTCGCGACCACGGCATCCGTTTCGTTCTGCTGCGTCACCACGACCGGTTTGGCGGTGACGATGTCGCCCTCGCCGATGACGTAGCTGAACGTGCCCGCGGGACCGCGCTGCACCGCCGATGTCGGCACGACAAGCGCCTGCGCAAGCGTGTCGACCTTGAGCCGGACATTGACGAACTGCCCTGGCCACAATTGAAAATTGGCATTGGGAAATTCAGCCTTGAGCTTGAGCGTTCCGGTGGTGGGGTCGACCTGGTTGTCGATGCCGGTCAGCTTGCCGGTGTCGACCACCGTTGTTCCATCATTGCCGAAGACATCGACGGCCAGCGCGCCTTTGGCTGACGCCGCATTGACTCGCACGATCTGCTGCTGCGGCAAGCTGAACTGCACCGCGATCGGTTGCAGCTGGGTGATGATGACGAGACCGGTCGGGTCTGAAGCATGGATGATGTTGCCTTGATCGACCTGGCGCAGGCCGGCGCGACCGGTCAGCGGCGCAATGATCTTGGTATAACCGAGCATCGCGGCCGCGTTGTCGATCGCCGCCTGATCGGAGTTCAACAGTGCCTCGGTCTGCGCGACCAGCGCGCGTTGCGTGTCGTACTGCTGCTTGGAACCGGCGTTGGAGGCGGCTAGCTGCTGGTAGCGGGCCATATCGAGGCGCTGATTGGCAAGCTGGGCTTCATCCTGCGCTTTTTTGGCGACGGCCTGATCGAACGTCGCCTTGTAGAGCACCGGGTCGATCTCGGCGAGAATATCGCCTTTCTTGACGTCCTGCCCTTCGGTGAAATTGACCGAGATCAATTTACCGTCAACCTGGGAGCGCACCAGCACGTTGTTCAAGGCGCGGACGGCACCGACGCCGTCGAGATAAACCGGAACATCCTGGATGCGTGGCGTCGCCGCCAACACCGGCACCGGGAGATCGGGACGGCCGGCAGCCCCGCGACCCCCGCCTTGCTTCTGGTCAAAGGCGTACCAGCCGATGTAGCCAAGCCCGCCGAGGATCACGAGGGTAACAGTCAACGAGACCAGCCGCCGCGCCACGCGCGAGGCGAGGCTCGGGGCGCGGACCTTGCCTGTTTCGGCGCCACCTTTCGATTCCGGCTTAAAGAGCATCAACCGGCCTTTCCATCCTTGGCTCCCAACCGCCTCCCAGCGCCTGGTACATGCTGATGATCGCAAGCAACCGGGCAAGCTCGGCCTGCCAGAGCGCGTCCTCCGCCTGAAACAGCGTCAATTGCGTATTTAGCACAGTTACGATGTCCGCTGTGCCGGCCCGAAGCTGCTGCTCGGATAATTGAAAGGCCCGGCGCGAGGAGGCAAGTACCTCGCGCTGCAGCCTGAGCTTCTCCGTACTCTGGCGGATCGCTATCAGCGCGTTGTCGACGTCGGCAAATGCCGACACCACGGTCTTGCGGTAGGTCTGCAGCAATTCATCCTGCCGCGCCTTGGTCAGTTCAAAATTGCCGAGAATTCTTCCGCCATCGAAAATCGGCTGCGTCAGGCTGCCGACGATGTTGAAGAACGCCGCGTGAGGCTGGAACAGCGACACCAGCGCGGAGCTTTGGTAGCCACCTTGGCCGGTCAGCTGGATGCTCGGGAAGAACTGGGCACGGGCGCTTCCGACATTGGCGGTGGCCGAAGCAAGCTGCGCTTCCTGGCGTCGTATATCAGGCCGCTGCGTCAGCAATTCCGAGGGCAGGCCGGGCGCAATTCGCGGCACCGAAATATGGTCCATCGAGCCGCCGGTGACGTGAATGCTTTCCGGCGGCCGCGACACCAAGGTCGCCAGCGCGTTGATGTTCTGCCCGAGCGTCTGCCGTAGCGGCGGCACCAGTGCTTTTTGATTGGCGAGAACGCTTTCCTGTTGGGCTACGTCCAGGTCAGTGCCGGTGCCGGCCTTGAATCTTTGCCTGATCGCCTCGAGGATGCGGGTCGCACTGGCGATGTTTTGTTCAGCGGTGCGAATCCGGTCCTGTGAGGCGAGCACCTGAAAATACGCATTGGCGACGCTGGTGAGCGTGGTCAGCGCCACCACGTCGCGATCGAACCGGTCGGCGACCGCCGTTTCTTCCGCCACCTGCGCCGCATCGCGGTTCTTGCCCCAGAAATCGATCTCGTAACTGGCGCTGAGCGAAGCCTGGTAGTTGACGACCTCGCGGCCGCCATTGTTCAGTCCGCTGGCGCTCGCGCCGGAGGTGCGCGAATAGGTTTCGGAGGCCGTGCCGCTGAGGCTGGGCAGCAGCGGCGCACCGGCGATGCGGGCCAGCGCATCGGCCTGGATGAAACGCGCGACGGCCGCGGCGATATCCAGATTGACCCTCTGGGCTTCCTCCATCAGCTCGGTCAATTCCCGCGACCGGAATCCGCGCCACCAATCGAGCGGCGGCGGCGCGTCCGGATCGCTCAATCGCGCGGCTTTGTATCCCTGGGGTTGGTATTGCCCCGGAAGTTCGAGAGCCGGATCGGGCAAGTCGCTGGTCAGCAGGCAGCCGCTGGAAGTGACAACGATGCCGAGCACCGCAAGCCACCTTGCCGCATCTCGCAGACCAGGGATCGCAGCAGACAAGGGCGCGACGGCGAGCTCCGGAAATCGGTGGCTCACATCCGCGCTCCGCCGGGCAGGATGCCCGGCAACTGACCCTGCGAAAACCGGGAGACCGACTCGCCGATGATGCTTGTGGAGACTGCCCGTGAGACGCTCACCGCTGTGATGCTTTCTTGCCTAACCTTGTGCCATTCTAGCCGGGGGAGCCCCACGCGGACAGACCTGTTCCGAGTTCTGCCCCGCCAGTGTTGCCAGCAAAGGACGTGGATCGGCGACGGGAACCGTGGAGTTTTCCCTATTCCAGCGGGCTTTCCGCAACGTCGGAGCGATTCGCCGCTCCGGCAATCTTACCAACATTTCATCTTGCCAGCGGCTATTCGCGTCAACATCACCTGGGTTTCCACCCTGCTTCGAAGGCGGCGCCCGGGTCGAAATCCGATTGCAGGAAGATCGCGACGAGCGGGAGCACTATGACCGCGCCGCGTCGCATGGGATGACCGAGGCCGATCGGCGAGGCTTTGGCCGCCGCGCTCTCACCGGGATGAAACTCCTGAGGCGAACGCTTTGGAGTGTCTGTCATTTCCGGGCGCAACTTTGGGCAAGAATATGCCAAGAACGCGCCGTTGGCCAAATCGATTTATTTGCACCGATGGCGAGCCTTAAAACCGGCTTCCACTTTGCTTGATCGCGCTCTAGGGTCGCTGCCGGCTCCAACAAGTGAGTGGCAATTTCCCGCACATGAACATCAACAACGACGTCGTCGAAGCGATCGGCAATACCCCGCTCATCAAGCTGAAGCGGGCGTCCGAACAGACCGGCTGCACCATCCTCGCCAAGGCCGAGTTCATGAATCCCGGCCAGTCGGTGAAGGATCGCGCCGGCAAGTGGATGATCCTGGAAGCGGAGAAGCGCGGCGACCTCAAGCCCGGCGGGCTGGTGCTGGAAGCGACCGCGGGCAATACCGGAATCGGCCTTGCAACAGTGGCAAGCGCGCGCGGTTACCGAACATTGATCCTGATCCCGCAAACCCAGAGTCAGGAAAAGAAGGACATGCTGCGGCTGTGCGGTGCCGAATTGATCGAGGTACCGGCGCTGCCGTACTCCAGCCCCAACAATTATCAGCATGTCGCAAGAAGGCTGGCCGAACAGTTGCGCAAGAGCGAGCCGAACGGCGTGCTGTTCGCCGATCAATGGAACAATCTCGACAACGCCAAGGCACACTACGACTCGACCGGTCCGGAAATCTGGCGGCAGACCGGCGGCAAGCTCGACGGCTTCATCTGCTCGGTCGGCACCGGCGGCACCCTCGCCGGCACCAGCCGGGCGCTGAAGCAAAAGAACAAGGACATCGTGGTCGCCTGTGCCGATCCGCATGGCTTCGCGATGTATGAATTGTTCAAGCACGGCAAAGCCAAATCGACGCCGGGCAATTCGATCACCGAAGGCATTGGACTAGGACGGGTCACGCCGGTGATCGCGACCGCCGAGGTCGACGACGCGTTCCTGATTTCGGATGAGGAAGCCGTGAACGTGATCTACGAATTGCTCGAGCATGAGGGCCTCTGCCTCGGCGGCTCGACCGGCATCAACGTCGCCGGCGCGATCCGACTCGCCAAACAACTCGGACCCGGCAAGACCATCGTCACCATCCTCGCCGATTCCGGAAACCGCTATAAGTCAAAGCTGTTCAATCCGGATTTCATGCGCTCGAAAAACCTGCCGGTGCCGGAATGGCTGGAGAAACGCAGCAAGATCGAGCTGCCCTTCGAGAAGGTTTGAGCGTCACGCACCGCCCTCATCCTGAGGAGCGGCCTTCAGGCCGCGTCTCGAAGGATGGCAGCGACATCGGGGCCTCATGGTTCGAGACGCGCGAAGACGCGCTCCTCACCATGAGGAAGAGGATTATCATCGTAATATCTGGCTCAGGAACAGCTTGGTGCGCGCGTGCTGCGGATTGGCGAAGAAGCTTTCCGGTGTATTCGCCTCGATGATCTGGCCGGCGTCCATGAACACGATGCGGTTCGCCACTTCCCTGGCAAATCCCATTTCGTGGGTCACGACCAGCATGGTCATGCCTTCCCTGGCAAGGTCGACCATGGTGTCGAGCACTTCCTTGACCATCTCGGGATCCAGCGCCGAAGTCGGCTCGTCGAACAGCATGACCTTCGGGTTCATGGTGAGCGCACGCGCGATGGCGACGCGCTGCTGCTGACCTCCCGACAACTGGCTCGGATATTTATGGGCCTGCTGCGGGATCTTGACCCGCTCTAAAAATTTCATCGCCGCAGTTTCGGCATCCTTCTTCGGAATGTTACGCACCCAGATCGGCGCCAAGGTGCAGTTCTCCAACACCGTCAGGTGCGGAAATAAATTAAAACTCTGAAACACCATGCCGACCTCGCGCCGGACTTCATCCACCCGCCGCAGGTTCGGACCCAGTTCGATGCCGTCGACGACGATCTCGCCTTCTTGAAATTCCTCGAGCGCGTTGATGCAGCGGATCAGCGTCGATTTGCCCGAGCCCGATGGACCGCAGATCACGATCCGCTCGCTTCTGCCGACATCGAGGTTGATGTCGCGGAGCACATGAAAATCGCCATACCATTTATTGAGGCCGGCAATTTTGACGATCGGGTTCTCGGTCATGCTCATATCGCTCAGTTACGCCGGTGTGCGTTCAGCCGGTTTTCGACGAACAGTGAATAGCGCGACATTCCAAAACAGAATGCGAAATAGATCATCCCGGTGAAGGCAAAGCCGGTAAACGCCGTGGTCGGCGTGGCCCAGACCGGATCGGAAAACGAGGCCCGCAACGAGCCGAGCAAATCGAACAGCGCCACGATCGAGACCAGCGAGGTGTCCTTGAACAAGCCGATGAAGTTGTTGACCAGACCCGGAATGACGTGGCGCAGCGCCTGCGGCATCACGATCAGCGAGGTCGTCTTCCCCCAGGACAATCCCAGCGCGCTCGCCGCCTCGCCCTGTCCGCGCGGAATCGCCAACAGCCCGCCCCGGATCACCTCAGCATTGTAGGCGCCGGCAAACAGCGCGATGCCGATCAGTGCACGCACCAGCCCGTCGACAGTGAAGCCGGCCGGAAAGAACAACGGCAGCATGTAGGTTGCGAAGAACAGCACGGTGATCAGCGGGACCCCGCGCCAGAGCTCGATGAAGGTGATCGAGAAAATCCGGATCAGAGGAATGGTCGCGCGCCGTCCCAACGCCAGGGCAATACCGACCGGCATCGAGGTGACGATCCCGGTGACCGAGACCACCAGCGTCACCAGCAAGCCACCCCAGAGTCGGGTATCGATGATCGGCAATCCACCATGATCCAGCCCCATCGCGGCGATCACCACCGCGATGCCGGCAAAGCTCGCAAGGCTGAGGATGAGCGAGCGCCATCCGGTGCGGGGGCCGCCGCTCAAATAAAACAGCAGGATCGAGACGATCGCAGCGGTAGCCGCGAAGTCAGCCCACACCGGGTTGCCCGATGCCTGAATTTGCTCGCGAAGCCAGGTCAACGGCCAGATCACAAAGGAGATCGCGCTCGAGAGCAACACGACAAATTTTCCGAGCAGCGTCAGCAGCGGGCCAACCAGCGCGGTTGAGGCGCCCGCGCTTGTCAGCGCGCGGCCGGCGTCGCCGATACTGTCGTTAAATCCCGACAAAAGGCCTGCGGTCCAGCTGATGGCGAACCCGCTCAAGCCGCCGCCATGCAGCAGGAAGAACGCGACGACGGGAAACGCCATGAAGAACAGTCCGGCGTTCAACCCCTTGGCCGGCAGCCGCGGAATCAACAGCGGCAACAGCAGGACGGCGGCGAGAATGAACGTCAGGTTGACCCGCCACCGCTCCGGCTCCGGATAAAAGCCATAGACGAACTGGGTGAATTTCGCCTGGATGTAAGGCCAGCACGCCCCGACCGGATGGCCGGCATTCTCCGCCAGACATGCATTGCGATCGCTGCCGTGCCAGACTGCATCGACCAGCAGGAATTTCAGCGCCGGAATCACGGTGGCCCACAGCAACAAAATGCTTGCAATGGTCAGCAGGATGTTGGTCGGCGAATTAAACAGCCGCGTGCGCAGGAAACCGACAAACCCGGTGGTCTTGACCGGCGCCGCGCGCTCGGGAACGAGCACCTCGCGGACGAATGACGATGCGGCGACGTCGCTCATGCGTTCATGCTCCGGCCGATCCGCCACCCGTAGACGCTCATGATTGCGCTCGTCAGCAGCGAAATCAACAAGTAGACCCCCATGGTGATGGCGAGGATTTCGATCGCCTGTCCGGTCTGGCTCAGCGTCGTGCCGGCAAATACCGAAACCAGGTCCGGATACCCGATCGCCACCGCCAGCGACGAGTTCTTGGTGAGATTGAGGTACTGGTTGGTGAGCGGCGGCAGGATGACGCGCAAGGCCTGTGGCACCACGATCAACCGTAACGTCGAACCGCGCGACAGGCCGAGCGAGGCGCCGGCTTCCATCTGCCCCTTGTGGACCGACTGGATGCCGGCGCGCACGATCTCGGCGATGAAGGCCGCCGTGTAGGTCGACAAGGCCAGGGTCAGCGCCACGAATTCCGGAATCAGGCGCGAGCCGCCGGCAAAGTTGAAGCCCCTGAGCACGGGAATTTCGAAGGTGACCGGCGCGCCAAACAGCAGCGCGGTCAGCAGCGGCAGTCCGATCATCAGGCCAAGCACATAAGGCCAGATGCTGATCATCCTGCCGCTCTCGAACAACGCCCGGCGCGCATGACGGCGCAACAGCAAAGCGGCGATGACTGCGATCAGAACGGCTAACCCGAACGGGGCGAGGCCTTCGGTTGCGATCGCCTTGGGAATGACGAGCCCGCGATTTGACAAGAAGAAGCTGCCGAACAGCGAGATGCTTTGCCGCGGATTTGGCAGCGCGGCGAGCACCGCGAGATACCAGAACAGGATCTGAAACAGCACCGGCAGATTGCGGATCAGTTCGACATAGGCGCCGGAGATGCGCGACAACAGCCAGTTCGGCGACAGCCTGCCCAATCCAACGGTGAATCCGATCACGGTTGCAAAGAAGATGCCGATGAGCGAGACCAGCAGCGTGTTGAGCAGACCGACCAGGAACACGCGAATGTAGGTGTCGGATCCGGAATACGGAATGAGGTTCTGGCTGACGTCAAAACCGGCCGTGTTGTTGAGGAAACCGAACCCCGAGGTGATGCGCTGCGCCTGCAGGTTGGCGCGCGCATTGCCCACGATCTCATAGCCGATCCAGGCCAGGACCGCGACCAGCAAGACCTGAAGAAAGAACCCTCCCCAGCCGGCACGGCCGCCGAGGGCGCGCCGCAATCTAGCGGCGAACTGCGGCGGTGGTGATCGGGGCTCGATGCTCATCGCCGCAGCCGTTTGGCCGGCGATCAGCGGATCGGCGGCGCGTACTGAATTCCGCCCTTGTTCCAGAGCTGGTTGAGACCTCGCGCAATCCCGAGCTTCGAGCCGGCGCCGACGTTACGGTCGAAGGACTCGCCGTAATTGCCGACCGCCTTGATGATCCGCGATACCCAATCCTTGGTCAGGCCGAGCTGCTCGCCGAGATTGCCGTCGGTGCCGAAGACCCGCTTGAGCTCCGGCTTGTCCGACTTCGCCATCTCGTCGGCGTTCTTCTGGGTAACGCCGAGTTCTTCGGCATCCACCATCGCAAACAGCACCCATTTGACGATGTCGAACCATTGATCGTCGCCGTGGCGGACCATCGGACCGAGCGGCTCTTTCGATATTACCTCCGGGAGCACGGCGTGATCGGCCGGGTTTGCGAGCTTGAGGCGCTCGGCATAGAGCTGCGACACGTCTGAGGTGAAGACGTCGCAGCGACCGGACTCGTAGGCCTTGACGGTTTCGTCCGCGGTGCCGAAAGCGATTACCTCATATTTCATATTGTTGCTTCTGAAGTAGTCGGCGAGATTCTGCTCGGTCGTGGTGCCGGTCTGGACGCACACCGAGGCGCTGTTCAGCTCCAGCGCCGAATTCACCTTGAGGGATTTCTTCACCAGGAAGCCCTGCCCGTCATAATAAGTCACGCCGGTAAAATTGGCGCCGAGCGAGGTATCGCGCGAAAGCGTCCAGGTGGTGTTGCGTGAGAGCACGTCGATTTCGCCGGATTGCAGCGCCGTAAAGCGATCCTTGGCCGACAACGGCACGAACTTGATCTTGGTCGGATCGTTGAAGATGGCAGCGGCAATCGCGCGGCAGACGTCCACGTCGATCCCGGTCCAGTTACCCTTGTCGTCGGGCGATGAGAAGCCCGGCAAGCCCTGGCTGACGCCGCAGGACAGCATGCCCCGGTCCTTCACCGTCTTGAGCGTTTGCGCAGATGCGGCCTGGGCCGAAAGCCCGGCTGCGAGAGCAAGGGTAACAACCAGAGATACGCGTTTCATGGCAAAACCTTTCAAAGTCGTCCGGGGAACGTCTGCTTATCACCACGTGCGCAGCGGGGCCAACCTGGATCGATCGATTGCCCGCAAATGCCAGCCCCAAGGAATCAAGGCGTGGACCGGTCAGCGATGGATCGAAAGACGCGGGCAGGCCCCTGAAGATACGGCAACCCAATAGCCGCCTCCCATCACAGAGCGGCTGGCGACCCGGGTCAAGGGGTTGACGGCCCTCTTCTGTGTCCTGTTACTAACAGGTCCAGCCTGCGGGCCGCCGTCGGGCGGGCGCGGAAGCGGCATCGCGGCTGCGGCAAAACATCCTTTGGTGGCGGCTGACCCATGACATTTGCAAGTGATGACGGCGGGGCGAAGCCGCCGGCGGCTGAGACCACGCTGGTAACCGCAGGCCGCGATACCAAGGCGCAGAAGGGATTTGTTAACCCTCCGGTCGTCCACGGTTCCACCGTGCTTTATCCGACCGCGGAGGATCTGCATGCCCATCGCGGCGAGTTCCAGTATGGCCGCCGGGGAACGCCGACCACAAAAGCGCTGCAGGAGGCGCTGATCGCGCTCGAAGGCCCGCAATGTGCCGGCGTCGGCATCGCACCCTCGGGGCTGGCCGCTATCACCACCACGTTGCTCGCCGTGTTGAAGGTCGGCGACCATCTCCTGGTCTGCGACAACGCCTACCGTCCGACGCGAAACTTCTGCAACGGCATGCTGGTCCGCTACGGCGTCGAAACCAGCTATTTCGATCCCCTGATCGGCAGCGGAATCACCGCGTTGTTCAAGCCGAACACTCGCGCGGTGCTGGTTGAAGCGCCGGGATCGCAATCCTTCGAAATGCCGGACATTCCCGCGATCGCGGCCGCGGCGCATGGGCGCGGCTTGCTTGTGATCGACGACAATACCTGGGCGACCCCGCTCTATCGCCGCTCGCTGGAACAAGGCGTCGACATCAGCATGCAAGCCGCAACCAAGTATATCGGCGGACATTCCGACGTCATGTTCGGCACCATTTCCGCCAACGCCAGGGCTTGGCCGCTGATTGCGGACGCGATCCAGTTGCTCGGCATCTGCGCCGGGCCGGACGATGTCTTTCTGGCGCTGCGCGGATTGCGAACGCTTGCGGTTCGGCTCGCGCAACACCACAGATCCGGACTGGAGATGGCACGCTGGCTGACGACCCGGCCCGAAGTTGCCAGGGTGTTGCACCCTGCGCTTGAAACCGATCCGGGCCATGCGATCTGGAAACGCGATTTTACCGGGGCGTCCGGCCTGTTCAGTGTCGTGCTGAAGCCGAAGCCGCAACGTGCCGTCGATGCATTGCTGGACACGTTGAAATTATTCGGCCTGGGCTTTTCATGGGGCGGCTTCGAGAGCCTCGCCATTCCTTTCAATTGCGAAGCCTACCGCACCGCCACCAAATGGGCGCCGGGCGGACCGACGCTAAGACTTCACATCGGTTTGGAGAACACCGACGATCTGAAGGCCGATCTCGCGCGCGGCTTTGCGGCGTTCAACGCCGGTTAGGGCCGCGTTCCCAATGGTGCGCCTACTCTCGGATAATGGGCGCCTGGAGCAGTCTCGCCCGCGAAATCTTTCTCGATCGGCTGGCGCCGATCTCGGGCTGCGATTGCCTAACCAACGGACCGCTTTTCGCGCGACGTTGGGCGTGTGGTTTGGGCGGCGTACACGCCCCGGGACAATAATACTCCGTTCACCATGACGGCAAATCCCTGAATTCCTTCCTACAAACTCCCTCCGCCGCAAGTCGGCTTATACTTTTATTGCTTAGTCATGCTTGCAGATGAGGCACTCGCCGCGTGCGGTCCAAGCATTGCGGCTTCAATGTAGATAGTAAATCGTATGTATACCGCCCGTATTGTCGTCTTGATTATCGCGCTTAGTGCCGGCGGCGTTGCCGCATACCTTGCCAGCGGATCCGACAACAAGCCGGCCCCGGCTCCGGTTGCGCAATTGCAGACCGTGGATGTGCTCGTGGCCAAGTCCGACATCGGCCTTGGCCAGACGGTCAAGCCCGAAGATATGCAATGGCAGACTTGGCCGGCAGCGACCGCAAGCAACACCTTCATTCGTCGCAACGAGCACCCCGATGCGACAACCCAGATCGCCGGCTCGATTGCGCGGGCGCCCTTTATCGCAGGCGAGCCGATCCGCGAGCCGAAGCTGGTGAAGGGCAACGGATCGGGCTTCATGGCGGCGATCCTGCCGACCGGCATGCGCGCGATCTCGACTGAAATCTCGCCGGAGACCGGCGCCGGCGGCTTCATCCTGCCCAATGACCGCGTCGACGTCATTCTTTCCAAGCGCGAGAAGAACCCGGACCGCTCAGGCCAGGCCGACATCGTCAACTCGGAAATCATCCTGTCCAACGTTCGGGTGCTGGCGATCGATCAGGCGCCGAAGGAAAAGGACGGCCAGAACGCGGTGGTCGGCAAGACCGTGACGCTCGAGCTGAAGCCGGAGCAAGCCGAGACGCTCGCCCGTGCGCGCCAGAGCGGCACCTTGGCGCTGGCGCTGCGCAGCATCACCGATGTCAACATGGTCGAAAACAGAACCGAGGATCGGTCTCTGCAGCGGGGCGGAAGCGTCAACGTGGTTCGCTACGGCGTCCAAAGCTCGACGACGACACAGAAGTGATCGAAAGGACGCTCGACATGAAATGCGGGGGAAATCAGCCGGCGATACGGACCTTTCTGGTCCGCGCCCTGTCGTTTTCGGCCGTCGCCGCGCTGACGCTCAATCCGGCTTTGCCGCCCGCGATAGCGGCAGAGGCCACAGTGAATGCTCTCGCCGCCCAAATGAAAGTGCGTTTTCTTGCGCTCGGCATCGGCAAATCCGTGATCATCGACCTGCCGCGCGATATCAAGGATGTGCTGGTCGCCGATCCGAAGATCGCCAACGCCGTCGTGCGCTCGCCGCAGCGCGCCTACATCATCGGCGAGACCGTCGGTCAGACCAATGTCGTATTTTTCGATTCCGAAGGCCAGCAGATCGCCGCTTATGATATCGCCGTCAAACGCGATCTCAACGGCGTGCGCGCCGCATTGAAACAAATGTTGCCGGCGGCGGGAATCCAGGCCGAAGGTGTCGGTGACAGCGTCATGCTTACCGGCTCGGTATCCACTCCGATCGAGGCGCAGCAAGCAGGCGACGTCGCGGCGCGACTGGTGGGCGGGGCCGACAAGGTCGTCAACTCGATCGTGGTCCGCGATCGCGACCAGGTGATGTTGAAGGTCAATGTTTCGGAAGTGCGACGGGACATCATCAAGCAAATGGGCGTCGATCTCAGTGCCAGCATGAATTACGGCACCGCGGTGGTCAATTTCAACAACGTCAACCCGTTCACCGCAAACAATGGGCCGCTCGTCCCGGGCAACAATTTGACCGCGGCGGCCATCAACAAGGGCCTGCCCACGGTCACCGCCACCCTGCGCGCGATGGAAAGCGCCGGCGTGGTGCGAACGCTGGCCGAACCCAACCTGACGGCGATCTCCGGCGAGTCCGCGACATTTATTTCAGGCGGCGAATTTCCGATACCGACCGGAGTAACCTGCCAAACGACGGTGGCGGGCGCCGTCGGACAATGCGTCCAGACGGTCAGCTTCAAGAAATTCGGAATATCGCTCAACTTCACGCCGGTGGTGCTGAGCGAGGGACGGATCAGCCTGCGCGTGATGACCGAGGTCTCGGAAGTCTCGGCCGAAAACGCTTTGACCGGCGGTGCGGGTGGAACGACGATTCCCTCGATCAAGACCCGTCGCGCGGAAACCACGCTGGAAATTCCCTCGGGCGGCTCAATCGCGATGGCAGGTCTGATCCAGGAGCAAACCAAGCAGGCCGTCAACGGATTGCCCGGCATCGACCAGTTGCCAATCCTTGGGCAGCTCTTCCGGAGCCAGGACTTCATCAACAACCAGACCGAACTGATGGTCATCGTGACGCCCTACATCGTTCGGGCGGTTGCCCAGAAAGAGCTGTCACGTCCTGACGACGGGTTTGCGCCTGCGACGGATTCGCAATCCACACTGCTCGCCCAAATCAATCGGATCTACGGCATTTCAGGCCGCATCGACCCGGCTGGAAGCTATCAGGGCAATTTTGGTTTTATCATTGACTGAGACGAAGCTGCCGGACCAGCGGGGGGACGAGGACATAACGATGACAAACATGACATCCGTCAATCGGTGCCGGATCCTGCGGCTATTCGGTTCACTTGCCGGCCTCTGTGTCGCGTTGGGCGCATGCACCACCGGCGCGGAAGTCGTGACGGCGAGCGTTCCCGACGACTACCGCCAGCGCCATCCCATCGCGGTGGAGGAAGCCAACCACTCGATCGTCATATTCGTCGGCCATGCCCGCGGCGGCTTGTCGGCGCCGCAACGCGCCGACGTGATGGGGCTGGCACGGATGTGGGTTCGCGAAGGGACCGGCGCAATCGTCGCCGATGTGCCGGTGGACACGCCGAATGCCCGGGCCGCGGCTTCCTCATTCCAGGAAATTCGAGCGGTGCTAAGCGCGGGCGGCGTGCCTGCGCGCGGGATCATCTTGCATCAGTACCATCCGGACGATCCGCGAACCTTCGCGACGATCCGGCTCAGTTATCCCAGGATTGCGGCGGTCGCCGGACCCTGCGGTCTTTGGCCAGAGGACATCGGGCTCTCGGCCTTGAACAGCGGATACAACAAAAACAAGCCGTACTACAATTTCGGTTGCGCGAGCCAGCGCAACCTCGCCGCGATGATCGACAATCCCGCCGACCTCGAGCAGCCGCGGCCCGAAACCCCCGCCTACACGGCGCGGCGCACGGCCGGTTTCGAGAGGTATCGCAAGGGCGATCCGACCACGACCACCTATCCCGAAGCCGAAAAGGCCAAACTCAGCGATACAGGCAAATGATTCAAAATTCCGAAGAACAGCCGGATCTAGCGCCGACGGACGATTACATCGCTCCGGCACCTCGTGTGTCGGTGCAGGCGTTCTGTGAGACCGATGAAACCGCCGCAGCGGCACGATCGGCGAGCGAAGACCGCCGCCTCGGCAAAGCCCATCTCACGGTCCAAATGGGCGGAGTGGCGACTGCCGTCGAAAACTACCGAACTGTCCCAACGCCGAACGTGATCATCCTGGAGACCGACTCCCGCAGCGATATTCTGGCTGGCCTCGATGAGCTCGCAGGCGTGTGCGATCCCGGAACCCGCGTCGTCGTGATCGGCACGCTCAACGATGCCGCACCCTATCGCGAGCTGGTGCGTCGCGGAGTCAGCGACTACGTCATCGGGCCGGTCAAGCCGCTGGACGTGGTGCGCTCGATTTGCAGCTTGTTCTCGGCTTCGGAGGCAATCCCTGTCGGCAGGGTCGTCGCCGTCGTCGGGGCAAAGGGCGGCGTAGGCGCATCCACCGTCGCGCACAACGTAGCCTGGGCGATCGCGCGCGACCTCGCGCTGGATTCCGTTGTCATCGATCTCGACCTCGCGTTCGGCACTGCCAGCCTCGACTACAATCAGGACCCCGTGCAGGGCATCGCCAACGCGGTGTTCTCGCCCGATCGGCTCGATACCGCCGTCATGGAGCGGTTGCTGGCGAAATGCACCGATCGCCTCAGCCTGTTGGCCGCGCCGGCGACGCTGGAGCGGGTCTACGACTTCGGTGCCGACGCCTTCGACTCGATTTTCGACACTCTCCGCATGACGACTCCATGCATTGTGCTGGACATTCCACACCAATGGTCGGGCTGGACCAAGCGCATTCTGGTCGGCGCAGATGATATCTTGATCGTCGCCGAGCCGGACCTCGCCAATCTGCGCAATACCAAGAACCTGTTGAGCATGCTGAAGACGGCGCGTCCCAACGACCGGCCGCCGCTATATTGTCTCAATCAGGTCCGCATGCCGAAGCGACCCGAAATCGACGCGCGCGGATTTGCCAAGACAATCGAGAGCCCGCCGATTGCGGCCATTCCATTTGACTCGCGGCTGTTCGGCACCGCTGCCAACAATGGCCAGATGATCGCCGAGCTCGCGGCGCGCCACCGTACCGCTGGAATGTTCTTGCAGATCGCACAGCGGCTGACGGGCCGCGCCGAGAGCAAGATGCGGCGACGTTCATTCCTGTCGCCGCTCATCACGAAGTTGCGCGCAAAAAGAGCTTAGTCGGGGCGCCCGGCAGCTCGTGGCGGTGTTGTATCGGCGCCTGCGTGCGCCTTCTCTTTCCGCGACAACAATCGCCGGAGATAGGCGACATCGGCGGCCGCCTCCTCGGCCGGCCGGCCGGCCCTCACAATGCCTTCTGCTTCGGCCAGGCGGCCCTGCAGCCCCACCACCAGCGCCAAATTCTGCCGCACGCGCGGATCTGTGCCGGCGTGGCCATCGGCGCTGCGCAGGCTCTCCTCCGCCTTGGGAAGATCGTTTGAGAGGACGTAGGAAAGACCCAGATTGGAAAGCACGGAAGGCTCGTCGGGCGCGATCTTCAAAGCGCTCGCGTAATACTGCCGCGCTTCGTCGTGGCGGCCGAGTTGATCGAGCGCGGTTCCTTGAACCGAAAGTATCCGCCAATCGGGATTGTCGGGAGAATGGGCGCGGCTCAGCACATCGAACGCCTGCTGGAAGTTGCCATTGTCCGCCAGCGCCCGCCCGTATCCGGCGAGCAGCACCTTGTTGTCGGGGTGCGCAATAGCAGCCTGTTCGAGCACCGCGACGGCCTGGGATCGCTGTCGCGCGGCTCGGAGCGCTTTTCCGTATTGTAGTGCCGCCTCGGCGTCGTTGGGGCTGGCGCGAAATCGCTCGCGATAAAACTCCAGCTCGTGCCGCGGTTCAGCGGCGGGTCCTGTTTCGGCCTTCTCGCCCAAGGACCCCGTGATGTCGGAGTTGGCCGCGGTCTGGCAGCTGCAGAGCCCCAGCACCACAATCGCGGACCACGCTATGGGTGCAAGAAACCTCGCGGGCCGATGTTGTCGGGGCAACTGCCGGAGCATGTATTTCGGCCTGTGGGGATCGACTGGCCGAAAATGCTCACAGATTAACCCTAAATTCCGGTTAAACAGGCGGTATCCCGGTCGCACCGACGGGCATATCCAAGCGAATCCGGCAGCAATGACCGCGCAGCCGAGGCCGTGTGCGTTAACGGCCTCGGTGTGTTCGGCCGGCTTTTCGCTCTAATCGATGAATTGAGCGCCCAGTTCGCAGCCGATTCGCCATGCCAGCCGACATTGGCGCGGACGCCCCTCCGACAAGATGATGGTGAACTCCGGGGGCACGTCGAGATACTCTGCGATTACCTTTACGCCACCATCCGATATGTCGGTGATCGTGCAATCGCGCGGCAACGAGCCGGTGCCGAATTGGATCCGCGCGAGCCGTCTGCACAGACGACGTTCGCTCTTTCGTCGATTCGCTAGCGCCAACATGTTGATCCTTCGCCCTGCTCGATGTCCGATGATCCGGCATCCCGCGGTTGTTTTACCGAAGAATTGTTGGAATACGCCTAGCCGGACCGCTCGCAATCTAGCTGTTCTCTTTGGCTTCTTTTTACCAAGTCTCGCCGGCGGCATTCGGGCTGCCGTAAACGGCCTAATGCCCGATCAGTGATTGCTTCCCATTGGTTCGCCAATGCTTTCCGTCGCGTTCAACCGTTCGTGCCCCGCACAGACTTTCTTGCCCGCCGCCCGAATAAAATCATTGATCGACCCTCATTTGCCGATAGCCTGAGGTTCCGAGTCAAATCGGAAGCGGAATCTTATGGGAAGCCTGGTTCTTCTCGACCTGATGGGCGGCGTGGCGTTGCTGCTGTGGGGCCTGCATATGGTCCACAGCGGGATTCTGCGCGCCTTCGGTCCCGACCTGCGGCGGTTTCTGGCGGGCGCACTCAATAACCGCTTCACGGCGTTTGCGGCAGGTATCGGCCTAACAGCGCTGCTGCAGAGCAGCACCGCGACCGCCCTGATTACGAGTTCGTTTACGGCCGAAGGTCTGGTCGGGCTGGTGCCCGCGCTGGCCATCATGCTCGGCGCCAACGTCGGAACGACGCTGATCGTTCAAGTGCTGTCCTTCAACATCGCGGGCGTTGCCCCGGTTCTCTTCATCATCGGCCTCGTCGCGTTCCGCAGCGGACCGCGCTCGCGCATCAAAGACGTCGGCCGTGTCTCGATCGGGCTTGGCCTGATGCTGCTGGCGCTGCATATTCTCCTCGACACGCTCACTCCTGCCGAGAATGCACCAGGGGTGCGCGTCTTAATGAACGCGATCACTGGCGATCCCGTGCTCTGCGTCGTCATCGGCGCCATCGTTACCTGGGCGGCGCATTCCAGCGTCGCCAGCGTACTCCTGATCATGTCGCTGGCCTACGCGCATTTCATTTCGCCCTTTGCCGCGCTGGCGCTGGTGCTGGGAGCCAATCTCGGCAGCGCGATCAACCCTCTGTTCGAAGGCGCGCGCCGCGACAATCCCGCAAGTTATCGTCTGCCGCTCGGCAACCTCATCAACCGGCTAATCGGCGTGCTGCTGGTCGCGCCGTTCCTGCGGCCGATCGCCGGAATGTTGCAGAATTGGCAACCCGACCTTGCCAAGCTGACGGCCGAATTTCATATCGCGTTCAACGTCGCCACGGCCGTCTTGTTCATCGGCCTGCTCGACGGCATGGCTGTAGTGTTGAAAAAGGTGCTGCCGGATCGGCTGCTGGAGACCGATCCCCTGCGGCCGCGCTATCTTGACGAGAGCGCGCTGGAAACCCCTTCGCTCGCCCTCGCCGACGCCGCGCGCGAAACCCTGCGCATGGGCGATCAGGTCGAGATCATGCTGCGCAAGGTAATGGCCGCGATGATGACCAACGATCGCGCACTGGTCGATCAGGTGTCCCGGATGGACAATATCGTCGACAGCCTCGACGAAGCGATCAAGCTCTACGTTACCAAACTGACGCGCGGCAGCCTCGACGAGCGCGAGGGCCAGCGCGCAATGGAGATCATCTCCTTCGCCATCAACCTCGAACATATCGGCGACATCATCGACAAGAATTTGAGCGAGCTCGCGACCAAAAAGATCAAGCGTCGGTTTCAGTTTTCTCCGGAGGGGGCTGAGGAACTCTCCGCCTTCCACAAGCGAACCATGGATTCGCTGCGGATCGCGTTCGGCGTGTTCCTGTCGGGCGACGTCAATCAAGCTCGCAAGCTGCTCGCAGAGAAGGCGCTGTTGCGCAACGCCGAGCTAGCCGCCACCGAACGGCATCTGGACCGCCTGCGCGAGCGCCGGCCCGAGACGATCGAGACCACTTCGCTGCATCTCGACGTGCTACGCGACCTCCGACGCATTCACTCGCACATCTGTTCGGTGGCCTATCCCGTGCTCGACGCAGCCGGTGAACTGCCGGCCCACCGCCGCGGCGAGAGCGAACTGGCCGCGATGGCCGGACCCACCGCCCATTCCCTGCCGCGGTAAGCAGGCTCGCTCCCCGCCCGCCAGCGCGCCCGGGTTCAATTCGCGCTTGGCGATGGAGCTACCGACCGCACCTGCCAGAACCGGAGCAAACGCCGGGCGTCTTCAATTGTCAGCCGGGCAAACTGGGCTTTGGCTTCCGCCAGCTCGTACGGGCCCATCGACCCCGTCGCGAACCGGCTCTCCAGCACCGCATGCACCGTCGCCCAGCCAAGCCCTGCGGCCCTGCAAGGAATCAGGACCCCGTCATCGCGAAGGCTTTGCATCAGGGGGCGAACCACCTCGATGCTGGATTGCGACAGTTCGGCAAGTGCCGCGACGGTTTCCTCATATTTTCGTTGCTTGGCGAAGCCGAACAAACACGCTTCACTGAGTTCGCCCTTGTCCTTGAGCTGCTCCACGAAGCGTTTGGCCGCGGCAAAGTCGCGGACCCTCGACATCTCGCGGCTTACGCCCGCCGAAACCGCGGCGATGGCGCTGCGAATTTCCTCGAAAAGATGCGGTGGCGCGCGGGACAGCAGCCGCGATCGTACCGTCTCAGTCGCGCGGCGCAGTAACTGCTGGCGCAGCTCCGCGGGCAAATCGATCCGGATGCCGGTTTCGATGGCAAGCTCGGGATCGGATTCGGCCTGTTCCACAACAATGCTAAATCCGGCCGCGGAAACCCGCGCACCGGGATTGTTGACGATCCGGCGACTAACGCTCGGATAGCGGCGCGCCAACAGCACGTCGGTGACAACTTCCTTCAACCACCAACGCCCCGACATCGCCAACAGGTGCAGCTCGCCTTTTGTCCCCGCGATTTCCATCAAGTCTCGTTCGCTAAGGCGCGCAGATTCCCTCAAAACCGGGCCGGCTACCGTGATCTCGTCGTTCCTGGCGAGGCGGCGCATGACGGCGGGCGGCGCCTGGGCAACGGGCGCAAGCTGAACGCTCATTTCAGCAAGAGCGACGCGGGCACTGATATCTGCGATCGCCCTGATCTCGATGGTCTTTATGAGGCGCTCAAGCACATCGTCGAATAGCTCGATTTGCTCGCTATCGAAGTTACCGGCGGACGCCAGGAAGAGATCCGTGATGCGTTTGATGGCGTCGATGCGTCTTTCCGGCGAGCCGATATTTATCGCTGCTTCGACTTCGTCGACGATCGACAAATCTGCATGTGGCATCGCTCATCCTGAGCGTTTGGAGCGCTTTTCCAAGCTGGTTAACGATTTATATTGGCAATAGCTGAACGTTCCGTAAAATTACGGCGTTCCTCGACCGGGCTCTACCAGCCGTCCGAGCCAAGCTTTGGAGGCCTCGATGCCTGCGGCGCTCATTTCTTGACCGAGACCTGCCGTCCATTGATGACGATGAAATACAGATTGCGGATGTAGACCACGAGCCCGAGCGCCTGACCGGCGATAAAGACGGGGTCTCGGCGGTAGAGCGCGTATACCAGCAGCAACATCCCGCCGCCGATCGAAAAAAACCAGAATGCCACCGGGATGACGCTCTGGCGCGCGCGTTCCGAGGCGATCCACTGCACCACGAAGCGCATGGTGAAGAACGCCTGCGCGACGAAGCCCAACGCGACCCAGCCATCGAACTTGATGATGAAGACGTCGTGCAGATAACCGACGAGGATGTTGAACAGGTCAGTCATGGCAGGTCACCTCGCTCGCGGCAGGCGTCGGCTTCTTGCGCCGGATCAGCCACCATACGCCGGCGACATCCATGATCCCGATCCATAGCCGGTCGAAGAAGCCGTAATTCGATACGCCGGAATGCCGGGGGCGATCGATCACGTCGACATAGGCGATCCCGTAACCCTCGCGGCGGACCAGCGCCGGCAGAAACCGATGCAGTCCATCGAAATACGGCATCGCCAAAAAAACCTCGCGCCGGAACGCCTTCAGCCCGCAGCCGGTGTCGCGGGTGCCATCGCGCAAAATCGCGCCACGCACGCCGTTGGCAATGCGAGACTGGATCCTCTTGAAGCCGGTGTCCTTCCGCCCGACCCTCTGGCCGGCGGCCAGGCCGACAGACGCGCCGCCACTTTCGATCGCCGCGATCAGATCCGGCAGGAACACCGGATTGTTTTGGCCGTCGCCGTCAAGCGTCGCCACAATCGCGCCACGCGCCGCGCGGACCCCGCTGCGCACCGCAGCCGACTGGCCCGACGAGGTCGCGTGACGAATCTGGCGCAGGTTTGCGCGCTGTCGCATGACGGCAGCCAGCCGCTCGGCGGTCGCGTCCGTTGAGCCGTCGTCGACATAGATGATTTCGTAAGCCCATCGGCCGTCGAGCGCCGCGCCGATCTCCGCAATCAGCGGCGCCACATTCTCGGCCTCGTTGCGCACGGGAACCACGATGGAAACGGCCAAGGCGGTTGCGTCAGGGGAAAGCAAATCGCAACTCATCGTTGGAGTTGGCCAGCGGCCGGCGACGCCTCTATCGGGCCGTCTGCGGCGTCCGCTTCTTATGGCCCTGACGCCCTCCGGGCAACCCTTTTGAGCCGCTCCAGCGAGGGGCCGGGCAGCGGCACGATTGTGCCATCACGACGGATCGTGAACGCCATGCGGCGGGCGGCGAACCAATACCGAACGAACATCGCGCCTAACACGCCAATCAGCGCGCCTGCGGCCACGTCGCTCGGATGATGGGCCAGCAGCACGAGGCGGGTGGCGGCGATCACAAACGCATACACGATCGCCGAAAGACGCGCTTGCGGCCAAACCGCCGCGACCGCGAAAGCCAGCGCGAACCCGGTGATCGCATGGCCGGAAGGAAAGCTGGCATAAGCTTCGGTTCCGGCGAAGGGTACGAAGTTGAATGCGTTGGCCGTGCCTCCCACGAATGGCCGGCCCCGCCCAACGATCCATTTTATCAGTTCGCCGGCAAGAACCGGAACCAGCACGGCGAAGAACAGGAACTGCAGCCGAACCGCAAGGCTGAGCAGGAGCGCCCGCGAGCCTCTCCGCAATCGCGGTCCGATCAACGTAATCAGCAGCAACGCTGCGGCCAGTACGGCAAGCACGTAGGCGTCCTTGGCGAAATCGGTCAGGATGCGAACCGGCCAAAGGCCGGATGTGCCACGCGGCGGCATCAGGTTGATCTCGGCCGCATCCAGCACATACATCAGCGCGATGACGGCGGTGCCAAGGATTGCCGTGATCAGCAGCGAGTGCCGCGCCAGTTTTCGCGCCGCTTCGCCGCGGCGCGAATGCGATGGCGGGCGCACAAGCGGCGTCAGGAATGCACGCGTCAGGACGAAAACCTGCGAAAGATAGCCCGAGGGTTCGCCGACATCGGCCGGGGCGGACACCTTACTCCGTGCCTTCGGAGCGGAAGATCGCGATCGAAACCGCTCTGCCTTGCGAAATATTATAGCCGTCGATGCGTTTGGCCACGTTGTAGCGCAGCCCGATGGCCTCGGCCCGTTGAACAAAGCCGCGTTCCGAGCGCTGCTCAACCAGCGCGAACCTGCAACTGCCCTGTCCGAGAAAATCCGCGGCCCCCGATCCGTCGGTCAGAAGCGTCGAGGTATCGGTCATGAAGACGAGGCTCGGCTCGTGAAATCCCGCGGCCGCAGCTTTCGGTCCGACGCAGACAACGTTGCGCAGCGCACGCGCGATCTCCGCGCTCGGGAATAGCGGCGTCAGCGCCGGCAGCACGACGCCATAAATGGCGCCCGCCAAAAACATTGCCGCGACCACGCCGTTCAACAGCGATCGTTCGGGCCGATTGTCGTCAAAGAGCCACCAGGCGAACAGGCCGAAGATGAGGGCCGCTGCCACGAAAGGCCATGCCAGAAACGCCGGCTGGCGCGTCAACGCGATCGCGCCGACCACGGCGACGATCGAGGCCAGCGCGGGAACGACGAACCACCAGGCCGCGCCACGCCTTAACCAGGACCGCGACAGCACGCGGCGCTCGAGCGCGCCGGCGGTCAGGATGGCGATGGCCGGATAGAGCGGCAGCACGTAGTGCGGCAATTTGGTCAGTACCAGCTCGAACACCACCCAGGACGGGACCAGCCACGCCAGCAGAAACTGCGCGCCCGGCTCGCGCCGCGCCCGCCACGCCGCCGGCGCCGCCATGGCGGCCAGCGGCGCTCCCGGCCAGAACGTCACCCAAAACAGCAGCAGATAGAGCCCCGGCGGCGCGCCATGGGATTCCTGCGCGGCAAGCTTGCTCAACATGTCGCCGCCGATCGAATCCGCGAAGAACGCCTCTCCGGCACGCCAGAAGATCGCGACGAACCAGGGCAGCACCAGAACCAGAAGCCAAATCAGACCCCAGACCGGACGCAGCCGCCGAAGCCATGCCGCCGAGCGGTCACAGATCGCCAGGGTGACGATCGTCAACCCGACGAACATCAGGATCAACGGTCCCTTGAGCAGGACGCCGCCGGCAAGCGCCGTCCAGAAGATCGCCGGCCAACTCCAGGATGGATGCACCGGGTCGTCGCCGCGCTGCCACGACAGATACACCCGCGCCATCGCCCCCATCGCGGCGAGGACTGTCAACAGCAACAGGGCGTCGGTTTTGGCGAGCCGGGCTTCGGCGCCGAGCAGCACCGAGCTGCACATGATCAGCCCGGCCAGGATGGCCCCGCGCCGGGTCACGAACGCCAGCGCGGTCCAGTAAGTCAGCAGCACCGCGCCGATGGCGCCGATCAGGGAGGGAACGCGGTACAACCAGATCCGCAGCTGCGCGCCCGGCAAGCCCAGCGCAGAAGCGGCTTCGATTGCGGCGGCCTGCAGCCAGTACACGCCGACCGGCTTCTTGTAGCGCACGTCATCCTGGAAACGAATGTCGACGAAATCACCGCTCTCGACCATTTGCCGGGTGGCCTGCGCGAACCGCGCCTCATCGCGATCGATCGGTGGGATGTTGAAGAACCCCGGCAAGAACAGCAGCAAGCCGCATAGCGTCAGGAATGCGATCGCCCGGATATGGCTGCCGGTGGCAAAATCGAGTACGCCGGCCAGCCGGCTGCCCCAATTGACCCGGTTCTTCGGCTCACGGGGCTCTCCAAACCGGGGGCGGGCATAGGTCTCGACCATCGATTCCGCATACGCCGAAACCGCCGTCCCGACAACCGGTTAGCTGATATCTATTGAATTCGGATGACAACTGTGTCGGCAGCGCCGGTGGCGTCGATCACGGTGAGCCTGGCAAAGCCCGGGCCGGGCGGATCGACCAGGCGCTGGCGGCGGCCATCGATTTCTCCTGCGGACACGCCATTGACGAGCATGGTCATCGGAAGCACGCCGCCGGCAACCTTCACCGGCATCGCGGAATAGCGCCCATCGGCTGAACGATCGACGTCGATCCTCGAGCCATTCAGCGGAAACTGGATATGCGGGGCCTGCTCGCTGCCGGTCCGAACCAGTTCCCCGGCGGCCCGAAATCGCCGCAGCGGCAGTGGAAGCTTTGCATTGCTCGCCACCAGCGCGCCCTTGGGCGGCCTCGGCAGGGGAGCTGTGAGCCTTCCGGTGCGAGCGAAGGCATCGAACAGGATCGGGGCGGCGGCGCTGCGGCCGAGCAGGCCCGGCACCGGCGCCCCGTCGGGGCGCCCGGCCCAGACCCCGATGGTCAAACGGCCATCGAAGCCGACCGACCAAGCGTCGCGGTAGCCGTAGCTGGTACCGGTCTTGAACGCGATCCGGTTGTGCACGCCATTTTCCGGTGGTGGCGTGCCGATCAACACGTTGCCGACCTGCCAGGCCGCGACTTGATCCATCAGCCGCAGGGAATCGCGCCGGTCGGCCGCGTTCATGATCTCGCGCAGTGGCCTGGTGTTGCCGAGCCGTGCCAGCCCTGAATAGAGCTGCACGAGGTCCTGCAGCGTGACACCCACGCCCCCAAGACCCATGGCGAGCCCCGGCGCCTCGTCCTTGGGCAGTACCAGATTTGCGCCCGCCTGCTTCAGCCGCGACGCCAGGCGCCCGGCGCCGACCCGGTCAAGCAAAGCGATGGCCGGTACGTTGAGGGATTGCTGTAGCGCCCTGCGCACCGCTACCGTTCCCTGAAAGCTCATGTCGAAATTTTCCGGCGCATAAGATCCGAACCGGATCGGCCGATCCTCGATCAGGGTTTCCGGGTGAACGAAGCCATCCTCGAACGCCAGACCGTAGATGAACGGCTTCAGGGTCGATCCCGGCGAGCGGACAGCCCTGGTCATGTCCACCTGCCCCGCGCGGCGATCGTCGAAATACTCGGGCGAGCCAACCCGCGCCAGCACCTCGCCGCTCGCATTATCGACTGCTATGATTCCCACCGAGATGTTCGGACCGAGCGCAATCGCGCGGTCGCGCGCGAGGCCCTCGAGAGCCTTCTGCAAGCCGGCATCGAGCGTCAGCCGGATCACGGGTGCGTCCTTTACCGTTGCAATGGCCTGATCGGCGGAATGCGGCGCCAGGATCGGCATCGGTTTGCGCAGCCGCGGCACCGGCACGGCTTTGGCCCGAGCCGCGTCTTCCGCCGAAACCTGGCCTTCTTCGACCATGCGATCGAGCACGCGATCGCGCGCCACACGCGCGGCGTCGGGATAACGATCGAGCCTGCGGGTTTCCGGTGACTGCGGCAGCGCCACCAGCAACGCCGCTTCCGCAAGCGTCAATCGCTTCGGCTCCTTGCCGAAATAGGCGATCGATGCAGCGCGAATGCCCTCGAGATTGCCGCCATAGGGGGCCAGCTCCAGATACAGATCGATGATCTGGTCCTTGGTCAATTGCCGTTCGATCTGTAGCGCACGCACGATCTGCCGCAGCTTGGCGTAAATCGACCGCTCGCGCCGCGGCTCCATCAACCGCGCCAGCTGCATCGTGATGGTCGAGCCGCCGGATACGATGTGGCCGCGGCTGGCCAGTTGATAGGCGGCGCGGCCGAGCGCTAGCGGATCGACGCCGGAATGCATGCGGAAGCGGCGGTCTTCAAACGCCAGCAGCAGTTTCAAATAACCGGGATCGACCGCCGTTCTGGCATCGACCGGCAACCTCCAGCGCCCGTCGGCCATCGCATAGGCGCGGAGCAGCTTGCCATTGCGGTCGACGATCGTGGTGGAGACCTCTCGGGCCTGCGCCAGCGGCAACGGCCCCAGCGAGACGGTCCATGCGGTGAAGGCGCCGGCCGCAAGCAATATCGTCGCAAACGCTACGGCAGCGAACCGAAGCAGGCGCCGCTTGCGCGCCGTGGCCGGGCCGGTCGGGTCGCGGACCCACGTCTTCGCAGTTGGCGGCCGAGGTTGCGGAGCCAGATGCGGGCCGCGCGTGACGAAGAGGCTTGGTTGCCAGTCGCACTCATTTCGCCGGGAGCACCTCGACTGAACCGGTCCCGGACCGGCCATAGCGGGAAGGATTGTACATGTCCTCGACATAGGCCTGCGGCAACACGTACTTGCCGGGAGATACCGCGCGGACCACATAGGCTACCGTGAACACCGACTTTTGATCGGCGGCGCGATCGATCGCGGCGGTAAAACGGTCGTCGCGGAATTCGGTATTTTCAGGCGCTTCGCCATCCTCGATCCAGTCCAGCGTGCCGCTGTCGCCGGATGAGACGAGATGCGGATTGTCGATCTCAAGCCCGGCCGGAAGATAATCCGACACCATGATGTGACCGAATTCCGGTTTGGCTTCGGTTATCTTCAAGACCACCGCGAAACGCTCGTTCTGTTTCGCCTTCGATACGTCGGCCGGCTTGCCGTCGAGGCTGAAATAATTGCGCTCGATCCTGAAACCGTTCGAGGCCGCCGGCTCCGGCGTGACCGGCGCGCCACTGACCGAGACTACCGCTTGTACCGGCGCCTCGCCGGTATTGGTGATCTTGATCGGCTTGCCCGCCATCTCGGCAGCCTTGTAGCTGCGATAGAGTGCAGTCCTGACCGGCGTACCGTCGAGATCGAGGCTGATGGTCTCCTTCGCCAGCGCGCGCGAGGCCAGCACCAGCCAGGCATTTTCCTGGGTGGAGGTGTAGGGCGTCAGTCCGCGCGCCACTTCCACGCGCTGGACCACCTGTGTCAGCATTGGCCGCGGAGCATTGCCTTCGCTGGCAAGCGACACCAGCGCCGCGGCATCACGCAACGCGCTGCCGTAATCGACCCGACCAAACTCGATCACCGGCTTTGGCGCGAGACTTTCGAGCGCGGTGGCATAGATCCGCTCTGCCCTCGTCTTGTCGCCAACCAACGCCAGCGCCGCCGCCAGTTGCGACTTTGCAATTGGGGTGGCGAGATTGTTCAGCTTGGTGTCGGCGAGATAGCGCAGATCGCCGATCGGAACGGTGCCGTTGCGGGCGAGAACGTACAAGCCGTAAGCGAGGTTCCGGCCGCCATCCTTTTCGGGCTCGTTGGCGTTGACGACCGCGTTGCGGACGCGATCGAGCGCGCTCCGGAACAGCACATCCGGCACCGCAAATCCCTTTTCGCGGGCACGGGTCAGAAAGTCCGTGACGTAGGCATCCAGCCAGCCATCGTCGCCGCCGGCCGACCACAATCCGAACGAGCCGTTCGAGCCTTGCCGCGCCAACAGCCGATCGATGGCATCGCGAATGCGCTGGTCGACCTCGGTATCCATCGCGAGATGGGCGCCGGCGGCGATATCGTTGACGTAAAGCAGCGGCATTGCGCGGCTGGTAATCTGCTCGGAGCAGCCGTGCGGGTAGCGATCCAGCGCCTTGAGGATGGTTGCGGCATCGAGCGCCGTGGACATGCTGACCGAGAGCGAGACGCCACCGGTGCCCTGCACCAGGTCCGAGAACATGTCGGAGGTCAGCGTCAAACTCTCGCCCTTCGCCAGGGTGCGGATCGAACGGCGCGCGAGGATTTGCGTCGCCGCCTTCACCTCGAGCGCGTAGTGGCGCGCCAAGCTCAGCCCGTTCGGTCCGTTGATGTCGACATCCAGTTGCGCCGTTCCGGCGCCGCCGGCGTCGAGCGCCAGCGACATCGAGCTTCGCTGCTTGGCCGCGAGCTCTACGGTGGTGGCCGGATTGCCGGTCACCTTGACCGGCCCCGTCGTCTTGACATCGATGACGTAGCGGCCGGGCGCACCTTCGACATTGTCCAGATCAAAACTCATGGTGCCGTGATCGCCATTGAGCAGGAAGCGCGGCAGCGTCGCCGTCAACACCACGGGATCGCGCACCGTGACGTCGGCGGTAGCGCGGCCGAGTTTGGTTGCGGTCCACGCCACCGCCATAACCCGCGCGGTGCCGGTGAAGTCGGGAATGTCGAAATTGATCTCGGCGGAGCCGTCGGCGGCAACCGTGACTATTCCGGAGTACAGCGCCAACGGCTTTTGCGTCGGGGGACTGCCCTGCAGCTCCGCTCCGGAATCGCCCCCGGTCTTGAGTTGGCCGCGGGTACCCTGCATGCCGTCGATCAACTGCCCGTAGAGGTCGCGAATTTCCGACGTCATGCGGCGTTGCCCGAGGTAGTAATCGTCCGGCGCCGGCGGCTTGTAATTGGTCAAATTGAGAATGCCGACATCGACCGCGGCAACCACGATCTTTGCGTCCTCGCCGGGGTTGAGGCCGCCGAGCCTGACCGGCAGTTTCATCGTGGTGTTCGGCCGCACCAAGCCCGGCGGCGAAAGGCCGACTTGCAGCGTTCGGGCCTTCCTGTCGATGCCGAACCATCTTAGGCCGATGGCGCGGCTGGGCATTCGAAGGGCGGCGGTATCGAGCGGACGGCGCAGCGTCGCCATCACATAGGCCCCGGTGCCCCAATCCTTGCCGATGGGAATTTTGACTTGGGCAGTGCCCTCCTTGACGTCCGCGGACTGCGTGGTCAGCAGCCGGTCGCCGAGCACGTTGATGGTCAATTTGCCGGCCGAGCGTGCATTGACCGAAACCACCATGGTGTCGCCGGACTGATATTCCGGTTGGTCGATCGAGGTCTCCAACAGGTCCGGCGCGTCGGCACTGCCATCGGAGTACCACCCGACGTCGAACTGCACCGATGTCAGCGGACCGTCGGGCTCGCTCGATTTGACGTCGAGGCGATAGCGGCCCGGCTGCGGCGATAGCGTGATCCGCGCCGGCCTGCCGGCGACGATGGCCAGGTCGCCGTCGGTAACGCGGCTGGTCGATTTGACCGGTTCGTATTCCCAGGACGAATTCTGGCGATACCATTGATAGCGGGATTCGATCTTGAGCAATTCGTAACGCAACCCGTCGCGCGCCAGCGGCTCGCCATCGGGTGCGACAAACACCACGTCGAAATCGGCCTTGTCACCTTCGGCGAGGCTCTTGTCCCCGAACAGCGGCTTGACGCCGATCATCGCGGTCGCCGGCGCCACCGGCAGCACCAGTTTGCGCTCGACCGCGCGGCCGCCGGCTTCCGCCATCCGGATGAAAATCTGCGCCTCCTGCGGACGGGTCGAGGCGGACGGTTTGGCAAGGCTAACCGGGAACGCGGCGGCCCCATTGGCATCAGCCTCGGGCAGATTTTCGAGTGGGGTCCGCTCGTTGCTGGTGGTCTCCTGGTCGTTCACGCCGAACTGGTAGCCGGCAAATCCGGGCCTGGCCGCGGCCGGCGCGACCAGCATGTCGCCCTCGAGCTGCAGGCCTGAGGCCGGCGCGCCATAGAGGAAATGGCCCTCGACCTTGAGTTCTACCGGAAGGTCAGCCTTGATCTGCTTGTCTTTGCTCGACAAATCGAACTCGATGCGCTCGGGGATGTAATCCTCGACCATGAAGGTGGTTTCACCGACCGGCGAGCCCTTCGGATCGGTGAACGCCCGCGCCCGCCAGGTCCCGGTCGGGACCGCCGAATTGAGCGCCACCGCCAGCGTCCGGCCGCCAGCGCCCTGGTCAACCAGCACGGCGCGGCGGAATTCGACCCCGTCGGGACGCTCGATGACCAACGTCAGCGGGGCGCCGGTGACGGCTTTGCCTTGGCCATCGCGCAAAAGGGCGGTGAGATAAACCGTTTCGTTGGAGCGATAGACGCCGCGTTCGGCATAGACGAACGCATCGGCTCCGGCCGGCACGGCTCGGCCGGAAACGCCGCGGTCCGAAAGGTCGAACGCATTGGTTTTCAGACTGAGAAAAGCGTAGTCCGCCTTCCCGCCGGTCACTGTCAGCATCGCCGGCGACAACCCGCCCTCGCCGCGCGCGAGCCCGGCCTCGAACAGCACGTGACCTGCGTCGTCGGTTTTACGGGTCGCCAGGATCTCGTTGTTGCGCGCCACCAGCCGCACGTCGGCCTTGGCGACCGCGTCCGCCGAGGCCAGCGAGTTAACGAACACATGGATGCCGTCATTGCCGGAGAACGCGGCGATGCCGAGATCGGAAACGATGAACCACTGCGTCGCCAGCGAATATTCGTCGTCGCTGCCCGGACCTTTCGCCGCGGCCGTCATGACGTAGACGCCCGGCTGCAAATCGCCAAGCGCCTGATCGACCGGAAACGCTGTCGTGACGTCCTGGTTCAACGTCGTGGCGGTGGCGAGTTCGCCCGACCAGACCTTTGCGCCGCGCTCGCCGCCGAGGCTGGAAAGCTCGTACTTGCTCAAGGCGCGCTGAAAATCGCTGTCGATCACGGTGTTGATCAGGTTGCGATCGCCGATCCTGAACACGTCGACCTTCACCGCCGCGGTGTTGACGCTGACCAGCGGGATGCCGCGCTGTCCGGTGCGCGGCAGCACGTAGGCACGCCCGGTGAAGCGCACGTACGGCTTGCGGTCGCGCACATAGATGTTGAATTCGGCCGACTTGGGCAGAGTTTCCTTGACGGTCGAGGGCAATCCGGCGCGCAGGTTGAGGTTGTAGCGTTCGCCGTGCTGCAGGCCGTCGACGCAAAGCTGCTTGCCTTCCGAGGTCAGCGCCGGCTTGTCGCTGCCGGCCAGCGCCAGGAACGGGGCGAAGTCGGTGCGTTTGGCGAGGTCTTCGGAGAACTGGAAACAGGCGCGCGGAGAGGCTGAATCGGAATCGACGGTATAATCAAGCAAGCGGAAACCGTGCTCGTTGCGCATCTTCTCGTACCGGCCGCGCACCTCTGCAGCCTCGCGCAGATCGAGCGAAAGCCGCAACGCATCCAGCGCCGGACGCCACAGCTTGCGTTCGGACATCGCCTGACCGAGCACGGCCAGTGCATCCGCTTCCTCACCGGCATTGCCGGCCCGCTGATAGGCGATATAGGCCGCCGTGGAGGCGCGCTCCAACAGGAAGGTCTGTTCGCCGGAGTTCTTCGGCGAGATCTGGAAGATGATGCGGGCCAGCCGCAGCCAGTTGCCGCTGTCGTCGGGCGCGGTGGCCGCGATCTGCCCGAGAACCTGCAGGCCGGCACGGAAATCGTTGCGTTTGAAAGCGGCGTCGGCATCGGTTTTCAGGGTGGCATTGGTCTTGGCGACCGCGCCGGCCTCGGCCTTGATCTGGTTTTCCAGCTTGATCGCCGAATCGGCCAGATCGTCACGCTTGAACGGCTTGTCGGCTGCCTGCGCCGTGGCCAAGCCAACCGCCAGCGCTGCGCAAAACGCTGCGGCGCGCACCATACCGATCATGACGGAGCTCCCTGGGGCCGCGGACGAGCCGCGTAAGATGCAGAAGGGCGCGAAAAGGTGACGGACTGATGGCAGGGGAACCAAGGGGCCAAATCGTCGCACGCCACATTTGGCGAAGCCAACCCGCGAGCCTCAGCCGGCCCCGGCCCCGGCTCAGCCAGGGGTGTCGGCGGTTGGGCGATCCGGCGCTTCGGTTTTGTCC
Organism: uncultured Alphaproteobacteria bacterium; assembly: GCA_963840155.1. Classification (GTDB taxonomy): domain Bacteria; phylum Pseudomonadota; class Alphaproteobacteria; order Rhizobiales; family Xanthobacteraceae; genus Bradyrhizobium. The sequence goes on from CAWIXP010000001.1 coordinate 895,709, forward strand.
CTCGGCCGCGGAAAAGGGTTCGGGACGGGCTTGGCGGAGAAGCGGATTTTTCATATTGGCAGTGGTATGACGGCCGGGTGTTCTCCAGGCGGCCTGGAGTTCACGCGCCCTGAAGTTACGGTCCCATAGCTCAACTGGATAGAGTAACGGATTTCTACTCCGTGGGTTGCAGGTTCGAATCCTGCTGGGATCGCCAACGATTCAAATAGATGTGAGCCGCTGTCAGCCAAATCCACGTCACATCCAGCGTTGCGACAAACCGCTGTAAATCAATTTTCGCCGGCCCGCCTAATCGCTTCGGGCTAAGGAATTTCATCCCCGAAGCCCTTAGACCTATAATCTCAGCCCGGCGTATCAACGTACGTTGGGTGGCGTCGTGGATCGTTGCACGACGGTCCGTCACTGCACCATGGGACATTGTACCTCGGGACAATATCCACAGCTCCTTCTTTTCGCTCTAGATGTACGCGTACCAACGAGCCCTCGAAGGTACGACCCCCCACGGCCCCGGCGTGCCCTCGCTGGGGCCGTTCCATTCATGATCATCGCCTTCGTCGGCCGGTCGAAGTCGAGCCGTTGAACCTTCAGCGCAACGAAGCGGCGGAGGCCCGTGGTGCGTTGGCGCGGGCAGAGACGGCGACATCCCTCTCGCGCATCGGGAAGCAACGGGCATCGAAGAATCCCGGCTTGCGTCCGCTTTTGACCCGACAATCCCGAGCGGGTTGTGGGGCGCGGCATGGCCCTTTCCGGGCTTGAGGGCCGTGTTGCGCCAGATCAATACCCGTCCCGCGATGCGGTCGAATTTTCGGACAGCCTCGGGCATGGAGACGGCGCCTACCAATGAAACCCCTGCTTAAGGAAATCCGGCACACCCCGTTGCTCTGGATGTTGATCTTCGTGCCGGCCGTGCTGGTGGTGGAGGCGGCAGCGCCGCATTCCCATACGTTGCTTTTCACGCTTTCGGTGCTGGCCATCGTGCCGCTGGCCGCTCTGCTCAGCCATGCGACCGAAGCGGTTGCCGTCAAGACCGGCGATGCCGTCGGCGGGCTGCTCAATGCGACGCTGGGAAACCTAACGGAGCTAATCATTGCTATCACCGCGTTGCGCGCCGGCCAGTACATGCTCGTGAAAGCGTCAATTGCCGGCGCAATCGTCACCAATGCCCTGTTCATGCTCGGTGCCTGTCTGCTGCTCGGCGGCCTGCGCTATCACGTCCAGGAATACAACCGCGCCGGCGCGCGGCTCTACTCTGGTCTGTTGCTGATGGCTACCGTCGCCCTGCTCGCCCCGTCGGCGGTCGCCGACCTCAATCTCGCGCAGGGCGAGGCCGTCATGCGGAAGCTCAGCGTCGGCCTCGCCATCCTACTCATGATTGCCTACGCGCTCGGCCTGCTGTTCTCGCTGAAGACCCACAAGGAATTGTTCGCAAGCGAAGAGCGCGCGGAAGACGAGCAACACTGGCCGATCGGGCTTGCGTGCGGCACACTGCTCTTCGTCACCGTACTGATTGCACTAGTCAGTGAGATTTTTGTGGAGTCCGTGCAGAAGGCGGCGGAAACTTTCGGAATGAGCCCGGCGTTTGTCGGCTTCATAATAGTCTCACTGGTCGGCGCCGCGGCCGAGTTCGCCGTGGCCTTTTCTGCGGCGCGCAAGGACCGCCTGGACATGAGCGTCAGCATCGCGCTCGGCAGCGCCTCCCAGATCGCTCTGTTTGTCGCGCCCGCGCTGGTGCTGCTCAGCTATGTCGTCGGACCGTCACCGATGAGTCTGCAGTTCTGGCCGGGTGCCGTTACCATGGTGATGATTGCGACCGTGACGACGAGTTTCATTACGAGCAGCGGGCGCTCGGCCTGGTTCGTCGGCGCGCTACTCGTCTTCATCTACGCGGTCTTTGCGCTCACGCTGTATGTGGTTCCACCGGCTGGCCAGGGGGCGCTTTGAAGCGCCTTTTTGAACACTGCCGCGCGGCCACGCTATGCCGATTGCGATGGTTCACGAGGGCACGGCCCTCGGCATTTCCTTGCCGCAATGTGAACCTGCTCACATCCCTCTCCGCCCAGCCGGGCTATCCCTTGTCCGCTGGGGGCGCCACGTGTGGGAGTATAACATGGAGGACAGGTTCGGCATCGTAACGATTGCGAACGCGGTTTGCGTGGCCGGCTATGTGGCGATCGCCCTCCGCTACGTGGCTTTTTACGACTTCGGGCTTTCCGGTGAAGAGATACGCCGCGGAGCAACGATCGTCGCCATCGTCATAGCCGCGCTCGTCGTTCTCGACTTCGGCAGGAACCCCGGCAAGGCCCGATGACCCATCAGCTGCAGGACCATGATCGCGATTCCGTGAAGCTGTTTCGTCGCCCGAAAGCGGACGAAATATTCCGAGGCTGCGACGAAGCTATTTTCCTGCGCCGCGAAAACATCCGGAAACAAACGGCCGCTATAAATACGTCCAATCAGACAATGGAGTTCGGTCATGTGGGCCTTTATCATCAGCCTGATTTACCACCGCTCATGCCGGAACTATCTGGCCGCCGCGCGAAGGCTTCAACATCTGTGGGCCTGACGGCAGGCGTCGGTTGTGCCCCTTGCCGCATTGCCGGCGCAACAGATGCTCTGCGAGAGCCGGATTGCTTCCCCGGCGGGCCTCCGGCCCGCTGGATCAGAACCACCGGGGCTGAGAAGACATTTCAGATCCTAATCGATTATGAGCCCGGTGCGGCCGCTGGAATATACTTCCAGCGGCCTTTTTCATCGTACCGGGGACGAGACCACCCGCGCGGATCGTCTTCGGATTTCTCGGGCTCGATGCCGTTCTGCACTGGTTGTTTACTCATGAAGGCGGTTCCCACCGAGTTCGCGGACTCGTTCTCTCATTGTTTTCCTGACACGAAAATCGCCGCGCACGTGTTATGATCCGCGGGCCCGCGTTCGGCTTTGGACGTGCAGGATTCTGGTTCCGTAGTCGTGTTCGGTGGGGTATCCTGACAGTGTGGGCGTTTTCTCGCCCGCTACGGCCGACCGAAAGGTTGGTCCGCTTTTAGCTAGCATTCGGTTAGATTTTAGGTCGTGAGGAATTGCCATGAGATTGTTCCGCTACCTGGTTTTCGTTGCAGCGTTGGTTTCCACCGATGCTGGCTTGGCCCAAAAACTGGTCGATCCCAATTCGGTGGCTCCCGAATTCCGTGCGGCCGCGGAAAAGCGCCGCGCCGAACAAATCAAGGTCAGCCAATGCAACAAAAAGGCCAATGAGGCAAAAGTGCTTCCGAGGGATCGCGCGGCCATGGTCAACCGCTGTCTGGACGACCCCGGTCAAGCCAAGGTGACCGAAACCAAAAAACCGCCGGCATAAATCGGCGGTTCGTTTGCAGCTTTGCCAGGTTGATCCGCGATTAAGGCCCCCATTTCACTGCACGGGAATGACGTTGCAGTTCGTGCGTCCCGACATCAGGCAATCCTGCATTTTGCTGCCGGCGGTCAATTCGTGGGACAGCCACAATCCAAGCACCAGCAGGAGAACCACGATGGCCAGCCCCACCATCGCGCCACGCCGGTTTCCGCTTTGGTCGGGGTCGTTCATTCCAGCCTCACATCGTCCGGGATTGGATCGGTAGCGTGCGCAGGTCCCGCACGTCGTCGGCATCGCGGGCCAGTCGTGCCATATTGAGCCAGCTAGCCGATATTTGGTGGCTTCGCGGGCCGCTCGGTTGTACACCGCTCCCGGGATCATGCATCGCCGATCTGCATTTTGCTTGAACACCGCCGCAATACCGACCATCCATCCCCAAACCACGAAAGTGACAAGGTCCGTTCAATGAGTGGATTCAAGGAACCTAGCTTTGCGGACCGGCAGAAGGCCGCGCAACAAGCCAGGCAGAACATCCTGGACAAGTTTCGCAGCCAGCCGGGTCCGGACGATCCTGCCGTGAAGCAGCGGCAGGTCGCGCGCGAGGCGCAGGCCGCCGACCGGGCCAAGACCAAACTCGTGCGCGAGGCCGCAAAGGCCGAACACAAGCGCCGCGAAGCTGCGGCTGCCGTACAGGCTGCGGCGCAACTCGCGCGTGATAAAGAAGAGGCCGCGGCAAAGCAAACCGCGCTCGAGGCCGAACAGAAAGCAGCCCGCGACGCGCGCTACGCTGCGCGCAAAAAACGAAAATAGCCGCAGCTTCCGACAGCCCCCGATAAGAACAGCGCAGGCCCGCCCCGATCGAGGCGAGCCTGCGGCGACGAAAACGAAGCTGTGAAATCTCAGTTCTTCTTCATTCCATCGTCTTTCTTCATTCCGTCATCTTTCTTCATACCATCGTGCTTCTTCATGCCATCCTTGGCCTTGGTGTCCTTCTTCATGCCGTCCTTGGACATGGTGTCTTTCTTCATGCCGTCGTCCTTGCCCATCTTGTCCTGGGCGAAAGCGGCCGGCGCCAGCGCGAGGCTGAGCGAAACAACGGCGGCAGATATTCCGAGCGTAACGCGAGTGCTGATGGTCATCGGTTGGTCATCCCTTCGAAACCGGTGTGAAAGCGACGTATGCCGCTATGTTCAGGACGGACCCAGACCGGGCTTTGTTACCTGTTTTGTCAAATTTTTCTCATAAGCGGTGTTTTGGGTACTTCGAGGCTCGCAGCGAAAGTCCACCAAACAAGTGGCTTGGTCTTGTTTCGGTCGGAATCTTTCCGCAAGGGTGCGTCGCAACAAGGCAGACCCGGCGGGTCTCCAATATCAGATCTGAGAAAATCCCCGACCAACGCTGGCTAAGATGCCCTGAAAACGTCGGGCCGAACTTTCAATCAGGAATTATCCAAAGGGAGAGATTTCCATGCTGACACGCCGCCATATCCTCGTATCTACGCTTGCCGCGCCCGCAGTTTTGCGTTTCGGCACCGGAACGGCCCATGCTGCAACCACGCTGAAAATCTCCCATCAGTTTCCAGGCGGCACGATCGACAAAGGCGATTTCCGCGACCGGTTGTGCCGGATGTTCGCGGCTGAAATAGCAAAGCGCAGCGGCGGCGAGATCGCAGCCGAAGTTTATCCGAACTCGTCGCTGATCAAGACCAATGCCCAATTCTCGGCGATGCGCAAAGGCGCGCTCGATATCAGCCTGTATCCGATGCCCTACGCGGGTGGCGAATTGCCGGAGACCAATATCGGTCTGATGCCCGGTCTGGTCTCGACATATGCGCAAGGCCTGAGCTGGAAGACCAAGCCGATCGGCAAGGCGCTGACGGATTTCCTGGCCGACAAGGGCATCATTCTGCTGAGCTGGGTCTGGCAGGCCGGCGGCGTCGCCAGCCGCTCGAAGGCGATTGTCGCCCCGGAAGACGCCAAAGGCTTGAAGGTTCGCGGCGGCTCGCGCGAGATGGACATGGTGTTGCAGACCGCGGGCGCCTCCGTGCTGTCGGTGCCGTCGAATGAGATCTATGCGGCGATGCAGACCGGGGCCTGCGACGCCGGCATCACTTCCTCCACCAGCCTGATTTCGTTCCGGCTCGAGGAAGTCTCGAAGTCGCTGACTTCGGGTGCCGGTGCATCCTACTGGTTCATGCTGGAGCCGCTGATGATGTCGAAGTCGATCTTCGATGCGTTGCCCAAAAAGCATCAGGACATCATTCTCGCCGTCGGCACCGAGCTGGAAGCGTTCGGCAAGAAGGGCGCACAGGACGACGATATTGAGGTCGCCAAGGTCTATCAGAAGGCCGGCGCCAAGATCAGCGCGCTTGATCCGGCCACCGTCGGCAAATGGCGCGACATCGCGCGCGATACCGCGTGGAAGGATTACGGCGCGAAGACGGCGACGGCGGCCAATTTGCTCAAGCTGGCGTCCGACGTTACCGCATGATGCATGGTCCGCTTCCGGATCAACCCGACCATCCGAAAGCCGCCGCGAACAATACGCTCGTGGCGGCGTTCGAACGCGCGCTGTCGGTTTGCAATAATACCATCGTCGTTCTCGCAGCCATCGCGCTGATCGCGGCCTGCGCGATCCTGAGCTATAGCGTGCTCAGCCGTGCCCTGTTTCATAGCGCCAATTATTGGCAGGACGAGGCGGCCGTATTCCTGCTGGTCGGCGCGACCTTCATGGCTTCGGCCTACGTGCAGGGACAACGCGGCCACATCGGCATCGAGGCGTTCGTCGGCCTGCTGTCGCCAACCGTCAACCGCGTCAGGCTTTGGCTGGTCGACATCGCGAGCTTTTTGTTCTGCGCGTTCTTTGCCTGGAAATCCTGGACGTTGGCGCACGAGGCCTGGGCCGATGGCCAGGTCTCGAATTCGATGTGGTCGCCGCCTCTGGCGATCCCCTACGGCTTGATGGCGACCGGCATGACGCTGCTCTGCGCGCAGATCCTGCTGCAGATCGCGGCACCACTCACCGGGCCAGCCCGCCGATGAGCGTGCTGGGGATTGGCATCAGTTATGGTGTCGCGACCCTGCTTGCGATGTTTTCAGGGATGCCGATCGCGTTCGCGCTGGGCGCAGTCGCGGTTGTGTTCATGGGCATCTACATGCCCGCCGCCTCGCTCGATACCGTGACCCAGAACGTCTACGAGGAGATGGCTTCGATCACGCTGTTGTCGATCCCGCTCTTCATTCTGAAGGGGGCTGCGATCGGCAAATCGCGGGCCGGGCAGGATCTGTATTCGGCGCTGCACGCCTGGCTGCATCGCGTGCCCGGCGGTCTCGGGGTCGCCAATGTGTTCGCCTGCGCGCTGTTCGCGGCGATGGCCGGATCGTCGCCCGCCACCTGCTCGGCGATCGGCTCGGCCGGCATCCCGGAAATGCGCAAGCGCGGCTATTCCGGCGGATTTGCCGCCGGCATCATCGCCGCCGGCGGCACATTGGGCATTCTGCTGCCGCCGTCGATTACGATGATCCTGTTCGCGGTGGCGGCGGAAAAATCCCTGGGCCGCCTGTTCCTGGCCGGGATCGGGCCCGGACTGCTGCTGGTCTCGTTGTTCGGTACCTATGCGGTGTTGCGATTTCGTCGCGAATACGCCGCAGCTCACGCGGCTTACAAAAAAGGCGGCGCGGCTTCGGCCATCCTGCACCGCGACGATTTCACAATGGCGGAACGATTCAACGTCCTGCCGAGGGTGTTGCCGTTCGTCTTGCTGCTGACCGGCGTGATGATCGCGCTCTATGGCGGCTATGCGACGCCCTCCGAAACCGCCGGGCTCGGCGGATTGCTTGCGCTCGTGCTGATCGCGCTGATTTACAGCGTGTGGCGGCCGAGCGATCTGGCCCCGATTCTCAAATCGACGATTCGCGAGTCCACCATGCTGATGATGATCATCGGGATGTCGCTGCTGTATTCCTACGTGATGAGCTATCTGCATATCTCGCAGTCGGCCGCGGAGTCGATCGTCGCCATGCACCTGCCGCGATGGGAATTGCTGGCGGCGATCCTGGTCATGGTGGTGGCGCTCGGCTTCTTTCTGCCGCCGGTTTCGATCATCCTGATGACCGCGCCGATCATCCTGCCGCCGCTGCGCGCGGCAAACTTCGACATCATCTGGTTCGGCATCGTCATGACCATCGTGATGGAGATGGGCCTCATTCATCCGCCGGTGGGCCTGAACATCTTTGTCATTCGCAACGTCGCGCCGGATATTCCCTTGAGCGAAGTGATCTGGGGCACGCTACCGTTCGTGCTGCTGATGATGCTGGCCGTGCTGGTGCTATGCTTCGTGCCTGGCATTTCGACCTACCTGCCCGACCTGGTGATGGGACCGGATGGCGGCCGGTGAACGAGCGCATCGGGCATAGCGAATAGGGTGGCTGCTCGTTACTTACTGCTCGCCATTCGTTGCTTGGCGTTGAGAGCCGAAGCTACCCGGCTCACCGCTGGCCGGCCAATCAGCCGGCTGACCGCGTTGGTCGCCGCCAGCAGTTTTTCCATATCTACCCCGGTCGCAATCCCGATACCTTCCAGCATATAGACTACGTCCTCGGTCGCGACATTGCCGGTGGCGCCGGGCGCGTAAGGGCAGCCGCCAAGACCGCCCGCGGCGGAATCGATCACGCGGGCGCCCTCCTCCATGCCGGCATATAGATTGGCGAGCGCTTGGCCGTAAGTATCGTGGAAATGCATTGCCAGATTGGCGACCGGCACGGCGCCGGCCACGGCGCGCATCAAATGCCGCGCTTTGCGCGGCGTGCCGACGCCGATGGTGTCGCCGAGCGAAATTTCATAGCAGCCAAGATCCCACAATGTGCTCGCGACATCCACCACCGCGCCCGGCTCCACCTCGCCGTCAAACGGGCATCCGAGCACGCACGAGATATAGCCGCGGACCCGGATGCCATCGGCCTTCGCACGAGCCGTCACCGGCTTGAACCGCTCGATCGATTCCGCGACCGAGCAATTGATGTTGGCGCGTGAAAAGCCTTCGGACGCCGAAGCAAACACCGCGATCACCTTGGCGCCGGCCGCACGAGCTGCGGCGTAGCCCTTCTCGTTCGGCACCAGCACATGGAATTCGCTGCCGGCGTAACGGCTAACGCCGCGCAGCACCGCATCTGAATCCACCATTTGCGGAATCGCCTTCGGCGACACGAAGGCGCCGACCTCGATCGTGTGCAGACCGGCTTCGACGAGCGCCTCGATGAACGCGATGCGATCGGCGACGCTGAGCGGCGTGTTTTCGTTTTGAAGACCGTCGCGCGGACCGACTTCGACGAGGCGCACCGAATCGCTCATGCTGATCTCACGAAACCGTCGGTTCGATCTCGGCAAGTTCGACGCCCTCCGCGACGATGTCGCCCACCTTGCACTTTATCGCCTTCAGCACCCCCGCGAACGGCGCACGCAAGGTTTGCTCCATCTTCATCACTTCCAACGTCAGGATCGGCGCGCCCTTCTGGAGAGTGGCGCCCTGCTCCGCCAATAATGCCACCACGGTGCCAGGCAGCGGCGCCACAATCTTGTCTTCGCCGACCTGCTCTTCGTCGTCGCCGCCGAATGGGTCGACCCAATGCAGGTCGAAACGACCGTTGCGGGTTCGGACATAGAGTTCGTGGCCCTCGACGACAGCGAAGACGTGCGATTTCATGCCCTCAAGCGTGAGGTCGAACCGGCCATCATCCGTGATCGAAAAGGTGAAGGCCAATTCGCTTTGGCCGATCGATAGCGTCGGGGGGCCGTTGCCGTATTGCAGGATTATCTGTTCGGCCTCGTGCCCGTGCCGAAACGTGAATACCCGCTGGCGGCGGCCCACCGGCATCCAGCCCGAGGTTCGCCACGGCGAGGAAGGTTCATTTCGCGCCGACCTGGCCTCGTCCCCGAGAATCGTCGCCACGGCGGCACAAAGCTCGAACGCCCCGGGTGCCACCGGCTCCGGCGTCAGGTTTTTCAGTTCGCGTTCGATAAATCCGGTGTCGATGGCATTGGCGCGCACGTCGGGGTGTGTCAACAGCGCCGAAAGGAATGGAATATTGGTGACAATGCCGCGAACATCGGTCTCCAGGAGCCCGCGGCTAAGCCGCTCGATCGCCGCATCGCGGGCCGGAGCCCACGCGATCACCTTGGCCAGCATAGCATCGTAATAAGGCGACACAGCATCGCCCTCGCGATATCCGGCATCGATCCGCAGTCCACCGGTTTGATCCGGGGTGCGCCAGGTTCTGATCGTGCCGACCGAAGGCATAAAACCCTTGTGCGGATTTTCCGCGTAAACCCTCGCCTCGACGGCATGTCCGGTTAATTTGATCTCATGCTGAGCGAGCGGCAGCTTCTCGCCGAAAGCCACGCGCAACTGCCATTCGACGAGATCGATGCCCGTGACCAGCTCAGTCACCGGATGCTCGACCTGCAGCCGCGTGTTCATCTCTATGAAGAACACTTTTTTGCCGTCAGAGACAAACTCGACGGTGCCGGCGCCGACATAGTTGACCGCGGCGGCGGCTTTGCGCGCGGCGACGCAGACTGCCTCACGCTGCGCGGCAGTCAGCGTCGGCGAAGGCGCTTCCTCGATCACCTTTTGATGCCGCCGCTGCAAGGTGCATTCGCGCTCGAACAGCGACAGCAGATTACCGTGGCTGTCGCCGATGACCTGCACTTCGATATGGCGCGGGTTTTGCACAAATTTTTCGATCAGCATGCGGTCGTCGCCGAAAGCGGCCTTGGCCTCGCGTTTCGCACTGGCGATCGCCGCGGAAAGTTCACCCGCCGACGCCACGATCCGCATGCCGCGGCCGCCGCCGCCGGCAGAGGCTTTCACCAGCACCGGAAAGCCGATCTTGCTCGCGGCCTTCGCCAGCGTTGCCTCGTCCTGGGCCTCGCCGTGATAGCCTGATACCAGCGGAACGCCGGCCTTCTCCATCAGCATCTTCGAGCCGGACTTCGAGCCCATCGTAGTCATCATGTCCGCAGTCGGACCGACGAATACCAATCCGGCATTCGCGCAGGCTTGCGCAAACTCGGCATTCTCCGACAGGAAGCCATACCCTGGATGCACCGCTTCCGCGCCGCTTTGACGCGCGGCTTCAATCACACGCTTGATGTCCAAATAGCTGTCGCGCGCCCGCGCCGGCCCTAGCAGCACGGCCTCATCGGCCATGGCGACATGCATGGCATCGCGGTCGGCGTCCGAATAAACCGCGACCGTCCGCAGGCCCATGGCCTTGGCGGTTCGGATCACGCGGGCCGCGATCTCGCCGCGGTTGGCGATCAGGAGGGTGTGAAACCGCCGGTACTGGGCTTGCGATTTCATCGTCACATCCGGAACAGGCCAAAACGCGTGGGCTCGATCGGCGCGTTGCTCGCGGCCGACAGGCCAAGACCGAGCACCAGCCTGGTATCGGCGGGATCGATCACGCCGTCGTCCCAGAGCCTGGCGGTGGCGTAGTAGGGACTGCCCTGGCTCTCATATTGAGCACGGATCGGCGACCGAAACGCGTCCTCCTCCTCTGTCGACCACGTCTCACCCTTGGCCTCGATGTTGTCGCGACGGACCTGGCTCAGCACCATCGCCGCCTGCTCGCCCCCCATCACCGAGATGCGGGCATTCGGCCACATCCAGAGGAAACGCGGGCTATAGGCTCGGCCGCACATTCCATAATTGCCGGCGCCGTAGGAGCCGCCGATCACGACGGTGAATTTCGGCACCGCGGATGTCGCGACCGCGGTCACCAGCTTGGCGCCATCGCGCGCGATGCCGCCGGCCTCGTATTTCCTTCCGACCATGAAGCCCGTGATGTTCTGCAGGAACACCAGCGGGATATCGCGCTGGCAACACAACTCGATGAAATGCGCGCCCTTCAACGAACTCTCACTGAACAGGATGCCGTTGTTGGCGATGATTCCGACCGGAAAACCCCAAATATGAGCGAAACCACAAATCAGGGTCGGTCCATATAGCTTCTTGAATTCATCGAACTCGGAACCATCGACCACGCGCGCGATGATATCGCGCGCATCATAGGGCTTGCGGCCATCAGCGGGCACCACGCCATAGATATCCTGCGGGGCAAACAACGGCAGCCGCGGCTCGCGCAGGTTTAGGCCGCCAGGTCGCGGTGGTGGCTTCAGCGTGGCGACGATGCGCCGCGCAATTCCGATGGCGTGAGCATCGTTCTGCGCATAATGATCGGTAACGCCGGATTGCCGCGAGTGCACGTCGGCGCCGCCCAGCTCTTCCGCGGTGACGACCTCGCCAGTGGCCGCCTTCACCAGCGGCGGCCCGCCTAGAAATATCGTGCCTTGATTGCGCACAATGATGCTTTCGTCCGACATCGCCGGGACGTAGGCGCCGCCGGCCGTGCAGGAGCCCATCACGATCGCGATCTGCGGAATTCCGAGCGCCGACATCTGCGCCTGATTGTAGAAGATGCGGCCGAAATGCCGTTCGTCGGGAAAAATTTCGTCCTGCTGCGGCAGGAACGCGCCGCCGGAATCGACCATGTAGATGCAGGGCAGATTGTTTTGCCGCGCAATATCCTGGGCGCGGAGATGCTTCTTCACCGTCATTGGGTAGTAGGTGCCGCCCTTGATGGTGGCATCATTGGCGACAACGACGCATTCCCGCCCGGATATCCGTCCTACGCCGGTGATGATGCTGGCGGAATGCACGTCGCCGCCGTAGAGGCCGTTAGCCGCCAATGGCGAGAGTTCCAGAAACGCCGTTCCGGGATCGATCAGGAGATCGACTCGCTGACGCGCCAGCATCTTGCCGCGCGAGGTATGCCTGACTTGTGCGGCTTCGCCGCCACCGCCGACCACGCCGTCAAGCTTCTGGCGAAGTTCGGCGACCAGCGCGCGCATGGCCTCGGCGTTGCGGGCAAATTCGGACGAGGTCGGTTCGATGCTGGAATGAAGCGGCATGACCTTCAGCAGTTTGTTGTGCGCCGCGAACCCGGCATTTAGGCTGCCATCATGGTGTCATTGCGCCGCCGCGGGCAACCTGGACCTTTTAGGACCGCTCCGGCTGGATGCAACGATTGCGCCTCACGGGTCATCACGCCCCTAATGGGTCCAGGGCTCGTCGCGCCGGAACGCAAAATTGTCGGCATAGGCTACGGGCCGGCGGGCCGGCTCCTTCGGCTCGAAAACCTGATAGGCAATGCCATGGCGCTCGCAATAGGCCACGGCCTCCTCCTTGCTTTGAAAGCGAATGGTAAGCTGCTGCTTCATGTCGCCAGAAGAGGTCCAGCCCATCAACGGCTCGATTGCGCGTGGCTGCTCGGGTTCGTAATCGAGTTGCCATTCCTTGCTTATGGCGGTCCCCGATTGCATCGCGTTTTTGGCGGGCTTAAAGATTCGGGCGGTCATGGATCAAGGGTCCCGTGAGTGTACGGCCTGGAAGCGCGTGGTGGAAAACGGCCGGGATATTATATAGAGACACCTTTCAGGAATTTGATCGGTGATTCCCAGCCCGGATGCTACATCTTCGCAACCGGTATAGTCATTATGCTGCGTTGTGACAATCTTGACCACGGGCGCCGGCTGATACCCCTTTTGCTGCCGATCGTCCCCTTCGAAGGCATCAGGCGGCAATCATGAAAATCAACGCAACGCTACCTGAAAAAGGACGCGATCTTCGGCTCGATCTGTTTCGCGGGGTCGCCAACTGGGCGATTTTCCTGGACCACATCCCCGACAACGTCGTGAACTGGATCACGACGCGGAATTACGGCTTCAGCGACGCCGCGGACCTGTTCGTTTTCATTTCCGGCTATACCGCCTCCTTCGTTTATGCCCGGATGATGCTGGAGCGCGGTTTCATCGTCGGCGCCACCAGGCTGACCAAGCGGGTCTGGCAGCTCTACGTCGCGCATATCATCCTGTTCGTCATTTATATCGTTTCGATCGGCTATGTCGCGCAGCGGTACAGCGATCCCGAGATCATCAACGAATTCAACGTGGCGGGCCTGGTCGATACCGCGGTCGAAACCCTGCGCCAGGGACTGCTGCTGAAATTCAAGCCGGTCAATCTTGACGTGCTTCCGCTCTACATCGTGCTGATGGGATTTTTTCCGCCGGTGCTTTGGATGATGCTGCGACGGCCTAATGAAACGATGCTGGCCTCGATCGTGCTGTGGCTCGCCGCGCGACATTTCGGCTGGAACTTTAACGCCTATCCGGCGGGCACCTGGTACTTCAACCCGTACTGCTGGCAGGTGCTGTTCGTGTTCGGGTCCTGGTGCGCACTCGGCGGCGCTGGAAGATCGATGTCGATCATCAATGCGCGCATTACGCTGTATTTTTGCATCGGCTATCTGATCCTTGCCTTGACGATGACCATGGCAGGCAGGTTTCCCGACTTCGGAGCCATGTTCCCGCACTGGCTCTATTCAACCTTCAATCCCAACGACAAGACCGACCTTGCGCCCTATCGCTTCCTGCATTTTGTCGTGATCGTGATCCTCGTCATCCGGTTCTTGCCCAAGGACTGGTCGGGCCTGGAGTGGAAGATGTTCGATCCGCTGATCGTCTGCGGTCAGCAGTCGCTTGCCGTGTTTTGCGTCGGCGTCTTCCTCTCGTTCGTCGGGCATTTCGAACTAATGATGAGTTCCGGCTCGCTGTTCGCGCAGATATTTGTCAGCGTGACCGGCATCGCCATCATGACCGTCGTCGCCTACTACATTTCCTGGTCGAAACGGCAGGACAAGCCAGTCGGCAAACCCGTTCCCCAGCCAGCCGCAACCGCCAACCCGGCTGATCCCGGGCTCGTTGCCGCCGGGCGGATCAAGGATACGCCGATTTAAGCGGACCCCGTGCTCGCCGTGACCATGGTCGCGACATCGGTGTAAACGCCGACCAGCGGTCCGACGATCTTGTGCATGGCATTCTTCGAAACCAGCGTATCGTGCAGGATCAAATTGTCCACCCCCGTGGTCAAGAAGCAGATCACCGCATCACGTGGCGTCTCCACAATCGGCTCGCCCTTGACGTTGAACGATGTGTTGACCAGCACGGGAACGCCGGTCAGCGCCTCGAATTCCCTGAGCAGGCGATACAGCATCGGATTGGTCTCTTCACGCACGGTTTGCACGCGTGCCGTCCCGTCGACATGGACGATCGCCGGAATCCTGTCCCGCCATTCGGGACGGACGCGCTTGGCGATCAGCATGAAGGGGGAATCTTCCTCGCCTTCGAAGATTTCCTTGGCGCGGTCCGCCAGCACAATCGGTGCGAACGGGCGGAATGCCTGGCGATGCTTGACCCGCTTGTTCAGGATATCCTTCATCTCGGGCTTGCGCGGGTCTGCGAGCAGGCTGCGGTTGCCGAGCGCGCGCGGTCCGAATTCGGAAGCACCCTGAAACCAGCCGATCACGCGCTGATCCGCGAGCAATTTTGCCGTCTGCTTGCAGATATCCTCGCTGCGGGCGGCCTTGATCTGAATGCGGACGAGAAACTTCCGCAGTGCCTTCTGGATGTCCTGCTCGGGGTAGCGCCTGCCGACATAGGAATGATCCATGACGAAGGCGCGGCGCTCCTTGAGAACCTGGAGATAGCCGTAATAAGCGCAGCCGATCGCGATGCCGTCGTCGCCGGCCGCCGGCTGAATCCAGACGTTCTCGAAACCGGCCTCACGGGCAAGGCGTCCATTGGCGACGCAGTTCAGCGCCACCCCGCCGGCGATACAAAGATTCCTGGCGCCGGTGGTCTCGCGCAGCCAGCGGGCGCGCGCCAGCAGCACGTTCTCAGTGTCGTCCTGCACTCGCCACGCCAAATCCTCCCAATGCCGCATGGTCGGACTGCTCTCCCAGCCGCCCCGCTCCATCAGGTAAGGCTGCTTGAATTCGGTGGTCCAATGCGGAACGCGCAAGGTGCCATGGTCAAGCTCGAGCAGATGCTTGACTTGCTCGCTGCGGCCGTAGGGCGCCAGCCCCATCAGCTCGCCACATTTGTTCCAGTCGCCGAAAATATAGGTCGAGGCGCGGCTGTACAGCGCGCCCAGTCCGGGCATGTTATAGAATTCATCACTGAGGAAACCGCGATCGGGCTCCATCCAGACCTTCTTCAGGCATTCGATGTTCGGGCCGTTGAATTTGTAATAGCTCTCGGATTCCCGGGCGAGCGGCGTGGCGGCGTCGCTTGACGGATAGGATTCGACCACGTCGGAGCGGTAGCTGCCGACGCCGTCGACGATCATCACTACACCCTCATCGAAGGGCGATACGGCGAACGCACTGTAGGCGTGCGCGAGATGATGGGAGATCGACACTACCTTCTGCGAGCGCGACAGATACAGCGGATGCTTGGCAGCCTCGGCCCGTTCATGTTCGGGTAGAAAGCCCGGCATGTCCTGATACACCAGCCGCTCTTCCATTTCCGGCACCGGAAGGATGTAGCAATTACGGACGATCAGATCGACCTCATCCAGCGTGATGCCTTCGGCCTCCAGGCAATAGTCGATCACCTCCTTGTAAAACCCGGTGGCGTGCTTTTCCCGGGTGATCCGCTCTTTTGCGATCGCAAATGCGATGGCGCCGTCGCGCAGCAAGCAGGCACTCACATCGTGATCGTAGGTATTCAGGCCGAGGACATAGCTGTGTCGTTTGGGCATGGAGACTCTTTTGCAGAGATTGCTGAGCGAAGGCGTCGGAGATGCTGGTGAGCAGTTGATCTAGATCGTGCCGTAAGTTTGTCCGCGCTCGGATGGCGCATTGCAGCATTGATGAACGCAGGATGAATGAACGGCAAGCGATGCAGTACGTCCGGGCCAGACTGTAACTTGACCTTACTCTGTCTGCTCAATAGAATTTTTCGAGCCGCAAGTACGTTCTCGAAAATAAAATAATGTCTTGCGCCCTGAAAGCTCGTTCGCGCGTTCAAGTGCAACGGCTTCAAATCTGGGCGTGGATTCACTGGGAGATCCTGCCAATGACCAAGCGCTACAGTATCCTTTCGCGCTGCCTTGCAGCGCTGGCTTTGATGTTCGTCTACGTCGTCAGCACTTCGGCAGTCCTGGTGGGGGCATCCACCACCCAGGCACAGGCCCGAGGCAGGGGCGGCGGCTGGGGCCGTGGCGGCGGCTGGGGCCGGGGTCGCGGCTGGGGCCGGGGTCGCGGCGTCTTCATCGCTCCCGTAGTGCGCGGCTGCTACTGGAGCTATCGCTGGCGCCGGACCATCTGTCCGTACTGACGGCGGTTCCCTCGGCTCAACCACCATCGATAGCAATAGAAAATCAGGCGCGCCGGTCTATCCGGCGCGCTTTTTTTATCCGACTCGCTTGTTTAGTTCGGAAATCGTCGTGCGCCTTGGTTTATCACCCTGCTCCAAGGGCAATTGCCCAACTAAAATCGTAATGGACACTCAGCGCTTTCAATACGACCGTCGCGGTCAAAACCACGACGATCTGCATTAGCGTACGCGTGGAAAACACTTTTGCGAGTAGTGTCATGAAAGCCCCCTGTCGCGCCTCAGTATAACAACGGGATGGCTCGTGCAAGAACGAGCCAGGCGTCGCGTGTTCCAGCCAGCCTTTGCGAGCGGACAACCCCAAACATCCATGGTAATGATAACGAATTCGAGCCGCTGCGTTTTGAACTGAAGTTCAACGCTCAGGCCTAGCGAGGCACAGATGTCTGGAAAGTGGGGATATGTAGCTCTGGCTGCCGCCCTGGCAGCAACGCTGCTAAACGCGGCGGTGTTTGTCGGTCAACTGTCAACTCCAGTGAGCGCGCGTGCTGCGGAAGGCAAAGCAAGCAAGCTGCTGGGCGATGACGATTTTGTGGACGGCCTTACCAAGCTCGTGCGGAAAACCGTTCGGGATTACTGCACGGTGGGCAAGAGAAACAGTATTGATTGCTGATTCCACCCAGTCGTGCCGGAACGTTCAGCTCGCAACGCCCGGTTCTGCCTTCGACAGGGTCGTCGGGCTTTTGCTGACGGCCAGCGGGATAGTAGACTTGAATGCCATCAGGAAGCGGCCAGCGCGTCTGGGCAGAGCAAACCCGCCTCAGTTTTGGCCGAATGAACCGACCATTTTGGCTCCCAGCTTGTTCGCGTCTTCCGCCGCGGCTTTCAACTGGGATTGAAAGTAATCGGCCTGAATGCGAAAAGCCTCTTGGAAGTCTTTGGTTCGCAAAAGCCTATCAACGAAGGCATGATTGGCAGCAACCTGCCCTTCAACGTACGCCTTGAATGCCCCTACCTTCTCTCCGTTGGCGTTCGAAACACCCCGCATCGTTCTCTCGACAAGGTCGAAGTAACTCTGAGTCGCGCTTCGCGATTTTTCGAGAGTATCGACCAAGGCTGCGCGAGCGGCGTCGAAGGGATCTTCCATGACGGTCTCCATTCCGAATGTGAAAAATTCAACTGCTGTATGAATGTCACGGGAGCCGCAACCTAGATCGGTACCTGAATCGCCCCACTTGACTTAGATCAAGGCTCGCGGTCGCCGTTATTGTCTCATGACGGCATCGTGCTGGAGAGGCTCTCCCGAGCGAGGAAAGCACGAGCCTTTACGACGAGGCTGTTTCGCCCCGCGTCCTCCTCCAGCGGAGCAGCCTCGTCGGGGTGCGTAAGAGCGAAGATTGCAGCCAGAGACAGCGTCCAGAGACAGCGCCTCGGCCACCGACATGTTCGATGCTCCCCCTAGCGAGTTTGCACAGGTTACTCGATCGCAAAAAGCCTTGAGCAGCCGTAATACGGCAACGATGGTTCCGTTGATTTAGGTCAACCTGCGGCGGAGGGAGTGCCGCAGTCTGCCGTACTTGGATAGTTTTCCAGGGAGGTTGCTGTCATGCTTCGCTATATCGTCGCTGCTGTTGCGGTCGTCGTTTTGCTCACCGCAAGCTTGATCCCGGATAATGCCTATGCTCGTCGTGGCGGAGGAGGTGGTGGCTTCCGTGGTGGTGGCGGCGGATTTCACGGGGGCGGCTTCCGTGGCGGCGGCATGCATGCCGGACGCATCGGCGGCGTCGGAAGGTATGGCGGCGCCGGTCGCTTTGCGGGAGGCGTGCGCCCCTCACATCCAATCGCAGGTCGACCCATAGGCGGTCGTCCGGGCGGTCCGATAGCAGGTCGCCCCGGCCGCCCAATCGCGGGTTATCCCGGTTACGGTCGCGGTTTGGGCTACGGAGCCGCGGCAGTGGGAGCAGCCGGCGCGTACGGCGCCTATGGCTACTATCGCAACAATAGCTGTTACTACGACAGCTACGGCCAGTATATCTGTCCGCAATACCAGTATTGATGCACCCCGTTCAGGGCGGCGGTGCGAAACCTCTTCCCGGTGAAAAAATCGAACTCGAACTTCCAGGGAGTGCCGTGGTTCATCTGCCAATCCCGCGCGGAAAGGTCGATGCCCACGGCGCCTGAAGATCGCCCCGGTCTGGTCAAAGCGGCCGTACAACTCAATCAGCGCGATGCTGGAGACTTCGGACGGGTCGATACCGCTCGATCGGCGCTGCTTTCCGCTTCGAGCAGCAAGAAAATCTGGCGTTGTGATGCGCACGCCGCAGGGAAAGTCGCAAGAAGTCACGCACGCTCTTTCACGATCAGAAAGGCGTCGTCAATGATGTATTCAATGGATTAATTGGTCGGGGCAGCTGGATTCGAACCAACGACCTGCAGTACCCAAAACTGCCGCGCTACCAGGCTGCGCTATACCCCGATTGATCGCCAGGAAGTCACGTCGATACACGTTTGGACCCATACCAGCAAGGCGCGCTGTTCAGCGGCCATTGAAGAGCGGGTGTGCGACGCGGTCGCCGGGCTCGATGCCGTATTTTTTTGCGGTGCCCGCGATCACCTCCAGAACGCCCTTTGCCAGGCCTCCTGACGGGATGATCCTGGTCGACAGCGGCTCGGTATTTTCCGCGATCCGCAGGATCCGGCCATCGGCGCGGATGAAGATCATGTCGAGCGAGATATAGGTATTTTTCATCCACATCGACACCTGCTGTTCCGGCGAGAAGTCGAACAGCATCCCTTTGCCGTCCGCCAGTTCCTTCCGGTACATGAGGCCGGTTTCCTTCTCCTGTTCGGTGGTCGCCATCTCGACAGAGAACACCTGCACGCCGTTCCCTGTAACGATTTCAAGTGGCTGGACGCTCGCGGCGCGCGCGGCGGAGCCCGCGTAGGGACAAAGCGCGATCGCTACGGCGACAGCCAGCGAAAGCCAGCCAAGCCGGCGATGGAGATCGGCAACTTGACGGAAGGTCATCGACAACGCTCACCGCAGCCCTGCAAGATTTCGCTGGCCCGCTTCTAGCCCAATGATCGTGGCAAATACCAGACCATGGACAACGCAGCGCCATGCGATTTCAGGCGTCGCGATGACATTTGCGTCAGAGGGATCTGCGAGCCGGCGGGCAAGGTCAGCGGGATCAGTGCGAAGACAGCCCAGGCGAGCCGGTTTCCGGCTGAATCTCGGCAGCCATCATGCCTTTGGAGCCGGGCCCGAACCGTACCAGCACGTACTGGCCGGGTCGCAGCTCGGTCATGCCGAAGCGCCGCAGCGTCTCCATGTGCACGAAGATATCCGGCGTGCCCTCGCCGCAAGTCAGGAAGCCAAATCCGCGCAGCCGGTTGAACCATTTGACCTGGGCTCGTTCCAGGCCGCTCGTCGGGGTGACGCTGACATGGGTCCGCGGCGGCAACATTTGCGCGGGATGGATCGCCGTGGATTCATCCATCGAGAGAATGCGGAACGCTTGATAGCCTTTGGCGCGCTGCACGCACTCGCAGACCAGCCGCGCGCCTTCGTAGGCGGTCTGATAGCCGTCGCGCCTGAGCACCGTGACATGCAAAAGCACATCGGGCCAGCCATTATCGGGGACGATGAAGCCGTAGCCCTTTGAGGCATCGAACCATTTGATGACACCCGAGACTTCGACAAGGTTGGCGCTATCGCCCAACCCGGAAAGCGCATCCATCGCCGGATCGCGCTCGGCGCTGCCTGAAAATTCACCCGGCCCAAGCCTGTTCGGCCCCGGCCCGCTTGGCGGGCCCGAGAGCTTCTTGGACTCAAATCCGTCCGACCCCATGACCCCGGACCCCACACATCATCTACGGCCCGCCATCCTTGCGACGGCACCGGAACACGCGCCCATCCACGACCAGCCGCAATGAGCCGACGCGAATCTCTCGAATCAAAAGATAACACTCCCGCCTGCGGCGCATAGATAAAAAACCAATCTGCCGGAAGCTATGAACAGCCTTCACAGCCGTGAACCACAAATCAGGCATCAATTGCCGACGAAGGGCCCGAGGGTTTCCCCGATGTCGTGCCGGATCACCAGATCGGCGATCTCATCCTGCTCGGTGGGTTCGTTGTTGATGATGACCAATTTGGCCCCGCTGTTCTTGGCGAGCATCGGAAAGCCCGCCGCCGGCCAGACCACCAGCGAGGATCCGATCGCAAGGAAGAGGTCACAATGCCGGGCTAGCTCTGTGGCGCGCCGCATCGCGTCCTCAGGCATCGCCTGCCCGAATGAAATGGTTGCCGTCTTGACCGGTTCACCGCAGACCGTGCAATCGGGTGCTCCGCTCGCTTCAAAGCTCCGCTGGACCCAGCCAAGATCGTAGGCACGTCCGCACCCGACGCAGCGGGCGTAGGTGGTGTTGCCGTGAAGCTCGACGACGTGATCGGCCGCGAAGCCGGAGACCTGGTGCAAATTGTCGATATTCTGGGTGATGATGGCCGGAATCTTGCCGGCCTGGTAGAGCGAGGCGAGCGCACGATGACCCCGCCCTGGCCGGGCCGCCGCAAACGTCGGCTCCATCGCAAAGCGCCGCCGCCAGGATTCATCGCGGGCGGCGCGGCTGGCCACGAATTCGTCGAATGCAATCGGTCGATTGCGGGTCCACAAGCCGCCTGGAGAGCGAAAATCGGGAATGCCGCATTCGGTCGAGATGCCGGCGCCGGTGAAGGGGATGATCGCCGAGGCCTCGGCGATCATGTCGCCCAGTTGTTCCACGGCGCTGCGAAGATCTGGTGCGATCACGGTGGATCATTCCGAAATTTGGCCCGTGGCGTTTATAGCACGGCCGGTCGGATCGCACCTTCGCTGCGGGATTGCCAAGGACGGGCCCCCGGTGGCGACGGGAGGATGGCGCCGGAAGCAAGGCGGCGGTCTTATCCACCGCGATCTCGACGCGCCGGGATTGCAATCACGCCTGCTCCCAATTCGCGCCCCAATCGCGGACCCCATTGGAGAGGGGCCGAGAATCAACAGGGACAGGCATGGGCGAACAGCTGGACAACGCCGCGCTGGAGCGGGAAGAAATCGTCACACGTGTGGCAAACTTCAAAGCCACCCAGCTAAAGTTCGAGCGCGAGCGCGAGCAATATTTCATCGCGACTCTGGAAAATGCCCGGCGCGCAGCCCCATCCGATCGTCCGCCGTTCTGGTCTTAAAACAGCCAAGAAAAAAGCCCGGAGCGGATGGCTCCGGGCTTTTGGCTACCGACTTACCAATGACGGCGCCAGTAGCGGTGCCGGTGAGGATAATAATACGGTCCGCCATAATAAGCGTATGGCCCCGGCCCGTAGTAGGCCGGCCCATAGCCGTAACCGTAGCCCGGCCCGTAGTAATAGGGGTACGCGCCCGCAGCCACCGCGCCTGCCGCCAGCGCACCGGCAGCCAAGCCGAACCCCAATCCGGGTCCGATGCCGCGGGCCTGCGCCGGCGCGGACATAGCCGTCGCGCCAACTGTGGCGACCGTCGCCAAGATTGCTAGTGCCTTTCTCATATTACGTCTCCTCCATGAGTATCGCGAAATAAACGTCCATGTTTTTCAATGGTTGCAGGGGAACTCGGGTTCCCCTGATGAAATCGCGGAAAGCCGGGCCGAGGGAACCCATGGGCCGGATCACGGAACCGCTCCGGCTATTTTCTTGCACGTGCGATCCGCCCGACCTTGCGGTCGAGATCCCAGACTTCCACGTCGCAGCCGTCGGCGAACTGAACGGCCGCCTGCAGAGCCTCCCCATCGGTCCGAGCATCGATAGGTTTGTATGACGACACGCGGTCGTTTCCATCGATGAAGTAGGCCCGATAGCTCGGCATGATCTCTCTCCCTCCTCAATACAACGCTTGAGGTTGGAAGGCCTGACGCAGAGAGCCATGCGGGAACCGGCGGAACCGACACCTTCTCGTCGCAAACGGAACAGATCAGCGGCGCAGGATTTGCTAAATATGTCGACCTGGTTGGTGAGTGATGGATCTAGTTAGTTTGAAACAACAGGCAGAGCGCTGCCGGCGGCTCGCCGCACAAGCCGACCCCTTCACGCGGAAGAGACTGCTGGAGCTCGCCGCGGAATACGACGAGCGGATCGCGCAGCTCGAGCCGAAGCCTTCGGCGGCAACCAGAATTCTGCGAAATGGCCCGCTTTGACAAAGACGAACAGCGCGAAAGCGTCGGCGCGACTTCGGCTTGCCCGCGTTCGCGCGTTCTCGTCCGCCCGGCAAGTTGTAAACAGGTTATCCCCAGGATATCCACAGGTCGTTCACAGCTTCGAACGACAATGCGCCCGATCTGCCGCTGACTCTATTGCAATTGAGATTGATTACCGCAGCGGATTGGGCGTGGCTGCCGTGCGCACCGGTCTGTCGGCCTTCTGAAGCGCGTAGTGGCTCTCGGGCTGCTGCCGCGCGAAAAAGCTGACCAGCACGAACGCCATGCATAGCAGCAAGCCCACCAGCACAACCTTGCGGTGCGTGCGCTGGTCGGCGGTATGGAACGAGGAGGCCATATCCAGCCCATACAAACTGCGTGCGGTTCGAGGTGCAATCGGAGCCGGGTCTTAACCTAACTTATCAAGGTTACGCGGGAGGCAGGTTTGAAGAGAAATGCTTTCAATTCTTAAACGACCGGCGCGGCCCGGCTGGAAAGCGATGGCTTCGCGCGGCGCTTCATGCCCGCTGACATTTCATGACCACGCCCGCGTTTTGCTGCTATGGAATGGCGGAAACTGCAACAACTGTTCGATCTCTCAGGGAGCAAGAAAAAACATGCGTTATCTCCACACCATGCTGCGCGTTCGCAATCTCGACACCGCATTGAAATTCTACCGCGATGCCCTGGGATTGAAGGAAGTCCGCCGCGTCGATAACGACAAGGCAAAATTCACCCTGGTGTTCTTGTGCGCGGCCGAGGACGAGGGGCTGTTGAAGGCGGCCAAGGGACGCGGCGCGCCGCTGGTCGAGCTGACCTACAATTGGGACGAGGAAAAGTACGGCGAAGACCGCCATTTCGGTCACCTCGCCTACGAGGTCGACGACATCTACGCCACCTGCGAGCGCCTGATGAAAATGGGCATCACCATCAACCGTCCGCCGCGCGACGGCCAGATGGCTTTCGTCCGCTCTCCCGATCTGCATTCGATCGAGCTGTTGCAAAAAGGCGATGCGAGGCCGGCGGCCGAACCATGGGCCTCGATGCCGAACACCGGCCATTGGTAAACCTTGCACGGCTTCTTTTCGTCCACTCCCCGTCCCTGTCGCTGGCTAGGTCCGGGAATCCCTGTTTTGAGCGGAACCTCTCGCTTTCCTCGGCGTTCTTTCGTTCATAGAATAATGGAGGAGACGATGGGACGAGGACTTTTGCTGTGGCTGCTTGGCGTGCCTATTCCGGTGATTCTTCTGTTGTGGCTGTTCTTCGGCCACTAACGTCCAGTGATAGGCATGTTCACGCAACTAGGCCCCGCCGGCGGCGGGGCCTTTTTGCGGGCACAGAGGATACCGCGCGCGCTTTTTTGTTGAGTTTCCGGTATGACCCGCGGTGAAGCGGGTCATACTGGGAGCGCAAGGTCGTGCCAAGCAATCAAAACCAACTGAGGATTTGGGGCCGGGCCAACTCGGTCAATGTTCAAAAAGTGCTGTGGTGCCTGCGCGAACTCGATCTCGCCTATGACCGGATCGATGCCGGCATGGCATTCGGCCGCAACCGCGATCCCGACTATCTCGCGATGAATCCGAACGGGCGCGTGCCCACGCTGGTCGACGGCGATTTCGTGCTCTGGGAATCCAATTCGATCATGCGCTATCTCGTGCTCGCCTATGCGCCGGCATCGCCGATCTATCCCGACACGCCGAAACGGCGTAGTGGCGTCGACCGTTGGCTGGACTGGACGCTGTCGACCTTGCAGCCGGTCGATCGCCCGGTATTCTGGGCGCTGGTGCGAACCCCGCCGGAGCAACGCGATATGACGGCGATCCAGAAGGATGCCGACGCCGAAGCCGTGCAATGGCGCATCGTCGACGCACAGCTCGCGACGCGGCGCTTCATCGAAGGCGATGCTTTTACCATTGCCGACATTGCGCTCGGCGCCTATGCGCGGCGCTGGTTCGGCGTCGAAGGCGTTAGCAAGCCGCGGCTGACCCATCTCGAACGCTGGTACGCGCAATTCGCCGGCCGGCCCGGGTTTTCGCAGTTCGTCGCGATACCGATGTCGTGAGGCAGCACTCCGCGCAGCGCTGTGACTGGGCCTTCCACAGAATGCGCGCGTCTATCGGCGGTCGGTTGGATTGGCTAGCGAACGAACTTGATTCCAGCCGACGCGCCGCGCCGCCAGACCACTTCACAGTTCCGTCCCTTCCTGGCGTCACGCGAAAATGCCAGCTTCAATCTGGCGGGCAGCACATTGCCATCGCCCATCGTAATCTTGGCGCCCGTTGCAGAGATGTCGCGAACCACACATGGTCGTGCCGCGAAGCCGCCCTCGAGCGTGATCCAGCCGGGTTGCTGTAACGATTTGCGAACTTGCCGCTTCTTGTTGAGGGTCACCGCACGTACTCCTGAGGCTCTTAGCTCTAGCTCACCGTGCTTTAAAAAACCGTTGCAAAGCCGCAAAAAACGTCAGGTTTCAAGCGGTGCGGATCGCCTGTCGAGCCGCGAAAAATGGGGTTGCTGGCAGCTTGCCCGGCCGCGCAAACGTCACTATACGTTCGCCCGCCGCCACCGGGATTTGCCGGCCCTGATCCTGATGCGGCACGGCGCCAGCGCAGCCTCGATCCGCTGATTTGCCGGCATTGTGTGACCGCAGCGAAACCGCGACGTCCCGGCTAAATCGGTCGTGGCGAAGTGGCCGTTTCGCTCCCTTCGTCTATCGGTTAGGACGCCACCCTTTCACGGTGGAGAGAGCGGTTCGATTCCGCTAGGGAGCGCCAAAGTTTGCTGCTTCGCAGCTTCGGTTGGCAGGCTCTCGCCTGAGCACGCAACGCTCCATCGTTTCCATTCAAAAAACGGACTTTGATCCCGCACAAAGTTCGATGACATCTCCGGCCTAGTAGGCACGACGAGGCTGCCGATAGGCGGGTTCCCGTGGGACTTGCGCGTTCGCGAAATATGGATTGGTAACGCACATGGCGGGGAGGCCCGATGCAGTAGCTTGGCACTGCGCCAGTGAGCTATATTCGCAATAGAAGGCGTCGCCTCCGCCCCAGTACCATTGGTGCAGGCAGATCGGAGCGTTCCCGCCGTAGGTTTGAGCCAGAGCGGGCGCGGCCGTCAGAACTGCGATCATCGACAAAATCGCCAAAGCTGATATGCGCATTGGGATATCCTAAGGATCGATGTTGTAGCATCAGCGCATCGAAGCAGACAAAGCCTGTTGATTCAAATCAAGTCGTATTCACGCGCATGGCTGGTAGGACATCACCACCAAACGCACCGCGATCTCTACCGGTCTGCTCAAGCCGCACGCCGCGGTGTTCGATGGAAGGAAGCTGACAAGACGCGCGCCTCCGCGATCTCGCGACTTGATGCCCGAGTTGTGCAAGATCGTTGTCCGTCGAAAATCAGAGGGCGCAGGGAATGCCGGGCGCTCGCTGCGCCCGCAGCCTCGCGAGCAAAAAAATAAAGCACGACAAGCGTATTCACCACAGGACCAACGAGATTTACCCGGCCCTCCCCGCGCAATGGCTTTAACGGCGTGCTTCGTGCTCTTCCCGGCTGCGAGTTCTTGTTTGTCACGGTCACCAGCGGATTAAAGGTTTTGACCTCGTCCTAGAGTGTGGACCCGGTCGCAGGAAGCTGCGGGAAATCATCGATGGACAGCGCGCGCCAACGCGTGCATTTTGCTTCGAGATATCTGTAAAAGTAATTGATTCGACGCGATAATTGCTGTTGATCCGGAAGCATGCCATGGCATCGGTCAGGTTCCATGGCGAAGAAACAGAGGTTGCAAATGAGATTGCTTGCCATGCTCGCCGCAATTTGGGCGCTGTCCCAACCCGCAGCCGCCCAGATCGGTGAATGCAAATCGATTGCGGATTCCGGCCAGAGGCTGGCCTGCTATGATCGAGCCGCCCGACCGCACGGCTCATCCGCAGCCGCGAAACAGCCGAGGGCCGATGCGCCGAAGGCCGCGAAGGCCGATGCGGCGGAATATGTCGATACGATCAGCGCGGAGGACGAACTGATGAATGCGCGGTTGAAGAATATCTGCAGGGGTTGCTGAGCGCCCGTTGCGGTAACACGCAAGTCTGGGCACACCGGCCGTTCGCGACGCGCCGCCGCGCGGCGTTTGCGGCAGTAGATAATCCGGAAAAATGGCTTATTTGCCGTTCTGATGAATCTGCTTGAATCCCTTCCGAGCGTGATCGGTGCCGCCGCGGTCGCTCCCGCGCTGCTGATGCTTTGGCTCGTGGTCGCCGCCGGCGAGCGGCCGGGCTCGCCCGCCAAGGTGTGGACCGCGTTCCTGCTCGGCGCCGCCAGCGTCGCGCTGCTGGGCGCGCTGCGCGCGCCGTTCGCATCGATCGCGGTCGCCCCCGCAAATCCCGTGATGGCGCAGGCCTTGCACTCGCTGTTCGGCGTCGCTCTCCCGGAGGAAACCGTCAAGATCCTCGTCATCATCGCGGTCACCGCGTGGCGCCGTCCGTTCGCCGATCCGATGGACACCGTGGTTTACGGCGCGGCGGCGGGCCTCGGCTTTGCGGCTTACGAAAACCTCGCCTACCTGGTGCAGCATGTGGAGATGTGGCAGTCGCTGGCGGCATTGCGCAGCGTGCTGACCGTGCCGTTTCATGGCGCGCTCGGCGTCATCGCCGGCGCTTATCTTGCGATCGCGCGATCCGGCACTGCGCTTGGCGCGCATCGCCGGCACCGCGATTGGGCGCGGCTGTCGAGCCGGGCGCTGATTCTGCTGGGGCCGCTGGCGCTGCATGCCGCCTTTGATTTCCCGCTGCTGACGCTGCAACAAAATCCCGAGATCGATTCCTCGAGCCGCCTGATGCTGGGATCGGCGAGCGTGCTGATTGGACTGAGCGGGATAGGATTTGCGGTGCGGCTGGTGCGCCGGGTCGGCCGGCATAACGCGCCGCGCACCGAACTCGCCCGCGAACGGCTGAGCCAACTGCGGCGGATGTGGGCGGTGCTGGTGCTCGGGGGCGGCGCTGGATTTGCCGGTCTGGGTTTTGTGCTGGCATCGATCCACCACTGGCTGGTGAACCCTGATCGCAACATGGCGCTGGTTCTGGTTCCGATCGGCCTCACCTCGATGCTGGTCGGCGGCGTCTTGCTGGTGGTGACCACGGCGATCTATGTGCTTGGGCGCAACCGGATGCGCACGACGGTGGAGGGCTTTTCGTCCGCTCCCGGTCGAGGCTAGGGGCGGTTCGCTGGCCAGCGACATCGAAGAACAAGGTTGGTCCCGAGGCGTTGGCGGGAGTAGATTGCGGCGTCGTAAGATCCGGGCGCCAGCCTGGGACCACGATATCGGGAGGTTTTCATGACCCTTCGCCACGACATCACCGGTTTGCAGTCTGAAATGAGCGCCGCGGTCCGCCAGCACTGGAAGGCGTTTCTGTTCGAAGGCATCCTGCTCGTTGTGCTGGGGCTCGCGGCGATGATCGTACCGCCGCTCGCGAGCCTCGCCGTCACGATTTTTCTGGGCTGGATGTTTCTGATCTCCGGCATTGCCGGCCTGGCGCTGACGTTCTGGGCGCGCAGCATGCCGGGCTTCTGGTGGTCCTTGATTTCGGCCGCGCTTGCCATTTGCGCGGGCATCATCCTGCTGGCGCGGCCGGTGCAGGGCACGCTGACCCTGACCATCGTGGTCGGCGCCTATTTCCTCGCCGAGGGAGTCGCCACCATCATGTATGCGCTGGAACATCGCCGCGAATTGTCGGAGCGCTGGTCGTGGCTGCTGGTGGCCGGCATCATGGATTTGCTGATCGCAGCCATGATCATCGCCGCGCTGCCGGGATCGGCGGCATGGGCGATCGGACTTTTGGTCGGCCTCAATCTGTTGTTTGGCGGCGCCTCGCTGATCGGAATGGCGCTCGCCGCGCGGCAGGCGTGATCCCTCATCGGTTGCGGACGCCGGCGTTCAACAGCCCCGGCAAATGCTCTTGATCTTGCGGTTGAGCGCCGCATCTTCCTTGTCGATAAGATCATTCGCATCGCCGGGATTTTTTTCCGACGTTACCTGGTCGGCTCGCGGCTGGCGGTGGCCGACCGGGGCTTCGTGCGTCATCTGCGGCTGATTTGCCGCCTTTGGCGATCCAGCGCCGCCTGCGGGCTGCGCGATTGCCGCCGAACCGGCCATCACCACCCATAGCGCCGCCGCCGCGGTCAGTTCTGCCCTGATCAACCTGGTTGTGAGCAATTTTTGCATATTGCTTCTCCTGAATCTGACAGCATCGGATTTTCGATGCTGCGATTGCCTTGATCCTGCGGCGGCTCCGGTGCTGCCACTCCCGCGTCCGTCATCGGTCGATCATGGCTTCGGCGGATAGAGATGCACCTCGCCGCAATAGTCGACGACACGATAGCGCATTTCCGTCTCCGGTTCACGCCCTGGCGAAAAAGAATCCACCGACAGGTAATTCGGACCGACCGGCGCCTTGCCGTGGCCGCCGGGGATGTCGAGTACGTAATCTGGCTGACATAATCCGGAGACCCGGCCCCGCAATGCACGCATCAATTCCTGGCCGTGCTCGAGGCTGGTGCGCAGATGCGAGGTGCCGGGCGCAAGATCGCCGTGATGCAGGTAATAGGGTTTGATCCGGCATTCAACCAGAGTCCGCATCAGCATTTCCAGCGCCGCTATGTTGTCGTTGACGC
Organism: uncultured Alphaproteobacteria bacterium; assembly: GCA_963840155.1. Lineage (GTDB taxonomy): Bacteria > Pseudomonadota > Alphaproteobacteria > Rhizobiales > Xanthobacteraceae > Bradyrhizobium. The sequence goes on from CAWIXP010000001.1 coordinate 925,164, forward strand.
CGCGCAGCAGCACCGACTGGCTCACCATGGGAATGCCGGCATCGATGATCCCGGCGCATGCCGCGCGGGCGCGCCCGGTCAGTTCGCTGGCATGATTGGCGTGCAGCGCGACCCATGTGGTCGCTCCCTCGGCCTTCAGTGCGGCGATCATCTCCCCGGTGATGCGTGTGGGATCGGCCACCGGGACGCGGGTGTGAATCCGTATGATCCTGACGTGACCGATGCCGGCGATATCACGCATGATGCCGGCGAGCCGGCGTGGCGACAGCATCAGGGGATCGCCGCCGGTCAGGATGACTTCCGAGATTTCCGTGTGGCCGCGGATATAGCCGAGCGCCTCCTGGTAAGCGGCATGCGACAGTGCCGTCGGCTTGCCCGGTCCGACCATTTCGCGGCGAAAGCAAAAGCGGCAATACACCGCGCAGATGTGTACCAGCTTGAACAGCACGCGATCGGGATAGCGATGCACGATGCCTGGGACCGGCGAGTGGGTGTGATCGCCGATCGGGTCGGCGCTCTCGCCGGGATGACTGGTCAATTCCGCCGCGGTTGGGATGAACTGGCGCGCAATCGGATCGTTGGGATCATCGCGGTCGATCAGCGCGGCTATTGCCGGGGTCACCGCCACCGCATAGCGCGCGGCGACCTGTTCCAGTTCCGGCACATCGGCCGCCGCCGCGAGGCCATGGGCGACCAGCTCGGCAGGCTCGCGCAACGTGGTCGCAACATTGAAGCCGGCTTTGTTCATGTATCGCCCAATGGCGGCGTCCATACCACCTGATCGATCCTGAGCGCACCGCTTGCCAGCATCGCCAGCCGGTCGAACCCGAGCGCGACGCCGCCGGCTTCCGGCATCTTTGCAACCGCATCGAGGAAATCCTCATCGAGCGGATAACGCTCGCCATAGCGTCTTTGCTTTTCGTCCATCGCCCGCGTGAATCGCAGGCGCTGTTCACGCGCGTCCGTCAACTCGCCGAAACCGTTCGCCAGCTCGATCCCGCAGGCGTAAACCTCAAAACGTTCGGCGACACGCGGATCGGAAGCTTTGGCGCGCGCCAGCGCGGCTTCCGGAACAGGATATTCAAACAATACGGTCAAACGCCCCTGCCCCAGCTCCGGTTCGACGTGCTGGACCAGAACCTTGCTGAAAATATCCGACCAGGTGTCGTCATCCGATATCCGCACCCGCGCGCTTGCCGCCGCTGCCAGCGCGGCACGATCGGCTTTGCCGTCCGCCGCGATGGTCGCGAGCAGATCGATACCGGCAAAGCGCTCGAACCCCGCCGCGACGGTCAACAGCTCCGGCTCGGCAAATGGATCGGCGGTCTTGCCGCGAAACGAAAACCGTCCAATGCCGGTTGCCTGCGCGGCATGGGCGATCACCACGATGCTGTCGGCCATCACGGCGTCATAACCGGCGTCCGCGCGGTACCATTCCAGCATGGTGAATTCCGGCAGATGCAGATCGCCGCGCTCGCCGTCGCGGAACACCCGCGCGAACTCGAAGATCTTCCGCTCCCTCGCCGCCAGCAATTTCTTGCAGGCGAATTCCGGCGAAGTGCGCAAGTAACATGTCGCGCGGGATCCGTCGGCGCGGCGCAGTTCGGTGCGCGGCGCGTGCAGGTGGGTCTCATTACCCGGCGAAACCTGCAAAATCGCGGTTTCGATCTCGATGAACCCCTGCTCCTCGAACCAGGCCCTGACCGCCCTGATGACGGCGCCGCGCGCCAGCAGAAACGGCCTGACGTCGGCGTGCCGCGCCGGCGTCCACCATGGCGAGCGATGGTCGGGAGCTTCGCCGGCAATGCTTTCGGTCATCTTCGCCATTCGTGGTCTTGCGTCATCGCAGGAATCGAGCCGCCTTTCGAGCCCGTAAATCGCTGGCATAGATCGGCAAAATCAGTATGTTGCAGCCCGAAACCGCTTCGCTGGCCTCGGGACGCCCATGTCCTGATCGGTCCCGGGCCAGATATCAGGAAAACAGCTTTGAAAGTCATCGCCAGTTCTATTCGCAAAGGCAACGTCATCGAGCAAGACGGCAAACTTTACGTGGTTCTGACCGCCGAGAACATCCATCCCGGCAAGGGAACACCGGTCAGCCAGATCGAAATGCGGCAAATCAGCGACGGGGTGAAGATCTCCGAACGCTACAAGACCACCGACCAGGTGGAGAAAGCGACCATCGAGGATCACAACTTCAACTACCTCTATGAAGATTCCGACGGCTTCCATTTCATGAATACCGACACCTACGACCAGATACAGGTTCCCAAAGATGTCGTCGGTTCGGCCGCGCCGTATTTGCAGGAGAACATGACGGTCAAGCTGTCGATGCACGGCCTCCTTCCGGTAGCGATCCAGATGCCGCAGCGCGCCACGCTGGAAGTGGTGGAAACCGAACCGGTCACCAAAGGCCAGACCGCGTCATCCTCCTACAAGCCGGCGATCCTCTCCAATGGCGTGCGCACCGCAGTGCCGCCGCATATCGGCACCGGCACGCGGATCGTGGTCATGACCGAAGACGGCTCTTACGTGGAGCGCGCAAAGGACTAAGGCGCGGCGCGCATTGCGCGGCCGGCCATCTTCATCACGTCGGCTATAGGTGCTCTGACATCTGATCGAAGCACTGCTATCATGCGAGGCACCAACTTCGAAAACAACGCCGCCCCGGTCGCTCTGATGAAACATCTTGATGGCCTGACAACGCCGACGCGCCGCGCGCTGCTGCGATCGGGCCTCGCGGCGGCCGCCTTGTTCGCGGGCCGCTTCGCGGCGTCGGCCGCCGCACCGCCCGGCTTCGCCCAATGGCGCGAGAGCTTTCGCGCGCGCGCACTCGCAAAGGGCATCTCGGATGCGACATGGACCCGCGTCATGGAGCGCATCGAGCCCGATATGTCCGTGTTCAAGCAGATGCAGAAGCAGCCGGAATTCAACGAGCAGATCTGGCAATACATCAACCGCCGCGTCTCCGACTGGCGCATCATCGCCGGCAAGGAAGCGCTGAAGCAGAATGAAGCGTTGTTCGCGCGCATCGAGCAGGATTTCGGGGTCGAGCGCGGCACGCTGCTGGCGTTGTGGGGCGTCGAGTCAGCCTATGGCGATCCGCTGGTGCAGCAGAACCACATGCGTCCGGTGTTTCCCTCGCTGGCGGCGCTCGCCTGGAATGAGCCGCGCCGCAAAGCCTATTGGGAGACCGAGTTGATCAATGCGTTGAAGATCGTCGACCGCGGTTGGAGCACGCCGGAGGAGATGCGGGGCTCGTGGGCTGGCGCGATGGGGCATACCCAGTGGATGCCGGAAGTCTGGCTCAATGTCGGGATGGATTACGACCGCGACGGCCGGGTGTCGCCATTCGGAAAGCCCGACGATGCGCTCGGCTCTAGCGCGCGGTTCCTGGTCACCCGAGGCAAATACCGCCGCGGCGAACACTGGGGCCATGAAGTGCGCGCGCCCGGCGGCAGCCCCGGCGGCAGCCGCAGCTATGCGGCATGGGCCAGCGCCGGCGTCTCGCGCGCCGATGGCCGGCCGTTCCCGCAACCGAACGCAAGCGCGCAGTTGTGGGTGCCGGTGCAAGGCGGGCCCACCTTCCTGCTCGGGCCGAATTTCTATGCGGTGCGGAGCTACAATCCGTCGATGAATTATGCGCTGGCGATCTGTCATCTCGGCGACCGCATTCTGGGCGCGCCGCCGTTCATCCAGCCATTCCCCGGCTCGGAGCGCGCGCTGAGCTTGGCCGAGGTGCAGGAAATGCAGGTGCGATTGACCAAGGCCGGTTTCGATACCGGCGGCACCGACGGCCGGGTCGGCAACGACACCATGAAGGCGATCCGGGATTATCAGACCAGGATGGGATTGCTGCCGGCCGACGGTTATGGCGGGCTGAAGGTGCTGGCAAGGCTGAGGCAGGGTGGCGGTTAGCCGACGCGAACGGGTCGCCCTGTCGCACCCTACCTGATCACCGCCGGCCCCTGTTCCGGAACCGCGACGTCGAGCACGCGAAACTGCACGCGCTCGGTGCCCTGCCAGCGATCGACCGCGAGCGATCCGGCGACGTGCAGCGGCTGCCCGCGATGCGCGATCAACGCATTGCCCAGCGTTTGTCCGATCGAGCGAAACGCGATGCCGTTGACGATCGAGCCGTCGCCGGATTTGAACCGCAGCCGCAGATGCGCCTGCCCTACCTCATCGGCGTAGACCAGCTGATGCGAGGGCAGCGCTAGCACCGGCTCGGGATTGCCTGACCCGAAGGGTCCGGCACGATTGAGCGTAGTGGCCAATTCCGGCGTCACCGCGCGCGCGCTCACCGCGCCATCGATGAAGAGTTCGTTGACGTGGCGCGACTGCGTCACGTCGTGGCCCAGCGCGCTCTCCATATAGGCGCGGAATTCCGCCAGGTTTTCCTTGCGCAGCGTCACTCCCGCCGCCATGGCGTGACCACCCCCTTTGATCAAAAGTCCATCTTTTACCGCCTGCCGCACCGCCTTGCCGAGATCGACGCCGGAGATCGAACGACCCGAGCCGGTGCCGATGCCGCCCGGCTCGAGCGCAATGACAAAAGCCGGCCGCGAGAATTTTTCCCTGAGCCGCGAGGCGACCAGACCGACCACGCCGGGATGCCAGCCTTCCGACGCGGTGACGATCACCGAACCCTTGTCTTCCAACCCGAGCGAGGCCAGCGCCTCGGCTTCGGCCTGAGCTTCCGCCATCTGCTCGATGACGCGGCGCTCGGTATTCAGCCGGTCGAGCTCAGCCGCGATCCGGGCCGCTTCGGAAACATCGCCTTCCAGCAACAGCCGCACGCCGAGATCGGCGCGCCCGATCCTGCCGCCGGCGTTGATGCGCGGCCCCAGCATGAAGCCGAGGTGCCAGGCTTCCGGCGGACCGTTCAGCCGCGACACATCCATCAGCGCGGTGTGACCGACGTGGTCGCGCCGCCGCATCGCGATCAGGCCCTTGGCGACAAAGGCTCGGTTCAGCCCGATCAGCGGCGCGACGTCGGCGATGGTGCCGAGCGCGACGTGATGCAGCATGCCCAGCAAATCCGGCTCCGGCATTTCGGCGGTCCAAAATCCGCGCGACCGCAGCTCGCGATTGACGGCGACCAACGTCACCAAGACCAGGCCGACCGCCGCGAGATGGCCGAGCCCGGAAATATCGTCTGATCGGTTCGGGTTGATCAGCGCGTCGACCTCGGGCAATTCGTCGCCGCACTGATGATGATCGATGACGACGGCCGCCATTCCCAAAAGCCGCGCTTGCGCCAGCGCTTCGAGGCTGGTGGTGCCGCAATCCACGGTGACCAGCAGCGTGGCGCCCCGGCCTGCGAGCATGCGCACCGCCTCGACATTGGGGCCGTAGCCTTCGAACAGCCGGTCGGGAATATGTATCAGTGGATCGAGCCCGCAATGGCGCAGGTGCCATGCCAGCAGCGCCGCGGAGGTGGCCCCGTCGACGTCGTAGTCGCCGAAGATCGCGACTTTCTCGCCGCGCGTCACCGCATCGGCGATACGCCTGGCGCCGGCTTCCATCTGCGTCACCGTGTAGGGATCGGGCAGCAATTTGCGGATGGTCGGGTCGAGAAAATCCTCGACCGCGCCGATCTCGACGTCGCGGCCCGCCAGCACCCGCGCTAGCATCTCCGGCAGTTGATAGCGCTGTACGATCGCGAGCGCCCGCGCCGCGCCGCGCGCATCGAGCCGGTCGCGCCACAGTTTTCCGGTCGCCGAATGCGACACGCCGAGAAACGCCAGGGGCGCTTCGAGGGGCAATGCGGATGCCGGGAGCGTCATGATGCTTTTCGAAGGTAAGCAGGAAGCCGCGACGCTTCAATGATTCGCAGCTTCCCGCTAGCCCTCAGCAACCCATCCGCTCGGCTATCCCGTTAAAATCTTTCGCCACGATATCCCAGTCGCCCCTGGCCTCGAAATCGTATTTCTGCAACGGGCCATATTCGGTGGGCCGGGCCACGAAGGCGGTCTTCAGGCCCAGTTTCTGCGCGGCCTTCAAATCGTGGTTATGGGCGGCGACCATCATCACCTGCTCCGGCGGCAGGCATAAAAGGCGCGCGGCCCCGAGGTAGGTTTCGGGGTCGGGCTTGTAATGTTCGAACAATTCCGCGGACAGGATCAGGTCCCAGGGCAGCCCGGCATGTTTCGCCATTTCGGTCAACAGCGCGACATTGCCGTTCGAGAGCGGGCCGATGATGTATTTCGTCTTTAGCCGCGTCAGGCCGGCGACGCTGTCCGGCCACGGGTTGAGCCGATGCCAGCCCATGGTGAGATGATGCAGGTCGGTCTCGTTCAGCCCTTTGATCGAAAGCTGCGCGACCAGTTTTTCCAGCGACTGCCGGTGCAGCCGGTCCAGGATCACATAACCGCGTTCGGGATGCTTTCGCACTTCGTCCATCGACGCCGCATAGACCGCGCGCCAGCCATCGACCAGCGCGGTCCAGTCGGCCGCGATACCGCGCTGCGCGCCCCATTTGTTGAAATCGGCGATCAGGCTGCTGCGCCAGTCGACCACGGTGCCGAACACATCGAACACCAGCGCCTTGACAGCGGAAACATCGGACATGTCTTGCTCCCCGTCTTCTTCAAATCGCCTTCCGGGGCGATACGCTACTTCGAACCGGAATCCCGGGATTCCGGGCTCGCTGGCGCACCCGGAATGACCGTGCTCAATCGAGGTGGAATTTGTCGAGCTGGCGGTGCTCGGCCTTGATGTAGCGCACCGTCCCGGTGACCGAGCGCATCACCACGGTCTCGGTCTCGATCACGTCCTTGCGGAATATGACGCCCGAAAGCAGCGAGCCCGTGGTGACGCCGGTCGCGGCGAACAGGCAGTCGCCCTTCGCCATGTCTTCGATGCCGTAGATCATGCGCGGATCGGCGACGCCCATCTTGCGGGCGCGCTCGCGCTTTTCCTCGGAATCGAGAATCAGCCGGCACTGCATCTGGCCGCCGATGCAGCGCAATGCCGCCGCCGCCAAAACGCCTTCGGGCGCACCTCCGGTGCCGATATACATATCGACTCCGGTATTATCGGGGTCCGCGCAATGGATGACGCCTGCGACGTCGCCGTCGGTGATCAGGCGCACCGCCGCGCCCGTGCTGCGAACGCCGGTAATAATATCGGCGTGGCGCGGGCGGTCGAGCACCAGCACCGTGATCGCGGAAGCGTCGACGCCCTTGGCCTTTGCCAGCCGCCGGACGTTGTCGGCCGGCGGCGCGTCGAGTTCGATCACATTCTTGGCGTAACCGGGGCCGATCGCGATCTTCTGCATGTAGACGTCGGGCGCGTGCAGCAGCGTTCCGCCGTCCGCCATCGCCATGGTCGCGATGGCGCCCGGCATGTTCTTGGCGCACAGCGTCGTTCCCTCGAGCGGGTCGACGGCGATGTCGACCTGCGGACCGGCATTCAGCCCGACCTTCTCGCCGATGAACAGCATCGGCGCCTCGTCGCGTTCACCCTCGCCGATCACGACGGTCCCTTCGATGGGCAATTTGTTGAGTTCGCGACGCATGGCGTCGACGGCGGCCTGGTCGGCCGCCTTCTCGTTGCCGTGGCCGCGCAACCGCGCCGCCGAAACCGCCGCGCGTTCCGTTACCCGCACAATCTCGAGCGTGAGGATGCGCTCGAGCAATAGTTGCGGCGGAACGGAAATATGGGTCGACATCGGTGACTCCTCAGCTTCACGGCGGGTCTTTGGGCCCGCATACAATGATTTAACGTATTGTCGGTTCAGGCCACACGCTAGTTTTTCTCGATTCGTATCACCTGCGGCCGGCCGCTGATCACCTTGTCGCGCTGCACCGCCTGCAAGGCGCGGTATACCGCGTCCTCGCTGGTCGCATAGGTGATCAGGATCACCGGCACCGGCGAGGCTTTTCTCGCCGCACCGTTGGCGTCAACGCCATCGGGGTGGCGCTGCACGATCGATTCAATCGAGATTTTCTGTTGCGCGAGCCGGGTTGCGATGGTGGCGGCGGTGCCGGCGAGATCGCGCGCCATCAGGCGGATGTAGTAACCGCCCTCGTGGCGCTCCATCGGCGCTTTCGTGGTGGCGCGCAACCTTGCCACCGGACGCCCGAACGGCATCGCGCGGATGCCGCGCGCGACATCGGCGATATCGGCAACCACGGCGGATGCGGTCGCAGCACCGCCGGCGCCGGGGCCGACCAGCGTAATCGGCGGGATCCCTTCGCCATCGATCGTGACCGCATTGGTGACGCCCATCACCTGCGCGATCGAGGACGACTTCGGCACCATGGTCGGATGCACGCGCTGCTCGATCCCCTTCGCGGTCCGCACCGCAACCCCGAGCAGCTTGACGCGATAGCCAAGCTCCTCGGCCGCGCGAAGGTCTTCCGGCGCGATCGAGGAAATCCCTTCGACATAGACCGCGCGCTGCGCGACCTTGGTGCCGAAGGCGAGGCTGGCCAGGATCGCAAGCTTCTGCGCGGTGTCGTGGCCGTCGACGTCGAATGACGGATTGGCTTCGGCATAGCCGAGGCGTTGCGCGTCCTTCAGGCATTCGGCGAACGACAGTCCCTCCTGCTCCATCCGGGTCAGGATGTAATTGCAGGTGCCGTTGAGGATGCCGTAGACGCGATGGACGTTGGTACCTGCGAGACCCTCGCGCAATGTCTTGACGATCGGAATGGCCGCACCGACGGCCGCCTCGAAATTCAGCGCGCCGCCATGCCTCTCGGCAAGCTTTGCCAGTCGCAGCCCATGTTTGGCGATCAGGGCCTTGTTGGCGGTGACGACCGATTTTCCGGAGTTCAGCGCCGCCTCGATGGCCGAGAGCGCAGGCTCGCCTGAGCCGCCCATCAATTCGACAAAGCAGTCGATGCCGGGCGCGTTCGCCAGCGCCAGCGGGTTCCTGGCCCAGTCGATGCCGCGCAGATCAAGCCCGCGCTTCTTGACCCTGGAACGCGCCGTAACGCCGACCACGCGCACGGCGCGTCCGCTGCGCGCCGACAGCGTACGGCCCTGTTGCTCGATGAGGCGAACGACTTCGGCGCCAACGGTGCCGAGCCCCGCAATACCCACTCTCAGGGGTGCGACCATGACTGGAGAAACCTGCCCAGGGATTATCGCCGGTTGGCGAGGGGTACCACGTTGTGCAATGTTTCAAGGCCGCTTTCAAGGAAGCGGCGCACCCCGCGGGCGGCCTGCCGGATACGCTGCTCGTTTTCGACCATGGCGATACGGACATAACCCTCGCCATGCTCGCCGAAGGCAGCGCCTGGCGATACCACTACGCCGGATTTCTCCACCATCAGGGTCGCGAACTGTACGCTGCCGACGTCGCGAAATGCTTTCGGCAACGGCGCCCACGCGAACATCGAGGCCTCCGGCGGCGGGATGTCCCACCCCGCCCGGCCAAACAATTCCACCAGCGCATCGCGCCGCTTGCGGTAGGTGTCGCGCATCTCGCGAATGCAGTCTTCCGGACCGTTGAGCGCCGCGGTGGCGGCAACCTGGATCGGCGTGAACGCGCCGTAATCGAGATAGGATTTCACCCGCGCCAGTGCGGCGATGATGCGCTCGTTGCCGACCGCAAATCCCATGCGCCAGCCGGCCATCGAAAATGTCTTCGACATCGACGTGAATTCCACCGTCACATCGATTGCGCCGGAGACCTGCAGCACCGACGGCGGCGGTTTGTCGTCATCGAAATAGACTTCCGCGTAGGCGAGATCCGACAGGATGAAGATCTCATGCTTCTTCGCGAATGCCACCAGATCCTTATAGAAATCAAGGCTCGCCACATAAGCCGTCGGGTTTGAGGGATAGCAGACGACGATCGCCAGCGGCTTCGGGATCGAATGGATGATCGCGCGTTCGACCGCCTCGAAGAATTGCGGGGTGGGTTCCGAGGGTACCGAGCGGATCACGCCGCCGGCCATCAGAAATCCAAAGGCATGGATCGGATAGCTCGGGTTCGGACACAAAACAACATCCCCCGGGGCGGTAATGGCCTGCGCCACGTTGGCAAAGCCCTCCTTGGAGCCGAGCGTCGCCACGATTTGGGTTTCGGGATTTAGCTTGACGCCAAAGCGCCGGCCGTAATAGGCCGCCTGTGCCTTGCGCAGGCCCGTGATGCCGCGCGAGGCCGAGTAGCGGTCCGTGCGCGGCTTGCCGAGCGTCTCCTTCAGCTTTTCAATGACGTGGGGCGGCGTCGAGAGATCCGGATTGCCCATGCCGAGATCGATGATATCGGCCCCGGCATTGCGCGCGGCCGCCTTGGCTTGGTTGACCTGCTCAAACACATAGGGCGGCAGACGGCGTATCCGGTAAAAATCTTCCATGGCACCCTTGCTCCGACAACCAACAGCAGCTTCTGCGAAACGGAATTCGGCTTCGTCCGGAAATCGCACCAAATCAAAAATTTAGTGCGAATTCAGGCGCAGAATATACGTTTTCGACCTGATTTGCTGTTGAACCGGGTTCTTTTACCACGGACGCCCGGCTGCGCCACTATCTCGAACCAACGAGCGCGATCTCGGATCACTTGGCGGGGTCTTTGGCGGCGTCTTTGGCGACCGCCGCGGAAGCCTGGCGGTCGCGCGCGGCGATCAGTTCGGCCTGTATCCTGGCCCGCTCGGCCGGCGCCAGCTCAGGCTCGGCACGATCAGGCGGCAGGTCGTGAACCGGAAGGTAACTGCCGGCTTCCTTCGGGCGCTCGGGCGCATCGGCTGGCGTGCCGACCAACGGTAGATCCGCGATCGTGGTCGAGCAGCCGCCGAGCGCGGACGCCGCCAACAGCAGCGCCCCCACGGCTAACGCGCCTATTTTTCGATTCCTCGACATGCGTCCGGAAGTCCCCGCTTCGACAACATGAAACCTGCCGCGATCTCACGCTTTTTTTAATCGGCAATTGCGCGGCGCTCAAACCATTGTCGTCCGAAACGATTAAGAGCCTGATTAAGAGCCTGGAGCACCACAGCGCAGCGTTGGGGCCTCAATATGACCGAAGCGGGACGGTTATCGCAGTGCAGCACGTCCACGCGGCAGATTAACCTCGAAGCGCCGATCGCAGACCCGGCGCGATGACGAACCCCGAATGAACCTATAGTGTTGCGGACATGAACGACGTCACGGCTGAAACCCAGCCCACCAGGAAGTTCGACCCGGAAGCCTTCGCGATGAACGTCGCCCGGGCCCTGGAGAGCAGCGGCCAGGCGCTCACGGCCTTCTTAAAGACACGCGAGGGCGGAGAAGTCACGGACAAGCCGCCGGGCGAACTGGCCGAGGTCATCAAGACGTTCACCGCGGTGACGGAATACTGGTTATCGGACCAAAAACGGTCGGCGGACCTGCAGATAAAGATCGCCAAGGCCTATCTCGATCTCTGGGGCTCTTCGATGCGCCGCCTCGCCGGGGAGGAAGCGCCGCCGGCGATCGCGCCCTCGCCGCGCGACAAGCGATTTGCCGACCCCGAATGGAAGTCGAACTATTTCTTCGATTTCGTGATGCAGCTTTATCTGCTCACCACGCAGTGGGCGCATGAACTCGTGCGCGATGCCGAGGGGCTCGATCCGCACACCCGCAAGAAGGCCGACTTCTACGTTCAGCAGATCACCAACGCGCTGGCGCCCTCGAATTTCGTGCTCACCAATCCGGAAGTGTTGCGCGAGACGCTGGCCTCCAACGGCGACAACCTGGTCCGCGGCATGAAGATGCTGGCGGAAGATATCGAGGCCGGAGGCGGCACGTTGCGCATCCGTCAATCCGACCCCGCCAATCTCGTCGTCGGCGTCAACCTCGCCACCACGCCGGGCAAGGTGATTTACCAGAATGAGCTGATGCAACTGATCCAGTACGCGCCTTCGACGGAGAAGGTGCTGCGCACACCGCTTCTGATCGTGCCGCCATGGATCAATAAATTCTACATCCTCGACCTCAAGCCGGAAAAATCCTTCATCAAATGGTGTGTCGATCAGGGCATCACGGTATTCGTGATTTCCTGGGTCAACCCGGACAGGAGTTTGGGAGGAAAAACCTTCGAAGACTACATGAAGGAAGGTCCGCTCGCGGCGATGGACGCGATCGAGAAGGCAACCGGCGAGCTGAAAGTTCACACCATGGGTTACTGCGTCGGCGGCACGTTGCTCGCCTCGACGCTGGCTTGGCTTGCGGAAAAGCGCCGCGTGCGCGTGACCTCGGCGAGCTTGCTAGCGGCGCAGGTCGACTTCACGCATGCCGGCGACCTCCTGGTGTTCGTCGACGAACACCAGATCTCCGCGCTCGAGCGCGACATGCAGGAAGCCGGCGTGCTCGAGGGCAGCAAGATGGCGATGGCCTTCAACATGCTGCGCTCCAACGATCTGATCTGGTCCTATGTCGTCAGCAACTACCTGAAGGGACGGCCGCCCTCGTCGTTCGATCTGTTGCACTGGAATTCAGACGCGACGCGGATGCCGGCGGCGAACCACTCCTATTACCTGCGCAACTGCTATCTGGAAAACCGGCTGTCGACCGGCAGCATGGTGCTGGACAATACGCTGCTTGACCTGTCGAAGGTCAAGGTGCCGATCTATAACCTGGCGACGCGCGAGGATCATATCGCGCCGGCGGATTCCGTCCTTTACGGCTCGCGGTTTTTCGGCGGCCCGGTCAAATACGTGCTGGCCGGGTCCGGGCATATCGCGGGCGTGGTCAACCCGCCGGCCTCGGGCAAATACCAGTTCTGGACCAATGACAATGTCAAGGATGTGACGCTTGCGGACTGGCTGAAGGCCGCGCAGGAACACAAGGGCTCGTGGTGGCCCGACTGGCGTAATTGGCTCGCGAGCATCGATGCCGACGAGGTGCCGGCCCGCGAACTCGGCGCCGACGGGTTACCGCCGATCGAGGACGCGCCCGGCAGCTACGTCAGGGTCCGCGCATAGCGCAACAAGCGGCGTTTGAGTATAAGCGGTTGTCGCGCCGGGGCGCGATTCGAACCGATGGAGGGGAATCCCTATGACACCCGCAATGTTGACGCCCGAATTGTTCTGGCTAACGCTGACGGTCATTCTGTCGGGACTGCTGTGGATCCCGTACATCCTCAATCGCATTCAGGTCCGCGGCCTCTTCGGCGCGATGGCCAATCCCTCGCGCAACGACAAGCCGCATGCCGAATGGGCTAACCGGCTGATGTTCGCGCACGACAATGCCGTGGAAAATCTGGTGATTTTCGCACCGCTGGTGCTGATCCTCGCCCAGCTCGATTATTCGACCAAATGGACGGCGCTCGCCTGCGCGGTGTATTTCTGGGCCCGCGTCGCGCATTTGATCGTCTACACGATGGGCGTGCCGGTCTTCCGCACGCTCGCCTTCGCCGTCGGCTTCGTCGCGCAGGTCGTGCTGGCGCTGGCTATCTTCAAAGTGGTTTGATTCGTCCGGAGACCGGCTGTTCCTCGAACAGTTGCGGGCGCAGCGAGCGCATTTCGCTGGCCAGAAACCGCGCGGCGGCTTGCGGTTGCTGTGCCAGCGCCGTCGCGACAGCCGCATGGTCGAGGTCCGACTTGTGCTGGTTGAGCTTGAAACTGCCCTCGATCTGTTCGACCGTCATCAGCAAACCCACGATTGCTTTTTTCATCTCGTCCAGTCGTCCGGCCGTCATCTTCGAGGTCATCCACGGCGGTTTCGGCGCAAGCCAGCTTTCGAACCTGGCGCTCAGCGCGTCCAGATGCGGGCCAAGTTCAGAATCGGACATCTTCCGCACCGTGCCCGTGAAATGCACCGCCTGGTACAGCCAGGTCGGCACCTGATCCGGCGAGGCGTACCAATCGGGCGAAACATAGGCATCGGCACCGTTGACGCTCAACAGCCACGACGATTTTCCATCGGCAAATCCGGCCAGCGGATTATGGCGGGCGACGTGAAACGCAGCATGCGGCGTACCGTCATCAGCATAGCCGATGCTAAACGGCAACGACGAGGCGATCGGCTTGATGCCGTCCCAGGCGCAGACCGTGCCGAATCCGCGCGCTTGCGCAAACGCAAGGCTCGCAGCGCGATCGGGCTTGAACATCGGAGGCGTATACATCTCGGACTCCTGCTCGAGGTAGGAGCCGCCAGATCGGACCGCGCTTTCACGGAGGTGGGCCGCGGATCGGATCCGGCGGCAGAGGCGACGATCCTAAACGCGGATGCCCGCCCGTGACGCGGAAGTGCGGCGGCGGCGGACGATCGCGACAGTCACGGCGTCAAACATGGGCGCGGCTATAGGGCCGCGCCCATGTCTCGTCAAGGCGACGAAAAATCTAGATCGAGGGATTCCACGGTGCCGGTATCGCCCGGTAACCGGCGCCGTCCTTTTCGATGTTGGCGAGCCCCGGGAATGGATAGTGGAAGCCCTGCAGCTGCAGCTTCTCGGCGACGATCATGTCGTAGATCCGGCGGCGGGTTTTTTCGGCGACGTCGGCATCCTGGTCGAAGAACGCATGCCAGCCCGGATTGGTCGCGAATGGGTTCGGATTGTTGGTCACATCGGACTGGATGTAGACCTTGCCCGAACCCGACGACAGCACGTAGGAGGTATGGCCCGGGGTATGGCCGACGCTGTCAACCGCGAGCAGGCCGGGCGCGACTTCCTTGCCCCACTCGTACGGGGTGACCTTTTTCTTCAGGCCTGCCTCGAAGATGTTGCGATTGTTTTTGAACAGGCCCTGCATGCGCCCGGCGGGGGCCCGGCTCATCTCGCCGTCATCCATCCAGAACTTCCATTCGGTCGCCGGCACCAGCACCTCGGCGTTCGGAAACGCCGGCTTGCCGTCGGCCGTCAGCAGGCCGTTCACGTGGTCGCCGTGGAAATGCGAGATTACCACCTTGTCGACCGTCTTGGGATCGAAGCCGGCGGCGGCCATGTTGTCGGCGAACAGCCCGTTGGCGCCCTTGCTGTTGGCCTTTGCCAGCGCGCCATTGCCGGTGTCGATCACGACGAGCTTGCCACCGGTGTTGATCACCAGCGGCGCGAAGTAGATGGTGAACATGTCGCGCGGCAAGAACGCCTTCTCGAGCGCGGCGTTGACCTCTTCCTTCTTCGCGTTGGTGATGAAGGTGTCTTCCAGCTTGAAGGTGTTCCTGCCGTCGGAAACCACGGTGACCTGGATGTCGCCGACTTTGTAGCGATAGAAGCTCGGAGCCTGCTTGTCTGCCGGCGGCGCGGCCGCATGCGCGGGCTTCGATGGCACTAGCGGCGTGGCCGCGATCGCTGCGGCGCCGGCAAGTGCGTGACGTCGTGTTAGTTCCATGCTGATGTCCTCCCAGTGAGACGATGGCTTCCGAACGGGTTTTGCCGCTTTTCGGGGTTTTATCGCGCCCGCTTTTAGCAGCGTTTTTGCTCCGGCGCGACAAGCAAGGGTCCGATTGCGCCGCTTGCCCTGGAGGTGCCAACCCGCATTTGGCGGCTTTATTCCGGCGATCAAGCCGCGCGCCACAGCCATTCGGCGATCTGCCCGATCACGTCACCGAACAACAGCAGCGCCGCGGACCAGACCAGCGCCGAGACCCAATTGGCGAGCTGAAAGCGCCAATACGGCATCTCGAAAATCCCGGCGGCGAGCGGTACCGAGGCCCGCAAGGGGCCGAAAAATCGTCCGATGAAGATGCTGGGAACGCCCCAGCTTTTCACAAAGGCCTCGCCGCGCGGCAGGATCTCCGGATAGCGGGACAGCGGCCAGATCTGCGCGACCTGCTCCTTGTATTTGAAGCCGAACCAGTAGGACAGCCAGTCGCCGAGCGCGGCCCCTATTCCGCCGCCGATCCAGACCGGCCAGAAGCTGATGCCGCTCGCGCCGATCAGCGCGCCGATCGCGACCAGCGCCCCCCAGGCCGGGACCAACAGCGAAATGAACGCGAGCGATTCGCCGAACGCCAGCACCAGAACGATCGGCGCCGCCCAACCCTGGTGATCGCGCACGAAGTCGGCCAAGGCATGGGCAAATTCTTCCATTCCGAACGCCCTTCCCCGGCGATTTCAGCCTATGAACCGTTTTCAGCGGTCCAAATCAGAGAACAGGTAAGCCAGCCGCTTCCCCGACATCAAGTCACAAAGCCGGGGACAGCCCGTGAGCTTCACTGCTGCTGGATGGTTTTCAGGCGTACAACACGAGCTGGCCAGCACAGGGAAACAGGATGATGATTGGATCGTTGATGATGTGTCTGAGCGTTTTGATCTTGCTGGCCGGGATGCTGGCCGGCATCGCGATGGGCATCGAGCAAGACTTCACACTGGCGCCGGCGCATGCGCACCTCAATCTGATCGGGGGCGTGCTGCTGTTCCTGTTCGGACTTTATTACCGTCTGGTTCCGGCGGTTGGAACGACCACGCTGGCGAAGGTGCAGGGCTGGCTCCATATGATCGGCGCCATCGTGTTCCCGGCCGGCGTCGCCATGGTGCTACTGAAAGGGCCCGCGTTCCTGGCGGCGCCGATCGCCGGCTCGTTGGTCGTGGTGGCGGCGATGGCGCTGTTTGCGGTGATCGTGATCCGGTCGTCCCGCGCCTGAGACTAGACCTCGGCGCCGGCAGCGCGGGGCTCGCCTTGGGCGAGCCCCGCCGTCACTTTTTAAGCCCATCCGTGGCATAGTCAGGGAAATCGATTCGCTGCGCACTTCGGTGCGCGTAAACACGTGAAAAAAGATGCCGAAACCATTGAAATCAGTCGCTAAAGCCAAAGCCGGCAACGACCTGTTCGGGGCCACCGAACCGAAACGCCCTGCCGCGCTGAAGGTTGCCTCGCGCGGTTCGAGCGCCGAAGCCGGCTACACCGCCCGGGACATCGAGGTGCTCGAAGGCCTGGAGCCGGTTCGCCGGCGGCCCGGCATGTATATCGGCGGCACCGACGAAAAAGCGCTGCACCATCTGTTTGCCGAAGTTATCGACAATTCCATGGACGAGGCGCTCGCCGGCCACGCCTCCTTCATCGAAGTGGAGTTGAGCGCCGATGGATTTTTGACGGTCACCGACAACGGCCGCGGCATCCCGGTCGACCCGCATCCGAAATTTCCGAAAAAATCCGCGCTCGAAGTCATCATGTGCACGCTGCATTCCGGCGGCAAGTTCGATTCCAAGGTCTATGAAACCTCGGGCGGGCTGCACGGCGTCGGGGTGTCGGTGGTGAACGCGCTGTCGGCGCGGCTCGAAGTCGAGGTCGCCCGCAGCCAAAAACTCTACCGCATGGCGTTCGAGCGCGGCCAGCCCAAGGGCAAGCTCGAAGACCTCGGCAAGATCAACAACCGCCGCGGCACCCGCATCCGGTTCAAGCCCGACCCCGATATCTTCGGCGCCAAAGCCGCCTTCAAGCCGCAGCGGCTGTTCAAGATGGCGCGCTCCAAGGCCTATCTGTTCGGCGGCGTCGAGATCCGCTGGCACTGCGATCCGGCGTTGCTGAAGGGCATCGAGGATGTGCCCGCCGAGGACAGTTTCCATTTCCCCGGCGGGTTGAAGGATTACCTCGCCGCCGCGATTCATGCCGACACCCTGGTGCACCCCGATATCTTCTCCGGCAAATCCGGGCGCGTCGGCGCCCACGGCGCCTGCGAATGGGCGGCGGCGTGGACGGCGGATGCCGACGGCTTTTTGTCCTCCTATTGCAACACCGTGCCGACGCAGGATGGCGGCACGCACGAATCCGGCATGCGCAGCGCGCTGCTGCGCGGCCTGAAAGATCACGCCGAGCGCGTCGGCCAGGGCAAGCGCGCCACCAACATCGTCTCGGAAGACGTCATGGTCGGCGCCGCCGTGATGCTCTCGGTGTTCGTGCGCGAGCCGGAATTCCAGGGCCAGACCAAGGACCGCCTCGCTACAGCGGAAGCCCAGCGCATCGTCGAGCAGGCCATCAAGGATCCGTTCGATCATTGGCTGTCCGGCAATCCGCTGCAGGCCAACAGGCTGCTGGATTTCGTGATCGAGCGCGCCGACGAGCGGCTGCGCCGCCGCGCGGAAAAGGAAATTGCGCGCAAGACCGCCGGGAGGAATACCAAGCTGCCCGGCAAGCTCACCGATTGCAGCAACACCGCCGAGGAAGGCTCCGAGCTGTTCATCGTCGAAGGTGATAGCGCCGGCGGCACTGCCAAGCAGGCGCGCGACCGCAAGACGCAGGCCATCATGCCGTTGCGCGGCAAGATCCTCAATGTCGCCTCCGCCACCAAGGACAAGCTCAGCGCCAACGCGCAGCTCGCCGATCTGATGCTGGCGATCGGCTGCGGCGCCGGCCCGCACTACCGGGGCGAAGATCTGCGCTATTCCCGCATCATCATCATGACCGACGCCGATGTCGACGGCGCTCATATCGCCTCGCTCCTGATCACCTTCTTCTACCGGCAGATGCCGCGGCTGATCGATGAAGGCCATCTCTATCTCGCGGTGCCGCCGCTCTACCGGCTCAACCACGGCACCAAGACGATCTACGCCCGCGACGACGCGCACAAGGCGGCGCTGTTGAAGAGCGAGTTCAACGCCAATGCCAACGTCGATATCGGCCGCTTCAAGGGGCTCGGCGAAATGATGCCGGCGCAGCTCAAGGAAACCACTATGGACCCGGCAACGCGCACCCTGCTGCGCGTGGTGCTGCTGGCCGACGACCGCGAGGGCACCGCCAATTCGGTCGAACGCCTGATGGGCACCAGGGCCGAGGCGCGGTTTGCCTTCATCTCCGACAAGGCGGAATTTGCCAGCGAGGACCTGCTGGACGTGTAGAGCGGGTCAAATTCGCCGATTTCAGCCGATTTGAGGCCGTTATCGATGCTTTTGGGTCCTAGCCCCCGATCATCTCCCCGCCGATTTCCGGTAGCTGTGCCCGCCCTGCAACAGCTTTTCGGTCGGAAGCAGCTATAGTCCTCGTACTGAATTTTGGGGAATCGGCGCAGCTGCGCCTCCGCAATCGGGTCCGACGCTAATCGCTGGGGGAATTAACATGAAAAAATTGGTGCTCGCTCTGACCGCGGTTGCGGCGTTCACGGCCCCGGCGTTGGCAGCCGACATGGCAGCCAAGGCGCCGCCGATGAGGGCGGCTCCGATGGCTTATGCTCCATCATGGACAGGATGCTACCTCGGGGCCGGCTGGGGTAGCGCGATGACAAACAACGATGAAAATGCGGTTGATACCGCGACAGGCGTTGCGATAACGGGGAATACGACCATTGGAGCGCGTGGTTGGTTCGGCACCGTTCAGGGCGGTTGCGACTACCAGTTCGGCAATTTCGTCGTCGGTGGCTTCGCCGACTATGACTTTATGGACGTTCACGGCGATGCCGGCGATCTAGGTTTTTACGGGCGGCAGAAACAGGATCAACAGTGGGCCGTGGGTGGCCGTCTCGGTTACGTCGTCGTTCCGCAGTTGCTGACTTACGTCTCCACTGGCTTCACCCAGGCTCATTGGAACTCGACAGACTTCAGTGCGCTCGGAGCACTGACCCCGAGTGTGACAACGCCTGCGATCACAAGAGATGGCTGGTTCATTGGTTTTGGCGACGAATACGCCCTGAGCTTCCTGCCCGGCCTGTTCTGGAAGACCGAATATCGTTACTCGGAATTTGACCGTGCCACCGTTAGCGTCAACGTCTGGAACACGGGCGTCCCGACTGGCGCCTCGGCGACCGAAAAAGTCCGCGAACAAAGCATTCGCACCGAATTGGTCTACCGCTTCAACTGGGGTGGCCCGCTCGTCGCAAAGTACTGATCTCTGCTAACCTTAGCAGCTCAAAAGCCCCGGCTCACACCGGGGCTTTTTTGTGCCTGCCCGACAAATCGGGAAATGATTCCGTGCCCGAGCCATGTCTTTCCCTTGCATCGCTCAAGCGAGCGCGCCAGTGTCGCGCGCTGCGTTTGCCGCGCGGCCGATGCAAGCGAGAGGAAAACCAATGCGCCGATTGCTTCTGATCGCAGGCCTGCTCGCCCTCGCGATCGGACTGCTCTGGATCGGTCAGGGCACCGGCATGATCAATTGGCCGCCGTCGAGCTTCATGATCAGAGAGATCCAATGGGCCGGCTACGGCGCGGCGCTCGCCGCTTTCGGCCTGATCCTGATCTGGCAGAGCAAGCGTTGATTCGCCTGACAACACTGATGGCCATGGTGGTCCCTGCGTTCGCGCGAACGATATCGAGTGATCAGAGATCGGCGCCGAAACTGGACGCTCCCACATGACACCAAATCTTTTCGACCTCGGCGGCAAGGTCGCCATCGTCACCGGCGGCAATGGCGGCATCGGGTTTGGCATGGCGCGGGGCCTGGCGGACGCCGGCGCCGACATCGTCATCGTCGGGCGCAATGAAGCGAAATCGAACGCGGCGGTCGAGGACATCAAGCAGCGCGGAACCAAGGCCATTTCCGTGATCGCCGACGTCACCGACAAGGCCGCCGTCGAGGCCATGGTCGAACTGGCGGCGCGCGAACTTGGCCGCATCGACATTCTCGTCAACAACGCCGGCATCAATATTCGCAAGCCGCCGCACGCGCTCGACATCGAGGAATGGGACCGCGTCATCAAGACCAATCTCACCAGCGCGTTCCTGTGCTCGCAAGCGGTGTATCCGGCGATGAAGGCCGCGGGCGGCGGCAAGATCATCAATATCGGCTCGATGCTGTCGATCTTCGGCGCCAGCTTCGCGCCGGCTTACGCCGCGAGCAAGGGCGGCATCGTGCAGTTCACGCGCTCCTGCGCGGTCGCCTGGGCCGCCGACAACATCCAGGCCAACGCCGTGCTGCCGGGCTGGATCGATACCGATCTCACCAAGCGCGCGCGAGCCGAGATCGGCGGCCTGCACGAGAAGGTTCTGGCGCGCACGCCGGCGGCGCGATGGGGCGCCATCGCCGACTTCGCCGGCATCGCAGTGTTCCTCGCATCACCGGCATCCGACTTCGTCACGGGGACGGCGATCCCCGTCGATGGCGGCTATTCGGTGATGGGCTGAGGTTCGAAAAACAGAGCGGCGGGTTCTCCCCGGATCCCACCAACAAAGAAGCCCCGGCACCGCCGGGGCTCATCGCTGGAGTATCGGGAAGAAATCAGTATCTCGCGAGTACCGGTGACGGATTGAAGCGATAATTCAGCTTGAACAGGATCTCGTTGGTAGTGAGGTCCTTGTGACCGGTAGCGTTCGTATTGAAGCAACCAACAGTTACCGCCACGCCGGGGACAAATCCGCAAACGGCCGCAACCGAACCGAGACCGAAACTTTCTCCGCTATATTGCGAATATCGATATTCTGCCCCGAGATCCCAATTGGGGGTGAAGGCATAGGCCGCGCCAACACCGACCGTGAACCCGAAGAGCGTCTTGGAATCGGATCCCGCCGAGGCCGGGAACGGCACTCCACCCACTGTCGTCGCGATGAAATTCGAGTCCATCGTGACGTCGGTCATTGCCAGACCGCCGGTCGCGTAGACCAACCACTTGTCGAAGGAGCGGCCGACGATTCCTCGTACCGATGATTCCCAGCGGACGCGATTGCCGAAGGAATCCCCGGCGACGAACACCGAATTTCCGGTGCCAGCCGTCTTGGAAATTACCGTCCCGTGCAGATCGGTCCAGTCGAAGTCGCCTTCAACGCCCCACACCCAGTGAGAGGGCGTTTCCCATCGGCAGCCGACCTGGCCGCCCACTGCACCCGAACTGGTTTCCAACCCGCCAAGGTCGAGGTGGTCGGCGACGAACGGGGTGTCTGCAAGACCGGGGATGACCGCGACGCCGGCCGGCGTATCGACGCTTTCGTTGAACCGGCCCCATTTCCAGCCAACGTTTCCGCCGACGTAGCAACCGGTCCAGTTGTAGACCGCAACGGGAGGCGGGAGTGGCGCCTTGACGGCCATGTCGGCTGCCGAAGCCGTGCCGAGCCCGCCGAGGCCCAACGAAACAACCGAGGCGAGAGCCCATCCAGCATTGCGTCGCATTGTTATTCCCCTGATTGCAGTCGATTACTTAAGACGAAATTAGCTGGACCGCGGGAGCAACCGCAATTGGAACCGCCCGTCAAATGGGCGTTCCATGCAATTTTCCTGGTCGACGTTGCGTATCGGCAACATGATTTTCGGTCTTACAACGCCGCAAGAAAATATTCGGGGCGACGACCAACGTGACGACCGATCGGGAACCGACGGCGCGCGACAGCGGGAACCCAAAAGCGTGCAAGCCCAACCAGCAAACCAATGTCCAACTGCCGCGAGGCCGACGTAAGCCTGCCCGATGCAAAAACATTAAGCTTTTTCAACACTTCCCGCGCCCGCTCCATTGACTTCTGCCAATTCGCCCCTATGTTCCGGCTTGACGCGGCCCGGTATCGAAACGCGATATCTTGATAAGCCGCCTGTCTGCGTATCCGAAAAATCCCGTGCAAATCTGCGTGCCGTTCCGGGGTTGGACGCGACAGTTATTTCCTTGGATTCCAAGCGGCGGTTTCTACCAGAGGCTCAATGTCTTTCTCCCATCTCGGCTTGTCCGATAAGGTGCTCGCCGCCGTCGCGGCCACCGGTTACACCACCCCCACCCCCATTCAAGAACAGGCAATTCCCCACGTTCTGGCTCGCCGGGATGTTCTCGGCATCGCCCAGACCGGCACCGGCAAGACCGCTGCCTTCGTGCTTCCGATGCTCACCATGCTGGAAAAGGGCCGCGCGCGAGCCCGCATGCCGCGCACCCTGATCGTCGAGCCGACCCGCGAACTCGCCGCCCAGGTCAAGGAACAGTTCGATAAATACGGCGCCGGGCAAAAGCTCAACGTCGCGCTGCTGATCGGCGGCGTCTCGTTCGGCGACCAGGATACCAAGCTGACGCGCGGCGTCGACGTCCTGATCGCAACCCCCGGCCGGCTGCTCGACCATACCGAGCGCGGCGGGCTGTTGCTCACCGGCGTCGAACTGCTGGTGATCGACGAAGCCGACCGCATGCTGGACATGGGCTTCATTCCCGACATCGAGCGCATCTGCAAGCTCGTTCCCTTCACCCGGCAGACGCTGTTCTTCACCGCGACGATGCCGCCCGAAATCGCCCGCATCACCGATACCTTCCTGCACAACCCCGCAAGAATCGAAGTGTCGCGGCCGGCGACGACGGCCGCGGGCGTGTCTCAATTCCAGGTCAGCGTCGGTCGCGAACCGCACGACAAGCGCGACGCGCTGCGGCGCCTGCTGCGCGATGCCAAGGATCTGCAGAACGCCATCATCTTCTGCAACCGCAAGCGCGAAGTGGCGCTATTGTACAAATCCCTGCAGAAGCACGGCTTTGCCGTTGGCGCCCTGCACGGCGACATGGATCAGTCGGCGCGTACCGCGGCACTCGATCAATTCCGCAAGGGCGAAATTCCGCTGCTGGTTGCATCCGACGTCGCCGCGCGCGGCCTCGACATTCCCACCACCAGTCATGTCTTCAATTTCGACGTACCGCATCATGCCGACGATTACGTTCATCGGATCGGCCGCACCGGCCGCGCCGGCCGCGCCGGCACCGCGATCTCCATGGTCACCTCGCTCGATCACAAATCCATGGCCGCGATCGAAAAGCTGATCGGGCAATCCATTCCCCGCATCGAGACCGGTGCTGAAAGCGCGTCGGCCGACAGTTCGGCAGCGCCTTCAAACGGCGAAGCAAGGCACTCGCGCGGCCGCGAAGCTGCAAGGGAAGGCGCGAGAGAAGGTTCAAGAGAAGGTTCTCGTGGCGGCCGCAAGCCGCGCCGGGAGCGCGGGCCGCGACGCTCCAGCGAAAACCGCGACCCGCAGCAGGCGCCAGCGGCTGCGTTCGTCCCGCCAGCCGCGCCGCAGCCTTCACGCACGCCCTCGATCGGCCGCACGCCCCCGCCGCCCGCGCCGCGGGATTCATCGTCCGAAGCTGCCGACCACTCGCATCTTCCGGCGTTTCTGTTGCGCCCGGTTCGCGCCCGCATCTGAGCGGGCGCTTGGCGCCGCGGCCCAAGCCCGGCGGGAACCCGTTTACCGGTCGTTCATTCTCCTCAATTAACTTGGCCGCCACAATTTTAATGATTGCTGCGCAAGAGGTGGGCAGAACACCTGCTATTGGGGACGATCGGTGGTCAAGGTGCTCGACGAACACGAACGCACGATGGCCTTTGCCGAAGTCGCGCTCGGCCAGATCAAATCGCTGCGGCAGAGCGCCGTGCCCCGCAACTATGAAATCTGGTACGTCTACGCGACCGGATATAACACCCCGCTCAACAAGATCATCAACGAGACGCTGGCGCGAAACGGCAAGCTAACCGAGGCGGACCTCGAGCAGATCTACGAGACCTATCTTTCCCAGATCAAGACCACCGACCGCATCGACAAAGTCGGCGCGCGCGTCATCGGCGAAATCGACGACGTGATGGCGCTGATCAGCGACGCGCTCGGCATGTCGGCGAGCTACGACGCCAGCCTGTCCAGCGCGACCCAGAGGCTCTCGGTTGCCCAGCAGCCCGACCAGGTCAAGCCGATCGTGGAAGGCCTGATGAAATCCACTCGCGAGATGCGCGACACCAATAAGGCGCTGGAAGACCGCCTGTCGCTGTCGAAGACCGAGATCAGCGATCTGCAGCACAGCCTCGAGGCGATCAGGGCGGAGAGCCTGACCGATCCTCTCACCGGTCTGGGCAATCGCAAATATTTCGACCGCTCGATCGAGATGGCGGTGCAAAGCGCGCTGGCCGACGGCGAGCCGCTTTCGCTTTTGATGTTCGACATCGATCACTTCAAATCCTTCAACGACTCCTATGGCCACCTCACCGGGGACCAGGTACTGCGGCTGGTCGGCATGTCGCTGAAGCAGACCATCAAGGGTCAGGACATCACCGCCCGCTACGGCGGCGAGGAATTCGCCGTGGTGCTGCCCAACACGGCGCTGCGCCAGGCGCTGACGGTCGCCGACCATATCCGCCGCGCTGTGATGGCCAAGGAATTGAAGAAGAAGTCCACCGGCGAAATTCTCGGCCGGGTCACGATCTCGGTCGGCGTTTCCATGCTGAAGCCGGACGACGATACGGACTCCCTGATCGAACGCGCCGACGCCTGCCTGTACGCCGCCAAGCGCAACGGGCGCAACCGGGTGATCTGCGAAGCCGACCCCGAATACGCCGCCGAGACTCAAAGCCAGGTGGCTTGAAGCGAAGACATCTCAAGCAGTCGTCCCCGCAAAACGCGGGGACCCATACGCCGTGTACTCTCGTTCGGGCAGAGCGACAGATGTCTTCTGCAACAATCAGCGTCGGTGGCTATGGGTCCCGGCTCGCGCTCGCGATGCTCGCTTGGCCGGGACGACGCGTGCTGTTGTTTTCTTCTTGGCTAAGGGTTTCTTTTTTGCTGCGGTTTTCTTCGCCGGCTTGCGCGGCTGTTTCCTCAGCGCGGCGCGTTGCGCCGCCGCCAACGCCGCCCTCGCCCAATCCGTCAGTTCTTCCGGATCGTCAAACAGTCGCGCCGGCAAGTGCCAATACGAATTGACCGTCACCGTCCTGGCTCGGGTCGCGTATTGAAAGGGTTTTGATCCTTCCGCCTCGAACCGCGGAATGGTCTGGTCGTCAGCACGGAAATAGAGGCCAGCCCGCAACGCCAGCGCGAAATTTATTCCGTCGGCGGAAATGCCGAAGCCTGAAAACATCGGACGGATCGTGACCGGGCCGAAATCCGAGAACAGATCGATCAGGAAATCGCGGTCCATCGATGTTACTCAACAACGCGTACGACCTACCCGGCGGTGCGCGAGGGACGTCTAGCCATCCGCCTTCGCGGCGGTCAGCTGCACCGACTCGCCGCAGCCGCAGGCGCCGATCTGGTTCGGGTTGTTGAAGATGAACTGGGCCGACATCCTGTCGACCTTGTAGTCCATCTCGGTGCCGAGCAGGAACAGCACGGCCTTGGGATCGACCAGGATCTTGACGCCTTTGTCCTCCACGACCTCGTCGGTCGGGCGGATATCGTGGGCATATTCGACGGTGTAGGATTGCCCGGCGCAACCGCCGTTCTTGATCCCGACCCGCAGGCCGACGATCTCGGAATCGGCGCGCCTGGTCAGTTCGGCGATGCGCTGCGCAGCCGCGTCGGTGAGCTTCATCACCTGGGGACGGGGCCGCCGCGGCTTTGCCGCAGGTGTTGGCGATGCGGATGTCATGTCGTTCATGTGTTCATTTCCAATGGCAAATCAATGCCGGCTGCTATCCGAATAGGCTTCACCACATATTGAGGACCAGACGCGCCTCATCGCTCATGCGGTCGGGCGACCACGCCGGTTCCCAGACCAGATTCACATTGACGATGCCGATGCCGGGAACGCTGGCGACCGCGTTCTCCACCATGGTCGGCAATTCTCCCGCCGCCGGACAGTTCGGCGTGGTCAGCGTCATCACGACATCGACGCTGCGATCGTCCTTGATGTCGACCCGGTAGATCAGACCGAGCTCATAGATGTCGGCTGGAATTTCCGGATCGAACACCGTCTTCAACGCGGCGACGATTTCGGTGCCCAGCCGCTCGGTCTCTTCCGGCGGCAGCGCCGAGTGGGTTTCCATATTGCTGGTTTTGACTTCGGCCGTATCGCTCATGAGAACAATTCCCGCGCCTTGATCAGCGCCTGTGCCAGGTGATCGACTTCCTCGCGGGTATTATACATCCCGAACGAGGCCCGGCACGTCGCCGTCACATTGAACCGTTCCAAAAGCGGCATCACGCAATGGGTCCCGGCACGCACCGCGACGCCCTGGCGGTCGATCACGGTGGCAACATCGTGGGGATGGGCGCCCTTCATCTCGAACGAGATCACCGGACCCTTGCCGCGCGCCGTCCCGATCAGCCGCAGCGAATTGATCTCGCGCAGACGCTCTTGCGCATAAGTCAGAAGCCCGTGCTCGTGGGCGGCGATCCGCTCCTTGCCGATAGAATTGACGTAATCGATCGCCGCGCCGAGCCCGATGGATTCCACGATCGCCGGGGTTCCCGCCTCGAACTTGTGCGGAGGGTCGCCGTAGGTGACCCAATCCCGCGCGACCTCGCGGATCATCTCGCCGCCGCCGTTGTACGGACGCATGCCGACGAGATGCTCGTGCTTGGCATAGAGCACCCCGATTCCGGTCGGACCGTACAGCTTGTGGCCGGTGAAGACGTAGAAATCGCAGTCGATATCCCGGACATCGATCGCGAGATGCACCGCGGCCTGGCTGCCGTCGACCAGAACCGGGATGCCCCTGTCAT
Organism: uncultured Alphaproteobacteria bacterium; assembly: GCA_963840155.1. Taxonomy (GTDB): domain Bacteria; phylum Pseudomonadota; class Alphaproteobacteria; order Rhizobiales; family Xanthobacteraceae; genus Bradyrhizobium. Next base: position 952,325 of record CAWIXP010000001.1, read on the forward strand.
GGGCGATCTTGACCACATCCTTGACCGGCACGATGGTGCCGAGCGCATTCGACATCTGCGTGATCGCCACCAGCCTGGTGCGCGGCGTCAACGCTTTCTCGAATTCGTCGATCAGGAAATTGCCTTCGTCATCCACGTCGGCCCATTTGATGACGGCGCCATGGCGTTCCCTGAGGAAATGCCAGGGCACGATGTTGGAATGATGCTCCATGATCGAGAGCACGATCTCGTCGCCGTCCTTGATGTTCGGCTCGCCCCACGACGACGCCACCAAATTGATCGCTTCCGTGGCGTTACGGGTGAAGACGATCTCCTCGTTGCGACCGGCGTTGAGGAATTTTGCGACTTTGGCGCGGCCGCCCTCATAGGCCTCGGTCGCGGCGTTGGCGAGGTAATGCAGCCCGCGATGCACATTGGCGTATTCGCTTTTGTAGGCCTCGGCCATGCGCTCGAGCACGGCATTGGGCTTCTGCGCCGACGCCGCATTGTCGAGATACACCAGCGGCTTGCCATAGATCTCAAGCGCGAGCGCGGGAAAATCCTGCCGCACCCGGGCCACATCGTATGAACCATTGAGCACTGCCGGATGCATGATCAATCCCGTGCCGCCAGCCAGCGCTGGGCCGCGCCAATGACAAGTTCGCGCAGCTCGTCGTTGGCGATCTGTTCGGTCGCCTCGCCGACAAACGCCTGGATCAACAGCGCCTGCGCCTCCTTCTCGGAAAGGCCGCGCGCGCGCAGATAGAACAGCAGGCTTTGGTCGAGCGCACCGGTGGTCGCGCCATGGCCGCAGGTGACGTCGTCGGCGAATATTTCCAGCTCCGGCTTGTTGTCGGCTTCCGCCTCGTCGGAGAGCAGCAATGCCCGCGTCATCATCTTGGCATCGGTCTTCTGCGCGCCGGGGCGCACGACGATGCGACCCTGGAACACCGAATGTCCGCGCTGATCGACCACCGAGCGGAAGATTTCCCGGCTCGTGCAGTTCGGCACTGCATGATCCAGAAGCAGCGTGGTGTCGGCATGTTGGCGGCCATTGAGCAGATTGACGCCGTTGGCCTCGACCCGCGATCCCTCGCCGGCAAACACGATCACCGGCTGATAGCGGCTCACATTGGCGCCGCTCGTCATGCCAAACGTGTTGAAATGCGCGTTGGCGCCGAGCCTAACCCTGGACGAGGAAATATTGACGGCCTCGCGGCCGTCCTCGATGAGGCGAACATGGTCGAGCCGCGCGCCATCGCCGAGGGACACCAGGAGCGCGTCGTGGACCTGATAGGCCCTGGCGCCCTCGCCTGCGATATAGCTCTCGACCAGCGTTGCGGACGCCGCGTTGCCGAGGTTCAACGACGAGCGCGTGAACATTGCCGCCGGTGTCGCCCCGCTTGCGATGTGGACGATATGCAGGGGTTGGGTGAGCACGACGCCATCGGCGACGTCGATGACGAGACCATCCGTCATCATCGCGCTATTAAGCGCCAGCATGGCATCGGAATTGTCAGGCCCGAACAACTGCGGCGGCAGCGCGGCATCGCCGGCCTCAAGCACCTCGCGCAGCGTGCGGACCCCTAGGCCTTTTTGCAGATCGGCGGTCTCCGACAGCTCTGGGACGAATACGCCATCCACCAGCACCAGCCGGCGCACGCCCGCGATGGCGTGCAGTTTCAGGGCAGCAGCGGCGCGCTTCAGCGCCGCCGGGTCAGGCGCAGGCGCGAGCGGCAGCACGTCGCGCATCAGCACGCGCAGATCGGTGTATTTCCAGTCCTCGATGCGGCGGTGCGGCAGGCCTGCGCGCTCGTAAACCTCGATCGCCTGCTGCCGGTGATCCCTGAGCTTGCCCGCGCCCGGCAACCGATCGCGCGCCACGGCGAAGAAATCGCTCAGCGCCCGTCCGGTTTCGGTCTTTGCCAGTGCAACATTCATGATCAAATCCGCATCACGTCATCAAGCCGCGGCTTCGAACTGCGCGTAGCCGGAAGCCTCGAGCTGCAGCGCCAGCTCCTTGTCGCCGCTCTTCACCACGCGGCCCTTCGACATCACGTGCACGAAGTCGGGCACGACGTAGTTGAGCAGCCGCTGATAGTGCGTGATCAGCACTATCGCCCGGTCCGGCGAGCGCAGCGCGTTGACGCCGTCGGCAGCAACCCGCAGCGCGTCGATGTCGAGGCCCGAATCCATCTCATCGAGGATGCACAGGCTCGGCTCGAACAGCGCCATCTGCAGAATCTCGTTGCGCTTCTTCTCGCCACCGGAGAAACCGACATTGACCCCGCGACGCAGCATGTCCTGCGGAATGTTGAGGCCGGCGGCGACGGCACGCACCTTCTTGAGGAAATCCGGCGTCGAGAACTCGCTCTCGCCGCGCGCCTTGCGCTGCGCGTTCAACGCGGTGCGCAGGAAGGTCATGGTGGCGACACCGGGAATCTCCACCGGATACTGGAACGCCAGAAACACCCCCTTGGCGGCGCGTTGGTCGGGAGCCATTTCCAGCAGGTTTTCGCCGTTGAACAGGATCTCGCCATCGGTAACTTCATAGCCCGGCTTGCCGGCGATGACATGGCTCAGCGTCGACTTGCCGGAACCGTTCGGCCCCATGATGGCGTGCACCTCGCCCTTGTTCACGGTGAGCGAAAGCCCGTGGAGGATTTCGCTGTCTCCGACGCGGACCTGCAGATTTTTGACTTCGAGTAGTGGCATCATTCCTTCTTTCCGGCCGTTGATCGGCGCCAGCGTTCCAACCCCAGGCACCGTCCGTTTTTTGTACGCTCACGACGACCAAGACGACCGTCGCGACAACAATCACGGCCATCGACGATACAAAGGTCGAGAACGAACCCTTACGAACCGTCATCGCGACCACGCAACCGAAGACTAGCAAGCTATAAACCGCAACGACGGCCCATCCTTCCCAGGTCGTTGGCGTCGCGCCATAGCCAAACGTTTTCGGTTTGAACCAGAATTCGCTGCTCATGGCCTTAGCCCACGCTGCCTTCCAGCGAGATCGAAATCAGTTTCTGCGCCTCGACCGCAAACTCCATCGGCAGTTGCTGCAGCACGTCCTTGACAAAACCGTTGACGACGAGGCCGACGGCTTCTTCCTGCGACAGCCCGCGCTGCACGCAATAGAACAGCACGTCCTCGGAGATCTTCGAGGTCGTCGCCTCGTGCTCGAACAGCGCCGAAGAATTCTTGGCCTCGATATAGGGCACGGTGTGCGCGCCGCATTTGTCGCCGATCAGGAGCGAGTCGCAGGCGGTGAAGTTGCGCGCGCCGGTGGCTTTGCGATGCGCGGTGACCAGCCCGCGGTAGGTATTCTGCGAAACCCCGGCCGCGATCCCCTTGGAGATGATCCGGCTGGTGGTGTTCTTGCCGAGATGCAGCATCTTGGTGCCGGAATCGACCTGCTGGTGACCGTTCGAGATCGCGATCGAGTAAAATTCGCCCCGCGAGTTATCGCCGCGCAGGATGCAGCTCGGATATTTCCAGGTGATGGCCGAGCCGGTCTCGACCTGGGTCCACGAGATCTTAGAATTGTTGCCGCGGCAATCGCCCCGCTTGGTGACGAAATTGTAGATGCCGCCGACGCCTTCCGAATTGCCGGGATACCAGTTCTGCACCGTCGAATATTTGATCTCGGCATCGTCCAGCGTGACCAGCTCGACCACGGCGGCGTGCAGTTGGTTTTCGTCGCGCTGCGGCGCGGTGCAGCCTTCGAGGTAGCTCACATAAGCGCCCTTGTCGGCGATGATGAGCGTGCGCTCGAACTGGCCGGTGTTGCGTTCGTTGATGCGGAAGTAAGTCGACAGTTCCATCGGGCAGCGCACGCCCGGCGGCACGTAAACGAACGAGCCGTCGGAAAACACCGCCGAGTTCAAGGTGGCGAAGAAGTTGTCCGAGGTCGGCACCACCGTGCCAAGATACTTTCTCACCAACTCGGGATGTTCGCGGATCGCCTCCGAGATCGGCATGAAGATCACGCCGGCCTGCTTCAATTCCTTCTGGAAGGTGGTCGCAACCGACACCGAATCGAACACCGCATCGACCGCGATGCGCCGCTCGCCTTCCGGCCGAACCACGCCCTCCAGCACTTCCACCTCGCGCAGCGGAATGCCGAGTTTCTCGTAGGTTTTCAGGATTTCGGGATCGATCTCATCGAGAGATGCGACCTGCTTTTTCGGCTTCGGCGCCGAGTAGTAATAGAGATCCTGATAATCGATCTCCGGATAATTGACGCGCGCCCATTTCGGCTCGGCCATCGTCAGCCAGCGGCGATACGCCTCAAGCCGCCATTCCAGCATCCAGGCCGGTTCATTCTTTTTCGCCGAGATGAAGCGGACGGTATCTTCCGACAGCCCCTTCGGAGCCTTGTCGGACTCGATAAGCGTCTCAAACCCATAGCGATATTGATCGACGTCGATCCGGCGTACCCGATCGACGGTCTCCTGTAGGGCCGCCATTGCATCCTCCGCTCGCGGTTTCAAGGACCGCGGTGGATCAATTCCGAAAGACTATTACGTTGTTCCCTCGAGCAAATCACCTGCTTAGAACCGTTCAAGCAGTGTTTCGTTGCTCTCCCTTAAGTAAGGTACCCGCGAGCATTCGCCAAGCCTCAATGCAGCGATCAATGTCCGCTTCCGAGGTAGACCAGCCCAAACTGAGCCGCACCGCTCCCTGCGCCACTTTGCCACCGAACCCCATGGCTTCCAGCACGTGGGAAGGCTGGACCTTGCCTGAAGAACAGGCGGAACCCGAGGACACCGCGATTCCCGCCAGGTCGAAGCCGATCACCGCGGTCTCCGCCCTCAATCCGGGAACCGTGAACAGCGTGGTGTTGGGCAGCCGGGACACGTCATTCGAAAATACCACGAGATCGGGGCTCTTCCTCAATCCGCTCTCCAGCCGTTTGCGCAAGCTTTCGATACGATCGGCGTCCTGGTCCATCGCCGCGATCGCGGCCTCCACGGCCGCGCCAAAACCGGCAATTCCCGCGATGTTCTCGGTCCCCGCCCGACGGCCCAGTTCCTGGCCGCCGCCGCGCAGCAGCGGTTCAAATCCAGCCAATCCCTCAGCCAGGACCAGCGCGCCCACGCCCTTGGGGCCGCCGATCTTGTGCGCAGACAGCGTCAGCAGATCAGCCTCTATCGATTTGATATCAAAAGGTATTTTTCCAAACGCCTGGACCGCGTCGACATGCAGCACACCGCCTGCGGCATGGACGATCTCAGCAGCCTGCTTGACCGGCTGCACCGCACCGGTTTCGTTGTTGGCGAGCATGATCGAGACCAGTGCCGGTGGGCCACCCTCGAGCGCGGCACGTAACGCCTCGAGATCAACGAGGCCCGAGCCCGTGACGCCAAAGGTGCCGCTCGCCTCCGCCCGGAACCGCCCGTTCGCCAGCACCGAGGTATGCTCAATCGCCGAAACCAATAGCCTTGCGACCGGCGCCCCGGAGCCGCGGCGCAGCCCAGGCGCCAGCGCCAGCGCATTGGCCTCGGTTCCACCCGAGGTGAAGATCACATTGCGCGCTAGCGCGCCAACGGCGGCTGAGATCGAAGCCCTGGCCTGTTCGACCAGCCGGCGGGCCTGGCGGCCTTCGGCATGCACCGACGAAGGGTTGCCGCAGAGATCCCATGCCGCAGCCATCGCCTGCCTCGCTTGGGGCCGAAGCGGAGCGGTCGCATTCCAGTCCAGGTAAATTCGCTCGGGCATTGGTGCTATCATACCTAAATAACTGCGGAACCGGGCACGCCGCGGCTCCCGGGCATTCGGGTTCAGCCTATAGGCCAAATGGCGATCGCGGCACTCCTGACAATCGCACCGGCAACGCTTCGCATGCGCTGCCGGGCCGCTCAAGACGCTTGCTTTTTGCCCCTCGCCTCATGCTAGAACGCGGCCTCCAGTTCACTAGGCGCCGTTCGCGAAATCGCCGATGGCGCCCGACCAGCCCTTGTTTTTGCATGGTTTCGTCTGCGAACGCGCTGGATGAAACCAGCCAGGCCGGCTGATCTTGCCAGGGACCAATTATGCCTGAAGTCATTTTCACCGGCCCTGCAGGCCGCCTCGAAGGGCGTTATCATCCGGCGAAGCAGAAGAACGCGCCGATCGCGATGGTGCTGCACCCGCATCCGCAGTTTCACGGCACGATGAACCATCAGATCATCTACCAGTGCTACTACGCGTTCGCGCACCGCGGATTTTCCGTGCTGCGCTTCAATTTCCGCGGCGTCGGCCGCAGTCAGGGCTCGTTCGACCACGGCACCGGCGAGCTTTCAGACGCGGCTTCCGCGCTCGATTGGGCGCAGACCATCAATCCGGAAGCGCGCGCCTGCTGGGTCGCGGGCTTTTCGTTCGGCGCCTGGATCGGCATGCAGCTGTTGATGCGCCGTCCTGAGGTCGAAGGTTTCATCTCGATCGCGCCGCCCGCCAATCTCTACGACTTCTCGTTCCTGGCGCCCTGCCCGTCCTCGGGTCTGATCGTGCATGGCGAGAAAGACGCCGTGGTGCCACCGAAGGACGTCAACACGCTGGTCGAAAAGCTCAAGACACAACGGGGCATCGTGATCGACCAGCAGATCATCTCGGGCGCCAATCATTTCTTCGATGGCAAATTGCAGCCGCTGATGGAGACGGTGACCGGCTATCTCGACATGCGGCTCGCCAACGTTCGCTAGGCGCAATGACGCAGCCCCGCGTGAGCTTGGCTGGGCTCACGGCCGCGCGATCACCCCGCCGGTCATCGGAATTGGCACACCGGTCGTGGCGGGGTAACTCAGCGGCAAGCCCTTCAAGCCTCGCGCGGCGAGAAAGCCAAAAGCCTGCGCCTCGATCGCGTCGGCCGACCAGCCGAGCATTTCGGCCGTCTCCACCATTGCCGGCGCCAGCCGCTCGCGCAGCATCCGCAGCATGGTGAGATTGCGCGCACCGCCTCCGGCAACGATCCAGCTCTCCGGCTCCTTCGGCAACAAGGGGACGATGCGGGCGATGGCTTCCGCGGTCAGAGCGGTCAGAGTTGCCGCGCCGTCGGCGGGTGCCATATCGGGCAGCTTGAGCGAGGCGAAATCATTGCGATCCAGCGATTTGGGCGGCGGCAGCTTGAAAAACGGATGCTCCAGCGCCCGCACGACCCACCCTATATCCAGGACGCCCTGCGCCGCAGTGCGTCCTTCGCAATCGAACGGCTTACTCATGGTGCGGAGCATGAAGTCGTCGAGCAGCGCGTTGCCGGGACCGGTGTCGCAGGCGATCAGGACGTCCGGGCCGTCAATATAGGTGATGTTGGAGATGCCCCCGATATTGACCACGACCATCGGACCTTGGCGCTCGAGCGACTGCGCCAGCGCACGGTGATAGACCGGCACAAATGGCGCGCCCTGCCCGCCGGCCGCGACATCGGCGGCGCGAAAATCGTGCATGACCGGGATATGAATGGCCTTGGCGAGCGCGTTGGCGTCGCCGATCTGCACGGTTATCCCCTCGGCCGGCCGATGCAATACGGTCTGGCCATGAAAGCCGACAATGTCGATATTCTCAAAGGTGATACCGTTCTGCGCGGTGAAGGCGGCAACCGCCTCGGCGTGCGCGACGGTGACGGCGCGCTCGGCCTCGCGCAGGACGCCCGGCCGGGCATCGCGCTGCGGCAGGTCGACGGCCTCGGTCAGCGCCTGGCGCAGCAAACCACGTTCAATTTCGGTATAAGGACGGTATCCGGACGGCCCAAACGACTTCACCCGCTTGCCATCGGTCTCGATCAAGGCGACATCGACCCCGTCGAGCGAGGTGCCGCTCATCAGACCGATTGCGGTCATCATCATCGTCATTGTGCCTTCGCGACGCCTGCCCGTGATGCGCAGCTTGTGTCAAACAAGCACATCTTATAATGCCACAGCGCGCAGGCGCGCGGCAGCCTTTCCGCTATGGTTCCCCAACTCGTTAAGAACAGCGTGAAAAGGTAAGAATGATCAGAGTCGCACACAAATGACTGAATTTAAATCTGATTTTCTCAATGTGCTGCAAAGCCGCGGCTTTGTTCATCAGATTTCAGACCCGGGCTCGCTGGATGCGCTGGCGGCCAAGCGCGAACTAACCGCCTATATCGGATTTGACTGCACCGCACCCTCGCTCCACGTCGGCTCCATGGTGCAGATCATGTGCCTGTACTGGCTGCAGCAAACCGGCAACAAGCCGATCGCTCTGATGGGCGGCGGCACCACCCGGGTCGGAGACCCCTCGGGCAAGGATGAGACCCGCAAGATCCTTTCGATTGAGGACATCGAACGCAACAAGGACGGCATCAAGCGGGTATTTTCGCATTTCCTGAAGTTCGGCGACGGCACGCACGACGCCGTCATGCCCGATAACGCCGAATGGCTGACCAAGCTGAACTGGATCGAGATGTTGCGCGATATCGGCCGGCATTTCTCCGTGAATCGCATGCTGGCGATGGATTCGGTCAAGCTCAGGCTCGACCGCGACCAGGAGATGAGCTTCATCGAATTCAATTACATGATCCTGCAAGCCTACGACTACGTGGTGCTCAACCGGCGCTACGACTGCCGGCTGCAGATGGGCGGCTCCGATCAGTGGGGCAACATTGTCAATGGCATCGATCTCGGCCGCCGCATGGGCACGCCGCAACTGCACGCGCTGACCACGCCGCTGATCACGCTCTCTTCGGGCGAGAAGATGGGCAAGACCGCCGGCGGCGCGGTCTGGCTGAACGGCGACATGAAGAGCCCCTACGAATACTGGCAGTTCTGGCGCAACACCGATGATGCCGATGTGGCGCGCTTCCTGAAACTATTCACGACCCTGCCTCTCGACGAGATCAAGCGGCTGGCGGCGCTGCAGGGCGCCGAGATCAACGAAGCCAAGAAGGCGCTTGCCGACGCCGCGACCTCGCTGCTGCACGGCGCGGACGCGGCCCGCGCCGCGTCCGACACCGCGCGGCAAACGTTCGAGCAGGGTGCCATCGCGGAAAATCTTCCCTCGGTGGAAATTTCCCGTGCCGAGCTCGCGCCGGGCATCGGCGTGCTGAGCGCCTTCGTCAAGGCCGGTCTGGTGGCATCGAATGGCGAGGCACGCCGCCAGATCAGGGGCGGCGGGCTTCGTGTCAACGACATCCCGGTTAGCGATGAGAAGATGATCCTTACGCCGGCGAATCTCACTCCAGAGGGCGTGATAAAACTGTCGCTTGGGCGGAAGCGTCACCTCCTGCTCAGGCCTGCATAGGCGCATTCGCCCGAGACCCCTGCTCATCATCACCTTGCGCGTATTGTATCCACAGACCGCCACCCACTTTTGCGGAATACGCCTGCCGCGGAAAACCGCTTTCCAGGGTTCATGGACCACAACACCGCGAGCCAGAATGCACCGACAAAGCCGCTGAAACCGGCGCGCGTGGCGCTCAACGTGCTGGCGCTATGTTTTGCGTTATCGGTGCTCGGCCGCGGTCTCGGCGAGAGCTTTACGGTTTTCCTCAAGCCGATCTCGGAGAGCTTCGGATGGGACCGCGCCCAGGTGGTCTCGTTCTACTCGCTTTCGGCGCTCGCCGGAGGCCTCGCTGCCCCGCTGGTCGGCAAGCTGTTCGATCGCTCGGGCCCTCGCACCGTCTATTCGCTGGGACTGCTGTTGCTTGGCGGCGCGTTCCTGATCGCGGCGAACGCAAGTAAGCTCTGGCAATTCCAGCTCAGCCTCGGGCTTTGCGTCGGCCTCGGCATCGCCTTCATCGGCAACGTCCCCAATTCGATCCTGCTCGGCCGCTGGTTCGGCCCGCGCTTGCCGACCGCGATGGCGATCGTCTACTCCGCAACTGGCGCCGGCGTCTTGATCCTGCTGCCGGCATCGCAAATCCTGATCGATCAATTCGGCTGGCGCGGCGCCTATCAGATATTCGGCGCCGCCGCGCTGGTCCTGGTGCTGCCGCTGCTGGTGCTGCCGTGGCGCTTGTTCTCCTCCGGCTCGCCGCATCTCGCTGGGAGCGCTGCGGCCGACTTCGTCGATCAAGGCTGGACGCTCGTGAGCGCGATGCGCCATCACGCGTTCTGGGCGCTGTTCTCCACGTTCTTCTTCACCGCGATCGGCATGTATGCGATTGCGGCGCAGGTGGTGGCATATCTGATCGATGCCGGATTCCCGCCGCTGCAGGCCGCGACCGCCTGGGGTTTCAGCGGTGTGGTGTTGCTGTTCGGCATGCTCGGCGTCTCCTGGCTCGACGGCATCATCGGGCGAAGGCCTTCGGTGTTGCTCAGCTATGCGGTTTCGATCGCGGGCATCATTATGCTTTGGCTGTTGCAGTGGTATCCGAACTTTTTTTTGCTGACCGGATTTGTGATCTGCTTTGGCAGCATGATCGGTTCACGCGGCCCGCTTCTCACGGCGACCGCCATGAATATCTTTCGCGGCGAGCGAGTCGGGACGATCTATGGCACCATTGCAATCGGCAGCGGCATTGGATCGGCGTTGGGCTCCTGGGGCGGCGGCTTGATCCACGATTGGACCCACAGCTATAACCCGCTGATCGCGTTCTCGCTGGTCAGCGTGCTGTTCGGGATGATACCGTTTCTGGCGGTGCCGGCGCTGCGGCGGTAGAATTCGCTCCGATGTTGCCCGGCGCTATTGGACCACAATTCGCCTTCGCTCCAGTCTGTTTGCGTGCTCCATCCATTCATGCAGTGGCGCGCCGTCGCGATGCCTGCCACCGGCGCCGGCTGCAGCCCAGGCCGCGACTGCTCCGAGCAGCGTGGCGGCGGCCACAGAGAAAGCCAGGATGATGGTACTGCGCCGCGACTTTGCGATCGCTGCTTTGGACTCAGCAATAATGGAATCGACCCGCTTTTCGGATTCGGCGGGGGCAAGCCCGGTGGCGGCAGCTACCTGCTGGACCAGATAGGTCCTGTCGTCGCCGCTCACGCCGCTATGGCTCGACGAGGTCATCAGAATCCGTCCAGCCTCGGCCCGTTCCGAGCTCATATCGATATTTGGAGGCCGACGGGCAGAACGAAACAACCGGTCGAGTTCGTAGCTCAGCAGCGGTTCGGCCGCGCTGGCGTTCGGCCTGGTGACGGAGGGGGACGCGCGATTGACGCTTGAGGCACCGACAATGCCCACCAACATCGCTCCCAACAGAACCGCTAGGCCCCACGCTGCCAGGCCATGCAGACCATCCCGGCTCTCCACTTCTTCGGTTTGCGTCGCTCCGAAGGCCCTTCGAGCCCGGCCTGCGATGTACCCGCCGAACCCGAAGCTAATGACGGCCTGCAGGATCAAATAAATACCTGAAAGTATCGCCAGCGCGACCGAAGCATCCCGCCATGTCGGAGAGGTCGAACTGACGCCGAGGCCGACAGCGACGGCGAACGTCACCAGGATAAAGGACAACGCTGCGGCACCAATCGCACCGGCAATCACAGGCGTCCACTGCAAATACTGCTCGTCCGCATCCAGACGCGTGGGGGCTTCGATGGTCATATCGCGCGATCCCTTACCGGAGACCGAATAACGAAAGCACGGCCATGATCACGACGATCAGACCGACGAGATAGATCAACCCGTTCATGGTATCCTCCTCAGGTTCCTGCGAGCAGATAATCGCGCGGGGTCGGGAAGGTTCCTGCTCTTCGCGCCCGTAAGTCACGGACGGTTGCGGCGCAGACCGGCACGTTCGACCTGCCGGTGCGGACGCATCGAATTCACCCGTAGCGCAAAAAAAATGAATCAGACAGCACGACCGATCGCAAATCCCGGAACCGCCGCCGGTAAAAATTGTTCTCCCCTTTGCCGCGTGGTGCGGCGAGGGAGACCCACATGAAGAAGCTGTTGCTACTTGCCGCGGCGGCGTCGCTCAGCGCGACGGCGGCGATGGCTCAAAGGACGGAGACGACGACGACAACTACAACCACTGGCACGGGCAATGCTGCGGTCCAGATCGAGCCGCAGTACCGAACCAGGATCAAGACCTACATCACGGAGCACAGGATCCGCCCGATAACCACGCAGGAGAAGATCGTTGTTGGCGGGCGCATCCCCAGCGATGTCGAGCTCGAGGCCGTGCCCCCGGATTGGGGACCCTCGTTGACCAGGTATCGCTATATCTATTCCGGCGACCGCGTGATCCTGGTTGATCCGGGCACCCGAACGGTAGTGCAGGAACTCGACTGATCTATCATCAAGTGAATAAGTGAAGGGCCGCCGTTATCGGTGGCCCTTCATTTTGGATGAACTTCCGCTCGCTCAGTTGTTCGCCGGGAATTCGATCGGATTGCTTTGCTTGCCGGTGTTGAATTCGAAAATCTTCCTCAGCACGCCGGGCGCCATCGCCGAGATCGGATTGACCCGGAGCACCGGCGTCCCAGGCGTGCCGACGACCTCGTAGGTGATCCCGAACAGCCCCTCATTGCTGCCACCGCCCAGGAATAGTCCGACAATCGGAATCTGGCCGAACATGTTGTTCAACCCATAGATCGGAACGAAGGTGCCGCTCATGCGCACCTGGTTGCCCGGATAGTCGATGCTGCCCTCGATCGTTGCACCGATCGTCGGGCCTTTGACCACGCCCTCCTTGATCGTGAATTGTCCATTTTGCCGGGAGAATTCCGCCCGCATGCGCGAGAAGGCAATGCCGTTCTGGACGGTTGCGGGTCCACCGGCCGCGACCCGGTCGAGCGAAGCCTCTCCCTTGACGGTGAAATCGAAGACGTTGATCAGCCCTTCTTTCGCGCTCGGTTCGACGGTGGGAGGATCCATGGCCAATTGAAGCCGGCCACCGATCACCTTGGAGTAGGTGTCGGTAAAACGGAGGAAGGCTCCGGCGTCGTTGGTTTCGACATAGATTACGTCACGCCCTTGCGCGCGACCGCGCAAATCGCCCGTCAGCGGCGTATCGCGTCCAAGCTTGCCGCTGAGCGCGAAATTCCTTATCACGCCGTTGCGCCGCGATATCTTGCAGTCGACACTTCGCAGTGCTTCGCCAAAATGTCCGGCAACCGCCCCGAGCTTCAGGTCCATGTCAAAATCGACGTTCTTGATTTTGCTTTTGGCGTCAGCCTCCTTGCCCGACATTGCCGATTTGAGAAAGCCGCGACCGTCGAACACCTCGCCTCGCATGGTCAGTTTGACGACCCCGTCAGGACCGCGTTCGGCCTTCAACATGGCCTTGTCGCCCTCGGAGGGTGAATAGGTCGGGAAGTTGGCGTTCATCAGGTCGCCGTTCTGGTCAACCTCGATCGATCCCTTGATCGACACGCCGCCGCCATCAATGACGATATCCTCGAGGCGGGTCGATTGGGCTTTCTGAACTACATTGAACACGGCCCGGCTCGATTTGCCCGGCAGCTTGACCCAGCCGGGAAGAATGTTGTCGAGCTTCAACGAGGTGAGGTCTGCCTCGATGCCCATCCGGCTGCTGTCGCCTCCGATCTTGCCGGTCAACTTGAGCGGAACGGCGCCGCTGACGGCGGGTCCGAGATCGAGCCCCAATCGCGCGCGGCTGGCGTCATCGAGAACCGCCTGCAATTTGATGTCCGCATCGCCCTCACTGGGTTTACGATAGTCCAGCGCGGCCGCTTGCCCGTTGATCTTGACGTCACCCTTGACCTGGTACCCCGCATTGTTGGCTATGACCTTGAGGGTATTGGCCTCGAGCTTCTGGTTCATCACCAGTTTGTCGGCGGCGAATCCGCTGAGGTCGGCGGTAATGGCATAGGTGGTGTCGGCCTTGGTCAGCTCGCGCTTGATCGGCATCCCCAGCGTGACCACGGCCGAAACCGTCCCCTTGCTCGCGTTGGGATCGACCAGCGTGCCGGAAAACTCACTCAGGCGATCGGAGGCAAGCACCTCGGCTGCCGCAGGCACCGGGCCGTCGATGCGGAATTTTACCCGCGCCGGTGCGGGCTTCGGCGCCATGTCCGGCACCTCGAATACGAAATCGGTGATGTTCAGCTTGCGTCCCGCCGGCGTATCGGAAGCCGCCTGCCCAATCGTCACGGTCGCGGTGCGGCCGGTGACATGCGCCTTCAAATCCGCGTCGCGGACCGAGGGCAATTCGTCGACCGGGTGCAACGTAACGCCGCTTGCGACGATGTTGACGGCAAGACCGTCATCCGGGATCGGTGGCCCACGTCGGGAAAGGTTGCGAACCGGCGAGTTGACGCCAACCTCGATGCGCTGAATCGAGCCGCGCTCGACCCGCTCGATCACCCACTCGCGCACCTCCGGGACGATCAACACCGGCCACATCCGCTTCAATGCCGAAGCCGACATCGGCGTTCCCGCAAAACCCAAGGTCAGGCGCGGTGCCGCGGAATAATCGATACTGCCGGTTCCGGCGATCCCGATCTCGCCGTTGCTGATGTCGGCCTGCGTAAGCAGCACACGCCTCTTGTCGGTGTCGAAGCGCAAGCCAATCGCGATACGATTGAAGATCAGCGGCGGTCGGTCGGCATCGATGGCCGCGAGCACGATGGTGCCGCCGCTAAAGCCGAGCTGCCAGTCGGCAATGCTGTCGTTGGGCGGCTCGAGATGGGCGAGCAGCGTGATCCGGTTCGAACCCGAAATGATTTTGAACGGTGCAACCAGCGCCCGGCGCGCGGAGTCCCATTCGACGTCGATTTCCGCCGAATCGATTCCCATCGGATAATCCGGCGTGTCGCTGTCGATGATGGTTCCTGCGCCGGCAGTGATCTTGCCGCGGAAATAGGTCGGCAGGCCGTCGCGGCCGAGTTCGCCCTTCAATTCGCCGCTGAGCGGCAAATCCGCGCTGTAGGTCAGGTCCTTCATCCGCAGGGCCAGCAGGATGTTCGTGGTCGAAACCTTGTCGGCGCGGATATCCACCGATCGCACGCCGTCGGCGGGAGGTCCGACCACGACGCGAAGCGACCAGGCGCGACTGCCCTCTTCACCGAGGCTCAGCGCCACTCCACCGCTGCTTGGCCGGCGAAGACTGAGTGAAATGTTTTCGAAGTTCCACTTATTGCCGCGCTGCTGATCGTCGATGATCAGGCTTCCGTTCTTCAGACCGATTTCGTTGAGGTTTTGTCCATCGAGCCCGGTCAGGCTCAGGCTGTCCAGCCAATCGAGGCCGGCAAGCAGCCCGCTGGCCGTATCGCTCTTGGCGGCCCTCGCGGCCGTGCCGGATTGGCCGGCAGAGGGTGACGAAGCAACCGGGCCGGCGGGAATGGTCGCGGCCAGCTGCCCGGGAGTTGGCGGCGCTCCACCCGCTTGCCGTTTGGAGGCGATGCCGGTCGCCAGCGGCCGCGCGTTGTCGCCGGTGGAAACCGTAACATAGCCGTCCGGTGTGATGCGCACCGCAAGTTCGGCATCGACGAGGTTGAGGCTTTCAGCGCGAAGCCGTCCCATCAACAGCGCAGTGCCTGAAAGCTTCACCTCGGCCTTTGGCGCGCTTGCCACGATCGCGTGGTCGCGATCCCTGACAATGATATCGCGAATGCGGACCGCGATCCGGATCCGGCCTGCCCGCTCGATCTGCGTGCCACCCACCTCGACGGTGTTGCCGTGACCGATATTTTCCTCGATCGCGGCGGCTAGCCAGGGCGTGGCCATTTCCAAGTTGATCGGACCGGCGCCGAGCCGCCACCACAGCGCGCCGAAACATCCGGCAAAGATCGCCATCAAAACCACGACCACGACCGCGAGGCGCTTGACCCAACGTTCGCCGGCAAGCCACCGGCGCAGTGCTCCAAACCGGTCGCCTAGCCGATGAAAGCCGGAACTCGACCGCGAGAGCAATCGGCGCGCATGGTGCCCTGCCTCGTCATGATCCCAATCGACGTCTTCCCACTGCGAGGGCTGGACGTCAGCGCGCCGACTGGATTCCTGGGGCGACGTTTTCGTTGCCATTGCCTCTCGGTGCTGGCGCTGATTGTGGGGTTGATCGCCACCAAGGCCTCGCCCGTCCGCACGTAACGAGCGCTCCTGTGCCGGCATCGCTCCCAGTCCTCGATTGATACTGTTACTCGTCAGGGGGCCGTAAGGCCCATTCAATGAGCGAACGGGTGGTGCGTCGAATTTCCTGTAATCATACTCCGAGGCGTTCAGCCTTGCCCAGCAGCCGGCCCGATTCGCGCGGGCAGGGACAAGACCCGCAATGACCCTATGATTGATCCGCCGAAAGCGACGAAAGGAAGGCGTATGTCCAAGAAAACGCGCAAGAAATCCCCCAAATCCCCCACCGGCAAGACAGCTCGGGCTCAATCCACGAGCGCGCCGAAGAAGCCGGCTTCGAAGTCGCGGCGGGCAAGTGCTTCTGCGTCAGGCAAGAAAGCGCGCAAGCCGGCCGCAAACGCAACGCCGGCAACATCGCACAAGGCGCCATCAAAACAGTTAAAATCGTCCAAACCACCCGCTGCGCGCAAATCCGCACTGACCGAGGGTGCAACGGCGCCGGCGTTTCGGTTGCCGCGGGACGGTGGCGGCACCGTTTCGCTGTCCGACTACATCGGCAAAAAACTGGTGCTGTTTTTCTATCCACGCGCCGACACCCCGGGCTGTACCAGGGAGGCCATCGATTTCACGCGATTGGCCGGCGCATTCGCAGAGAGCCAGATTGCGGTGCTGGGCATATCGGCCGACACCGTGAAGGCGCAGGAGGCGTTCCGCAACAAACATGGACTGTCGGTTCCCCTGCTTTCAGATGAGCACCACGAGATGCTGGAGGGATATGGAGCCTGGGGCGAAAAATCGATGTACGGCAGAACCTTTCAAGGCATTCGTCGCACCACGATTTTAATCGGCGCCGACGGCCGGATTAGGCGAATCTGGCGCCATGTCAGGGTCGACGGCCATGCCGACGAGGTGCTGGCGGCCGCCCGGGCCATCTAACCCCGCACGTACTTTGTCCGGTTCCATTCGCTGAAAATTAACCATGACGAGGTCAAATCTCCCCCGCCAATTGAGCCGTACGGAACTGATATCCGACCGGCGCGGGAGTGCCGATGTCGTACCGTTCCGGCCATCATTCCGAGTACCCCCAACACCATCCTCACGACCACGGCAGGCCGCCGCTTCGTCGGCCCGCAAGCGGCCATACCGCGCCCGCCCTCAATGCCTTTGCGCAAGAGGGTTACACCCTCGTTCATGCCGGCAAGCAGGTCAGGTTTGGCCCGGTAGCCTTCTGGATTGTGGTCGGGACTGTGACCCTGCTCGGCATGTGGTCGGCCGCGACCGCGACCTATTTCGCGTTCCGCGACGACGTCCTCACCCGCCTGATCGCCCGCCAGGCGGAAATGCAATATGCCTACGAAGACCGCATCGCCGAACTCCGGGCGAGGGTCGATCGCACCACCAGCCGTCAGTTGCTCGACCAGGAGCAATTCGACCAGAAACTCGAACAGATCATGCGCCGGCAGACCGCCCTGGAATCGCGGGCTACGGCGCTCGGTACCATTCCGGATCCATCGATCACCGGATCGATCAGGTCGCCGTCGCGTGGTGCCGCCAACGACGGCGCCGCTTCGGGTACGCCGAAACCATCGCCAATCAGCGATACCGTGATCTTCGTGGCGCCTCCGGACCGCGAGGCGCGGCTGGAATCGCGCGCACCGATCATCGCGAACGCACAGCCGAATCAATTCGCCAAGATCCACGGCCTCGATAATGTTCTGGTGCGGCTTCAGACTTCGCTCGACCGGGTCGAGGGCCGTCAGATGGCGGCGCTCAACGCGGTCGAGGACAGCATGGAATCGCGGGTGCGCCGGATGCGCGGCGTGTTCAGCGACCTTGGCCTCAATGTAGCGGAACTGGAAGCCGCAACCCCGCGCGCGGCCATGGGCGGTCCTTTCGTCCCGGTCAAACTGGCCGCCAATGCCGGCGCTTTCGAGCGGCAGCTTTCGCGCATCAATATCACCCGCGCGCAGGTCGAACGCCTCAACCGCACGCTGGCGCTGGTGCCGTATCGAAAGCCGGTGACCGGCGAGGTGGAATTCACCAGCGGTTTCGGGGTCCGCAGCGATCCGTTCCTCGGCCGGCCGGCGATGCACACCGGCCTCGATTTTCGCGCCGCCACCGGCGATCCGGTACGCGCGACCGCCAACGGCAAGGTCGTATCCTCGGGATGGGCCGGCGGCTATGGCCGCATGGTGGAGATCGACCACGGCAACGGCCTGTCGACCCGATACGGCCATTTGTCGGAGATCGGCGTCAAGGTCGGCGATCAGATCAGGATTGGGCAGGTGATCGGCGCCGTCGGTTCAACCGGCCGCTCGACCGGCCCGCATCTGCACTATGAAACCCGGATCGACGGCGAAGCGGTCGACCCGCAGAAATTTTTGCGCGCCGGCGTGCGGCTGAGCGCGGGCTAACACTGCTGCCGCGGCGAGCGGCTACAATAGCCGCTAGTGGCCGACCTCGCCGGTGATGACGTCACCGAACAACTGCCAGCTTTCGCCGTTGAACTTCATCAACTGCATCTGCTCGATCGGGAAGAAGTCGTTCGGAGCGGTATTGATCTTGATGCCGGGCAGCAGGACGTCGCTGGAAAAATCCTTGAGATTGGCGGCCTGCTTCATCACATTGTCCCGCGTGAGATCGTCGCCGCACTGCTTGAAAACCTGAACCATGGTCTGCGCCACGGCATAACCGTAGATATTGTTGGAGTTGGTCTTGTCGCCGTCCGGATAATATTTGTCCATGAAGGCGCGCCACGTCTTTACGCCCGCATCGTCATTCCAGGCCGGATCGGTCGGATCCTTCAGATAGGCGGTGGAGATGATGTCCTTGGCATTTTCCAGGCCCGCCGGTTTCAGCACAGAGGCCACCGAGGTCGAGACGTTCGCCAGGAAGAATTTCGGCTTCCAGCCGAGTTCGCCGACCTTGCGGATGGCCTGCGCGGCGCCCTTTGGTGCCGCCCACGTCATGAAAATGTCGGCGCCGGAATCGTGCAGCGCGACGATCTGCGAGTCGATGGTGGGGTCGCTGACCTCGTAGGATTTGTCGGCGATGATCATGCCGGCCTTGTCGCCGAGCCCGTCGCGCACGCCCTTGACCTGATCCCGGCCGGCGTCGTCGTTCTGCCAGAACACCGCGATCTTGCCGTTGGGAAAGTGCTCGCGAATGTATTTGGCGTAGATCCGGCCCTCGCTCTGGTAGTTGGGCTGCCAGCCCATGGTCCAGGGAAAATCCTTCGGATCGCCCCATTTGGTCGCGCCTGTCGCGACGAACAGCTGCGGCACTTTCTTGGCGTTCATGTATTTCTGGATCGCCGAATTGGACGGTGTTCCCAGCGGCTGGAAGATCAAAAGCACCTCGTCGCTCTCCACGAGCTTGCGCGCCTGCTCGATCGCTTTCGGCGGGCTGTAGGCGTCGTCGTAGCTGATGAACTTGATCTTGCGGCCGTTGACGCCGCCCTCCGCGTTGATCTTGTCGAAATAAGCCGCTTCGGTCTTGCCGATCACGCCATAGGAGGAGGCGGGGCCGCTATACGGCATGATATTGCCGATCTTGATTTCCGTGTCGCTCGCGCCCGGATCATATTTCTTTTGCGCCGACGCCCCGGTCGCGATGAATGCGGCGGCAGCGGCGAATACCGCCGGGGCAAGCAAACTCCTGATACGAACCGGCATCGTTTCCTCCTTTGGTAACTTGTTTTGCCGGAAGTCTCGCAAGTCAGGCGGGCGCTTGCAAGCATCGGTTTATTCCGTGCGACGAAACGGCCATTGTTGTGGGGCGCCGGATATGATCAGTTTTGTGACGCCGGTAACCGGATCGAGGTCACCAATGGGCTGGGCTCCGCTGTCCTAAGGTGAGCCGATGCAGGGCTATTGCGCGGCGAGCGGACGCCGCATGAAGCCGAGGGCGCGGCCGTCGGTCGCCAACAGCGCGCCGCCGATCACGAGGGCACCGATGATCTCGCGCCGGGAAATGCTTTCGCCCAGCACGAGCCAGCCGAGCAGAATTGCCGTCACCGGAATCAGCAGCGTCACCAGCATGACGTTGGTTGACCCCGAGCGGCGGAGGATCTGAAAGAACACGATATAACCGAGCGCCGTCGACAGGCTCGCAAGGCCAAAGATCGCCAGCCATGTTGTTGCCCCAGGCATGGCCAGCCGCCACGGGCGTTCGAATGTGGCGGCGACGATCGCCATCATCAGGCTCGACGCCAATAGCTGGAACGCCGCCGTCGCCAGCGGCGGCGAATTCGACAATTTGCGGCGCGCATAGAGCGCCGACAAACCGTAGGAGAACGCCCCCGCCAGACAGAGCAGGATGCCGGCGCCCTGGCTGTTATTGAAGCCGAGATCGTCCCCGTGGAGGATGAGCACGCCAATCAGGCCGGTGAGCACGCCGGCCACCCGGCGCATCAGCAGTTTCTCATCGCCGCTCGCGGCCATCACCAAGACGGTGAACAGCGGCGTCGTCGCGTTCAGGATGGAGGCAAGACCGCTCGGGATGTAGGTCTGCCCCGTCACGATCAGCGAGAACGGCACGACGTTGTTGAGAGCCGCGATACCGAAAAACGGCCGCCAGCCCGAAATCCCCTTCGGGAAATCGATGCGATAGGCCCGCACGAGCGGCAGCAGGATCACGGCGGCAAGCGCCACCCGCAGGAAGACCAGCGTGAACGGCGGCAATTGCTTAAGCGCAACGCCGTTGAAAAAGAACGACCCGCCCCAGAGAACTGAGAGGACGGCAAGCAGTGCCCAGTCGCGGCCGTCGATGCGATAGTCAACGGTTGCCATATCAGGTGCCTTGGCGATTATGTCGGCGGTCGATCTCTACGCCATCGAACGCAACGCCTAACCGGAAAGCGCCGCCTTGGCCACCCGATTTCCGTCTCGCCTATTTCGCGCGCGACACGATCTCGATCATTTTGCCTTCATCGTCATCGGGTGCATAGGCTTTCGCGCGGGCATAGGCCTGCACCGCGGCGCGGCCCATCACGGGCGCCTCCGAAAGCAGGTTTTCGGCCAACGCAACCGCATAAGCCGCATCCTTGTGCCGCAGCGCTGCGGTAAACGTCGCGCCGGTGAAATTGCGTGCGGCCATGCGCCGGGAATGACGGATTACCTGCGGGCTCGCCGCCACTCCGGTTTCAATCGCCTCGAGCACCAGCTTCATGTCGAGGCCGGCCTGCTCGGCGATCGCAAGACCCTCGGCGATCCCGGCAATCTGGATCGCGCCCATCAAATTGTTGATCAGTTTGTAGACCGTGCCGCTGCCGACCGGGCCGAAATGCCGGATCGTGGTGGAAAGCGGCGTGAGAAACGGCCGCGCGCGCTCGAGATCGGCGGGCTCGGCGCCGACCAGCAGCGTCAAATTTCCGCTCGCCGCCGCATCCGGCAGGCCGGTGACGGGGCTGTCGATATAGATGATCCCTCGCCTGCGAAGCTCGCGGGCGAGATCGAGCGCGTGGCTGTACGAAACCGTGGAGCATTCGATCGCGATCGCTCCGGGCTTCATGGCCGCGGCGGCACCGTCTCCAGCGAGCCAGACCGCGCGCGAAGCCTCGTCATCGGCCACCATCGTCACGACGGCATCGGCATCGATGGCGGCGTCCTCCGGAGAGGTCGCCCATTTCGCGCCGCGCGCGATCAGATCTTCCGCCTTGGCCTTGCTGCGATTCCATACCGTGACGTCGAAACCGGCCCCGAGGTAGCGGCCGGCCATGCCGTGTCCCATACGTCCGAGGCCGATGAAGGCAATTTTTGTCATTGATCAGTCCACATCTTCGACCGCGCCCGGCGGAGCGCCGAAGGCGCGCTGCGCCAGGGTTGCCGCCATGAACTCGTCGAGGTCGCCGTCAAGCACGCCCGAGGTATCCGAGGTCTGCACGCCGGTGCGCAGGTCCTTCACCATCTGATAGGGCTGCAGCACATAAGAACGGATCTGATGGCCCCAGCCGATATCGGTCTTGGCGGCCTGGTCGGCGGCGGCCTGCTCCTCGCGCTTCTTCAGCTCGATCTCGTAGAGCCGCGCGCGCAGCATGTCCCAGGCCTGCGCCTTGTTCTTGTGCTGCGAGCGGCCGGCCTGACAGACCACGGCAACCCCGGTCGGAATATGCGTCAGCCGGACGGCGGATTCGGTCTTGTTGACGTGCTGCCCGCCGGCGCCGCCCGAGCGCATGGTATCGGTGCGCACGTCGGATTCCTTGATATCGATCTTGATGCTGTCGTCGACCACCGGAAACACCGCAACGCTGGAAAACGACGTGTGCCGGCGCGCGTTGGAATCGAACGGCGAGATCCGCACCAGCCGGTGCACGCCGCCTTCGGTCTTGAGCCAGCCGTAGGCGTTGTGCCCGCTGATCTGGATGGTGGCGGACTTGATGCCGGCCTCTTCACCCTGCGTCTCCTCCAGATATTCGATCTTGAAACCGTGCTTTTCGGCCCAGCGCGTGTACATCCGCAACAGCATTTCGGCCCAGTCCTGGCTCTCGGTGCCGCCGGCGCCGGCATGAACCTCGAGATAGGAATCGAAGCGATCGGCTTCTCCGGACAGCAGCGCCTCAAGTTCGCGGCGGGCGACTTCCTTCTTCAGATTTTTCAGCGCGGTCTCGGCCTCGGTGACGACGCCGCCATCGTTCTCGGCCTCGCCGAGCTCGATCATGCCGATATTGTCTTCGAGCTCGCGCTCGACCTTGCCGATGCCGGAGAGCGCGTCCTCCAGCGAGGTGCGCTCCTGCATCAGCTTCTGCGCCTTCTGGGGATCGTTCCAGAGATTGGGATGTTCTGCGAGCTTGTTCAGCTCGGCGAGCCGTGCCGTCGATTTCTCGACGTCAAAGATGCCTCCTCAGCAGCCCGACTGACTGCTTGATCTCTTCGACTAATCGCTCGGTTTCGGCGCGCATGTAGTTCTCTGATTCGCGGTGCATACCGCCGCTGGCAATGTTGCCGGATGTAGCGGCGCGGGCCGCAAAGCGCAATCGGCCGCAACGTCTTTCCGCGGTTTTCCCCGCGCTGAATTCCGCTAGTAGAGCCCGCCGGTGCCGGGGCGCATGATATTGCCCGCGTCCGGCGGCGCCATCATCGAGCGCCCGTCCGCGTCGGCGACCCCGATGACGCTGTAATTGTCAGGCGGCGCGGTACCGGGCTTGAAGGCTTCCAGGATGGTCCGGCCGCCGTCGCCGGGACCGGCGCGCATGCCGCTCTTGGCGTCGACCCGGATCAGTTTGATTCCGGCGGGGACCTTGAACGGAATCGCCGGCTTATCGGCGAGCGCGAGCTTCAGGAAGTCGCGCGCGATCGGCGCGGCCAGATGACCGCCGGTGGCGCCCCTGCCGAGATTGCGCGGCTTGTCGTAGCCTATGTAGATACCGACCACGATGTCCGGCGAGAAGCCGATGAACCAGGCATCCTTTTCATCGTTGGTGGTTCCGGTCTTGCCGGCGATCGGTTTGCCGACCTCTTTCACGACCGTCGCGGTGCCGCCTTGCACCACGCCTTCCATCATCGAGGTGATCTGGTAGGCGGTCATGGAATCCAGCACCTGCTCGCGGCGATCGACGAGCTGGGGCTCAGGCTGGTTCTTCCAGCCGCCCGCGGCATCGCAGCCGCGGCATTCGCGCGCGTCATGCTTGAAGATGGTATGGCCATAGCGGTCCTGGATCCGGTCGATCAAGGTCGCCTTCACGCGCCGGCCGCCGTTTGCGAACATCGAATAGGCCGTGACCATCCGCATCACGGTGGTCTCGCCGGCACCCAGCGCATAGGACAAATAGTTCGGCAGTTCGTCATAAACTCCGAACCGCTTGGCATATTCGCCGATCAGCGGCATGCCGATGTCCTGCGCCAGACGCACCGTCACCGTGTTGAGCGAGAGTCTCAGTGCGTTGCGCAGCGTCTGCGGGCCGTAATAATGGCCGACCGAGTAGTTTTCCGGTCGCCAGACACCCGCACCCTGCCCCTGGTCGATCTCGATCGGGGCGTCGACCACCACCGTCGAGGGCGTATAGCCGTTGTCGAGCGCCGATGAGTAGACGATCGGCTTGAACGAGGAGCCCGGCTGCCGATAAGCTTGGGTCGCGCGGTTGAACTGGCTTTGGTCGAACGAAAATCCGCCGACCATCGCCAGCACGCGGCCGGTCCAGGGATCCATCACCACCATCGCGCCGGAAACCTCCGGCAATTGGCGCAGCCGGTACTGGCCTTCGACCGGACTGCCGTCCTTGGCGATCAAGGGGTCGGCATAGATCACATCGCCCGGCGCAAGCACTTGCGACACCGTGGTCGGCGCCTTGAAGCGGGTCGGCCCCGATGCAGCCTTGGCCCAGCGCACGCCATCGAGCGCGATGATACCGGTTTGCCGTTCCTTGCTGACGGCGCCGCCCAGTTCACGCCCCGGCTGGAAGCCGATGCGGGCGGACTGCTCGCTGGTCTCCAGCACCACGGCCATGCGCCAGGGCGAGATGTCCGAGAGCGATTTCACATCGGCGAGCTTCACCCCCCAGTCGCCCGATATGTCGAGCTTGCTGATCGCGCCGCGCCAGCCCTGCTGTTCATCATAGGTGACAAGGCCGGCCACCATGGTCTTGCGCGCCATCACCTGGACCTTCGGATCGAGCGTGGTGCGCACCGACAGCCCGCCTTCATACAGTTTCTTTTCGCCATAGCGCTCGAACACATCGCGGCGGACTTCCTCGGCGAAATATTCGCCGGCGAAAATATGCGCGCCATTGCTGCGGCTGGTGACGTTGAGCGGATCCTTGCGGGCCTTGTCGGCATCGGCCTGCTTGATCCAGCCGTTTTCCAGGAGACGGTCGATCACATAATTGCGCCGCTCGATCGCCCGGTCGCGGTTGCGGACCGGATGCAGCGCCGCCGGCGCCTTTGGCAGCGCCGCCAGATAGGCGGCTTCCGCCACCGTGAGTTCGTTCACCGATTTGTCGAAATAAACCAGCGACGCGGCGGCGACACCGTACGCGCCGAGACCGAGATAGATTTCATTGAGATAAAGCTCGAGGATCTTGTCCTTGGAGTAAGCACGCTCGATCCGCATCGCCAACAAGGCTTCCTTGATCTTGCGTGTGAACGAGACTTCATTGGTCAGGAGAAAGTTCTTCGCGACCTGCTGGGTGATCGTGGAGGCGCCTTGCGGCCGGCGATTGGAGCCGTAATTCTGCGCATAGAGCACCGCGGCGCGCGCCATGCCGGAGAAATCGATGCCGCCATGCTCATAGAAGTTCTTGTCCTCGGCGGCGAGGAAGGCATTGATGACGAGCTTCGGGACCGCCTGGATCGGTAGATAGAGGCGCCGTTCCTTGGAATATTCGCCGAGCAGCGCGCCGTCGGCGGCATGGACGCGCGTCATCACCGGCGGCTCATAATCCTGAAGCTGTGAATAGTCCGGCAAGTCCTTGGAAAAATGCCAGATCATCCCTGCCACGGCGGCGACGCCGACCAGGAACACGACCGTTCCAGCAGCGAACAAGAACCCTATGAACCGCACCAGCAAGCGCATCAGCAAATATCCGTCTCAACCCTTGCACCGCGAGCCCGCGGCGTTGCCCTCAGCATGGACCAGCCGCGAACGATCTGCGGTTCCGCGGGAGGCGCATCATACGTTGGCCGAGAGGGGATTTTGATCGATTCCGAACGCCTCGCGGTATTTTTTATAGAGCGGTCGCTGTGGCCAAACTAGGGCTTGCAGCATGCCCGGTTCCATTTTCAGTCGCCAGGCCCAGCCACCGCCAGCCGCTTGGCAAAGAAAGCGTCAATCGCCTGCGCCATCGATCCGACCGTGCGGGAGCGCCAGCTTTCGGATACCAGATGTTCGAGATCGCCCTTGTTGGAGACATAGCCGAGTTCGATCAGGACCGACGGCACGTCGGGGGCTTTCAGCACCCTGAAGCCCGCGGATTTCAGGGGATGCTTGTGCATCCGCACGGTGTTCTTCATTTCGCCGACCAGCAGGCGTGCGAAACGATGTGAGAAGGTGCGGGTTTCCCGTTGCGCGAGATCGATCAGGATGTCGGCGACGTCGGTCGGCTCCTCGGTCAAGTTGACCCCGCCGATAGCGTCGGCCTTGTTCTCCGCTTCCGCGAGCCTTTCGGCCTCGGCGTCGGATGCCTTGTCGGAGAGCGTGTAGATAGTAGCGCCCTGGGCATCGCCCTCGTGATGCGGCAAGGCATCGGCATGGATCGACACGAACAGCGCCGCCGACTGATTGCGCGCGATCCGGACGCGGTCGGCGAGCGGGATAAAGGTGTCGTCGGTGCGGGTCATCACGACGCGGTATTTGCCGCCCCTTTCGATGCGATCGCGCAGCGCCAGCCCAAATCCCAGCACCAGGTTCTTTTCGCTCTCGTTGCTCGCCTGCGTACCGTTGTCGATGCCGCCGTGGCCGGGGTCGATCACAATCAGCGGACGCGAATCGGGCGGCGTCTCGGGTTTGAGCGGTCCCGCCGGCTCACGGGCGGAAGGCGCGAGTGCAGCATCGGCGATAGCAGGCCTGAGTTCGGGCCGGCTGTCGGCCGGCAGCAACTGAACGAAGCTGGTACGGTCCACTTCTTCCAGTTCGAGCACCAACCGTGGCGGTTGGCCATTGGCCGCCTCCAGCACATAGGAATGCGCGACCTTCGCCGGTCCCGTGAGGTCGAATACGATGCGCGAACCGCCGGGCATCACGAGGCCGTAGCGGAACGCCTTGATCAACCCGCGGCCGGCGCTGCCCGTGCCGGCGGCAAGCCTGAAGGTAACCTGGGGGATGTCCACGACGACCCGATACGGATCGGCCAGCGCGAAGGCACGGAACTGGATAGGTTTGTCGAGATCCAGCACGAAGCGCGTCTGTTTGGCGTCGCCGGCGAGCCGGGCATCGGAAGCAACCGGGAAGTTAGAGGCCACTGCGGGGGTTGGGGGTTGGCCGTCCCGGCCTGCGAATGTGGGGCCGGAACAAAGCAATGCTGCAACGCACAACACCGTGCTTCCCAGCAACACACGACGATTTGCGCGGCCCGCCACCGAATCCATGCCTCCGAGCAGCCCTCTTACCGCAATAGAACCACAGGGTTAATCGAACCTTAAGCCAATTTTGCCGAATAAGACGCAGTGTTGCCTGGCTGCGACGCTCTCGGGGAGTTCCCTTGCACCCAAGGCCCAATCCACGTATGTAAAAAGTGCTGACGGCTAAAATTCCCGGTTGTGTCGCGTTCAGCCTCCCGGTGCAGCGCCGAAATCTTCGATTTCAGGAGATTTCAGCGTCCTTCCGATCCCTCCACAGCCAGCGCAGCGCGCGGCTGAAAAGGAGCGGCGGTTTCGAGCCCGAGCGGCGTCCGGTCCCAGGCTGCGATCTTGTTCCAGGGACGGTTTCAGACACGGCATAACCGCTTATCCGGACCCCTCTCAGGTCCCAATATGCAATTCGCCGGCGAGCGCCTTGGCGCCGCGCCGAGCCTGCAGCGACAGACCAGGCGGCCTTTCGCCGCCCACGTTATTTAGACGGGCCGACGCTTGATGCGCCAGACTGTGTTGCCGACCATGATTCACGGAGCAATTGCGCCGCGGCGGAGCGAAAGCTCCGCGCGTCGTCTTGCATCCGCCGAATCTCGTTCGGCGCGGCG
Source organism: uncultured Alphaproteobacteria bacterium (assembly GCA_963840155.1). GTDB lineage: Bacteria > Pseudomonadota > Alphaproteobacteria > Rhizobiales > Xanthobacteraceae > Bradyrhizobium. Next base: position 979,827 of record CAWIXP010000001.1, read on the forward strand.
CGCCGAGTTGCGTTTTGGCCTTCCCCTCACCCCCGAATCAGGTGGACCGTCGCGTCACCCGGCGGCGCGATACGCGCTTACCGCAATACGCGCCCGCCGCCGTCAAGAGTTCCAAAATGCCCAACAAGATGTTGATCGATGCCACCCACCCGGAAGAGACCCGGGTCGTTGTGGTCCGCGGCAATCGCGTCGAAGAGTTTGATTTCGAAACCGCCCAACGCAAGCAACTGCGCGGCAATATCTATCTCGCCAAGGTCACGCGCGTTGAGCCGTCGCTGCAAGCCGCATTCATCGAATATGGCGGCAACCGGCACGGCTTTCTCGCCTTCAGCGAAATCCATCCCGATTATTATCAAATCCCGGTCGCCGATCGGCAGGCGCTGATCGAGGCGGACGAACGCGCCCACCGTGAGGCCGAAGAAGAAACCGAAAACCGCTCCAACCGCCGTCGTCCGCGGCACCGCAATTCGCGGCGCCGCGGCAGCGGCGAGCGCGTGCAGAGCGAGATCGTCGAGAGCGCGAACGCCGATCCATCGCAGGCCGCCCAGTCGCATCAGGACCAGGTGGCGGGCTCGCATGTCGATGGCGAACACGCGCACGACGCCGAGGGCTATCATGGCGACCCCGAGCATCACGATCATGACGATCATGAGCATCACGATCATGCGCACGAGCACCATCGTGAACACGAAGAGCACGGCCAACCGGACGCCAGCGAGACGCTGGCGGCTGTGACGCTGCCCGACACGGCCGCGCTCGAGGCATCTGCCGCGGCACCGGACTACGCGCCAGAAGCTCACGAACACCACGCGCACGATGATCTGACCGAGGAAGAAAATGCGCGCGAAAATGCAGCCCATGCCGAAGACGCAGCGCGTGCCGAACATGGCGGCGCGCACGCCGAGCATGCCAGCAGCGAGAGCGCCGCGTCGGATCACCCCGAACAAGCCGCCACGCTCAGCGCGGAAGTCCACGACGACGAAGATGACGCCGAGGAGGCCGAGGACGAGCTCGTTGAGTCCGTCGGCGGCGACGATGTGCTCGAAGAAGTGCCGGAGCGCTCCTTCCGTCCGCGCCGGCAGTACAAGATCCAGGAGGTCATCAAGCGGCGTCAGGTGATGCTGGTGCAAGTCGTCAAGGAAGAACGCGGCAACAAGGGTGCGGCGTTGACGACCTATTTGTCGCTGGCCGGGCGCTACGCGGTGTTGATGCCCAACACGGCGCGCGGCGGCGGCATCAGCCGCAAGATCACTTCCGCACAGGACCGCTCCAGGCTCAAGGAAGTGGTGCAGGATCTCGACGTTCCCGAGGGCATGGGGATCATCCTGCGCACCGCGGGCGCGTCGCGCACGAAGCCCGAGATCAAGCGCGACTTCGAATATCTGATCCGCATGTGGGAAACCGTGCGCGACATGACCTTGAAGTCGCAGGCCCCGACGCTGGTCTACGAGGAGGGCTCGCTGATCAAGCGCTCGCTGCGCGATCTCTACAACAAGGAAATCGACGAAATCATGGTCGCCGGCGAATCCGGCTATCAGGAAGCCCGCGATTTCATGAAGATGCTGATGCCCTCGAATGTGCGCGCGGTGAAGCAGTATCGCGACGGCCAGCCGCTGTTCTCGCGGATGGGGGTCGAGAGCCAGCTCGACGCGATGTTCTCGCCGACGGTGCAGTTGCGATCCGGCGGCTACATCGTGATCAACCAGACCGAGGCGCTGGTCTCGATCGACGTCAATTCGGGCCGCTCGACCCGCGAACACCACATCGAGGATACCGCGCTCAAGACCAACATGGAGGCTGCCGAGGAAGTCGCGCGGCAGTTACGTTTGCGCGATCTCGCCGGCCTGATCGTCATCGACTTCATCGACATGGACGAGAAGCGCAACAACCGCTCGGTCGAGCGCAAGCTCAGCGATTGTCTGCGCCAGGACCGCGCGCGAATCCAGGTCGGGCGCATCTCGCATTTCGGCCTGCTCGAAATGTCGCGGCAGCGCATTCGTGCCAGCGTGCTCGAGAGTTCGACGGAGCCCTGTCCGCAATGCGGCGGCAGCGGCCATGTACGGTCGGTTTCTTCCGTCGCGCTCCAGTTATTGCGGGGGCTCGAGGAAATTCTGATGAAGGGCGCGACCCATAATCTCGTGGTGCGAACCCGCACCGATGTCGCGCTCTACGTTCTCAATCACAAACGCGGCCATCTGCGCGATCTCGAAAGCAGCTTCAAGGTCACGTTGGCGGTGATCGCCGATCCGACCGTGAGCGGCCAGCAATCGTTCATCATCGATCGGGGCGAACAGGTGCACACGCTGGAAGCGGCGAAGGCGCTGCTGGCGGCGCAAGTCGCGGCGTTCCCGCCGCAGCCGGAAGAGCCCTTCGATGAGGAGGGGCCGTTCGATATCGAAACCGAATCGGAAATAGAGACCGACGAGACCGAAGGGCTGGCGGAGGATCAGGCGGCCGGCGAACCGGGTACCGGCGAGACAGAAGCGGACGGCCACAAGCGCAAACGCCGGCGCCGGCGCCGCGGCGGCCGGCCCGGCGAGCCGCGCGACGGCGAGCCTGCCCGCGACCACCAGGACAGCGGGCGCGTCGCCTTCGAAGCCGTCGCTATTCCCGGCGTCATCGCCGACGACAGCGAAGCCGACGAGGACGAAACCGAGGAGCAGCCCGGTTCGGCAGGCGCGGCTCGCGCCGATCAGCCACCGGGCGGCGAGCGGCGACCCCGCCGGCGCGGACGTCGCGGCGGACGCCGTCGGCGCGGCGGGCCCGAAGACGGACTGGCCGGATCGATCGCCGACGAGCTCGGACCGGCGTCAGCCCCGGAAGCGACCGGCGCGGCGGCCGATTTCGACGGCAATCCATCCCAAGCATCAGCGCCGGTAGTGCAACCCGAGCAGGTTGCCCCGCCGCCCGAGCAACGCGCGGCGGAGCGGAGCCGGCCGGAGACTGCGCCTGGCTCAACCGAAACAGAGAGCGCGCAAGAAGCCGAACGTGCAGCCGCGCGGCGCCGCTCAACTGTGCGCGAGAAGGTCAGTTTCCTGGCCGATGCCCAGCCTGCTGCGCCGGCACCGGCTCCGGTTAACCACAGCGAGCCTCAGCCATCCTCGCCCGCGGCGCCGGCCCCGCAGTCGGAGGCGGAAATGTCCACGGACGCCCAACCCCGCCGCGCCGGATGGTGGTCGCGGCGCTTCGGCAACGGCGAGTAGAAGTTTTCGAAATAAAAAACCGCTCGGCAAAAACCGAGCGGTTTTTGACCGCCGGCGCGCATCTGTGATTTCGCATTGGCCTAACCGGTCGTGACCGCCGTCTCCACGTTAGATGGATCGATCACCTGATTCAGGCGGGCATGCAGCTTTTCGTGGTCGAGTTCACCCTCCCACCACGACACGAACACGGTGGCAACTCCGTTGCCGGTGATGTTGGTCAGCGCGCGCACCTCGCTCATGAACTTGTCGACCGAGAACACGATCGCCATTCCCGGAACCAGCGCCGGATTGACCACCGTCAGCGTTGCCGCCAGCGTGATAAAGCCCGCGCCCGTGACGCCGCTGGCGCCCTTCGAGGTCAGCATGGCGACAATCAGGATGGTCAGTTGCTGACCGAATGTCAGGTCCACGCCGAGCGCCTGCGCGATGAACAGCGTTGCCAGCGTCATGTAGATGTTGGTGCCGTCGAGATTGAACGAATAGCCCGTGGGTACCACCAGGCCGACCACCGGCTTGGAGCAGCCGAGCCGCTCGAGTTTCTCCATCAATTGCGGCAGCGCGCTTTCCGATGAACTGGTGCCGAGCACGATCAGCAGTTCGTCCCTGATATAGGCGATGAACTTGAAAATGTTGAAGCCGACGAACCGTGCGATCAGGCCGAGCACGACGAACACGAACAGCGCCGCGGTCGCGTAGAACAGCGCGATCAATCCAACCAGGTTGCCGAGCGCGGCGGGCCCGAACTTTCCGATGGTATAGGCCATCGCGCCGAAGGCTCCGAGCGGCGCCGCCTTCATGACAATCGCAATCACGCCGAACACCCCGTGCGCGGCGTCGTCGATGATATCGCGCAGCCGATGGCCGCGTTCGCCGAGCGCCATCAGCGCAAAGCCGAACAGGATAGCAAACAGCAGCACCTGAAGGATATCGCCGCGCGCCAGCGCCCCGACCACGCTGTCCGGAATGATGTTGAGAACGAAATCGACCGATTTTTGCGCTTCCGCCTGCTTGACATAGCTCGCGACCGCCGCCGCATCCGGCTTGGCGCCGAGCCCATGGCCGACCTGGACAAGGTTGCCGACGATCAGGCCGAGGATCAGCGCAAACGAGGAAACGATCTCAAAATAAACCAGCGCCTTGACGCCGACGCGGCCGACTTTTCTGGCGTCCTGGATGTGGGCGATGCCCGACACCACGGTGCAAAAGATGATCGGCGCGATCAACATCTTGATCAACTTGATGAAGCCGTCGCCCAGCGCCTTGACCCAGTCGTTGGTGGCGACACTTGGCCATAGCCAGCCGACGATGACACCGATGAGGATAGCGATCAGCACCTGGAGATAAAGGATCTTGTACCAGGGTTTCGCCGTGGCGGGCGGCGTCCGGGTTACGGTCGTGGGCGCCATGACGTTCACTCCCCATTGGATTTTTGGATGCTCCGTCGCGCCTGGCGCAGACGGCCGTCTCTGGCGCTAGCCAAGATCAATTGGCGGACCGAAGTCAATGGCGTCAGGTGCTGTTTCCCGCAGCTGATATTGGTTGCTGGCGGCGAACCGGCGCAGCAGTGGGTCGCTTCAACCGAGCCAGCGCGCGATCCGTGCGACCGCTTCGCGCATGTCATCGGCCGAGCGCGCATAGCAAAAACGAACGAAGCGATGGCCGTGCACGGGGTCGAAATCGATGCCGGGCGTTGCCGCGACATGGGCCTGCTCCAGCATCTTTTTGGCGAACTCGAAACTGTCTGAGGTAAAGGCCGAGACGTCGGCGTAGAGATAAAATGCACCGTCGGCGGGAAGGAATTTGTCGAGGCCGGCTTGCGGCAGGCCCTCGATCAAAATGCGGCGGTTCTCCTGGTAACCGCGTTTCACCCGCTCCATTTCCTCGCGGCCTTCGAACGCCGCCTCGGCGGCTATCTGCGACAGCGTCGGCACCGAGATCGCAAGATTTTGCTGCAGCCGCTCGATCGGCCGCACCAGTTGTTCCGGCACCACCATCCAGCCGACCCGCCAGCCGGTCATGCAGAAGTATTTCGAGAACGAATTGATGATGAGCGCCTGCGGTGAAAGCTCCGCCGCGGTCACCGCAGGAAAAGCGTAGTCGAGGCCGTGATAGATCTCGTCGGAGATAAATCGAATGCCGGCGGCTTGCGCCGCCGCGATCAAGCCCGAAAGCGCCTCGCGGGACATCATGGTGCCCGTTGGATTGGCCGGGCTTCCGACCAGCACGCCCTTCAGGGGCGTCTTGCGATGGGCAGCCAGCAAGGCTTCGCCGGTCAGTGCATGGCGGGTCTCGCTCGACGTCTCGATCAGCACCGGTTCGCAGCCAAGCGCCGTCAGAATGTGCCGGTATGGCGGATAACCGGGCACGGTGATCGCAACCCGGTCGCCGGGCTCGAACATCGCAAGAAAAGCCAGGATGAACCCGCCCGACGAGCCTGTGGTCACCACGACCCGCTCGGCATCCACTTTGCAACGGTAAGTCTCGCGGTAATGGGCGGCGATGCGCTCACGCAGCGAAGGAATTCCCAGAGCGGACGTATAATCGATCCGCCCGCCCTCCAGCGCCGCGCGCGCTGCCGATATGGCCGTCTGCGGCGCCGCAGCCCAGGGCTGACCGACCTCCATGTGGACGACATGGCCACCGGCCGCTTCAATCCGCGCCGCCGCCGCCATCACGTCCATCACCATGAACGGCGGCACATCGCTTCGCCCCGACGCCGTCAGCAGGCTATTGGCACGGTCCTTCAAGGTCGCTTCCATCGATATCCGCTGTTTTGAGTCCGCGCCGTTTTTGAAGTTCCTGCACCGTTCGAGGCGAACTCGTGCTAGGAACCCGAAGATCGGAAAGCGGCGCCAATGATTGATTTCCCGGTACCTCTGTGGTTTCCGAAGGTCGTGACCTCCGGTGCGGCAACCTAGCACGAACTTTCGAAACGGGGCCACCAGCGCCCCAGACTAGCCGCATTCGGCGGCTTGTTAGCGCCTATCCGGTGTCCGGCCCTGCCACTCATTAAGATCGCTTCGATGCTGTTTCGCCTGGCGCTACGCAAGACGACGTTGAAACTGACTGCGCTGACCACCGCAGCCGCGCTCGCGCTCGCGCCGGTGACCCCCGCTTTGGCTCAGCAGGAAAAGGGACCGCCGGTCATCCGCGACACCGAATCCGAGCAACTGCTGCGGGAATACACCCGGCCGATCCTGCGCGCCGCCGGTCTGGAAAAACAGAACATCCAGATCGTGATCATCAACGAGAGCGCCTTCAACGCCTTTGTCGCCGATGGCCGCCGTATCTTCGTAAATTACGGCGCCCTTATGCAGTCGGAAACCCCGAACCAGATCATCGGGGTGCTGGCGCATGAAACCGGCCATTTAGCCGGCGGCCATCTCGCCAAGATGCGCGAGCAGCTGGCGCAGGCCCAAACCCAGATGATCATCGCGATGCTGCTCGGCGCCGGCGCCATGGTGGCCGGCGTTCGCGGCGGCAGCAGCAACGGCGGTAGCGGTCTCGCCAATGCGGGCGCCGCGGCGATCGCCGGCCCGCAGGAAATGATCCGCCGCACCCTGATCTCCTACGTGCGTCAGCAGGAGGAAAACGCTGATCGGGCCGGCGTGAAGTTTTTGACCGCCACCGGACAGTCGCCGAAGGGCATGTACGAGACCTTCAAGCGGTTTAGCAATGAAAGCCTGTTTGCCGCGCGCGGTGCCGATCCTTATCTGCAGTCCCACCCGATGCCGGCCGAGCGCGTCGCAGCGCTTGAGGAATTCGCGCGTTCAAGCCCATATTGGGACAAGAAGGACGAGCCGGCCCTGCAATTGCGCCACGACATGATGCGCGCCAAGATCTCGGCCTTCATGGAGCGTCCCGATACTGTCTACCGGCGCTATCCGCTGTCGAACGACAGCCTGCCCGCGCGTTACGCGCACGCCATCGCCACCTACCTGCACGGCGATTTACGCACCGCGCTCGGCCAGATCGACGCCCTGATCCAGTTGCAGCCTAACAACCCGTATTTCCACGAATTGCGCGGTCAGGCGCTCCTGGAAGGCGGCAAGCCGGCGGAGGCAATCGCTCCGTTGCGCAGGGCGGTGCAGCTATCGAATAACGCGCCGCTCATCGAGATGTTACTTGGGCAGGCGCTCGTAGCGACCAATAATAAGGCCTATACGGAGGAAGCCATCGCGATTCTGCGTGCTGCGGTGGCGCGCGAAACCGAGGCGCCGCTCGGCTACACTCAACTGGCGATGGCCTATGGCCGAAAAGGAGATTTCGCGCAGGCCGATCTGGCATCCGCACAGGCCGCTTTTCTTCGCGGCGATAACAAGACCGCCCGCGAACTCGCCTCGCGCGCCAAAACCCGTTTCGCCATCGGCACCCCCGGATGGGTCAAGGCCGACGACATCGTCGCTGCAAGGCCGCTGCCGGGCCACAAGAGCAACTAGGAATATACCGGCTCGCTTTGTAAAATTTTCGAAAACCGCCTTTCACCATGAGGATTTGCCAGATGCCGCCATTCCGCTTGCTCCTTCCCGCACTGCTCGCGCTCGCCTTGTGCGGGATGGCGCCGGCTGCCTCCGCGCAGAGCTTCACCGATGCTCAACGCGGCGAGATCGAAACCATGGTCAGGAATTATCTGCTCGCGCATCCTGAGGTGCTGGAAGAGGCGATGGCTGAGCTCAGCAAGCGCCAGGCGGTTGCGGAAGCCGAGAAACATGAAGCCAGCGTCGCCAGCAATGCCGAGGCGATCTTCAATTCGCCGCGCGGCGTCACGCTCGGCAACAAGGACGGCGATGTTACCTTCGTCGAATTCTTCGACTACAATTGCGGCTACTGCAAGCGCGCCATGGCCGACATGCTGAATCTGATCAAGACCGATCCCAAGCTCAAGGTCGTGCTGAAGGAATTCCCGGTGTTGAGCGAGGGCTCGGTCGAGGCTGCGAAGGTCGCCGTCGCCGTGCGCATGCAGGACGCGAGCGGCAAGAAGTATCTCGATTTCCATCAGCGACTGCTCGGTGGCCGCGGCCCCGCGGACAAGGCGCGCGCCATGGCGGCGGCCAAGGATGCCGGCCTCGACACCGCCAGGATCGAGAAAGATCTCGCCAGTCCGGAAGTGCGCGCCACGATCGAGGAGAACTTCAAGCTCGCCGAAGCCATGGGCATGAACGGCACGCCGAGTTACGTGATCGGCAAGCAGGTCGTGATCGGCGCGGTCGGCCTTGACAGTCTCAAGGAAAAGGTCGGGATCGCCCGTTGCGGCAAGGCGACCTGCTAAGGACGACAGCGTCGTCTTGATTCCAACCCAGATTTAATCCGGGCGGCTGCGGCGCTGCCGGCTCGATACATGTCGGCGCAACGCGTTGATACCCGCGCATGCATAGATGTGCGTTCGATGCCCAATGGATCTGGAACCCGAAGGCGCGCCGTCACCGCATTCGAAATGTTCCACGGCGCGATACCGTCGCCCTCCTCGATCTCCGTCATTCATCTTCGTCGCCTGTCAAAAACAAACTCGCCGGAACCCGCTATCTCGGGGAACTGGCTTGCTTGGTTTTCGTTGTTGGCGCGGGCATGCAAAACACGTGAGGAGAAAATTCGATGGCTAATCGCTTTATGATCTCGGTTGCCGCAGCGGCGCTGATCGCCGGAACCGGCTTCGCTAACGCACAGGGAACCGGGATGAAGGAAGGCGGCGGCGCCTCCGGTGGTTCCACCGCCCAGCACAGTTCCCAACCTTCCGGCGGATCGGCGACGACCGGTCAGGCCGGCGCGGAATCCAAGTCGACCCAGTCGGAGAAGTCCGGCATGAAGTCGAGCCAGTCGGAACAGAAATCGCCGGGTGCGGCCAAGAACGAGCGTGCTGAAGACAAGGGCGGCATGAAGAACGAGCGCGCCGAAGACAAGGGCATGCAAGGCAAGGGCATGCAAGGTGAGAAGTCCAAGAGCACCGAGAACGAGCGTGGCAAGGCCGGCAAGGATATGAAGGCTGAAGGCCGCGAAGGCCAAAAGAACGCTCAGGGCCGCGAGGACCGCGAGCGCACGACCGGGCAAGGCCGCGAGGATCGCGACCGCATGAATGCCCAGGGCCGCGAAGATCGTGACCGCACGAACGCTCGTGGCGAAAAGTCCGAGACGACTGGACAGGCCGGCGCGGGCGGAAAGCTTTCGACCGAGCAGCGCACCAAGATCACCTCGGTGATCCGTGGCGAGCGTGTGGAGCGGCTCAACAACGTGAACTTCTCGATTGCCGTCGGCACCCGCGTCCCCCGGGATGTCAAGTTCCACGCGCTTCCGCGGGAGGTCGTGACGATCTATCCGGAATGGCGCGGATATGAGTTCGTCCTGGTCCACGATCAGATCGTGGTGATCGATCCCCGGACGTTCGAGATCGTGGCCGTCCTCGACGCTTGATCTCTTCCGAAAACTGAAATCCAGAGTTGGGATTTCGGGGGCGGGCAGAAATGCCCGCCCCTTTTTCGTCGACATCATCCCTCGAGCGTGCCGCAGGCTGCCGCGGGTTTCGTCTTGCGAGCTTGGTTAACGATTGCTTTAAGAAGGTTCTGCGCAGCTTTTTGCGAGCCGTATGAGGCATTTGGGCGAGCTACGACGCGGCCTAAAGGCTTCCCCTTGCGCCTGTTGTTACCTATAACCCTCGCCACCTGCCGCCGCGTTGCCGGGATTTGCATGGCCAAAACCACCGCCGAGACGATTTACGTGCTCAACGGCCCGAACCTCAATCTGTTGGGAACGCGCGAGCCCGAGACCTACGGCCGCGCGACCCTCGCCGACGTGGAAAAGCTCTGCGCACAGACATCGGCGCAATTCGGCCTCAAGGCCGAATGCCGCCAATCCAACCGCGAGGGCGAATTGATCGATTTCATCCACCAGGCGCATGCCAGCAAGGCCGCGGGGATCATCATCAATGCCGGCGGTTATTCCCACACTTCGATAGCGCTGCACGATGCGTTGGTGGCGGTGCAAATTCCGGCGGTGGAAGTCCACATCAGCAACATTCATGCCCGCGAGAATTTCCGCCATCATTCCTTCACCGCCAGGGCCGCGTTCGCCACGCTTTCCGGCTTCGGCATCGATGGTTACCGGCTCGCGATCTCTGGGCTGGCCGCCAGGATCGGCGCCAAGGCAAAGGCCTGACATAGTCAGGCCGTAACACCAGGCAGAAAGTTCCGGATCAAGATCATGGCGCGCCAGCCGGACGACAAGACAGCCGCAAAAGTCAGGGCCGAGGACGGCGCGCTGATCCGCGAACTCGCGCTGCTGCTCGACGAGACCGGCCTGAGCGAAATCGAGATCGAGCGCGCCGGCTTGCGCCTGCGAGTCGCACGCAACATCAGCCTCGCGGCATCGATGCCGCCGGGCTTGCCCATCGCAGTGTCCGGGCCCGCTCCCGAAGTAGCAGCGCCGGCTGCTGTCGCCGATATCGCGAAGCACCCGGGCGTAGTGCCCTCGCCGATGGTCGGCACCGCCTACTGGGCCTCCGAACCCGGCGCCAAGCCGTTCATCGAAGTAGGCAGCAAGGTCACGGTCGGGCAGACGCTGTTGATCATCGAGGCGATGAAGACCATGAACCAGATTCCGTCGCCGCGCGCGGGCACCGTGACGCAGATTCTCGTCGAGGACGGCCAGCCGGTCGAATTCGGCGAACCGCTGGTGATTATTGAACCGTAGTGCGCCCCGTCATACCGAGGTGTGAGGGCGCATGCCCAGAGTTTCCAAGGATGGTTTGTCGAGTTGCGGGCAAACCGTCGCCTTTCAAGGTTCGCAAGAGCTCGCTGCGGGGTGACGGATGAGGCAGGGACAATGTTCGACAAGATCCTGATAGCCAATCGCGGCGAGATCGCATTGCGCATTTTGCGCGCATGCAAGGAACTCGGGATCGCCACCGTCGCGGTGCATTCGACCGCGGATGCCGACGCCATGCATGTGCGCCTTGCCGACGAGAGCGTCTGCATCGGCCCGCCGCCCTCCAAGGACAGCTATCTCAACGTGCCCGCGCTGCTCGCGGCCTGCGAGATCACCGGAGCGGATGCGGTGCATCCCGGTTACGGCTTTCTGTCCGAGAACGCCCGCTTCGCTGAAATCCTCGCCGAGCACAATCTCCACTTCATCGGGCCGAAGGCCGAACACATCCGCCTGATGGGCGACAAGATCGAGGCCAAGAAGACCGCCAGCAAGCTCGGCATTCCCGTGGTGCCCGGCTCCGACGGCGCGGTGGGCCCTGGCGACGACGCGATGGCGATAGCAAAAGCCATCGGCTTTCCGGTGCTGGTGAAGGCCGCCTCGGGCGGCGGCGGCCGCGGCATGAAGGTGGCCGAGAGCGCCGAATCGCTGATGCTGGCGCTTTCGACCGCCGCCAATGAGGCCAGGTCGGCGTTCGGCGACGCTTCGGTCTATCTCGAGAAATATCTGCAGAAGCCGCGCCACATTGAGATCCAGATCCTTGGCGATGGACGTGGCGGCGCCATCCATCTCGGCGAGCGTGATTGCTCGCTGCAGCGACGCCACCAGAAGATTTGGGAGGAAGGCCCCTCCCCGGTGCTCGGCGCCGCGGCACGCGCCAGGATCGGCGCGACATGCGCCAAGGCGATGCGGGACATCAAATACCTCGGAGTCGGCACTATCGAATTTCTGTTCGAGGACGGCGAATTCTACTTCATCGAAATGAATACCCGCATTCAGGTCGAGCATCCCGTCACCGAAATGATCACCGACATCGATCTCGTGCTGGAACAGATCCGCATCGCTGCCGGCGGCGAGCTGCCGGCGACGCAGGATGAAGTCCAGATCATCGGCCATGCCATCGAGTGCCGGGTGAATGCGGAGAACCCGCAAACCTTCCGCCCTTCGCCCGGCAAGATTCTGCAGTACCATTCACCGGGCGGCCTCGGGGTACGGATCAATTCCGCCGTCTACCAGGGCTACGTCATTCCGCCCTATTACGACTCGCTGGTCGGCAAGCTGATCGTCCATGGCAAGACCCGCGGCGAATGCCTGATGCGGCTGCGCCGCGCGCTCGACGAAATGGTGGTCGACGGCATCGAGACCACGCTGCCATTGTTCCGTGCCCTGGTCCGGGAACCCGCCATCATCGACGGCGATTATCACATCCATTGGCTCGAACGGTATTTGACCGGCCAGCCGGCGGACTAAGGGTCCCATCCATTGCCAGTAAATTCGGTCGCCCCGGAACAAATTGCCAGAACAGGCGTTCCGGTCGCTTGGGGAACCGTCCGCCCAAGGGGACTGCTTGAATTGTTTTCCGTGACCCGAGGCTGTCGTGACGCCTGAGGCCATGCGGCGGCGCGCCATTGGTCAAATCCTGCTGCTCGGGGCGGGCCTCGTCGTTCTGACCGTGATCAGCGCCGGCTCGGTGCGTCTGGTGAACAATGCGCGAGAGGACGCGCGCTGGGTATTGCACACCGTAGAAATCGAAAATCAGATTTCGCTGAGCCAACTGCAGCTGCGCCGCGCCGAAAGCGCCGAGCGCGATTATCTCACCACCTTGCTGCCCGCGTTCCAGACCGATTTTGAAGAAGCCGCCGCCCAGCTCCCCCCGGCACTGGCGCGGCTCGGCCAGTTGACCGGCGATAATCCGCTTCAAAGGCGCCTGCTCGACGAGCTGATTTCACTTAGCAATCAGCAGATCGAGGAATTCCGCACCACCATCGATTTGGCGCGGCAGCAGCGCGTCGATGACGCCACCAAGATCATCCGCGAGGGCATCGGCCGCGCCGCCATGAAGCATATCGACGAGCTCGCCGCCCAGATGCGGGCCGAAGAAGATCGCTTGTTTGCTCAGCGGACCACCAACGCCGACCGGAGTCAGACGCTGGCGGCATCGATGACCTGGATGGGTTCAGGTTTTGTCGTCGTGCTGGCCGCCATCTCGATTTTTCTGATCCGCCGCTCGGCGCGCGAGCGCGACGTGGCCGAAGCGTCGTTGCGCGACAACAATCTCAATCTGGAGGCCACCGTCGAGGAGCGAACCTCCGATCTGCGTGAGGCCAACGACGAAATCCAGCGCTTCGCCTACATCGTCAGCCACGATCTGCGCTCGCCGCTGGTCAACATCATGGGTTTCACCACCGAACTCGAGGAATTGCGCGCCGACATCTTCAAGCGGATGGCGGCACTCGGCCGTGGGACGGCCTCGTCCGTGCCGCCGCTTGTCGTTGCCCGCGATCCCGGGCCGGTCCTCGATGGCGAAGACAAGAGGCTCTCGGAGGATTTCTCGGAAGCGCTGGGTTTCATCAAATCGTCGATCGCCAAGATGGACCGCCTGATCAGCGCGATCCTCAACATCACCCGCGAGGGACGGCGCGAGTTCGAGCCGGTCTCGATCGATACCCGCGAGCTGGTAGAGGGCATGGCCGCCACCATGGCCCACCAGGCCGCGGAAGCGAAAACCGAAATTCGGATCGAGCCGCTGCCGCGTATCGTCAGCGACCGTCTGGCGCTGGAGCAGATCTTCTCCAACCTGATCGACAACGCGCTGAAATATCTCAGGCCCGGAGTGCCCGGCACGATCTGGGTCCAGGGCCGGACCAAGCTGGGCTTTGCGATCTTCGAGGTCTCCGACAACGGGCGCGGCATCGATCCCAAGGACCACCAGCGCGTTTTCGACCTGTTTCGCCGCGCCGGCGCGCAGGATAGGCCGGGACAGGGAATTGGACTGGCCCATGTCAGGGCGCTGGTGCGGCGGCTGGGGGGGACGATATCGGTTTCCTCGGAACTCAACAGCGGCAGCACCTTCACCATCACGCTGCCCATCGACTGGACGGCGACCAACCGCAACAGGGACAAATGAGCAGGCCGGTTACCATCATCATGATCGAGGACGACGACGGACACGCGCGCCTGATCGAGCGCAATATCCGCCGCTCCGGCGTCAACAACGAAATCTTGCCGTTTACCAACGGCACCGATGCGATGGCCTACCTGTTCGGCGGCGATGGTTCCGCCACCGAGCGCAAAAATCAGGCATTGTTGATCCTGCTTGACCTTAATCTGCCTGATATGACCGGTATCGACATCTTGCGCCGGCTCAAGGAAAACAAGTATCTCAAATGCGCACCGGTCGTCGTGCTGACCACCACGGACGATTCCCAGGAAATCAAACGCTGCTATGATCTCGGTTGCAACGTCTACATCACCAAGCCGGTAAACTACGAAAGCTTCGCCAACGCGATCCGCCAACTCGGGCTGTTCTTCTCCGTCATTCAGGTTCCGCCGACCGCCACATGAATCCTGCAACCCCGACGCTGCTGTTCATAGACGATGACGGGGCGCTCGCCCGCCTGGTCGAGCGCCGCCTGGGCAAGCTCGGCTTCAATGTCGTTCATGCGGCCAGCGGCACCGCTGGCCTGGACCGGCTTCAGCGCGGCGGCATCGACGTCGTCGCGCTCGACCAATACATGCCGGGTCTCGACGGCATCGAAACACTGGAGCGGATCCTGGCGATTCCGAATGCGCCGCCGGTGGTGTTCGTTACCGCGGCGCAGGACTCCAGCATCGCGGTCACCGCCTTGAAAGCCGGCGCTGCCGATTATCTGGTCAAGGATGTCCAGGGCGATTTCATCCCCCTGCTGCAGGTCGCGATCGACGGCGCGTTGCGGCAGGCGCGCATCCAGAAAGCCCGCGACGACGCAGAGGCGGAAGTTCATGCTTCACGCGACCGCTACGCCGCGCTTGCCGCCGAACGCGAGGTACTGCTGCGTGAGGTCAACCACCGCGTCGGCAACAGCTTGCAGATCATCGCCTCGCTGTTGCACCTGCAGGCCAATTCGAGCACCCAGGAAGACGTCAAGGCGGCGCTGACCAACGCGATGGGGCGGGTCGCCGCCGTGGCGCAGGTCCATCGCCGGCTCTACACTTCGCACGACTTGAAGAGCGTGCTGCTGAATCAGTATCTCGGCGCCCTGCTCGACGATCTCAGGAGATCCGCCGAGGGCAACCGGATGTCGCGGCTGACATCAAAGGCGGACCCGGTCGAAATCGATCCCGACCGCGCGGTCGCCATCGGTATCATCGTCAACGAGCTGGTGATGAACGCGGTGAAATACGCCTATCCCGACGGCGCCGGCTCTATTCACGTCGAGCTCAATGTGCAGGGCGAGGAGATTGCGCTGTCGATTGCCGATGACGGCGTCGGCCTCAACGCCAAGGCCGACCCGCGGTCCACCGGCATGGGGCAACGCATCGTCGCCGCCATGGCAGTCAAGCTCGGCGCCAGCGTCGAGAGGGATGCCGGCCATGCCGGTACCAGGATCGTGGTGAGGTTCCGCCTCGATGCGTCAACAAGCAAGGCTGCCAACGCGGCCGCCAGCTAGCCGCGGCTGGCCCGGCCCTGCTATCCTGCCATCCCATGACGTCTCGCGACTCCGCCTCTTCCGAAATCACGCCCGAGGTATTGTTGCGCGCCTACGCTTGCGGCATCTTCCCGATGGCGGAAAGCGCCGACGATCCGACGCTGTTCTGGGTCGAACCGGAAATGCGCGGCGTGATCCCGCTCGATGGTTTTCGCATCTCCGCCCGTTTGGCGCGCACCGTGCGCTCCGACGCCTTCACCATCACCCTCAACAGCGCCTTCAAGGCGGTCATCGCCGGATGTGCCGCGCCCCAGCCCGGCCGCGACGATACCTGGATCAACAAGCGCATCCACGATCTCTATGTCGGATTGCACCAACTCGGACATGCGCACAGCGTCGAGGTCTGGCAAAACGACGATCTGGTCGGCGGACTCTACGGGGTGAACCTCGGCCGCGCCTTCTTCGGTGAAAGCATGTTTCACCGCGCCCGCGACGCCTCGAAGGTGGCGCTGGTGCATCTGGTGGCGAGACTGATCGCAGGCGGATTCGAACTGCTCGATACGCAATATGTCACCGAGCATTTGCGCAGCTTTGGCGCCATCGAGATTTCGCGGCGGCGCTACACCGCGCTGCTCGGGAAAGCGATCAAGGGAGAGGCGGATTTCGCCAAGCTGCCGCTCGACCGGCCGATGAGCGGCACGCGAGCGCTGGAGATCATTGCCGCGCGCAGATAATCGATCGCCGCACGACTACCTGAAGATCCCGAACAGACCACCGGATTGCGGCGGCGGTGGCGGCGGCGCCTGCTGCTGCTGCGGTTGTTGAGTCTGCTGCTGCGGGGGTGGCGGGCGCGGCACCGCCTGCTTCGGGGCCGCCCGCTTCGGAGCGGGTGGCGGCGGCGGTTTCGGCACATCGGCCGGCGCGGCACTCACGACTGTGGTGTCGGGGCCTTTGCAGTCGGTCAACCAGATGTCGTAGATCGGGTGTTCGACGCCGTGCAGGCCGGGACTGGCAGCGAACATCCAGCCGGAAAAGATCCGCTTCACCTCGCCCTGCAACGTGATCTCGTCGACCTCGACAAAAGCATCGGTGTTGGCGGCTTCGGTGGCTGGACGCGTGTAGCAGGCGTCGGTCTTCACCCGCAGCGCGCCGAACTGGACGGTCTCGCCGATGTCTTCGTCGAAATTGATGATGCGCCCGGTGATCTTGTCGAGCCCGGAAAAGCTCGCCTTCTTGTTGACGATCTTCTGCGCCGGCGGTTCGGTGACCACCTCATCGCCCGGCTGCAAGGTGGCCGGCGATTGCGGCACGCCTTTAGGCTGGCGCTGTCCCGGCGGCGGATTGGCGCCGGGCGGTGCCACCGCGACGCCCTGGTTCGGCTCCGGCGGCGCCACCGCAATGCCGGGCGGCGCGTTTTGCGGAATGACCGACATGCCGGGTGGCGGCGCCAACGGTTGCGAGGTGACCGAGCCCGGCGCGGGCACTCCCTGCCCCGGCAGCGGCCGGTTGGGCGTCGGCAACAGCCGCCCTCGCGGCAGCTCCGGCACTTCTTCGTCGTCGTCCGGCGGCGGCTGCGGGTTGCCGCGGGGAACATTGCCCGGCGGACGCGGCGGCACCGGATCGGAAAAAATATTGCCGATCTGCGCGCGCGCCGGCGGCGCAAGCGACATCGTGGTGGCGGCCAGCACGGCCGCAAAACCCGTCAGGGCAATGGTTCGAAGCATCTCGCGGCTTTAATGGGCGAATCGGGCTCGCGACATTGTACAGGCTACCCGCCGCTCGCAAGGGCCCGGTTAACACGGCGAATACGGCAGGGAAAGGGCGGTTTGGCGCCCGTCCGTGCCGCTGGCCACGCCGCGCCGCAGATGAAATAGTCCCTCCCTGAGTTCGCGCGCGCGCCACGCCGAACCGGCAGAAATCCTGAGCAGCCGGACTAGCCAAGGGGGAAACGAAAGAGATGCCCGATCGAATTCGTCTCGATGGCAGGATCGCCGTCGTTACCGGCGCGGCCGGCGTCATCGGAAGCGCGACCATCGGGCTTCTGGCGGAGCGCGGCGCGCACATCGTTGCCGTCGATCGCAACGAGCAGCAGCTGCGAACCGCGATCAAGGATCTGCCGGCCTCGGCACAGACGCTGGCTGTTACCGCCGATGTCACCGACGAGGACGAGGTGGCGGCCTATGTGCGCGCCGCCGTCGACAGGTTCGGCACCATCGATATCTTTTACAATAATGCCGGCATCGAGGGCGAGATCGCGCCGATCCCGAAATACTCCCTCGAGATGTTTCGCCGGGTGCTCGACGTCAACGTGGTCGGGGTGTTCTTGGGACTGAAGCACGTGCTGCCGGTGATGCTCGAGCAGAACAGGGGTTCCATCATCAACACCGCTTCGATTGCGGGACTGATCGGCTCGCCCGACATCGCGGTCTATAGCGCCAGCAAGCATGCCGTGATCGGGCTCACCAAGAGCGCGGCACTGGAATGCGCCAAGACCGGCGTGCGCGTGAACTGCGTCTGCCCCGGCATGATCGACAGCCGCATGCTGAGCGCGATCATCGAGGGCCGCAATCCCGGCAACGCGCCGGTGCCCGACGAGAAGATCGTCGAGCGGATTCCGGCGCGCCGGCTCGGTCGGGCCTCCGAAGTCGCCTCGATCGTGGCGTTCCTCGCCTCCGAGGAGGCGAGCTACGTCTCGGGATCCGCCTACACCGTCGACGGCGCGCGGACCGCAGGCTAGGGATTGTCATTCCAGGATGGTCCGAAGGAGACCAGACCCGGAAATGACAGGTTCAAATATCAAAGGCCTTCTCATCATGCCGGTGACCCTCGACCCCGATGCCGCCGCCGTATTCAAGGCGTTTCAGGAAGCCGGCCGGCCGGCCTACGAAACGCTTTCACCGGCGGAAGCGCGCGAGTTCTATTTGCAGGCCCGCTTTGTCAGCAATCCCGAACCGCCGGAACTCGCAAAGGTCAGCGCGCTCGCGATCCCCGCGCCTTACGGATTGATCCCGGCGCGCATCTACGTCCCGAAGACGTTGCGGAAGACCGATGGCCTCGCCCCGGGGCTGGTATTCTTTCACGGCGGCGGCTGGGTGATCGGCGATCTCGATTCCCACGACGTGGTGTGCAGGAAGCTCGCCGACGAGGGCGAACTGATCGTGATCTCCGTCGACTACCGGCTCGCACCCGAGCACAAGTTTCCCGCCGCCGTCGACGATGCCATCGCCGCGACCAAATGGATCGCCGACAATGCCAGATCGCTTGGCATCGACGCGTCGCGGCTGAGTGTCGGCGGCGACAGCGCCGGCGGCAACCTCGCCACGGTGGTTGCGATCGCCGCGCGCGACGACGACGGCCCCGCGATCGCGGGACAGGTGCTGATTTACCCGGCCGTCGATTTTGCCATGAAGCATCGCTCGCACAGCGAACCCGACACCAGCATCCTGCTGACGCATTCGGTGATCCGGTGGTTTTGCGAACACTATCTCAACGGCGGCGCCGATGTCGGCGATTGGCGGGCATCGCCGGTCCGCGCCACGACCCTGATCGGCTTGCCGCCGGCCTATGTGCTGACCGCTGGCGCCGATCCGCTGCGCGACGAGGGCCATGAATATGCGCAGCGCCTGCGCGCGGCCGGCGTGCCCGTGACCTACCGGCATTTTCCCGGACAGTTCCACGGCTTCTTCACGATGGGCAAACTGCTGCAACAGGCCAATGTCGCGGCTGGCGAGATCGGCACCTGGCTGAAAGCGCTGGAAGCTCGGACAAGTCATCACGCTTCGGGAGCTAATCCAACATGAGTTCCACTACCGCCGCGAACACCGCATTGCCCGGTACGGACGCGCCTGAACGGGGCCCGCTGCTGTTATGGATGATCTTCACCGGTCTCTCGATCTTTGCCGCGGTGGTACTCTGGCGATACGGATTGATCGGCCTGATGGTCACCTCCGACCGCACCTATATTTCGAGCCTGATCGCCGTTTTCTACGTCATCACGTCTTTGCATTGCTTGTGGCGTACCCTTGCGATTGCCCGCGAAGCAGCGGCTGCAAGACGCTGTCGCGCCATCCTGTCGGGTCCCGACCTCGCCAAGGCGCTCGCGGCCGACACGCAAATGCTGCCGGCCGGCCTGGTGCGGGATCACATCCGCAGTCTGGTGACCAAGGCCAGGGCACAAGGTGCCGGCCGCATCGACCAGACGCTGCTGTTGCGCTCGCTGGCCGATCGGATGCGCGGTTCGAACGGCTTCGGCGCATTCGCTTCCGATACGCTGATGAAGCTCGGGCTGTTGGGTACCATTATCGGCTTCATCATCATGCTGGCGCCGATCGCCACCCTCGATGCGGCCGACAAGGTCGCGATGAAGTCGTCGATGGGGTTGATGAGCGACGGCATGGCGGTGGCCATGTACACGACGCTTGCGGGTCTGGCCGGCTCGATCCTGGTCCGAATTCAATATTACGTCCTCGATGCCGCGACCCAGCGGGTGTTTTCCGATGCCGTTACGCTGACGGAGACGCGCGTCACCCCGGCCCTGGAACGCCACCATGATGGATGATTTCGGTCTCTACCCGCGCGAAGAGCCGTTCGATCCGCTCGGCGTGATGTTGTTCAAGGCCTTGCAGGTCATCTCGTTCCTGTTCTTCATCGCGCTGCTCGCGGTGTCGCCGGAATCGAAAGACGGCAAGATCGATTCAAAAGCCGAATTCATCATCACGATGGACTGGCCCGACAACCATCCGGACGACCTCGACCTGTTCGTGCAGGACCCCGCCGGCAATATCGCCTGGTATCGGCATCGCGAGGCCGGGTTCCTCACGCTCGACCGTGACGATCGCGGCGGCGTCAACGATTTCATCATCGTCAACGGCAAGAAGATCCCCTCCCCGATTCGGGAGGAAATCGTCACGGTGCGCGGCATCGTCCCCGGCGAATACACCGTCAACGTCTCGCATTTTCAGGCCACCACCGGACAGCCTGTGTCGGCGACGGTGAAGGTCCAGAAACTCAATCCGATCGCCCAGGTGATCTTCGACGACAAGTTGACGGTCGATCACACCGGCGACGAAAAGACCGCCCTGCGTTTCCGGCTCGACACCGAGGGCAAGGTGATCGACGTGCAACAGCGGCCAAAATCGCTGCTGGAGACGTTCCGAAACGTTCGCGCCAACGGCGCGGATCTGGACCCGAAAACCGGTGTCAGGATGCCGCGTCGTGAATAGCCTGCAATCGGTCATTCTCACCTTGTCGATCGGCTATGCGCTGCTCGGTGCGCTGTTGCTCGTGATCCTGGTCTATGCCCGCCTGCCATGGCCGGCCAAGGCGTTGGCCGTGGTCGTGACCAGCGCGTTCTATATCGCAAGCTTCGCCGGCATGCGCGGACTGCTGGGCTGGGCCAGTGACGACAGGTTGCCCGCGTCCTTCAAACTGCTGCAGGCGCGTATCGTCGAGCCGCATTCGCTACAGGGCGAGCCGGGCGCGATCTATCTTTGGGTCGAGGCGCTCGATGAAGGCAATCGGCCGAGCGGCGTTCCCAGGGCCTATCGCATTCCCTACAACAACTCGTTCGCCGAAAAGACCGACAAGGCCGCGAGAGAAATCGCTGCCGGGAGGCCTCAAGGCGGCCGCGCGGCCGATTTCGGCACCGGCGAAGGCGGTCTGCTCGAAGCCGCGAGAAATTACATTACGCCGAACATCGTCCTGGATACCTCGGGAAGTGATCCCTCTACTGGAGGAGCAACGCTCGCCTCCCCGGGTAGCGGCGATGCGGCGTCGTTTACGCCGCTGCTTCCGCCGCGAATGCCGCGCAAGGACGAGCAATAAACTCATCAGAGAACGGAAGCCGGGCGAGCGGGCTTGCCGCGCCGGCTATCGTTCCGGCGGTGACATGAGGCCAGCCTTGGCCAGCGCCGGCGCCGCCTCGGCCGATGCAAGGAAGCCGATCAGCGCGCCAGCCGCCTCCGCCTGCCGGACGGTACTGGCGAGCGCTCCGGCAAAGGAAAACATCGGTTGGACCTCGGCCGGAATCGTCCCGACGAAAGTAATTCCGGGGACATGTATCAGCTCGCTGACCTGTTGAAAGCCGATCTCCGCCTCGCCGCGCGCGACCACCTGGGCCACCGGCTCGCCGGAGGGAGGTCCTCGCACCTTTCGGCTTTTGCCCGCGATCTGATCTGCGATGCCGAGCTTGGGAAATAGCCTGGTCGACAAATAGGTGCCGCTACCGCTATCCGAATAGGCGATGGACTTTGCCGCGAGCAGCGCGTTCCGCAGCGCCTCGACGCTGCCGATATCGGGCTTTGCAGCGCCGGCGCGCACCACCATGCCGATCAGCGAGCGAGCCAGCACGACCTTGCTGTCGGCGCGCACCAATCCTCGCCTGCCCAGCTCGTCGGCGGCCCCGCCATCCAGGATCACGACATCGGCGGCTTCGCCCCGCGCAAGTCGAGCGGGAATCGACTCCGGAGAGTCGCCCATCGATGGACCGCGCGTGGTGACCAGATGGTGACCGCTGGCGCGCTCGAAAGCCGGGGCCAGTTCGGAATACACGCTGTAAAAGCCGGCCGAGATCATCACATGCACATCGGCGGCAGATGCCGGCGCCGCGGCCGATAGCGCCGCCGCCGCCGAGCATCGACAACCATCGAACAACTTGCGCCGTCATGATGCCTCGCCGCTCAATCAAACTCATTGTCATCCCCATTGCTGCTCGCCGGCGATCTTTGCATTTCGCGCCGCCTGTAGCGAATCCGAGCCCGGCATCGTCCGGCAAACCCAGCCGATTTGTGACGCCGAGGGCAAATGCGCGTTGCATAATCCCGACCGCTGGGCATGATGGCCCCGCCGTGTTTTCCGGGAATACCTCCGGTCAACCAACCAAGGAGATTTCCATGCCGGGACGAATTGTGATGCCGCGACACTGGTTGTCGGTTTGATGACGTCAAGCGCAGCCCTGGCGCAGAGCGATGCGGGCGCAGCGGTTGCCGCCGGGGTCCTTACCGGCGCGGCCGTCGCCCTTGGCGCCATCCCCTACGAACACCGCGAGCCGCTGCACGAATATGTCGTGCGCGAGAACCGGCCCTCTTATCGCTACGAGGACGAAGTCGTGGTAGGGCGGGAATTGCGGTCCGGGCCTTACGAGTCCTATCCGGTGCCCGAGCGTTACGGCGTGCCTGACCACCATTATGCGGTGATCAACGATCGCGTGGTGGTGTTTCATCCGCAGACCCGGCGGATCATCCACGTTTACGACAGATAATCGGGATCGCCTGGGTGGAAGCGTCAGCGTCGATTGAGATCGCCAAACACACGCTGTTGGCGTGCGGGCTTATCTTGGCGATCGGCACGCTTGCCGGGCTGCTTGCGCAGAAGATCAGGATTCCCGACGTCGCGGTGTTTCTTATCGTCGGCATCGCGATCGGGCCGCAGGCGCTCGGGCTCGTCCAGATCAGG
This sequence comes from uncultured Alphaproteobacteria bacterium, assembly GCA_963840155.1. Classification (GTDB taxonomy): domain Bacteria; phylum Pseudomonadota; class Alphaproteobacteria; order Rhizobiales; family Xanthobacteraceae; genus Bradyrhizobium. Next base: position 1,002,802 of record CAWIXP010000001.1, read on the forward strand.
GCGGATTCGGCGCTGAACCAGATCATCCTGCTGTTCGGCGCCAGCTACATTCTTTTCGACGGCGGCGCTTCGCTGCGCTTCAATGTGCTGAAGCAGGTCTGGATCACGATCACGGTGATCGCCACCGTCGGGGTCATCATCACCGCGGCCATCACCGGCGTCGCCGCCCACTACATCCTCGGCGTGCCCCTGATCGTGGCGCTGCTGCTCGGGGCGACGCTGGCCTCGACCGACCCGGCAACGCTGGTGCCGATCTTCCGCCAGGTTCATATTCGCGACCGGGTGGCGCAGACGGTGATGAGCGAGTCCGCCTTCAACGATGCCATGGGTGCGATCGTCACCTTCGGCGTGCTGGCGGTGGCGATGGGCACCGGCGAGTTCTCGTTGCTCTCCTCCACCTTCGATCTGCTCAAGCAATCCGCGATCGGCATCATCGCCGGCATCGCGCTCGGATATCTGGCGGCGTTCCTGATCGCCCATGAGAGGTGGGCGTTCCTCGCCGAATATGCGCCGGTGGTGACGCTGGTCGCGGTGATCGGCGCCTATTTCGCCGCCGACGGCCTGCAGGCCAGCGGCTTCATGGCGGTATTCGTGTTCGGCATCGTACTCGGCAACAAGGAGGCGTTCGGCTTCCAGATGGAGCCCGGCGGTGCGCAAAAGCTCGACGAATATGTGCTGACCACGGCGTTCATCATGCGCCTGTTCATTTTCATCCTGCTCGGCGCCCAGGTCGACTTCACGCTGATGAGTAAATTCTGGCTCGGCGGCGTGGCGGTGGTGGCCGTGTTGATGCTGCTGGCGCGCCCGGTGACGGTGTTTCTGTGCGCGCTGCCGGATCGCCGCGCGCGCTGGAGTTTCGAGGAAATGCTGTTCATGTGCTGGACCCGCGAAACCGGGGTGATCCCGGCCGCCCTCGCCGGTCTGCTGCTCGGCATGAAGGCGCCCGGCGCCCAGATGATCGCCTCCGTCACCTTCATCGCGATCCTGATGACGATCCTGATCCAGGCGCCAACCACCGAATGGCTGGGACGCAGGCTGGGCCTGATGGAGAAACGCTAGGCAGCGGACCGCTGACGCGACCGATGTCATTGCTCTCCTGGTCGCGGACGCCCGGCGAAGCCTGCGCGGGCCAGACTCCAGATTACCAACTTTTCATCTTCACATCGGCAGAACGGCGGAATTTGGCTGGAGCGTTTCGCTGTGAACCGCGTTGGCCAATGTGAATCATTGCGGCGGACGCGCCGGGAAAATACGGGATTGAAGGCATGGACGAACACACCGGCGAGACGTTGAGCAAGGTACCGGAGGTAACGCTGGCATTCTGGATCGTCAAAATTGCCGCCACGACGCTGGGCGAGACCGCCGGCGACACTGTGACGATGACGCTCCACTGGGGTTATCTTGCCGGAACAGCCATCTTCGTTTTGCTGCTGTCAGCCTTCGTTGCCTGGCAAATCACCGCGAACAGATTCCATCCCTTGCTTTACTGGGCCACCATCGTCGCTTCGACGACGTTTGGCACGACAATGGCCGATTTTGCCGATCGTTCGCTGGGCATCGGTTATACCGGCGGTTCCACGGTATTGTTTCTCTGCCTGCTAGCCGTTCTTGCCGCCTGGTACCGGTCGCAAGGTACCATCTCGGTCAACACGGTGAGCACTCCCAGGGTAGAGGCTTTCTACTGGGCCGCGATCACATTCTCGCAAACGCTTGGCACCGCGCTCGGCGACTGGTTGGCCGACACCGGCGGGCTCGGCTACGAAGGCGGTGCGCTGGTGTTCGGTGCCGGGCTGGCGATGCTTGCCGCCGCTTATTATTGGACGGCGATGTCGCGCGTCGCGCTGTTCTGGGCGGCGTTCATTCTGACGCGACCGCTTGGGGCCACCATTGGCGACTTCCTCGACAAGCCGGTGAGCCACGGCGGACTCAATTTGAGCAGGCCGATGGCTTCGGCGGCATTGGCGATTTTCATCATCGCTTGCGTGCTGCTACTGCCGCAGCGCGCGGGCAAGCATCCCGGCGAACTGCCACAGAGCGCCCGGTAAATCCCCTACCCGGCGCGCGCGGCGCGGCGCAGCGATTGCGGCGGCTGGCCGAAGGCGCGAATGAAGGCGCGGCGCATCCGCTCCGGATCGCGAAAGCCGGTTAGTTCGGCGACGCGCTCGATCGCCTCGCTGGAGGATTGCACCCGCTGCCGCGCCACCTCGATCCGCAGCCGCTCCACCGCCTTCGACGGCGTGGTCCCGGTCTCGGCGATAAAGGCGCGGGTAAAATGCCGCGCGCTCATGCCGGCCTGCTCGGCCAGGTCTTCCACCGTCAGCGGTGCATCGAGATGCTCGCGCGCCCAGGCCAGCAGCGCTCCGAACCGCCCGCTCGGCGCCTTCAATTCCAGCAGCGAGGAGAACTGCGACTGTCCGCCGCTGCGGCGGTGATACAGCACGAGCTCGCGCGCGGCGTTCTGCGCGATTTCCTCGCCGTGATCCTCGCCGACCATCGCCAGCGCCAAATCGATGCCGGCGGTGATGCCGGCCGAACTCCAGATGTTGCCGTCGCGGACGAAGATCCGGTCGGGCTCCAGTTTGACCCTGGGATAGCAGCCGAGAAAATGCCGGGTGCGCCGCCAATGCGTGGTGGCGCGGCGGCCGTCGAGCAGGCCGGCTTCGGCGAGCAGGTAGGCGCCGGAGCAGACGCTGGCGATGCGGGTGCCGCGCTTTGCGATCGCGCGCACGAACGCCAATGTCTTTTCGGAAGTCGCCGCCGCATCTACCCCCGGGCCGCCCGCTACGACCAGCGTGCTGATCGGGCCGCAACCCTTGAGGCCGCGCGCGAACATCTCGACGCCCGACGAACTGCGCACCGGGCCCGCCGTCTCCGCGAGCACCTTGATCGCTGGTGGTAAGCCCGCGAGGCGCGCGGCGATTTCGAACACCGAAATCGGCCCGGCCGCGTCCAGCAGCTGGAAATCGGGGAAAACCACAACGCCGATCATGTTCGAAACTTTCGCTGGTATGTCTCAAAATGAGGGAAATACGCCATTTCGGACAGGAAGCGATCATGCCAGGATCATGACGTCAAGCAAGAATTTCGAGAGGCCCGCCATGTCCACGCCGCTTCAGATTGGTCTCGTGATATTCCCCTACGTCACCCAGCTCGATCTCACCGGGCCGGTCCAGGTGTTTTCGAGCCTGCCCGGCGCCAAGGTGCATCTGATCTGGAAACGGATCGAACCGGTGGCGAGCGATTCCGTGCTGACGCTCACGCCCACCATCAGCTTTGCGGAATGTCCGCAGCTCGACGTGATCTGCGTGCCCGGCGGCTTCGGCACCAACGACATGGTCAACGACGAGGAGATGCTGGACTTCCTGCGCCGGCAGGCCAAGGGCGCCAAATACATCACTTCGGTGTGCACGGGATCGCTGGTGCTGGGCGCGGCCGGCCTGCTCGAAGGCTACCGCGCGACGACGCACTGGACGGCGATGGACCATCTTGCGCCGTTCGGCGCGATCCCGGTAAACACCCGGGTCTGCGTCGACCGCAACCGCATCACCGGCGGCGGCGTCACCGCGGGGATCGATTTTGCGCTGACGCTGGTGTCGATCATGGTCGACCGGCCGAGCGCTGAAATGATCCAGCTCAGGCTCGAATACAATCCCGCGCCGCCGTTCAACTCAGGCTCGCCCGATACCGCGCCGCCCGAGATCCTGGCGCGGATGAGGCAAAGCGTGGCGCCGTTCCAGGCACGCCGCCGCGAGGCAGTTGATCGCGCCGCCGCCCGGCTGGCCTCCCCGCATCCGTCGACCGCGTGAACGTCGCCGCAATTACCGGAATCGGCATGGCGCAAGTCCCCGCCGGCAGCTAGGCTTGCGTCAACGATAATCGCCGTTCGCGCGAACGCGGGAGGTCTCCATGGGCAAGTTCATCGTCGAACCGCATTTCCGGCTTCAGGAATGGGTCGCCGAGGAGAAGGGCTATTTTCGCGATCAGGGATTGGACTACGAATTCCGCGAACTGATCCGCTCGACCGAGGGCCAGCACCACAACAAGGGCGACCGCGGCGCCTTCCAGAGCATCGAACAGGGCCGCGAGGCGGACGTGAGCTGCGCCTGCCACTGGACGGTGAACGTTGCAGCCTCGGCCGGCCACACCCGGATGTATGCCGACCTGTATTCGGTCGCGCCGTCGGGAATCTTTGTTGCGGCCGATTCCAGGGTGCGCACGCCAGCCGATCTGGCGGGCGTGCCGATCTCGGTCGGATTCCAGTCCGGCAGCCACTATTCGACCATTCAGGCACTGGAGCAGTACCTGCCGGCCGGCGAGATCAACCTGATTTTCGAAGATGGCATGCTGTTCAGCCGGATGGAACGGCTCATCGAAGGCAGAAGTCCGGCGGCCGCGCTGTTCAACGGTCCCTATTATCTCGCCGAGCAACTCGGCTTCCGCAAGGTGATCGACACCACCTTCATGATCGCGGCCATGATCAAGGGCTCGCCGGATCCGGAAGACATCAGACGCTACTTCCGGGCGCTGCGCTCGGCGCAACGCGATATCGACCTGCGCCCCGAGCTCTACACCCGTTACTACAAGAACGAATTCCCCGAACGCTTCCATGCCATGATGGACACCCGGCGCTGGGGCCCGGGAGAGCGAATTGTATTCGAGCCCTACTCCAAAGAGGTATTCGAGCAGTCATTCGACTGGATCGCGAAGCACAAGATCTTCTCCGATGGCGGAATGGGGTCGGGCGACTATGAGCGGGCGACGATTTCGTTTGCGGCGGAATAGAGCTTCAACCGCCCGCCGCACCCGTTACGACGCGGCGCACATCGGCGACCAACGAAGCGGCTCCCGATCGCCGCAGGTGTTAGGGCTTACTTTAACCCGGGCAGGAGCAGGCCGATGCTGACGAAATTACTGGTTCGACTGGTTGCGCCGGTCTGCATCTTGCTGGCGCAGTCCGCTCCGCTCGCGGCCGCTGAGGAATTGCTCAAGATTGGACTGATCGTTCCATTGACCGGCGGCCAGGCCTCAACCGGCAAGCAATTGGCAAATGCGGTCAAGCTGTACATGAGCGAGCACGGCGACACCGTGGCCGGCCGCAAGATCGAGGTAATCGTCAAGGACGATGGCGCCATCCCCGATAACACCAAGCGCATCGCTCAGGAGCTGATCGTCAACGACAAGGTCGGCATCATCGCAGGCTTTGGCATCACGCCGGCCGCGCTGGCAGCGGCGCCGCTCGCGACCCAGGCGCGGATACCCGAGATCGTCATGCTGGCCGGCACCTCTGTTATCACCGAACGATCGCCTTACATCGTCCGCACCAGTTTTACCCTCGCGCAGTCATCGGTGGTGATCGGCGATTGGGCGGCCAAAAACGGCATCCGCAAGGTCGCGACACTGACCACCGATTACGCGCCGGGCAACGACGCACTTCAGTTCTTCAAAACCCGCTTTGTCGCCGGCGGCGGCGAGATCGTCGAGGAAGTCAAGGTTCCCCTGGTCAACCCGGACTTCGCGCCATTCCTGCAGCGCATCAAGGACGCCAAGCCGGATGCGCTCTACGTCTTCGTTCCCGGCGGCCAGGGCGGCAACTTCATGAAGCAATTCTCCGAGCGCGGTCTCGACAAGGCCGGAATCAGGATCATCGGCCCCGGTGACGTGATGGACGACGACCTCCTGAACGACATGGGCGATGTCGCACTCGGGGCCGTCACCGCCCACATGTATTCCGCGGCCCACCCCTCGCCGAAGAACAAGAGCTTCGTCGCGGCCTATCGCAAGACGTTCGGCTCGCGCCCGGGGTTTGTGGCGGTCGGCGGCTATGACGGCATCGACCTGATCTATCGGGCGCTCGAGAAGACCGGCGGCAAATCGGATGGCGACCTGCTGGTCGATGCGATGAAAGGGCTCGCGTGGGAGAGCCCGCGCGGCCCGATCTCGATCGACCCCGACACCCGCGACATCGTGCAGAACATCTACATCCGCAAGGTCGAGAAGGTCGACGGTGAACTCTACAATGTCGAATTCGCGACCTTCGAGGCGGTGAAGGATCCCGGCAAGCCTTCGCACTGAAAAACGCGGCGATCGGAATCATTTCTTGCCGGCGGCAAAATTGAAACCGCCGCACGCAAGAAAAAGGCCGCCTGGTTTCCCAGACGGCCTTTCCTGTCCTACGGCAGCTCCACATTGACGGGCGATCTCGGAACCTCGGCGCCAGGGGCCTATATCCCAGCCAAATCCCGATCGGGTGCCGCTGCATTTCGGGGCAGTCGCGATTCTGTTGCCCGAACCGACGCGATGGTCTCCCATCTCCGTAAGATGACCCATTGAACCGCGTCTATTTGCAGGCGGCAACAACGCGGCGGCAAGTCTCCCCACTGTCCCCGTTGTTCACAGCCTGCGCCAAAGCAAACGGCTACTCGATCACCACGTCGGCGCGGGCAAGCACGGCCGCTGGAAAAGCCAGGCCAAGAGCCTTGGCGGTCTTCAGGTTGATCGCCAGCTCAAATTTGGTCGGCGCCTGCACGGGAAGATCGGCCGGGTTTTCGCCCTTGAGGATGCGATCGACATAGCCGGCTGCGCGCCGGTACTGATCGATCGGATCAGGCCCGTAGGAAATCAGGCCGCCGCTGGAGGCAAAGTAGCGATAGTTGTAGACGGCCGGCAAACGGTTGTTGGCAGCCAGCGCGATGATCAATTCGCGATTGACCGCGGCCAACCCGCTCGAGGTCACGATCAATCCGCGGTTGGCTCCGCGCGCGAACGCGGTGATATCGCGCTCGATCTCGCCGGCGTCGCGCACGTCGATCGGGTTCAATTCGACACCGAACGAGGGCGCCACGGACTGGATTGTGGCGAACTGGCCAATTCCGGCGGGTGTGGTGGCATCCCGAAGCACCGCTACTCGAGTTATCCCCGGCGCGATCTGTTTGAGCAATTCCAGCCATTTCCCGCTGATGCCGTATTCCGAAGTGGTAAAGCCGGTGGCGTTGCCCCCTGGCCGCGCCAGGCTTTTTACAAATCCGGCGGCAACCGGATCAGGCGTCTGCGTGAAAACGATTGGGATGCTGTGGGTCGCCTGCAGCAACGGCCCCACGACCGTTCCGCCGGACGCCAGGATGACGTCAGGCGCGAGCGCGACCAATTCAGCGGCGTATTTCCGCGTGAGGTCGTTTTTCCCCGCACCCCGGCGATAGTCGATTTGCAGATTGCCGCCGTCGGTCCAACCCAGTTGCTGTAGACCTTGCACGAACGCAGCCGTTCGATCTCGCGCTTCCGCGTCATCGGCGGCCAGCCCCATGATGACTCCGATTCGCCGCTTCCGCTCGCCTTGTTGCGCGCGCGCCGCAACGGGCAACGCGGCTGCTGAGCCCGCAATCCCCTTGATGAAATCGCGCCGCCTCATCTGCCCTCTTGGAACGCATTGTAGAAAGTCCAAAGCCTAGCACGTTGCGACACGGCCGCGAGCGAGAAACCGCGCACGGTCGAACTGGGATAAGCAACGAAAATGACGGTCCCGGAATTAGCTGAGGCTCAGCTTCCTGGAGTCCAGGACTGGTAGTCGCCGGTCGCCGGGGGGCGGCGACCGCTCGCCAGCGTCGAGCCCGACGGGCGGTAGGCCGCTGGCGTCCCCGTCAGATTGGGAACGTGCGGCTTCTCCCATTCGCGCGGCGTGTAGGCCTCTTCGGTGGGCGGGACATCGACGGTGTGGTGCAACCAGCCATGCCACGACGGCGGCACCCGCGAGGCCTCGGCATAACCGTTGTAGATCACCCAGCGCCGCTCGAAGCCGAGCGTCGGGTCGATCTTGCCGCCTATGGTGCGGTAGTAGCGGTTGCCCTGCTCGTCCTGGCCGACCAGTTCGCCGAACCGCCATGTCCACAATTGCGTGCCGAAGGTCTGGCCATTCCACCACGTGAACAGCTTGAGCAGGAACGATTTCATCTGACATGGCCGGTTCGAGAAGCGCGCCGTCGCGGCTCTGATGCCATCGGCAGGGCGAATTGTCCAGCAAAGTCGGGCAAAAGACTCGCGAAGCCTGCTTCTGACCGGCAGCGGCAGGATGTCGCGGAATCGGCGCCATGCGTTCATTCCCGGTACAGTTCCAATCTGACAGCCTGCAATTCGTGCACAATCAAGTGCGCGGCTCGGGAACGTCCGCCCTGCCCAAGGGTTGGGTCCTATCCCCTGACATGGAGCCGACGATGATCAGTTCAAAAGTTTTGGGTACCGCCGCTGCAATAGCGCTGGCGTTGCCGATGGCGGTGCCGAGCGCAAGCTTTGCGCAAAATCCCAACAGCGGCAGGTACAATGCGCCGCCGCGAGCCGGTACGGCACCCGCCGCACCGCGGATGGGCGGCGCGCCGAGCGCGCAATTCCGCGCCAGTGGCGGCGCACCGAGCGTGCAATCCGGCAGGCCGAACGTACAATCTCGCGTCGGCGCGGGTTATGGCGGCGGCTACGCCGGTGACGGCTATGCCCGCGGCTATCGCCATCGTGACGGCGACGGCCGCTTCATCCCCGGCGCGGTCGCCGGTGCGGTGGTCGGCGGCGCGCTCGCCTCGCAGAGCTACGGCTATTATGCCGGCCCGGGCTACTATGGCCCTGACTATGACGACCAGTATTATGACGATAGCGCGGTGGCGGTGGGACCGGCTCCGGGCGGCGGCGACGATGTAGGCTATTGCATGCAGACCTATCGCTCCTACGATCCGGCATCGGGCACCTATCTCGGCTACGACGGATTGCGGCATCCCTGCCCGTAATCCGCCGGCGTGATCTTCATTCGGGACGGTGCGGCTTGGCCGCGCCGTCCCTTTTGATTTGCGCACACGGGCAAACTCACGACCGCATCGCCAGCACGACGCCGGCGAGGGTAAAGAACAGCGCGGCGATCTGGCCTGGCCCGAGCGGCTCGTGCAGCGCCAGCGCCGAGGCGACCACGCCGATCACCGGTACCGCCATGGTGCCGATTGCCGCCACCGAAGCCGGCAGCCGGGCGAGCGCGGCAAACCAGCAGACATAGGCCACGCAGAACTGGATCACGGTGCAATAGAAGATCAGGATCCAGCCGAGGCTGGACAGCCGGCCGATATCGGCGTGCTCGAAGCCGAGGCCGGCGATCGCGACCGGAAGGCTGCCGAGCCCGATCTGCCAGGCCGCCGCCGGGAACGGCGGCAGATCGAGCGGATATTTCTTGGTCAGCACGGTGCCGATGGCAAAGCCGATGGAGCCGCCAAGCGCCAGCAGGATGCCCGGCAGCTTTTCCACGCTCGCGGCAAGTCCGTTGCCGCCCATGATGGCGGCGAGCCCCGCGAACGCCATGACAAGCGAAATCACCCGCAACAGGTTCGGCCGCTCGCCGAGCATCGGCCAGGCCAGCACCGCGGCCCAGATCGGCAGGGTATAGGCGATCAGCACGGCTTCGCTGGCCGGCAGCCACAGTAGCGCCAAGCCGATCAGCGCCATCCAGGCGGCAACATTGAAGAACGCCGCCACCAACAGCCGTGGCCAGATCTTGCGCGGCACATGCAGGCTTTGCCGAAATGCCAGCGCCAACAGCGCCAGCAGCCCCGCGCCGATCACGCCCGGTACGCCGCGCATCGTGAAAGGCGGCAACTGGCTCAGCAGATATTTGTTGATCGGCCAGTTGATGCCCCAGCCCACTGAGGTGATGGCGAGGAACGCCAGCCCCGCGGGGTTGATGGGCGCGCGCGGGCGTATCGGATCTGGCATCGTTGCGGATCGCGGCCGGAGGGAATCAACCGCACTTAGCGGCTTATCGGGGCCCGCGGCTATCGCCCTTGGCGGCATGCCAGCCCGCCGTCTTCGCAAGCCGACCTGAGTCTTGCCGGGGCAACCCCTTCGGGCTCAATAAATAGTCGGCCTGTGAACAGCGGGCGAAGCCGGAATCGGTGGCCCGCGAAACATTTTTTTCGCTTGGGAATCCCTGAGGACTCACTGATACTTGGGCGCACGGGAGACATCGGGTCACCCCCTGTTTTCCCCGGCTTTCCACCATATTTAGTATTTGATTCAGGAACTCGTACTAGTCCTTGACGGGCGTAACGGAGTTGTCCTAGCTTTCTTCCTGTTCGGCGCGAGTGTGTTTGGGTCCCGCCGGTCGCTCCCAGATGGGTTCCGAAACGACCACTCCGCCGGCCGGTTGAGGCAGCGGGTGCGGGATTGTCTGCGCCGAATTTGGGAGCCTTTCGGGGCGCTAAAAACGAGCCAAAATGGCTCAGGTTTACGAGTGGGGCGTTGGTAGCATGAGCTGAAAAAAGGGAACGGGGGCGTTCCCTTCAGGGCATGCGGCGGCAAATCCGGTGTTCGAAACCGGCTTTGCGGCCACGGGGTGAAAACAGGGCCGGGCCAACCGGTAGAGCTTCGCGGACCCAAAGTCCGCGCAAACGACAACACCCGGCGCGCCGCGGCGGCGGTCCGGTCAAAAACAACGGGGCAAGATCAATGCGAATCGAACGACGCAACACCGCTCAGGGACAATCACCCTACGCAGCAATTGATTTCAGATTGACGACATCGGAGATCCGCAACCCCGACGGCTCGGTGGTGTTTCGTCTCGAAAACGTCGAAGTGCCGGAATTCTGGTCGCAGGTCGCCTCCGACGTGCTGGCCCAGAAGTATTTCCGCAAGGCCGGCGTTGCCGCCCGCCTGAAGAAGGTCGAGGAAGAGACCGTGCCGTCCTGGCTGTGGCGCTCGGTGCCCGACACCGAGGCGCTGGCCGCGCTGCCCGAGAACGAGCGCTATGTCAGCGAGCTCTCGGCCAAGCAGGTATTCGATCGCCTCGCCGGCTGCTGGACCTATTGGGGCTGGAAGGGCGGCTATTTCTCCTCGGAAGAGGACGCCCACGCCTTCAACGACGAGCTGCGCTACATGCTGGCCAAGCAGATGGTGGCGCCGAACTCGCCGCAATGGTTCAACACCGGGCTGCATTGGGCCTATGGCGTCGACGGTCCCGGCCAGGGCCATCATTACGTCGACTGGAAGACCGGCAAGCTGACCAAATCCAAATCGGCCTACGAACATCCGCAACCGCACGCCTGCTTCATCCAGGGCATCGCCGACGACCTCGTCAACGAGGGCGGCATCATGGACCTCTGGGTGCGCGAGGCCCGGCTGTTCAAATACGGCTCCGGCACCGGCTCCAATTTCTCGCGGCTGCGCGGCGAAGGCGAACGGCTGTCCGGCGGCGGACGCTCAAGCGGCCTGATGAGCTTCCTGAAGATCGGCGACCGCGCCGCCGGCGCCATCAAGTCCGGCGGCACCACCCGCCGCGCCGCCAAGATGGTGGTGGTCGACGCCGATCATCCCGACATCGAGACCTATATCGACTGGAAGGTCAAAGAAGAGCAGAAGGTCGCCGCACTCGTCACCGGCTCCAAGCTCAACCAGCGCCACCTCAAAGCCGTGCTGAAGGCCTGCGTCAACTGCGAAGGTTCGGGCGACGACTGCTTCGATCCCGAGAAGAATCCCGCGCTGCGCCGCGAGATCAAACTCGCCCGCCGCGCCATGGTCACCGACGCCATGATCAAGCGCGTCATCCAGTTCGCCCGGCAAGGCTACAAGGAGATCGATTTCCCGGTCTACGACACCGACTGGGATTCGGAAGCCTACCTCACGGTATCCGGCCAGAACTCCAACAATTCGGTGTCGCTGAAGGACGACTTCCTGCGCGCGGTGGAAACCGACGGCGACTGGAATCTGATCGGCCGCACCAACAAAAAGATCACCAAGACGCTGAAGGCCCGCGACCTCTGGGAGCGAATCGGCCACGCCGCCTGGGCCTCGGCCGATCCCGGCCTGCACTTCAACACCACCATGAACGACTGGCACACCTGCAAGGCCTCCGGCGAGATCCGCGCCTCCAATCCGTGCTCGGAATACATGTTCCTGGACGACACCGCCTGCAATCTGGCCTCCGCCAACCTGATCACGTTCTACGACACCGCGACCAAGAACTTCGACGTCGAGGCCTACGAGCATCTGTGTCGCTTGTGGACCATCGTGCTCGAAATATCCGTGATGATGGCGCAATTCCCCTCCAGAGCGATCGCGGAATTGTCCTACGAATTCCGCACGCTCGGCCTCGGCTTTGCCAATATCGGCGGGCTGTTGATGACCATGGGCCTGTCCTATGACTCAAAGGAAGGCCGCGCGCTGTGCGGCGCGCTGTCGGCGATCATGACCGGCACGGCGTACGCGACCTCGGGCGAGATGGCCCGCGAATTGGGCCCCTTCCCCGGCTACAAGAAGAACGCCGCGCACATGCTGCGGGTGATCCGCAACCATCGCCGCGCCGCCCATGGCGAAAGCCGCGGCTATGAGGGCCTCGCCGTCAATCCGGTGCCGCTCGATCTCGCCTCCTGCAAGCAAGCCGACATCGTCGAGCATGCCAAGGCGGCCTGGGACAAGGCGCTGGAAACCGGCGAAATCAACGGCTACCGCAACGCGCAGGTCACCGTGGTGGCGCCGACCGGCACCATTGGCCTGGTGATGGATTGCGACACCACCGGCATCGAGCCGGATTTCGCGCTGGTGAAGTTCAAGAAGCTCGCCGGCGGCGGCTACTGGAAGATCATCAACCGCGCCGTGCCCGAGGCGCTGCGCGCGCTCGGCTACCGCGAGAGCGAGATCGCCGAGATCGAGGCCTATGCGGTCGGCCACGGCTCGCTCAGTAACGCTCCGGCGATCAACATTTCCACCTTGAAGGCCAAGGGCTTCACCGAGGAAGCTCTGGCAAAGGTCGAAGCCGCATTGCCGACCGCCTTCGACATCAAGTTCGCCTTCAACAAATGGACCTTCGGCGAGGATTTCCTGCGCGACACCCTCAAGCTCGAGCCGGAAGCCATGGCGGCTGCGAATTTCGACCTGCTCGCCGCGATCGGCTTCTCCAAGCGCGAGATCGAGGCCGCCAACGTCCACATCTGCGGCGCGATGACGGTGGAAGGCGCGCCGCATCTCAAGGCCGAGCACTACAGCGTGTTCGACTGCGCCAATCCCTGCGGCAAGATCGGCAAGCGCTATCTCAGCGTCGAGAGCCACATCCGCATGATGGCGGCCTCGCAGCCGTTCATCTCGGGCGCGATCTCGAAGACCATCAACATGCCGAACGACGCCACGGTGGAGGATTGCAAGCAGGCCTATTTGTTGTCCTGGAAGCTCGCGCTGAAAGCCAACGCGCTCTATCGCGACGGCTCGAAGCTGTCGCAGCCGCTGAACTCGCAGCTCATCAGCGAGGAGGACGAGGAGGACGACGCCATCGAGGCTTTCCTGGAGAAGCCGATGGCCGCGCGCGCCGCGCAGCTTTCGGAACGGGTGACCGAGCGGCTGATCGAGCGCATCGTTGTCATGCGCGAGCGCGAGAAGATGCCGGACCGCCGCAAGGGCTATACCCAGAAGGCGGTGGTCGGCGGCCACAAGGTCTACTTGCGCACCGGCGAATATGACGACGGCCGGCTCGGCGAGATCTTCATCGACATGCACAAGGAAGGCGCAGCACTGCGCTCGATCATCAACAATTTCGCCATCGCGATCTCGCTCGGCCTGCAATACGGCGTGCCGCTGGAGGAATATGTCGACGCCTTCACCTTCACCCGGTTCGAGCCGAACGGCCCGGTGCAGGGCAACAACTCGATCAAATACGCCACCTCGATCATCGACTATGTGTTCCGCGAGCTCGCGGTCAGCTACATGGGCCGCTTCGACCTCGCCCATGTCGATCCCAACGAGACCAACTTCGATGCGATGGGCCGCGGCGTCGAGGAAGGCAAGGTGCCGGACGCGCCGAGCAACAAGTACCTGTCGAAGGGCCTGACCCGCTCGCGCACCGACAATCTCGTGGTCATGCGCGGCTCTTCACCCTCCCCCCTTGGTGGGGAGGGTGGCGGACGCAGTACGCCGGGTGGGGGGTCGCAAAACGTCACCTCGATGGCGGGCCACGGCGCAGCCGCGCGCGCCGCCGACGCGGTGGAAGGCGCGGTCGCGCTGAAGCAGGAAGCCCAGCACGATCTGTCGCCGACCGAAAAGCTGGAAGCGCTGCAATGGAGCAAGGCCGGTGCTGCGGCCCAGGCCGCCCCATCCAAGGCCGAGCGCCGGGCGGAAGCGAAGGCCAAGGGCTATGAAGGCGAGATGTGCGGCGAGTGCGGAAACTTCACGCTGGTGCGCAACGGCACCTGCATGAAGTGCGATACGTGCGGGATCAACGACGGGGTGTTCGTGAAAATAACGATCAACAGGAAATTCTGATGGGCGACAAACGAATGTATATCGAAAGGCGTCCGCAGGGAGATTATGCCGTAAGGCGCCCGAATTCCGAGCGGGCCAGCGACGTTCTCCCGACGCAGGTGAAGGCTATCGAGCGAGCTCGTGAGCTAAGTCCTGGCGTTACGCCTCATGTCGAGCGCGTTCGTTTTACATCTGGTGGGTCACCAGATAAATGGCGGAAGCCGTAGTTCTTATCGATTTCTATCACCACTAATCTCGTTTCCACCCACGCGTATTTGATTTTTGGAGCACATCCATGCCCACCGTCCTCAGTCGATTTGGACAACGCTGCCGCGACTTGCGCTCGGCCAAGGATTTGACGATGGGCGATCAGGCCAAGCACATGAAATGTTCTGTGCACGAGATATCTTCGATCGAATGCGGTCAGCACACGCCGTCCGATGAATATCTAAAGAATTTTCGTGAGTTGGTTGGGCTGGATGAAGACGAGTATCGAGACCTCAAGAAGAGAATTAGATCTAATGTCATCGAACTAAATCGAGTTAAGGCGCTCGGAAACAACAGCCGCTCCATGAGACTATTTCGAAAGATAAGTCAGATGAACCCTGACGAAATTCGAGGTTTCAAGAAGGCGCCTGAAAACGAGGTTAGGAATGATTGACGACTTCAAGGTAGCCGGACGGTCCGCGAAGCAGATCGAAGCCACCGCGCTGGCTTGGCGGGACTCCTTGGGGGTTGCCAATGACTGGTCACCCAATATGGTTCGCCTGCTTGAAACCAAAATTCCAAAATTAATCCCACAATTTGCCCTTGTTGTGCGGCCCGAATTCAGAAATGGGCGACGCGGAAGCGTACACGGAGTTCAATCCACCGCACATCGCCGTGCGTGGCACAATATATGCGCTGGCACAACGCGACGACGGTCGAAGCCGCATGACGTTCGCGCACGAGCTTGGACACCTTGTGATGCACCCAGGCGCAGCCAAGCTCCGCAGTGAGCATTCCATCGGAAGCGGGTCCACAATCAAAATCTTTGAAAGCGCGGAGTGGCAAGCAAGAAAGTTTGCTGCACTTTTCCTAGTCCCGGATCATGTGGCCATTTCATTCGACAGCGCAGAGCAACTGGCGGAGTGTTGCAAGGTCAGTCCTCAAGCGGCGAAGATCCGATTTAACGAGACGGCTTTATTGCGAAAACCGAAAATTCTGCCTGATTGTGTGAACGACGCCATCAAATCGATAGCTACTCCAATTCGCGGATTGGAACCCAAGACGTAATCCGCCATCGCGACAGTTATAACGGCGGATCAATGATCCGCTTCCACGGGCTACCGAAATGGCTTTGTGGGGTCTCCACGCATTAACCTGTCTTCCTTAGGAAATACTCGACAGTCGTTTGGCAGAAATTCTGGCGTCAAAGGTCGATTAGGCAATACATAAGTATGCCCCTGCGGGTTTCCTTCATCGCCAAGCCTCAGGCGGAACGCTTCAACTACGTGTGCCGTGTAATTGATTAGATCCTCGCACGCGAATATCTCTGTTTTTGAAACGTCTCTATTTTTTGAGCGAAGATGCCAAAACGGCTCTTCCTCTTCGAAAATATCTATAAAAACTCCATGCAGGATATTGGTTCGTAAGATTTGCTGGGATCGAATCAGAGGCTTCAGCTCCTCGAAAAGAGCGATGCCGTATTCGTCCAATGATATGAGTTTTAGTAGTTGACCGATTTTGGTCATCCTCTGATCCAAACTCAAAGGAAAGACCATGATGGTCGCTTCCTTCGGGTCCAAATCGAGAATTCTGCGAAGGCAGTTACCAACGGTATGCTCAATGTGTGCCCAACAGCACGCAAACTCGCCGATCTTTTGAAACTCTTGGTCAGAAAGATTGGCGCTAAAATTGTACGGAGTGCGGATCATTGCCGCTCCAAAGGATGAGGTAAGAGCCGGGAGGGCCGAATAGCACAGCGTATACTGCCACGTCACGCATACCAATTCGGGTTAGCGGGTGGGCTGCCCTTTTAAGGCTCGCGCGGAAATGTTATGCTTCCAGTATGACCACTGCCGAAGACATCGAGAAGGCCGTTGAGCAGCTTGCCCCGCGCGAGCTGGCGCGGTTTCGCGCGTGGTTCGAGGCCTTCGATGCGCAGCAGTTCGATGCCGCGATCGAGCGCGACATCCGCGGCGGCAAGCTTGATGCGCATGCGGAAGAAGCCCTTGCCGCGCACCGCGCCGGGCACTCGCGCGAACTGTGAAGCATTTCGCTTGCGACAATTCTGGCCTTCGGACGAATTCAACTGCCTTGGTCGACCTGATCGAGCACCGCGCGAAGCTCGGCGACGACCTCGTCGTAATACTGGTTCAGCCGCTCGATTTTCTGCTGCTGCGCGCTGAACTCGTCATCGTGGGTCGCAGGCTCGGCCTGGAGCGGCGCTGGCTCGTCATGTGACAATTCGCCGGCAGGCACTAACGTACGCTTACGGGATTTCATGTTGCTCACTCACATCTACAGGGGCCTGCGCTGGTCCCTGCATTGGCGGGAGCGTTTGCGCGCTTAGTTGGGCGCTTCCGCGCCGCTTCGATGGCTCAAACAAAGCGAAAACCGTTCCGGCGTGGCTGTTCGCGCCGCGAATGTCGCTCTTCAAGCGAGCTTGCCGATAGGCCCCCCACCCCCGACCCCTCCCCGCCACGCGCTGACGCGCGCGGAGGGAGGGGAGCAGCAAACGCCAGGCGGCTGTTTCCGTAACCGCCGATCTTTTCCCTCCCCCCGCGGAAGCGGTGGGGAGGGATCAAGGGTGGGGGGTCGCGCCCGCGAATATCGCTTCGCGTCACGACACATCTTTTTGTGATGAAGTTGTATTCACGCAAATGTCAGGTCGTTGATCCCAATGCTTGTCCTGGCAAGCGACATCCGCGGGAATACATCAATCCTCATTCTGATCTCTTGATTGATACGGCCAGCGAATTCTCGCGCCGAAAATGGAAAATGGAGCATCACCATGACCGGACTCAAGACGCTCGTTGCGGCAGCGCTGATATCGATGATCTCGGCAACCTCAGCGCTGGCGCAGGCCGCACTGTCAGAACCGGCAGCTTTTCAGGCGGCGCATCCAGATCGGGATGTGCTGAATGGCGGCGAGCTCACTCCCGCAGGCAGAGGATTGCAGCAACCCGCTGGGGCTTTCGCGGCATCCAATGCTTATGCGGCGGTGGGCATCGCTGGTCCGGCGATCAAGACGGGCCGCTATGGTCCGCGCGCATTGAGCTGATCTTCTCCCCTCCCCGATCGCACTTCAAGTGACTGGCCGATCGGCCCCCCACCCCCGACCCCTCCCCGCCACGCGCTGCGCGCGCGGAGGGAGGGGGGCGCTCCGCGAATATCGCTGCTGTTCAGCGAGCTTGCGGATAGGCCCCCCACCCCCGACCCCTCCCCTCCCTGCGCTGACGCGCGCGGAGGGAGGGGAGCAGAAGAAGCCCGCGTGCTAGCCCCGCTTCGGCGCCCAGCGATACGCCTTGGCGCAGGCGCCGCCCATCAGCATGACGCGCTCGGTCTCGCTCAGGCGATCGGTGGTGCGGAAGGGCTCGACGCCCTGCTCGTAGTTGACCACCGCGAAGGCGCGGGTCCAGTCGGTGCCCCACAGGCAGCGTTCGAAACCCCAGGCGTCGAACACGCGCGCCAGCGGATCCCAGATGTCGGGATAAGGATATGGCTGCCGCGACAGCGTGCAGGCGCCGCTGATCTTGATCACCACGTTCTTGCGCTTGGCGAGCGCCAGCACCCTGGGGAGGTCGGCCCAGGGCTCGCGCGGCGCCGGCGGAGTGCGCGGCTGCAGGATGCCGATATGGTCGAGGATGAAGCGGGTGTCGGGATTGCGATCGATCAGCGCGGTGCCGGCGTCCAGATTGTCCCAGCACAGCATGTTGACCGGAAAATCATGGACAAGGGCGGCGCGCGCGATCCGGTCGAGACCGGGATCATCCGGGCTGCGCTTGCTCTCGCGTGTCAGCATGATGCGGATGCCGACCGCCCCGTCGCGTCTTCTTCCACTCGGCGACGACATCGGCCACGCCGGGATTGTCGGGGTCGACCGGCTTGACGATGGCAAGCCGGCCGGGATGGGCGCGCTGCACTTCGACGGCATAGCTGGCGTCGTAGCGGTACAGGGAAAACGCCGAGATGAAGATCGCGCCGTCGACGCCGACCTTGTCCATCGCCGCCACCATCTCGTCGCCGGTGACGTGCGCCGGCCAGTTCGGCACCGTGGCCCACGGCCGCTTCGGCGTGTTGGCCTCATAGGCATGGACCTGGGAATCGATAATCGTCATCGCTGCGGCTCCTCGCTACCTTCAGAGTTTGGCCATCGCGGCAGCCTCGTGTCCAGAGGGGCCGCGCGTGGCCGATGCCGACGATTCGCCGCTCGCCGCTATGCGGTTCGCTTGCGCGCCCCGCCGTAACCCGCCTCATACCAAGGGATGCCGCCCGGCGCTAACCGCATCGTGGCCGAATCATGGCATAAACCCTGCATGGGCTGAGTCACCGGGTTTTCCTCTGGCAATGAAGGGGCGCCATGCTAGTCACTCTCGTCGCTGTTCTCTGCAACGGCCAGTTGTGTCTGGAGAAAGTAGTTACCACCAGCGAGCAGTCGGGCATCACCATGACCGCCTGTCAGGTCAACGGCCAGATCGGCATTGCCGATTGGCTCGCCAAGGGTCCGTATCACGAGTGGAAGCTGCAGCGGTACAAGTGCGTGATGGGCACATACATTCCCAAGCACGAGGCGTGAGAACAGAAATTGGCGTGCGGGCGATGCTCAGGCCACCTCGGCCTGGGCACGCTCCGTCTCCGCCGCGGCGAGCAGATCGAGATCGACGAGGTGGGGATCGTCGGGTTTGACTTCGCCGTCGTGCGATCCGCTGCCGTGAACATGCATCAGCGTCTGCACCCGCCGGGCGTTGAGATGGTCGACATGCTGGTGCCGCAGCGCGAGCGTCAGCAGCCGGCTCGGCAGCCCGACCAGCGCGAACGCCGGAACCCGCCGCATTTCGCCGCCCTCGCGCCACAGCAGCGGATGCAGCGTGTAGATCAATTGCCGCTCGATCTCCGGCCGCGGCAATGGCTCCGGCTCGGGCGCCGCTGACAAGGCGGCGTTGGCGTTGCCGGCGCGCTTGCGCACCGCGGCGGAACGCAGCTCCCAGCAAATCAGATCCGCCGCCGCGACGATCTCGCGGCGCACCGCCTCGACGTTGCTGGAAAACCTGGTCGCTTCCGGCATCGACGCCGCGCTTGTGGTGACGGCGCCGACCAGCGCGCCAGCGCCGGCATCGAATCCGGGCACCGCGCGCTCGATCGCCGCGGCCATCGCCTCGATCGCGTCGGCCTCGAGGTGGCGGTCGCGCTGCGCCCTGGCGTCGGCAAGGGCGCGCTCGGTCGAGGCCACCTGCTCGTCGAATTCCGCCAGTGCGGCGCGCTGGGTCTTGGCGCGATCCTCGACCGCGCGCATGCCGGCCTCGGCGCGCTCCAGCCTGACATTGGCGGCGCCGGCCACTGCCAGCCGCTCGGCCGCGGCGCGCTTTTGCGCCAGCAGCGCCTCGGTCAGCTTCAGCCGCTCGGCCAGCCGGTGCCGCGCCGCCTGCTTGTCCCGCAGCCCCGCCTCGAAACGCTCGACCGGGCTGAGCTCACGCCTGAAAAATCCCATAGCGATGCCCTCGCGAACCCCAATCCTCCGCCCGAATCAGCCGGTGGATATTGTAAGCGAAAACTGGCAGGGAACTTGGATAACATTGCGGTGGTCGATCAGTGGGCGCGCATGTGCTTGTCTGTCCCGTCGTCCCTGCCCAGTGCGCGATTGCGCACGGGAGCACGGACCCATACGCCGCGACCTCTCTTTGGGCACCGCGGGCAGACGACTTTGCCCAGCAACCATATCTCTCCACGTCATTGCGAGCCAACGGGTCGCGCGAATGCGCGCCCGATGACAGGCTCTGCGAAGCAATCCATTCCGACGCAGAGAAAGTGTGGATTGCTTCGTCGCTACGCTCCTCGCAATGACGGCGATTGATTTGCCGACGGCGGCTGATCCCACCCGACGGGCAAATCAGCGCCTAGGCGGCACGGCTTTGCGTGTCCAGCGTTATATTCGGTTTTTCCGAAAATATATTTCTTCTCTCCGTCCCCAAATCACTTCTACAACCCATCCCGTCCTACCCCATGGAGGGGCGTATCATGATCGTCACGAAACGCGGGGTGGGATGCGGTGGACGCGGCAGCGTTTGGCGCGCACGACGATGCAGGGCGAGATGAACCTCGTGAGCATCGAACGGCGCGCGTCGACGAGGGACGTTGCCCAGCGGACGGCGAAGTCGTGTGGTCCTGACGCCCCGGCGCTGGCGTCAAGTCTTGTGGAGGTTTTGTCAGGCCCGACCGGGTTTGGCAAAACACCTTAATTCGCAGGCGACGGTGACAACAAGCCGATCACCGGGGAGAGCACGAAGTAAACCGTAACCCATTGCGCGGGGAGTGCCGGGTGAATCCGGTGTGACCGTGGTGACTATGCTCGTATGCTTTTTCATTTTGCATACGAGGCTGCGGGCGCGTCGAGCGCCCGGCATTCCCTGCGCCCTCTTTTTTTCGAGGCGCGGCGTTCAAGGCCAGGACTCGGACGGAATCCCGCCGCGAGATCGCGGACTCACGTCATTGCGAGCGCAGCGAAGCAATCCAAACTTCCTTTGCCGCGCCATGGATTGCTTCGTCGCTACGCTCCTCGCAATGACAACGGACCCGCGCATGCGCTACGGAAATGCGGACTCATATCTCTCTACGTCATTGCGAGCGCAGCGAAGCAATCCACCCTTTCTTCCGCTTCCTTCGCCGCGAGATGGATTGCTTCGCTGCGCTCGCAATGACGGTGTCAGGTTCGCAAACCCGAAGCCCCCGGAAGCGCCGCTAATGCCGCTTGAAATACTGCACGTCGCGCTCGTGCTTCTCCGCCGCGGCGCGCGACTTGAAGGTGCCGAGATTGCGGCGCCTGCCGGTCTTCGGATTGATCTTCCGGGAATACAGCCGGTACTCGCCGGATCGCAACTTGCGGATCATGGAACACGCCTCCGTCAGCATACTCTTCCGGATCAACCGCCGTGACGCCGCTGGCGTTCCCCGGCTGCGATCCCTTTGTGAAGCTGACGTGAGGCCGCCGTCGCGCTGGAACGATCCGCCAAAACGCTCATGCGCGTTGGCGGATCGGATCATGGCCCGGCCGTCCGCGCCGGGCACTACCAGCCGAGAGAGTGCGTCAGGCGGCGGCTTTCGCGGCCGTGGGCACCGAGGCGATGGTCTTGAGGATCTGGGAAGCGATCTGGTAGGGGTCGCCTTGCGAATTCGGGCGGCGGTCTTCCAGATAACCCTTGTAGCCGTTGTTGATGAAGCTGTGGGGCACGCGGATCGAGGCGCCGCGGTCGGCGATGCCGTAGCTGAAGGTGTCGATCGAGGCGGTCTCGTGCTTGCCGGTCAGGCGCATGTGGTTATCAGGGCCATAGACCGCGATGTGATCGGCGCGATTGGTCTTGAAGGCTTCCATCAGCTTGTCGAAATATTCCTTGCCGCCGACCTCGCGCATGAACCGGGTCGAGAAGTTGGCGTGCATGCCGGAGCCGTTCCAGTCGGTGTCGCCGAGCGGCTTGCAGTGGAATTCGATGTCGACGCCGTATTTCTCGGTCAGCCGCAGCATCAAATAGCGGGCCATCCACATTTCGTCGGCCGCGCGCCTGCTGCCCTTGCCGAAAATCTGGAATTCCCATTGGCCCTTGGCGACCTCGGCGTTGATGCCTTCGTGGTTGATGCCGGCGGCGAGGCAGAGATCGAGATGCTCCTCCACCATCTTGCGGGCGATGTCGCCGACATTCTTGTAGCCGACGCCGGTGTAATACGGCCCCTGCGGCGCGGGATAGCCGCTGGTGGGGAAGCCGAGCGGACGGCCGTCCTTGTAGAAGAAATATTCCTGCTCGAAGCCGAACCAGGCCGCTTCATCGTCGAGAATGGTCGCGCGCTTGTTGGTCGGGTGCGGGGTCTTGCCGTCGGGCATCATGACCTCGCACATCACCAGCGCGCCGTTGGGGCGGGCGCCGTCGGGATAGATCGCGACCGGCTTCAGCACGCAATCGGAATTATGACCTTCGGCCTGCATGGTCGAGCTGCCGTCGAAGCCCCACAGCGGAAGCTGTTCCAGCGACGGAAAAGCCGCGAATTCCTTGATCTGCGTTTTGCCGCGCAGATTGGGCGTCGGCGAATAGCCATCGAGCCAGATGTACTCGAGCTTGAACTTGGTCATTGGGCCTCTCATGAATTGATGATGCAAAGGGGTGGCAAACCGAAGCTTTTTGGTCGCCACAAGCGTGCCTGGCCAGCATCGGCCACTCCTTACCAAGCAATTAAAATGCCAAAACGGTGCGCCGCGGCAGGCCCGGCCGGCCGGAGAAATCCGAGGCGTTCAGGCGCGTTCCGCATGCGGCAAAGCCGCGCGGGTCGCGGCACCTGTTCGCCCGGGGATGGCCCGTCCCGGCTGCAAATACGCCCGATTCCAGGGCACTCCGGGGCCTCGCGCCGCTCACCGCTCAAAGCCGCGCCATGGCTCGGCAACATCCGCAACAAAGTGCCGCCCAACCGGAAACTTTGGCGATGGCCGAAACGTTGGCCGGGTGGCGGCTGCCTTCAGGAATGCAGCGACAAAACTGCCCACAAATCATGCAGCGGATGATTTCGTTTTCGTCAGCTTGCACGGGCCGAGTGCGGCGACGATATCGGTTTCAGTAACCACTCGCGAACAACTCGGGCGCAGCATGAGCCTTAAAGCGCTTCGCCCACCAGGAGACGAAAATGAGTACGAGCTTGAATCAGGGGTCCGCGAGAATCTACCAATTCCCTGCCGGGGGTCGCGCGGCTCTCGGCGGACGTCGTTACGCGGAGACCAACACCGCAACCGAGCTTGCCGCGCCGCGCCTCAATACGGTTGATTGCAGTGGCAACTGGTACCACGAAGCCGCCATCCAGGAATCCACGCCGGGACGGGAGCGTTGAAGCCTTGGACATCGCGATGCCGATCTATCGCCAGTCCGCGATGACTTACGTCAGCCCGCACGCCGTGGTTGGCCGCTTGGCGTGCCTGATCGTGGTGCCCGCCCCGGTGATTTTCAGCGTCACGCCGCCGCCGGAATAGTGCGCGCCTGACAGCGCAAGGCGCCTGCCGAGCGTCACGGCGCGGCCGTCGATCTGCAGGTAGGCGCGTTGGTCGTGCTCGAAAAATCCGACAATGAATTGCGAGCCGTCGGCGCAGTGGAAGGTCTGGAAGGTCTGCGCCGAAGCCGCCGGCAGGCCGCCCGCCGAGGCCAGCAACAGCGCACCCAGAATTGAAACCCGTTGCCAGTTCATTCGCTTTCCCCCGGAAGCTGGTATAGTCCACATCACAGCGGGCGGCACGCCCCCTCGATCATTTCTCCGCCGCAGAGTTCGGCTTTAAGCCTGTCCTATGTCAGATTCTCCCGCCCGCCACCTCAACCTCGCCGGCGCCAGCAACTTTCGCGACCTCGGCGGCTATCCCGGCCGCGCCGGCCGCACCGTCCGCTGGCGGCAGATCTTCCGTTCCAATCATCTCGGCCACGTCACCGAGACCGATATCGACGTCCTGCGCGGCCTCGGTCTGAGAAGCGCGTTCGATTTTCGCGGCACCAAAGAGCGCGTCGAGGCCGGCTGCGCTTTTGCGGAAATCGCCGTTCACTCGCTGCCGATCGAGCCCACCGTGGTCGCCTCGCTGCGCGGTCGCGCCGCCAACGGCACGCCGCTGTCCTCGGCCGACGCCATGGATGTGATGCGGAATTCCTACCGCAACTATGTGCGTGAAAATACCCAAAGCTTCCGCGCTTTGTTCGCTCATCTGCTGGAAGACCGCGCGCCGCTGGTGATCCATTGCACGGCCGGCAAGGATCGCACCGGCTTTGCCTGCGCGCTGATCCTGCATGCGCTGGGCGTAGCCGACGACCTGATCGCGCAGGACTACCTGTTGACCAACCGCTTCTACCGCCGCGATCCCTCCGCCGGCAGCGATCTTCCCGAAGAGGTCACGCAGGTGCTGGGACGGGTGGAAACCTCGTTCCTCGCGGCCGCGTTCGAGACCATCGGCGCCGATTATGGCGAACTCGAGCATTATTTCAGCGACGGGCTGGGGCTCGGGGCGCGCGAACGCGCGGCGCTGGAGGCGCGCTACCTGGAGGGATGAATCGGGAAGGGATCGGGGACGCTGTTACGCCGCCGCTTCCAGTTCCGCATCGAGGTCGGCGATCACGACCTCGCACGCCGAGATCGCCTGCTGGACGGCTGCGATCTGCATCAGCTCCCAGCTGCTGACCGGCCCGTTGCGGTTCTGCAGCGCGACAATCAGATCCCGCCGCTGCTCCTTGAGTTGAACAAGCGGCAAACCGTGGTCAGCTAGATATCTCATCGTGGTGTATCCCAGCCCTTGGATTGAACAGGCGAGCTATAGCGGCATGGTTCTGCGCTAGGCTTACAAAATTCCGGCAATTTTTAACGATTACCCCCTCCGCGGGGGATGTCAGGTTCCCGATGAATGACGCTAGTGTAGGCAACTCGCCTGCTTCAGCCCGGAGAGCAGTCATGGACGGAAAAGTCGTTGTAGTAACCGGCGCCTCTGGCGCGCTTGGCAAGGTCGTTGCGCAAATGGCGTTGACGCGCGGCGCGCGCGTTGCCGGAGTCGATCACGCGGCCTCGCAGATCGCGGCGACGGCGAGCAGGATCGAACTCGGCGGGGTCGATCTTACCGATGCCGCGGCGGCCAAACAGGCCCTCGGCGCCGTGGCGCAGCACTTCGGAAGGCTCGATGCGCTGATCAATATCGCCGGCGGCTTCGCCTTCGAGACGATCGCCGAGGGCGACCCAAAAACCTGGCAGCGCATGTACGCGCTCAACGTCTTGACGGCGCTGAATGCCTCGCGCTCGGCGATCCCGCATCTGACCGCTTCCGGCGCGGGGCGGATCGTCAATGTC
The DNA here is from genome assembly GCA_963840155.1 of uncultured Alphaproteobacteria bacterium. Classification (GTDB taxonomy): domain Bacteria; phylum Pseudomonadota; class Alphaproteobacteria; order Rhizobiales; family Xanthobacteraceae; genus Bradyrhizobium. The sequence continues at coordinate 1,028,092 of CAWIXP010000001.1, forward strand.
GGCGCGATGGGCGCGCTGCATGCAGGCCCCGGCATGGGCGCCTACGCCGCATCCAAAGCGGGCGTGCATCGCCTGACCGAGGCGCTCGCGGCCGAATGGAAGGGCAAGATCACCGTCAATGCGGTGCTGCCCTCGATCATCGACACCGCCGCCAACCGCATGAGCATGCCGAAGGCGGATTTTTCCAGCTGGGTGACGCCGCCGGAGCTGGCCGAGGTGATCCTGTTTCTCGCAAGCGACGCCGCGAGCGCCGTCACCGGCGCGCTGATCCCGGTGAGCGGGCGGGTTTAATTCTCGTCGCTCGGCCAGCTTCAAATGCCGCTGCCTGCGGCAACCCGATCTGGGCTAAACTTCGGCTCTGAGTCGCACGCACCGGAGTCCCCTTGGAAACCGCACTTTATCTGCCGGTCAAACGGTTCCTCGAAAACCTCGGCTTCTCCGTCAAGGGCGAAGTCGGCGGCTGCGACCTCGTCGCGCTGAGCGGCGATGATCCGCCCGTCGTGGTGATCGGCGAATTGAAGCTGTCTTTCAATCTCGAGCTGGTGCTGCAGGCAGTCGACCGCGCCGGGGCCTGCGACGAAGTCTGGCTGGCCGCCAAGATGTCGGTACGCGGCAAGGGGCGCGAGAGCGACGCGCGCTATCGCAACCTGTGTCGCCGTCTCGGCTTTGGCATGCTCGCGGTCACCAGCACCGGCGAGGTCGAAGTGATCGTCAAACCACCCACCACAAGCCCGCGCCGCAATCCCAGGAAGCGCTCGCGCCTGATCGCGGAGCATCGTCGCCGCAAGGGCGACCCGGCGTTGGGAGGAAGTACGCGCGCACCGATCATGACGGCCTATCGCCAGCAGGCGCTGGCCTGCGCCTCGGCGCTCGCGCGAGGGCCGCAGCGGGTGCGGGATCTCAAGCCCGGGATTCCCGACGCTCCGAAAATCCTGCAGCACAACGTCTATGGCTGGTTCGATCGTGCCGAGCGCGGCGTCTACCTGCTGACCGATGCTGGGCATGCCGCGTTGAAACGCTGGCCGCAGGAGCCGATAGAGTTTGCAAACGCGGCCGAGATCATCGCGTCGCGCTGAGGGGATGCATGGCTGGATTGCCACAGCAATTTCATATTGCAATGCAACATTCGGAGTCCTAGGTATTTGGCAGCAGATGAGGAACCCGATGGGACAGGACTGGAATACCAAATATGGACCGCGGCGCGTTCGCCGCGATCCGCCGACTTTGGATGAAGCTATCTTTGCCGCGATCGGTATCACCGATGACCAGGAATTGCAGGCCGAGATCGCGGCGTCCCTGATGGGGCTGCCGATCGAGTCCGTGCAAGCCGAAGTGAAGAAGGCGGGCCGCACGGCGGCGCGGTCTTCGACCCGGGTGATCGCCGGCGAACAAGGCGCGCAGCGCTCGGTAGTGGTTGAACGGCGCGTGACCAGGAAATTCGGCAACGACAAGCGTACCGGAACGTAAGCTGTCAGAGCACCATCTGCGTTTGCGTCACCACCGCGACCAGCTTGCCCTCTTCCGTCTCCAATCGAGTTTGCCAGACCTGGGTGCGCCGTCCCCGATGCACCGGCGTCGCGGTCGCGACGACGGTCATTCCCTCCCTTGCGCCGCCGATGAAATTGGTCTTGCTTTCGATCGTGGTGGTGCCCTTTGCATCATCGGGCAGATTAATCACCGTCGCCGCGGCGCCGACGGAGTCCGCCAACGCCATGATCGCGCCGCCGTGTAGCGTATGGCCGAGGGTGCAGAGATCCGGCCGCACCACCATCCGCGCCACCACGCGATCGCGTCCAGCTTCGGTGAAGGCGACGCCCTTCAGTTCCGCGAACGGCATTTTCATGGAATTCACTCTTTCAAGCAGCGTCATCAAGGATCCTTTTTCCGTTGTCGCCCGTGCTCGGCGATGACAGGGCTGGTTCGTCGCGTCTACGCCTTCTCCACTCCGCACCACTCCGCGATGAACAGCGCTGTCGCCTTGGTCGATTGCCGCAGCGAGTCCAGATCGACATATTCGTTAAAGCCGTGCATTGCGGCGCCGCTGGCGCCGAAGCACAGGCTTGGGATGTCGTAATTGAGTCCATAGAACCGCGTGTCGGTAAGCGCGGTGAACACGAGATCCTCTACCGAGCCGCCATAGACCGCTTTGAACGCCTTGCCGAACGCGGCCTCTGCCTCCGCGGAATCCTTCAGTTCATAGCCTTCCGACAAAAATCCGGACCATTCGACATCAGGCGGATTATTGGAGAGGAAGCGATGATCGCGTGCCGCAGCCGAGATGTGGCTGAGAATCTCGCTCTGACAGTCGGCGACCGACCAGCCCGGCAATATCGCGATCCGGCAATCGACGTCGCACCAGGCAGGCACGCTGGAGGCCCAGTCGCCGCCCTTGATGATGCCGGGATTGAAGTTGATCGGGTGGGTCACCGTCCTGAAATGGCGATCGCCCTTGGCGCGTTCATTCCATTCGCTCTCGAGTTGTTCCAGCGACTTGATCAAATGGTATGCCGCGGTGATAGCGTTGGAGCCGGCGCCGGCCTCGAACACATGCACGGGATGGCCGCGCACTTTCAGGCGAAACCAGATCACTCCGACCTGCGAGCGCACCATCTTGCCGGATGTCGGCTCGGGAATGAAACAGGCATCGGCGCGATAGCCGCGCTGCAAAGTAGAGAGCGCGCCGACGCCGGTGCTCTCCTCCTCGATCACGGACTGAAAGTGAATTCGCGCGGTCGGCTTCAGCCCCGCGGCCCTGATCGCATCGAGCGCATAGAGCGCGCCGATTGTGCCGGACTTCATGTCGCAAGCGCCGCGGCCGTACATTCTGCCGTTCCTCACCACCGGCGCAAACGGCGGCGTCTCCCACATCTCGAGCGGCCCGGTCGGCACCACGTCGCAATGCCCCTGCAGGATCAGTGATCTTCCCGCGTTGCTCGAGGGGCGGTAGGTGCCGACCACGGTGCGCGCCTTGGAAAAATCGTGCTCGATCGGGCCGAAGCCTCGCATATCCCTGAGATCGTCGAGATCGATATGCCAGTCATCGACCTCGTAGCCGCGCTGTCGCAGGAGATCGCCGATCATGTCCTGGCACGGTCCCTCTGCGCCGCGAGTTGAGGGTATCGCGACAAAATCCCGAGTGGTTGCAAGCTGCGCGTCGAAATTGGCGTCGACCGCATCGAGGATGCCTTGCGTGTTATGGATGGCGTTCATTTTCCTTGCTGTTCTGTTGCCGCTTTCAGAATCGCCGGCCCGCCAATACACTGCCCGGCACGATTTCACGGCCCATGGAGACACGGATGCCCGGCAACCGCAATATTCTCTTTCTCGTGATTGGCGCGCTGATCGTCGCGGTGGGCGTGCTCGGGTACAATCTCTACCAAACCAAGAAAGAACCGGAAGGCCTGCAGATCAACCTCGGTCCGAACGGACTGAAGATCCAGAACAAATAATACACGCGGGACGATCGATTATGAACCGTCCGCAGATCAGGCGTTTTCCGTATCCACTGCTCGCCGGCCTGGCGCTGGCTGCGCTCGCTAATTCGGCAATGGCCCAACAGGTCTCGCGCGAGCAGGACATCACGGATCTGCGGTTGGGGCAGCGCATTCTTGTCGATGATGGATCGTGTCCTGCCGGTCAGATCAAGGAAGTCTCTGGTGCCCGGATGACGCCCTCCGGAATCCTGCGCGTCCAAAAGTGCATTGCACGGCTCGGACCCAAACGAAGATAGCAGGCAGGAACCGCCGCCCACTCATGGCTTGCCCCGTGATCATCCGCACTGCGGCTCAAGAGGCCTTCTCCACCGGTATTCGCCTTGTCTTTGGCGAAGCGGTCGCTCATGGCACCACCGCAAAAAACAGAAACGCGGCGAAAATCACCAAATGTACGACGCCCTGAAGCATTGTCGTCCGGCCAGTGCCCAGAGTAATCACGCTCAGAAGCAGCGTCAGCAGCAGCAGGCCCAGCTCTTTGGCTTCCAGCCCGAGCTCGAGCCGGTATCCCAGCGCAATCGAAACGGCGGCGACCGCCGGGATCGTCAGACCGATGGTCGCGAGCGCGGAGCCTAGCGCGAGGTTCAGGCTGGTCTGCAACCGATCGCTTTGGGCTGCCTTGATGGCCGCAACTGCTTCGGGCAGGAGAACCAGAGCAGCGATGATGGTGCCGACGACTGCTTTCGGTACCCGGAGATATTCGATTGCGCGCTCGACCGTGGGTGTCAGGGTCTTGGCCAGCCCAACGATTGCGACGAGCGAGACGACAAGGAGAATTGCGCTCAAGGCGGTCGTTCTGTTGTCCGGGGGCGGGGCATGTTCCTCCGGGGTCGAAGTCTTGACGGGCAGAAAATAGTCGCGGTGGCGTACCGTCTGGATGAAGACGAAGGCGAAATACAGCACCAGCGACACAAGCGCCGCGAAGATGAGCTGCGGCCTGTTGTACAACGGACCGAGTTCTTGAGCCGCGAGGTTCGGGAGAACCATTGTGAGACTGGTCAGCGCAACGAGCACGGCCAACGCGGCGCTCGCTCCTTGAGCCTGAAATCCCTGTTCGCGGTGGCGGACGCCGCCCGTCAGCAGACAGGCGCCGACGATGCCGTTGCACACGATCATGACCGCCGCGAAGACCGTGTCACGTGCCAATCCGGCTTTTTCGGCAGGCGCTGCGATCATGACCGAGACGATCAGCGCTGTCTCGATCACCGTTACGGCCAAGGCAAGTATGAGCGTGCCGAATGGCTCGCCAACGCGGTGTGCAACCATCTCCGCATGATACACCGCAGCGAATACGGTGGCGAACAGCGCTGCTCCGGCTGCGGCGTAGATGATTCCGCCTCCGCCGAGAATGAGTGTGATCAACAGGATGGTCCAGGCAAGGGCGGGCCAAATCCATGTCCACCGAGCGGTACCTGCCACAGCCATGTCGATCCCTACCTTAGATGTTGTCCCCATCGTGCATGATCCGGGAAAGTCCTGGATCGCAGTTCAGCCTGGAGGCCTTTGGTCAACCGAACGAGATCCGCGCAATCGATGCCGCAGCGCCGACACGGCTCATTCCGATTGCGGTCATCCGAGCACCGGTGCACTTCAGGAGCCGAAGCCCTCGGAACCTCAATCGAAGAATTCCACGGCGCCCGTTTCCAAATTGTACATCGCACCCGCCATTTTGACCGCGCCCTTCGCTTCCAGTTCGGCGAGGACGGAGCTGTCCTGTCGAATCCCGACCACAGTCATCTCGACATTCTTTCGCGCGACAGCATCGACGAAGGCGTAGTTTTTCGCCGAACGTTCGCCGGCATAGGCGGTGGCGTCTATTGCGGGTTTGATCTTCGCCAGCAATCCAGTCAGATTGCCCAGCTCGGCATTGTCAATCGCTCCCTTGATGGCCCCGCATGCGGTGTGGCCCATCACCAGGACCACTTTCGCGCCTGCCAATTTGCACGCGAACTCCATGCTGCCCAGAATGTCGGCGTTTCTCACATTCCCCGCGACGCGGCAGTTGAAGATATCGCCAATTCCGAGGTCCATGATCACCTCGGCCGGCGCGCGCGAATCGATGCACGTCAGCAGGACGGCCGCTGGATACTGTCCCTTCGCGCTAGCCTTCTGTTCGCGAAGATAGTTGCGGTTTTTCCGTTCCCCCGCACGGAAACGCTTGTTCCCCTTCTTCATTATCTGAATGATTTGGTCCGGTGTCAGTTCGTCGCGCAACTCTTTCGACAGGGCGTCTGCGCGTGCCTGATCAGCCAGGAAGACGCCGCCACTCGTGAGGCCGGCCAGAGCGCCGGCCGTCAGCTTAAGAAAATTCCGCCGGCCCAAACAATTGCAGTCAAGGGGATGTCCAAGCTTCAGGCGCATGTCCGATCTCCGCTCTAAGCCGATGATTGGACCTCATCATAATCGTTTCGCCTCCTGAGGGATCAAGTAGCGGAGAGCGCCGTATATTTTGAGGATCGTCGATGTCCGAAAGGGCATTTTCGACAAGTCGGCGAGCCTTGCCCGCCATTTGATGCGCCCCAATGGAATCCAGCCGCACCCTACACCATTCGAGCGCTAAGCGATGCGTCGTCGCGGCTTCACTGAATGAACTCGCCGCATTTCTGGACCGCGGAATCCGCAGGCCCCCAGGGCATGATCGGTACCGAAGAGGTCGAATTCTTCGGCGATCCTTCGATCAGCTTGTCCGAATATACCATATAGACCAGCACGTTCCGCTTGGCGTCGCAGCCGCGGACAATCTGCATCTTCTTGAAGAACAGCGAACGCCGCTGCCGGAACATGTCGTCGCCCTGCTCCATCTTGCCCTTGAAGCGGATGGGACCGATCTGCCGGCAGGCCAGCGAAATATCCGAAACTTGTTCGGAAAGCCCGAGCCAGCCTTTGAAGCCGCCCTTCTCCGGCACGGTAAAATGGCAGGCAACGCCCTCGACCTCGGGATCGTCGACCCCGTAGGTGGCGAGCTTGTCGTTCGGACTGATCCACTTGAACACCGTCGAGCGGCGGAAGATCAGGTCCGGCTCGTCGGCGGCAGCGGCCTGCGAAGGCGGCCAGAGCGCCAGCGCCAGCGCCAGCAAAGACCAAATTCTCCAGTTCACGTCACCAAGGATTAGGACTTTACGTGTCATGGATGTCTCTCCGTTGGCAAGTTTTCATTCATGTAGGTGCGCGGAAGTCCGGCGGGAGGATGATCGGCGCGGGTAAGTCCCACCGATTTGACTCAATGTGCAGCTTTGTTGCTCTGCTTGGGCGAAAATCGTGGGAATTGGAACCGACGCTGGTGGACCCGTACCCCCTCTGCAACACTAGGGAATCATGGCCGAGGATTCGAGGATGATGCGGTTGGGCGGGCATGGGGCTTCTGCTGCGCCCGGAAAGCTTTGGCGAGTTGTGGCGCTAACGGCGGCCGGCACGGTCGGCGGCGCCCTCCACGCAGAGGCGGCCTTGTATTACTGGTCCAACCCCGATTCCGGATATTACTATCCGGTCCCGATGATTGCGCAGCAGCGGCTAAAGCCCCGTCATCGACAGGTCAAGCAGGTTCGGGCGCCGGACAAGGAATCAAGCAAGCCGCAGGGACCGCTGATCATCGCGATCTCGATCGAACGGCAGAACCTGAAGATCTACGACGCCAAAGGCATCTTCGCGGAGGCGCCGATTTCAACGGGCATGAAGGGTCACCCGACCCCGATGGGCGTTTTCAGTGTCATCCAGAAACACAAGCTGCACCATTCGAATATCTACAGCGGCGCGCCGATGCCCTACATGCAGCGCATCACCTGGTCCGGCGTTGCCATACATGGTGGCGTGTTGCCGGGCTACCCGGCTTCGCACGGCTGTATCCGCATGCCGATGGCCTTCGCCGTCAAGATGTGGAACTGGACCAAGTTGGGGGCGCGGGTCGTCGTCACCCCGGGCGAGATAAAGCCGGCCAGCTTTTCGCATCCCCTGTTGATGACCCGGCGAGTAATGCCGCAACCGGCCGAGCCGCAGGCCGACGCGCCGGCTGCGATCATCGCGCCGCTCATGAAGATCGGCGCAAGCGACGACGCGAACAAAGATCATGCCGGCCTGCCCGAACCTGAAAACGCGATAGCCTCCAAACCGGATCCGGCGCTGCGAAGGGCGCCGACTCGCAGCGGGCAGATCGCTGCATTCATCAGCGGCAAGGACTCAAAACTTTACGTCCGGCAAAATTTTGCGCCGCTGTTCGAGACGCCAATAGCGATTGCACCCAGCGATCGGCCCTTGGGCACGCACGTGTTCACCGCCGAGGTCGACAAGGACGATCCCAATGTCCTGCACTGGTCGGTGGTTTCGCTTCCAGCGAACCGGCACGCCGTACGGCGCAACTACTATGACGAGCGTCTGTTGCGGCGGCAGAGGATCGCGCGCGTGGGTACATTCGAGGTAAAGGCATTGGTGGTGCCCGACGGCCCCGCTGAAGCGCTGGATCGCCTCACCATCCCGGCGGACGCGATCGCCGGCATCGCCGAGGCGCTTTCGACCGGCGGCTCCATCATCGTATCCGATCAGGGCATCGCCGCAGGCGAAACCGGCGAAGGAACGGATTTCATCGTCTCGCTGCGATAGAGCATCCGGAGGTGGATCCATCCTGTTGCTTTCCATGGCAGCCGGTGCCCGCCAGCGAAATTTCCGCTCCCCGGCAGCGAGGCGGCGTAGCGGCCGGACCTGACCGTGGGAGCCTCGTGGCCGGTCGCTTTGACCGGGAGGCTGAGTTAAAATAACGCCGGCATGGACCAATTGCTCACAACCGCGGTCTCGAGCCCCGAGGCGCAAACCGGCGCCGGCAACGACGCCTTCAGCCGGCTGACCTTTCTCGGGTGGCGATACGGGCTGACGGCCATTGTGGCCGGCCTTGCCGTATCGTTTTTCCTGTTCGGCTATACGCTGATCTATTGGCGTAACGCCGATATGGATTTCATGGTGATCTATAACGCGCTCGCCCTCAATGACGGCAACCCGCAGCTGTTCTTCGACCACACCGCGTACCTGACGATTCTGTCGCTGAAGCTCTGGTTTCAACTGCTGCACGGGCTCGGCCTGCTCGACGCCTGGACGCTGTCGTCCATGCCACCGGCCTCCAACGTGCCCGCCTTCGATGCCGCCATGACCAGTGCGGTTCGCGCCGGACGCCTGCTGGCATGGCTGATCGCAACCGCCTCCGTGCTGGTGTTTGCGAAGCTTGTCCGCCTCATCCTGCGCGACTGGCGCGTCGCGATGCTGGCAAGCTTCGCGTTCGCGTTCTCCGGCGGCATTGCCGTGCATTCCCGGATATTGCGCAGCGAGCTGGTAGCAGCCTGTCCGGTCCTGTTTGCGCTGATGATCCTGATCGTGGTCGGTCGCCGCGCCAGCGTCGCCCGCCCGCTGGCCATCGCGCTGGCTGCGGCACTTTGCGTGTTCGGTCTCGAGAACAAGGTGCAGGCGGTCCTGCTGGTCGCTGCGGTGCCGCTGCTGATGCTGCCGTTCGGAAGCGCTGCAAGCGCCAGCGTCGCGTTCTGGGAGGATGCGCGATCATCCTGGCCGGCCGCGGCTGTCGGCGCTGTCGCCTCGATTGCGGCGGCATGGGCCGCATGGCCACTGATGTCGACCGGCTTCGACCGCGCGTTGCTCGATGCCGCACATTTCCATCCGCTTTTGCAGAATCGATTCGGCGTCTATCAGGCGGCGTTCGCGATCCTGGTCGCAGGTTGCATGACCGCCTACGCCGCGATCTGGCGGATCAGCGCGGCAGAGACGACGGCATCGATGTTTGCGGTGGCCACCGGCGCATCGGTTGCGCTGCTGTTGCTCGAACTGCAATACAACGCCGGCAACGTGATTGCCGTGGTCAATCCGCTGGAAAAAATGCTGAACTTTGCGGATGCCAACACCACCCAGATCGCGAACGGATCGAGCCTGCAGAGTATCTTTCTGCTGCTGCTCGATGGGATCGCATCGGTTCTGGCCCGCTACAGCTTCGTGCTGCACTCCTCGCCGCGTCCGACCGTGTTTCTCACCTGGCTGATCGTCCCCGGAATCGTGGTGTCGTGGCGCCGCGGCGAGAAGCTCGTCGCAGTGCAGGGGTTGGTGTTGCTGCTGGCCGCGATCGGAATCGATGCGCTGGGCGTGCGGCGCGGATTGAAATCGGAATATTTCATATTCACCGACCCGCTGATTATCCTCTCTGGCGCGATCCTGCTCGATTCCATGACCGATCTACGCTTTGGCAGGTGGACCTATCCTGTCGCCGCAACGCTGTTCGGGGTGCATGTCGCCGTCGGCCAAGCCGAGCCGATCAAATACGCCTTCATGCGCCGAGGCCCGGAATCGATCTGCCAGTGGAATGGGTATTATCTGCCCCTGCTGCCACTGCCCTGGTGCAGTTCGCCTCCGACCCGGCCATAATGCCTTGATGTGAAGCGGGCGCTTGCCTGCTGACGCTATTTCGATCCGACAGAGGAGCCCGCAATGATCGACCGCAGGACGATGCTTACGGCAGCGCTGGCCACCTTCACAGGCACCGCCGCAAGTCGGAGGGCGCGCGCTCAGGCGGTGGCAATGAGCCGTGTGACCGCCTACGCCTTTTCGTTCCCAGCCTTGGCGGGCGGCACCGATATTAACCTCGCCGACTATGATGGCCATCCGCTGCTCGTCGTCAACACAGCCTCCTTGTGCGGTTTCACCCCGCAATATGCCGGGTTGCAGACATTGTGGGTCGAATTTCAAGGCCGCGGCCTGGTGATCATCGGCGTTCCTTCGGACGACTTCGGCGGACAGGAGCCCGGCGGCGCCCACGAAATCGCCGAGACGGCGCAGCACCAATACGGCGTTACCTTTCCGATTACCGCCAAAACCGCGGTGAAGGGCCCGGATGCACATCCGTTCTACAAATGGGCTGCACGGGCGCGCCCGAAGGATGTTCCACATTGGAACTTTCATAAATATCTGATCGGCCGCGCAGGTTACATCACCGAGGTGTTCGCCGAGACGGTCGAGCCAACCGACACGCGGATCAAGATAGCGATTGCACGGGCGCTCGCGGACAGCTGACCCGCAGGCGAAATTAACTGTGCAACCGAGAAAACCGCCTGAGGATATAACTGCCGTTGGCGTGGCGGCGCCGGCCCAACTAGGCTACTATAATCAGGGGCAGAAGATCGCACGGACCCCACGAAAAACCACGGCTTGGCGACGATCGATGTAAGGGAAATAGCATGCGTGTTGCGGCAGGATTGATCTTTGCAGGCGCGGTCTCGTTGTTCGCGTCAAATGCGGCGTGGTCGCAGACCGCCGGCACCAGCGCGGCGGCCCTGCAAGCGGCGGCGCCAGCCGCGGTGCCCGCGCCGGCCAAGGCGGCATGTTCCAATCCCAACGCGCTTGGCATAGCCCGCGTGGTCGAGATCGACACCACCGGCGGACCGGGCTTCGGTTTCGAGCACTTCAAGCAACTCGACTTCCTGCGTGACCATGAAGTGGTGCTGACATTCGACGACGGCCCGTGGCCGGTCAACACGCCTTCGGTCCTCAAGACGCTGGCAGAGGAATGCACCACCGGCATCTTCTTTTCGATCGGCAAGCATGCGACCTATTATCCGGAGATCCTGAAAGAGGTTCTCGCGGCCGGCCATTCCATCGGCGCGCACACCTGGTCGCACGCGACGCTCACCAACAAGAAGCTGACCGAAGACCAGCGCAAGGAAGAGATCGAAAAGGGCTTCAGCGCGGTCAAATGGGCCTTGGGCGGCGTTTCGCCGTCGCCGTTCTTCCGCTTTCCGGCGCTCCAGCATCCGCCGGAAATGGTGACCTATCTCGGCACCAGAAATATCGCGATGTTCTCCTGCGACCTCGACTCCTTCGATTTCAAGGCGCGAAACGCGCAGCAGGTGATCGACGTCACGATGAAGAAGCTCGACAAACTCGGCAAAGGCATCATCCTGCTGCACGATTTCCACAAACACACGGCGGAAGCCCTGCCCGAGCTACTGCACCGGTTGAAGGCCGGCGGCTACAAGGTCGTCAAAATGGTTGCCAAGGCTCCGGTGCAAACCCTGGCGCAGTATGACGAGGAAGTTCTCAAGGACGCCAAGCTGCCGACCGTGAGCTCGCGGCCGGTCTCCAGCGTGGTGCAGACGATTTCGGAATAGAATTCGCCCGATGCCCGATCTGCGCATCGAGGGCTATGTCATCGTGTCCGCCGACGGCAAGCTGGCGAACGCCGACCACGTGATGCCGGATGAATTGAAATTCGAGGCCGATCAGGAGTTCTTCACCGCAGCCCTGGATCGTGCCGACCTGATTGTGCACGGCCGGCACTCCCATGAAGGCCAGCCAAGCTCTCCACGACGCAAGCGACTGGTCCTGACCCGGACCGTCGCCACGCTCGCGCCCGATCCATCCAATCCCAAAGCGACGCTGTGGAATCCCGCCGGAGCGAGTTTCGAAGCCGCCTGCGATCGCGCCGGCTTGCGTTCCGGCATGGTCGCGATCATCGGCGGCCCCGATGTATTCGGGATGTTCATGGATCGCTACCACGTGTTCTGGCTATCGGAAGCGCCGCGGGTACGGCTGCCGGACGGTGAGCCCTGCTTCCCGGGCGTGCCCGAACATTCACCACAGGAAATTCTGGCGGCACACGGCCTGACCGCTGGCGACGCCCAAATCCTCGATGGCGCCAATGGGGTCAGCGTCACACCGTGGCGGCGCGCAGCCTAGATTGGAATTTGCGCGCATCCTCCTCGCAAGGCCGCTGCCGGTTTTGCGGAATGCGCGCGCTAGACGTCGCCATAGGCTGGCTCTGTCGTCCGCGCGCCCCGGCCGTATCCCGCGATCATGAACAGGGCGCCGATGATCGACAGGCTTTTCAGGGCGTCGACCAGGGTCTTGGCATTTTCCGGTGGCGATTGATTCCAGAAATCGTTGAAATAGAAGATGGTTGCCGCGACAAAGAAAATCAAAACGATTGCAAAGAACCGGGTGCCGAAATTAAGCGCGATCATCAATCCGCTGATGACCTCGATCGATCCAGCCACTATCGCGAGCAATTGCGGCGTGGACATTCCCGTCATCGTTTCCAGTTGCGAGGTGTAGGGTGCGAGCAGCGCAGGAATTGCAACTTTGGCGGCGATGAAATCAGCGGTGGCCTGAATGCCAAAAAGCTTTGTTGCTCCTGAATAGATAAAGAGCACGGCAAACAGAATTCGCCCGAAAATAATCAACGCTGGCATGGTCGCCTCACTGTATGCTGCAAATGCTAAGTCCTGGGGACGTGGAGCGCATCGATTATGGGCGTTCCGCTCCAGCTTTTCAAACGATCAAATCCGTCTCGCCATCTTGCGCCTGAACCTAGCCAAATAGGCTCGGTTGCTGGCGGCTGGCACGCTCCTGGGCTTCAACGGCGGCGACCGCGGTCATATTGAGAACGCCGCGCGCGGTTACCGAGGGCGTCAGGATGTGCGCCGGCCGCGCCGGACCGATCAGGATCGGCCCGACCGGGAGCGCATCCGCCAGCGCCTTGATCATCTGATAGGCGACATTGGCGGTATCGAGGTTCGGCATGATCAGGATGTTGGCCTCGCCTTCCAGTTTTGAGTGCGGCAGGATCAGCTTCCGCGCGGCCTCGGAAAGCGCGGTATCGCCTTGCATTTCACCGTCGGCTTCAATTTCCGGATGGTTCTGCTTAAGAAGCGCGGCGGCATGGCGCATCTTGCGCGACGAGTCGGTATCGTAACTGCCAAAATCGGAATGTGACACGAAGGCGATTTTCGGCTTGAGTGTGAATCGCTGGACGTGGATCGCCGCCAGCGCCGCCATTTCGGCAAGCTCTTCGGCGCTCGGGTTCGGCCGAACCTGCGTGTCGGCGATGAAGTAAGCGCCCTTGCTGGTGATCATCAGCGCCAGCGCGGCAAAACCGCTCACCCCTGGGAGAAACCCGACGATCTCGCGCACGTGGCGCAGATGGCTCATATAGCTGCCCTCGACCCCACAGATCATGGCGTCAGCCTCGCCGCGGATCACGGCAAGGGCCGCTATCACCGTCGCGTTGGTACGCACCGCCGTGCGAGCGGCATCGGGGGTGACGCCGTGCCGGCCGGCGACGTCGATGTAGGATTGGACGTAGGAGCGGTAGCGTGGATCGTCCTCCGGATTGATCAGGTCAAAATCCTGGCCGACCTTGATGGCGAGGCCGAACCGCCTGATCCGCGCTTCGACCACCGAGGGGCGTCCAACCAGGATCGGCCGGGCCAGCTTTTCCTCGAGCACTACTTGCGTCGCATGCAGCACGCGCTCGTCCTCGCCCTCCGCATAGATCACGCGCACCGGCTGGGTCTTCGCCTTGGCAAACATCGGCTTCATGACGAGACCGGAACGGAACGCGAAGCGCTCCAGCTGCGCGGAATAGTCTTCGAAATTCTTGATAGGACGCGAGGCGACGCCCGATTCCATCGCCGCCATCGCGACTGCCGGCGCGATGCGAAGGATCAGCCGCGGGTCAAACGGGCTTGGAATCAGCGAACCCGGACCGAAACCCTGGGCTTCGCCACTGTCAAAACCTTGCAGGACAGCATCCACCGGCGGATCGCGCGCCAGCTGCGCGATCGCGCCGACCGCTGCCTTCTTCATCTCCTCGTTGATCGCGGTAGCGCCGACATCCAGCGCACCGCGGAAGATAAATGGAAAACACAGGACGTTGTTGACCTGGTTGGGAAAGTCGGAACGTCCGGTGCAGATCATCGCGTCGGGCCGCGCCTTGCGCGCCTCGTCCGGCATGATTTCCGGGTCCGGATTGGCAAGCGCCATCACCAGCGGCTTATCCGCCATCTGCTTGACCATGTCGGGTTTCAGCACATTGGGAGCTGAAAGGCCGAGAAAGATGTCGGCGCCCGCGATCACTTCGGCCAGCACGCGTTTGTCGGTCTTCTGCGCATAGACCGACTTCCAGCGGTCCATCAGCGTGTCGCGGCCCTCATGCACCACGCCGTCGATGTCGCAGACCCAGATATTCTTGCGCTGTGCACCCATCGCAACCAGGAGATTGAGGCAGGCGATCGCCGCGGCGCCGGCGCCGGAAGCGACGATCTTGACGTCTGGCAGCTTCTTGCCGTTGAGCAGCAGCGCGTTGGTGATCGCGGCGCCGACGATGATGGCCGTGCCATGCTGATCGTCGTGGAATACCGGGATCTTCATGCGCGCCTTGAGCTGCGCTTCGATCTCAAAGCACTCCGGTCCCTTGATGTCCTCGAGGTTGATGCCGCCGAAGGTCGGCTCCAGCGCGGCCACGGTCTCGACCACGCGTTCGATGGTGTCGGCGGCGATCTCGATGTCGAACACGTCGATGCCGGCGAATTTCTTGAACAGGACTGCCTTGCCTTCCATCACCGGCTTCGAAGCCAACGGTCCGATATTGCCGAGGCCAAGCACCGCGGTGCCATTGGATACCACCGCGACGAGGTTGGCGCGGGTCGTCAGCCAAGCGGCCTCGGCAGGATTTTGGGCGATCGCGGTGCAGGCCGCTGCCACGCCCGGCGAATAGGCGAGCGCGAGGTCACGCTGGTTAGCGAGCGGCTTGATCGCGCGAATCTCGAGCTTACCCGGCCGTGGCAGCCGGTGATAGGCGAGTGCCGCGGATTTCAAATCTTCGGAATGGGACGCCATTGATTCCCCCGCGGCTTTGCCGGCCCGGATTCAGAGTTCGCCGACTAACCTCAGTTTTGCGGCAAATTGAGCCGGATGTGAAGCTCGCGCAACTGCTTCGGCGTGACCTCCGAAGGCGCTCCCATCATGAGGTCTTCGGCGCGCTGGTTCATCGGAAACAGCGAAATTTCACGCAAATTCGTGGTACCGCACAGAAGCATGACAATGCGATCGACGCCGGCCGCCATGCCGCCATGCGGCGGTGCGCCATATTGGAATGCGCGATACATGCCGCCGAAGCGTTCGAGCACGTCCTGCTCGCCATAACCTGCGATCTCGAACGCCTTCACCATCGTCTCCGGTCGATGATTGCGGATTCCGCCGGAGGCAATCTCATAGCCGTTGCAGGTGATGTCGTACTGAAAGGCCTTGATCGTCAGCGGGTCCCGGGTTTGCAGCGCCTCAAGCCCACCCTGCGGCATCGAAAACGGATTGTGCGAAAACTCGATCTTTTTGTTTTCCTCGTCGTACTCGTACATCGGAAAATCGACCACCCAGGCGAGCTCGAACCGATCCTTGTCGATCAGGTTCAATTCCTCGCCAAGCCTGGTGCGCGCGAGACCGGCAAACTTCCAGAACTTGTCGGGATCGCCGGCAACGAAGAACGCGGCATCGCCCTCCTTCAAACCCAGTTGCGCGCGGATTGCCGCCGTCCGCTCGGGACCGATGTTGTTAGCGAGCGGACCTGCTCCCTCGCCGCCCTCGCGCCACATGATGTAGCCCAGGCCGGGTTGACCCTCGCCTTGAGCCCAGGAATTCATCCGATCGCAGAACGCGCGCGAACCGCCACCGATGCCGGGGATCGCCCAGACCTGGTTTTTCGAGTCTTCCAGCATCCGCGCGAACACCTTGAAGCCGGAGCTGCGAAAATGCTCGGAGACCTCCTGCATCACAATCGGATTGCGCAGATCGGGTTTGTCGCTGCCGTATTTACGCACGGCCTCCGCAAACTGAATCCTCGGCCAGCCTTTCGTCACCGGTTTGCCCTTGGCGAAATCCTCGAACACGCCCGAGATGACGGGCTCCATCGCCGCGAACACGTCATCCTGCGTCACAAAACTCATTTCGATGTCGAGCTGATAGAACTCGCCGGGCAACCGATCGGCGCGCGGATCCTCGTCGCGAAAACACGGCGCAATCTGGAAATAGCGATCGAAGCCGGACATCATCAGAAGCTGCTTGTATTGCTGCGGCGCCTGAGGCAACGCATAAAACCGCCCGGGGTGAATCCGCGACGGCACCAGAAAGTCGCGCGCGCCTTCCGGCGAGGATGCCGTCAGGATCGGGGTCTGGAACTCGAAGAAGCCCTGCGCCTTCATCCGCTTGCGCATAGAATCGACGATCGCGCCACGGGTCATGATGTTCTGGTGCAACTTCTCGCGACGAAGGTCGAGGAAGCGATACTTGAGCCTGATGTCTTCGGGATATTCCTGCTCGCCGAATACCGGCAACGGCAGTTCACCTGATGGACCCAGCACCTCGATTTCGCTGACGTAAACTTCGACCACGCCGGTCGGCAATTCCGGATTCTCGGTGCCCGGCGGACGGCGCCGCACTTTGCCATCGATCCTCACCACCCATTCCGAGCGCAGCTTTTCCGCGTCCTGGAACGCCGGCGAATCTGGATCGGCAACACATTGCGTCAGCCCGTAATGGTCGCGCAGATCGATGAACAGCACCCCGCCGTGGTCGCGAATCCGATGGCACCAGCCGGACAGGCGGACGTCCTGGCCAATATCGCCGTCTCGGAGCGCGCCGCAGGTGTGGGTCCGGTAACGATGCATGGATATCCTAAAACAGCTGTCGGAGGATCGAATCGGCGCCGGCGAGAGCCCCAATTTCGGCCACGGTTTAACCGAGCCAAACAGGCGCGGCAACCGAATGTGGCTCAAACGGGCTTTCCCAGCGCCGCCGCAACGGTCGGAAATCCAGGAAAAACACTGCTCACACTATGCCCGCGCACCCGCGAAACCGATTGTCTAATCCTCGGCTATGCCTATCTTTGGACCATGACGGTCCATTTCCCCTTCGAGCATACGTATGCGGCGTTGCCGGCGAACTTTTTCGCCCGCGTGGCCCCGACCCCGGTCACCTCGCCACGGCTGATCAAATTGAACCGGCCGCTTGCCATCCATCTCGGCCTCGATCCGGATCGGCTCGCCAGCCCGGAAGGAACAGAGATCCTGGCCGGCAAACAAGTTCCGGAGGGCGCGGATCCGATTGCGATGGCCTATGCCGGCCACCAGTTCGGCCATTTCGTTCCCCAACTGGGGGATGGCCGGGCGATCCTGCTCGGAGAGGTGATCGATGCCGATGGCGTCCGCCGGGACATTCAACTGAAAGGTTCGGGACCGACACCGTTTTCGCGCCGCGGTGACGGTCGAGCGGCGCTCGGGCCGGTGCTGCGCGAATACATTGTCAGCGAGGCGATGGCGATGTTTGGCATTCCCACTACGCGCTCGCTTGCCGCCGTGATGACGGGCGAGAGCGTGATGCGCGAAACGCCGTTACCGGGCGCGGTGCTCACTCGGGTCGCGGCGAGCCACATCCGGGTCGGCACGTTCCAGTATTTCGCGGCGCGCGGCGATACCGAGGGCGTGCGCCGGCTGGCCGATCACGTCATCAACAGGCACTATCCGCATCTTGCCGATGTCGAGCGCCCCTACGCTTCTTTGTTGGAAAACGTCATCGCGCGCCAGGCCGATCTGGTCGCACGCTGGCTACTGATCGGTTTCATCCATGGCGTCATGAATACCGACAACAGCTCGATATCGGGCGAGACCATCGATTACGGTCCGTGCGCTTTTATGGACCATTACGATCCCGCAACCGTGTTCAGTTCAATCGACGAGCTTGGCCGCTATGCCTATGCCAATCAGCCTGGAATCGCGCTGTGGAACTTGACCCGGCTAGCCGAGTGCCTGTTGCCGCTGCTTTCCGACGCGCAAGACAAAGCGATCGCAGAGGCGCAGGCGGCGCTCGCGGGTTTCGCAGGCAGGTTCAACGACGCCTACACGGCCGGCCTGCGAAGCAAACTCGGTTTGTTCACCGGGCGCGACGGCGATCAAGCGCTTGCGCAGGATCTCCTGGACGCGATGGCCAGGAACCAGGCCGACTTCACCCTGACGTTCCGGCGCTTGAGCGATGCCGCGCTCGGTGAGGCCAATGACGGTGATGTCAGGCGGTTGTTTGCCGATCCGGCCGCCTATGACGAATGGGCGGCGCGTTGGCGGCAACGCATCGGTGACGAGCCCCAGGATGGCAACACCCGACGGACGGCGATGCGGACCGTCAATCCGGCCTTTATCCCGAGGAATCACCGGATAGAGGCGGTTATCGATGCTGCCGTGAACCGTGACGATTTTGCTCCGTTTGAGGAACTTCTGACGGTTCTTTCGAATCCCTATCAGGATCAGCCGGCATACGCCGAGTATGCGCAGCCGCCCGAACCGCACCAGCGCGTACTTCAGACGTTTTGCGGGACTTGAACTCTTAACCTGCTGTTCAACATCCCACGAAGGGCGCTGCGCCCGCCCGGCAACAATTAAGCATCGGTCAATGGCTCCGCGGCAAATCTAGCGGTTTGTTGGGGGATTTGCCGTGGACGCCTTGGTGTTTGAATTCATGGGACTTGCGATGCTCGCGCTCTGCGTTGTCGTGCTTGCCGTCCCCTCTTCGCGGCGTCCGTCCGCGCGGCAGATCAGCGACACCTGAACGCGTCGCAAGGCGGGTGCACGGACAGCGGCGGCCGACCGCCGAGCAGCCAGTGGCTCGATGCCGGCGAAAAGCCGTTGCCGTGTGCAATTGCAACATCTGAATTCGCCTCAAGACCCTTGACATATCAGCGCTTTCGGCAGAACGCGTCTTACGAAGCGCTATGGACTGTTCATGGACTTGATTACCACCACTTCGGAACTTGCCGCTGTTTGCGTCCGGCTCGCCAAACACCCGGTCATCACCGTCGATACCGAATTCTTGCGTGAGACGACCTACTATCCCCTGCTCTGCGTGGTCCAAATGGCCAGCGCGGAAGAAGCGGTCGTTGTCGATACGCTGGCTCCGGGCATCGAGCTCAAGCCCTTCCTGGCGCTGATGGCGGATGAAAAGGTGCTGAAGGTTTTCCACGCTGCCCGCCAGGACATCGAAATCGTCTGGCATCGGGCCGGCATCGTCCCGCACCCGATCTTCGACACCCAGGTCGCGGCCATGGTGCTCGGATATGGCGACAGCATCGCCTACGACCAGTTGGTCGAGCGCATCACCGGTCATCGGCCGGACAAAACCCACCGTTTCACCGATTGGTCGCGGCGGCCCCTGACGAAGGAGCAGATGCACTACGCGATCTCCGATGTCACGCATTTGCGCGAAGTGTTCGCGGCGCTCGATGCCGACCTCAAGAAGCGCGGCCGCAGCGACTGGGTCAGCGAGGAAATGGAGGTACTCACCTCGCCGAAGACCTACGACTTCCACCCCGAGCGCGCATGGGAGCGGTTGAAGACCCGGGTGCGCAAGCCCAAGGAACTAGCGGTGCTGATGGAGATCGCCGCATGGCGCGAACAGGAGGCGCAGAGCCGCGACGTTCCGCGCAGCCGGGTGTTGAAGGACGATGCAGTCGGCGACATCGCCACCCATGCGCCGACCAGCCTCGAACGTCTCGCCAATCTGCGTTCGCTGCCGAAGGGTTTTGACCGGTCGAAATGGGGCGGCGAAATCGTGGCGGCCGTGCAGCGCGGTCTGGCGCGCGATCCAGCCAGCTTGCCGAAAATCGAAAAGCCGCGCGGCAATTCAAATGGCGCCGCCATCGTCGAGTTGTTGAAAGTTCTGCTACGGATGACCTCCGAGCGCCATGCCGTCGCCAGCAAGGTCATCGCCACGGTCGACGATCTCGAACAGATCGCAGCTGACGATCACGCCGAGGTCGCCGCGCTGCACGGCTGGCGCCGCGAATTATTCGGCGAGGCGGCGCTGTCGTTGAAACATGGCCGGCTGGCGCTCGCGATCGAAAAGGGTCGGGTTGTCCGGATCGATCGAACCGATGTTTAGATCGAACTGACCGCGGTTGAAGGTTTGCGGCTGATCGCGGCATTCGAAAGACCAGCGATGCGTCCGATCGGCGCAAACTGATTGGACTGGCCGAACGACTTGCTGTCGACTACGCACGATGGGGCCTGGTCATACTGCGATCTTGCCGTGCGCCTCCATCAGTTCGCCGCTTGCCTGAACACCGGCGTAATTGCCGATAACGCTGACTACGACCTGTCTGTATGACACCGCGTCACCGACCTCCGGCCGCCTGCAAGCCACGGCATCGCTGACGACCTGATAGCGATGGCTGCGATGAAAGCCGTCGACCACCGTCGACAGGATAGTTTCGTCGAGGGAAAATCCAGCTAGCACGCAGCGAATGTTCCGCATGTTCGACATGTACTCGGCGAACCGCGTCGAACTGTAGGCAGACGGCAGCGGGTGCTCGAAGGACAGTTCGCCCGGCCTTGGTTTCAACTCCGCGATCCAGTCCGTCAGGTTCGATGCCGGATTGAACCAAGCCGCCCGGGCGATCCGTTTCAGGTGCACCAACGGCCAGAGGTTACCGCGCCAGAGCGTCATCAATTCGAGACAACGCAACGTGATCGCTTCCGCATCGGTTATGACGTGGCTGCGGCCTTCGGTAACATATTCGGTCTGTAGATCGGCGCAGACCAGGATCGGGGGATCGTCATGGATGGAGACTGTCATTTTTTTGACCCGGAATCATGCGTCCGCCAGGGCTGCGGCACGAAGTGGAGACGTCACCGAACGACCTGCCGAGATGTCGAGAACGCCAGGCCTGTCCCAATCGCCCTCCGGCCGAATGATCACATAGGGGTCGCTGTCGAGCGTGATGGCGTCCGGCCCGGGTTGGATCTCGAGCACCATTTCGGTATAGGAGAAGTCGGAAAATGTGATCTTGCGGTTGTGACCGAGAGGCCTCGCGCCGAAATGCGCCCAGAAATCCACCAGCCGGTCTTGCGCCTGGCCGTAGATTTTTCGGAAGCCCTTGCGCTTGATGTAATCGACACTCGCTTGCACCAGTTTGAATGACACGCGCGAGCGGCGGAACTGGTGTCGTACCGCGAGCCGTTCGACCTTGGCGAACTCGCCGAAGAACCGCACCCGCAGGCAACCGGCGGGTTCGCTGCCGACAAATCCGATGAAGTGCGCGGCGACCAGATCGTTACCATCGAACTCTTCCTCGATCGGACAATCCTGCTCGGCCAGATAGACTGCCGAACGGATTGCCGTGACCAGCATGAGATCGTTGGGATCGCGCGCGATCCGGATCGAAATGACGCGCGAATTCGGGTTGGCCGACAAAGGGGATTTAGTGCCGTGCATCTGCAAGACTCCGTACTGCGATATTCGACGCCGGCCACTTGGGTGGAAGTCGGTTCCAGGGCCGCTGATATCGCCAAAGCTCGTGTTGGAAGCTGGGAATCGGTTCGAAGCCGATTGCGATCATCAAATCGCGTCCGTCGCCGCTCGAGGGCTGGGCATAGAGATCGGCGCCGGCAAACCGCGGTCCGGATAGATGTCTGGACACATTGCCCAGCCCTGCCATCGCTCTGCCATGAGCTGCGATCGCCCAGACGTAAATTGCGGATACCTCGTCCGAGCGGCCGGTGAGCAATCCGAGATCAGGATGCGTCAGATTTATGTCATCCAGGATGAGGGCGTCGTGCCCTCGATCGTTGAGAAAGAGAAACGCCACCGCCCCGAGCAGCCTGTTGTTTCGGCTGAACGTCAGAATGCTCGAGGGGTCGAATGCGAAGTACCTCGCGAGGTCCGGTTCCGTAATTTGGACCCCAGGCACCAGTCGATTGGCCATTTCGGCAAGAACCGAAAGATCGGAGCGCCTCGCGGGTTGCACACCGATTTCCGCGCTGGCGGGCAGCGCGTCAAAATCGTGCCTTACGGCCAAAGAGGCCCTTTCCATAACGGGGTCGCGCATCTATCGTCGCTCCTGCCTGTGGAGTTTCGCACCATACCGGGCGGGGAATTAGCGTATGCAGCAACTATTGCACCGGGGTGCTGCGGTGGCGCAGCACCGTACCGAGGAATTGCTTAACGCCTCATGGGATGATCTCCGATCATTTTTAGCATGCGCGAAATATAAAAGCTTCCGTAACGCCGCGGAGGAACTCGGCGTCACCAGCACGACGCTGATGCGCCGGATCGATCGGATCGAGGAGTGTATCGGCTGCAAGTTGTTCTTGCGCGATCAAAGCGGCCTGACGCTGAGTGATGAAGGCGCGGCCATGATCGGCGACGTGATGCAAATGGAGCGTCACGCCTTTAACGTCTTTCGGCGCGCAGCCCGGTCGGACGATGCCGCCGGCACGGTGCGCGTGGCCGTAACCGAGGGGCCCGGCAACTTCTGGATTCTTCCGAGGCTGATCGATTTTCAAAAAACCTACCGCAAGATCACCGTGGACCTTCGCTGTGCAATGGAACAGGCCGACGTCGCCCGCCTGGAAGCCGACATCGCCATTCAGCTCGAGCGGCCGACGAACCCCGATCTCATCGTTACAAAGCTGGGTCGACTTCACATCTATGCATTCGTTTCCGAGGAATACCGCAAAATGCACGGCGTGCCCTGCCTTGCGGAAATCAGAAATCACAGGCTGGTCATTCAGCACGCGCCTCAAGTCGATGATTCCGCATATGCCCGGGTTTTGGGAATAACGTCGCTGGAAGGCATCGTGGGCATAAAGACCAATTCCAGCATCGGCGTGCTATACGCCGTGGAACGCGGAGCCGGAATGGGTTTCCTGCCGACCTCGTCAGTGGCGCTGGGAGCGCCGCTGGTTGCCGTCGATCTGGGCGTCCACCACCACGCCGATCTCTGGCTCACCTACCACAAGGAATTTCGAAATTCCGATCGACATAAGATCGTCATCGAATGGCTCAAGAAAATATTCGACCCCAAAAGTTACCCCTGCTTCAGAGATGAATTTATACATCCAAATGACCTCGTGCCGATGATGGCGGCTATACGGTCGAATTTCGGAATTCAGGGATACGTAGCGGCAAGCCCGGGCTAACGGTCCAAAGCCGGCCGAGGCGATCGCGTCGCGCCGTGCCCGGCGGCAGGTCGGATTGATGTCGGTGAGCGAGAGTATCCAGCCTCCGAGCGCCGAGACCGAAACATGATGTTATTTTCGGAAAAAAGAGCGCGGCGCGATAAACTTGTAGCACCCGTCGGCCGGAGCCGATTTGCTCCTGCTGGTCGCTGAAGCAATTGCGCGAGCCATGACAGACGCTTGCTAACTCACAAATTTCGTGTTGCAATATGCGGCACAATCGGATCCAGGCCGATCGGCTGTGCGTTTCGCGACTGAAATTGAGCAGATACCCGGAATCCCGCTTGTGGCGTGGCATGCAAAAAAGCGTGGCCGCGTCTTTTTTACGTCTAGACCAGGAGACAGGCGATGCAAAAAGGCACCGTCAAGTGGTTCAACCCGACCAAGGGTTATGGGTTCATCAAACCGATGGCCGGCGATAAGGACGTATTCGTTCATATCTCGGCGGTCGAGCGCGCTGGGCTCTCTACCCTCAACGAGAATCAGGTTATCGAATACGAGCTTGTGGAAAATCGCGGCAAAACCTCCGCGGAAAATCTGAAAGTCACTTAACCTTTGTCACTTCCGCTCAAGCAGTCCTGATGCACCCCCGGCCTTCGCCGGGGGATTTTGTTTTTTTGGACCGCGCTCGTCGGCTGACCCATCATGCAAGCATCCGGCGCAGCGCCTTGCTGGATTTCAGGTTATCGCAGGCGAAATCAAGACGTCGTGGGAGCCGGCGATGCCAGCCATCCTGCAGATATTATCCTCCAGCCGGATTCTGCCGCTGGCGACCAGCCGCAGCGCATCGGGATAGATGCGGTGCTCGATCTCGAGAATCCGTGCTGCCAGCGCCGCTGCCGTGTCGTCATCGCGCACCTCGACCGCACCCTGCATCAAGATGGGACCGGCGTCGGTTTCCGGGATGACGAAATGCACGGTGGCGCCGGATATCTTCACGCCGGCGCGCAGCGCCTGTCCGTGGGGGTCGAGGCCGGCAAACGACGGCAGCAGCGAGGGATGAATGTTGAGCATCTTGCCGTACCAGCGCTGGACGAATGCGGCGGTGAATAGCCGCATGAAGCCGGCGAGACAGATCAAATCGATTTTATGTTCATCGAGCGCCGGTTGCAGTGCCGCCTCGAAAGCGGCGCGATCCCCGCCGAATGTTTTGCTCTCGATGGCCAGTGTCGGAACGCCACTCGCCCTGGCTCTATCGAGACCGCCGGCATCGGCCCGGTTGGAAATCACGACCGCGATCTTGGCCGGAAAATCCTCCGCTGCCGCTGCCTCTATCAATGCGGCCATGTTCGATCCGCGGCCGGAAATCAGGATCGCAACGCGGCGTTTCATGGTCTCACCATGTCAAATCGAGATGACCGTTATAAGTCACGCGGTGCTCACCTTTGGCCCCGATCACCTCGCCCAATAGCGTAACGCTTTCGCCGCCCTCCGTAAGAATCTCCGTGACCCTTTCGATCGCGTCCGGCCTCACGATGGCAACCATGCCGATACCGCAGTTGAAGGTCCGCAGCAGTTCGAGTTCGGCGATGCCTCCCTGCTCTGCCAGCCACTTGAACACCGGCAGCACGGGCAGACGCGCCAGGTCGATCCCGACTGCGAGATGTTTTGGCAGCACGCGCGGAATATTGTCGGTGAAACCGCCGCCGGTGACGTGGGCAAGGCCCTTGACGGCGCCGGTCTCGCGGATCGCGCGCAAGCACGATTTTACATAGAGCCGGGTTGGCGTCAGCAGCGCGCCACCGAGTGTCATAACCGGGGAAAATGGCGCCTGCGTTTCATAGCCGAGACCTGAGGTCTCGACGATGTTGCGGACCAGGGAAAACCCGTTGGAATGTACGCCCGACGAGGCAAGACCGAGCACGGCGTCGCCGGCGGCGATGTCGGGCCGTGGCAACAGCGTGCCGCGTTCGGCGGCGCCGACCGCGAAACCCGCAAGGTCGTAATCCCCCTCCTTGTACAGACCCGGCATCTCGGCGGTTTCGCCGCCGATCAGCGCACAGCCGGATTCACGGCAGCCCTCCGCGACGCCGGCCACGATTGCGGCCGCGGCCTCCGGATCAAGCTTGCCGCAAGCGAAATAATCCAGAAAGAACAGCGGTTCTGCCCCCTGCACGACGAGGTCGTTAACCGACATCGCCACCAGGTCGATTCCGATTCCGGCGTGCATGCCGGTCTCGATCGCGATCTTCACCTTGGTACCGACACC
This sequence comes from uncultured Alphaproteobacteria bacterium, assembly GCA_963840155.1. GTDB lineage: Bacteria > Pseudomonadota > Alphaproteobacteria > Rhizobiales > Xanthobacteraceae > Bradyrhizobium. Next base: position 1,053,606 of record CAWIXP010000001.1, read on the forward strand.
GTCGGTGGCCGCGACCAGAACCGGATCCGTGAAGCCAGCAGCCTTCAGGTCGAACAATCCGCCGAAGCCGCCGATCTCGGCCGCGGCGCCTGCCCGGGCAGTAGCGCGTACCATGGGCTTGATGAGATCGACCAGGCGATTACCGGCATCGATATCGACGCCCGAATCCGCGTAAGTGAGCCCCTTTTTGCGGTCGACCATGGCCTATTCCAAATGATGGCGGCTGGTTACGTCGGAATCCGTTCATGTGCAATGGCTCGCAAAGAGCCGTTCGTATATACTATGTAGACAACAACCGGTTCACTCTGCAAAGGGTCGGAAGTTTCGTAAAATCAGGCCGGTAGCCGGGAAGCGACCGAGTTGAGTATTCCAAACATCATTACGCTGGGCCGTATCCTTTTGGTGCCGATTATCGTCTGGGCGATTGCCTCCACTCAGATGGAAATCGCATTTGCGATCTTCATCATTGCGGGTGTCAGCGACGCGGTCGACGGCTTTCTGGCCAAACGCTTCAATATGGCAAGCGAGCTTGGCGCGCTGCTTGATCCACTCGCCGACAAGGCGCTGTTGGTCTCGATCTACGTGGCGCTCGGAATATGGGGCGCGGTGCCGCGGTGGATCGTCATCCTCGTGGTGTCTCGCGATATCATGATCGTATCCGCCGTGATCGTGTCATGGTTGTTCGGCAAGCCGATTCCGATGAAGCCGCTAATGGTCTCGAAACTCAACACGGCGGCGCAGGTGGCATTCGCGGCTTTGGTTCTTGCCTCGCTCGGCTTTGGCTTCAACCCGGTGCCATACGATCTGATCCTGATGGGATTTGTCACCGTCTTTACTTTGATATCGGTCTCTCTCTATCTCGTGGAGTGGGTAAGACATATGAGCACGATCGAAGCGAGCTAGAGCGCATTTGTCCTGGCGCGTTTCTTGATGCGAACGGGCATCTGCTTCGCCCGAAAACGGTTTAGAACAAGCACCGGCTGATCCCGGCATGGAGACTTGCGTGGCAGCCCGCATCCAACCTCGTCAACTGGCATTGGCGCTGCCGCACGCAGAGAGCCTGACCCGTGACAATTTTCTCGAAGGACCCGCCAACGCCGCAGGGCTGGCGCTGGTCGAAAGCTGGCCCGACTGGCCGAGCCGGATCATGCTGCTGGTTGGCCCGGAAGGTTCCGGCAAGAGTCATCTTGCCGCCGTTTGGGCCGAGCAAGCCGGCGCGCGCTCGACGGCGGCCCACGCACTGACCGCAGCTGCGGTGCCCGGCGCGTTAGCCACCGGGGCGCTGGTCCTGGACGATCTGAAGCCCTCGGAGTTCGATGAACGGGCGCTGTTCCATCTGATGAACCTGTCGCAGGAAGACGAGGCATCCGTTTTGATTACCGCGCGCTTGCCGCCGCCCGCGTTCCAGATCGAATTGCGCGACCTGCGCTCACGGTTGCGGGCCGTGCCTGTCGTGTCTCTGCTGCCGCCCGACGACCAGCTGTTTCGCGCTCTGATCGTCAAGTTTTGCGCCGACCGGCAACTGAGCGTCGATGAGATGGTGGTGAGTTATCTCGTGACGCGAATAGAGCGGTCCTATGCGGCGGTGCAGCAAGCCGTCGCACTGCTGGATAGGGAAGCCCTGCAACGCGGCCGGCCGGTTACCAGGGCGCTCGCGGCCGAATTGCTGCGCAATTCCTGATTTTCGGCCTGATTTCGGCGCCCTCGGCATCTTGACGGCGCGGGTGCCGGGAACGTCAATGTCATTGAAACGTCGTGGCGATATCACATGCTTTGCACCCGTCTTTGTCCGAAGGTGCCGCCGGCTGTTTCGAGATGGATCAAATCTTCATGGAATCCGCGCAAGCTACTGTAATTAAAGAAAAAGAAGCGGACATCGAGGCCGTCCCCCCGATCGCCACGAGCCCGGTGCGATTCATTAACCGGGAGCTTTCCTGGCTGCATTTCAACCGTCGCGTGCTGGAGGAGTTGGTCAATCCGGGCCATCCCGCGCTCGAGCGGGTGCGATTTCTATCGATTTCCGCCAATAACCTTGATGAGTTCTTCATGGTCCGCGTCGCCGGCATCAAAGCCCAGGTACGCGAAGGCATTGCCGAACGCAGCCCGGACGGACGAACCCCCTCCGAGCAGCTTGTCCTCATCAACGAGACCGTCTCAACGCTCGCCAATGACCAGCAGGCGATCTGGCGCGACCTGCGCGGCATCCTTGCCGAAGTCGGCATCGTGCTGGTGGATGGCCGCGATGTCACCAGGGCTGAGCGCACCTGGATGGAGGACCATTTCCTTCGCAACATTTTCCCGCTGCTGACGCCACTGGCGATCGATCCGGCGCACCCGTTCCCGTTCATCCCGAGCCTCGGATTCACCGTGGCGCTGCACCTGTCGCGCCTTTCGGACGGCAAGCCGATGAACGCGCTCATTCGCATGCCCGGCAAGATCGACCGCTTTATCCGGCTGCCTGCCGGCAAGGATGGCACGGTGCGGTTGATTACACTCGAACAGGCCACCGGCCTGTTCATCGGCCGGCTGTTTCCCGGCTACATGGTCAAGGGCCAGGGTTCATTTCGCATCATCCGGGATTCCGAACTCGAAATCGAGGAAGAGGCGGAAGATCTGGTACGCCTGTTCGAGACCGCGCTGAAACGGCGGCGGCGCGGATCGGTGATCCGGCTCGAGATCGAGGCCAATATGCCCGAGGAACTGCGGTCATTCGTGCAGCAGGCGCTTTCGACCGCCGACGACGAGGTTTTGCTGGTGGATGGCGTGTTGGCGATGAACGAACTGTCGCAACTGACCCGGCTCGACCGGCCCGATCTCGAATTCGCGCCCTATGTTCCCCGTCATCCCGAACGGGTGCGTGACCACGGCGGCGATATTTTCGCCGCGATCCGGCAGAAAGATCTGATCGTCCATCATCCTTACGAATCCTTCGACGTCGTGGTGCAGTTCCTGCAGCAGGCCGCACGCGATCCCGACGTCGTCGCCATCAAGCAGACGCTTTATCGCACCTCGAACAACTCGCCGATCGTCCGGGCACTGGCGGAGGCGGCGGAGGCCGGCAAGTCAGTAACAGCGCTGGTCGAACTCAAGGCGCGGTTCGACGAGGAAGCCAACATCCGCTGGGCGCGGGACCTCGAACGCGCCGGCGTTCAGGTGGTGTACGGCTTTCTCGAACTGAAAACCCATGCCAAGCTGTCGCTGATCGTGCGTCGCGAGGGCGGCAGCCTGACGACCTACGTCCATACCGGCACCGGCAATTATCATCCGGTGACCGCGCGCATCTACACCGACCTTTCCTATTTCACCTCCGACCCGATTATCGGACGCGACGCGGCGCGGGTTTTCAACTACATCACCGGCTACGCCGAGCCAAGTGACATCGAGAAGATGGGGGTGTCGCCGCTGACATTGCGCAAGCGCATCCTCGAACACATTCGCGGCGAGACCGGCCATGCGCGTCACGGGCGGCCCGCTGCAATCTGGATGAAGATGAATTCGCTGGTCGATCCCGAGATCATCGATGCGCTGTACGAAGCTTCGCAGGCCGGCGTGTCGATCGAACTGGTGGTGCGGGGAATTTGCTGTCTGCGGCCCGGGATAGCGGGTCTTTCAGAAAACATCCGCGTCAAATCGATCATCGGCCGCTTCCTCGAACATGGCCGGATCTACTGCTTCGGTATGGGGCAAGGCCTGCCCGGTGCAAAAGCCGCTGTGTATATCTCGTCCGCAGACATGATGCCGCGCAACCTCGACCGGCGTGTCGAAGTGCTCTGTCCGCTGCAAAATCCCACGGTTCATCAGCAGGTTCTCGAGCAGATCATGGTCGCGAACCTCAAGGATACCGAGCAAAGCTGGCAGTTGTTGCCGGATGGGTCCTCAACGCGTATGAAGGCCGCGAAGGGCGAGGAACCCTTCAACTTGCACAATTACTTCATGACGAATCCGAGTTTGTCCGGCCGTGGAAAGTCGCTCAAGGAATCTTCGCCACGGCGCCTTACGCGCCGGCCTGAACGTCAGCATTCGTCATAACCGGTATTTCCGGTGAAGCGGCCGCGCAAGGACGCCGCCAGCGTCGCAGTCATCGACATCGGCTCGAACTCGGTGCGTCTCGTCGTCTATGAATCGATGACGCGGAGTCTGGTCTCGATCTTCAACGAAAAAACCCTGTGCGGTCTCGGGCGAGAGGTTCAGACCACCGGACTGCTGGCACCGGATGCGGTAGCCAAGGCCTTGACCTCACTAAGGCGTTTTCGCGCCTTGTGCAGGGTGATGAAGGTCGGCCGCGTCTACGCGATCGCTACGGCCGCCTGCCGCGATGCCAGCAATGGAGCCGATTTCATCACCAAAGCCGAGCGCATTTGCGGTGTCAGAATCGAAATCCTCTCGGGCCCTCGCGAAGCGAAATTATCGGCGCTTGGCGTTATTTCCGGCGTTCACAGGCCGGACGGCATTGTTGGCGATCTCGGTGGAGGTTCACTGGAATTGATCGACGTGAGAGGCAACCGCATCCGCGGCGGCGTGACGCTCCCGCTGGGAAGCCTGGCGCTGCAGGATTTGTCACACAAATCGCTGAAGCGCGCCGAGCGCATCGTGCGAACCGATATCTCCGGGGTTACGCAAATCAAGGCTGGTCGTGGCCGCACCTTCTATGCGGTCGGAGGAACCTGGCGGGCGCTGGCGCGCATCCACATCATCCAGAGCGAGTACCCGTTACGGGTGATGCATGGCTATTCGATACCGGCCGAGGACGCGCTTGATTTCGCGCAGCGCCTGCGCCGTCTGGTAGCGGCGAACATGCTGGCTAATATCGATGTCGTAGCTGATGCGCGACGTCCGTTACTGGCTTATGCGGCGCTCGTCCTCGAATACATCATTCGCGTTGCCAGGCCGAAGACCATTGTGTTTTCGACCTTCGGCGTGCGGGAGGGCCTGCTTTACAGCAAGCTGGCGGACGCCGAGCGGTCCAGGGACGGATTGATCTGCGCCTCGCAGACGCTCAACGAGCTGCTGTCGCGGTCGGCGCGTCATGCCCAGGAATTGATCGAATGGACCAATCGCCTGGTGCGGGTCACAAGACTGCGGGAAAGCGACGAAGATCGCCGGTTGCGCCATGCCGCCTGCCTTTTGTCCGATATCGGATGGCGGGCGCATCCGGATCATCGTGGCGAGGAAGCGCTCAATCTCATCACCAATGGAAATTTCGGTTCGATCAGCCACCAGGGCCGGGCGTTCGTCGCGTTATCGGTGTTCTACCGATACGCCGGCTTGAGCGAACAGAACGAGCCGCCGGCGATCATTCTGGAACTGATGCCCACGGCCATGATCGAGCGCGCGCGCGTTCTCGGCGCGGCGTTCCGCGTCGCCCACCTGATAACGGCGGCACGGCCTGGGGTGTTGCCGGCAACGCATTTCCGCAGCCGGGGCCGCAAGCTGATGCTGGTCTTTGAGCACCGAATGGTCGATCTCGTCGCCGATCGGGTCGGCAGCCGTTTCAAGCAGCTGGCGCGGCTGCTGGGGCGCTCCGGATCGATCGTCAGGCGCTAGCTGACCCGGCGGGAGAGTTGCGCCAGATCACTTAGGGCTGGTCAGTCCGCCGGGCCGCCTCGACGCAGGCTGGCGGTGCGAGTTGCTCTAGGCCTCGCAGCTTGCGTTTTCGCCAGATCGATCCTGCGGTCAGTACCGTGATCGCACCCAGCATCGAGGCGATGTAATCGACAATATCTCCATCCAGACTGAAGTGCGGCGATACGCCAAACACCGCCGAGGTCGCATCGAGATCGAGCACGATCCGGCCTTCGAGCAGCCGCTGCAACAAGGGATGCACCGCCGGATCGCTCTCGATCACATCGCCCGCGATCCACCCGAGCAGCGCCGCGCCCAGCCAGACCAGAATTGGAAACCGGTCGAGCACCATCATGATCAAGGCTGCGCCGGCGATGATCATGGGAATGCTGACGGCCAGCCCGAGGATCATGAGCGAGAGCTCGCCGTTCGCCGCAGCAGCCACCGCGATGACGTTGTCCAGGCTCATGACCAGGTCGGCGATCACGACGATGCGGATGGCGTGCCAAAGACTGGTAGCCGCGGTGACATCGTCGCCCTCTTCTTCCGGCACCAGAAGCTTGGCAGCGATGCCGAGCAGCGCGAGCCCGCCCACCAGCTTCAAGTAGGGCAGTACCATCAGCTTGGCGACGACCCCGGTGAAGGCGATCAACAGCAACACCGCGATTCCGGCCCCGATCACCATGCCCCACACACGGTCCCGCGGCGCCAGACCGCGGCAGGCCATTGCGATGACAAGCGCGTTGTCGCCGGACAACAGCACGTTGATCCAGATGATCTTGCCGACCGCCAGCCAGAACACAGGCGTTTGCATGTCGACTTGAATTTGCGTGAAGAAAGCCCCGATATTCGCCGGATCGACTACCTGCAACAGCCAATTCACAGCAGCCTACCCCTCTGGCAAGGCGGCCGCCCCCGCGGCTACCCCGGCTAGATTGCGCGCGGCACCAGTGTCAATCAACCGACGATTTCGTTGCCGGCGAAAAACTGCGCGATCTCGATCGCCGCGGTGTCGGGAGCATCGGAGCCATGCACTGAGTTCTCGCCGATCGACCTCGCATGCAGCTTGCGGATGGTCCCCTGCGCCGCCTTGGAGGGATCGGTCGCGCCCATCACTTCGCGGTGCCTGAGCACGGCGTTTTCGCCTTCGAGGACCTGTACGACGACTGGACCGGAGATCATGAAGTCCACCAGCTCGCCAAAGAACGGACGCTCCTCGTGAACTGCGTAGAAGGTCTCGGCCTGTTCGCGGGTCATGCGCACGCGCTTTTGGGCGACAATGCGAAGACCGGCCTTCTCGATCAGCATATTGATCGCGCCCGTTAGATTGCGCGCGGTCGCATCGGGCTTGATAATCGAAAAGGTGCGTTCAATCGCCATGACTACGTCCTTGCAACGTTGGTGGGAAATTGTGGGGCTTATATCGGCGCTATCGGTGAACGGCAAGCGATCCGGCGAGGCGCTGGATTGAGCCCGCCCACTCACAGTTTGCGAGTCGGAAATTACAACAATTTCACAAAGATGAACCTTTTCTGAAACCGCCGTCGCGGCGGCATTCAGCTTCTTCGGCATAGGCTCTTCCCGACCGAACGTCTCGAATGCTTCGGGACGTTACGGCTGCACTTTCACCGATGGCGCAATCGGCGCCGAACCTTGAGGAGACGACCATGTTACGCAAACTCTCGCTTGTTGCAGTTGCCGCAGCTTCACTGGGCGCAGCCGTACTGGCACCGACCTCCGCCTCCGCCTTCGGAGGCTGGCACGGTGGTTGGCACCGCGGCTGGGGCGGACCGCACGTTTTCATCGGTGGGCCCGCCTTCTACGGTTATGGCTACGGTGGCTGCTATGTGCGGCGATTGGTGCCGACGCCGTGGGGCCCCCGCTGGCGGCTGGTCAACCGCTGCTATTGATTCGGGATTCCGTCGAGACCCCCGGCGCCCTGTTGTGCCGGGGACTTTTTTGTTCAGTTCAATGGAATGGAACCACGCGCGGCGCACCCTCGATTTTTCACGGGGCCGTCATGCAATTGGTCCGAAACAGGAAACAATTTTGACGAGCCCGACTTGTCCAACAGCTCAAGGCAGAAATTGGACAGCGAGCGGAACGCGTGATGAGCAGGCCGGCCGCCGACAGAGGCGAACCAATCGATCATAAGACAAATCGATCGATTCGCGACGGCGTGGGCGAACGGCTGCAGCAGAGCCTGCCTCCCGACAGATCGCGTCTGTCGCCCCATCTCCAACATCTAATGGATGAGTTGCGCCGGCAGGACGGCGGGCACCGCTGGCAGTCGCCCAATTAGACTGGCTGGGAGATTTCCGTATACCCGAACCTCCGAGCCAAAATTCGCCTGCAAACGGGTTGCGTTTGCCAGCGGCTCCGGTGACAACCCCGCATGCTTTCAATCACCGACATATCGGTTCGGATTGCCGGGCGACTTTTGATCGATCACAGCTCCGTGCAGATCGTGCCGGGCGCGCGCGTCGGCTTCGTCGGCCGCAACGGTGTCGGTAAATCAACGCTGTTCAGCGCGATCCGCGGCGAATTGCCGACCGAGACCGGCACCATCACCGTTCCGCCGCGCTGGCGGCTCGGCAGCCTCGCACAGGAAGCGCCGAACGGGCCGGAAAGCCTGATCGAAATTGTGCTCAGGGCCGACCTTGAGCGCGACGCCCTGCTTCGGGAAGCCGACATCGCCCGCGATCCCCACCGGATCGCAGATATCCAGACCAGGCTGGTCGACATCGAGGCCCATTCGGCGCCCGCCCGGGCATCCGCGATCCTTGCCGGCCTCGGATTTTCGACCGCCGACCAGGCGCGCCCATGTCAGGAGTTTTCTGGCGGCTGGCGGATGCGCGTCGCGCTCGCCGCGACTTTGTTCGCCGCTCCGGATCTTCTGCTGCTGGACGAGCCGACCAACTACCTCGACCTGGAAGGCACACTGTGGCTGGAAGACCATCTGGCGAATTATCCGCGCACCGTCATCGTCATCAGCCACGACCGTGATCTGCTCGATACCTCGGTCAATCAGATCCTGCACCTCGATCGAGGCAAGCTAACGCTCTACAAGGGAACGTATTCTTCGTTCGACGAACAGCGTGCGACGCGCGAAATGCTCGATGCCAAGCACGCGAAGCGGCAGGCCGACGAGCGCAAGCGCCTGCAGGCCTTTGTCGATCGCTTCAAGGCCAAGGCCTCAAAGGCCCGCCAGGCCCAATCCCGCGTCAAGATGCTGGAGAAAATGAAGCCGGTCACCGCGCTGGTGACGCAGGATGTCCGCGAAATTTCATTTCCTACGCCCGAGAAGATGCTATCGCCGCCGATCATCGCGGTCGACAACGTCTCGGTCGGATACGATCCAAAAAGCCCGGTACTCAATCGCGTCACCTTGCGCATTGACACCGACGACCGCATTGCATTGCTCGGCTCCAATGGCAACGGCAAGTCTACTCTGGTCAAGCTACTCGCCAACAAGCTGGCGCCATTCTCAGGCCATGTCACCCGCGCGGAGAAACTCTCGGTCGGTTACTTCGCGCAGCATCAGATCGATGAACTCAATCTGGACGCCTCGCCCTACGATCACGTCCGCAAGCTGATGCCCGATGCCACCGAAACCAAGGTGCGCGGACGCACCGGCGCGATCGGCTTCTCCGGCAAGGCCGGAGACACCCTGGTGAAAAGCTTGTCGGGCGGGGAAAAAGCCCGCCTGCTGCTGGGACTTGCGACCTTCTTCGGGCCCAACCTGATCGTTCTCGACGAGCCGACCAACCATCTGGACATCGACAGCCGCGCCGCGCTTACCGAGGCGATCAACGATTTTCCCGGCGCGGTCATCATGGTTTCGCACGATCGCTACCTGATCGAGGCCTGCGCCGACCGGTTGTGGGTCGTGGCCGACAACACCGTAACGACCTATGACGGCGACCTTGACGAATACAGGCGCGTGGTGTTGTCGGCGCGCGGCTTGCGCAACAATGCCCGCGACGGCGGCGACAACGAGCGCGGCAACGGCCGCGACAGGGCCGCGCGCAATCGAGGTGAGAAGCGCGTGCCACTAAAGCAGAAAATTTCGGAAGCTGAAGCCGAGATTGCGCGCATCAATGGCATCATCGCCAAGATCGATAGCGCGCTTGCGCTGCCGGATTTGTTCACGCGCGACCCGAAGCAGGCGGCCCAGCTCGGTCAAGCCCGCGCCGGCGCCGAGACCGCGTTACAGCGCGCCGAGGAAGAATGGCTGGCGGCGAGTTCACAGTATGATGAAGCGGGCTAGCTATTCATACCCCCACGCGCGCCCGTCCGGTCATGTCGCTGCGGGTTTCTTCTTTCCCTTGGGCTTCGCGGATTTGGGCTGTGTCACCGGCTCGGGTCCACGCTCGATCGAGCTCAGCCGTCCTGCCGTGAAGGTATAAATTCCAGCACGTTGGCCCTTTGAATAGTTGATCACTGCCAGCCGGTCGCCCCGCGCGTTGTTGGAAAGATTGACGTTGTCAGGTGCGCCGATGCCGCGCACGACATCGCATTCGGTGTGACCAAGCGCCACGGTACCGGTCGTCGAGGGGGCCGGCGCACTGGCGGCAGCCTCGGTGGACGCATTGGCGTCCACCGGCGCGCCGGGCGGTGCCATGCCCGGGCAAAGCCCGTCGGCGCTGACCAGATCTTCAGCGGTGATCGGATTGTTGGGGGTCAGCGGCGGCGTTTCGATCGAAACGCTTTTGACGAATACCCTGCCGGATCGCGAAAACCATTCCGCGTCCTTCGACAACAGATCGGACGCGCTCGAGCAACCCGTGGCGGCGGGGGCAATCAGAAGCAGCGCCAGCAATTGCTTTCGAAGAGCCTCGTTATCTCGCACGATCACCCGGTTCCCCCCATCGCGGAAGCGCTTGTCCCAACATCATTTTGCGGCACGACCGTGGCCGGGTGCAAGCTCGCGGGGCGAAACCGCAGATTATCATTAATCGCCGGATATCGCTAATCCCGCCGTTGCCAGCGGCCCCGCTCGTCGGCCTGCCAATAAGTAACCTCGAAGCCCCGGCTCTTGCAATCCGTCCAGGAGATGCGTGCCGCAGCCAAAGCATCGCCATCCTCGCCGTTAAACACCAGAACCACACGGTCATAGGAGCCGGAGTCCGCGGGCAAGGCGGCGTTGTCAATCAGAAACCTGACATTGGCACGGTTCGGATTGGCCTCTTCCGTCAGCAGCACGATTGGCTGATCCTGGGCGTCGCCGGCACGCCAAATAGCATGTGGCAGAAATGAATCGTCGCGATAGGTCCACAGATGCGCATCGAGTGCGTCGGCGCGCTCCTGCGAGGTCGACTGCACCACGACGCGCCAGCCGCGCTCCAGCGATTTTTCGAGCAAAGGCGGCAGCACGCTTTCGAGCGGCATATTTTGCAGGTGATAAAACAGAACTTCCGTCATCAGTTATTTCTTGGCTTCGTAATAGTCCGCCACCAGCCGATCCAACAGGCGAACGCCGAAGCCCGAGCCCCAGCTGTGATTGATCTCGGATTTCGGCGCGCCCATCGCGGTTCCAGCGATATCGAGATGCGCCCACGGCGTGTCGTCGACGAAGCGCTGCAGGAACTGCGCGGCGGTGATCGAACCGCCATGGCGGCCGCCGGTGTTCTTCATGTCTGCGAACTGCGAGTCGATCTGCTTGTCGTATTCCGGACCGAGCGGCATGCGCCAAACCCGTTCTCCCGTCGTCTGCCCGATCTTGATCAAACGCTCGGCCAATTCGTCATTGTTTGAGAACAGCCCGGCGTGCTCAGTGCCGAGCGCCACCATGATCGCGCCGGTGAGCGTCGCCAGATCGATCATGAATTTCGGCTTGAACTTCTTCGCCACGTACCAGAGCACGTCGGCAAGCACCAAACGCCCTTCGGCGTCGGTGTTGATGATTTCGATGGTCTGGCCGGACATCGAGGTCACGATATCGCCGGGGCGCTGCGCGTTGCCATCGGGCATGTTCTCGACAAGCCCAATGGCGCCCACCGCATTGACCTTTGCCTTGCGCGCCGCGAGTGCATGCATCAACCCGACGACGCAGGCGGCGCCCCCCATGTCGCCCTTCATGTCCTCCATGCTGGCCGCACCCTTGATGGAAATTCCGCCGGTATCGAAGCACACGCCCTTGCCGACAAAGGCGACCGGCTGAGCATCGCGTTTGCCGCCATTCCAGCGCATGGTGACGACGCGGCCGGGCCGGGCGGAGCCTTGGGCGACGCCAAGCAGCGCGCCCATGCCGAGCTTGGTCATGTCCTTGACGTCGAGAACCTCGACTTCGACGCCCAGTTTGCGCAATTGGCCAGCGCGGCGCGCGAATTCCACGGGATAGAGCACGTTCGGCGGCTCGTTCACCAGCTCGCGCGCCATGATCACGCCATCAACGATATGGGCATCCCGGGCGAAGGCTGCGCGCGCAGCCGCAACATCCCCGACCGCCAACGAAACCTCGGCGCGCAAGGCAGCATCCTCGCCGTCTTTCTTCTTGGTCTTGTAGCGATCGAATTTATAGGCGCGTAGTCGCAATCCCGCGGCGATCGCGGCGGCTTGTTCGGGCTTCATGGCGCCGTCCGGCAATTCTGCGATAACCGTCGCCGCTTCGTTACCCGCGTTCAGCTTGCCCGCGGTCACGCCTCCGAATTTGAGGAAATCCCTTTCCTTCAGATCGGAAACCTTGCCGGCACCGACCACGATCAGGCGCTGGACCTTGATTCCCGCCGGCGCGAGAATATCCAGCGTAGCCCCGCTCTTTCCCTTGAACTGGTTGGTTTCGGCAGCGCGCCTGACCAGATCGGCCGCCGCGCCCAGCATCTTGCGAGTTGCCTTGCCGAATTTCAGCGAATCGTCTGAGAACACCACCAGAACGCCGCGGGCGGCTGTGGAAAATGGAACGAAGCCGACCTTGACGGCGTCGGGCATAGGCAAATCCTCCAAAAATCAGGGCTGTCGCCGGCTGGGGAACCCGCCGGGCGGCTGCTTCCAATGTTCTGTTCGGCCGTGATTCACGTCCGTCAAAAGCGCGGTCCCGGCACTATGAGGCTTCGGTGGCTCTGCTGCCAAGCGCTGGCGTGGCTGGGGGGCCACATAGCACGAATTATTAACGATATGTCGAGGGTGCCATGGCGCAGCCATTTTGTTGACGGATCAAAGGGATGGTAGTGAGAGATGAGCCGGCTGGACGGATCGCGGCGCGACCGGGCGGAGGATTCCGACCGGGAGTGGTCGCGCTCGCTATAGTTCGCAGGGCGTGGGGGTCGTGCGGGTACGATGGGGTCGATCGACAGATACATCTTTCGCACGACGCTCGCGTCGTTTGCGCTGGTTCTGGTCAGCCTCACCGGGGTGATCTGGATTACGCAGGCGCTGCGTGGCATCGACCTGATGACCAGCCAGGGTCAGACCATCGTCACCTTCCTCGGCGTCACCAGCCTGATCATTCCAGCGCTGGTGCTGATTATCTCGCCGATCGCCCTGATGATCGCGATCTCCCATACGCTCAACAAGCTTGCGACCAACTCGGAGATCATCGTGATGAATGCGGCCGGCTTCTCGCCGTTCCGGCTGTTTCGCCCGTTTTTCCATGCCACCTGCGTGGTGGCGATCCTGGTTGCCTTTATTGCCGCCTATCTTGCTCCCGACGGCATGCGCCGGCTCAAGCAATGGGACGCCGAAATCACCGCGGATGTGCTGGCCAATATTCTGCAGCCCGGCCGCTTCGCGCAGCTCGATCAAAACCTGACCATCCGGATTCGGGAACGGCAACCGGGCGGGCTCTTGGTCGGCATCTTCGTCGACGACCGCCGCGATCCGAAGGAACGCGTCAGCATCGTCGCCGATCATGGAACGGTCCTGAAGAACGAAGGCGGCTCGTTTCTGATTCTGGAAGACGGCAATCTCGAGCGGTTCGAAGCCGGCAAACGCGACCCCGCGCTGGTCGCCTTCGGCCGTTACGCCTTCGACATGTCCAAATTCTCCAACCAAGGCCGCGACGTTTCGCTTGGCATTCGCGAGCGCTATCTCTGGGAATTGCTCGCACCCTCTAAAGACGACCCGGTATATGCGCAGTTGCCCGGACAATTCCGTGCTGAGTTGCACGACCGTTTCATGGCGCCGATCTATCCGTTTGCATTTGCCGCTCTCACCTTCGCCTTTCTCGGCGCGCCCCGCACCACGCGTCAGAGCCGCGGGTTTGCAATCGGCGGCTCGATCCTCGCGGTGTTCGGACTGCGCATGGCGGGATTCGCGTGTTCCGTGATGGCGGTGAAATCGCCGTTCGCCGCGGTGGCCCAGTACCTGATGCTGGCGGCGGCGCTCGGCGCAAGCCTTTGGATCATCCTCGACAACATCGTGGTGGAGCCGCCGACCGCGCTGATGGAGGCCATCGAAAAATCGAACGCGCGTCTGTTGAGGCTTGTTGGGCGGCCCGTCACAGCATGAGCATGATGACCAACACGCTCGGGCGATACTTTGCCGGCCGGTTCGTGCTCTCGGCGCTCGGCGTGTTCGCCAGCATTTTCGTCCTGCTCGTGCTTGTCGATTACATCGAAATGGTCAGAAAGACCTCGGGGCTGGCTTCTGCCTCCGCCATCACGGTTGCGGAAACATCGCTGTTCCGTGTGCCGCAGCTGCTCGAAAAGATGATGCCGTTCTGCATCCTGATCGGCGCGATGACCTGCTATCTGGCGCTTTCGCGGCGGCTGGAACTCGTGGTCGCACGCGCCGCCGGCATTTCTGCGTGGCAGTTCGTAGCGCCGGCGCTGGCAAGCGCGATCTTGCTCGGAATTCTGGCGACCACCGCATACAACCCGATGTCCGCCAATTTGCGCGAAGTCTCGAAACGAATGGAAGCGGAACTGTTCGGCTCTGCTCCCGGCGGCGGCATCCAGGATGCATCGGGCTTCTGGATCAATCAGGTCAACAGCGACGGCCAGGTCATCATCAACGCCGCCCGCAGCGAACAACAGGGTGTGCGGCTGACCGGACTGACCCTGTTCCGGTTCGACAGCAACTATCAGTTCAAGGAACGGATCGAAGCCCGCGAAGCGAGACTTGAGGATGGATACTGGCTGTTCAAATCGGCCCGCCGCTATTCGCTCGACGGACCTCCCGTCGACCAGGACAGCTTCACGCTTCCGACCAGCCTGACCCCCGCGCAGGTCCGCAACAGCTTCTCCACCCCCGAGACTGTGTCTTTTTGGCAACTGCCGAGCTATATCCGGTCCTCGGAGAGTTCCGGATTTGCGACCGCCGGCTACCGGTTGCAGTACCACAAGCTGATCGCCCAGCCATTTTTACTGGCCGCAATGGTGATGCTGGCGGCCGCGGTAAGCCTGCGGTTCTTCCGCTTCGGCGGCGTGCAGAAGATGGTTTTGAGTGGCGTGGGTGCGGGCTTTCTGCTCTACGTTTTATCGAAAGTAACTGAGGATTTGAGCAAGGCTGAATTGATGCATCCGATCGCTTCGGCGTGGCTGCCCGTGTTCGTGGGCGGCCTCGCTGGCTTTTTGGCCTTGCTGTACCAGGAGGACGGGTAGTGGCAGTTGTCGCCGCCCGGCACAGACGGTCGCCTGCGTTCGGGCGGCGTATTCTGATGCGCCGTAACGCCCCCTATTTGGCCGCCGCAACCGGTCGCATGATCGCGGTGGTTTTCGGATTGATGTGTGCCGGCGTGCTCGCTGTCGGCCTGACAACTCCCGCCTCGGCGCAGTACACCTACAACCCAAGGCCGCCTCGGACAGCAGCACCGCGTCCTGCCAACGACGGCCAAATGCTCGTCCAGGCCGTCGAGGTCGATTACGATTACAATAACTCACGGGTGTCGGCGGTCGGCAACGTGCAGATGTTCTACAACGGAACCAGCGTCGAGGCCGACAAGGTCATCTACGACCAGAAGACCAAGCGGCTGCATGCCGAAGGCAACATCCGCATGACCGATGCGGACGGCAAAATCACCTACGCCAATATCATGGATTTGAGTGACGATTACCGCGACGGCTTCGTCGATTCTTTGCGGGTCGACACTGCCGACGCAACGCGGATGGCGGCGACGCGCGCGGACCGTTCCAGCGGCAACTACACAGTGTTCGAGAACGGCGTTTACACCGCCTGCGCACCCTGTAGGGACGATCCGAAGAAGCCGCCGCTATGGCAGGTCAAGGGCGCGCGCATTATTCACGACCAGACCGACAAGATGCTGTACTTCGAGAACGCGCAGCTGGAATTTTTCGGCGTTCCGATGGCCTACATCCCCTATTTTTCGACGCCCGATCCGACTGTGAAGCGCAAGACCGGGTTCCTGATGCCGGGTTTCTCCGAGGCGTCGGGATACGGGGTTGGCGTTGAATTCCCGTTCTACTGGGCGATCGCTCCTGACTATGACGCAACCATCAATCCTCGCGTCACGACTCGTCAGGGCGTGTTGTTCCAGGGCGAATTCCGTCAACGCCTGATCGACGGCGCGTACCAAATCCGCGCCTATGGCATCGACCAGTTGGATCCGGGCGCCTTTGCCGGGCAACCGGGCGACCGTCAATTTCGCGGCGGCATCGAAACCAAAGGTCAGTTCACGCTGAACGACAAATGGGTGTGGGGTTGGGACGGCGTATTGCTGTCGGATTACTTCTTCATGTCCGATTACCGGCTGTCGCAATACCGGGACCCGATGGGCTCGTTCCTGAGTCTGCCGACCGAAGCCATTTCGCAGCTCTATCTGACCGGCGTCGGCAATCGGAGCTACTTCGATGCCCGCACCATCTACTATCTCAGCTTTTCGGGTAACCAGCAGCAAGTTCCCGTCATTCATCCCGTCATCGACTACGCCAACGTGATCAACAGCCCGATCCTGGGGGGCGAATTCAGCTACAAGACGAATTTTACCAGTTTGACGCGCAATGATGCCGCCTTCGACCCGATCACGACCCTGGCGAACACCAACAGCCTGTGCATGACGGCATCCGCCGATCCGCTGGCGCGGTTGCCGACGCAATGCCTGCTCCGGGGCGTACCCGGCACCTACACACGACTGACGGCGGAGGCGCAGTGGCGGCGCTCATTCACCGATTCCGCCGGTGAAATCTGGACGCCGTTTGCCAGCATCCGCGCGGACGCTATCGACGCCTCGATTTCGAATCAGCCCGGCGTTTCGAACTTCCTGCCGGTAGGCGATACGCAAGCGCTGCGGATGATGCCCACGGTCGGGCTCGAATATCGCTATCCGTTCATCAACGTTCAGCCGTGGGGCACCACGACGATCGAACCGATCGCACAAGTCATCATTCGTCCCAATGAGTCCTATGCCGGCAAGCTTCCCAACGAGGACGCGCAGAGCATGACGTTCGATGCCAGCAACCTTTTCAGCGTCGACAAATTCTCCGGTTACGACCGGGTCGAGGGCGGAGGCCGCGCCAATGTCGGCGTACAGGCGACAACGCAATTCGACCGCGGCGGCTCCGTAAACGTGTTGTTCGGACAATCTTACCAGCTGTTCGGCCTGAACTCGTTCGCGGTGGCGGATGTGACCAATACCGGCATCGATTCCGGCCTCCAGACCCCGCGATCCGATTATGTGGCAAGCGTCAATTATTCGCCTAACAGAACCTATACGTTCAGCGTGCGCTCGCGCCTTGACGAAGCAACCCTGAACGTCAATCGGTTCGAGGCCGAGGGTCGCGCGAGCTTTGATCGCTGGTCGGTCAGCCTGATGTACGGCAATTATGCCCAGCAACCGGAACTCGGATACCTGACCCGCCGCGAAGGATTGTTGGGCACCGCCTCGGTCAAGGTCGCGGCGAACTGGGTGATGACCGGCGCCGCCCGATGGGATCTCGAAGCCAACAAGCTCAACCAGTACATCGTCGGCGCCGGATATGTGGACGACTGCTTCGTGCTGGCCGCCAACTACGTCACCTCCTTCAACTACTCCGCGGGCACCCTGCCACCGGTGCTGGGTCACGCCTTCATGCTGCAGATCGGGTTGCGAACCCTTGCCAATACGGCCGCAGGCAGCGGCATGGGTTCGGGATTCTGATAACACTGGCGCCGGCACGGTGGATCAATTGCCGGCGCGGCGTGGCTCCAATTCAAACGGTTGACATAGCGACATGATCATGACGACCACACTCCCGCATTGGCTGTCAGTTCGCATCCTGGGCTGCGCCACGACGCTGATCCTGTTGGGCGGCGTTTCGCCGCTGCAAGCGCAAACGGTCGCCGTCATGGTCAACGGCGAGCCCATCACCAACTACGATATTGAACAGCGCAGCAAGCTGACATTCCTGACGACGCACAAGCCTACCAATCGGCAGCAGATAATCGACGAACTGATCGACGAGAAGGTGAAGATCAAGGAAGGCAAGAAGTTTGGCATCGAGCCCGGTGTTTCGGATATCGATCAGTCTTACGCGGCGATGAGTTCGCGGATGCGAATCACGCCGGAGCAATTGACAAAATCGCTCGAGAGCCAGGGCATTCGGCCCGACACGCTGAAGGCCCGCATGAGAGCCGAAATGGTTTGGACCAGTTTGGTGCGTGGGCGATTTAAGGAAAGCCTCCAAATCGGGGAAAAGGAGGTCGCCGCGGCCGTCCAGGTCAGCGGTGACGACAAGGCAACGGCCGATGCCTTCGAATACAAGATGCAACCGATCGTCCTGATCGTGCCGAGAGGATCTGCGGCAACGGTCATGGAATCCAGACGCAAGGAGGCCGAAGCTCTTCGCAACCGCGTGCAGACCTGCGATGAAGCGAACGCTCTTTTCAAGTCCATGCAAAATGCCGCAATACGCGACACCGTGATCAAGACCTCGGCCGATATTCCCCCTGTACTTCGCGAAGTGCTCGACAAGACGCCGATCGGCCATTTGACGGCACCGGAAGTGACCAAGCAGGGCATCGAGATGGTCGTGCTGTGCGCCAGGAATCCGACTACGGTCGACACGCCGAAAAAGAAGGAAGTCCGGGACAAGATGTACAGTGAGAAATACGAGGCAAAGTCCAAGGCTTATCTGCAGGAAGTCCGCAAAGCTGCGATGATTGAATATCGTTGACGCATGGCAAAGCCTCTCGCGCTGACCTCAGGCGAACCCGCGGGTATCGGGCCCGATATCACAATCAAGGCGTGGCTCCGCCGCGAAGAGCTGAAGCTCCCGCCGTTTTACCTGCTGGGCGACCGCGGCTTGCTCGCCAACCGGGCGAAGGCCCTCGGCCTTGAAGTAAGGCTCGCCGACGTTCGTCCCGAGCACGCAATCGAGACGTTCGCGGACGCGCTGCCGGTGGTGGCCACCGGACGCGCGGCGACGGCGCAGCCCGGCCAGCCGGACGATAACAGCGCGGACGCCGCGATGACCTCGATTCGTCAGGCCGTCCTTGATGTGATGGCCGGCCGCGCCACTGCTGTGGTCACCAATCCGATCGCGAAGAGCGTTCTCTACCGCGCCGGCTTCCGCCATCCCGGCCATACGGAATTTCTCGCCGAACTCGCGGCGAACAAGGCGCATGCCCTCCAGCCGGTGATGATGCTGTGGTGCCCCGCCCTCGCCGTCGTACCGGTGACGATCCATCTCTCGCTGCAAGACGCGATCTCGCGGCTGTCGACAGGCCTCATCGTCACGACCGCCCGCATCGCGGTCGCAGATTTGACGAGCCGCTTCGGCCTGCGCAATCCGCGCCTGGCGGTATCCGGCCTCAATCCCCACGCCGGCGAAGACGGCTCGCTCGGTACCGAGGACCAGTCCATCGTGGCACCAGCCGTCGAAATCCTGCGCGGCGAGGGCATCGAGGTCAGGGGTCCCCTGCCGGCGGACACCATGTTCCACGAAGCCGCCCGCAAAACCTACGACTGCGCGATCTGCATGTATCACGATCAGGCGCTGATTCCGATCAAGACGATGGCGTTCGAAGAGGCCGTCAACGTCACGCTGGGCTTGCCGTTTATTCGCACCTCGCCCGATCATGGCACGGCGTTCGACATCGCCGGCACGGGCAAGGCCAATCCGTCCAGCCTGGTCGCAGCGCTGCGGCTCGCCGCGCGGATGGCCGCGACGCAGGGCGCATGAGCACGATCGACGACCTGCCGCCGCTTCGCCAAGTCATCAGCCGGCACGCTCTGTCGGCCCGCAAGTCGCTTGGCCAGAATTTTCTGCTCGATCTCAATCTCACGGCGCGGATCGCCCGTGCCGCGGGCCCTCTCGAACAGGCAACGATCATCGAGATCGGCCCGGGTCCGGGCGGGCTGACCCGCGCGCTGCTCGCCTTGGGCGCACGGCGCGTCATCGCGGTGGAACGCGACCAGCGCGCAATTGCGGCGCTTGAGGAGATCTCGCAACGCTATCCGGGACGGCTTCAGATTATTTGCGCCGATGCCCAGCGGTTCGATCCGCGCCCGCTGCTCGGCGACACCAAGGCGAAAATCGTCGCCAACCTGCCCTACAATATCGCGACTGCGCTATTGATCGACTGGTTGTCGATCGAACCATGGCCGCCGTGGTACGACACGATGGTCCTGATGTTTCAGCGCGAGGTGGCCGAACGTATCGTTGCGAACGAGAATGACGAAGCCTATGGAAGGCTCGGCGTCCTCGCCAACTGGCGCGCCGAGACCAAGATACTGTTCGACATTTCCCCCGCGGCATTCGTGCCACAGCCCAAGGTCACGTCATCGGTGGTGCGGCTGGTGCCCCGGGAGGCGCCGCAGCCGTGCGACCGCAGAGCGCTGGAGCAAGTCGCGGCAGCGGCATTTGGCCAGCGCCGCAAAATGCTGCGGCAAAGCCTGAAGTCACTGGCGGCCGAGCCGGCCCGGCTAGCCGCCGCAGCGCATGTCGATCTGACCCGGCGCGCCGAGACCATTCCGGTCTCGGGATTTGTTGCCATGGCCCGCGAATTGACCGATATACGCAACGAAAAACTGAACATGCCCTGAGGAGAACGCCATGGCGCTGATGCATCGCCAATCGCTGGTCAAATTCGATGCGCCGTTGTGCGAAACCATTGTCGAGGCGCCGAAGCCGAACGGCAATGAGATCCTTGTCCGGATCGAACGTTGCGGGCTGTGTCATTCCGACCTGCACATCCAGGACGGCTACGCCGACCTCGGTGGCGGCAGGAAGCTCGACACCACCCGCGGCATGGCGCTGCCGTTCACGTTGGGGCACGAGATCGCCGGTGTGGTGGCGGAAGTCGGCCCCAATGTCTCAAACAGCCTTGTCGGCACCAGGAAAGCGGTATTCCCGTGGATCGGCTGCGGCCAGTGCCGCGACTGCGCCAATGGCGACGAGAACCTCTGCGCCAAGCAGCGTTTTCTCGGTGTTGCCGTCGACGGCGGTTTCGCCAGCCATGTGCTGGTGCCGGATGCAAAATACCTGCTGGATTTCGATCCACTGCCGGTCAATCAGGCGGCAATCCTGATGTGCTCCGGGGTGACCGCCTACGGCGCGTTGAAGCGCCTGGTCGATCGGCCGCGCCAGCGCAACCTGCTGCTGATCGGGCTCGGCGGCGTCGGCATGATGGGGCTCGCCTTCGCACAGGCGATGTTCAAGCAGAACATCTCGGTAGCCGATCTAAGCCCGGCTGCGCGCGCCGCGGCATTGGAAAACGGAGCGGCGGTTGCCTACGACCCCTCGGAAGCCGACGTGGTCAGACGCATCATTGGGGAAACCAATGGCGGTTTCGATCAGATCGTCGATTTTGCGGGTAACGAAAAATCGATGGCGTTTGCGGTCTCCGTGATCGCACGCGGTGGCAAGATCGTAGTCTCCGGATTGATGGGGGGCAATTTCAGCCTGCCAATGGTACAGTGGATCTACAAGCGCATGACCATCGAGGGCTTCATGGTCGGAACCCTCGCCGAGGCGCATGAATTGATGGCGCTGGCCCGCGCCGGCAGGATCGTGCCGACGCCGATGAATGAACAGCCGATGCGCGACGTCCAGAAATGGATCGACGAGTTGCGAGCCGGAAAAGTCGTGGGACGTATCGTTTTGAAGAATTGAGGCAGGGCAGTTCATAAGCCTCGTCATAAGAGGCGGATTGCCAAATAATCTCGCTAAACAGGGAGGACACACTGATGGCTTGGAGAAATCGTTCTATTCTTGTCGCATCCGCGGCGGCGATACTTGTCTTGGCCTGGACGCCGGCTCTGGCGCAGAAACAATACAGTCCCGGCGCCAGCGACACCGAGATCAAGATCGGCACTACCACGCCCTATAGTGGACCGGCATCGGCCTATTCGGCCGGCGCGGTCTCGGCCACCGCCTATTTTACCATGATCAATGAACAAGGCGGGGTGAACGGCCGCAAGATCAATTTCATCAGCCTCGATGACGCTTACAGCCCGCCGAAGACGGTCGAGCAAATCAGACGCCTGATCGAAAGCGAGGAGGTGCTGTTTCTCGTCAATCCGGTGGGCACCGCGACCAACATGGCCGTGGTCAAATACATCAACCAGAAACAGGTGCCGCATCTGTTCGTCGGCTCGGGCGCAACCGTTTTCAATGACCCCGAGCATTATCCGTGGACCATGAGTTGGACGCCGCATTACGCATCGGAAGGCGAGATCTACGCCAAATATCTCCTCTCGGTGAAACCCGACGCGAAGATCGGGATCCTCGCGCAGAACGACGACCTCGGCCGCGATTATCTGCTCGGCTTCAGGCGCGGTCTTGGCGACAAAGCCTCGACGATGATCGTGTCGACGCAAACCTACAACACCACCGACCCGACCATTGATTCGCAGGTGGTTTCGCTCAGGGCTTCGGGCGCCGACGTGTTCTTCATCGTCACGATCCCTAAATTCTCCGCGCAAGCCATTCGCAAGGCCCATGACATCGACTGGCATCCCCAGGAAATCGTGGTCAGCATCGGGTCGTCGATTGCGGGCGCGATCAAGCCGGCCGGGTTTGAAGCGGCCAAAGGCATTATTTCCGCGGCCTATCAGAAGGATCCGGCCGATCCGCAATGGCGGGACGATCCGGACATGAAGGCCTGGAATGTGTGGATGGACAAGTACAACCCGCGCATCGGCAAGAGCGACTATTACGCGCCTTACGGCTACAACATCGGTTTCGCGGTGGTACAACTGCTTAGACAATGCGGTGACAATCTTACCCGCGAGAACATCATGAAACAGGCCTCCCATCTGGATATGGAGCTGCCCTTGCTGCTGCCCGGCATCCGACTCAAGACCAGCCCAACGGATTTGCGGCCAATCAAACAGATGCGACTGGTGCGTTTCGATGGGTCGCGCTATGTGCTGTTCAGCGACGTGCTCGCCAGCGAATAGCGGTGATTCGGATGGGCGCGGCGGCGCTTATTTGCGCCGCCCAATTCTGCTCGCTGGCCAAATCCCGGCAAACGAATGCGGGCCTAAATTAAGCCCTACCCAATCCGAAATTGCGGCGTATTGCGACCCAACTTCTCCAGGAGATTTAGCGGTACACCGTGTCCCGCACGAATCACCCGGAGATTCACATGTCCATTCGCGCCGCGAAGTTCGTGTCGGCAGTCCTCACGGGCATCCTCCTCGCAGCACCACAGGGTGCCGCGCGCGCAGCCGACGATTGCCCTTCCGGTCCAACGGGTCCAGCGCCCGCGGGAAGTCACTGGTACTATCGAATCGACCATGCCACCAAGCGGCACTGCTGGTATGTTGGAGCGGAGCGCGCAAACTCATCGCAAGTGACACCGGCGATTTCACCTCGATCGGTAAAGCCGGGCTCGCCGCCGCGGGCAGAACCGACGATTGAACGGTCCATCGCCGACGCGCATGCGGAGTTGCCCTCGCAGACACCCGTCCAACAATCAGTTCGCATCGGTTTGCCGGCGCCGATAGTGCCGCCGAATGCAGCGAGCGAAGAAGACAATACAGGCATGGCGGCTGCGCAAATACGACCGTCAGCGGTTGCGACGCGCTGGCCCGATCCGTCGGCCGCACTTTCGACGAGCGGCCCAGCGCCGACCAGTCGCGCCACGACCATCAACCCCACCGCGCCCAGCGAGCCGGCTATCCTCGCTAGCAGCCAGTTGGCCGAGGCAGATGCCTCACCGGCAGGCTCGGACTATTCCGCGATCATGCAGTCGGCCGCCGTGCTGATGGCGGCGGTGGCGCTCGCCGGTATCATCGGAAGCGTCATTTTCAACTTCGGCAGCGCAAAACCTCCAGCGCAGGCCAAGATTCGTGCGCGTCGAGGCGCGATCTGGGAGCCAACGGACGACGACAGCATTCAGTTGAACACCAATCCGGAAATCGGTGCGCCGCCACGCCGGCGAGGTTTCGCACGCGGCCCTGACCGGGCTTACGAGCGCAACGCCAGAATAGCGGCATTCTTCTCGCAACTGGCGAACCGAACATCGAACTGAGTTGGCTTTACTTTTCGAGTTGCCGCTGCAAATCCCGCACGAACGTCGTCAGACCGGTGCGGCGTTCGCGCTTGAGACGTTCCGCCTTGAGAATCGATTGCACTTCGGCAAAGGAGTCATCGATCTGATGGTTGATCACGATGTAATCGTATTCCGCCCAATGGCTCATCTCATGGCTGGCGCGGCTCATGCGGCCGCGGATAATTTCATCTGAATCCTGCGCACGGGTATGGAGCCGCTTCTCGAGGTCCGCCGCCGACGGCGGCAGGATGAATACGCTGACAACGTCAGCGCGGGCTTTTTCCCGTAGCTGCTGCGTCCCCTGCCAGTCGATATCGAACAACACATCCTGTCCCGCCGACAGCGCGGCTTCGACCGGGGCGCGCGGTGTGCCGTAGCGGTTGTCGAATACAGTGGCCCATTCCAGTAATTCGCCCCGCTTTGCCATCTGTTCGAATTTCATCTTGTCGATGAAATGATAGTCGCGGCCGTCGAGTTCTCCGGGCCGCATCGGCCGTGTGGTCGCGGAAACCGACATCTTCAGGCCGGGCATCCGCTCGATCAGCAGGCGCGACAGTGTGGTCTTACCCGCGCCGGACGGCGATGACAGCACGAACATCAGTCCGCGTCGCTCAAGCCCGTCGAAGCCATGGCTGCCGGTCCTCATGCATCACTCCAAATTCTGCACCTGCTCGCGGAATTGTTCGACCACGTTCTTCATCTCGAGCCCTGTGTTGGTCAATTCCAGATCGTTCGATTTCGAGCAACAGGTATTGACCTCGCGGTTGAATTCCTGCGCCAGGAAATCGAGCCGCCGCCCGATCGGTCCGCCCTTGGCGATCAACTCTCGGGCCTGCGAAATGTGTGAGGCGATGCGATCGAGTTCTTCGCGAATATCGGCCTTCGCCGCAATCAAAAGCGCTTCCTGGTTGAGTCGGTCGGGATCGAAGCGGTCGGAGGCTTCGAGCAACGCCGCGATCTGTTCGGCAAGCCGCAATTTGATCGCTTCAGGCTTGCGGCCGGGCGCGGCCTCGGCCTTCCTTGTCAACTGCTCGATCTCGTCCATTCGCTGGATCAAGATCAGCCCGAGCGTCGTGCCTTCGCGCTGGCGCATCTGCACGAGATCCAACAGCGCTTGATCGAACGCCGCCGCCGCCGCCGCCCTTGCCGCCTTGTCCTGCTCCTCGTCGGTTTCGGGCTCGACTACCTCGATCACGCCCTTGATCGCCAATAGACCATCGATGCTTGGGGCCACCGCATCGATCTTGCCCGCGAGCACGCCGGCGACCTTCACGATCGACGCCAGCACCTCCTCGTTGACGCGCACGGTCGAGGTGGCATTGGCGCGCTTCACGTTCAGATTGGCATACACCGTGCCCCGCGACAGCACTTCGCCGGCGCGCTTCTTGGTGATTGCTTCAAGCTCGTCCCATCCGGGCGGCAGCCGCACCCGCAGGTCAAAGCCCTTGGCGTTGACCGACTTCAATTCCCATTCGAACGCATACGGCCCGTTGGCGCCTTGGCTTCGCGCAAAACCGGTCATGCTCGACAGCGCCATCGCCCAAAATTCCCCGGCAGTTAAGCGTTTTTAGATTCGCAAGAAACCAATTGTGCGACCTTAGCGCTTATTGCGCCAAAGTGGATACCGGTTTTGCGGATACGCGCAAGTCATCGGTCAGGCGGACTTTTTGGGCGACGCGCAATCCGGTTCCGTCGTGTACGAGCGACCTCGGTTACGCTATCGCTGCACCACGGGAGGCGACACCGTCGACTGTGCTGCGCCCTGCCGCGCGGGCGCCGCTGGCGCGGTGCGCGCCGGCTTCTTGGGCGCGGGAGGTTTCGCCGTCGTGGCTGTCGGGTTGGTATCGGCGGCCGGCGCGGCCCCGGCGGCCGCCGGAGCCGGATCGTCAGCCGGCTCGACGGTGTCGTTCTGAATTTGTTTTTCCAGCGCACGCAATTTAGCGACGTTCTTCTGATGCTGGTCGTAGGTATCGGAAAAGGCGTGACCGCCGGTGCCATCGGCGACAAAGAACAGATCGCGCGTGCGCGCCGGATTGGCGGCGGCTTCCAGCGAGGCGCGCCCGGGATTGGCGATCGGCCCGGGAGGAAGGCCCTCGACCACGTAGGTATTGTAGGGCGATGGCTGCTGGATTTCGGAGCGTTTGATCGGCCGGCCGAGCGTTCCCTTGCCGCCAACCAGCCCGTAGATGATGGTCGGATCCGACTGTAGCTTTATTCTTTGCCGAAGCCGGTTGACGAATACCGCGGCAACTCGGCTGCGCTCGTCGGCCTTGCCGGTTTCCTTCTCGACGATCGAGGCCAACGTCACCAGCTGCTCCGGCGACCTGATCGGAAGGTCGGCACTGCGTCGTTCCCAGATCTCCGCCAGCACGCGCTTCTGCGTCTGCTGCATCCGCGCAATCACTTGGTCGCGGGTGGTGCCGCGTGGAAATTTGTAGGTTTCCGGCAGCAGCGTGCCCTCGCGCGGGATTTCTTTCACGCTGCCGGCAAAGATATCGTTGTCGGTAAGCCGGGCCACGATCTGTTCGGAGGTCAGGCCTTCGGGGACCGTGACGGCATGCTGGACTACCTTGCCTTCGACCATGGTGCCGATGACATCCCGCAAACTGGCCCTCTTCTGAAATGAATACTCGCCCGGCTTGAGCTCGGAGCGCGCCTTCAGCGCGAACACGCTGCCGATGAACGCCCAGCGATTGTTGTCGATCACGCCTTCCCGCTGCAGGATATCGGCAATGTCGGTCATTCCGGCGCGCGCGGGAATATTGACGATCTTGTCTTCCTGCAACGGGCCCGGGGCCTCGATCTTCTGTTTGCCGTAGATGTACCCGCCGCCTGCCGTGATCATCAGAAACAGGATGAGGGTGATGATGGCATTGCCGACCACGACGAACGGATTGCGGGCGCGCTCTGACCGCTTCGGCGGCGGCGGGACCTGCTCGGGTTCCAGCGCGGCCCGCGGGCTACGTGGTGAAATGGGCGGCCTCTCACTCATCGATGCAACCTGAATCCTGTCGGTTCAATCGTGGCTCCGCGAGAATCCCCGCGAACTGCCGGTGCTCTACGCCCTCATCAAGGATTTATCACCGAATACGGCGAAACGGTGAACTTCCTGATCGACGCTTCAGTTGGCCACGCGCTGCATGATTACGGATGCGTTGGTACCCCCGAAACCGAATGAATTGGATAGCGCAACGTTAATCTCGCGCTGGCGCGGCATTCGCGGCACGAGATCGATCGCTGTCTCCACCGACGGGTTGTCAAGATTAATCGTCGGCGGGGCGATATTATCGCGAATCGCCAGAATGCTGAAGATCGCTTCGACCGCTCCCGCCGCGCCCAGCAGATGCCCCGTCGACGATTTGGTCGACGACATCGATACACGGGAGGCGGCATTGCCCAGAAGCCGCTCGACGGCACCCAGTTCGATCTCGTCGCCGACCTGCGTCGAGGTTCCGTGTGCGTTGATATAGTCGATGTCAGCAGAGGTGATTCCGGCGCGCTTCATTGCGGCACTCATGCTGCGGAATGCACCGTCACCGTCTGGCGTCGGAGACGTAATGTGATAGGCGTCACCGGACAGACCATAGCCGGTCACCTCGGCATAGATTCGGGCGCCGCGATTTTTCGCGTGCTCATATTCCTCGAGCACGACGATGCCTGCACCCTCCCCCATCACGAAACCGTCGCGGTCCCGATCATAGGGACGCGAGGCTTTTTCCGGGGTATCGTTAAAGCCCGTCGACAGCGCGCGCGAGGCGCAAAAACCCGCCATTGACAACCGGCAAATCGGGGACTCGGTTCCGCCCGCGACCATGACATCGGCATCGCCAAGCGCGATCAGCCGGCCTGCATCGCCGATTGCATGGGCGCCAGTCGAGCACGCGGTCACGACAGCATGGTTAGGGCCCTTGAGCCCGTGCTCGATCGATACATAACCGGAAGCCAGATTGATCAAGCGGCCGGGAATGAAGAATGGCGAGACCTTGCGCGGCCCACGCTCCTTGAGAAGCAGCGCCGTGTCGGCAATCCCGGACAAGCCGCCGATCCCCGAGCCTATCATGGTGCCGGTGGCGCAACGATCCTCCTCGGTCGAAGGATGCCAACCCGCATCGTCGAGCGCCTGACGCGCCGCACACATCGCGAAAATAATGAAATCATCGACCTTGCGTTGATCTTTTGGCTCCATCCACTGGTCGGGGTTGAAGGTGCCATCGCTACCGTCACCGCGCGGCACGGTGCAGGCGATCCGGCTGGTCAGATCGGAGACGTCAAAGGTATCGATCTTCCTTGCACCGCTCTCGCTATTCAGGATGCGCTTCCAGGTCGGTTCGACGCCACAGCCAAGTGGCGAAACCATGCCGAGGCCCGTGACGACAACCCGCCTCATGTCCACCACTCCAATCGGCGTATCGCGCTCCACAACAAGAAACCGGTGGACCGCTCGACAACGGGCCCTCCGGTTTCGTCAGCACCGCGCAGGGGCGTCAGCTTTTCGCGTTCTTTTCGAGAAATTTTGTCGCGTCGCCGACCGTCAAAATCGTTTCCGCGGCGTCATCCGGAATCTCGCAACCGAATTCTTCTTCAAATGCCATCACGAGCTCGACGGTATCGAGGCTGTCGGCGCCGAGGTCATCAATGAAGCTCGCGTTGTCGACCACTTTTTCGGGTTCAACACCAAGGTGTTCGACCACGATCTTCTTTACCCGCTCGCCAATCTCACTCATCGTTCAACCTCGTGCTTGTTCGATTAGACCCGACCCCAGATGATTCGAACCATCGTGGTCGTTAAACTTTCCTTCGCAATCGCGCATAGTCTTGATTTGGCCCCGTCCCAGCCGACAAAGGCCCGGCGAACGACGGCGGGCTCCGCACCGCCAATATACAGGGTTTCAAGGTCCTGCAAGGCGTTCTTTGCCCATCCAATGGGGGGTTCGGTTATCATACTTCCCAAGCCTTGACTACAAGCCTCGACCCGTCGCCGAAAATGAGCTTTCCTCGTCACCGGCATCGGTAACCGGCTCAGATCATGGCCATTCCGCCGTTGATGTGAATGGTCTGCCCAGTGACATACGCCGCTTCATTCGAGCTGAGGTAGACCGCCGCCGCCGCGATATCTTCGGGCGTTCCCAACCGCGCCGCAGGAACCTTGGCCAGGATGGCTTCGCGCTGCTTGTCGTTGAGCGCATCGGTCATCGGCGTCTTGATGAATCCAGGCGCGATGCAGTTGGCGGTGATGTTGCGCTTGGCGTATTCCGAACCCAGCGTTTTGATCATGCCGATCAGTCCCGCCTTTGAGGCCGTGTAATTGCCCTGGCCGGGATTGCCGGTAATGCCGACAATGGATGTGATCGCGATGATTCGGCCGAACCGCTTGCGCATCATCAGCTTGGTCGCGGCGCGCGCCAGGCGAAAGGTGGCCGTCAGATTGACATTGATGACCTCGTCCCAATCCTCGTCGCGCAACTGCACGAATAGATTGTCCCGGGTAATGCCGGCATTGGCGACGAGAATATCGAGCTGTCCCATGGCTTTTTCGGCCGACGGCACCAGAGCCTCGACATCGGCGGCGGCGGAGAGATTGCAGGGCAGAACATGCACCCTTGCGCCCAATTTGTCCGCGAGCGTGTCCAGCACTTCGCGCCGCGTCCCCGAAATCGCCACCGTCGCACCCTGTGCGTGCAGCGCCTGCGCGATCGCGCCGCCGATGCCGCCCGTTGCGCCGGTGACGAGTGCGGTCCTGCCAGTAAGATCGAACATCATCGTCTCCCCTCACTCAGCCCTGAGCGGCAGCGAGCGCGTCTTTCGCCGGAGCAATATCGTTTGGCCCACCGACGGAAATGCCGACCGCACCATCGGCGATGCGCTTGACCAGTCCGCTCAACACCTTGCCGGCGCCGATTTCGAAAAACCGGCTGACCCCCTGGCTTGCCATGTAAGCCACCGATTCGCGCCATCGAACCGTTCCCGTGACCTGCTCGATCAGGCGACGCCGGATCTCATCGGGATCGGTTATCGACGCGGCCAGCACATTCGACACCAACGGCGGGGTCGGATGTCTGATGGTGACGCCGGCGAGCGCCTCGGCCATCACGTCGGCGGCGGGCTGCATCAGGCTGCAATGGAACGGCGCGGAAACGGGGAGCAACATGGCGCGCTTCGCACCCCTGGTCTTGGCGATCTCGAGCGCGCGCTCCACAGCGGCCTTGTTGCCGGAGACCACGACTTGGCCGCCGCCATTGTCATTGGCGGCTTGGCAAACCTGCCCCTGCGCAGCCTCGTTGGCGACCGCCACCGCGGTCTCGTAGTCGAGGCCGAGCAGTGCAGCCATGGCACCGACACCCACCGGTACCGCTTTCTGCATGGCAAGGCCGCGGATGCGCAGCAGGCGCGCGGTATCCCAGACGCTGAGGCCGCCGCCGGCGGCGAGCGCGGAATACTCGCCGAGCGAGTGCCCGGCGACGAACGCGGCGTCGCGTGTGACCGAAAACCCCGCCTCACTCTCCAGCACGCGCAGCGTGGCGAGTGAAACCGCCATCAGCGCGGGCTGCGCATTTTCGGTAAGTTGCAGGGTCTCGGCTGGTCCTTCCCAGATGATGGCCGTGAGCTTTTCCCCGAGCGCCGCATCGACCTCATCGAAAACGGCACGCGCGGCCGGAAAAGCCTCCGCAAGGGCCTTTCCCATGCCGACTGCCTGGGACCCCTGCCCCGGAAAGGTAAATGCCGCCGTCATCAATACCCCTGAAATGAACCGGAAACCACTGAAGCTGGGCCGAAAGACACCGTGCGGCACGGGTGTGTCAAGCCATGGGACCCGGTTCTGCCGACCCGCTAACGTGGCCGCTTTTGCTTGCCATGCCGCTCAAAATCCTTATAAAGCGCGTCATCCGTGGATCCCGGCCGGGAGCTGAACGGACGGTCTCAGCAATCTCACCGTATCGGCGATATTGATGTGGCAGGGCCAGTCGGCCCGTCGTCCCGTGCTTCCGCCTTCTGAGCTTAACCCCGAGTCCTTTCCGAAGGTCTCGAAGGGCTTGACGCCGGGAACCGCGCCAGTGCTAAGGAAAGGACACCCATGGCTCTTTATGAGCATGTTTTTCTCGCGCGCCAGGATGCGAGCACCCAGCAGGTCGAAGAACTGACCACCCAGATGACCGGGATCGTCGAGCAACTCGGCGGCAAGGTCGTGAAGATGGAAAACTGGGGCGTGCGTTCGCTGACCTATCGGATGAACAAAAATCGCAAGGCACATTTCGTGCTGCTCAACATCGATGGCCCGTCGGCGGCGGTTGCTGAGATCGAGCGGCAGGAGCGAATCAGCGAAGACGTGATCCGCTATCTCACCGTGCGCGTCGATGAGCATGAGGAAGGCCCGTCGGCAATGATGCGCAAAGCCGACCGCGATCGCGATCGCGACGACCGTGGTGGCGGCTTCCGTGGCGACCGAGACGGCGGCTTCCGCGGTGATCGCGACGGCGGCGGCTACCGCGGCGACCGCGGTCCGCGCCGTCCGCGCGATGACGACGCAGCGGTTGAGGAGTAAGAATCATGGCTGAAGCCGGTGCACGCCGTCCATTTTTCCGCCGCCGCAAGACCTGCCCGTTCACGGGTCCCAATGCGCCGAAGATCGACTACAAGGATTCCAAGCTGTTGATGCGTTACGTATCCGAGCGCGGCAAGATCGTGCCGAGCCGCATCACCGCCGTCTCCGCCAAGAAGCAGCGCGAACTCGCGCGCGCCATCAAGCGCTCGCGCTTCCTCGGACTGCTGCCTTACGTGATCAGGTAATGTACGTGTTCGATCTGCGGCGTTGGCGCCGCAGATCGAACAAATTTCTCAAGGCTCCCGGGTTATCCCGGTTGCCGATGGTTGGGGTTCTCAAAAACCTCTAACCGCTCGAAAGGGGCGGGACAGCTGATGATCGCGATCGTCCTCATTGCCTTGGCCGCGGGCTGCGCGTCGGCCCTGATGTTCGCCTCGATCGTCTCGGGCGCGCTGATTTCGCTGTTGCTGTTTTATCTCGCGCCATTGCCATTGATGGTGGCCGCGCTGGGATGGGGACCGCTGTGCGCAAGCCTGGGCGGCATCGCCGCGGCGGCCGGTCTTGGCGCGATCTTCGGCGTTCCCCTTTTGATGGCCTTCACCCTCGCAGTGGCGCTGCCGGCATGGTGGCTGGGACATCTAGCCCTGCTGGGCCGCCCGATCGACCATGCCGTCTCGGCAAGCAACGGCGCTTCGCCGGCCGCCCCCAATCTCGAATGGTATCCGGTGGGCCGCCTCCTGCTTTGGATCGCGGGCTTTGCCGTATTGAGCACGCTGGCGGCGCTGCTCACGCTCGGCAGCGATGCCGCCGCGATCGGCGAGACGCTGCGGCTCGGCCTGCAGCACGTGATCCAGGCTTTTGGACAGCCCGACGCGGGCTCGGCCGGCGAGTTCGACCGATTGATCGGCGCTCTGGTGACGGTCGCACCCGTCGCCGCGGTAATGGTCATCCTGATGACGCTCACGCTCGATCTCTGGCTCGCCGCGAAGATTACGGCGACCTCGGGCCGGTTGCACCGCCCCTGGCCCGACCTGAAGAGCGCCGCGCTGCCCGCCATGACGCTCGCGGTGTTGTGCGTTGCAATCGCCTTCTGTTTTGCCGGCGGACTGCTTGCGATCCTGGCGCGGATCGTCGCCGCCGCCTTGATGATGGCCTACGCGCTCATCGGCTTTGCCGTCCTGCATACGCTGACGCAGGCGTTGAAGGGCCGCGCCCTCTGGCTCGGCTGCGCCTATGCCATCGTGGTGGTGTTCGTCTGGCCAGTCGTGGCGATGGCGGTTATCGGGCTTGCCGATGCCATGTTTGGGATTCGTCACCGCTACCTGCAAGGACGGCCACCGCCCCTGCCCGCGTCGTGAAACCCGCCCTCAACCCAAGCCCAATCTCGTCACTTAAAGGAGAACGAATATGGAAGTCATTTTGCTGGAGCGTGTCACCAAGCTCGGCCAGATGGGCGAAGTGGTCCGCGTCAAGGACGGATTTGCCCGCAACTATCTGTTGAAGCGCGGCAAGGCGTTGCGTGCCACCGCCGATAATCGCGCCAAGTTCGACGGCATGAAGGCTGAACTGGAGGCCCGCAATCTCAAGGCGAAGGGAGAGGCGTCGAAGGTCGCCGAGAAGATCGATGGCCGCAATGTCGTGGTGCTGCGACAGGCTTCCGAGACCGGTCAGCTTTTCGGATCGGTGACGGTTCGCGACATCATCGCGTCCTTCGAGAGCGACGGCGTCACCATCAGCCGCAGCCAGGTCATGCTGGACGCGCCGATCAAAACCATCGGCAAGCACAACATCGCCATCGCGGTGCATCCGGAAGTCGAAGTCAGCGTGACGGTCACGGTCGCGCGCAGCGCCGATGAGGCCGAGCGCATCAACCGAGGCGAGGACATCTCTACCCGTCAGGAAGATCAGGATGCAGCCGCCGAAGCCCTGGCCGCCGCCGGCGAGTTCTTCGATCCAGAGGCACGCCGCGACCAGCTCGAGCCACAACAGGAGACGGCTACCGAGAAGTAATGCCGCTTCTTCACGCTCCGGGACACCACGCCGGAGCCCGCCCTACGAACCGGCTCGGGATTCCCTTGCGCGGCTCTGTCGTCATCCGGAAATCTGCGGAATCTATTGAGAGATCGGCGGTGCCGGCGGCCCTGCAGGGGTCACCGGCGGCGCCGAGGCCGTCACAGCCGGCGGTGGCGACGACGGCATAGGGGCAGCCGATGGCACCGTAGCAGCGGACTCCGGCGTCCCGTTGGAGACCGCTGCAGATACTGCCGGCGATGCTGACGGCGCCGGCGTGACGGGCGGAACGGGATCGGCCCGCAGCACCGGGGGCAACTCGCCACCGGCTTCCTTTGGAACCTCGACCCCTACGGATTCAGGCTTGCTCTCGCCGGAGGGCTTGGTGTCCGCTTGCTTCGCTGTCTTGTCCGCCGGCTTGTCGTCGGCGCCGCCCTTGGCAGCCTCCTCGCGCGCCGCGTCGGTGCTTGCTGCGTCGGGCTTGTCGGGATCGGCCTTGCCGGTATCGACGCTGGGCGGTCCTTCCCCGCCCTTTCGGCCACGCTTGGTCAGCTTTTGCCTGGCCGACAATTTGCGGCCGTCGGGGCCGTGATCGAGACCGGCCTGAGCAGGCATCTGACCGTCCGCACTGGGTTTTGCAGGATCGGCCGGTTCCCCCGGCCGCGCCACTACCCGCCTGGCGTTGCGGCCGTGTCCGCGCAGCCCATCGGCATCCGGCTTGCCGGCTTGCTGGGGCTCCGTTTCAGGCTTGGCAGCCTCCTGTTGGGGCGCCGCGGCGCGCAGCCTGCGGCCGAACCGATCGAGTTGGTCGGGCCCGCCACCTGATTTGGCATCCTTGGCAGAACGGCTATCCGTGGCCCCGTTGGAGATCAAGAAAGCGCTGAGCAGCGAGGCCATATCCCCGCTAGTTGTATAATGCTGACGCAGAAAGCCCGACAGCGATCCGGCCGGAACGCTCTTCAGCAGGCCCCGCGGCGTCCTGTGGCAGGCGGTGCAGGTGCCCGCGAAAATCTGGGACGGGCTTTTGCCGGCCTCGAGGTTTTGCGCCTGAGCCGGCCCCTCCGCGAGATGGCCGATCAGGAGCATCACCGCCGCCAAACTGAGCGCTCGGCTCAACATTCCCAAAAATCTCCAGATGCGGAAGTCGCTCCCCGGAAAAGGGTGCCGGAAGCGGGTCACCTTTTAGCCGATTGCCCCGCGAATGGAAGCGCACATATCTCGCAACCGCGTGAACGTGACGTTCGGGAATATCCGCCGTCTGTACAAGGCACTAGCGGGATGCCCGCCGTCTCCCGTATGATAAAGGGAACCATTG
The DNA here is from genome assembly GCA_963840155.1 of uncultured Alphaproteobacteria bacterium. Taxonomy (GTDB): domain Bacteria; phylum Pseudomonadota; class Alphaproteobacteria; order Rhizobiales; family Xanthobacteraceae; genus Bradyrhizobium. The sequence continues at coordinate 1,088,408 of CAWIXP010000001.1, forward strand.
TGGCAGCCATGCGTCGACTGTGACGGCCCGCACGTTAGCTTCTGCGGATCGCTTGTTGGTGTTTCGATGGACCGATTATTGCGTTTTTTCCTGGGCCGGTTCATCCGCCGCGGCGCGATGACGTTCACGACCGCGACCGGGGCAAAGTTCACGCTCGGCGACGGAACCAGCGATCCCGTCCGCGTGCGTTTCCTGACCGCTGACGCCGAACGGCGGGTGCTTCTCAACCCGGAGCTCGCGCTTGGCGAGGTTTACATGGAAGGCACCTTCGTCGTCGAGAATGGGACGATCGCGGATGCGCTTGCGATCCTGCTGGATCAGCCGGAAATATTGCCACGCTGGGCCAAGCTGCAGTGGTGGTTGCGATATCTGGTCAGGCATATCGGCCAATTCAATCCGCGCGGTCGCGCGAGAAACAATGTCGCGCGCCACTATGACCTCGACGGCCGGCTTTATTCCCTCTTCCTCGACGCCGACAAGCAGTACAGCTGCGCCTATTTCGAAATGCCGGAGTCGACACTCGATGACGCCCAGCTGGCCAAGAAGCGCCACCTCGCCGCCAAATTGTTGATCGGGCGCGGCGATCGCGTGCTGGACATCGGCTCGGGCTGGGGAGGGCTTGGCCTCTATCTGGCGGAAATGGCCGGCGCCAGGGTCACCGGAATCACGCTCTCGACCGAACAATTGCAGGTGTCGAACGCGAGGGCGGCCGACAAGAATCTCTCCGCCTCGGCCAGATTTTTCCTCGAGGACTATCGCGACGTTTCCGGGCCGTTCGATCGCATCGTTTCGGTGGGCATGTTCGAGCATGTCGGCGTCGACTTTTACGAGACTTATTTCAAACGCTGCGCCGAACTTCTCACCGAGGACGGCATCATGATGCTGCACTCGATCGGACGATCGGAGGGACCCGACGTTACCAATCCCTGGATTGCGAAATACATCTTTCCCGGCGGCTACATTCCGGCGCTTTCCGAAGTGATGCCTGCGATCGAGCGCGCCGGGCTCCTGGTGTGCGACATCGAAATCCTGCGGCTGCATTACGCCGAAACGCTCAAGGCCTGGCGCGAGCGCTTCATGGCGCGGCGCGAGGAAGCGGTACAGCTATACGACGAGCGGTTCGCGCGGATGTGGGAGTTCTACCTCGCCTCGTCCGAGATGACATTCCGCAAGCAGAACCTGATGAATTTCCAGGTCCAGCTCACCAGGCGCCAGGGCATCGTGCCGATGACCCGCGATTACATCGGTCGCGAAGAGGCAAGGCTGCGGGGCATCGAGCGGGGTAAACGGCCGCGGCTGCAGATTGCCGGCGAATAGCCGGGCGCCAGATGCAAGATTCTAGTTTCGCAAGGTGAAATGAGACCCTCGGCCGGCGGGCCGGGCGAGCTGCGTTCGCACGGCGGTCAGGATCGAGGGCTCGCACCGCAGGTTGCGGGATTCCGGCCGCGAAACTTGCTCCATGGTGTCGATCAGGATCGAAAGCCATAACCTCTCGGCCGCTGCCGAAGGCCGATGCCGAAACTGCCTTGAGAGATGCCTTGGGAACTGCCTTGGCTGAAATCGCTGGCCCATCGCCTGTCCTCGCCCATCGAGCGTGCGGTTAACAATTCCGATGCGCCGAAGCGGTTCCCGCGACGGCAGTGAAAGAAGGTCTGGGGCGCCCGGCCTGCTTCAGCTTCCGCACGGAACGTCCGTCCTCGGCCGGATGGCACCGCGCTCCCGCCAGTCACCCCGTCAAGCGCCAATGCGGCGCCTCAAGCGGGTTCCCGACACCGATTGTGTGAATCGGGCATAAGGTATGTTCGCCCTTCCGCCGGGCTCTCGGGTGGCGCTTTATCGCCGCCCCGCTTCCAAGAATTCCCAATCCGAAGAACAATCCGACCATGGCTACCGGTGATTCGAATGTCCTGAAGCTCGCGCCCGATCCGGCAGCCCCGGCCTATCGGACCGCACCGCACAATATAGAGGCGGAGCAAAGCCTGCTCGGCGCGATCCTCGTCAACAATGACGCCTTCTACCGGGTTTCGGATTTTCTCGAGCCGAAGCACTTCTTTGAGCCGATCCACCAGACCATCTACGAAACCGCCGGCAGTCTGATCCGGATGGGCAAGGTCGCGACCCCCGTGACGCTGAAGACCTTCGTCCCGGCCGAAACCGACATCGGCGGCATGACGGTTGGTCAATACCTCGCCCGCCTCGCCGCGGAAGCGACCACCATCATCAACGCCCAGGATTACGGGCGAACGATCTACGAATTGGCGCTGCGCCGCGATCTGATTGGTATCGGCGAGGACATGGTCAACGTCGCCTATGACGCGCCGGTGGATTTTGCGCCGCGGGCGCAGATCGAGGACGCCGAACGCAGGCTGTACGAACTGGCCGAATCCGGCCGCTATGACGGCGGTTTTCAGCGCTTTGCGCAGGCCCTCACCGTCGCCGTCGACATGGCCGCCAAGGCGTTCCAGCGCGATGGCAAGTTGTCCGGCATCGCCACCGGGCTGCGCGATCTCGACACCAAGATGGGCGGCCTGCAGCCCTCCGACCTCATCATCGTCGCCGGCCGGCCCGGCATGGGCAAGACCGCGCTCGCCACCAATATCGCCTACAACGTCGCCAAGGCGCACCGCGCCGAGGTCCAGGCCGACGGCACGATGCGGTCGCTCAATGGCGGCATCGTCGGCTTCTTCTCCTGCGAAATGTCGGCCGAACAGCTTGCCACCCGCATCATTGCCGAGCGCACCGGCATTCCTTCGAGCACCATTCGGCGTGGCGGCATCACCGAGACCGATTTTGAAAAGATCCGCGACTATTCGATCGAGTTGCAGTCGCTGCCGTTCTATGTCGACGAAACCGGCGGCCTCTCGATCGCGCAGCTCACCGCGCGGGCACGCCGGCTGAAGCGACAGAAGGGTCTCGACCTCCTGGTGGTCGACTACATCCAGCTGCTTCAGGGATCGAACAGGCGCGGTAACGACAACCGCGTGCAGGAAGTCACGGAGATCACCACCAGCCTGAAGGCGCTGGCGAAGGAACTCAACGTCCCTATTGTCGCGCTCTCGCAATTGTCGCGTCAGGTCGAAAGCCGCGATGACAAGCGCCCGCAATTGTCCGACCTGCGTGAGTCGGGTTCGATCGAACAGGACGCCGACGTCGTGATGTTCGTGTTTCGCGAGGAATATTATCTCGCCAACAAGGAGCCGCGGGCCGGCACGCCGGAATATGAGAAATGGCAGCTCGACATGTCGCTGGTGCACGGCAAGGCCGAAGTCATCATCGGCAAGCAGCGTCACGGCCCAACCGGCACGGTCGAACTGCAGTTCGAGGCCAGCCTCACGCGGTTCGGCGACCTGTCGCATGACAGCCATTTGCCGGACCGAAGCTACTGAGGCGCGCGGCCCCGGTTGAACCGCCGCTGGGCCCCGCGTAAAGTGCGGCATGAACATCGTTTCTGACCCCAAATCCCTTGGCGGCGTGCTCTCGCCCGAAGCCAACCAGGCGGCAGCGCTGGCCGACGCCAGCGGCCTGCTCACGGTCGATCTCGACGCCATCGTCGCGAACTGGCGCAAGCTCGAGAAGACCGCGGTGCCGGCCGAATGCGCCGCCGTGATCAAGGCCGACGCCTACGGCTGCGGGGTCGCACCGGTCGCCCGCGCGCTGGCCGACGCCGGCTGCAAGACCTTTTTCGTCGCCACGCTGGATGAAGCGCGCGCCGCCCGCGCCGCGGTGCCATCGGCTGCGCTCTACGCACTCAACGGCTTTTTCCAGAATTGCGGCGATGCCTTCGCCAGGATCGACGCCAGGCCCGTGATCGGCGATCTCAACGAGCTTGCCGAGTGGGATGTGTTTTGCCGCCGCTCCGGCTGGGCGGGCGGTGCTGCCGTCCAGATCGACACCGGCATGAACCGGCTCGGCCTGACGATCGCCGAGGCGCAAGGCATCATCCCGCGCATCAATGCCGGCGACCACGGCATCACGCTGGTGATGAGCCACCTCGCCTGCGCCGAGCTGCTCAACCATCCGCTCAACGCCAAACAGCTCGCGAATTTCCGCGAGATCGCCAGCCTGTTTTCCGGGGTGCCGGCCTCGCTGTCGAATTCGTCGGGGGTTTATCTGGGACCCCATTTCCAGTTCGATCTGGTGCGACCGGGGGCTGCGCTCTACGGCATCAATCCGACTCCCGAGGCCGATAATCCGATGCAGCCGGTGGTCGAGGTGAAAGCCCGCATCGTGCAGATGCGCAATGTCGAGAAGGGCGACAGCGTCGGCTATGGCGGCACTTGGACCGCGCGGCGCCCGACCAGGCTTGCGATCGTCTCCGCCGGTTACGCCGACGGCTATTTCCGGGCCGGCGGCAGCAACGATGGCACCCGCGGCGCGGAAGTGGTGGTCGCCGGCAAGCGCTGCCCGATCGCCGGCCGGGTTTCGATGGACCTGATGGCGGTCGACGTCACCGACCTGCCGAACAACGCGGCGCGGCGCGGTCACATGGTGACACTGATTGGCGAAGGCATCACGGTGGACGAACTCGCCCATCATTTCGGCACCATCGGTTACGAGGTACTCACCAGCCTTGGCCCACGCTATGCCCGCTTTTACAAGGGGGGCGCCGCGGGACCTGAAGCGGCGCCGGCGATTTCGGCCTGACGATTTCCGCCGGGCATGAAAATCGCGACGTTCAATATCAACAATGTCAACCGGCGCTTGCCTCACCTGCTGGGCTGGTTGCGCGCGGCCAAACCCGACGTCGTTTGCCTGCAGGAATTGAAATCGACCAACGACGATTTTCCCGTCGCTGCAATGAACAAAGCCGGCTACGGCGCGGTCTGGCACGGGCAGAAGACCTGGAACGGCGTTGCCATCCTGGCGCGCAACGCCGAGCCGGTGCTGACCCGGACCGAACTGCCCGGCGATCGCGACGACCGCGAGGCGCGCTACATCGAAGCCGCCGTCAACGGCATCATCGTGACCAGCATCTATCTGCCCAACGGCAATCCTCAGCCGGGACCGAAATTCGACTACAAGCTCGACTGGTTCAGGCGTCTGAAATTGCACGCCGCGAAATTCGTCAGGCAGCAGCTTCCTGTTGTGCTCGCCGGCGATTACAACGTCGCGCCGACCGAACAGGATATCTACCCGACCAAATCGTGGGACAAGGACGCGCTGATCCAGCCGAAGAGCCGCGCCGCGTTCAAATCGCTGGTGGCGCAGGGCTGGTGTGATGCGATCCGCGAGTTGCACCCGTCAAAGCCGATGTACACGTTCTGGGACTACAAGCGAAACCGCTGGCCGCGCGACGCCGGATTGCGGCTGGATCATTTGCTGCTGAGCCCGATACTTGCGCCGCGCCTGATCAAGGCCGGCGTCGATCGCAAGATGCGCGGCGAACAAGGCGCCAGCGATCATGCGCCGGCGTGGATCGAGTTGCGTTAGATATCGTTTTCGGCCTAGACCGCGATTACTCCGCGAGATAGTTCGCGATCAGGTGCAATTGGTCGTCAGTCATCAATGACGGGGGGTGACCGGCTTTGATTCCCGAAATACAGGAAAATCCAGGCCGTTGCCTCAGAAGAGCGGCCATGGCGGAGGGGTCGTAAACTTTGCTTTTCTCTCCGAACAGAAACAGGACATCGGTATCTATTTTCTCCAGCAGCGGAAATAGATCGTATTTCCTTTCCCTCGCATCAGGAATAGCTGATGGATCGTACGCCAAGCGATATTTGCCGTCGGCGAAACGGATTTTGTTAGCGAGATAGTTCGGCCAAAGGTGTTCGGAGAATTCACCGAGGTAATCCCGGGTCCGCCGGACATAGGCGTAAGCATCCTCCGGATTGTCGAACTCAGCTGCGGCGTCCCGCCGCAGCTGATCGAGCAGATCGTCAATCACCGGACCTCCCCGGAGGCCAACGTCGTTCAGGATCAATTTGTCGACCCTTACCCGCGTCGTATAAAGAAAAAACATCGCGAGAGCGCCGCCCCAAGATGTGCCAAGAAAATAGTTCTGCTCGCCCGCGAACTTCGAGAGTGCCCCTATGCACACGAAGTATGCGTCAAAGCTGTACTTCGCCGTCTCGCCGAAGAAAGTACTCTTGCCGCGCCCGATCAGGTCCGGACAAACGACGGTATAGTTCTCCTGAACCAGGTATTTCGCGAGATAGTCGAAGTCACTGCCGTTTCCCTCGAATCCATGAATGCAAAAGACGGTCGCCCGCGAGGTGGCTGGCTTCCATAGCCGCACGACCATGGTCCCGAAAACACTGCCGAATTGAAGCAATAAGTCCTCGGTTTGCGGCATCATCCTGGTTTCTTTCGCACGTATCGCTTCTGCGACCCCTTGCCGTCGGCAAATTGGCGCTTCCAATAAACCGGCAGCCCTGATTGGGTCGCCTTGGCGCGCCTCATCATAGGCAACACGTATTTGGAATTGGACGTGGCCAGCACCGTGACGGCTATCGCCGAGATTTCATCGGTATTAGCAATGAGCGGCCCTCGCCCGCTTATCCAATCTTCAGCGACGGTGACGGAGGTCGGGATCCAGCCCAGATAGCCGACGATGTCGTCATCATGGCCCGCGACCAGATTGCATTGCGCCTCAAGCTGGAAACGCAAACTGACGGTCATCTGCTTGAATTCGAAGCGCATCAAACGGAGGAAATCTCGACACAAAGTCGCAGACAAGGCCTAGCGAAAGCGGCGTATTGGGAAACGCTGCAATCGTCAGTACGCCCACGGTCAAAAGCGCAGTGTAGCCCTGATGAAGGGCGTCTGAATAAAGACGTCTTCCCGTTTGTCAAAACCTACGAAGGAAAAACTTTCGCGCACATTGTACCACTTGTCCAACTTGTATCCGATCACGAGCTGGCCGGTTGAAGAAAACTGCCATGCAACGCCAAGGCTGCCGGAGAGATTCCCAACCCAGCTATTCCCATTGTTCGTGATAAAGGTCATGCCGACGCTAGGACTACCGCTGTTGACCACAACGGAACTGACGGTTGAAAAACTGGACTGCCGGACCCCTGCCAACAACGCGCCTGATACGTCCCCAACGATCCCGAATGTCGACCCGGTAGCGAAATCCATGCCGACCCGCGGACCGGCGCCAAAGAAAGACGAATGGCCACGCGACAGGCTGTCGGTGACAATTGTGGTAGATGAAACCAGGCCCGTCTTGTCCGTCCCCTCGGTGTGGAAGACCGCGTCGAACTGGTCATTGGTGTAGAGGGTGCGCACGCCGGCAAAAGCTCGAACTCGGATCATACCGTCCGACCAGTTTCGACCGAAGTCGAAGTCGGCGGTATAAAGGCCAAAGCGGTCGCGCTCGGTTATTGCTGCCGTGTTGGTGAACGTGAAGGGCGTTCCGCTAAAAACCTGAGAGGCCGATGCCGAGCCTTCGGTGTTGCCGAAGACATTGAATCCCGCGGAAAACCGCCAGTCATTGACGGCGTCGATATTTCGCGCCACCGAAAATGATCCGTAACCCCCGGTGCGTTGGCCTGGATTGAGGTTGCCGGAACTCAGAGGCGGCGAACCGGTCTTGTCGAGATCCTGGGGGATAAAGGGAACGGCGCCTGCGGGAAAGGCAGAGTTCGAAAAGTTCGAAAACGAAATACCGCCCTCTATCGTGACGGTCGTGGTGGACGGAACCACGGAGTTTGGCGGTTGCGCCATCACCGCATCGGCGTGGGAGGCCGCGGCAACCGAGGCAATAGCGGCTGATATCTTGGACGGACGAACGGGTTTCATCAATCGAGCTTTTCAAAATACCCTTATGTTCGAGCAATATCGACGATCTGCTGGCCTCTCAAGCCGAAATAGCAAATAGTGTCAAAGTGTTCTATTAAAGCAACACTGCTGGTTATGGAATCCATGCTTTCGCCGGGATACTCGCTCCAATCTGCGACGGTACAGAATTTTCTGAATGGCCTCGTAGTCCAGCTATATTTGGACGCGCGTGGCGCGCCAGGCGCTCAATTCAACGCGCCGGTTTTTGGGGATGCGACCTCTATCCATAAAATCCTTGGTGAGCCGGATCAGTTTCCAAAAAGCAGGAATATGGGGCTGATAGGGACGCTGGGCGAAAGCCGTTTCTCGGCAAATGGACGCGGATGGGAGGTGCGCCGAAGCCTAACTCAGGATCAATATCTTCGCGCCGGATCCTCGAACAACGCCTCAGATATTTCAGCGATCTACAGCGCAAGATTTGCCTCTTGCGAGGCCACAACAGAGGGCGTGCACCGTGCGCTGATGCTGGCTTCTTCCGAGATCTTTTTTCTTGCGCTGGGTTGCGAAGCCAACGTCGATCGCCTGCTCGAATTTTTTGAACGAGCTCGCGATTACATCGGACAGCTCCAATACTATTCCTGGAATGCACCAAGCGCATCCGACCTTGCCGCGCTGCAGGCACAAGCAGACCATCTCCTGTCCGATTTTGACGCGGAAATATCGCGCTCAACTTCCTTGACAACATTAATGAGGAGCTTTCGCGCTCATGCAAGCGATCTTGACGACTTCGATCCGCTGCCAGAGCTCATGATGAATTTCTTCGCCGGGATCGAAACGACGGCGGCGACTTTGAGTTTTGCGATCGATCGGCTCGGGGTGGACCCTCGCGTGCAACAACGTTTGCACCACGAGGTCGAAGCGGGAGTTCAGAACACCTACCTCGAATGTTTCATTCAGGAGACGATGCGTTACTTTCCCGCCGTCCCGTTTGTGATACGCGAGGCAGCGGCAGATCTGACCTTGAACGATGTGCGGATCGCGAAGGGTGATAAGATAATTTTGTCCATCATAGGGCTGCACCATAATCCATCGCACTGGAATGAGCCGGAGATCTTCGATTGCTCGCGCCCGGAATTTATTCAGCGGTCGTACAATCGTCGCGCATTTCTGCCGTTCCTGGCCGGACCACGAATGTGTGGCGGGGCCAAACTGGCGGGCCTCGAGCTAACGGAGGGCCTGAAGGCGTTCATTCGACAATATGCAGTTAGTGGTTCCGCCAATGAGGTTGGCTTCAAATACGCTCTCGCTCTGCGTCCAAAATCCTCGACTGAGACAAAAATCCTCCGCCGCAGCGCATAAACCGTATGACATCGAGATATGACTCCGCGATCCCGCGGCAGGAATCCGCCCGGGGTTGTGCATGTTGGTTTCGCCCTCGGACATCAGAGGGCGTGGGGAATGCCGGGCGCCCAATGCACCCGCAGCCTCGCGTGCAAAATGATAGTAAGCACACGAGCAAGTCACCACAGGTCCACCAGATTCATCCCGGCATCCCCGCACGCGAATGGTTTTAACGGTCTACTTCGTGCTCTCCCCGGTGATCGGCTTGTTGTCACCGTCGGCCTGCGGATTAAGGTGCTTCGTCAAACCCGGTTGGGCCTGACCAAACCTCCGCAAGACTTGACGCCAGCGCCGGGGCGTCAGGACCACACGACTTCGCCGTCCGCAAGCAACGTCTCTCGTCTTTGCGCGCCGTTCGATGCTCACGAGGTTCATCTCGCCCTGCATCGTCCTTGCGCGCCAGACGCTGCCGCGTCCATCGCCTCCTGTCCCAACGTCCGTGACGATCGCGAAACGCCCCTTGTGCGGGACAGGATGACGGCGATCTAGAACTGATTTGGCTTGGGCGGGAAGCACTATATTTTCGGAAAAACCGAATATACTGCTGGACAGGCAAACCCGCGCCGCGTATGCACTGATTTGCCCGTCGGGTGGTCGCGTTACGGAGCTGCCATATTGCGATGAGTTCGCGCTTACAACATTACTCTCCTCGCCACACACAAGCGTTACCGCCGCGCGCACAGCCGTCCTCACCCGGCTGTTTGACCGGACGATCCATTATTCCAGGAGTAGTTTGATTGATTGCGGCGTGAACCCATAAATTCAGATTGGTCGACCGATGTCCGCTTTGAACGGCATTGCGGACTTAAGCCGGGCATCGCGCCATGTCCGAAAAGTGCCCTAAACCGGAAGTCGCGATCGTCTGCACGACTGTACGGCCGCCCCCGGATTGGGTAGCTTTGGTGCCAATTTTGCAGTTTTCGGTCGGGAGCGCGTCCAATGGGGAAACGTGGACAAGCGGTGCGCCGGCAGCCCGCCAAACGCAAGGCGTCGACAAAACGCAATCGTGTGCCTGGGCGCGTCGACTTGAAGACTCAAAGTGGAATTCTAAGGCGCGAGCTGACTGAAGCACGTCAGCAGCTGACCGCGACCAGGGAAGTCCTCGAGATCATTAATGCCTCGCCCAGCACCGTTGCGCCGGTATTCGAGGCTTTGCTGGAAAAGGCGATGCACCTTTGCGAGGCCGCATTCGGCTTCTTGACGACTTATGATGGGGCGCGCTTCAAGTTTGCGGCACAACGCGGCGTGCCAACTGCACTCGCAAGGTATTTCGAAACAGGATTGGACCAGGCTAGACCGGGAGATGCACACTGGCGTCTGCTGGCCGGTGAGGATCTCATACATAACCTGGATCAGATGGACGAGGACGCTTATCGGACAGGAAACCCGCTGCGTCACGCCGTTGTCGATCTGGGAGGCGCACGATCCGCACTGGTCGTCGCGCTCCGAAAGGATGGAATTTTGCGCGGCGCAATGACAGTCTACCGCAAAGAAGTTCGACCATTTTCCGCGACACAGATTGCCCTTTTGCAGCACTTTGCCAGCCAGGCCGTGATCGCAATCGAGAGCGTTCGAATGTTCGACGAGGTACAGGCGCGCACTAACGATCTATCGGAATCGCTACAGCAGCAGACTGCGACCGCCGACGTTCTCAAAGTCATTAGCCGTTCGGCGTTCGACCTTCACACGGTGTTCAGAACTTTGGTCGAGAGTTCGGTCAGGCTGTGCCAAGCCGACCGGGCATTCATCTTCCGTTTCGATGGTGAATTGCTACAACTCGCAGCGGCCTTCAACTGTTCTCCAGAGTTCACACGGTGGGTAGAGCAAAATCCAATCCGCCCCGGCCGGCACAGCGGTGCCGCCCGCGCCGCGCTGGAGCGACGAACGATCCACATTCCTGATGTCTGGTCTGATCCGAACTATAGCTACGGGGCCAGAGATGTCGAGGCGATCCGCACGGTTCTCGGCGTGCCCATCCTCAAGGGCGATGACCTGCTAGGCGTCTTTATGATTTTTCACCTGGAGGTCAGGCCTTTTACTGATAAACAGATCGCTCTCGTCGAGACGTTCGCCGACCAAGCTGCAATCGCGATTGAGAATGTGCGGCTGTTCGACGAGGTTCAAGCGCGTACCGATGACCTACGCGAATCCCTGCAGCAGCAGACGGCAACGGCAGACGTTCTCAAGGTCATCAGCCGTTCGACCTTTGATCTGAAAATCGTCTTGAAAACGCTCGTTAAATCGGCGGCCCGGCTCTGCGAGGCCGACAAGGCCACCATTACCCGGCAAAGAGAGGGAGCCTTCTATCGCGCTGAGAGCTTCGGATTCTCTCGCGAGTTCATGGACCACGTCAGGGACATTCTCGTCACGCCGGAGCGGGGCTCCGCCACTGGACGCGCTTTGCTGGAAGGTGTGGCGGTTCATATTCCCGATGTAGAGGTAGATTCGGATTATCACTTTAACGAGGCGCAGAAACTGGGGGGTTACCGCAGTCTTCTCGGTATTCCGATGTTGCGCGAAGGCACGCCGATTGGCGTTCTAACCTTGACACGCTCGGAACCGCGGCCGTTCACCGAAAAGCAGATCCAATTGGTCACGACCTTTGCTGACCAGGCTGCGATTGCGATTGAGAACGTGCGCCTTTTTGACGAGGTGCAGGAACGCACCAAGGAACTGTCTAAATCCCTCGACGAGCTACGTACCGCGCAGGATCGCCTGATTCAGACCGAGAAGCTTGCTTCTCTCGGTCAGCTCACCGCGGGCATCGCGCACGAGATCAAGAACCCGCTCAATTTCGTTAATAACTTTTCGGCACTGTCAGTAGAATTGGTTGACGAACTCGGTGATGTGCTTAAGCCTGCGCCGCTCGACCCCAAGACGCGCGAGGAAATCGACGAACTAACTGAGATGCTGAAGGGCAACCTCGAAAAGGTCGTTCAGCATGGCAAACGCGCCAATTCTATCGTCAAGAACATGCTGATGCATTCGCGCGAAGGTTCCAGCGAGCGCCGACCGGTTAACCTCAACCGCCTTGTCGAAGAAAGCCTCAACCTTGCCTATCACGGCGCCCGGGCCGAAAATCAGAATTTCAAAATCGGTCTGGAGCAGTCTTTTGATCCCACCGTCGGCAAGGTCGATCTGTTCCCGCAGGAGATTACACGCGTCCTTATCAACCTGATTTCGAACGGCTTCTATGCGGCAACGAAACGCAAGGCGGAATCGAAACTTAACGGCTATGAGCCTGTCCTTGCGGCCGCGACGAGAAACCTTGGTGATAGCGTCGAAATCAGGATCCGCGACAACGGTGGCGGCATTCCACCGGAGGTAAAAGAAAAGATCTTCAATCCATTCTTTACTACGAAGCCGCCCGGTCAAGGGACCGGTCTGGGTCTCTCATTGAGCTATGATATCGTCGTCAAGCAACACTCAGGATTAATCGAGGTCGACACCGAGCCGGGCGAGTTCACGGAAATCAAAGTCATCCTTCCGCGACAAGAAACCAGCGGCAATACTTGAGCTTCCTCGTTCTCGCCGTCGACACCCCTAAATTCAGATTGGTCGACCGATGTCCGCTTTTAGTCCGACGTGGGAATTGTGATTTTGAAGAACGCCCTGCGGGTACGATTTTGATGCTTTGAAAAGCGCAAGCGATGCCTCCGAATCTTTGCCAGAAGCTGCGGTTTCTTGCCCAAGCCGTCCCGGGGGTGTTAGCAACCGCCAAAGCAACAAATATCTCGTTCTTTGCGCTCTTTCTTGCGGACACCGGGAGTGTCTTCGGGAATAGCCAGGATCAGGACAGATACGAAACTTTTCGGCGGTTGTCGAAAGTCTCCGCAATTGCGCCGTACCTTGCCGAAACAGTTTTGTTTTCTTCACCCAATTTCTTGTCAAATGAAAATGTACCGCCCAGAGTTCGGTTTCCGATCGTCATCAAGCCGATCTGGGGGGCGCAGTCAGCTGGGATCGTGGGCATCCGCGATGAGAACACGCTGAGGCTTTTCTTCCGGAATCGGCACCGGCCCTACATTGCCCAGCAATTCATACCGGATGCCCTGGAAATTGGTGTGTCCTACACGCGCAATCCAGCAGGGCCACCGGATTTTTTTGGCGTTGCTGCGAAGCGACCTGTTATTTCCCGGCAAGAATGGAAGAATGGGTTCTACAAAGTTCCGAAATATTTCCATCATCAGGATATAACGCATAACGTCGATCGCGAACAATTTCTGGAACTTTGCCGTACGATCGCGGCGACGTTGCGGACGAATAGTCTTCGTTTTGATGCATTCATCCGAAATGAAGGCAAGATTCTTCAATTAGATACGATACAAATTATCGACGTGAACACAGGGATATTCGCTGCTGATGAATTTTTATTCGATACTCGCCATGCGCCCCAGTTCGTCGTCGAAGAGCTAGCTCGTCGGTATAGTTATCTTCTGCTGTGGGGAGGGCGGCATACACCCCACCCTACCCCCTCGCTGATACGAAAATTGCTCAAGCATTATTTATATTGTTACGCTGTCACGCTGTACCGTCATTTCATGGAAACAGCACTGATGGGCAAATTCCGCGATTTTATCGGGAGCTTGGCTGCCTCATTTGATATGAACAGGCGTTCCAATCCCCACGAGCGGTAAAGTTTCACGGTCGTAAAATTTTCCGAGCGTCTATCTTGCCGCCGTGTTTGGGTCGTTCGCGGCGATGCCGTTAACGCTTTGGCCTTCGCGAACCGCGCTGTGGCGTTCCTACCCCCGGTATCGCCACGGCGCGCCGCTAGGGGCATTCTCATCAATGGTCCATTGCGGCAGCGCCAGCCCCGGCGCGACATCGGTGAACACCATGCGCACGCGGGTGCCGATCCCAACTTGCTCGACCTCGTTCTTTGGCGCGAGCACACCGTCCGGCCGCGCCAGGTTGCCGATCACGCGGAGTCCCTCCTCCTTGGTCGGCTTGCCGCTCTGGGTGTCCAGTTCGACCAGCAGCACGAGATATGGCGTGTACTGCCTAAACGCCGGTTGAATGGCATGATGGACTTCGGTGTAGGAATGCACGGTGCCCCGACCCTCGACCGCCACCCATTCCGACTCCAGCTCCGCGCACCAGGGGCACGCGGGTGACGGTGGGTAGCGAAGCAGCTTGCACGAGGCGCACCGCTGCAGGCGGAAATCGTGCTTCGCACAGTAGGCGAAGTAGTCGAGGTTCTCATGGTCGAGATCATTGATCTCGAGTGGCATGCCGAGATATTGCGCGGATATCATGTTCTCACCGTTTTATTTCTCAACAGAGCATAGACATGCAGCGTCGGAAGCATTCAAAAGTGGCTCACATGAATTTTGGCAGCACTTTGGTCCACAACGCCTCCGTCGACTTCATCAACTTGCCGTGCGGAACCAGCGCGTTGTAGGTGTAGCAAAACAACCAATCCACCGGCTGCCGTTTCATGTTGGCCTCGAGCGCGCGCGTCACGGTATCGACGGTGCCGACCAGTGCGTAACCGAGGTCGATCAATTCCTTCGCGGTCGCGAAGTTCTTGGTCACCGGGTCCATCAGGCCGCGGCGAAAGCCGAACGGCTCGAACCACGCCTTGCCGGAAAAGCGCCCGGAGTCCTCCCACAACGCCATGGCCTCCTCATCCGTCTCCGTGATGATGACATCGCGCAACAAACCGGTGCCCTGTCCGCGGGGCTTTCCCGATACCTCGGCATAAAGGTCGAACAGCGGCGCTTCGTAGGCCTCATGCATCGGCGGCAGAATCGCGGTGACGCCCTCCTGCGCAGCCCAGCGAATGGAGTTCGGCGACGACGCGAACGGCAGGAATACCGGCGGGTACGGCTTCTGCAACGGCTTCGGCACCACGCCAACCGACGTCAGCATGCCGTTCTCGACGCCCTTGCCGTATTTTACCGTGGTCTCGAGATCCCAAGGCGTTGCGCCGGCGGGAACCTTCCAGTACTTGCCCTGGAACGTCAGCATCTCCTCGGTCCAGCACTTCTTGATGATCTGCCAGTTCTCCTCGAACGCCTCGCGGTTGGCCTGATCGATCGCATCATGATGATGCGGCAAGGTCCCCGAGACGCCGTGCGTCTGCTGCGCCATGATGTCGACCCAGCGTCGCTGGTAGCCGCGCGCAAAGCCGGCGCAGGCCCGCCCGCCGGTCATGTGATCGAGCATCGCGATGTCCTCGGCGACACGGATCGGGTTGGCGGCCGGCAGCACGATACCGAGCTGGCCGACACGGATGCGCTTGGTCTGCATCGCGAAGTAGAGATCCAGCAGCACGGGGTTGTTGGAAAGCTCGAAGCCCTCGATATGGAAGTGATGCTCGGTAAAGCTCACCGAATCGTAGCCGAGGTCGTCGGCAAGTTTGACGAGTTCGGTCAGCTCTTTCAGCATGCGCTGGTAGAGCTCCGGCCTTGTCGCAGCCATGCCCGCCTCGATCTCGGCGCGCGAGCCGACGCTCGGCAGGCAAAATATCGACGCTTTCATTCTGCTTCCTTCCCGGCCTGTTCTGTTGATTTTGAGATAATCACCAAGAGGACGATGATGCCCTACCCCCGCCGCATCACCATAGCCGACCCCGTGCCGGGCATCGCCCAGCCAAGATTGGCGGATATCTCGGCGTTCCTGACCTGGCGGCAACCACCCTCGCGATAATCGTGGGTGTGCTGCCGCCTGCCATCGGGCCCGATCGGGCAGCTATCATCCGCATCGTGGCGGAGCTGGCGAACGTTCTCAATCACCATGGCGATGCCGTGGGTATAGCCCTCACAGAGATGGCCACCGGATGTGTTGTTCGGCCTTTTTCCACCGAGCATGATAGTGCCGTCCGAAACGTAGTGGCCACCCTCGCCCTTCTTGCAGAACCCGTAATCCTCGAGTTGCAGCATCGTGGTGAAAGTGAAGGCGTCATAGGAGCCCGTGAGGTCGACGTCCCCCGGGCTCACGCCGGAGTTCGGCCAGAGGATGTCCTTGGCGTAGTGACCGGCAACGGTTGAAATCGGTCCGGCCTGGTAGTGCATGTCGACCCGCGGCTTGGAACAGCGGCCTACCACGCCGCGGATCCGCACCAGCGGTTGCTTCAGGTCTTTCGCGCGCTCGGCTGTAGTCACGATGATGGCATTGGCGTTGTCTGTCTCGACGCAGCAGTCAAGCAGGTGCAGTGGCTTGCAAATGATGCGGCTGTTGACGACTTCCTGCACCGTGAGGCGCTTCTTGTAGTAGGCTTTAGGGTTGTTCGAAGCGTGATGGCTGTGGGCCACACGGACATGAGCGACCTGCTCGGCGGTGGTCCCGAAATCGTGCATATGGCGCATGAAAGTCGGCGCGAACGACTGTCCAGCGCTCTGCCACCCGTAGGCGCGACTGTGCAGCGCATCGCCTGAGACGGGAGCGGCGGCGCGCACGCCGGTGCCACCGATCCGCACCTGCGAAAAGCCGTTCATCGAGCGGAAAATCACCACCGTCTTGCACATGCCGGCCTCGATCACACCGATCGCGATACCGATCAACGCCTCGGTCGATGATCCTCCGCCGAACACGTCCATGTAGAAATTGAGCCGGATGCCGAGGTCGCCAGCGACGAATGGCGAGAACACCGAGTCGTTGAATTGATACGACAGCATGCCGTCGATCTCGGAGGCTTTGAGTCCCGCGTCGACCATGGCGTTGCGCACCGCGATTGCTGCAAGCGCCCGCGTTGTCGTGTTCGAGCCGCGCATGTAGGCGGTCTCGCCGACGCCGACAACGGCGTATTTGTCGCGCAAGAATTTCGGCGTGGTGGCCTCGATATCTTCTCTGGGCAGCGGCATTTCCTGAACTCCCGGCCGGATTTTTGTTCTGCTTCCCGGTCCTGTTCCAGCATCTTATTATGGATGCAAGCATAGCATAGTCTCGTTCATCCTCCTTGCGACCGCCTCGGCTTCGTCAGGATGCTCCGGGACGGTTATGCTGATCACCCAGGATTTGGGATCCGGGAAGGGTCATGCTCAAGCTCGGCCATGCCAGACAATTGCTTCTGGTCGGTGTGATATCGCTGTCGGCTTCGGCGCACGCCGAGGCGACGGAGATAACGCCTGCGAACATGCCTCGCATCGGCACAATCGACCAACGATACCAGTCCTACAATGTGGAAATGGTAGAGGTGACCGGAGGAAATTTCTGGAGGCCCTATAGGAGAAAACCGCTCGGTCCGCTCGGGGATAAGCCCGCGCGGCAGGCCTCGGATTTGTACGCATACCGGCCGCCAATCGACCTGACCAATGCCCGGCTGAGAGGGCTCGCGGCCGCATTAGCGCCCGCCTACCTGCGTGTTAGCGGAACCTGGGCCAATGCGACCTATTTTCCGGATTCGGACGACGCACCGCTGGTGCCTCCTGCCGGATTCGAGGGCATCTTGAGCCATCGGCAATGGTCGGGCGTTATCGATTTTGCCAAAGTTGTTGGTGCGCGGATCGTGACATCGTTCGCCACAAGCCGAGGGACGCGCGATGCGACCGGCGCCTGGACACCGGAGCAAGCGCGCCGCTTGCTCGCCTATACCAGGTCGGTCGGCGGCAGCATCGCCGCTGCCGAGTTCATGAACGAGCCCGACCTTGTGTCCATCGACGGCAAGACAAAGGGCTATGATGCGACTGAGTACGGACGGGACTTCCGGATCTTCCAACGGCTTGTGAAACAGACCGCTCCCGAGACGATCATCCTCGGCCACGGAACGATCGGGACGACCGCGATCGTATCGGATCTGTTCGCGGCAGCCGGTCCAGGCATCGACGCGGTTTCTTACCACTACTACGGAGCCCTGTCGGCGCGGTGTTCCGGCGCACAAGCCCCAGAGGCAACCGCTTCGGATCAATGGCTTTCCCGGACCGATCATACCTTGGCCTTCTACAGGGCAATCCGGGACCGCCTGGAGCCGGGCAAGCCCATCTGGTTGACCGAAACCGCAGAAGCCGCCTGCGGCGGAAACCCGCGGGCGTCGACTTTCCAGGACACGTTCCGGTACCTCGACCAGCTAGGCCGGCTTGCGAAAGCCGGGGTTCAGGTGGTCATGCACAACACGCTGGCGGCAAGCGATTACGGCTTGCTTGACGAGCGAACGCTGGCGCCCCGACCAAATTACTGGGGTGCGCTGCTGTGGCGAAGGCTGATGGGGACCACCGTGCTCAACCCCGGCATGCCGGTGCGAGCGGGTCTGCATGTCTATGCCCACTGCCAGCCCGCAACGCCGGGCGGCGTGACACTTCTCGTCATCAATACCGATCCTGGTTCGTCGCAGACGGTCACGCTTCCGACAGCGTCGGAGCGCTATACCCTGGCCGCAACGACCTTGCAGGATACGGTGGTGCGGCTCAACGGTCATGCGCTGGCTTTGGAAGCCGGCGACGAACTGCCGCACATCTCCGGCGCGCCCGCCGCCGCGGGCGTCGTCAAATTTGCGCCGGCGACGATCACCTTTCTGACAATTTCGACTGCAGGAAATAAATTTTGTCCGGCCTAAACCCACCTCGCGCAAACTTGCAGTTTGTTCCCGTGTCACTTTAGGCGCGGTGCCGGAACTTTCGCCGCGGAGATAGATTTTCATGACAGCAGGAGGGTAATTTCCACCACAGCAAGGGTCCCCGCCCATGCGCACCATCCGCTGGCTCGCCGTCGTCCCGTTCCTCGCTCTCATCGTAGGCCCGTTCTTCGCCAACCGGGAAACCCCGCTCGTGCTCGGCCTGCCGTTCCTGCTCGCCTGGATCGTCGCGTGGATCCTGCTCACTTCCCTTATCATGGCCGTGATCTACGCGGCCGATCCAGCCAACCGGGAGAGCGAGCCATGAACGGCGCGCTGCCCTTCATCGCCGCCGCCGCGCTGCTGGCGCTCGCCCTCGGCTTTCTCGCCCGCCGCGGCAAGGAAATGAACCTCGAGCAGTGGACGGTGGGCGGACGCGGCTTCGGCGCGGTCTTTGTGTTCCTGCTGCTCGCCGGAGAAATCTACACCACCTTCACCTTCCTCGGCGGCAGCGGTTATGCCTACGGCAAGGGCGCGCCTGCCTACTACATTCTGGCCTACGGCACGCTCGCCTACGTACTCTCCTATTTCATGCTGCCGCCGATCTGGCGCTATGCCAAGGAGCACCGGCTCTACTCCCAGTCGGACTTCTTCGTGCGCAAATACGACAGTTCGACGCTCGGCGTCATCGTCGCGCTGGTCGACATCGTGGCGCTGATCCCCTACCTCGTGCTGCAGTTCAAGGGGCTCGGCATCATCGTCGAAATCGCCGGCTACGGCGCGATCTCCTCGACGCTCGCGATCTGGATCGGCGCCGTGGTCGTCGCCGCCTACGTGATGGTGTCGGGCGTGCACGGCTCGGCCTGGACCTCGGTCGCCAAGGACACCATGATCCTTGCCATCGTGATCTTCCTCGGCATCTACCTGCCCTATCATTATTACGGCGGACTGGGGCAGATGTTCACGGCAATCGACCAGGCGAAGCCGGGCTTCACCGTGCTGCCGCCGCACGGCGAGAGCCTGTGGTGGTACGCCTCGACCGTGCTGCTCACCGCGCTGGGCTTCTTCATGTGGCCGCACTCATTCGGCTCGATCTACACCGCCAAAAGCGCCACGGTGATCCGCAAGAACGCCATCGTGCTGCCGCTCTATCAGCTGATCCTGCTGTTCGTGTTTTTCGTCGGCTTCGCGGCCGCTCTGCAGGTTCCCGGGCTCACCGGCTCGAACATCGACCTCGCGCTGTTCAAATTGTCGGTGAAGACATTCGATCCCTGGGTCGTCGGCGTGATCGGCGCGACCGGCGTTCTCACCGCGCTGGTGCCGGGCTCGATGATCCTGATGACCGCGGCGACATTGATCGCCAACAACCTCTACCGCGCCGCCAACCCGTCGGCCGACGATCAGCAGGTGTCGCGGCTCGCCAAGCTCTTGGTGCCGCTGGTAGCGCTGGTTGCGGTGTTCTTCACGCTCAAGGGCGGGGAGACCATCGTGGCGCTGCTGCTGATGGGCTACAGCTTCGTGACTCAGCTGTTTCCCGCGCTGGTGCTCAGCCTCGCGCAGCGCAACATCGCCACGCGCGAGGGCGCCGCGGCGGGCATCGTCGCCGGCGTCGCCACGGTCGCCACCGTCAGCCTCAGCGGCGTGAACTTCCACAAGCTGGCTTGGCTGCCGGCGCAGGTCCAGGACCTCAACATCGGCATCGTCGCGCTGGCGGTGAATTTCATCGTGCTGATCGTGGTCAGCCTCGCGATGCGGCACGCAGCGGCGCCGGCGCACGTTGCCGCGGAATAGGCAAGACCGCGCGAAAGCGTGTCGGGGAGCGAAATTTCTTCGGAAAAGCAGAACACAACACCCGGCAGCCAAATCACGAGCGCTCCGCTGATTTGCGCGTCGGGCGATCAGCGGAATGTCGCCGGAGCGCTCAGAGCCCGGAAGGTCGACAGGTCCTCGCCCTTTCAGCTATTGTCGGCCGAAAGACGGGATTTCGGGAGGAATGCCTTGAACGGTCGATTCAAGCTGAAGCGCGATTATTATGCCGGCGGCCTGATGCTTCTGCTCGGTGTAGGCGCCGCTGTGACCGGCGCCGGTTACAAATTCGGCAGCCTTGCCAGAATGGGACCCGGCTTCCTGCCGGTGATGTTGGGGATCGTGCTGGCGTTTCTTGGCATCCTGATCGCCGGCACGGCGCTGGCATCATCCGAACCAGATGACAAAAAGTTCTTGCCGGACAACCCGCAATGGTTCGGCTGGCTTTGTATTCTCGGCGGTCCCGTCCTGTTCATCATCCTGGGAATTTACGGCGGCATGATCCCTGCGGTATTCGTCTGCGTCTTTGTCTGCGCGCTGGGGGACAAAGCAGCCACGTACAAATCGTCGGCCATCCTGGCCGCCGGCGTCACCGTCTTCGGTGTTCTGCTGTTCCATTATCTATTGAGCATTCCGTTCCCGCTACTGCGAGGGGTCAACCTGTGATTTCGACGGCACTCACGGACCTCTGGTACGGCTTCGGCGTAGCGCTTGAGCCGCACAATCTGATGTATTGCTTCTTCGGTGTGCTGGTCGGCAACCTCGTCGGCGTGTTGCCTGGAATGGGACCGGTCGCGACGATTTCGATTTTGCTCCCATTGACCTTCGGGATGCGGCCGGTGCCCGCGATCCTGATGCTCTCCGGGGTCTATTATGGCGCCCAGTACGGCGGGGCGATCTGTTCGATTTTGCTGAACCTGCCGTGTCATCCGCCTCACGCCGTGACCTGTCTGGACGGATTCCCGCTGACCAAACAGGGCAAGGGCGGCACAGCGCTGGGCATCACCATTATCGCGGCCTTCATCGGTGCATCGTTTGGCATCACCGAGATGGTTTTCCTGGCGCCCTTCCTTGTCAGCGTCGCGCTCAAATTCGGGCCGGCCGAGGTTTGCACGCTCATGCTGGTTGGATTACTCGCAGGCTCGACGCTGGCGCGGGGATCGCCGCTCAAGGGCATCGCGATGACGGTTCTCGGACTTCTGGTCGGCATCGTCGGATCGGACATCGAGACCGGACAGCCCCGCTTCACCTTCGGCATCACCGAACTGTTCGACGGGGTCGAAATCATCGCGCTGGCACTCGGGATGTTCGGCATCGCCGAGTTCATGAACAGCATCAACAATACCGAAACCGTCGACATGAAATACGCCAAGGTGGGAATGTCCGACATGTTTCCGTCAAAGGCGGATCTCAAGCTGGCGTTCTGGCCGATGATCCGCGGCACCTTTATCGGCAGCCTCTGCGCCCTGATTCCGGGTACCGGACCCACGATCGCCTCCTTTGTGTCCTACGCCACCGAGAAAAAGATATCCAAGACGCCGGAGCGCTTCGGACACGGTGCGGTCGAGGGCGTCGCATGCCCCGAGGCGTCGACGCATTCCTCGGTACAAGGCGACTTCATTCCGACCATGAGCCTGGGTATTCCAGGCGACACCGTGATGGCGTTGCTGCTCGGCGCGCTTATGATTCAGGGCATCGTCCCCGGCCCGCAGCTCATCAGGGAGCACGCCGACATCTTCTGGGGACTGATCGCGAGCTTCTGGATCGGCAATATCCTTTTGGTCATTTTGAACGTACCGATGATCGGTTTCTGGGTGAAGTTGCTGAGCATTCCATACCGCTACCTTTATCCAAGCGCGATGTTCTTCGTCTGTATCGGGGTGTATGCCGCCAACAACGACATGTTTCAGGTCGGCGAGACTCTGCTGATCGGCGTGGTGGGTTACATCCTGCTGCGTCTTGATTTCCACCCTGCTCCAATCCTGCTCGGCTTCGTGCTCGGACCGCGTTTCGAGGAAAACTTCCGACGCAGCCTGTTGATCTCGCGCGGCGACCTGATGACCTTCATTGAGCGTCCGATCAGCGCATTCTTTCTCACGATCTGCGTCGTGCTGATCGTGGCCCAGATATATGTCTGGCTGCGCAAGCCAAAAATACTTGCCGAGGAAAAATCGATCGAGGCCCAGGTGCCGAAGACGGCGTATTCGGAATCAGCGGGTTGAGCCCGGCTTGTGCCGAGCATCAATGCCCGATGCGTTTGGATCGACACCATCTAACGGCGTCCTCCAACCGGTCATCGCCCCAGAAAAGCTCGCGCTCCACGACGAATGTGGGTGAACCAAAAATTCCCAGTTCTCTGGCGATATCGGTCTCCCTGCTGAGTGACTCCTTGGCATCCTGAGAATTGGCTAGGGCAAGAACACGCGCCGGGTCCTGTCCGACATCGCGCAAGCTTTCTGAAACGTTGGGTTCAGAGCCGGTCTCTTGCCCAAGCTGGAACCAGCGCCGATAGGCCGCGTGTACAAACTCGGCACCCCACCCCTCACGCATACCAACTGTAGCGACGAGATTCGCAACCACCGACTGTTTGGCGGGATACGGCGCCGGTACCCGAGCAGGAATGCCGTACATCGCCGCGCGGCGCTCGATGTCACGCCACATATAGGCGGATTTGGCCGGCTTGTCTGCAAAAGGGACGTGCTTCATCTCTTGTAAAATGACGAGCAGGTGAAACGGTCGCCAACGCAATGATATGCCCGCAGACCGTTCCAATTCTACAAGCCGCATGACGCTTAAATACGAGTAAGTGCTCCCCATCGTGAACCAAAAATCGATTTGAGCGGCAGCCATCTGGCCCCTCCTGTGAACCTCAGGCACCCGACATCGGGGCCCCCGCCTGCCCTCCGGCATGACCGAGCTCGATCGCCTGTTGGCCGATGTGCGCCTTTAAGCGCATCGCGGACGCCTGTTCCATCAAATGAGGCCAAGAGTGTTGCTCCAGAGGTACATCTAGGGCAATACTTTCGGCCTAAGCTGGGACGGGATTCTTGGGGTTTTAGGGTCGTCGCCGGCCCTCGGGGGGATGTCAGTGAAAAAGATTCTCGTTGCGGCGGCGGTGGCCGGTTTGAGCACCACGTCAGCCTTCGCGGCTGACCTTCCGGCGCGCATCTACACCAAGGCGCCGCCGATTGCCCTGGCCTATGACTGGAGCGGCTTCTATTTCGGCGTGAACGCCGGCCTCGGCCTGGGACGCAGCCCGACCTCCATCGGAATACCGCGCACTGGCGAAACTGCGAGCGCAAATGTTGGCCGCGAAGGCGCCATTGGCGGCGGCCAGCTAGGTTACAACTTGCAATTCGGCACCTGGGTGCTTGGACTCGAGACCGATATCCAGGCCGCGAACATGCGCGATAACCGGTTCTGCGGTGATGAATGCACCCCGATCACGGCCCGAGCGGATACGGTTGACCAGAGGCTCAACTGGTTCGGCACCACGCGGGGCCGCATCGGCCTCGCCACCGGCCCGGTGCTGAGCTATGTCACCGGCGGCTTCGCCTATGGCGGCGTCAACACCGACGTAGCGACGTCGTTTGGCCCTAACTTGTCCACCGGATCGTTCAACCAGACCCGAACCGGCTATACCTACGGCAGCGGTGTTGAAGCCTCGCTCGGCGGCAACTGGACCGGCAAGCTCGAATATCTCTATCTGAATCTCGGCACGCAATCCGGCGGCTTCGGCACTGGCCCGTTGCCCGGCGTCTTCAACTCGGAGATCCGCGAACACATCTTCCGCGCCGGCCTGAACTATCGCATCGGCGGCAACGCGGCTTACGCGGCGGCTCCGGTTGCGAACTGGAGTGGCTTCTACATCGGCGGCAATGCCGGCGGCGCGCTTGCGCGCAACAGCACAGCGACAAACGGCATCAACAACGTGGGCGGCACATTCGCAACCGAAACCTATGAGCTGATGCCGAACGGTTTCCTCGGCGGCGTGCAGGCCGGCTACAACTGGCAGGCCACCAATTGGGTGTTTGGCCTCGAGACCGACATTCAGGGTTCGACCCAGAAGGACAACGACAACTGCATGCTGACCTGCGCGACGGGTGGTACGTTTCTGATGGTCGATCAACGCATGAGCTGGCTCGGCACCGTGCGCGGCCGCCTCGGTTATTCCCTGGGACCGACGCTGTTCTACGGCACCGCGGGTCTGGCTTACGGCGGCATCGAGAATAGAACTCTCCGGGTCGATCAGTGTTCCGGTCGCCACAAGCTACGAACACACCAAAACCGGCTGGACCGCGGGCGGCGGCATCGAGACGCCCTTCGAACTGTTCGGCCTGTTCGGCAGGAACTGGACCTCGAAGACCGAATATCTCTATGTCGACCTCGGAAACATCTCGGATACCAATTCGATCTTCAATATCATTACTATCAGCAGCCACGTGCACGAGCACATCTTCCGCAGCGGCTTGAACTACCACTTCAACGCTCCGGTGGTGGCGAG
Organism: uncultured Alphaproteobacteria bacterium; assembly: GCA_963840155.1. GTDB lineage: Bacteria > Pseudomonadota > Alphaproteobacteria > Rhizobiales > Xanthobacteraceae > Bradyrhizobium. Next base: position 1,113,331 of record CAWIXP010000001.1, read on the forward strand.
GTACTGACCTCATTGAAGAGTTGAATGGTGAAAAGCCCGCTCGCAGCGCCGGGCTGCGGCTGAAGCCGGAAATGTTTCGGCTTGTGATGGACGGCATCATGCTCGCCGCCGGTCTTTCCGTGCTATGGAACGCGACACGACCATCCCTAGAGCGCGACTCACCCGTTCATGGCCAAATCCGCCCTCTCCTTTGTCTGCCAGAACTGCGGCGCGGCGTATAACCGCTGGCAGGGCAAGTGCGAGTCCTGCGGGGAGTGGAACACCCTGGTCGAGGAGGACACGACTGGCTCGACCTCGATGCCGGTCTCGATCCGCAGCAAACGCAAGGGGCGGAAGTTCGCGCTGGAGACCCTCACCGGCAAGAGCCACGAGGCCCCCCGGCTCTCCTCCGGCATGACCGAGCTCGATCGTGTCACCGGTGGCGGGCTGGTCAGGGGATCGGTGCTGTTGGTCGGCGGCGATCCCGGGATCGGCAAATCGACGCTGCTGACGCAGGCGACCAGCCTTCTGGCCCGCGCCGGGCATCGCGCGGTCTACATTTCAGGCGAAGAGGCCGTCGCCCAGGTGCGGCTGCGCGCCGAGCGGCTCGGACTTGGCGATGCCCCGGTGCAGCTTGCGGCGGAAACCTCGGTCGAGGACATCGTCTCCACTTTGTCCGACGGACCGGTGCCGCGCCTGATCGTGATCGATTCGATCCAGACCATGTGGACCGATACCGTCGAATCCGCGCCGGGCACGGTGACCCAGGTGCGCGCTTCGGCGCAGGCGCTGATTCGGTTTGCGAAAAAAACCGGCGCCGCCATCATCCTGGTCGGCCATGTCACCAAAGACGGCCAGATCGCCGGGCCGCGGGTGGTCGAGCACATGGTCGACGCGGTGCTGTCGTTCGAGGGCGAAGGCTCGCAGCAATTCCGGATCCTGCGCGCGGCGAAGAACCGGTTCGGGCCGACCGACGAGATCGGCGTGTTCGAGATGACCGGGCTCGGCCTGCGCGAGGTCGCCAACCCGTCCGAGCTGTTCCTGTCGGAGCGCGATCTCGGCAGCCCGGGCACGGCTGTTTTCGCGGGCATCGAGGGTAGCCGCCCGGTGCTGGTCGAGTTGCAGGCGCTGGTGGCGCCGACCTCGCTCGGCACCCCACGCCGCGCGGTGGTGGGCTGGGATCCGAGCCGGCTGTCGATGGTGCTCGCCGTGCTGGAGGCGCATTGCGGAGTCAAATTATCCGGCCATGACGTCTACCTGAATGTCGCGGGCGGGTTGCGAATCCAGGAGCCCGCGGCTGACCTTGCCGCCGCAGCCGCGCTGGTGTCCTCGCTGGTCAACGCGCCGCTCCCGACGGACGCGGTCTATTTCGGCGAGATTTCGCTGTCCGGCGCGGTTCGGCCGGTGGCGCAGACCCCGGCACGCCTGAAGGAGGCGGCAAAGCTCGGCTTCGGCCGCGCGGTGCTGCCGGAATCCGCTCGCGGCGAGGTCGGCGGCGAGGCCGGCATGGTGCTCGACACCGTCGGCGCATTGACCAGCCTGGTCGCGGATATCGCCGCCCGTGGCGCTCCCAGAGGAACCCGGGAGCGAAACCGCGAGCCCGATCGCGAAGGCATGGCTGAGAAAAATGCCACACCTGCGAGATTCCGGCGTCAGGAGGGTTGACCGGGCGTGACCTTGCTCGCCGTGGCCGCTATACAGCGCGCGCGGGGCCGGGGTTGGCGCCACTTCCGGCCTTGCGGGACATCCCGGGATGACCGTCACTTGGGGCGAAAGCCACGCCGATTCGCGGTCTCGAACTTGGAAGCGGACCTGACTAGCCGATGCCAATAACGATACTCGATCTCGCTTTGCTGGCCGTGATGCTGATCTCCGGCCTGCTGGCGATGGTGCGCGGCTTCATGCGCGAGATCCTGTCGATTGCGGCGTGGGGCGCGGCGGCCCTGGTCACCCTTTATGCCTTCGGGAAGCTGCTGCCGACCGCCAAAACCTATTTCAACAACGATACCGTCGCCAGCGTGGTGGTGGTCGCCGGGGTGTTCGTCGGCACCCTGATCGTGGTCTCCATCATCACGGTGCGGATTTCCGACATGATCCTGGATTCCCGGATCGGGGCGCTCGACCGCACGCTCGGATTCCTGTTCGGATTGGCGCGAGGCCTCCTGATCGTGGTGGTCGCCTTCCTGTTCTTCGCCTGGCTGGTCCCGGACAAGCAGCGGCCCGACTGGGTCACCGGGGCGAAGTCCCGGGTGGTGCTGCAGGGAACCGGGGACTGGCTGATGTCGCTCTTGCCGGACGACCCCGAGAACACCATTTTAAAGAGATTCAAGAAGAATAAACCAGACGAAGAGCAGACTGACGCAGAACCGGGGGCGCCGGGCACCGGTGATGGTTACAGCAAGCCTGCGCGCGACAGCCTGAAAAAGCTGATCGAGAAGCCCGCGGGACGTTGATCACAGGCCAAAAGAGAGGCGCGATGGACTGTCAGCAGAGCCCTTCCGAAGACGCCGAACAACACGATGGGGGGCCGGGCCCCATCGAGCTCCTGCAAGACTTCGATCTGGACGGCGACAGGCTGCGCGAGGAATGCGGCGTATTCGGCATCTTCGGCCACCCCGAAGCCGGCGCCATCACCGCGCTCGGATTGCACGCGCTTCAGCACCGCGGCCAGGAGGCCGCCGGCATCGTTTCCTTCGATGGAACCCGCTTCCACAGCGAGCGGCGGCTCGGCCTGGTTGGCGACACCTTTTCCCGCCGCGAGGTGATCGAGCGCCTCCCCGGCAACGCCGCGATCGGCCATGTGCGTTACTCGACCACGGGCGCGACCATCCTGCGCAATGTGCAGCCGCTGTTCGCCGAACTCAATGCCGGCGGATTCGCGGTCGGTCATAACGGCAATCTCACCAATGGACTGACGCTGCGCCGCGAACTGGTGCGCAACGGCGCCATGATGCAGTCCACCACCGACACCGAAGTCATCCTGCATCTGGTGGCGCAGTCGAAGCGCAACCGCTTCATCGACCGTTTCATCGAGGCGCTGCGGGCGATCGAGGGCGCCTATTCGCTGGTGTCGCTGACCAACAAGAAGCTGCTCGGGGCCCGCGATCCGCTCGGCATCCGCCCACTGGTGATCGGCGAACTCGATGGCTGTCCGATCCTGGCATCGGAAACCTGCGCGCTCGATATCATCGGCGCCAAATACGTCCGCGACGTCGAGCCCGGCGAGGTCATCGTGTTCGACGAGCGCGGTGCCCAGAGCCACAAGCCGTTTCCGGCAAAATCGCCGCGGCCGTGCATCTTCGAATACATCTACTTCTCGCGGCCCGATTCCATCGTCGGCGGACGCTCCGTGTACGAGGTTCGCAAGGCCTTTGGCGCCCAGCTCGCGCGCGAGAGCCATGTCGAGGTTGACGTCGTGGTGCCGGTGCCGGATTCCGGGGTGCCCGCCGCGGTCGGCTACAGCCAGCATTCCGGGGTGCCGTTCGAACTCGGCATTATCCGCAACCATTACGTCGGCCGCACCTTCATCCAGCCGACGCAGAGCGTGCGCGAACTCGGCGTGCGCATGAAGCATAACGCCAACCGCGCCGCCATCGAAGGCAAGCGCATTATCTTGATCGACGACTCGCTGGTGCGCGGCACCACCTCGAAGAAGATCGTGCGCATGATGCGCGACGCCGGCGCGCGCGAGGTCCACTTCCGCCTCGCCTCGCCGCCGATCATCCATCCCGATTATTACGGCATCGACCTGCCCGACCGCGGCGGCCTTTTGGCCGCGACCCATAATCTCGAGGAGATGCGCGATATCATCGGCGCGGATTCATTGGCGTTCCTGTCGATCGACGGCATGTACCGTGCCATGGGCGAACCCGGCCGCGATCCGGCCAATCCAAAATTCTCCGATCACTGCTTCACCGGAGCCTATCCGACCCACCTCACCGACCAGACCCAGGTCGAGCCGCAGCCGCGGCAATTGTCGCTATTGGCCGAAGCGAGCTGACGCGAAGCGTCATTCCGGGGCGCGCGTGAAACGCGCGAACCCGGAATCTAGAGGTTGTCTTGCTATCCTCAAGTACAGCGAGATTCCGGGTCTGGTCCTTCGGACCATCCCGGAATGACAAGGTCTGGCTCTTCCGTCGTGGCCGGGCTTCCGCTCTGCTAGGGCTTCGGCGGACCCGCACCGAAGACCCGGCGCGAGCGTAGACGGGTGACCCGGCAATCCATGATTTCGTGAAAGTCTCTTGCGAAGTGGATGGATACGCGGGTCAAGCCCGCGTATGACACCGTGTTTGTCAGTCCGGAATTTGCCATGCCCCTTTCCCTCGCCTCCCGGATCGCGCTCGTCACCGGCGCCTCGCGCGGCATTGGTTATGCCGCCGCGCGGGCGCTGGCGAAAGCCGGCGCCCATGTCGTGGCGGTGGCGCGGACGCAAGGCGGCCTCGAAGAGCTCGACGACGAGATCCGCAATGACGGCGGCAGCGCGACGCTGGTGCCGCTCGACCTCAGTGATTTCGACGGCATCGCCCGGCTCGGCGCGGCGCTGCATGAGCGTCACGGCAGGCTCGACATCCTGCTCGGCAATGCCGGCCTGGCCGGACCGTCCTCGCCGCTCGGCCATATCGACCTGAAGCCGTGGAGCGAGGTGATGGCGATCAATGTCACGGCGAATTTCCAGCTGATCCGCTGCATGGAGCCGCTGTTGAAGAACTCCGACGCCGGCCGCGCCGTGTTCGTCACCTCGGCCGCGGCGAGCCAGGCGAATGCCTATCTCGGTCCCTACGCGGCCTCGAAAGCCGCGCTGGAAACGCTGGCGCGGGCCTGGGCGCGGGAGACCGCGAGCACGGCAATCCGCGTCAACCTGTTCAATCCCGGCCCGGTGCGGACCCGCATGCGGGCCTCGGTATTTCCCGGCGAAGACCCGCTCACGCTGGACACCCCGGATGAGGTCGCGCAGTTCATCGTTCCGATGTGCGCGCCCGACTGGCTCGAGACCGGCAAGCTGTACGATTACCCCTCCCGCACCCTGATGGGTTTTCGCGCGCCGGCCGCTTGATCGGCTCGTCATCTCCCAGCAATTGACTCCCGCACTCCTGCGCTATTGACTGCGGTGCAGGCGGGAGAAACCCGCGAGCCAAATTCAAGGGAGGACGCCGTGACGCCGATGCATCATCGCGGCTATTTGAGTCGTGCGGCCAAAATCACCACCGCTCTCCTCGCAGCCGCCATTCTGATCGGCGCGCCGGCGCTGCCGCGCGCGGCCCATGCCGGCGAGATTCCGGCCTTTACGGTCGATGCGGCCTGGCCGAAGCCGCTGCCGAACAACTGGATTCTCGGGCAGGTCGGCGGCATCACGGTCGACTGGCAGGGGCATATCTGGCTCATTCATCGGCCGCGCTCGCTGACCGACGATGAAAAGGGCGCGACGTTGAATCCGCCGCGCTCGAAGTGCTGCGTTCCGGCGCCGCCGGTGCTGGAATTCGACGTCGACGGCAATCTGTTGCGCTCGTGGGGTGGACCCGGCGAGGGCTATGAATGGGTCGGACGCGAACACGGCATCGAGGTCGACGAGGCAGGCTTCGTCTGGGTCGGCGGCAACGCCGATAACGACAACGCCATCCTGAAATTCACGCTCGATGGCAAGTTCGTGATGCAGATCGGCAAGATCGCGCCGAGCAAGGGAAGCAACGACACCACCCAGCTCGGCAAGCCCGCCGAAACCGCGATCGACAAGGATGCCAACGAGATCTACGTCGCCGACGGCTACGGCAACCACCGCGTCATCGTATTCGATGCCACCTCAGGGGCCTACAAGCGGCATTGGGGCGCCTACGGCAGGCCGCCCGATGACGGCAAGCAGCCGCCTTACGACCCCAAGGCGCCCGCCCCGCAACAGTTCGCCAATCCCGTGCACTGCGTGAAGATCGCCAATGACGGGCTGGTCTATGTCTGCGACCGCATCAACAACCGCATTCAGGTGTTCAAGAAGGACGGCAGCTTCGTCAAGGAGTGGTTCTACGAGAAGAACACCCTCGGCAACGGCGCGGTATGGGACGTCGCGATCTGGCCCGACCCGAAGCAGACCTACCTGCTCAGCGCCGATGGCGAGAACAATGAAATCCGGATCATCAAGCGCGACGACGGCACGGTGGTCGGAACTTTCGGCCACAACGGCCGCAACGCCGGGCAATTTCACTGGATTCACGCCATGGCGGTCGACGCCCAAGGCAACGTCTATACCGCCGAGGTCGATAACGGAAAACGCGTCCAGAAATTCAAGCTGACCTCGGATGCACTGCGCTAGGGTGCGCGTCAACCGAGCGACGCACACCTAACGTTCTCCTTTTGTTTAAACGTGATCTTTTCGGGAATTTCGATCTCCACTTGCCGGATCATGCGGAAGCCGCATTGCCCCCCAAGGCCAGAAAGTCTATCGGGAGGACAGGATCGTCTGGTCGATTGATGCATTGGGAAGGCGGCTTTGCCAAGCAAGCCAACCCGGCAATTACACGTGGAGGATTTGCAATGAAGACCCTACTCGCAGCGCGCTATGCCGCGCTCATCGCCGGCGCCGCACTGGGCCTCGCTTCGCCCGCGCTGGCGCAGGACAAGACCGTCAAGATCGGCGTGCTGAACGACATGTCGAGCCTCTACGCCGACATCGGCGGCCCCAACTCGATCGTGGCCATCAAGATGGCGGTCGAGGATTCCGGCCTCGCCAAAAAGGGCTGGAAGATCGAGGTCTTGAGCGGCGACCACCAGAACAAGCCGGACGTCGGCGTCAATATCGCCCGGCAATGGATCGACGCCGACAAGGTCGACGCCATCGCGGACACGCCGAACTCCGGCGTCGCCCTGGCGGTGAGCAACCTCGTCAAGGAGAAGAACGCGGTGCTGCTCAATTCCGGCGCGGCCACCGCCGACCTCACCGGCAAGGCCTGCACGCCGAATACGATTTCCTACACCTACGACACCTACATGCTCGCCAACGGCACCGGCAAAGCGCTCACCAAGTCCGGCGGCGACACCTGGTTCTTCCTCACCTCCGATTACGCCTTCGGCCACGCGCTGGAGCGCGACACCAGCGCGGTCGTCACCGCCAATGGCGGCAAGGTGCTGGGCGCCGTAAGGCATCCGCTCAACACATCGGACTTCTCCTCCTTCCTGCTGCAGGCGCAATCCTCGAAGGCCAAGGTGATCGGCCTTGCCAACGCCGGCGGCGACACCACCAACGCGATCAAGCAGGCGTCCGAGTTCGGCATTGTCGCGGGTGGCCAGAAGCTCGCGGCGCTGTTGCTCTTCATCAACGACGTGCACTCGTTGGGCCTGAAGACGGCGCAGGGCCTGACCTTCACGGAATCGTTTTACTGGGACATGAATGACCAGACGCGCGCCTGGTCGAAGCGGTTCGCCAAATTGGCAAGCAAGAATGCGATGCCTTCGATGACCCAGGCCGGCAACTACGCCATGGTGTTGCATTATCTCAAGGCGATGGAAGCGCTCGGCGGCAATCCGCATGACGGCGCCAAGGTCGTCGCCAAGATGAAGGAACTTCCGACCGACGATCCGCTGTTCGGCAAGGGCCCGCTGCGGGCCGACGGCCGCCGGCTTATTCCTGCGTATCTGTTCGAAGTGAAGAAGCCCGAGGAATCGAAATACCCCTGGGACTATTACAAGACCATCGCCACCATCGCGCCGGAAGACGCCGCCAAGCCGCTCAGCCAAAGCGAGTGCCCGCTGGTGAAGAAGTAAGCTGAAGCTGCGACCGGCTGGATCAGGCTCCGGCCGGTCGCGAGCGGCTTCAAGGTCTCGACGACTGAAAACGCTACGGCGCCACGGCGCTATCGGCAATCATATCGCGGCCGCCGCGATCGAATGCTCGACAGAATTGGGCACTTCGATATCGACTTCGAGCGTCGATACTTTTTTGCCCCTGTCCATTCGCACGATCACCTTGTCCGGATCAAGCACGACATGCCTGGACACCACGGCAAGAATCTCTGTCCGCAACAGCCCCAACAGATCAGGCTGGCCGCGCAGGCCGCGTTCGTGCGCCAGGAGAATCTGCAACCGTTCCCGTGCGACAGGCGCGGAAGCAGTACGGCCACCAAAGAGCCGCAGCAGCTTCATCATGCCGCCCTCCGTCCCAGCAACCGGTTCATCAACCCGATCCGCTCGGTGGGCACCACCATGGTGACGGTTTCGCCCATCAGCCGGTGCGCCGCGTCGATGTAGGCGCGGGCCGGCGCGCTGTTGGCATTGTTCAGCGTGACCGGAGAGCCGACGTTGGAGGCGCGCAGCACATCCTGGCTCTCGGGAATGATGCCAAGCAGCGGGACCGCGAGGATCTCGAGGATATCCTCGATGCTGAGCATCTCGCCGCGAGAGGCGCGTGCCGAGTCGTATCGGGTGATCAGCACATGCTTTTCGACCCGCTCACCCCTCTCGGCCTTTACGGTCTTTGAATCGAGCATCCCAATGATGCGATCGGAGTCACGCACCGACGAGACTTCGGGATTGGTGACGATGACCGCCTCGTCGGCATAGCGCATCGCCAGCGTCGCGCCGCGCTCGATGCCCGCCGGACTATCGCAGAGGATCCAGTCGAATTTGGTGCGCAGGTCGGCAATAATGCCCCTGACGCCCTCGTCGGTCAGGGCATCCTTGTCTCTGGTCTGAGAGGCGGGAAGCAACCACAAATTCTCAAGGCGCTTGTCGCGGATGAGCGCTTGCGAGAGCTTCGCAACGCCCTGCACGACGTTGATGAGGTCGAACACGACCCGGCGTTCCGCTCCCAACACGAGATCGAGGTTGCGCAGACCGACGTCGAAGTCGATGACGACTACTTTTTCTCCCATCTGCGCAAGCGCCGCGCCGAGCGCCGCGGTGGAAGTGGTCTTGCCGACGCCGCCCTTGCCGGACGTCACGACCAGGACTTTGGCCATTGTTACCCTCCGTAGCCGATCAATTGAGCGCTGTGATTTTCATGATGTCGCCTTCGAGCCATGCCTGGGCCGGCCGATTGCGCAGGGTTTCGTCGATGTCTTCGGCGGTTTGGTAGTAGCCATCGATCGCCAGCAGTTCTGCTTCGATCTTCTGGCAGTAGATGCGCGCCGTTGAATTGCCGTTGACACCTGCCATCGCGCGGCCGCGAAGCGCGCCGTAGACGTGAATGGAACCGCCGGCGACGATTTCGGCGCCGGAACCGACCGAACCCAGCACCGTCACGTCGCCTTCGGCAAAAACAATCGATTGGCCGGAGCGCACCGGGGTTTCGAGCAGCAGGGATGTTGGTTTCGGCTTTGCCTCGGGCTTTTTCGGCTCGTTCTGCATCAGCACGCAGGGGCGCCCGCCGGTGAGCAAAGGCGGCATGCCGGTAGTGAGTTCAGCGGCGTCCACGCCCTCGATGCCGAGGACGCGAATGTTGCGCTGCTCGAGGCTGGTGACGAGGTGGGCGATGGCCGATTGGCTCAACTGCACGGCGGTCAGATCAAGCACGACCGGCTTGCCGACAAAGAAGGCCGGCGAGCGCGCAAGCGTGGCGTCTATCTCTTCGAGCCAGCCCACGATCGGAACCACCGGACAGAACACAAACGCAACGTAGGAGCGGCCCCGCATGCGAATCAGTTGCCGTGAGGGCTGCGCCATTGCGTTCATGGGGATCGACTCGCCTTTCTTATCCAATAGTTAAAGATCGGCGCTATTGGTTAACCGCTGGTTAATACCCGCGCGCCCGGGGCGTTCGGACGAGCAACCAGCATTGCCTGTTTTCGGCCGCAGCCGAGGGTCCTCGAACCCGCATTGCGACCAGGCGTGCGCGCGCGACAATCATGAACCGTGTTGCAGCGCTGTCGACCGTGCTCTCGTAAACCCCGTCGCTCACGACGGCCGCTTGCGCTTGTGCGCGAACGGATTTTCTTTTTCACGTAGCGTGATCCGCACCGGCGTCCCCGGCAGCTCGAAAAACTCGCGCAAGGAGTTGACGAGATAGCGCAGGTAGGACTGCGGCACGGCGTCCGCGCGCGAGCAGAACAACACAAAGCTCGGCGGCCGGGCCTTGGCCTGCGTGATGTAATTCAGCTTGAGCCGCCGGCCCGACACCGCGGGCGGCGGATTGGCGTCGACGGCCTGCTCGAACCAGCGATTGAGCGCCGCGGTCGGCACCCGCCGGTTCCACACCGCATAGGCCTGCTCGATCGCAGTCATCAACCGGTCGACGCCCTCGCCCATCAGGCCGGACACCGCGACGACGGGTGCGCCCTTGACCTGCGGCAGCAGATGATCGACGTCGCCGCGCAGCGCCGAAATCAGCCTCGGTTGCCGCTCCATCAAATCCCACTTGTTGACCGCGATGACCAGCGCGCGGCCCTCCCGCTCGATCAGATCGGCAATGCGCAGGTCCTGCTCCTCGAACTTGTTCTGCGCGTCCATCGTCAGCACCACGACCTCGGCGAAGCGCACCGCGCGCAACGCATCCGCCACCGAGAGCTTTTCCAGCTTCTGCTCGATTCGCGAGCGCCGCCGCAGGCCGGCGGTATCGAACACGCGGAATTCCCTGCCTTGCCAGTTGATCTCGACGGAAATGGAATCCCGGGTGGTGCCGGCCTCGGCGCTGGTCAGCAAGCGCTCCTCACCGAGCAGATGATTGATCAGTGTGGATTTTCCGGCATTGGGGCGGCCGACAATGGCGACGCGAATCGGACGTTTTGCGATCTCCTCGTCGGTTTCGATGATATCGTCGTCGTCGAACTCCTCGGAAGCTTCATCGGGCTCCGGCATCAGCGCGCGCAGCGCGTCGTAGAGATCGCTCAGGCCCTCGCCATGCTCGGCTGAAATCTGGATCGGCTCGCCAAGCCCCAGCGCGTAGGATTCCATCGCACCGATCTCGCCATGCTTGCCCTCGGCCTTGTTGGCGACCAGCACCACCGGCTTGCTGGCGCGGCGCGCGAAATCGGCAAAGGCGCGGTCGTTCGGCGTCAGGCCGGCGCGAGCGTCGATCACGAACATCAGCGCGTCGGCGAGGCCGATCGCGGTTTCCGTCTGTTCCTGCATGCGCGCGGTGAGCGAGCCCTTGGCGCCCTCGTCGAGGCCCGCGGTGTCGATCACGGTGAATTCGAGGTCGCCGAGACGGCCCTCACCTTCGCGGCGATCGCGGGTGACACCGGGCTCGTCATCGACCAGCGCCAGCTTCTGGCCGACGAGCCGATTGAACAACGTCGATTTCCCGACATTGGGCCGGCCGATGATGGCGATGGTGAAAGACATCAACGATCCCAGCGCTCGCTACCAAGCGCGTGTCAATGAACTCAAAAATCAAATCAGCGCGTGAAGGTGCCGCTTGGCAGCGGGGCCGGAAATGGCGCGGGAGATTGTTGCGGCGACTGCGCGGCCTGCGCCGGCGGCGCTGCGGTCTGATCCGGCGGGGGTGCGGTGGTCCGCTTGCGCACGATCTTCTTGGGCTTGGGCGCCGGCGGCGCGGCTGCGGTGCTGTTTTCTTCCTCGGCCGCGGCGTTCGGATCGGGCTCGGTGCTTGCGGTGGCGGCCGGCTTGCTCTTGCCCCTGGATTTAGCGGCGTGCTTCGAACTCGCGGGCTCTTCCGGCGGAGCCGCGGCCGCCGCGGCGTTCTGCTGATCGAGTTGCTGTTGCGCAGCGCCCTTGTACAGCTCTTTCGGCACTCCCTGCTCGAGGCCGGGCACGCCCTCGGGGAAGACCGGCTTGCGTTCGCCCGGCAGCTTCTTCTTGGTGTCGAGGAAATCGAGCAGGTCGGTGGGATCCCAACTGCCGAAGCCGTCGGAGCAACCAGCCAGTGCACCCGATAGCGAGACGAGGACGGCGGCGGCGATCAGACGTTGCGAGCGGCGCATGGTCGGTCTCTCACTCAAAGTCGTTTTCCGCCGTCAGCTTTTGGCGACCGGCGGCAGCATGGCCTGCAGCGCCTCGGCGCGCGAGCGCAGGCTCGGCGGGGTTTCACCGTCATTTGCAATCATATCCAGCCACTTCCGCGCCGCCGCCATGTCGTTGGCGCGCCAGGCCGACAACGCCAGCAATTCGCGCGCGGTATGATGAAAGGTCGCCTCCGGCGCGGTGGAAGCCTCGAGCCGCTGCAGCATGCTGGAATAGCTGGCGTTCTCCAGCAGCAATCCCGCGGCGCGGACTTTTGCGAGATCCCGCTCCGATGCACCGACGCCGGGATCGCCCGCGATGTCGTCGTACAATTTCGCCGCCGCCTGCGGATCATGGGTTGCGACTTCGGCCGCGGCGCGCAACCGCGCCAGCAACCGGTACCCGTACGGCGCCTTCGCCGCCAAGTCGTTGAACGCCGCCTCGGCTTCCGAATGCTTGTTCTGCTCGGACAGCTCGACCGCCTTGTCGAAGGTTACACCGGCCTCGGCCGCCTTCTTGGCTTCCAGGTACTGGTAGCCGCGCCAGCCGCCGACGGCGGCGACGATCAGCAGCGCGCCGGCGACGATATAGATCGAATACTGGTCCCACAGCTTCTTGAGCTGGTCGCGCCGAACATCCTCATCTACTTCGTCAAATAATTCAGACACTTAGCTATCCATTCCCCGAAAGCCGGGTCATCCCCTGAGAGGCGCCGTGCGCCCGATCCCGCGTCGCGGCGGCGATACCCTAGCGATATGGCGGTGGCAAGGCAAAACCAGTGGGATCAAAGCGTTACCAATGCTCGACGGGTTGCCAATCCGACCCTTCGCCGCTCCTGATATAACCGGCCCCGGCGGCATTTGCGACTACCGTGCGCTGAAGTGTCCGTGGCCTCGCGGTCAAACTCCGACCACGGGAACGCCGATCACCACCGGATGGAACGCGAACGCCAGCGCCAGATAGACAACGAATCCCACCGCCACCGCGATCACGTCGTTGCCGACACCACCGACCGGGATCGGCGGCGCGCCGGCATCGGTGCGCCGCTTCAGCGAGATGCGGTCGAACACCGCCCATCCCAGGAACGAGCCGAACAGGACGATCGAGCCGAGATCGCCGTTGGCGAGCAGATGCGCGAACGCCCACAGTTTGACGCCGCCCAGCATCGGATGCTTCAGCGTGGTGTAGATGCGGCCGCGGATATAGGCCGCCGCCACCAGGATAACGGCCGGCAGCATCAACGCCACGGTGATGTGCTTGAGCACTTTCGGCGGATGCCAGACGTCGATCCACCCCGTCGCCCGATAATGCGCAAAGCCCCATACGATCAGGACAAGGCCGATGATCGAGGCCAGCGCGTAGCCGAGCTTGTAGCCGCCCTCGCCCGCCGAGGCGATCAGCCGCGCCCGCAAGCCGCGCTGGGCGGTCAGGCTGTGGACGCCGAGAAACAGCACCAGGCCCAGGATCATCACCGACAGTCCCATGACGTTTTGCTCCGTGGCAGCGCCGGTGTCTGGCCCGACTTGGGTATCACTGTAGAAGCCTGGCGGCCAATTCACTAACTTGCGCGGGAAGTCGCATCATGTCCTCTCCGCAGTCCCCGCGAGCATATTCGGCTGTGCTCAATCTGGTAATCAAGTTGACCAATCTGAACAGCCGTTCAGGAAAGTACCTGGAACTTCCCCTCTCCTCCCGAGTTTATTTTGCTCACTGGAGGAGACAATATGAAAAAGCTCGCTTTTGTAATTGCCGGACTTGCCACCATTGCCCTCGTTGCCCCCGCAAGCGCCGATACCACCGTCATCAAGAAGAAGGATGGCGGCCCGCGCGCCGAAATGCGGATGCATCGCGACCATGGCTGGTTCCGTGACCATCATCACGGCCGCAAGACCGTGATTATCAAGCACGGTCACGATCGCGACTAAGGAAGATGGCCCCTTAACCGGGGCCATTTTTTTTGCAGTGTTGTTCGTGTGACGGTTTGAAAGCAAAAAGCACGCCCTGCGAGACAGAGCCTAAATAACAATTTTAAGTTGACTATCCGCGCGAAGGATTTGTAACCTGGGCGGGCATCCATTCCACGGAGAGCATTATGAAAAAGTTTTTGTTCGTCGCAACAATCGCAATTGCCTATTCGTCGTGCGCTAATGCGGCCCCGCCAGCGAATTGCGTGACTCCAGGCACAAATCCGGGCGAGAAGGATTTACTTGCCGCAGTCGTTTGTCTCCAGAAGTATATCAATGACAATATTTCAGCGTCACCAGCGGTACCATCGCTCCAGAATGTAGAACTTCATACGGCCTCGGGAGGCCAAAATCTTTGCTTGCGGTACGACTACAACAGTTCCCACGTAGCTTCGCTGCAAGTCACGGACTGCCGACCGCAGAACCCAAATCAAACAAACACCAAGTGGAATATGGAGACCAAGTGACAGGAAAGATCATTGGTCGAAGCTCGACCAAGAAGCTTGTTCCGAACTTTCACCCCGGTGCGCCTATCCTAGCTTGACCACCTTCACGGCGTCCCCGACTGCTTGCCGAGCTCGCGATTGTCGACATAGCGGATCGCGATTGGACGGCCGGCGAGCGCGCCGCCCAAGCCGCCGGTGAATTTCAGCGGCAGGCAGGCATCAAGCGAGGAGTTGATCGCTTTCAGATAGATCGCGCGGACCTCCGCAGGCGTCCCGGCGGTCGCAAAGGTGACGCGCGGGGCGCCGATGATCTCGCCGGAGCGCTTGAAACTAAAGCGCACCGACATCTGCATGTCCGAGCGCGCGGCCTCGGCCGGCGGCGGTGACCAGCACGAACGCAAGGCCGCAAACAGGTCGCCGATGCTGTCGAGATCGTGGTCGGGTCTCTCGTATTTGGCGGCCTCGTCGCGCGGCGGCACGCTCTCGATCGTGAGCTGCAGGTTTTCACCATAGGGATAATCGATCTCGGGAATGCAGGGGCCGTGATTGAACACGCTGCAAAAGGACGGCGTGCAGGGCCGGCCATCCAGCACGCTGCAGGGCGTGTGGGAAAACGGCGTCGGATTGATCTGATGCCGCGGCCGGGCGTCGGCGATTCCGGCCAAGCTGGTGGCCGCGATGACAGAGATCGCCGGGATAACGATGCGCCGCAGCATGAAGCAAGCCCTCGAACGCTGCACAAGAGGAATACATCCTGGAGATGACGTGGCCGCCGCCGAAGATCAAGCCGGCTCCGCTCAAATCGATCGCCTCACGGTTTTTTCTTCACATCCTTGATGCTGGAAAAGTCGATGCCCTCGGCGCGCTCTCGGGTATAGCCGAGATAGAATTCATTCTTGGCCAAAAACACCGGATCGCCATCCACATCATCGGCCACGCCGGAGCCGTTGGCGGCGATGAAGGCGTCGAGCTTCTTGCGGTCGCCGGAGGAGATCCAGCGCGCCAGTTGAAACTCCGAGACTTCGAATTCGACCGGCAGCGCATATTCGGCATCGAGCCGGGCCTTGAGCACGTCGAGCTGCAATGGGCCGACCACCCCGACCAGCGCCGGCGCGCCGTCGCGCGGGCGAAACACCTGCACCACCCCCTCCTCCGACATCTGCTGCAAGGCCTCTTTCAGCTTCTTCGCCTTCATCGCATCGGTCAGCCGGACCCGGCGCACGATTTCCGGCGCAAAACTGGGAACGCCGACGAAGGTCAGGTCCTCGCCTTCGGTCAGGGTGTCGCCGATCCTCAAGGTGCCGTGATTGGGAATGCCGACGACGTCGCCGGCAAAGGCTTCGTCCGCCAGCGCGCGATCCTGCGCAAAGAAGAATTGCGGGCTGGACAGCGACATGTTCTTGCCGGTGCGCACCAACCTCGCCTTCATGCCGCGGGAGAGCTTGCCCGAGCACAGCCGCGCAAAGGCGATGCGGTCGCGATGGTTGGGATCCATATTGGCCTGGATCTTGAACACGAAGGCGCTCATGCGCGGCTCGGCGGCCTCGACCTTGCGCAGGTTGGACTCTTGCGCGCGCGGCGGCGGCGCGAAGCGCCCGAGGCCTTCGAGCAGATCGCCGACGCCGAAATTGCGCAGCGCGCTGCCGAAATAGACCGGGGTCAGGTGGCCCTCGCGAAACGCGTCGAGCTCGAACGGCTTGCAGGCTTCGGAAACCAGCGCGAGTTCATCCTTGATCGCGCCGACGTCGAGATTGGCATTGCGGCCGGCGAGTTCGGCGATGTCGATCTCAAGCGCTGCGCCCGTTTTAGCGCCGCCACCCTCGAGCAGGCGTACCCCACCATTGACGACGTCGTAGGTGCCGAGGAAATCGCGGCCGCGGCCGACCGGCCAGGTCATCGGCGCGGTGTCGAGCGCCAGCGTCTTTTCGATCTCATCCAGGAGATCGAAGGTATCGCGGCTCTCGCGGTCCATCTTGTTGATGAAGGTGATGATGGGAATGTCCCGCAGGCGACAGACCTCGAACAGCTTTCGCGTCCGCGCCTCGATGCCCTTGGCGGCGTCGATCACCATCACGGCGGAATCGACCGCCGTCAGGGTGCGATAGGTGTCTTCGGAAAAATCCTCGTGGCCCGGCGTGTCCAGCAGGTTGAACACCAGGCCCTCGAACTCGAAGGTCATCACCGAAGTGACAACGGAAATGCCACGCTCACGCTCGATCTTCATCCAGTCGGACCGGGTGTTGCGTCGCTCGCCCTTGGCCTTGACCTGGCCGGCCAGATTGATCGCGCCGCCGAACAGCAGCAATTTCTCCGTCAGCGTGGTTTTGCCGGCGTCGGGATGCGAGATGATCGCAAACGTCCGCCGCCGCGCCACTTCCTGGGCGAGCGGCGAGCGGGAATGCTGTTCAGTGGCCATGGCGAGGTCGGACATCAGGCTCCAGCGTTTGGCAGGGAAAGCGGGCGTGATCAAGCAGGTTTGGCCTGCTGCCATATAGGAATTGCGCCTGATAACTCCAATCGGAGCCGATATACTATCGCAGCAGCAGCACCGCCCAGTAGGCCAGCGCGGCGACGCCGGCCGCGGCCGGAATCGTGATGACCCAGGCATAGACGATCGAACTCGCCACGTTCCAGCGCACCGCCGAGACCCGCCGCGCGGCACCGACGCCGACAATGGCGCCGGTGATCGTATGCGTGGTGGAGACGGGAACGCCGAGCCAGGTCGCGACGAACAGGGTCGCGGCGCCCCCGGTCTCCGCGCAAAAGCCCTGCATCGGCGTCAGCTTGGTGATCCGCAAGCCCATGGTGCGGACGATGCGCCAGCCGCCCATCAGCGTGCCCAGCGCCATCGCCGCCTGGCAGGCCAGCACCACCCAGAACGGCACGAAGAATTCCTTGCCGAGATGTCCCTGCGAATAAAGCAGCACCGCAATGATGCCCATGGTCTTTTGCGCATCGTTGCCGCCGTGACCCAGCGAATATAACGATGCCGACACGAATTGCAGGATCCGGAAGGCGCGATCGACCGCGAATGGCGTGGAGCGCACCGACGCCCAGGACACGATCGCAACCAGCACCATCGCCAGCACAAAGCCGACCAGCGGCGAGAGCACGATCGCCAGCAATGTCTTCGACAGCCCGCTCCACACCGCGGCCGAAATACCTGCCTTGGCCATTCCGCCGCCGACCAAGCCGCCGATCAGCGCGTGCGAACTGGAGGACGGGATGCCCAATCCCCAGGTGATCAGGTTCCAGACGATGGCGCCGATCAGGGCAGCAAAAATCACCTGGGTGTCGATCACGCTGGGTTCGACGATTCCGGTGCCGATGGTATGGGCGACGTTGAGCCCGAACACCAGGAAGGCGACGAAATTGAAGAAGGACGCCCAGATCACCGCATAATGCGGCCGCAGCACCCGGGTCGAGACGATCGTCGCGATCGAGTTGGCGGCGTCGTGCAATCCATTGAGGAAGTCGAACAGCAGCGCGACTGCGATTAATCCGACCAGAATCGGAAGACCAAGCGTGGCGTCCACTGCGCGGCCCTGCCCTATACCTGTTCGATCACGATGCTGTTGATCTCATTGGCAACATCGTCGAAACGATCGGCCACCTTCTCCAGATGATCGTAGATCTCCGCGCCGACGATGAAATCCATCGTGTTGGCGTTGCGGTGCTTGAGGAAGAGCTCCTTCAGGCCGATATCGTGGAGATCGTCGACACGGCCCTCCAGCTTGGTCAGTTCCTCCGTGATCGCGGTCAGCATCGCGACATTGCTGCCGATCGACTGCAGCAACGGCAACGCGCGGACCACCAGGTTCGCGCACTCGACCACCAGCGTGCCCATTTCGCGCATCGGCGGCTCGAAGGTTCGCACCTCGAACAGAATGACCGCTTTCGCGGTCTGCTGCATCTGGTCGATGGCGTCGTCCATCGAGGTGATCAGGTTCTTGATGTCGCCGCGGTCGAACGGGGTGATGAAGGTCCGGCGCACCGCGGTGAGCACCTCGCGGGTGATGTTGTCGGCGTCGTTCTCGAACTGGTTGACGCGCTGGCAGAACACCGGGGTTTCCTCGCCGCCGCGCAGCATGCCCTGCAGCGCCAGCGCGCCCTGCACTACGGTCTGGGAATGCCGGGCAAACAGTTCGAAAAACCGTTCCTCCTTGGGGAGAAAGGCGCGGAACCAACGCAGCATCAAAGATGTCCATTGTTGCGGATATGGCCGCCAAGGCGGCCCGTCATGCAACTGTCATAAACCATTTTTGCGGGAAAGCGCGTGGCCGGCCGCGGCTGGAACCGGTTCATCCACCGCTTTGTGGCTTAAGGAAATGGACCGGAGTTCGTTCCATTTACAGCGAGCGGCGGAAATAATGCGCGATCTCGCCGATCACGCCGCGGCGGAACGTCAGCACGCAGACCACGAAGATCACGCCCTGGATTACCGTCACCCATTGCCCGAAACCCGCGAGGTATTGCTGCATGGCGATGATCACAAAGGCGCCGACCACCGGCCCGAACACGGTGCCGAGGCCACCCACCAGCGTCATCAGCACGATTTCGCCCGACATCGACCAGTGCACATCGGTCAGCGAGGCATTCTGCGCCACAAACACCTTCAGCGAGCCGGCAAAGCCGGCCAGCGTGCCGGACAGGATATAGGCCAGTAGCTTGTACTGGTCGGTCTTGTAGCCGAGCGAGATCGCACGCGGCTCGTTCTCCCGGATCGCTTTCAGCACCTCGCCGAACGGCGAATTGATGGTACGAAAGATCGTCAGGAAGCCGAACAGGAAGCCGGCGAGGATGACGTAATAAAGCACCGTCGAATTGGCGAGATTCAAGATGCCAAACAGGTATCCCTGGGGAATGCCCTGAATGCCGTCTTCGCCATGGGTGAACGGCGTCTGCAGATAGATGAAATACAACAGTTGTGACAGCGCCAGCGTGATCATCGCGAAATAGATGCCCTGGCGGCGAATGGCCACGACGCCGGTGATGAAGGAGAGCCCCGCGGCGGCCAGCGTACCGCCGACGATCCCGAGTTCCGGGGACAACGGCGGCAGCGGGATTGTGAACCAATGCAACGCGCCCGACCCATACCAGTAAGGCAGCGCGATCGCGCCGGTCTTGAGCAGATGGGCCGTGACATAGCCCGCCGTGCCGAGGAACATCGCATGACCGAACGACAGCAGCCCGCCGTAGCCGATCAAGAGGTTGAAGGCGCAGGCGAGCAGCGCGAAGCACAGCGCCTGCATCACGAAGAACGGGTAGACGCCGGTGAACGGTACGATCGCCAAGAGCACCGTCATGAGCGCGAACGCGATCATCTCGTCGCGCATCGCGCTCGCCGTCACCGGAATTGAATCGTCGGTTACCGCCGCCATGTCACGCCGCCCGTCCCGTCAGTCCCGAAGGTTTCACCAGCAACACCAGCACCATCAACACGAATACCACGGTGTTGGAGGCCTCCGGATAGAAGTATTTGGTCAGCCCCTCGACTACGCCCAGCGCAAACCCGGTGATGATCGATCCCATGATGGAGCCCATGCCGCCGATCACCACCACCGCGAACACCACAATGATCAGGTCGGCGCCCATCAGCGGCCGCACCTGATTGATCGGCGCCGACAGCACGCCGGCCAGCGCGGCGAGCCCGACGCCAAGGCCGTAGGTCAGCGTGATCATCCTGGGCACGTTGATGCCGAATGCGCGCACCAGCGTCGGATTTTCGGTGGCGGCGCGCAAGTTGGCGCCGAGCCGGGTCCGCTCGATCAAATACCAGGTGAGCAAACACACGATCAGCGAAAATATCACCACCCAGCCGCGATAGATCGGCAGGAACATGAAGCCCAGATTCATGCCGCCCTTCAGCTCATCCGGGATCGCATAGGGCAGACCGGAGGAACCGAAATAGTTCTGGAAAACGCCCTGGATGATCAGCGCCAGACCGAAAGTCAGCAATAGCCCGTAGAGATGATCGAGCCCCGACAGCCATTGCAGCATCGTCCGCTCCAGGATCATGCCGAAAATCCCGACCGCGATCGGAGCGATGATCAGCGCCGGCCAATAGCCGATGCCCGCGACGTTGAGCAGGAAATAGGCGCAGAACGCGCCCATCATGTAGAGCGCGCCGTGGGCGAAATTGATGATGTTGAGCATGCCGAAGATCACCGCGAGCCCAAGGCTGAGCAGGGCATAGAACGAACCGTTGATCAGTCCCACCAGAAGTTGCGCGTAGAGAGCTTGCATCGATCGGTCCTTCGTCACTCAATGCCGTTCTAACATGAACCGGAGCCGCCGGCCCGGGCGTTCTTCAGACCCCGAGATAGGTGTGGAGCTTGTCCATGCTGGACTGCAACTCCGAGTTTGCGAAACCGTCGATGATCCTGCCGTGCTCGACGATGTAGTAGCGGTCCGCGACGGTGGCGGCGAACCGGAAGTTCTGTTCGACCAGAAGGATGGTGAAGCCTTCCTTCTTCAGCCGGGCGATGGTCTGGCCGATCTGCTGAATGATGACGGGAGCCAGGCCTTCGGTCGGCTCGTCCAGCATCAGGAAACGCGCGCCGGTCCGCAGGATCCGGGCGATCGCCAGCATCTGCTGCTCGCCTCCGGACAATTTGGTGCCCTGGCTGTCGAGCCGCTCCTTCAGATTGGGAAACAGCTCGAAGATCTGCTCCAGCGTGAGCCCGCCGCTGCGCACGATCGGCGGCAACAACAAATTTTCCCGGACGTCGAGGCTGGCGAAAATTCCGCGCTCCTCCGGGCAGAACGCGACGCCCATGCGCGCGATCCGGTCCGACGATGCGCGGATGATTTCCTGGTCGTTGAAACGCACCGAGCCGGTACGCTTGCCGATAACGCCCAGCACCGCTTTCAGCGTAGAGGTTTTTCCGGCGCCGTTGCGGCCGAGCAGCGTGACCACCTCGCCGGCATTCACATTGAACTCGACGCCGTGCAGGATGTGGAACTCGCCGTACCAGGCTTCGAGATTGGCTACCGCAAGCACCGGTTTGCCGGCGCCGGGCGCGCTCGCCGGCCTGCCGGCGACGCCGGTCATTTCCGGATCAGGCATGACCCGCCCCCAGATAGGCTTCCTTGACCCGTTCGTCCTTGGAGAGTTGGGCGTAGTTGCCTTCCGCAAGCACGTGGCCGCGCGTCAGCACCGTGATGATGTCGGAAATATCGGCAACGACATTCAGATTGTGTTCGACCATCACGATGGTGTACTTCGCGGAGATGCGCCTGATCAGCGCGACGATCTTGTCGATGTCTCCGTGACCAAGGCCCGCCATCGGCTCGTCGAGCAGCATCATTTCCGGGTCGAGCGCCAGCGTCGTTGCGATCTCCAGCGCGCGTTTGCGCCCGTAGGGCATCTCGACCGCGGGCGTCTTGGCAAACTCGCCGAGGCCGACGTCATCGAGCAGCTCATGGGCGCGGCCGTTGAAACGGTCGAGCACCGATTTGGACCGCCAGAAATCAAATGATTGGCCATGCTGACGCTGCAGCGCGACCCTGACATTCTCGAGCGCGGTCAGATGCGGGAACACAGCCGAGATCTGGAACGAGCGCACCAGGCCGAGACGCGCGACGTCGGCCGGCGCCATCGCCGTGATGTCCTGCCCCTTGTAGAGAATTTGGCCGGCCGAGGGCTTCAGGAACTTGGTCAAGAGGTTGAAGCAGGTGGTCTTGCCGGCGCCGTTCGGCCCGATCAAGGCATGAATGCTGCCGCGGCGGATCCTGAGATCGACGTCGCGAACGGCCACAAAACCCGCGAATTCCTTGGTCAATCCGTGGGTTTCGAGAATGAACTCATCAGCCAATCAAACTTCCCCATCGGCCGTCGCAGCGCAAAGTGCGCCGCCCGCGGCCAATTTTCCTAACCGGCAGGTTGTCTTGAGACGCCTGGAAAATCCCGTCCCGGACCGCCTCCGGGCGGAATATGCCGCGAACGAGGCGGCCTGCGCAAGGTGCAAAGCGGGACGGCGCCCGCACCACAACGGATGCTTGCTCCGCCATAAGTCGAGTCCCGCGGCGGCGCTCGCCGATCCCCCGCGGAAAGCCTGGGTTAACGATGTTTTCACCTCATCCGGCGCTTTCATCGAATATTTGCCGCCGCAGCCGATGGTTGCCGTGTTTTTGCGCCGAGAGCCGGACTGCAGACATGAAATTTGAAAGCGCCAACCCGTCGGTGATCAAGTCGATCAAGCAGCGGGATCTGCTCAATACCTGGCTGCGGCTTTACGCCCGCGAGCAGCGGCTACCGCGCCTCGAAGAATACCAGCCGGAGCGGCTCTCCGATGAACTTCCCGATCTCGTCTATTACACTGTCGATGCCGCGCAGCAGCCGCCGCGATTGACGATCCAGAGCGACGGCACGCGGATGTCGAACGCCTATGGCCACACCGGCAGGGGCAAACGTCTCGACGAATACCTGCCGGCCAAGCTCGTGCCGGTGGTGATGCCGATCTACCACGCCTGCATAGCCCGCGCGCTGCCGATCTACACCATTGCCAATGTCGACGACATCTATGGACGGATCGTCGCCTATGAGCGGCTCTTGATGCCGTTCTCGGAAGCCGGCGACGGCGTCACCCATGTGATCGCCTCGCTCAAGACCATCAGCGAGGACGGCGGCTTTGAAATCAAGAACCTGATGCGCGGAAATGACGCGCTGCCGAGCCCGAAGATTCGCGCCGTCATCGATCGCGATCTATTCCATCGCGCGCCCGGCCGCATTCCGGCCGGCGACGTCATCGAGTTCAACTGAACCCGCGGGGTCAGCTGCGGCGGGATTTTGCCGCCGGCGTCACTTCGCTCGCGTAGACCTCCGGCTTGAAGCCGACCAGCAATTTGCCGCCGAGATCGAGCACCGGGCGCTTGATCATCGAGGGTTGCGCCAGCATCAAGGCGAGCGCCTTGCGCTCATTGAGCGCTTCCTTGTCGCCGTCAGGCAATTTGCGGAACGTCGTCCCGGCGCGGTTGAGCAGGGTTTCCCAGCCGAGCTCATCGCTCCATTGCTTGAGCTTGTCCCTGGCGATGCCCGCGGTCTTGTAGTCATGAAAATCATAGGCGACGCGGTGGCTATCGAGCCAGCCGCGGGCCTTCTTCATGGTGTCGCAGTTCTTGATCCCGTAGATGGTGACCGGACGCATCAAACATTCCTCCCCAATACCGTCACAAACGCGCCGCCTGGACTACTCATTTTTCAGGGCTCGCCGCCACGGAATGGTGGACCAGATCCAGGGAATCGCCGCGCAGCGCGAGTTCGACGAACAGTGTCTGCGACGGGCAGCAATTCGGATCGCCATCGCCATAGAACCCTGCTTCGCCCCGCAAGCTCCGGGGATCGATCCGGCTGCCGTGGCGGATGCGGCCCCAAAAACCCGAAGGCAACTGGTCGAGCCAGCCCTGCCGGATCGCGGTCCAGGTCCGATTCCGGTTGCGCCTGAGGAATTCCTGTCCGCAACCGCCGGTGCCGTTCACGCAATACATGACGCTGAGCAGGGTCGCGCCGCCCCGCGCGGGCGCCCCTTCGGGCGTGACGGAACGCCAAACGGCGTCCTCGCCACTCGCGAACCGTTGATGCCAAATGGGCCGAACTTTCCCCGGCATTGGCGCGTCGAAAAGCACGACCTCCTCTGCGGTCTTGAGGTCGGATGGCGGCGGCCGCGGCGATGGATCGGCGGCCGGTTTGGCTGAGGTCCATCGATACCGTGCCACCGTCCATCCGGACACCGGCGCCAGCGGATGAAATTCGATGACCTCGCAACGGCGGAACGCCCAGGCATGCCGCCAGAGGCCAAACTATCATCGTCTTCGGGGCGCGGAGGCAGAACCAGGCACTCATCGCGCGCGCGCGCCATCGGCACCGCCTGTTGTGCCGCAAGCGCCCCAGGCCCGGCCTCTTGCGGAGCGTGCTTGTTCGCATCCGGCGTTTGGCCGTGGGCGAGGCCCACCGAGGCCAAGACGACCACAAGCATTTGCAGGCCGAATCCAGATCTTCTAGTCAAATGCAAACTCCGCGATTGCAATCGGCGCATAGGTGACGCCGTCCGCCAGCTTATCCCCGATCGCCATCTAGCCCGGCGCGCCGTCATCGAGGCTCACGATCACGGCGGCATTGGCGATGATGATGGCATCGCCACCGCGCTCG
The DNA here is from genome assembly GCA_963840155.1 of uncultured Alphaproteobacteria bacterium. Classification (GTDB taxonomy): domain Bacteria; phylum Pseudomonadota; class Alphaproteobacteria; order Rhizobiales; family Xanthobacteraceae; genus Bradyrhizobium. The sequence goes on from CAWIXP010000001.1 coordinate 1,137,750, forward strand.
TCATCGACCTTGAGCCCGCCCTTGACCGCGGTGACGGTCACGGTGCCATAGGGGAGCTCGGTTGCGACCGCTGCCGTATCGACCGCGCCGGGGTCCGGCACGCCGATGGTGACATCGACGAACATGTCTTTGGCTGTCTTGCCGAGCATCCGGAAGAACCCGAGGCTGGAATGGCGGATCGCGTCGGAGACCGCGCGCCTGGCGGCCTTGGTGGCATCGCGTCCGTGAACGTCGACGCCCATGCCCATTTCGGTGATACAGCGCACGCGTGCCATCGGGACTCCCTGCTGTTGGCTGTGTGAGGACGATCAGCTCTGCGGTCGAATATGAGAGCGTTGCGCGGTTGCGCGCAATCGCTTTCCGCGATTTCTTTTCCGCGTTTCCCACTCTGTACGGTTCGCAGACATGCTTCATCGGCCCCGCGGCATGGGATGCCCGAGGGTTTGCATGACCTCTCGCCCCCGGGGAAGAAAGAGGGCGCAGGGAAAGCCGGGTGCACGCTGCACCCACGGTCTCATGTGCCCATGCGCAAAAGGAAAACGCACACGAGCATACAGGTTCAGCGGAGGCAATCCGGCCTTCCCTGCGCAATGGTTTTAACGGTTACTTCGTGCTCTCCCCGGTGAACGGGCTTTCTTGCCACCGTCGCCGCGCCAGGACAACCCAGCGCGACTTGACGCCAGCATCGGGGCGCCAGGACCACACGACTTCGCCGTCCGCCATCCGCGCGTTCGCCTCGCGCGCGCATCGCGTCCACCGCATCTCACCGCAACGTACCTGACGATCGCGACCCGCCCCTCTCTTGGGTGAGACGCGCGGAGTTAGAGCAATGATTTGCCCGACGGGTTAAGCGAAATATTTTTGCGCGCGGGGCTGGACAAGCAATTTTTCAAAAATCGAGAACTGATTTGCCCGTCGGGTTGTTTTGTCGCACCCGGCGATCCAGCTTCGTCACCCGCGAGCTATTGCGCCTTTGATTTGTTCAACGCCGCGGCGGCGCGTATCAGCGTCTTGAAGGCGGCTTCATCCATTTCGTCCGCCTCATGGATATCGATCGCGCGCCTGGCGTTGCCTTCAAGGCTGGAGTTGAACAGTCCCTTGGGATCGCCGAGCGAAGCGCCCTTCAGGAAAGTCAGCTTGACCACGCTCTTGTAGGTCTCCCCGGTGCAGATAATTCCATCGTGCGACCACACCGGAACGCCTCTCCACTTCCACTCCTCGACCACCTCGGGGTCGGCCTGTTTGATCAGCGCGCGGACCCGCGCGAGCGTCTTGCCCCGCCAGTCACTGAGCTCCTTGATCCTGGCGTCGATCAACCGGGAAGGCGATTCGCCCTTGGTCGTTGCGCTCTTTTTCATGGTGTTTGCACCTCGTTGCGGCTGTTTTTCCAACTTGCGAAGCTACCAATCACTCCTCGTCCGCGCCAGCCTGCGTCAGGCCGGCATCGGTTCCTGCATTCCGCATAAGCGTTGAGCGATCGATGCCTGCGAAAGATCGAGCGCGCGTGCCTGACTTCGGGAACCCGAGGCTCCCTGTCTGCGTTCTCATGGGATACTCGAGGGATTTGGTCATGAAACAGGTTTTCGATCAGCTCTTGAAGTTTTTGCATGAGGGGATTTCGGCGATCTTCCACTTCGTCGAACTGATCTGGACCTGGTCGGTCGATCAAATCGGCAGATTGGCGGCCTCACCGTGGCAGCAGTGGCCGCTGTGGAAGCAGTTTCTTCTGGTTCTGATCCTGGTGGGAGTGATCTGGTCGCTTTACCGGGCGGGGCGCGAGCTGCTGATAGCAGGCGCGGCGATATTGGGCGCCTTCGCAGACCTGCTTGGCGTGCTGGTGCGAACCCTGCCGCATGTCATGTTGGCTGGCGTAATCGCGCTTGGAGGCGTGTGGCTCGTCAATCACCTCGACAATTCGTTGGTGCGAATGCCGACTTGGCTCCAGGCCAGCGAACAAAGCAACTCACCTGAGAATCGCCAAAGCAGCCCGCCTCCGGCCCAGCAAAATAGCTCGCCGCAGGAACAGAAGTAGTTCGCGTTGTTCGCGTCGCACCCCTATTAAACCAGTCGTTTTAAGTTAAGATGTCAGCCCTTGGGCTGGGGAGCGGCCATGCGGCGGCGCGAGTTCATCACCCTTATCTGCGGTGCGACGGCTGCGTGGCTGCCGGCGGCGCGCGCACAGCAGACGGGTATGCCGGTGATCGGATATTTGAGCGCACGGTCATCGAAAAGCGACGTGTCCATGCTGTCGGCGTTCCAGCGAGGGCTGAACGAAACCGGCTACGTGGTCGGCAAGAACGTTGCGATCGAGTTTCGATGGGCTGATGGGCAGTACGATCGCCTTCCGGCACTGGCGGAAGATCTGGTCCGCAGGAATGTCGCCATCATCGTGACCAGTGGCGGCGAGCTTTCGGCACTGGCGGCGAAGCGGGCGACCTCCAAAATTCCGATCGTGATCAACGTCGGCGAAGACCCGGTCCGATACGGCCTGGTGACAAGCCTCAACCAGCCCGGCGGAAACATCACCGGCGTAACCAGCCTGCTCGGTACGCTCGGGGCGAAGCAGCTTGCAGTGTTGCGCGACCTCGTGCCGACAGCCGGCACGGTCGCCATGCTGGTCAATCCGGACGATCCTTGGGCCGAAGTCCAGATCACCAATACGGAGGCCGCAGCGCGTGCGGTCGGCCAGCAGCTCATGGTCCTGCATGCCAACACCAAGCCCGATATCGACGCGGCTTTCGCCGCTGTGGCCAAAAACCAGCTTGGTGCCTTGCTCGTCGCCAACAGTCCGTTCTTCGTCACTCAGGCCGATTATCTGATTGCGCTCTCGGCCCGCCTCGCACTACCGACGGTCTATTTCCGCCGCGAGATCGCCGCTCTCGGTGGCTTGATGAGCTATGGATCGAGCACTGACGAGCTATACGGCGAGGTGGGCACATACGCGGGCAAAATACTGGGGGGCGCCAACCCTGCGGATCTGCCGGTCATGCAGGCGACCAGATTCGAGTTGGTCATCAACCTCAAAACCGCGAGGACGCTCGGTCTCGAGATTCCCGCGACACTGCTCGCCCGCGCCGACGAGGTGATCGAATAACCGGTTTGCTCATTGCACGAGCTAGAAATCGGTGCTCACGCCGGAATCGGTAAAAGGTGCGGTTTCGGAAATGGCCTGAACATCATGGCCATCAGGAATGCGCCGAGTCCCATCAGCCAGGAACCGATATAGAGCCAGGCGTAGCTGGCGAAGGTGTCGTAGATCAAACCTCCGGCCAGCGGCCCCGTCGCCATGCCGAGGCTGCCGGCCATGGCGAGGCCGCCGATCACGGTGCCCATCATCCGCAGCGGAAAATTCTCGCGCGCCAGCACCGAATAGAGCGGCATGGTGCCGGCATAGATGAAGCCGAACACCGCCGCCACGGTGTAGAACGCGGCGAGCTCGCGCACGAACACGTAGCCGAGCGCACCGAACGCCTGGGCGAGCAAGCCCAGCACCAGCACGCGCTTGGCGCCGAAGCGGTCGCCGAGCAGGCCGAAGGCGATGCGGCCGCCCATACCCGCCAGGCCCTCGACGCTGTAGATCGTGACCGCCGCGATCAGCGGTATGCCGCAGGTGACGGCGTAGCTCACGGTATGGATGATCGGTCCCGAATGGGTGGCGCAGCAGAAGAAGTTGGTCAGCAGCAGGATGATGAATTGCGGCGAGCGCAGCGCCTGCGCGAGCGACATCTCCGAATTCGCCGGATCGCCCGAGGGCGCGGACGGCGCGTGCTCGAGCGCCGGCGGCCGGCGCACCAGCAGCGAGACCGGGATCATGATGACGGCAACCACCAGCGCCACGATCTGCATCGAGGTGCGCCAGTCGTGGTGCGAGACCAGCCAGGCGGCGAACGGCGCCATGGTCATCGGCGCCATCCCCATGCCGGCCGACACCAGCGACACCGCGAGGCTGCGATGGGTCTCGAACCAGCCGGTGACGGTCGCCATCATCGGCGCGAAGATCGCGGCAGTCGCCCCGCCGATCATCAGGCCGAACAGCAACTGGAACTCGATCAGCGAGGTCGCGCGGCTCGCCAGCGCCAGCGAGGCCGCGATCACGGTCGATCCCGTCAGCACCACCGGCCGCGGCCCGAACCGGTCGGACAGCGTGCCCCAGGCCATGCTGGTGCAGGCCATCGCGAGGAAGCCGATGGTCATGGCGCTGGACACCCCGGTCACCGACCAGCCGGTATCGTGCGCGATCGGCTGCAGGAACACCGGCAGCGAGAACATGCCCCCGATCGCGACGCAGCCGAGCAAACCCCCTGCTGCGACGATCACCCAGCGATAGTGAAAGTTGATCATTCCTGGTCTCCACTGCATCCTGGATGCAAGACGAACGGGACGGGCTGGAACCGACAGGTCGATGGCCGGGCTCTATTATATTTCGGCGGCTCGCGGTCCGTCCAAATAGCTGTTGAAATTGTGGCATCCTTCTTTGTATAGTTCACGCACATTGTAGGCGCCGGGCCGATCCAACGGCTTGAGCCTAGCCGGGTTTCCAAGCAGAGCACCCGGTTCGAAACAGACGGTTTCCGTCCCAAGCGCTGCTCCTGGTCCCTTTTCGGGAAAGGAGTAGGTGTGTGGGCGACAGAATCGTTACCAGCTTCCCCAACTCTCTGGCCGGTGCCGTTGGCACGCTGCTGTTCTCGCGCAGCGATGTCGAGCGCCTGCTTACGCCCGACGCATGCATGGCAGCGGTCGAGGACGCCTTTCGCCAGCACGCGCTCGGCAAGACGCCGGCGCCCGGGATCCTCAGCCTGCACGCCGAGGATGGCGGCTTCCACATCAAGGCGGCGCTCCTCACGCTCGATCGGCCCTACTTCGCGGCGAAGACCAATGCCAACTTCCCGCACAACGGCCCGCGGCACGGATTGCCGACCATCCAGGGCATCGTGGTGCTCTGCGAAGCACTCACGGGCCGGCCCCTCGCCGTGATGGATTCGATGGCCATCACGGCGCTGCGCACTGCGGCTGCCACTGCCGTTGCGGCCAAGTACCTGGCGCGGACCAACAGCAGGACGGCGATCATTTGCGGCTGTGGCGGCCAAGGGCCCGCGCAGCTGCGCGCGTTGCTGCGCGTGCGCAGCCTCGAACGCATTTACGCTTTCGACCGGGACGCGGAAAAGGCGCAGATGTTCGCAGCCGCGCTCCGAGCCGAGACCGGGCTGCCGATCTCGACCGTTTCCGACCTGCAGCGCGCGGTCGCCGAAAGCGACATCGTCATCACCTGCACTACCGCGCGGGGCTACTTCGTTACCCGCGAGATGGTTCGGCCGGGCACGTTCGTCGCGGGCGTCGGTGCCGATAGCGAGAACAAGCAGGAACTCGAGCCGGCGCTGCTCGCGGCGAGCAAGGTCGTCACCGATCTCACGGAGCAATGCGCGGTGATCGGCGACCTGCACCATGCGCTCGCCGCCGGAGCGATGACCCGAAGTGGCGTGCACGCCGAGCTCGGCGAAATCGTTGCCGGACTAAAGCCCGCGCGCACGCGCGAGGACGAAACGTTTGTTTTCGATTCAAGCGGCACCGCCCTGCAGGACGTCGCCGCGGCCGCCGCCGTGTACAGCCGCGCGGCTCGATCGCACTGAGTGCACTTCCTTTTCTTTCAACACATGACGTTCAATGGAGGCTACGATGCGTTACCAGCTCACACCGATACACTGCCGTCCCTGGCTTGTGGCATACCTGTCGATCAAGCTGATCGAGAGCCACTACGAGAACGACTACGGCAGGGCGCTGCGGCGCCTGAACGCAATCGCTGAGAAGTTGGCATCGCTCGATTTCGCGACCACACCCGGCTACGTGATCAAAGGCCTGAAGCGGGAGGAGCTGATCGCGCTCAATTCGACCTTGCTTCATGAGCTCTACTTCGCAAGCCTGGGCGGTAACGGCGGCAAGCCGACCGGGCCAATGGCAGACGCCCTCGCGCGCGACTTCGGCTCGGTGGATCGCTGGCAGGACGAATTTATCGCCATGGGCACCGCGCTCGGCGGCGGCTCCGGGTGGGTACTCCTCGTCTACATCCCGCGCGATCGCCGGCTCGTAAACCAGTATGCATCCGAGGACGGCGAGGCCGTGGCGGGAGGCATTCCCATCGTGGCGCTCGACATGTACGAGCATGCCTATCACATGGATTTCGGCGCCAACGTGAAGGCATATGTGGGCATGTTCATGCGCAACCTCGACTGGAAGGCGGTGCAGTTGCGCTATCAGGACGCGGCGAAGGTCGAGCCGCTGAGGCCGCTGGTCCAGCCCGAATTCGGTGATCTGCCGGGCGTCGGCGTGGAGGAAGTGAAGGCCATGCAGGATGCCGGCAAGGCTGTACAGTTGGTCGACGCCCGTCCGTGGCCTGCCGTAAGCCGGTCGCCGGAGATCATGCAAGGTGCCACCTGGCGCGACCCGGAACGCGTGCAGGAATGGGCGGGGGAGCTGTCCAAAACGGAACCGGTCGTCGTGTTTTGCGCTTACGGATTCCACGTCGGGTGCAAGACGGCGATCGCCTTGCGGGACCTTGGATTCGACGCGAAATTCATGACGGGCGGCCACTCGGCGTGGAAAGCGATCGACGGACCGACGACGCCCGCCTGATCATAGGACCCGAAGCGGCTGGCTGGAGCCTCGCCTAACCCAGCTTGATGTTGGCTTCCCTGACCACCTTGCCCCAGCGCGCCATCTGGTCGGCGACGAAGGCGCGGAATTCCTCCGGCGTGTTCGGCCGGCTATCGATATTGAGCTGCTCGAAGCGCTCCTTGACGTCGGGCGATGCGATCGCCGCGTTGATCGCGCCGTTGAGCGTGCGCACGATGTCAGGCGCGGTGCCGTGCGGCACGAACACCCCGTTCCACTCATAGGCCTCGAAGCCGGGCAGCGTGTCCGACACCGGGGGAATGTCGGGCAGGCTTTTCAGCCGGCCCTTGCCGGTGTGGGCGATCGCCCTGACCTTGCCGCCCTTGATCAGGCCGACCACCGACGATCCGTTGGAGAAGAACAGCTTGACCTGCCCGCCCATGACGTCGTTGAGCGCCGGGCCGCCGCCGCGATAGGGCACGTGGTTCACCTTGGTCCCGGTCATGAAACGGAACATTTCGAGCGACAGATGCTGCAGCGTGCCGTTGCCCGATGACGCCATGTCGATGCCGTCGGGCGCGGCCTTGGCGTAGGCGATGACGTCGGCCATCGTCTTGACCGGCAACGACGGCGTCACCACCAGGATGTTCGGCACCAGCGACACCAGCGCGACCGGATCGAAATCCCTGTTGTAGTCGAACGACAGGTTCGGATAGAGCGCGCCGTTGACCGAAAAGGCGGTGCCGTCATGCAGGATGCTGTAGCCGTCGGGGGCCGCCTTGGCGACCACGGCCTCGCCGATGGTGCCGCCGGCCCCGCCGCGATTTTCGATGACGAACTGCTGGCCGAGGATGCTGCCTGCCTTGGCGTAGAGGATCCGCGCCGTGGTGTCGGCGCCGCCGGCCGGCGGATACGGCACCATCACCTGCACCTGACGGGTCGGCCAGGCGGCTTGGGCTCGGGCGCTGGGGATCAGGGGCGCTGCGGCCAATGCCGGCGAGCAGCGCGCGGCGTGAGAGTTTGGTGGTGGGCATGGCTCGTTCCCCCGTGATTTTATTTAGGCGTCTTTTTGGAGGGTGAGAGTCGACGAGGCGCGGACCGATGTCAATTCGGAGATGGTAGGGCGGGTGAGCGAAAACGTACTAGTCAAACTCACGCCGGCGTAGGACACTAGAATTCAATCGCTTATACTGCGGGCCTTGGTTCAAGGGGACAATTCGATCGTGGCGTTCGGCGTTTTCATCCACCGGTCCGACTCGATCTACGAAGATAGTCCTGCCGAACGCTACCAGTTTCCCAGTCAATATCTCGCTCGCGTCGAGGCATCCGTCGGCGACTGGATCATCTATTACGAGCCAAGAAAAGCGCAGCACTCGCGCGGCTACTTTGCAATTGCCAAAGTGCAGCAAGTCATCCCCGACCCCAGCGCCTCAGATATGTATATCGCCGTCATTGAAGCCGGCAGCTATCTGGATTTCGTCAATCCCGTCCCGTTCCGGGACGCTGACGAACTCATTGAGCGGGGCTTGTTGAACAAAGAAGGAAAGATTTCCGGACGCGCGCAATCCGCGGTTCGCCCAATTTCTCCAGCGGATTTCGATCGGATCACGGCACTCGGACTCCCCGAGGACATCGCCTTACTGCCGCGCGTCGATGTGCCTTCTGCCTTCGCTGGCATGCAGGAGCAACAGCCTATCTTTCAACACGAAACGGAACGGGACCGCGTCGCCTATTTAACGTCCCGCATCGTCCGAGACCGCGTGTTCCGCCGCATCGTTCTGCGGGCCTACGACGCTCGCTGCGCGATTACATCCTTGAAGCTGATCAATGGCCAGGGGCGCGCGGAGGTCGAAGCCGCGCATATCAGGCCTGTCGAGGCCAATGGGCCGGATATCGTAAGCAATGGACTTGCCCTCTCCGGAACCGCGCATTGGATGTTTGACCGTGGCTTGATCAGCATCGCGGATGATTGCGAGATTCTGATCTCACGGCATGTGAACGATATCGGCGGCGTGCGCGCCATGATCAACAAGACCGGGCGCATTCTCACTCCCTCCCGCGCCGCCGATCAGCCCCACCCTCACTTCTTGCGGTGGCATCGCGAGAATTGCTTCAAGGCGTGAGCCGGTGCCGTCAGATGGATCTTCCCCCTACTCCCACTCGATGGTCCCCGGCGGTTTTGACGTCACGTCATAGACCACGCGGTTGACGCCCTTGACCTCGTTGATGATGCGGGTCGCGGTCTCGCCCAAAAATTTCATGTCGAACGGATAGAAGTCGGCGGTCATGCCGTCGGTCGAGGTCACCGCGCGCAGGCCCACGACGTATTCGTACGTCCGCCCGTCGCCCATCACGCCGACGGTCTTGACCGGCAGCAGCACCGCGAAGGCCTGCCAGATCTTGTCGTACAAGCCCGCCTTGCGGATCGCGTCGATATAAACAGCATCGGCATTGCGCAGGATGTCGAGTTTTTCCTTCGTGATCTCGCCGGGGCAGCGGATCGCAAGGCCCGGCCCCGGAAACGGATGGCGGCCGACGAAAATCTCGGGCAGCCCAAGCTCGCGCCCGAGCGCGCGCACCTCGTCCTTGAACAGTTCGCGCAGCGGCTCGACCAGCTTCATGTTCATGCGCGCCGGAAGCCCGCCGACATTGTGGTGCGATTTGATCGTGACCGACGGGCCGCCGGTGAACGACACGCTCTCGATCACGTCGGGATAGAGCGTGCCCTGCGCCAGGAAATCCGCGCCGCCGATCTTTTTCGCCTCGGCGTCGAACACGTCGATGAACAGCCGGCCGATGGTCTTGCGCTTTTGCTCGGGATCGCTGACGCCGGTGAGTTCGCCGAGGAATTGCCTGGACGCATCAACATGAACCAGGGGGATGTTGTAGTGATGCCTGAACAGCTCGACCACGGTTTCGGCCTCGTTGAGCCGCAGCAGGCCGTGATCGACGAACACGCAGGTGAGCTGTTCGCCGATCGCCTCGTGGATCAGCACCGCGGCGACGGCGGAATCGACGCCGCCTGACAGCCCGCAGATCACCCTGCCCTTGCCGACCTGGGCGCGGATCTTCTCGATCGCCTCCTCGCGGAAGGCGCGCATGGTCCAGTCGCCGGTCAAGCCCCGCGACCTTGCGGACGAAATTGCGGATCAGCCTGGCGCCGTCAGGCGTGTGCACCACCTCGGGGTGGAACATCAGCCCGTAATAGCGGCGCTTCTCGTCCTGGATCACCGCGAACGGCGCATTGGCCGAGACGCCGGCGACGACAAAGCCCGGCGGCATCTTGGTGATGCGGTCGCCATGGCTCATCCACACCGGATGCCGCTCGCCCATCGACCAGATGGATTCGAACAGCCGGCTTGCGGCCTTGACCTCGACATCGGCGCGGCCGAATTCCCTGGCGTGCCCGCCTTCGACCACGCCGCCGAGCTGCGCCGCCATGGTCATCTGGCCATAGCAGATGCCGAGCACGGGCACGCCGGAATCGAAGATCGCCTGCGGCGCGCGCGGCGAGCCCGCCTCATGCACCGATTCCGGGCCGCCGGAGAGGATCACCGCCTTGGGCTGCATCGCCTTGAAGGCCGCTTCCGCCTTCTGGAACGGCACGATCTCGGAATAGACGCCCTCCTCGCGGACCCGGCGCGCGATCAGCTGGGTGACCTGGCTGCCGAAATCGACGATCAGAATCTTGTCATGCGCCGAGGCCACCGAGGTGGCCTGCGCGCCGATAGGCTGGGCTGCTGTCATGGACAGGAGGTAAACGACGCGCGGCGGCCTCGCAACCCCCGAAACCATCCATCAGCCGTCATTGCGAGCGTAGCGAAGCAATCCACGCCTTTTTGCGCCGAGGGATGGATTGCTTCGTCGCAAAGGCTCCTCGCAATGACGGCCGGCGGCTTTTGCCTCCCTCCCCGACAAAACCGGAAACTCCGCCTGATAACGCCGGCGTTCAGTGGAAGCCCGCCGCAAGCGCCACGACCTGCCCGTCGACGCCATTGAAGCCGTGATAGGCCATGGCCTCGCAGGCATCGCCTGTGCTGGTGCCGCCGCTCACCCAGGCCGCCCGCGCGCGGCCGGCCGACCATTTCACGAACGGCTCAACGCCGGCCGGCAAGGTCATCCGGCAGCTATCCTGGCTGTGATGGATCACGAGCGTGCGCGGCAGCGAGGCCGGCGAGCCCAGGATCGACATGACATTCTGGCCGCTGCCGGACTCCGGGCTGAGGAATCCCGACGTCAGCACCAGCGCGTCCGGCCGGGCGCCGCGCGCGATGCCCTCGGCGGCGCGGATGGTGCCGCGGCTGGTGGCGATCACGGTGACCGGCCGCTTGATCGCGGCCATGTACTGCACCGCGGCGTCCAGCGGGGTATCGGCGTCGACCACCAGCACCGCCAGCCCTCGCGCCGCATAGGCCTGCCGGGTACGAACCAGCTGGTTGAGGTTAAGCCCGTGGATGTCGCCGTTGTCGCCCGCGGCGATCGCTCCGCTGCCGCCCGGCATCAGGATCACGCTCGCATGCGGCGCATTGGGTTTGATCAAGACGGCGCGCGATCCGCCGATGCTGACCGTCTCATCGGCCAAGGCCGAACCGCAAACGATACCAACCAGCATCGCCGTGGCGCCGGCAATGCCGATCCAATGCTGCCGCTTCATGCTGCTCCCCCCTCCGGTTCATTCAGCGCTCGAGCTTTGATAGCTCGATTGGGCTTCGATCTTACGACGTATTCCGCTTCAGGATCGAGACAAAAAATCCATCGGTGCCGGTGCGGCGCGGCGTCATCAATAACCCTTCCGCGGATTGCAGCGTGGCGGCGGCGAAATCCGCAGCCTTGTCCCACAGCACGGTTACGGTCTGCGCCGACGGCACCACGGCGAAATCGGGATGCCGCTCCACGAAGCCGCGGACCTGCCCGGCGTTTTCCGGCGGCAACACCGAGCAGGTGATATAGGCGATCCGGCCGCCCGGCTTGACCAGCGCGGCGGCGCGATCGAGTACGGCAGCCTGATCCTTCAGCCGCACCTCGAGCGCGCCCGGGCGCATCCGCCATTTGGCATCGGGATTGCGCCGCCAGGTGCCGGTGCCGGTGCAGGGCGCATCGATCACGACGAGGTCGGCGGAGGCCCTGATGTCGCCCAGCGTGTCGGCCTCGCCCTTGGGCGTGCGCACATCGGCGTTGTGCACCCCGGCGCGCGACAGCCGCTCGTAGATCGGCGCGAGCTGCCGCTTGTCGTGGTCGGTTGCGATCAGGCGGCCCTTGCCCTGCATCATCGCCGCCAGCGCCAGCGTCTTGCCGCCGGCCCCGGCGCAGAGATCGATCACCTGCTCGCCGGGCTTGGCCGCCGACAACAGCGCCGCCAGCTGCGAGCCCTCGTCCTGCACTTCGATCGCGCCCTTGATGAAATCCTCCTCGGCATGGATGCCGGGATTGCGGGCGTCGGCGCCAAGTTCGAGGCGCAAGCCGATCGGCGACCACGGCGTCGGCTGCACGCCGAGATGCGCCAGCGAGTGCAGCAGCTTTTCGCGTTTGGCCTTGAGCGTGTTGACGCGCAGGTCGAGCGGGGCGCGGCTCGCCATCGCGGTCGCCTCCGCAACCCGGTCCTCGCCGAACACCTGCGCCAGATGGCCGTCGAGCCATTCCGGGTAATCGCCCGCGATGTGCGCCGGCGCGCCGGCCAGCGAGCGCGTGGCAAGCGCCGAGCGCTCGCGCTCGCTCAGGGGCTGCGGGGCGAAGCGGCCGCCGTCGCACAGCGCCGCGATCTGATCGGCGTCGAGCCCGCGCTCGAGCCGCAGCATGCCGAGCGCGCGCGCCCGCGGCGTATCCTCCTCCATGATCCAGGCGCTGGAGGCGCGGCGGCGCAGCACGTCCCAGACCAGGCCGGAGATCGCGGCGCGGTCGCCCGAGCCGGCATAACGGTGCGCGGTGCCCCACTCCTTGAGCGCCTTCGCCGCCGGGACGCGCTGGGTCTCGATGGTCTCGATCAGTTCGATGGCGGCCGATAGCCGCGCAGCCGGGGTCATTGCAAGCTTTCGGTTCGAGAGCGGCGCCGCGAAACGCCTCTAGATCAGCAGCAATATCTTCAGCGCGAAGTAGATCCACATCGCAAACAGCACCAGCGCGCCGGCGAACCACGCCAGCGAGCGTCGCCGCAGATCGTTCGAAGTGACGAAAACCCCGGCATGCACGAAGCGCGTGACCACGAACACCCATGACATCAGCACGATGAACAAATCGGCGTGACGCAGCGGCAGCGCCAGCGCGATCAGGGCATAGAACAACAGCGGCAGCTCGAACTGGTTGGCGTAGCAATTGGCGATCTGGGTGGCGCGTACCGGCCAGTTCGGCTGTCCCAGCGCAATGTCCCTGATCTTGGTCTCGCCGCCGACCAGCGCCTGCCGGCGGGCCCCGGCCATGGACAGCAGCAGCACGAAAGTGAGCCCGACCAGCACAAACACCGGCAGCAAAACCATCTGGATAGACATTGGAAATTCTCCCCGGCGCCGACCCGCCAAGCTCCCGCTATAGCGGCAGCCCTGCGTCGTGACAATCAATCGATGCCGGCAAATCCATGCCGGCCGCCCCTCGATTCATCGCGACCGCTCTGGAATACTGGATCGCCCGCGTTAGCGGGCCATGACAGTCGTGATGAACAAAGGAATATTGCATGCCCGAATTTCGCCTGACCCAGATTTCCGATACCCACCTTGCCCGCGGCCTGCGGATACCGACCGAGAACTTTGATCGGGTCTGCGAACACATCGACAAAAGGCGGCCCGATCTCGTCATCAACAGCGGCGACCTCGCCCATGACGCCCCCGGCAATCGTAGCGCTCTCGAATTCGCCAAGGCGTTGCACGATGCGCTGCCCGTGGCCTGCCGCTATTTGCCCGGCAATCACGATATCGGCGATAATCCAAACGGGGCCGATCCGGCTCCCTCGCAACCGGTCACGCCACGGGAGGTGGAGACCTTCCTCGACATTTGCGGCGAAGACCGCTGGCGGTTCGAGGCCGCGGGCTGGTGCTTCATCGGCCTGAATGCAATGCTCATGAATACCGGTCTCGCGAGCGAAGCCGAACAGTTCGATTGGCTGGCAGCCCGGCTCGCCGCCAGCGGCGGAAAGCCGGTGGCGCTATTCCTGCACAAGCCGCTATTTCTCAATGCGCCCGACGATCCCGAGCTTGCGGCGAGTGCGATACGCTATGTGCCGCTGTCGCCGCGCAGCCGGCTGCTGAAGATGCTGGCCGCCGTCGATCTGCGGCTGATCGCCAGCGGCCATGTCCACCAGCGCCGGGACTTCACGCATGGCCGCGTCCGCCACATCTGGGCGCCTGCCACCGGCTTCGTCATTCCCGACAGACAGGAAGTGATCGGCATCAAGGAGGTCGGGCTGGTGGAATACCGCTTCCAGCCCGGCAGTTTTGAGGTTCTTCACCTGCGAGCGCCCGGCCAGATCGATGTCGATCTCGATGCCGTGCTCGGGCCGGCTTCGGCGAGCTAACTCACCTCAGGGCATCGCGACGACGCGCGGCCCTGCTCACTGGCCGGTTCGAACCAGCGAGGCGGGCTTCCAGGCGAACGCCGAGGCTTTGCGCGAGAACGCCCAGGCGAGCACGTAAAATCCCAGCGCCAGCAGATAGAGGAAGGCAAATCCGAAATACATCGAATTGTATTCCATCACGCCGCCAAACAGCGCGCCGATCAGGTTGTAGGCAAACGCGGTGGAGATATTGATGCTGGCTTCGCCGATCAGACTGGAGAAGATGATCCCGGCAAAGAACAACGGAATGGTCAGCACCAGGCAGCTCAGCGCCAGTTGCATCAGCGGCGGACCGAATGTCCATTGGCCGTGGCTGGTCGCGAGCGCGTATCCAACCAGCAGGCTTGCGAACAATCCGACATAGGCGGCGCCCGCCAGGCTGCGCGGCGTGCGGGTCACGATCAGGTTTGCAAGATACGCCATCACCAGCACCAGCATGATCGCGGCCGCGATCACGAACCAGGTGCCGCCAAGATGCAGGCCGAGCTCGGTGATGGCCTTGGTCTCGACCAGCATGAAGCCGGAGCCGAGGAAGAAGAACGGCAGGTAGCTGCGGTCGATCGGATCGGAGAAGCCGATGGTCTTGCGCACGAAGAAATAGCTGAGCAGAAGGATCATCGCGAGCGCGATCATGTAGGTGACGGGATAGGCGCGCTCGACCATGTAGAAGAACGGCCAGTCGTCGGTCGGAATGGCGGATTCCGGATAGGGCTGCGCGAAATAGTCGGAGACATCGGTGAATCCGACGGAGGCGAAAGCGTGCGCATCCGGCATCGTCACCGGCTGGCCTTTCCTGACCACGAAGGCGGTGGTGCGCGCGGAGTCGTAGCCCACCCGCACCGCCAATGGCTTGCCCGCCCCCGGCAGCTCGCGCAGGATCTTGGACAGCTTGAAGCCGAGCGCGTCGTTGACCAGCGTGAACGAGATCGAGAGTACGCCACCCGGCCGCAGCAGCCGGAAGGCTTCGCCGATGCCTTCCCGGGTATAGACATAGGAGTCCACGCGCAGGTTGGAGGCATGGCTCAAGGCGGTATGGGAATCCAGAACGCCGTAGACGATCAGGTCGTATTGCTGGTTTGCCGTGCGGAAGAAGTTGCGGGCGTCGTTGATCGACAGGTTGACGCGCGGGTCGTCATAGGGGCGCTCGGGATGATATTTGGTGCCGAGAAACGCGATCGCGGGGTCTATCTCGATGGCATCGACATGCGCCGCGCCCATTCGCAGCGCGGTGGCCGCATCGTTGCCGCTGCCGGCGCCGACGATGGCGACGCGCTCCGGGTTCTTCCTGAAATTGTACGGGAATTCGTAGTAGGCACGAACGTACCGATCGGCGGCGGATTCCTGCGCGCGCTTGTTCTCGGCAAAGTCATAGACCTTCTGGTAGTAGCTGCCGCCCGACAGGATCTGCATCAATCCGTCGGCTTTTGCCGTGCGCTCCAATAGCTGGTACGGCGAATAGATCCGCTGCGTCTCCGGCTGAACGGGCCACGCCAGGATCGCCAGCAGCACGCAAAAGCTTGCGATGCCGACCGGCATGAAATCGTCGCGCGAGAGCACGAACAGCAGCATGATCGCGCCGGTCAGCGCGAACCAGATCACTGGAGGCAGCCAGAACAGGCTCATCACGAACAGCGCCGCCACGCCCAGCGCGCTGCCGATCAGGTTCAGACTGTAGGCGTTCAGCGAGTTCGAGCTGTGCAGCAATTTGCCGCAAAGCTGGCCCACCGGATAGCAGATGCAGGCGCAGATGATGAAGCTCGCGCCGAGCAGGAAATAGACCGGGACGTCGAAGGTGCTAAGCCAGCCGACGGAAAAAATCAGATATGCCGGGCCGGCATCGTAACGCAACAGTGTGATAACGCCGACAAATAGCGCCAGCATCGGCAACACGATTGCCGGCGCACAGGGCTGCTTCTCCGCGACGGCGTAACCGGCGCCGAGCCCCAGGAAGCAGGCCAGCATGGTGAAATTCTTGTAGAAGGAATAGACCGGGAATACCGAAGCCAGCCAGCGGATCAGCACCAATTCCAGCAGCAGGCTGAGCATCGTCACCAGCACGATCGATCTGAGCTTGGTCTGGGTGCTCAACGCTGCGTAATCTTTTTCGAAACTGGCGCCTACCAGGTCGATCCGGCCTTGCAGCGTCTCGTCGAGCCAGCCCCAGCGGAACAGGATGCCGACCGCAACCAGCCCGAGCACGATGCGCAGCACCCCAATAGCCGCCCCCGCGGCGTTGGTGCTTTGGAATACTCCGTAAACCGCGATGCTCGAATAGACCAACAGAAGTCCGCTCAGTGACAGGCAAAAGATGCGAACCAGGCTGCGATTGGGATTGTGCGGAGCATTTATCATGGGCGGGACCGGGCGCGTGTGCGAGAGGGATGCGCTCACGCGTCGGCCGATCGTGAAATTCACGGCGGGTCAGGCGTGCGCCGGAACGTTAGAGCAGGTCTACTTAAAGGATCATTACCAGACCGCGCCGCCGCAGTTTGCAGGAGCGGCGCGCTTATCCGGACCCTTGTGGCCGGCCAAAACGGTCGTTAAAGCTTTAGCTAATTCACGAGATAGGCCGACCGCCCTCACGCCTTGTCCGGCCCGGCCCGCACCAGCTGCTTGCCAAAATTCGCGCCCTTCAGCAGGCCCATGAACGCTGCGGGCGCGCTGTCGAGCCCCTCGGTGACGAACTCGCGATGCCTGACCTTGCCCTCGCGCACCCATTGCGACATGTCGCGCAGGAAATCGCCGTGCCGCGCGGCGAAATCGCTGACGATGAAGCCTCGAATGGTCAGGCGCTTTGTCAATACCGCGCGCATCAGCGACGGCGCCCATTTCGGCGCGGTCGCCTCGGTGTCGTTGTAATGCGCGATCAAGCCGCATACCGGAATGCGCGCGAACGCGTTGAGCAGCGGAAACACCGCCTCGAACACCGCGCCGCCGACGTTCTCGAAATAGACGTCGATCCCTTCCGGGCAGGCTTCTTTCAGCTTCGCCGCCAGATCGGGGGCACGATGATCGATACAGTCGTCGAAGCCGAGCTCGTTTTTCACGTAATCGCATTTGTCCTTGCCGCCGGCGATTCCGACAGCGCGCGCCCCCTTGATTTTCGCGATCTGACCGACCGCCGAGCCCACCGCGCCGGATGCCGCCGCGACGACAACGGTCTCGCCGCCATGCGGTTTTCCGATGTCCAGCAACCCGGCATAAGCCGTCATGCCTGGCATGCCGAGCACGCCCAGCGCGGTTGAAACCGGTGCGAGTTTCGGGTCGATCTTGCGCAGATCCTTGCCATCGGAAAGCGCATGCGACTGCCAGCCGGCGCGGGCCAGCACGATATCGCCCTTGGCAAAGGCTGGATTGTTGGAAGCGATAACCTCGCTCACCGTGCCACCCTCCATCACCCCGCCGATCGGGACCGGCGCAGCATAGGAGGGGCCATCGCTCATCCGTCCGCGCATGTAGGGATCGAGCGAGAGCCAGATGGTGCGCAACAGAACCTGGCCGGCGCCGGGCGTCGGCAGCGGGTATTCCTCAATGCGGAAATCCGATGGCTTCGGCTCGCCCACCGGTCGAGACACCAGAACGACGCGCTTTGCGGGTTGCGGCATGATTTAGTTCCTCCCTTGTTTGCTTGTGCAGCGAAGCAGTCCGTTGTGCCGCGACATGTGCCGCTGGAAATGGGTGGTTTCCGCGTTCAATTTTCGCTCGTTGAGCGACAGCGGGCAGGTCGCTCCTCGGACATGACAGTAAATGCTCAGGCCGTGATCTTCGCCAGCGCCCTCTCGAATACCGCAGCCGCGCTCGTCAAATCCTTGAAGGATCGGATCGTTCGCCCTGTTTGCAATTCCGTTTCCTCAATTCCGGGCCGAACTTCGGAAAACGGCAGTCCGCCTTCAATCATCGCGGCTGGGGCGCTCACGTGAAATTCATGCGCGTCGACCGGCTTGTCTTTCGGAAGCCATACGCCAAGCGTAACGACATCATTGCCCAATCGATAGGAAATATAGCGATCGATGGCAACGGTACCGTTTCTTTGATGGCCGCCGAGCTTGGCGTGACCCTTGGAATCCAGCAGCCGATGTGCCCTGAAACCCTTGACTCCCGATGACTTGGCTTTCGCGGTGGCTTCGGAAAGATCATACTTGCCCGCAACGTCGTTGCCGATAACAGCAATCTGTTCCGACATTTGCTGTTCGAATTCCTTTAACTCGGTGCGCGGCTTGGCGGCCCTGCGCGGCTTGGCGGCATCGCGCTTTTCGATCTCTGCCTTGCATTGCGCGATAATGGCGGCGGCGGACTTCCGCTCCGCATTGACCAGCAGGTTCTTCAGATCCTGATCTGAAAGCGCCGATATCCTGTCGTCCGACCAGTCGACCATGGTAAGCAACTTCTCTTCTGTTCACACGCCGCCCGGGTAATTCGGGCTTTCCCGCGTGATGGTGACGTCGTGGACATGGCTTTCGCGCAAGCCCGCGCCGGTGATGCGCACGAACTGCGCCTTGTCGCGGAATTCGCCGAGATTTCTGGCGCCGACATACCCCATCGCCGCGCGCAAGCCGCCGGCGAGTTGATGCATGACGTTGCCGACCGGGCCCTTATAAGGCACCTGGCCCTCGATACCTTCCGGCACCAGCTTGAGCGTGTCCTTGATGTCCTGCTGGAAGTACCGGTCGGCGGAGCCGCGCGCCATCGCGCCCACCGAACCCATGCCGCGATAGGCCTTGTAGGAGCGGCCCTGCCACAGGAACACTTCGCCCGGGGTCTCGTCGGTGCCCGCCAGCAGGGAGCCGACCATGACGATATCGGCGCCGGCGGCGAGCGCCTTGGCAAGATCGCCGGAATATTTGATGCCGCCATCGGCGATCACGGGCACGTTGGCTTTCCTGGCCGCCTCGACCGCATCCATGATCGCGGTCAGTTGCGGCACACCGACGCCGGCAACGATGCGCGTGGTGCAGATCGAGCCCGGACCGATGCCGACCTTGATGGCGTCAGCGCCGGCATCGATCAGCGCCTGCGCGCCCTCTTGCGTGGCGATATTGCCGGCGATCACCTGCACGGCATTGGAGAGCCGCTTGATGCGGTTGACGGCTTCCAGCACCCGCGAGGAGTGGCCGTGCGCGGTGTCGACCACCACCAGATCGACGCCAGCATCGATCAGCCGCTCGGTGCGCTCGTAGCCATCCTCGCCGACCGTGGTGGCGGCAGCGACACGCAGCCGGCCCTGCGCGTCCTTCGAGGCCAGCGGATGCGCCACCGCTTTCTCCATGTCCTTTACGGTGATCAGGCCGACGCAGCGGTATTGGTCGTCGACCACAAGCAATTTCTCGATGCGGTGCTTGTGCAGCATCCGCTTGGCCTCGTCCTGGCTGACGCCTTCGCGCACCGTCACCAGGTTTTCATGGGTCATCAATTCGCTGATTTTTTGCTTGGGATCGGTGGCGAACCGGACGTCGCGATTGGTGAGAATGCCGACCAATTTCCCCGCCACGCCCTTGGCCGCGCCGGTCACCACGGGAATCCCGGAGAAGCCGTGATCCTTCATCAGCGTCAGCGCGTCCGACAGCATCGCATCCGGACCGATGGTCAGCGGATTGACCACCATCCCGGATTCATACTTCTTGACCTGCCGCACCTGCGCAGCCTGGCCCTCGACGTCAAAATTGCGATGGATCACGCCGACGCCGCCGGCCTGCGCCATCGCGATCGCCATTCGCGCTTCGGTCACGGTATCCATGGCGGAAGCGATAATCGGGATATTGAGCGGAATGGCGCGGGTGACGTGGGAGCGGATATCGGCCTCCGAGGGCAGGATATCCGAGAGGCCCGGTTTCAGCAGCACGTCGTCAAACGTATAGGCTTCGCGTATACCGTGAAGTCCCTGTGCAAGTGCCATTACCAACTCCATTCAGCGGCTCGGGCGCCGCGATACGGCCTGGGGATGAACAGGTCCGTCGGCGAAGCGCCTGGCATCGCCGTCGAATCGAAGCCCATCGGTAGGGTTGGCGGTGGTCGATAGCATGGCAGGCTTCGGAATCAAAGGGTTTGGCAGCCATGCACCGGCTTTTCGCGTGGCGCGCGTCAGCGCGGGTAACCCGGCGGCGGGCCGTGCCGGTGGATTGGCCCCACCACCCCGCGGTGCATCCGCGCTTCCCGCTTGATATGAACCGCAATTATGGCGTGCGCCGAGGGCACCAGCAGCAAGACGTGAAAAACCAGCCCTAAAATCCCGCAAAACGCGATCAGGACGAGATTGAAAATCGCCGAAAAAGGCTGCCCGTTGACGAGCAGCCCGACGGGCGGCAGCACAGCGGCGAGGATGTAGATCATCATCATCAGCGGGTCTCCGGCGACATCACGCAAGGAATTATTATTGCGCAGGAGTTAGGTGGTATGCGGAGTTCCGCAATGGCCTGTGTGCCGAGGGGATGCTACAGCCCGACTTCGTTCCCTTCCTTCCCAAATCTCCATGAACAAAGAACGCCTGATCCCACTCATCGTGGCCACCGCCTTGTTCATGGAGAACATGGATTCGACGGTCATTGCGACTTCGCTGCCGGCGATCGCCGCCGACATCGGCACCAGCCCGTTGACGCTGAAGCTCGCCATCACCTCGTATCTGCTGTCGCTGGCGGTGTTCATTCCGGCGAGCGGCTGGACCGCCGATCGCTTCGGCGCGCGACTGGTGTTCTCGATCGCCATCGCTGTTTTCATGGTGGGCTCGATCGGTTGCGCGCTGTCGTCCTCGGTCACCGATTTCGTCATTGCGCGCATCCTGCAAGGTGCCGGGGGCGCGATGATGACGCCGGTCGGGCGGCTGGTGCTGCTGCGTTCGATCGACAAGAGCGCGCTGGTCAATGCGATGGCCTGGGTCACGGTGCCGGCGCTGGTCGGCCCGGTGATCGGTCCGCCGCTCGGCGGGTTCATCACCACCTATTTCTCCTGGCACTGGATTTTCCTGATCAACATTCCGATCGGCCTGCTCGGCATTTTCATGGCGCTGCGCTACATCGACCCGATCCGCAGCGAGGACCCCGAGCGCTTCGATCTCTACGGGCTGGTGCTGGCCGGGATCGGGCTCGGCGGCATCGCGTTCGGTCTTTCGATCGCCGGCCTCAATCTGCTGCCGTGGAGCATTGTCATCGCGCTGATCGCGATCGGCACCATCTCCATGACGCTCTATGTGATCCACGCCAGGCGAACCGCCTCGCCGGTGCTGGATTTCGCCCTGCTGCGGCTACCGACAATGCGCGCCAGCATCATCGGCGGTTTCCTGTTCCGCCTCGGCATCGGTGCCTTGCCATTTCTGCTGCCGCTGCTGATGCAGGTCGGATTTGGCCTGTCGCCGCTCCGCTCGGGCCTGGTGACCTTTGCGTCCGCGGTCGGCGCCATGGGCATGAAGACGCTTGCCGCCCGCATCATCAAGACGTTCGGCTTTCGAAACATCATGATCATCAATGCGGTAGTGAGTTCGGTTTTTCTCGCGGCCTGCGCGCTGTTCACCATCGCAACGCCGCTGCTTCTGATCATGATCCTTCTCGTGGTCGGCGGCTTCTTCCGTTCGCTGCAGTTCACCGCGATCAACACGCTGGCCTATGCCGAAGTCGAGCCGGCGCAGATGAGCCGCGCCACCACGCTGGTCAGCGTCAACCAGCAGCTAGCGATTTCCGCCGGCGTTGCGGTGGGTGCGTTCTCGGTGGAATCGACCATGCTGATGCGCCATGTGCACGAGCTCAGCGCGGCCGATTTCGCGCCCGGGTTCATCGTGGTCTCCCTCATTTCGACGATTTCCGCCTACTTCTTCTATCAAATGCCGGCCGATGCCGGTCATCAGGTATCGGGCCGCGGCGTTGTCCTTGTCACCAGTCCGGAGCGGGATGCCGAACCGGAAGAAACCGCCGCCGCCGAGACCGCCAACGCCAGGGATCAGCGTCTGGGGTAGACCGTCCGTGCGAGCCGACAGGTCGCCCCGCCGCTTCGCTGGAGAATTTCTGCACGCAAGTTGTCACAAGCCGGCGTGTCATCGGCGCGGATAGCGGGTGGCATCCGATGCTTGCCTCGGACCTGTCGGTTCGGGTGATAACCCGACATCTTGTCGACGATTACGTCAGCCTTCTGCCCAAGGCACAGGCAATGATCCTCGAACAGACTCAGTGCCGCGCCTCGAGAACCATGTTAACCGGCGTTTCCGCGGCGCGCCGGACCCGACTGAAGCCGCCCGCCTTGATCACCTCGGTCAGCTTCGCCTGTCCGGCCTGGGCGCCCAGCGCCATACCCACCTCCTGCGATAGCGACACCGGTACGCAAGCCATGGTAGAAAACGCATAGGCGAGGCGTCCGACCGGCCCGAGATTGTCTTCCATCGCGTCCCCCGCGAGCGGCTCCATCAGCATCCAGGTTCCGTCGGGCTTGAGCGAGCGGTGTATGTGGGCTGCGGCCCCGACCGGATCGCCGAGATCGTGCAGCACGTCAAAGCATGTCACCAGATCGAGATCCCTGGCAGGGAAATCCTTTGCCTTGGCCACCTCGAACCTCGCGTTGCCGGCACCGCCACTGATGCGCGCAAGGTCGGTGGCGTGCTCAATCGATGGTTCGTGGAAGTCGTATCCGACAAAGGTTGAGTTCGGAAATGCCCTGGCCATGATAAAGGTCGAATGGCCAGTGCCACAGCCGATATCGGCGACCTCAGCACCTCGTTCCAGCTTGGCCACCACGCCGTCCAGAGCCGGTAGCCAGTTCTGGATGATATTCGCGGAGTAGCGCGGTCGCAGCATCGCGCCGACGGCGCAGAACAGGCACCCGGCATGATCGCCCCAATCGACCCCGCCACCGGACTTGAATGCCCCTTCGATCAAGGGTTGCGTCTGATGCAGAGCCGCGACCGCGTCAAAGCCACCACCCATGAAGAACGGACTTGCGTCGTTCGCAAACACCATCGCCTGTTCCGGCGGCAACTCGAAACGTCGGCCGGCCGGCTCGTAAGTCAGATAGCCAGAGGCTGCGTTTTGCGCGAGCCATTCGCGGCCATAGCGTTCGGAGATGTTTGCCTTTGTGGCGAACTCGGCGCTGGTCATCGGCCCGGCCCCGTCCATCGCCTTGTAGAGACCAAGGCGCATACCGATCCGCACCAGCGGCACACTCATCGCAGCGCCGAGATCGACGATCATCTTTCCCAGGAATTGCTGAAGTTTCTTTTCGTCAATCATGTTGCCCCCTCAACGCCATCGCAATGCGAAAGTAAAGCCTAGCACTTTACGTCCGGGCTACGAGCAGAAATCCTGCACCGTCGTCCTCAGACCGAAATGCAACGGTAAGTGGATCAGGGGAATAACCAGCGCGCCGCCTGGCTCGCGGCCAAGCGCTGATATGGCCGCCTCAACGTCGAACTAAGTTCAGCGTGACGCCACGCGATGCCACTTGGCTTCGATCTGTGCCGTGATCGCGCGGATACGGGCTTCGTGAGCTGTCCAGAAGGCCCGGCTGGCCGCGGGCGTTCCCTGCCGATACTTCGCGTAGACGTCCGTCGGTGAATTTAGCCGCGGACCCGGCGCCGCCGGTTCCGCACCCACCAGCGCCGGAATGATGGCAGGCGGCGTGGTCCCTTGCGTCGCCGAAAGTGAGCCCAAAGCGGCGAGATGGCTTCGTGCCCGATCACAATACTCCACCGAGCGGCGGGTCATTATCTCCTCGCCATGACCGGCGCGGTACTTCATCAAAGTGCGGCAAAGGTCGCCGTTGGCAAGCCGCCAAGCTTTGCTCAGATACGTGACACCGTAGTGAATATTGGTTTCCGGTTTCGCAAGTTGCTCGGCGCTGCCCCTGAACCCCAGCATCGCCGCCGTCTCCGGCCTGATCTGCATCAAGCCTATCTCGCCGACGCCGCCGATGGCTGACGGGTCGTAGTCGCTTTCGACGTGCACGACCGCCTCGGCGATGTCAGCCGGCAGGCCCGTCGTCCGCGCTTCCTGCTCGACCAGGGCGCGGACGGTGGCCTTGAAGGAGGGCCCCGGCGCGCCGGTGGATGTTGGGGTTTCGGTCTTGGGCGGCTCCGCCAGATTTAACTGTTCCGCAGGGGTTGCCGCACCGCCCGTGACCGCGGTCATGTTGGGCTCCGGTCGGGGCTCGATTTCGTTTGCGTGGACGGCGGTGGGGGCGGTCAGGCCAGCGAAGGCCGTAAGTAGTGTGCCAGCCAGGAACCATCCTAGCCCCAACGCACGCGCTTTCGGCCGCCAGCCAGCTATGCGGATTCCCTGGTGACGGAAATTTCCGTTCATCAACTCATTTCCAACGCGAACAAATCGGCGAAGCGCGGGATGCACAAGGCTCCAACGCCTCGAGCCGACTTTCGCTCCACCTTTATCTGACGATATCGGGGTTTCCGGGATTCACGGGCGACCCGCCGCCGCGCCCGCGGAACCCGATCGCCAGCACATAGCGTTCAGAGGAGTCCTGGCGGCTCGAAGCCGGCTTGACGTGGCGGACGCTCGCAAAATCGCGCTTCAGTTGCGCCAGCAACTCGGCCTCCGCGCCGCTTTGAAAAACCTTGGCGAGGAAGGTTCCGCCGGGATTAAGCACCTCATTGGCAAAGCCGGCGGCGCCTTCGACAAGGCCGAGGATGCGCAGTTGGTCGGTCTTGCGATGGCCGGTGGTGTTGGCAGCCATGTCGGAGAGCACCACGTCGGCGCCGCCACCGATCAAGCCCAGTAGCTTGTCGGCCGCATCGTCTGCGAGAAAGTCGAGTTGCGCAAATCTCACACCGGGAATCTGCGGCATCTCCAAAAGGTCGATCGCGACCACCTTGCCTTTGCCGCTAGCCGCGCCAATGCGCTTGGCGGCGATCTGGCTCCAGCCGCCGGGCGCGGCACCGAGATCGACCACGGTGAGGCCCGGCTTCAGGAAATGATATTTGTCATCGATCTCGATCAGCTTGAAGGCCGCGCGCGAGCGCCATCCCTCGCGCTTGGCCCGCGCCACATAGGGATCGTTGAGCTGCCGCTCCAGCCAGAGTTTTGAGGACAGCTTGCGCTTGCCGCCGGTCTTGACCGTGACGTGCAGCCGGCCGGTAGTGTCTTTCGCCATAGTTGCCGCTGTAGCACAGCGCAGGCCGACGCGCCTATCGGCATCCGCCTAGGACGCCGTCCTCGCGCATCATCTCGACCAGCATGCCCTCGCGCAAGCCGCGGTCGGCGACGCGCAGCCGCGGCAACGGAAAGGCATTGCGGATCGCATCGAGAATGGCGCAGCCGGCCAGCACCAGATCGGCGCGCTCGGCGCTGATGCAATTGTTGTTGACGCGTTCCTGGTAGCTCATGCCGAGCAGGCGCGCGATGGTCGCGGTCAGTTGCGCATCGCTCATCCAGACGCCATCGATCCGGCGGCGATCGTAACGCACCAGATTGAGATGGACCCCGGCCAGCGTCGTCACGGTGCCGGAGGTGCCGAGCAGATGCATTTCCTTGACGTCCTCGCCATGCTCGGTCGCAAACGGCGCGACGTGGCGCGCGACCTCCTGCACCATCCGCGCATAGGATTGTTGCGTGACGTCCCTGCCGCCAAAATGTTCGGCGAGCGTGACGACCCCGAGCGGGATCGACATCCAGGCCTTGATGCGAGGTGCTATCTCGGGTTGGTCCGGATCGCGCTCGATCCTGACAAGTTCAGTAGACCCCCCGCCGATGTCGAACAGGATGGCGCCGCGCGCATGCGCATCGAGCAGCGGCGAGCAGCCGATCACCGCAAGCGCTGCCTCGGTCTCCCGATCGATCACCTCGAGGCGGATGCCGGTCTCGGCCGCAACCCGAGCGCGGAAACCATCGGCGTTCGACGCCGCCCGGCAGGCTTCGGTTGCGATCAGCCGCAGCCGTTTTGCCTTTTTGGACCGGATCTTGTCGCGGCAGATGCTGAGCGCAGCGATGGCGCGCTCGATTGCGGCCTCGCTGATGCAGCCGGTGGCGGAAATGCCCTCCCCCAACCGGATGATGCGCGAAAAGGAATCCACCACGCGAAAGCCATCGCTACTCGGGCAGGCGATCAGCAGCCGGCAATTGTTGGTTCCGAGGTCGAGCGCAGCATAGACGCCGGTCGCCGCAGGCGTTCTGTCGACGGCGGGCAACGCCGTGCCATCCACCGCAATCGATCCCTGCGCAGTTGCGCGCGGCGCCAAGCCGTCGCCAAGCCGCGTGCCATCATTCATTGAGAATGTCTTTCCGCGGCCAATCCGGCCCACGAGGAATTTCCGTTCACGGAAACTTTAGCAGCGCGCCGAAGCCCGGCGCAACTGGCCTCGACATAGGACCATGCCCAATCAGGCGTTGTCGGGGGGATGCCGGCGCGTTATCTCAGGCGAAACCGCCAAACCACCGCAGAAACTGGATTTGTCAGGGAATTTCCGATGCAAGATCATGCCTCCCCGTCTTCCCTGGAAAATGCTATCGCACTGCAAAAATTCGGTGTCGGGCAGCCGGTCCGCCGCAAGGAGGACGACACCCTGGTGCGCGGCAAGGGCAAGTACACCGACGACTTCAATCTGCCGGGCCAGGCCTATGCCTGGATCGTGCGCTCCAGCCACGCCCACGGCGTCATCCGCCGCATCGACGCCTCGGCCGCCAAGGCGATGCCGGGCGTGTTCGGAGTCTGGACTGGAGCCGATCTGGCCGCGGCCAATTACGGGCCCTATACCTGCGGGCTGCCATTGAAGAGCCGCGACGGCACGCCGCTGTTGCAGACCAACCGCACCGCGCTGATGACCGACAAGGTGCGCTATGTCGGCGACCCCATCGCCTTCGCGGTCGCCGAGACTCTGGCGCAGGCGCGCGATGCCGCCGAAGCCGTAGTGGTCGATATCGAGCCGTTGCCGGCGGTCACCGACCCCGAGCAAGCGGCAAAGCCGGGCGCGCCGCAGCTCTACGATCACATCCCCGGCAACGTCGCGCTGGATTATCATTATGGCGACACCGCCAAGGTCGAGGCGGCGTTTGCCAGCGCCGCGCATGTGACGAAACTCGATGTCGTCAATACCCGCGTCGCGGTGGTGGCGATGGAGCCGCGCGCGGCGCTCGCCTCCTACGACCGGGCGAGCGAGCGCTATACGATCCAGGTACCGACGCAGGGCGTGGCCGGCAACCGCATTAATCTTGCCAAGAACATCCTGAAAGTGCCGAACGAAAAGGTTCACCTCTTGACCGCCAATGTCGGCGGTTCCTTCGGCATGAAGAACATCAATTATCCCGAATATCTCTGCATCCTGCATGCGGCGAAGACACTGGGCCGCCCGGTGAAATGGACCGACGAGCGCTCGACCAGCTTCCTGTCCGACAGCCATGGCCGGGCGCAGAAGATTCACGCCGAGCTGGCGCTCGATGCCGACGGCAAGTTCCTCGCGGTCCGGATTTCCGGCTACGGCAATCTCGGCGCCTACATCACCGGCGTCGCCCCGAGCCCGCTCTCGCTCAATGTAGGCAAGAACATCGCCAGCGTCTATCGCACGCCGCTGCTATGCGTCGACATCAAGACCGTCTTGACCAACACGACGCTGATGGGCGCCTATCGCGGCGCGGGTCGGCCCGAGGCCAACTATTTCATGGAGCGCCTGATAGACCGCGCGGCCGAGGAGATGGGCATCAACCGGCTGACGCTGCGCAAGCGCAATTTCATCAAGGCGGCGCAGATGCCGTTCGCGGCGGCCTCCGGCGTGACCTATGACAGCGGCGATTTCCAGGGCGTGTTCAACAAGGCGCTGGAGATTTCCGGTCATGCCGAATTCGCCAAGCGCAAGAAGGAAAGCCGCAAGCGCGGCAAGCTCCGCGGCATCGCGGTCGGCTCCTATCTCGAAGTCACCGCGCCTCCCGGCGTCGAGCTCGGCAAGATCGTGTTCGAAGATGACGGTTCGGTGCGGTTGATTACCGGTACGCTCGACTATGGGCAGGGCCATGCGACGCCGTTCGCGCAAGTGCTCTCCGCTCAGCTTGGCGTCCCCTTCGAGAGCATAAAGCTCGAACAGGGCGACAGCGACCTCGTCCATACCGGCAGCGGCACCGGCGGATCGCGCTCGATCACCGCGAGCGGCATGGCGATCGTCGAGGCCTCCAGGCTCGTGATCGAGAAGGGCAGGCGCGCCGCAGCACATCTGTTGGAAGCCGCCGAGGCCGATATCGAATTCGACAAGGGCCGCTTCATCATCGCCGGCACCGACCGATCCATCGACATCGTCGAGCTCGCGCGCCGGCTGCGCGAAAGCAAGATGCCGGAGGGCGTGCCTGAAACGCTCGACGTCGATCACACCACGGAGCCAGTGCCATCGACGTTCCCGAACGGCTGCCACGTCGCCGAAGTCGAGATCGATCCTGACACGGGAGTTGTGCAGATCGCGCGCTACACCGGCGTCAACGACTTCGGCATCATCGTCAATCCGATGCTGGTCGCCGGTCAGATGCATGGCGGGGTTGCACAGGGAATCGGCCAGGCGCTGATGGAATGCGTCAGCTATGATTCCGACGGCCAGCCGATCACCGGCTCGTTCATGGATTATGCCTTGCCGCGCGCCGAAGACGTTCCCCTCATGGAGATCGGCGACCATCCGGTGCCGGCCAAATCCAACCCGCTCGGCACCAAAGGCTGCGGCGAAGCCGGCTGCGCCGGCAGCCTCGCCACCATCGTCAACGCGGTGCTCGACGCGCTCTCGGACTGCGGCATTACCCATATCGACATGCCCTTGACCCCGGAGCGGGTCTGGCGCGCCATCAGGGACGCCAGGAAGGCGGCGTGAAGTGCGGCCGTCTCTTCTCCCTCGCCCCGCTCTTCGCGGGGAGAGGGTCGGGGTGAGGGGCTGCCTCCGCAAATTCTGCAGACGAATTGCCCGCGGTGAGTCCCCGTCACGAGAATTTCGATCTCTCCCCGCAAGCGGGGCGAGGTGAGAGAGGGCTATGCCGCGGCCTGCTCGCGGGGCTGGTAGATGGCGATATGCTGACAGTGCGCCAGCGGCACGCGGCCATTGCCGACGACCAGCGCGTCGAACTCGACGAAGCGGTGGCCCTTCTTTTCGTAGTTGCCGGTCACCTTCGCCCGCGCCGTCAGCTCGTCACCGCTGCGGGCGGCGCCGAGAAGCTGCATCCGGCTGCCGACATGGATCCACGGCCCCAGAATGGCATTATCGACCAGCACCCTGTTCATGACCCGCTGCAGCAGCCCGGGATGGCCAAGCCCCTCGCGCGCGTAGATCGCATCGCTCTCGCGCACATCCCTGAGATATTCCTGCGCCGCATCGCCGGCCCAGGCGCGCGGCGCCGTGCCGAGCCATTTGCCGAGTTTGTAGGATGTCTCACTGACCGGCTTGCGCTCGGTCACCGCGGCGATGTCGACAAAATCCGCGATCGAGACCGATGGCGCGGATGCCGGCAACGATGCGGTGCCGGTGGCGCAAAGCCCGCCGCTGCTTTCGACCTCGATCGAGATGGCACCCTCGCTCTCCGCGCCGCTGATCTCGGCGGTTTCGCCGTCATAGACCGGCTTCACGAAGCGCGCCTCGATCAACCCGCGTTCGAGAAAGGCGCGGCCCCATTTGCTGACCGGCAGGTGCATCATGTAGGCCATGACGTCGACGCCCGGCACCAGCCCGCCGCTAAATCCGAACCGCTTGGCCACGGTGTCATCGTGCATCTTGTTTTCGGATTGCCTAGCGGTGTTGTAGGCCTGGACGCGGTAGATTTCGAGCCCGCTGGTCATGCCGATTTCCTCTGTTTTCCACAGTAATGGTAGCCGAAGCAACCATCGTGGCAAGCGCAATGCGGCCGGTGTTTTGCTCGCAATCGCGCTTCCGATGGAGTACCACGCGCGTCTTGAGACTGTGACCAGCCGTGCCTAGCTAAACCCTCAACCGATGACGCCTGACTTGAACACCACCCGCATCTATGTAGACGCCGATGCCTGCCCGGTCAAAGACGAGATCTACCGCGTCGCCGAGCGCCATGGCGTCAGCGTCAGCGTGGTCGCCGGCAATTTCATTCGGGTGCCGCAGCATCCGCGGATCGAACGCGTCGCCGCGGGTTCCGGAATGGATGCCGCCGACGACTGGATCGCCGAACGCGCCGGCAAAGGCGACATCGTCATCACGTCGGATATTCCGCTGGCGAGCCGCTGCGTGAAATCAGGCGCCGAGGTGATCGCGCCGAACGGCAAGCCGTTTACGGAATCATCGATCGGAATGACGCTGGCGGTCCGCAATCTGATGACCGATTTGCGCTCATCGGGCGAAGTGACCGGCGGTCCCAGATCCTTCGCACCGCGCGACCGCTCGGCGTTCCTCTCGGCGCTGGACCAGACTATCCGGCGCATCCAGCGCCAACGCGCGGATCAAGCCGCGCAAAAGCAAAAAGTTGAACCGAAAGACGCTTGAATAGAGCCATGGCGCCTCCGCTGATCCAGTTGAAGAACATCGAGCTGACTTTCGGCGGCACGCCGCTGTTGTCCAATGTCGAGCTGTCGGTATCGCCAGCCGAGCGCGTCTGCCTGATCGGCCGTAACGGCTCCGGCAAATCGACGCTGCTGAAGATCGCCGCTGGCATCGTCGAACCCGACGGCGGCAGCCGTTTCGTGCAGCCCGGCGCCACCATCCGCTATCTGCCGCAGGAGCCGGATTTCGCGGGCTTTGCCACCACGCTGGCCTATGTCGAAGCCGGCCTCGGTCCCGGCGACGACCGTTATCAGGCGCGTTATGTGCTGGAGCGGCTCGGGCTTCGCGACGACGAAGACCCGGCGCAGCTGTCCGGCGGCGAGGGCCGCCGCGCGGCACTGGCGCGCGTGCTGGCGCCCTCGCCCGATATCCTGTTGCTCGACGAACCGACCAACCATCTCGACCTCACGACCATCGAATGGCTGGAAGGCGAGCTCGACGGCCGCCGCAGCGCCCTTGTCATCATCAGCCACGACCGCCGCTTCCTGTCGAACCTGTCGCGCTCCACCGCCTGGCTCGATCGCGGCCAGATCAGGCAGATCGACCGCGGATTTGCTGCGTTCGAGACCTGGCGCGACGAAGTGCTGGCGGAAGAAGAGCGCGAGCAGCACAAGCTCGACCGCAAAATCGTCAACGAAGAGCACTGGCTGCGCTATGGCGTTTCCGGCCGCCGCAAGCGCAATGTCAAGCGGCTCGGCAATCTCCATGCGCTGCGTCAGCAGCGGCGCGAGCATCGCGGCCCCGCCGGCAATGCCAATCTTGCGGCCGTGGAAGCCGAAAAATCCGGCAAGCTCGTGATCGAGGCCAGGAAGATCGGCAAGAGCTACGGCGAGCGGCGGATCGTCGATGGCTTTTCGATCCGCATCCAGCGCGGCGATCGCATCGGCATCGTCGGTCCGAACGGCGCTGGCAAGACCACGCTGGTCGAGATGCTCACCGGCGCCAAGCCGCCGGATAGCGGCACCATCCGGTTCGGCGCCAATATCGAGATGGCGACGCTCGATCAGCATCGCGAAAGCCTGGACCCGAAATCGACGCTGGCGGAAGCCCTGACCGGCGGCCGCGGCGACCATGTCATGGTCGGCGGCAAACCGAAGCACGTCGTCAGCTACATGAAGGACTTCTTGTTCGCCCAGGAGCAAATGCGCACGCCGCTGGAAGTGCTCTCCGGCGGAGAGCGTGGCCGGCTGATGCTGGCGCGCGCGCTGGCAAAGCCCTCGAATCTTCTGGTGCTGGATGAGCCGACCAACGATCTCGATCTCGAAACCCTCGACGTATTGGAGGAGATGCTCGGCGACTACCAGGGCACGGTGATCCTGATCAGCCACGACCGCGATTTCCTCGATCGCGTGGTGACCTCGGTGATCGCCCCGGAAGGCGATGGCCGCTGGATCGAATATGCCGGCGGCTACACCGACATGCTGGCGCAGCGCGGCGTCGACCTCAAGCGCGACGCAATGAAGGCGTCCGTTGCCGAAGGTGGCGCTGCGAAAGCCACGGCGCCGTCACCCCCATCGAAGCGCCGGCTCAATTTCAACGAAAAGCATGCGCTGGAAACGCTGCCCAGGACCATCGCCAAATTGCAGGCCGAAATCGCCAGCCAACAACGCCGACTTGACGACGCCGATCTGTTCCAGAAGGATCGCAGCAAATTCGATCAAGCCTCTGATGCGCTTGCAAAAGCGCAAAACGAATTGCAGCAGGCCGAGGACAAATGGCTTGAGCTTGAAGTGTTGCGCGAAGAAATCGAACGGGCATAAGCCGTAGGGATTCTTCCGCCGTCATTGCGAGGAGCGGAGCGACGAAGCAATCCATTCTGCGCCTGGATAAGGTGGATTGCTTCGCTTCGCTCGCAATGACGAGAATGCTGACAACTGGAGTCGACTTCATGACCACCCCGCTCGCCGCCAGGATCGCCCGCGAATACGGCACGCCGGCGGCCGTGATCGACATGGATCGGGTCGAGCGCAATATCGCCCGTATCCAGGCCGCCTGCGATTTAGCGGGTGTCGCCAACCGCCCGCACATCAAGACCCACAAAAGCCCGATGCTGGCGAAGCTGCAAATTGAAGCCGGCGCCAAGGGCATCACCTGCCAGAAGCTCGGCGAAGCCGAGGTGATGGCGGAGGCCGGGATCGACGACATCCTGATCAGCTACAATCTGATCGGGGCAGAAAAAATGGCGCGGCTCGGCGCGCTGCAGGCCAGGGCCAACATGACCGTGGCCGCCGACAATCCGGTTGTCATCGCGAGCCTGCCACAGGCCGCGGCCGTGTCCGGCCGCCTGCTCTCGGTCGTGGTCGAGTGCGACACCGGGCGCAAGCGCGCCGGCGTCGAAACTCCAGCTGAAGCAGTCGCGCTGGCGCGTCAGATCGCGGCGTCCAAAGGATTGGTGTTCGCCGGTTTCATGCTTTATCCGACCGAGACCGGATGGGCCGAGGCACAGACGTTTTACGATGAGGCCCTGGCCGGCGTGCGCGCGCACGGGCTTGACGCCGCGATGGTTTCCACCGGCGGCACGCCCAACCTGAAGAACGTGGGAAAACTCAAGGGCGCCACCGAGCATCGGCCCGGCACCTACATCTATAATGACCGCATGCAGGTCGCGGCCGGCGTCGCCGGCTGGGACGATTGCGCCTTGAACATCTATTCGACCGTGGTGAGCCGCGCCGGTCCCGACCGCGGCATTCTCGATGCCGGCTCGAAGACCCTGACGTCGGACACCGGCGGCGGGCTCGACGGCCACGGGCTGATCTTGGAACATCCGGAGGCGAGGATCGCGCGCTTCGCCGAGGAACACGGCTTCCTCGACCTCGCGCGCAGCAATACCCGCCCCGATGTCGGCGACGTCGTGCGGATCGTGCCGAACCATGTCTGCGTCGTCGTCAACATGATGGACGAGGTGGTGATGGTGCGCGGCGAGGAGATCATCGGCACGCTGCAGGTCGCGGCGCGGGGGAAGTTGCGGTAATTCTTGGATATTACTTCTGCTTTCGGGGCACAGCGGACGTGGTCAGACTCACGCTCGCTGAGTCCGGCCACGAATGAACCAACGGCGGCATGCGCCGCAACCCGTGTTCGTACCCTGTATCATATGAGCGAGGAGGCCGATTACCGACGCCTCTGCGAAATGGAAAGAAGATGCGCCGAGCATGACGTATAGAGTATTCGTTTACGGCACCCTCAAGAGTGGCTTCTCGAACCACCACTTGCTCAGGGGTTGCGAGTGCTTGGGCGGGGCGGCAACCGTGCCGACTTACAAGATGATTGAAAACGGCTTCCCGGTCGTCATGCCTGATCCCGAAGGCAAGCCGCTAGCCGGTGAAATCTATACCGTCGACGATGAGACGCTGGCGCGGCTCGACCAACTTGAGCGCGAAGGCAGCTCTTACGACCGTAGACTGATTGACGTCACCTTGCAGCTCGCCGGCGGCGAGCGCCTGCCGACCCAGGCGTTTATATACGTTGGACGCGAGGATCGCTTTGGCAAAGCATTCGCTCGCGGTCCGCTCTATCAGACCGTGAATGAGCGAGGCGAACTGGATTGGAAGACAGGCGTATGACGAGAGGGAAATGGCCGACGGTAGCTTTTTTGGCGCCTTTGCGCATGCCGACGGGTTGAGCACCCCCGAATTAGATCAATGCGGAGAGGGGTGGCGACTGCGCCGTGTCGCCAGCCACCAGTAGAGCCCCCCGACGTCATCAGCCCGGCTAGCGGAAAGATCGCGGTGAACGGATCCGCGGTCCGCTGTGGCGACGTCCGGTTCTGGCACATCGCGTCATATCGCTGCGTTGCGCAATGTGGTCGCTATCGGGGCATCGAGCAAGCACCCTTCAAGCACGTTCAGGAGCGCGATGCCTGGCTCTCAAGCCACCTCAATACACCCATCCCCGCAGCCACCCCGGTCGCGAACGACGCCTGCAGCAGATAGCCGCCGGTCGGCGCTTCCCAGTCGAGCATCTCGCCTGCGGCAAACACCCCGGGCAGGCGGTGGATCATGAAACCGGCGTCGAGTTCGCTGAAAGCAATTCCGCCCGCGGTCGAGATCGCGCGCGCGATCGGCGCTGTGCCGTTGAGTTGCACCGGCACGGCATTAATCAGTCCGGCAAGGTCTGCGGGCGACAGCGACGACAGCGATACGTTTGACGTAACCGCCGCCTCCGGCAACAGGCCGATACCGACCGGGGAAAGTTGGATGGCCTTGCGCAGCCAGTTCGAAAACGATTGTTTCGCCCTCGGCGCTGACAACCGCTTGATCAATTCGTTGATTTCGAGATCGGGCCGCAAGGAGACGCGAAGCGTCGCCTGCCCCGAATTCAGGATCGCCTCGCGCAAATTGGCCGAGAGCGCGTAGACCGCGCCGCCCTCGATGCCAGTCCGCGTGATCATGGCTTCGCCGCGCACGCTGCGCGTGCCAAACGACAGCGCAACCCCCTTGAGCGGATGGCCTTCGAAACGGTTGCGAAAAATGTTCGACCAGGCAACGGTGAACCCGCAATTGGCCGGCTCGAGCGGCGATATCGTCACTCCCCTGGCGGCCAGCACCTCCGCCCACGCCCCCGTGGATCCGAGCCGCGGCCAGCTCGCGCCGCCGAGCGCCAGCACGGTGGCGCGGCTTTCGATCGCGCGTGGACCATCCGGGGTTTGAAACAGCAAATGCCCGTCACCATTCCAGCCGGTCCAGCGGTGGCGCAGCCTGAATTGCACGCCCATGACGTCGAGCCGCCGCAGCCACGCGCGCAGCAACGGCGAGGCCTTGAAAGCTTGCGGGAAAACCCGGCCGCTGGAACCGATGAAGGTCGGCTGCCCCAGCGCATCGCTCCATTTTTGTAAAGCGCGCGGCGGAAATACTTCAATCGCTGCCGTGAGTTGCGGCGCCGCCTTGCCGTAGCGGGTGAGGAACGCCGGCAGCGTCTCGCTGTGGGTCAGGTTGAGCCCGCCACGCCCGGCCATCAGAAATTTGCGGCCGGCGGAGGCCATCGCGTCATAGACGGCGACGGCAGCGCCGCCTTGGGCGAGCACTTCGGCCGCCATCAATCCGGCCGGACCGGCACCAATGATGGCGACGTCGATTGCAGGATTAGTCAGGGTGGGCAACGAGACTTCCTCTCGGCATCGGAAACCTCATCCTGAGGAGCGCGTCGTCGCGCGTCTCGAAGGATGGACCGCTCACCCTCATGGTTCGAGACGCGCGAAGACGCGCTCCTCACCATGAGGTCATCGTCACGTTGCCGTACTTTATAGCTTGATCGCCGCCCTCGCCGCGGCCTGGCCGACATATTTTTGCGTTTGCTGGAACGCGCCTTCCAGGGCTTTTGCTTTTCCCATGTCGCTGATCTCGGCGAAGTGCGCGGCGACCGCCTCGGGCGTCCAGTCGGATTGGGCGAGGTTGATGCCCTCGGTTTCCATGATCTTTATCACCGCGAAGGAACCGGCGCCCGCGCCCATGATGGTGCGGGTCGGCGCGTCCTCGCTCAAGAGATAAAGCACCGCCGGCGTGATCGCTTCCGGCTTCATCAACGCGAGCGCTTGCGGCGGCAGCAACTCTTCCGTCATCCTGGTTGCCGCGGTCGGCGAGATCGTGTTGACGCGGATGTTGTTCTTGCGGCCTTCCTCGGCCAGCACGTTCATCAGCCCGATCATACCGGTTTTCGCCGCGCCGTAATTGGCCTGGCCGAAATTGCCGAACAGGCCCGACGATGAGGTGGTGACGACGATGCGGCCGTAATTGCGCTCGCGCATGCCGTCCCACACCGCCTTGCAGCAATAGAACGTGCCGGTGAGATGCACCTCCAGCACTTTTGCAAAATCTGATATCTCCATCTTGGCGAAAGATTTGTCGCGCAGAATGCCGGCATTGGCGCAGAGCAGGTCCACGCTGCCCCACTCCCTCGTCGCGCGGTCCACCATCGCCTTGACCTGTTCGTAATTCGAGACATCGGCACCGTCGGCCATCGCCACGCCACCGGCCTTGCGGATCTCCTCGACCACGGCTGCTGCCGCGGTCGGCGATCCGCCGCTGCCGTCGCGGGCGCCGCCGACATCATTGACCACGACCTTCGCGCCGCGGCTCGCCAATCCGAGCGCGTGCGCGCGGCCAAGACCATTGCCCGCGCCGGTGACGATGGCGACGCGTCCGTCGAACCTGATTGTCATGAATTAAGTTCCCGAGTGAAGATTCATTTGTGAAGCGAGGGCTTTCCCGCTGTGTCGTCAAAAATCATTGTTGATCCCTGATGGAATGCGGGGTCAACCCCGGCAATGACGGTCCGAACTCAAGCAAAATAGATCAGGCCGATCCAGTCGGCCACCAAAGCGGGTTTTTGTTCGCCCTCGATCTCCACGGTCACGTTGGTGCGCGAAAGCAATTCCGTCGGCTTGCGCAACGTCGCATCGACCAGCGTAAAGCGGCCGCGGACGCGCGAGCCTGATCGCACCGGCGAGATGAAACGCAATCGGTCAAACCCGTAATTGACGCCCATGGTGGTGCCCTGGATCACCGGCATCACCTCGTATGACATGATGCTCAGCAGCGCCATCGTCAAAAAGCCGTGCGCCACCGTGGTGCCGAACGAGGTCTCGCGCTTGGCGCGCTCGGGATCGACATGGATGAACTGGTGATCCTCGATCACGTCTGCGTAGACGTCGATGCGTTTTTGGTCAACGAGGTGCCACGATGATACACCGACCTCATGGCCGACCATGCCCTGATAAGCCTCAAGCGAAATCGGCGGTTTTTTCCAGACCTCGTTCATTCGGGACTCTTCGTGGACCCCGCCGCCGAAACCTTTTGCAATTCCGGAAAATCCTCTTCGCGGAATTCGTGGCCCCGCAACGGGCCGTCGCGATCGTTGTCGTGCTCGAGGCGGCGTAACTGCACACGGCGAATTTTCCCGGAGATGGTTTTCGGCAATTCGGTCACCAGTTCGATCTTGCGGATGCGCTTGAACGGGGCGAGCCGCGTGTGCAAATGCCGGAAGATCGAGAGCGCGGTTTCGCCCGAACGCTCCGCACCGGAGACCAGCAGCACATAGGCCTTCGGGATCGCAAGGCGGATCGGATCGGGACTGGGAACCACCGCGGCCTCCGCTACCTTGTCGTGTTCGAGCAAAATGCTCTCGAGCTCGAATGGGCTGATGCGATAATCGGATGATTTGAAGACGTCGTCGGAGCGGCCGACGAAGGTCAGGTAGCCCTCATCGTCGGCGAACACGACATCGCCGCTGCGATAGAGATCGCCGTCCGCGCCGCCTAACTTGCCGTCATCGCCCTGATAGCCCTGCATCAGGCCGGCCGGCCTGATGGCGCCAAGCAGCAGCGTGACCTCGCCCTCTCGGGTCACATGGCCGT
Organism: uncultured Alphaproteobacteria bacterium; assembly: GCA_963840155.1. Classification (GTDB taxonomy): domain Bacteria; phylum Pseudomonadota; class Alphaproteobacteria; order Rhizobiales; family Xanthobacteraceae; genus Bradyrhizobium. Next base: position 1,175,691 of record CAWIXP010000001.1, read on the forward strand.
CGATGTCGGTGATCTGCACGCGGTATCCCGGCATTGGCCGACCCATCGATCCGACCTTGACCTTCTGTCCCGGCGAATTGCCGACCAATGCCGTGGTCTCGGTCTGGCCATAGCCGTCGCGGATCGTCAGCCCCCAGGCAGTTCGGACCTGATCGATCACCTCGGGATTGAGCGGTTCACCGGCGCCGCAGACCTCGCGCAACGAGACCTTGAAGCTAGCAAGCTTCTCCTGAATGAACAGCCGCCATACCGTCGGCGGCGCGCACAGCGTGGTGACGCCGCAGCGGCCGATGGTCGCGAGCAATCCCTTGGCGTCGAAGCGCGGCTGATTGACCACGAACACGGTGGCACCCGCATTCCATGGCGCGAAGAAGCAGCTCCAGGCATGCTTGGCCCAGCCCGGCGAAGAGATGTTCAGGTGAATATCGCCGGGCTGCAGCCCGAGCCAATACATCGTCGACAATCCGCCGACCGGGTAGCTGCGTTGGCTGTGCCGCACCAGTTTCGGCTTGGCGGTGGTGCCCGAAGTGAAATACAGCAGCATCGGATCCTCGGCCATGGTCGGCCCGTCCGGCTTGAAGCTTTCCGGAAAATCCGCAGTCTGTTCGTAGGGCTGCCAGCCCTCCTGCTTTGCAGGAGCTCCGACGACAATCCGGATGAGCTGCTCGCCGCCGAGCCCTGCAAACTTTCCGACTTGGTCCTGCGTCGCCACCACGGCCTTGGCGCGGCCGCGATCGAGCCGGTCGCGCAGTTCGTCCGCCGTCAGCAGCGTGGTCGCGGGGATCACGATGATGCCCAGCTTGATCGCCGCCAACATGGTCTCCCACAGCGGAACGACGTTGCCGAGCAGCAGCAGCAAATGGTCGCCGCGCTTCAGCCGCTGCGCGCGCAGGAAATTTGCCACCTGGTTGGAGCGGCGCGACAGCGCCTCGAACGACAGTTTCGTTTCACGATTGCTTCCGGTGTCGACGATCCAAAGGGCCGGTCGCTCCCTGCTCTCGGGAGCCCGCGCCAATTCGGCGTCGAACCAGTCCAGCGCCCAGTTAAACGGCACCGGCTCGGGCCAGCGGAAATCCGCAACCGCCTTGTCGTAGTCGCTCCGATGCTCAAGCAGAAAGGCGCGGGCTTCCTGAAAAGTCGTCATCGGCTACCCCCTCACTTTCCCGCCAGTGCGCGAACATGCTGGATGATCCCGGAGAAGTCGACCCCGCCGTGCCCTGCTGCGTCGAATGCCTGGTAGATTTCTTGCGCGTGCTTGCCGAGCGGCGTTGCCGCTCCGGTGGCCTTGGCCGCATCCTGGGCCAGCGTAAGGTCCTTCACCATCAGGGCTGATGCAAATCCCGGCCTGTAACCGTTATTGGCAGGCGAAGCGGGGACCGGACCCGGCACCGGGCAATAAGACGTCAGCGCCCAGCATTGTCCCGACGAGGTTGAGGCGACGTCGAACAGCGCCTGATGCGACAAACCCAGCTTTTCAGCAAGCGCAAAGGCCTCGCCGACCGCGATCATGGATACGCCCAGGATCATGTTGTTGCAGATCTTCGCCGCCTGCCCCGCGCCGGCGCCGCCGCAATGCACGATCTTCTTGCCCATTTTTTCCAGCACTGGCCTTGCCGCCGCGAACGCCTTCTCCTCACCGCCACACATGAAGGTCAGTGTCGCGCCCTTGGCGCCGCCCGTGCCGCCCGAGACCGGCGCATCGACCGAGGCGACGCCATGCTTTACCGCAAGCGCGTGCGCCTGCTTGGCACTTTCGACATCGATGGTCGAGCAGTCGATGATCAGCGCACCCTTTGTCATGGAAGCAATGACGTCGTTCCACACCGACAGCACGTGCTTGCCGGCCGGCAGCATGGTGATGACGGTCTCGGCACCCTTTACCGCAGCCGCTGCGCTATCCGCGATCCCGGCGCCATCGGCCTTGGCCTGATTACGGGAAGCCTCCACCAGATCGAACGCGATCACCTTGAGGCCGGCCTTGACCAGATTGGCCGCCATCGGCCCCCCCATGTTGCCGAGGCCGATGAATGCGATGTGTGCCATGTCCCGTTCCCTCCGCCTGAGGCGCGCTATTTTGCTTGACCAAACACGAGTTCGTCGGCGCCGATTTCCGCGAAATAAGGCGCCACCATCTCAGGCGTCACATCCTCGATCCGCGGCGGCGACCAGCGCGGGTTACGGTCCTTGTCGATGACGGCCGCGCGCACGCCCTCGCGGAAATCATCGCTTTTGAAAACCTCCAGCGCGGCGCGATATTCCCGCACCAGACAGTCTTCGAGCGAAGCCGACGCCCGCGCCAGCCGCAGCAGCTGCAGGGTGACCACCATGCCGCGTGGCGACTTTTCGTTCAATGTCCGCAGCGTCGATTGCGCCAGCTCCGAGCCATCCTGCTGCAGGGCGGCGACGATGTCTTGCATGCGGTCTTGGGCAAACCAGCGGTCGATCTGCGGCCGCAGCGCCGCGACCGGCCCGGCCCGCTCGCCGGTTGCGAAACGATCGATCGTGGCTTGCACTTCCGCAGCGCTCACGCCGGGGCGAAGGCCGACGAGCGCCTCGCGCAGATCGGCAAGTTTGCCGGAGGGTACGACAGCATCGGCAAATCGGGCATGGATCGCATCCGGGCCATTCATGGTCTGCCCGGTCAATCCGAAGTAGGTACCGATCTCTCCCGGCGAGCGCGACAGCAGGAAGGTGCCGCCGACATCGGGAAAGAAGCCGAGGCCCACTTCCGGCATCGCCAGTCTGGTCCGCTCGGTGACGACGCGATGCATGCCGTGCGCGGACAGGCCGACACCCCCGCCCATCACGATGCCGTCCATGAAGGCCACGTAAGGCTTTGGGAATTTGGCGATGCGGGCATTGAGGATATACTCCTCGCGCCACAATGTTTTTCCGAGATTCCCATTGAGCTGTGAACTCTCATAGAGCGCCCGGATATCGCCGCCGGCGCACAGCCCGCGCTCGCCGGCGCCTTCCAACAGGATCAGGCCGACATCGGGATCGGCCTCGAACCGGTCGAGTGCCCCGTCGATGTCGCGAAACATCTCGAGCGTTACCGCATTGATCGCCTTCGGCCGGTTGAGCCTGATGACACCGACCCCGCCTTCGCGCCGCGCGATCAGATCGGGCTCCTGCCCAGCGACCGCGGCTCTCGGAGCGCTCATGGCGCGCCCTCGATCAGCTTGCGCGAAACGATCAGGCGCATGATCTCGTTGGTGCCTTCGAGGATCTGATGCACCCGCAAGTCGCGCACGATCTTCTCGATGCCGTACTGGCTGAGATAGCCGTAGCCACCGTGCAGCTGCAGCGCCTGATTGGCCACTTCGAATCCGACATCGGTGCCGAACCGCTTCGCCATCGCGCACAGCATGGTGGCGTCGGGATCGTTTCTGTCGAGCGCCGCCGCCGCGCGCCAGACGAAAGTTCGCGCCGCTTCCAGCTCGGTCGCCATGTCGGCAAGCCTGAACTGCAGCGCCTGGAATTCATCCAGCCGTTTTCCGAAGGCTTTGCGCTCCTTCATGTACGCCAGCGACTTTTCGAGCGCTGATTGCGCCCCGCCAAGCGAACAGGCCGCGATGTTGATGCGGCCGCCGTCGAGACCGCCCATCGCGATCTTGAAGCCGATGCCTTCATCGCCCAGGCGGTTGGCAACGGGCACCCGCGCATTCTCGAAAATCACCGCGCGGGTCGGTTGTGCATTCCAACCCATCTTCCGCTCATTGGCGCCGAGCGACAGCCCGGGCGTATCGCCCTCGACCACCAGCGTTGAGATGCCACGGGGTCCCTCGCCTCCGGTCCGCACCATCACCACATACACATCGCCAGCGCCTGCGCCGGAGATGAACTGCTTCTGCCCGTTGAGCACGTAATGGTCGTCAACGCGAACCGCGCGGGTGCGCAGCGCGGCGGCATCCGATCCTGAACCGGGCTCGGTCAGGCAGTAGCTCGCCAACAGCTCCATGGTGCAGAGTTTCGGCAGCCATTTTTTGCGCTGGCGGTCGTCGCCGAAGGCGTCGATCATCCAGCAGGCCATGTTGTGGATCGAGATGAACGCCGAAACCGTCGGGCAGCCCTGCGCCAGCGCTTCGAATATCAACGTCGCATCGAACCTGCTCAGCGCAGAACCGCCGACGTCATCGCGGATATAGACGCCGCCGATGCCGAGCTTTGCGGCCTCGCGCATCACATCGACCGGAAAATGCTTTTCTTCGTCCCAGCGCAGCGCATGCGGCGCGATCTTTTCCGCGGCAAAATCCCGCGCCATATCGCGAACCGCAATCTGGTCCTCATTGAGAGCGAATTGCATCTGAGATCAGCGCCTGTCTACGCGATCATGCGCCGGCTAGTTCATGGTCGGGATCGAGAACTCCGCGCCTTCCTTGACGCCCGATGGCCAGCGCGAGGTCACCGTCTTGGTCTTGGTGTAGAAGCGCACGGAATCCGGTCCGTATTGGTTGAGGTCGCCGAAGCCGGAACGTTTCCAGCCGCCGAAGGTATAATAGGCGACCGGGACCGGGATAGGCACGTTGACCCCTACCATGCCGACATTGACTCTGGCTGCAAAATCGCGCGCGGCGTCGCCATCGCGGGTGAAGATCGCAACCCCGTTGCCGTAGTCGTGGTCGGATGGCAGTGCGAGCGCCTCGTTGTAGTCGTGGGCACGCACGACCGAAAGCACCGGGCCGAAGATTTCCTCCTTGTAGATCCGCATGTCCTTGGTGACGTTGTCGAACAGGCAGCCGCCCATGTAGAATCCGTTCTCGTAGCCCTGCATCTTGAAGCCGCGGCCGTCGACCGCGAGCTTGGCGCCTTCCTTGATGCCGATCTCGACATAGTTTTTGACCCGTTCCAGCGCCGCCCTCGTCACCAGCGGACCGAAATCGGCGGTCGGATCGATCGAAGGGCCGATCTTCAGGTTCTCGACGCGCGGAATGAGCTTTTCCATCAGCCGGTCGGCGGTGGTCTTGCCAACGGGGACGGCGACCGACACCGCCATGCACCGCTCGCCGGCCGCGCCGTACCCTGCGCCCACCAACGCATCTACGGTCTGATCCATGTCGGCATCCGGCATGACGATGGCATGGTTCTTGGCGCCACCGAAGCACTGCGCGCGCTTTCCGGTCGCCGCCGCCCGCTCGTAGATATACTGGGCGATCGCCGACGAGCCGACAAAGCCGACTGCCGCGATATCGGGATCGTCGAGAATTGCGTCCACGGCTTCCTTGTCGCCGTTGACGACGTTGAGGATGCCCGGCGGCAACCCGGCCTCCAGCATCAACTCGGCGAGCTTCATCGGCACGCCGGGATCGCGTTCCGATGGCTTCAAGACAAACGCATTGCCGCAGGCGATCGCGGGCGCGAATTTCCACATCGGGATCATCGCCGGGAAATTGAACGGCGTGATACCGGCGACCACGCCCAGCGGCTGGCGCATCGAATAGATGTCGATGCCCGGCCCCGCGCCTTCGGTGTATTCACCCTTCATCATTTGCGGCATGCCGAGGGCGAACTCCACGACCTCAACACCGCGCAGAATGTCGCCCTTCGCGTCGGGAATGGTCTTGCCGTGCTCGCGGGCAAGCAATTCGGCAAGAGCGTCATTGTCGCGCGCCACCAGTTCCAGAAATTTCATCAGGACACGAACCCGGCGCTGCGGATTGGTGGCGCCCCACTCCGGTTGCGCCGCCTTTGCATTTTCGACTGCCGCGCGAAGCTCGGCCTTCGAGGCCAGCGCCACCTTCGCCTGGACGGTGCCGGTCATTGGCTCGAACACATCGGCGAACCGTCCCGAAGTGCCGTTAGTCTCGCGGCCGCCGATGAAATGTCCGATTGTGCGCATGGGTTCCTCCAGAAAGCCGGATTTTCCTGCATCTTGCAGTGTTTGCGGCATTTGGAAAAGGGCTTCCACGCGCAGCGCATTTGCGAAAATGCGGGCTTTTGCCACGCTTTTTCCGGCCTACAACCAACGTCGAAGTCGATCGGCGCGGTATCGTCAGTGTTGCCCAGGGGGGTCGGTTTTTTTTGCCGCGGACTTGTCCGCCGTCACGGCATCGCGCCCGGCACCGAGAATCTCGTCGGAAAACTCCCCGCTGCCGGCAATGCGAGCCAGGACCAGCGTCCCCACCATGGTCGCCATCGCCGCCAGCGCCTGTTTGCGAGCTGCCTTGCGCGGCAACTCCGCAACTTGCCCGGCGAACATGTCGACCATCTGATCCAGCTTGGCGGCGAAGGCTTTCCGGGCCTTTGGGCCCTCGCGGGCGATCTCCGCACCGAGCGTCGGGATCGCACAGCCCTTGCCGGGATGGTCGCGATGCGCCGCGCTCAGATAGGCGTCCGCGATCGAAGCCAGCCGCTCGCCCGGCGGCGTCCGTTGCGCGAGCTTGCGCCAGCGCTCGGTGCCGCGATCCATCGCGTGGGTGAAAGCTTCGATCAGCAGCGCTTCCCGGGAATCGAAATGGGCGTAGAACCCGCCATGGGTGAGGCCTGCCTCCTTCATCAGGTCGGCAACGCCGACGCCATGCGCGCCCTTCTCGCGAAGCCGCACCGAGGCTTTCTTCACGATCCGGGCGTGGGTCTCGAGCTTGTGTTCCCGTGAGTAGCGCATAGGTAGTCCCGTGAGATTTTTGCAATCATATAATAGTGCTTCGGCAGGCGTAAAGCTGTATTTCGATTTTTGCGCGGCATTGTGCTGCCCGACCGCTTTTGCGGCGGACTTGACAAGGCCGGGATTTGCCCCGGAAGTGACGCGGTCCGCACCGGCGCGTGCGCGGGAATTGCGAGACCGTCCATGCAAATGCTCAATACCCATTGCGGCGTCGACCGCGATCCCCGCGGCGTCGTCCGCCTGACGATCTGCAATGCCGGCTCGCTCAATATCCTGGGATCGGCTGCCATCGACGGCGTCCGCGAGGGGCTGCAGGCGCTCGCGGCGGACCGGCAACTCCGCGTGCTCGTGATCGCGGGGCAAAGCGAAAAAAGCATGATCGGCGGCGCCGACATCAAGGAAATGGCCGGGCTCGACCCCGGGACGGCGGAGAAATTCATCGCCGGCCTGCGCGACCTCTGCGAGGCCGTGCGGGCGTTTCCGGCGCCCGTGATCGCGCGGATTCCGGGCTGGTGCCTCGGCGGCGGCCTCGAAGTCGCCGCCGCCTGCGACTTCCGGATTGCCGCGCATGACGCGAGGTTCGGCATGCCGGAGGTGAGGGTCGGGATACCCTCCGTGATCCATGCCGCGCTATTGCCGCGGCTGATCGGCTGGGGTCGCGCCCGCTGGCTGGTGATGACGGCGGAGAATATCGATGCGGCCAAGGCCCTCGCCTGGGGACTGGTCGACGTGGTCGCGCCGGCAGGCGGCCTCGATGCGGCAGTCGAGCATACCGTGGCGGCCCTATTGGAATGCGGTCCGGAAGCGTTGCGCGCGCAGAAGGCCCTGCTCCGGCAATGGGAAGAACTGCCGCTGAAACAATCCATCGAACTGAGCATCGGCGTGTTCGGGCGATCCTTCCTGACCGGTGAGCCGCAGCGGCTGATGCAGGCCTTCATCGACCGCAAGCGGTAGCTGCGCCGTTCGCGACACACTGTGCGCGCCGCAACGGAAGAAACTACGGCCTGATCGTCATATTGGCCGCCAGCCCCGGCGTGCGCAGGGGTTCGGCTAGCCGGGCGAATTCGCACAGCAGCGAACGGGTCTTGCGCGGGTCGATGATCTCCTCGACCCAGAATTTTTCGGCCGAGCGAAATGGCGAGCGCAGCTTGTTGAGACGATCCTCGATCTCTTTCAGCTTGGCTTTCGGGTCATCCGATGCGTCGAGGTCGGCACGATAGGCCGCCTCGATCCCGCCTTCCAGCGGCAGCGAACCCCAATAGGCCGAGGGCCACGCATAGCGCAGCGAGAACCGGTCCGCCGGCTGATGCACGACGCCGGCGACGCCGAAGGAATTGCGCACGATGATGGTGCACCAGGGCACCGTGCTCTGGTTGACGGCCGCCATCGCGCGGACGCCGTGACGGATGGTTCCCGCCTTCTCAGCCTCAAGCCCGATCATGAAGCCCGGACAATCCATCAGATAGACCACCGGAAGATGGAAGGTCTCCGCGAGATCGACGAACCGCACCACCTTCTGGCATGCCTCCGCGGTCCATGACCCGCCGTAATGATAGGGATCGCTGGCGAGCAAGAGCACGGCACGGCCCTCCAGCCGGGCAAAGCCGGCGATGACCGGACGGCCGAAATTCGCGGCCATCTCGAAGAACGAGCCATTGTCGACTACCGCGGTGATGATGGGGCGCATCTTGTAGACCTGGCGACGGTTGCGCGGCACCGCCTTCATCAGGGATTCCTCGGCCCTTTCCGGATCGTCGTCACAGGGAAGCGTGGGCGGCAGTTCGTAGACCGATGACGGCAAATATGACAGGAAGCGCTTGGCGCGATCGAAAGCTTCTTCCTCGGTATCGACGGCATCGTCGACGCCGCCGGCGCGGGTCTGGATCGCGGCGCCGCCAAGCTCCTGCTTGCTGAGATCCTGGCCGAGGCGTTTGACGACCGGCGGACCCGCGACGAACATCGCCGAGTTCGTCGTCATGACGGAATAATGGCTGGCGGCAAGCCGCGCGGCGCCGAGCCCGGCAACGGAGCCGAGGCCGAGCCCCACCACCGGCACGCGGGCCATGTTCGCGGTCGTGTACCAGTACCAGCGCGTGCCGCCGATGCCGCCCGGCAGATTGGCCGCGCCCTTGGTTTCGATGGTCTTCACCGAACCGCCGCCGCCGGAGCCTTCGATCAGGCGGATAATCGGCAGGCGGAAATCGTGCGCCATCTCCTCGGCCATCAGCGGCTTGGTTGAAATCGAGGCATCCGCGGAGCCGCCGCGCACGGTAAAGTCGTCGCCGACCACGACCACCGTGCGGCCAGCGATCTTGCCGCGACCGAACACGCAGTTCGCCGGCGTCAGATTCTTTAGTTCGCCGTGCTCGTCATATTCGGCGATGCCGGAGATCGCGCCCATTTCGTGAAAGCTGTTCCGATCGACCAGTTTGTCGATGCGTTCGCGAACGGTGAGCCGGCCCTGCTCGCGCTGCCGCTTGACCTTGTCAACGCCTCCCATCTCGCGCGCGAACGCTTCGCGCCGGGCGAGGTCGTCGAGCTCCGGCTTCCAGTTCATGCGTATCCTCCGTCTTGATGTTCTTGTTATCGGCCGCTACCGGAAGCGCTTTGCTCTCCAGGCGGTTACTGAAGAGTTGTCCGTCAGCGCCATCGAGCAGACTACCGACCGCGCCGCCCAGTGCGCGCATCTGCGGCGCGACGTCCTTGTGCAGCCGCTTCTCGTCGTACATCGCCGACAGAAGTCCGATCGTGACCACCACGAAGGTCTGGTATTGCGGCGACCAGAGCGGCACCGCGAGGCCGTTGATATGCGGGCTCCAAAGGCCGCAGGCGATGACATAGCCGTTGTCACGCAGGAAGCGGCGATTGTCTTCAATCCGCGGTCGCAACAGTTTGGCGCTTTCCGGAATCTCGCGCTCCATTTCCGCCAGCAAGGCATTGCCGACATCCTCATCCAGCGCGGCGGTGTAGGCATGGCCCGCGGCGGTGCTCGCCATTGCGATCCGACTACCGGTGCTTTCATGCAGACCGAGCGCGTTGGCGGCGCGGGCAAATTCGAGGTAGACGAGGTGGAAACGATCCGGAATCACGAAACCAACCGTTCCCGGCAGCAGCTCGGCGACTTCCTGCAGCCGGAGCCGGATCAGATTGCGCAGCTGCAGGCCGCGCATCATCGAGGCGCTCATCGCTACCGCGCTGGGGCCGATGCGGTACTTCTGGTCACGCGGCAGATAGACCAGCTGGCCCATCCGGGTCAGCGTGTGGGTCAGGCGCGACACCGTCGATCGCGGCAATCCGCAACGGCTGGAAATTTCCAGATTGCCGAGCCGCGCCTCATGGCCCTCGAAACAGCGCAACACATCGAAGGCACGCGACACCACCTGGATGACGTCACCCTCACCTGCGAGATCGCTGGCGAGCATTCCCCGTTTACTGAGCCGCTCCGAGCGCCGTCCCATCCGGTTTTCCCGCCCATACATTCCGCGATGCGGAATAAAATTCCGCTTGCAGAGCAAGCTACCGCAGGCAATCTGCGGCCACAACAAGAAGCCGGGGGCCTCCGCCCTCCAGATGCGCGTATTTCGAACGACGCGCAGCGGCTGCCCCGGAGAGCGAAATGCCCGAGATCAAGGTTGTGACTGAGGTAGCCGGGCGCGTCTGCGCGCTGCCCATTGAGATCGGAGCAAGCGTCAGCGATGGCGAGGACATCGCATTCGTCGAAGCCATGAAGATGGAGATCCCGGTCGCCTCGCCCGCCGCCGGCAAGCTCAAATCCATCCTGGTCGGCCTCGACGAGGTGGTCGCCGAAGGCCAGGTGCTGGCAATCATCGAAACCTGATGTCCGACGACGCGATTGCGCGGATGGCGCGGCACCCAGCGCGGTCGCCGTTCACAGCAGTTCGGATACCGGCTGCATATCGATGTCGAAGGTCTCGAGAAATTTCGAGGTCATGATGTAGAAGCCAACCGAGAGCTGCAGCTCGACCAGCGCCGCCGGCGTCAGTTTGGCGGCAATCGCATTGAATGTCGCATCGGTCGGCCGCGACAGCCCAACGATCTCGTCGGTGAACGCGAGCGCCGCGCGCTGCACCTCGTTGAAGCAGGCCGCGGACTTCCAGTCCTCCAGCGCTGCATTCTGCTCGTCGCTGACCCCGACGCTCCTGCCGATGCGCTTGTGCGCGACGATTTCATAGGGCGCCTCGCACAGGATTCCCGTGCGCGTAATCGCGAGTTCACGCACCACCGGGTCGAGTTCTCCCTTGTGGCGGATGGCGCCGCCGAGCCGGCAATATTGCTCGAAATATTTCGGCGAATGCGCCATCATCCGGAAAATATTGGCATTGCGGTTTTTTCCCAGGATTTCCCGGGTGCGTTCGCTCGATTTCGAAGTGTCGCAATAGTCGATCCGGGCCATGGCTCACCTTTGCATTAGCAACGCGGGGCTGGGGTTTTTTTAGAAAACGATTTCGTTCGAGACAGTATCCGGCTGATGATGGGCGGGCAACGGCTTGCAGCCTCTCACGAACCGGCTGTGTGCTCGAACGTGCATGGACACTGGCCGAAATTCCACAGAGCGATGCCAATCTTGTCACGCGCGAGTCAAAATGCCGCCGCAATACTATTCGACTCTTGCAATGTCGATATTCGCTGAGTGGGGACTCAGTCAAAGCGAATACTCGTCGTGGGGTGTTTCCCGAGTAGATAAAGATCGCTGTCGTCAGGCCTTCGCGGGCAACGATGGCGCACGCCCGAGTCTAGGGAGAAATGCATGAAGGAAGCCACCAAGAGGGCGGCCTCGGAAGCGCTTGCGCAAATGCTGGCGGTGACGGCGATGCTCGTCATCGCCAGCTTCATCTTCTATGTGAGGTGAGGACCAAACCAAACGGTCATTGGTGAAGAGCGAACGCGACGACGCAATCCAGCTTATTGCTTGCCACGGCTAAAACGGGATTGCTTCGCGGAAGCCTGTCGCGTGCAACCCGTAAGCCGGCTGTCTGACACCGCTGAAAAAGCTTTTATCAGTACGACTTTGGCAGGCCGAGCACCTTCTCGGCGATAAAACTCAGAATGAGCTGCGGGCTGATCGGGGCGATGCGCGGGATCAGGGATTCGCGCAGGTAACGCTCGACATGAAACTCCTTGGCATAGCCGAACCCGCCATGGGTCATGACAGCCTGCTCGCAGGCGTGGAAGCCGGCTTCGCCGGCAAGATATTTCGCGGCGTTGGCCGCCGGACCGCAGGCCATGCCCTGGTCGTATTGCCAGCCTGCCGACAGCGTCATCAGCCAGGCGGCTTCGAGCTCCATCCAATTTTGCGCCAGCGGATGCTGGATCGCCTGGTTCTTGCCGATCGGGCGGTTGAACACGTTGCGCTGCTTGGCGTAGGCAGCGGCGCGCGCCAGCGCCACCTTGCCGAGGCCGACCGCCTCGGCCGCGATCAGGATGCGCTCCGGATTCATGCCGTGCAGGATATACTCGAAGCCGCGGCCTTCCTCGCCGAGCCGATCTTGAATCGGAATCTCGAAATTCTCGATGAACAGTTCGTTGGAGTCGACAGCCTTGCGCCCCATCTTCTCGATCTCATGCACGGCGATGCGGCTGCGGTCGAAATCGGTATAGAACAGGCTTAGTCCGTGAGTTGCGTTCTTCACCTCCTCCAGCGGCGTGGTGCGTGCAAGCAGCAAAATCTTTTCGGCAACCTGGGCGGTGGAGATCCAGACCTTTTGGCCGTTGACCACGTATTTGTTGCCCGAGCGTACCGCGCGGGTTTTGAGCTGGGTCGTGTTCAGCCCGGTATTGGGCTCGGTGACCGCGAAACAGGACCTCTCCTTGCCCGACACGATCCCGGGCAGCATTCGCCTGCACTGCTCGTCGGTGCCGAACACGACCACCGGGTTGAGTCCGAACACGTTCATGTGCACCGCTGACGCGCCGGACATGCCGGCCCCGGATTCCGCAATCGCCCGCATCATGATCGCGGCATCCACGATGCCCAGGCCGGATCCGCCATAGGCTTCGGGAATACAGATGCCGAGCCAGCCGGCGTCCGCGAGCGCCTTGTGGAAGTCCGCGGGGTAACCGCCTTCCTTGTCCTTCTTCAGCCAATAGCCGTCGTCGAAGCGCGCGCAGATCCTCGCCACGGCGTCGCGGATCGATTCCTGGTTGGCGGTGAGAGCAAAATCCATCGGTCTCAATCCCGTGTCGCGCCAGGGTCGGGTTTGGTGACACCGTCGCGAACCAGTGCCGCGATCTCGCCATCGGAGAAGCCCGCCTCGCGCAGGATTTCCGCGCCGTGCTCGTTCAGGCGTGGCGCGAGCCGCCCGGGTTCGGCAGGGGTATCCGACCAGGTGGCTGCCGGCTTCATATTGCGGATTTTGCCTTCGGTCGGATGATCGACGACGGAAAAGAAACCGGTCGCGGCCAGGTGCGGATCCTGCAACATGCTCTCGAGATCATGCATCGGCATGACCGGCACATCGGCCCTGTCGAGCAGTTCGGTCCACTCGGCGGTGGTGCGTGTCTGGAAGATGCGGGCAAGTTCGGCATATACCGTGTCGATATTGACGGCCCGTCCCGCAAACGTCGCGAATTTGGGATTGTTGCGCAGGTCGTCACGGCCGGTGGCTTTGAAAAAATTCTCCCACTGCTTGTCGTTGTAGACGATCACGCAGATGTAGCCGTCGGATGTCTTGTAGGGCCGGCGATCGCGCGACAGGTGCCGTGAGTAACCGCCCTTGTCGAGCGGCGGCTCGTAAGTAAGGCCGCCCATGTGGTCGCCCATGACAAATCCCGCCATGGTTTCGAACATCGGGATATCCAGACGCTGGCCGCGTCCGGTGCGGTCACGATGCACCAGGCTGGCGCAGATCGCGCCGACCGCCGTCAGGCCGACGATCCGGTCCACCAGCGCATTGGGGACATAACGCGGAACGCCGTCGTTGGTCTGCGCCATCAGCGCGGGCAGCGCGGTGGCGCCCTGGATCAGATCGTCATAGGCAGGCTTCGCGGCATAGGGCCCGTCCTGGCCGAAGCCGAACACGCCGGCATAGATCAGGCGCGGGTTGATGTTCGAGACCACGTCATAACCGAGTTGCAGCCGCGCCATCGCCTGCGGCCGTACGTTATAGACCAGCACGTCGGCGGTGGCGATCAGCCGCAGCACCGCCTCGCGCCCGGCGGGCTTCTTCAGGTCGAGGCAGAGGCTGCGCTTGCTGCGGTTGGTGTTGAGGAACACAGGACCCATGCCGGGATGGCGGGTCGGGCCGATCAGGCGGGTGACGTCACCGTCGAGCGATTCGATCTTGACGACGTCGGCGCCGTAATCGCCGAGCATCTGGGTGGCATAGGGCCCCATCAGCACGGTCGTCATGTCGATGATCTTAACGCCCTCCAGCGGTCCCATGCTCTTGTTCGCTCCCGATGCTGCGCGTGGCGCATTGATCGTGCCGTTGCTCGGGCCAAGTAACGTCAGGGCGTTCTGAAGATCAAGGGCATCACTCGTATGGGCGTATACGCCTCAGGATCATCCCGGCGTTGAGCCGGGACCACGAGAGCTGCGCTTCGCGCAACGCTACCTTACGGGCTCCAGCAGCGAGACGTAATTCGCCACTGCCGCGCCGCCCATGTTGAAGATGCCGGCGAGCCTGGCGTCCTTGATCTGCATGCCCTCGGGAGCCATGCCGGCCAATTGCATCGCCGTCATGACGTGCATGGAAACGCCGGTGGCGCCGATCGGATGTCCCTTTGCCTTCAATCCGCCGGATGGGTTGACCGGCAGCTTGCCGTCCTTCTGGGTCCAGCCTTCCTTGATGGCGCGGGCACCCTGCCCTCGCGGCGTCAGTCCCATGGCCTCGTATTCGATCAGTTCGGCGACCGTGAAGCAGTCGTGGGTTTCGACAAAGGAGAGGTCGGAGAGTTGCGCGCCGGCTGATTGCAGCGCGCGCTGCCATGCCACCGTGCAGCCTTCGAACTGCAGGATGTCGCGCTTCGACATCGGCAGGAAATCCTGCGCATGCGCGGTAGAGCGGATGTTGACCGCCTTGCCCATGGTCCTGGCGGTTTCCGCGTCGGTCAGCACCAGCGCCGCCGCGCCGTCCGACACCAGCGAGCAATCCGTGCGCTTGAGCGGTCCCGCCACAAACGGGTTCTTCTCGCTTTCGGAGCGGCAGAACTCATAACCATAATCCTTGCGCATCTGCGCGTACGGATTGGCGACGCCGTTCTTGTGATTCTTGGCGGCGATCATCGCCAGCGCATCGGACTGATCGCCGTATTTCTGAAAATAGGCTTGCGCGATCTTGCCGAACACGCCGGCAAAACCGCCGGGGGTGTCGCCGTCCTCGGGCAGATATGACGCCCGCAGCAGGTTCCGGCCAATCTCGGCCGGAGGCGTCCGCGTCATCTGCTCGACCCCGACCACCAGCACGATCCTCGCGGCCCCCGCGGCAATGGCACGGATGCCCTGATGCACCGCCGCCGAACCGGTCGCGCAGGCGTTCTCGACCCTGGTCGCCGGCTTGAACCGCAATGCCGGGTCGGCCTGCAGCACCAGGGAAGCCGTAAAATCCTGCGGCGAGAAGCCGCCGTTGAAATGACCGAGCACGATCTCGTCGACATCGGAAGCGGAGATGCCGGCATCGACAAGCGCTTCGTTGGCGACCCGGACCACCAGAACTCTCAACCGTCTCGGTATCGAATTTGCCGAACGGCGTGTGCGCCCATCCGACGATGCTGGCTGTCATGGTTGTTCTCCCGTTCCTTGGGCAATCGGGTCAGGCGACGAACTTACCACCAAGTTCGTCCTCGATGTGAATCCGGATGATATCGTCAAAGGTCTTTTCGGCGGTAGTGAAGCCGAGGCCGAGCGCCCGCTTGGGTTCGAAATTACGGGGCCAGCCCGCGACGATGCCCATAATGAAGGGATCCGGCTCGCGCTTGATCCGCGCCGCCACTTTTTCGCCGGCGACCCGCTTCAACGCCGCGATCTGTTCGCCGACGGTCGCGGAAAGGCCGGGCATGGTGAGGTTGCGCCGCGGACCAACCGCCGCGCTATCGATGCTCGCGGCATGGATCAGGAAACCGACCGCCGAGCGCGGCGTGGCGTGCCAGTGCCGAACGTCTTCGGAAACCGGCAGCACCGCTTCCTTGCCGGCGAGCGGCTCGCGCAGGATGTTGGAAAAGAACCCGGAAGCGGCCTTGTTGGGAACACCGGGCCGGATGCAGATGGTCGGCAGCCGGATGCCGATGCCGTCCATGAAACCGCGCCGCGAATAATCGGCCAGCAACAGCTCGTCGATCGCCTTCTGAGTGCCGTAGCTCAGTAGCGGCGTGTGAAAAAACTCATCGCCAATCGCCTCCGGGAACGGCGCCCCGAACACCGCAATCGAGGACGTGAACACGAGCCGGGGCTTGTAGCCGCCGCCGGCCAGCCGGATCGCGTCGAACAGCATCCGGGTGCCGTCGAGGTTGATGCGATAGCCCTTGTCGAAATCGAGTTCGGCCTCGCCGGAGACGATCGCCGCCAGATGGAAGATCACATCGGGACGGGCGGCCACCAGCGGTTCGGCGGCGCCCGGCACGGCGAAATCGCAGGTCACGACATCAACCAGAAATCCGGCATTGGCGGGCTTCTCCGGCGCCACCACATCCTGCAGCGTCATGCGGGCGATGTCGCGCTTGCCGAGGCGTCGATCGCGCAGCAGCCGCTCGGTCAATTTGCGACCGACCATGCCGGCCGCGCCGAGAACCAGAATGTGCAAGACCCAATTCCTTCTTGCTTTTTTTTAGACGCGGGCCCGCGCGTTCACTCCTTCACCGCTCCCGTCATCGCCGACACGTAGTGCTCGACAAAGAACGCATAAAGGATGACCAGCGGCAGCGAGCCGCACAACGCGCCCGCCATCAATGAGCCCCAGCGATAGATGTCGCCGTCCACGAACTCGTTGACGATCGCGACCGGAACGGTCTTGTGCTCGGTCGATTGCAGAAAGGTCAGCGCGTAGATGAACTCGTTCCAGCACAACGTGAAGCAGAAGATGAATGCCGAGATCAGCCCGGGAATCGCGAGCGGCAGCACGATCTTTGTCAGAATCTGCCAGCGGCTCGCGCCATCGATCAGGGCGCATTCCTCGAGCTCGAAGGGAATGGTCTTGAAATAGCCCATCAAGAGCCAGGTCGAGAACGGGATCAGGATGGTCGGATAGGTCAGGATCAGGGCCAGCGGCGAATCGAACAGGCCGTACTGGAACACGACGGTCGCGAGCGGAATGAACAGGATCGAGGGCGGCACCAGGTAGGACAGGAAAATCAGCCCGCCGACCCACTGCGCTCCCTTGTAGCGCAACCGCACGATGGCGTAGGCCGCGAGCACGCTGGCGACGATCGAGAGTACGGTGGAGCAGATCGCCACATACATCGTGTTCCAGAGCCAGTGCGGATAGTAGCTTTCGAACAGCAGCTTGTGGATGTGCTTGAAGGTCGGATTCCAGGTCCAGAACGGATTGAATTGATCGAGATTGAGCAGCTGGTCGTCCGGTTTGATCGCCGTCAGCGCCATCCAGTAGAATGGAAACAACAGGATGATGATGATGATCGAAAGCGGCAGATAGAGCGTGACGAGGCGGCGGGGCACCGACTGCAGATAGCTCATGCCCTCGCTGTTATCGACCCTCGCCGGCGAGGAGAGGATGGATTTGAGATCGAGTTTCGAGGCGGGGAGATCAGTCATTGCTTTCTCCCTGCTGCCACTTGCGCCGCTGCAAGCCGAACCAGGAAACCATGATCGCTGCCAGCAGGAACGGGATCATCGCGCTGGATATCGCCGCCCCCTCGCCGAGCTGGCCTGCGATAATGGCGCGCTGATACGACAAGGTCGCCATCAGATGGGTGGCGTTGACCGGGCCGCCGCGCGTCATCGCCCAGATCAGCTGGAAGTCGGTGAAGGTGAACAGCACGGAAAACGTCATCACCACGGCGATGATCGGAGTGAGCAAGGGATAGGTGATGAACCGGAATCGTTGCCAGCTAGTGGCGCCATCGAGCGTCGCGGCCTCGTAAAGCGATGGTTGCACCGTCTGCAGTCCGGCGAGCAGCGTGATCGCGACGAAGGGCACGCCGCGCCAGATGTTGGCGAAGATCACGCAGGTCCGCGCCCAAGCCGGATCGCCGAGAAAATTGATGTTGTGGGTAATCAGGCCGAGATGTTTCAACGACCAGGAAATGATCGAGAACTGGGAGTCAAAAATCCACCAGAACGCCAGCGCCGACAGCACGGTCGGCACGATAAAGGGGATCAGCACCATCGCGCGCAGCATTGCCTTGAACGGCATATTCTCGTTCAGCAGCAGCGCGAGGTAGAGGCCGATCGCAAATTTGAGGGCGCTGGCAACGAAGGTGTAAAGCAACGTGTTGGTTACCGATAACCAGAAGACCGCGTCGCCCTGCAGCCATTCATAGTTCTCGGTGCCGATAAACTCACCGATCTTGCCGATCTTGGTGTCGGTGAACGAGAGCCATATGCCCAGGCCCAGCGGATAGGCCAGAAAGAAGATCAAAAACCCCATTGCCGGCAACATGAACCAGAAACCGAGCCAGTTCCTGTTGTGCTTGAGATGATCCCAAGCGGTGGCCTCGCGGATTTGCGGCCTTGTCTTGTGAGGCGCAAGTGCAATGTCAGCCATGATCGTCATCCCGAACAGAGTGGATGACGCGGGCGGTGGCACCCACCGCCCGCGCCGCTGTTATTACGCGCGATAAATCCGCTTCAACTGGCGCTCGGCCTCCGTGATGGCCGTCTTGGCATCCTTCGCACCGGTGCAGTAGTTGGCGAACATGTCGACCACGATGAAGTCGGCGATCGCAGCCTCCGCCTTCTCGCCGGGGGTGCCAAGCCCGGATATGGGAACCATGCGCTTGCTGGCCTGGCTGAACACCTGGTTCTTCGGATCGGCGGTCCAGATCGGCGACGATTCGTACGCAGCCAGCGTCTGGGTCAGATAGCCTCGCGAAGCAACCAACCACTTCTCGTACTGTTCCTTCTCCAGCATGAAGGTGATGAAAGCCTTCGTGGCGTTCGGATATTTGGTGAAATTGAACGCCAGCATGGGCACGAGCAGCTGCAGTTCGGTCGGATGACCGACCGGGCCCACCGGCAACAGCGCGTGATAGGTATCCTCAGCGAGTTCCTTCTTGGCCGGATCGTCCTTGGCGGCGACGTAGATCGAGATGCCGTTGGAAGTGCAGTAGAGCTCCCCGGCCAGGAATGCCTTATTGTTGGACGAGTCGTTCCAGGAGGCAACGCCGGAAATGAAGGTTTCGGACAATGCCTTGGCATAGTCCAGCGCTTTCGCGGTTTCCGGCGAGTTGATGATCACCTTGTCGTTCTTGTCGACGGTGTAGGCGCCATGGCCCCACAGGATCCAGTGCAGCCATCCGTTGGCGTCGCCGGTGGCGTGGCCGAGCGCGAAGCCGGCCGGGGTGTTGTTCTTCTTGAGCGCCGCGCACATCGCAAGGAAGCCCGGGAAATCCTTCGGGAATTCCTTGAAGCCCGCCTTGTCCAGAGCCGACTTGCGATAGGTCATGTAGCCACCGACGGTGGCGATGGGAATGCCGAGCCAGTCGTTGCCTTGCTTGCAGGTCCTTGCCGGCGCCTCTGCCCATCCCCCGTATTTCTTGCCGAGGTAATCGGCGACATCATTCATCTTTATTACTTTGGTCGGGAACAGCTGCGGCAGGGCATGCGTGCCCCATACCATATCCAGGCCCGAGCCGACGTTTGCGGCCACCGATGCCTTCGGTTGAAGGTCCTCGAACGACTCGCTGAACACGTTCATCTCGGTGCCGGTGGCGGCCTTGAACGCCGCGACGATGGCGTTGAACGCATCGTCCTCGGCCGGCACGAAGCGCTTCCAGCGCATCAGCGTCAGTTTCGCGCCCGGCTCCGGTTTCCACGGCGCGGCCTGCGCCCAGGCCTTGGCGAAATCGAACAGGGCCGGTCCTGTCAATGCGCCGGCGGTCGCCAGCGCGGTGCCGCCCTGAAGAAGCGTGCGGCGAGTAAGGTCATGCATAGTTCATTCTCCCTTTGGTCGTTTTTGGTCGCTTAAGCGTTCAATCGCTTCCCGGTCGTGTCGTCGAACAGATGAATGAGCGTCGGATCGGGTTTCAGCCGGACCTTGTCGCCCGGATTGAACTGGTGGCGCTCGCGAAACACGGCGATGACCTGCTCGCCGCCCAGCTTGGCGATGACCTGCGTTTCCGAGCCGGTCGGCTCGACCACCACGATCTCGGCCTCGGCGCCATCGTCGGCAATGGTGAAATGTTCGGGACGGATGCCGTAGAGCGCAGGCCGGCCGTCGGAATTGGCGGGCGCGCTGGCCAACGGCAGCTTTATGCCGTTAGGCCCGACAAATCCCGGGCCGCCCCCGTTTGCCGCCAGCTTGCCCCTGAGAAAATTCATCGCCGGCGAGCCGATGAAGCCCGCGACGAACTGGTTGTCCGGCCGATCGTAGAGTTCGAGCGGCGTGCCCATCTGCTCCACAATACCGTCATGCATCACCACGATCTTGTCAGCCATGGTCATGGCCTCGATCTGGTCATGGGTGACGTAGACGGTTGTGGTCCGCAGCCGCTGATGCAGCTCCTTGATTTCGGCGCGCATCGCAACCCGCAGCTTGGCGTCGAGGTTGGAGAGCGGCTCGTCGAACAGGAACACCTGGGGGTCGCGCACGATGGCGCGTCCCATCGCGACGCGCTGGCGCTGGCCGCCAGACAACTGCCGGGGAAAGCGATCGAGCAGCGGGGTCAGGGCCAGGATTTCCGCGGCGCGCCTGACGCCCTTGCTGATTTCGTCGGCGCTGGCGCCGCGCAATTTCAAAGAAAATCCCATGTTGTCGGCGACCGTCATATGCGGATAGAGCGCATAGTTCTGGAACACCATCGCGACGTCGCGCTCTTTGGGCTGCACATTGTTGACGACGCGATCGCCGATCGAAATCGTCCCGGAGGTGATGTTTTCGAGCCCCGCGAGCATCCGCAACAGGGTCGATTTGCCGCACCCGGAGGGGCCGACCAGAACCACGAAGGCACCGTCCTCGATCGGGATCGACACGCCGTGCAGGACCTCAAATCCGCCAAACGATTTCCGCACGTCGCGAATCTGCACCGACGACATACATACCCTCCCCGATCACGTGAGCCTCGGCGGTTAACGCCGCCGTTTTCGCCTTGTTGGAACGAGGTCTTACCAGACTTTTTCGGCGATGTCGTGGGATCAAAGTCGTAGGCCGTTACCGTTCAGAGGCAGATTGCGAAGGCGGTAATGACATGCAAACATCGAGCGCCAATACGAAAATTACGCCCAATAATGAGGCGTGTGCGCTGCGGGAGAAACAATGAACAAGCCGCTTACCGGCGTCACCAGGCGCAAGCTCCGTTCCCAGGATTGGTTCAACAACCCGCATAACCCGGGGATGACCGCGCTCTATTTGGAACGCTATCTCAACTACGGCCTCACCCGGCATGAGCTGCAGTCCGGCAAGCCGATCATCGGTATCGCGCAGACCGGCAGCGACCTGTCGCCATGCAACCGGCACCATCTCGAGCTGGCGCATCGGGTCCGGGAGGGAATCCGGGCCGCCGGCGGTATTGCGATGGAATTTCCGACCCATCCGATCCAGGAGACCGGCAAGCGGCCGACGGCGGCGCTGGATCGCAACCTCGCTTATCTCGGTCTCGTGGAAATCCTGTTCGGCTATCCGCTCGACGGCGTGGTCCTGACCACGGGCTGCGACAAGACTACCCCCGCCTGCTTGATGGCGGCGGCCACCGTCAATCTGCCGGCCATCGTCTTGTCGGGCGGCCCGATGCTGAACGGCTGGTTCAACGGCGAACGCTCCGGCTCCGGCACCGTGGTCTGGAAAGCTCGCGAGCGGCTGGCCGCCGGCGAGATCGACTACGAGGAGTTCATGAACATCGTCGCCTCCTCGGCGCCGTCGATCGGCCATTGCAACACCATGGGCACCGCTTCGACCATGAATTCGCTCGCCGAGGCGCTCGGCATGTCGCTGCCTGGATGCGCGGCGATCCCCGCCCCCTATCGCGAGCGCGGCCAGATCGCCTACGAGACCGGCACGCGCATCGTCGACATGGTCTGGGAGGATTTGAAGCCCTCGGACATCCTTACCCGCAAGGCGTTCGAGAACTGCATCGCGGTCAACTCGGCGATCGGCGGCTCCACCAACGCACCGATCCATATCAATGCGCTCGCGCGCCATATCGGCGTGGAACTTTCGATCGAAGATTGGCAGAAATTCGGCCACGACGTTCCGCTGTTGGTCAACATGCAACCGGCCGGATTCTACCTCGGCGAGGAATACCACCGCGCCGGCGGCGTGCCGGCGGTGGTCGGCGAATTGATGCGGCACAAGCGCATCCACGAGGACGCCATGACCGTCAACGGCCACACCATGGGCGACAACTGCCGCAACGCGCCAAAACCCGACGGCGATGTGATCTGGAGTTATGACAAGCCCTTGGTGAAGGACGCCGGCTTCCTGGTGTTGCGCGGCAACCTGTTCGATTCCGCGATCATGAAGACCAGCGTGATCTCAAAGGAATTCCGCGACCGTTATCTGAGCAATCCAAAGGATCCGAACGCGTTCGAGGGGCGTGCCATGGTGTTCGAGGGCCCTGAGGACTATCACGCGCGGATCGACGATGCCTCACTCGCGATCGACGAGCACTGCATCCTGTTCATCCGCGGCACCGGTCCGATCGGCTATCCCGGCGGCGCCGAGGTCGTGAACATGCAGCCGCCCGCAGCCTTGATCAAACGCGGAATCCTGTCGCTGCCCTGCATCGGCGATGGCCGCCAGTCCGGCACTTCAGGTTCCCCGTCGATCCTGAACGCAACCCCCGAGGCGGCTGCCGACGGCGGACTCGCGATCCTCAAGACTGGCGACAAGGTTCGCATCGACCTCAACAAGGGAAGCGCGAACATCCTGATCTCCGGCGAGGAACTCGGCAGGCGGCGGGCCGAATTGAAATCAAGGGGCGGTTTCCCCTATGCGGCCAACCAGACACCCTGGCAGGAGCTCTATCGCTCGACCGTCGGCCAGCACGCCACCGGAGCATGCATGGAGTTCGCGACCCGCTATCGCGACATCGCGGGCAAGGTCGGCGTGGCCCGCGACAATCATTAGAGAGATCCCGTCATTGCGAGCGTAGCGATGCAATCCAATCTTGCGAAAGAACTGGATTGCTTCGTCGCTTCGCCCTCGCAATGACGAAGCACGCACTACCTGACTAAGATCGAGGAGAAACAAATGTCAGACCGCCTCAAGGGCAAACGTGCATTCGTGACCGCGGGCGCGGCGGGCATTGGACGCGCCGCGGCAGTCGCCTTTGCGCGCGAAGGTGCTGTGGTTTTCGCAACCGACATCGATGAAAAAGGCCTCGGCTCGCTCAAGGACGAGGGCGTCTCGGACGTAGCGCGGCTCGACGTGCGCGACACCGCAGCCGTCGCGGCGATGGCAAAACGCGCAGGTCCGGTCGACATCCTGCTCAACGCCGCGGGCTTCGTGCACCACGGCACGGTGCTGGAATGCTCCGACGAGGAATGGGATTTTTCGTTCGACCTCAACGTCAAATCGATGCACCGGACGCTGCGGGCCTTTCTGCCCGACATGCTCAAATCCGGCGGCGGCTCGATCGTCAACATTTCCTCGGCCGCCGGCGTGTTCAAGGCCGCGCCCAACCGTTACGTCTACGGCGCGACCAAAGCCGCGGTCGCCGCGTTGACCCGCGCGGTCGCTGCCGATTTCATCACAAGGGGCATTCGCTGCAACTGTATCTGCCCTGGCACCATCGAGACCCCCTCGATGCTGAACCGCGCCGCGGCGGCGGGTCCGGGAGGACGCGAGATGTTCGTGAGCCGCCAACCGATGGGACGGCTCGGTACGGCCGAGGAAATCGCCGCGCTCGCGGTCTACCTCGCCAGCGACGAAAGCGCGTTCACGACCGGGGTAGCCCACATCATCGACGGCGGCTGGACGCTGTAGGCCTCCATGGTTCGAGACGCGCGCAAGGGTGCGCTCTCATCATGAGGATCAACGAACGAAAGGACTGCCACCATGAACAAGATCGACCTCAACGGCCGCTGCGCGGTCGTCACCGGCGGCGCGCAGGGATTTGGGCGCGCAATCACCGAACGTTTTGCCGGTTCCGGCGCGAAGGTCGCGATTTGGGATCACGACCAGGCGTTGGCCGAGAAAACCGCCGAGGAAATCGGCTCGGGGGTCAGTGTGTTCAGGGTCGATGTATCCGATCTTGCCGCTGTCGAGAAGACCAGAGACGCCACGCTGAACGCGCTCGGCAAGATCGACATCCTCGTCAACAATGCCGGCATCGCCGGCGTCAACAAGACGGTGTGGGAGACCGACCTCGAGGAATGGCGCAAGGTGCTGCGCATCAATCTCGACGGGCCGTTCATTTGCTGCAAGGCGATCGTACCCTCGATGGTCAAGCAGAATTACGGCCGCATCGTCAACATTGCCTCGATCGCCGGCAAGGAAGGCAACGCCAATGCGGCGCACTACTCGGCTTCGAAGGCCGGTCTGATCGCACTGACAAAGTCGCTCGGCAAGGAACTCGCGCAGCACGATATCCTCGTCAACGCGGTGACCCCCGCCGCGGCGAAAACCGCGATCTTCGACCAGATGACCAAAACGCACATCGACTTCATGCTGTCGAAAATCCCGAAAGGACGCTTTGTCCTTGTGGAAGAGCTTGCAGCGATGGTGGCGTGGCTGGCGTCGGAGGATTGCGCCTTCTCCACCGGCGCCGTGTTCGACATCTCCGGCGGCCGCGCGACCTACTAGGCAACACCCGGTCGATCAAACCATGGTAGCGAACCAAACCGGACGAACCGATTGAACATCAGCCTCTATGACGTCTCCGTATGGGTGGTGCCGCTGGTCATCGCCATCACCTTTCATGAGGCCGCCCACGGCTTTGTCGCGCATCGGCTGGGCGACAACACGGCCTGGGAACTCGGCCGCGTCAGTTTCAACCCGCTTCGGCATATCGATCCCTTCGGCACGCTGGTGCTGCCGGCAATCCTGCTGCTGTCGCATTCGCCGTTTCTGTTCGGTTATGCCAAGCCGGTACCGGTCAAATTCGGCGCGCTTCGAAACCCACGGATCGGCATGGTCTGGGTGGCGCTGGCCGGACCGGTGACCAATATCGCTCTCGCCCTGCTCGCCGCTTTGGCCTTCCACGGCCTGAACTACCTGCCGGCAAACGCCGCACAGTGGGTCGCCGACAACCTGAAAAACGCGCTTGTGATCAACGTTATCCTGGCGATCTTTAATATGCTGCCGATCCCGCCGCTGGACGGCGGCCGGGTCGCGGTGGGGTTGCTGCCCAACCGGCTCGCGGTCCCACTTGCCCGCCTGGAGCCCTTTGGGATGCTGATCCTGATCGGAATTCTGATCGTTCTGCCGCTGGCCGGTTCGCAGTTCGGTCTAAATCTTGATGTTATATCCGCGATACTGCGGTCCACGACCGGCCACGTCATCCGGTTGATCCTCCTATTGACCGGCAATGTGTAATCCGGGTTCGGGCAATGCCCCTTAAAGAGCCGAGGCCATCTTGATCAGGGCAGCCGACATGCTGATCGCACGACGCGCCGACACCAGGGCGCGGGCCGATTTCGCCACCTGGAAAATGATGGCCAAGCTGAATGGTGCCTCCTCGCTGCCGACCGAGGCCCAGGCATTTTTGGCCAGGTACAAGTCGCTGCTCGAGACGATGAGTGAAGCCGAGGCCACTGAGGCCGCTATCCAACTCATTTACGCGACCTATTACGGCGTGATGGGCGGAGCTGGCGCGCCGCCCGAGCTTCCCGCCCAATCCAGCCGCCAAGCCGCGGGCAAGGTCACGGCTTTCAAGCGTCCACCGCCGCAGCGGGTGCAACCCGCAGGCGGCGGCGCCCACGATCCGCAGACAAAACCCCGGCTTCCGGTGGCGCTGATATTCGCCTGCCTTGTCGTGGTCTACGTCGGCTTCCGATATTTCTGGCAGTGACGCGTGCGGCTTGTTGAGAACTCCGGGCAGCGTCAACTCCGCCCCTTCACCCGGAAAATTACCGGCAAGGTAAAATTCAAACCCTGGTCGGCAACCAGCGGCGGAGGTCGCGGCACCGGATCGGATTTTCGCACCATTGTGAGCGCCGCCTGGTCGAATACCGCATCGCCCGATCCCTTGACGATGTTTGCCGAGAGAACATGGCCCATCCGGTCGAGCGCAAAGCTGACCAGGATCTCCGCGCTCTTCTGCGAGCGTTCCGCCGGATAACGCTTGTGCTTGTCGAGGTGGGCGATCAGCTCCTTCTGCCAGGTCGCGCGCATCCGCCGCGCGCTTTCGCCGGTGCCCTGGGCGGGGGCGACCGAGCGCGCGCCCTGCTTGATCGCCTCGGTGCTCGGCGTCGCGGTCGCCTCCGCCGCAACCGATTCCGCCGAGGCCTGGGTCTGCACCGCCGCGATCTTGCTGTCGTCTTCCCTGGGCTTATCGTTGTCGTTCGTAGTCACCACCCGATCCGGCTCTTCGGTCTCGGTCGGCACATCCTTTGGCAACTCCGTGTCCTTGAGTTCGGCCTCCTGCTCGGCAAGCGCAGGCGATGCCACGGAAGCATCGTTGTCCGGGCCCGGCGGCAGATCGGTCGGCTCAAGATGCGGCGACATCATTTCGAGCCCGATTTCGATTGCGGGCGCACCCAGGGAATTGTCGGGATCATCAGTCCGCAGATGCGCCACCGCCAGCGCGGCGCCGGCGAGATGAAGCGCGAGCGCGCCCACGGCTGCAGACATCCACAGCCGCCGCGAAGGTCTTTGTTCGATGTCGAGTTCGGACATCTCGATAATCACCGCTTCACGGTTGTGGGGTTCCCGCCGCTGGCGGCGATGCGGAGGCGTCCGGAACGGCCTCCAGCGCCACCAGCTTGATCCTGGAATAGCCGCCGGCGCGCAGTATCTCCAGCACGTCCATCATCTCGCCATAAGGCACCGCGCGGTCGGCACGCAGGAATATGAACCGGTCCTTGCTGCTGTCGGCCATGGCATCGAGCGAGCGCACCAGATCGAGACGCTTGACCGGGGCCTCGCCGATCGCCAGCGCGAGATCCGGCTTGATGCTGACATAGGTGGGCTTGTCCGGCTTCTTCTGCGGGGTCGCCGTTGAGGACGGCAGATCGATCGGAAGATCGACGGTCGACAACGGCGCTGCCACCATGAAGATGATCAGGAGAACGAGGATGACGTCGATGAACGGCGTGACATTGATCTCATGGGTTTCCGCGAAATCGGCATCGTCGTCGAGTTCGGTATCTGCGATCGAGACGGCCATCGCCTACTCCGCCGCTCGCGAATGTGCAGGACCGTGAGTACGGTCGAGATCGCGCGACAGTAGTCGCGCCGCCGCACCGGACGACCGGGCGACCAGTTCGAGGTAGCCCTTCGCCACGCGGGTGAAGTGATTGTAGATGATGACCGCCGGGATCGCGGCAGCAAGACCGAATGCAGTGGCCAGCAGCGCCTCGGCAATGCCGGGTGCGACCACCGCAAGGTTGGTGGTCTGCGCTTTCGAGATGCCGATGAAGCTGTTCATGATGCCCCATACGGTGCCGAACAGGCCGACGAAGGGCGAGGTCGCGCCGATGGTTGCCAACACTCCCATACCCAGCCTGATCCGGCGCGCTTCGGCGCGCACGATCTCGGCAAAGCTTGACGCCGCCCGTTCCTTGATGCCGCCGTCGCTGGAAATTCCGGCCGACAATCGCGCCTCGCGCATCGCCGCTGCCAACAGCAACGACAGCACGCTGTCCTTGGCGCCGAGCGCGAACTGTGCCTCCGCCAGCGACCTCGCATCCCTGATCTTGCCCAGTGCGGCGCGCAGCTTGCGTCGGATCACGGAAAACTCGATCGTTTTTGCGATGAAGATGGTCCATGTCATCAGCGAGGCGAAGGCGAGTCCAATCATGACCGCCTTGACCAGGATGTCCGCCGACATGAACATCGACCAGGGCGACAGTTCTTGCAGCGCCACAGTCGTCGATTTTAGCGGCCTGCTACCCTCGGCCGGAATGGCGCTAACCTCTGGCGCCGCAGCCGCCGGAACGGATGGCGCGACCGCCGCCGGCGCCGCTTGTGCCGGATTGGCCGGCTGCGACAGCGCCGGCCCTTGTTGCAGCGCAGGAGCGGATTTCTGTTGGGCCGACGCCGACGATGCCAAGGACAGCATCGCCAGCGCGAAGATCGCACCACAGGTCGCGCGGGAAGGTGAAGTTTGCATATTTCTTTCCAGTGATAGATCGGATTGCGAGCGACGCATCCGGACGCTCATATCTTTTGCGAAATGCCGACAAAGAAGCCACGACGCGGGCCGAATTGGGGCGCGAACACACCAATGCCGGACCCGTCCCTGATTTCGTAGACCTTGTCGAACACATTTACGACATCGAACCGCAGCGTGGTCGGCTTGGTCCAGCCGGGGAACAGGTATTCATGCGACAGGCCGAGATTGACCTGGGTGTAGGATGGAACGTGATCCATGTTCACGAATCCGGAGCGGAGGCCGCTGCCGTAGATCATGGTGGCGCTGAACCGGGTGCCATTCCACAGGTAAGAGGCGCCGGCCGAGGCAGTCAATTGCTGGGCATGATCGGTGAAGATGTAGTGGTTGGCGATAAAGGCCAGTTCATCAGCGCCGAACAAAAACTGGTTGGAGACGACGTTGGTCCCGATCTGCGTTGCCCAGGCGAGATTGCCGTAAATGCGAAGATTGCCGCTGGTGTAGGTCGACTTGAGTTCGAGGCCCCAATTCTTGCCGCGTTCGTAGTTGAATCCGGTCAGCACATAGGCCTGCCCGAACTGACCATCGTCGAGCAGGTCGCGGGCTTCCTTGTAGTAGCCATCGGCTCCGACTTCTAAGCCCGGGATCGCATAGATTTTCTGGACCGCACCAACATCGAACACGTTGGCCCGTTCCGGCAGCACCGGATCGCTTTGCGACACCTCGGGCTGCTGCGAGGTGCCCTGCACCAGGGCCAGATTGGTGGGCGCGGCGATCACCTGGGTCGGAGGCGTGAAGGTTCGCGCATAGCCGGCGTGAAAGGTGGTGCCGTCGTACGGCTTCCAGGTCAGGCTGACGCGCGGACTGAACTGATTGGCATTGACGTATTGATACATCTGGTCGAACCGCAATCCCGCATTCAGTGTCAGTTCGTTGGTCATCTTCCATTCGTCCTGAACATAGGTGCCGAGCAGCCAACCGGTTTTGCTGCTGGAATCAAAAATCGAAAACGGCGCATCGATCGTGCCCAGAGTTGGGTCGGCGGGATCGACGAGCGGCAAGACGACCGAGGCGTTGTTGACCAACGAGCGCTCCGCACTTGCGGAAAATCCAAACCGGAGGGTATGGGCGTAGCCGACGCGCCAGGCGGTATCTTCCTGGATGCCGTTGATAAAGCTCTGGCGGTAGACATCGGAAGCCACGCCGTTGAAAACCAGATCGCCGATCGTATCGGGCAGGAAGTGCAGTTGGCTGTAACGGTTGAAATAGGAAAGCTGGTAGTCGACGCCGTCGACCGATTTCTGGTAGGCGAGGACGTTGAACTGATTGAACTCCCTCTGGCGTTCGTTGAGGAACGACGAATCGAAATTCGACACCCCGAAAGCCGTGAAGTTGGATGGCTGTCCGGGATTGTCGGGTATCTGATACAGCCCGTTGGAGACCCCGCTCATGAAGGTCAGGCGGCTGGTGGGATCCAGCACGGTCGAGACATAGAGGAATGCTTTTTCCTGCGCCGTGCGGTCGTGAATCGCCTCGCGCGCCGGGGTCGGGTTCTCTATCCCGAGCTGGCTGCCGAAGTAGCGGCCCGAAACGAAGTATTGGGTCTGCCCGACCGTGCCGCCATATTCAAAGCTCGGGGTTATCGTGCTGTGGCTGCCGCCATAGACACTGACGCTGCCGCTATCGTTGAAGGCGTCGGCCTTGGTCTGGATGTCCACCACCCCCGAGGTGCGCAAGCCGTATTGCGCCGGCAGCGCGCCGGTGAGTAGCGCCAGGCTGCCGACGATGCCGGTGTCGAGGATCTGTCCGAAGGCGCCGACGCCATCAGGCAGCATAATGCCGTTGATGCGGTATTGCACATTGCCGTGCTCGTTACGGACGTGCAATTCGCCGCTCGCCGCGGAATCCTGCGACACGCCGGGCGTCTGCAACAGTACCTTGTCGAGCGGCGTGTTGTTTCCCTGAGGCAGCGCTTCGATGGCCTGATGGTTGATCTGATACGAGGTCGCGCCGGTCGGCGCCACGATGTTCTGACGGGCCTGGTCGAATTTTTCGTTCTTGCCTGCAACCACCTGCGTCTCGCTCGGTGGTGGCGGCGCGGCCGGCGTCTCGCGGCGCGGCGCCGTGACCACACGCGTCCGCGGGCGGCGCGGCGGTTGCGCACGGCGCGGCGCGACGACCTCGATCGTCGGAAGCGCAGTGCTGCCGCTAGCCGCGGCCGCCGGGGTCTGCGAAATAGCCGTACCGCGCAAGCAGAGCAGCAGTGACACTGAGCTGGTGAGCAGGAACGTAGCTCTTGCGGAGCGCATCATTGTCGCGACCCTGATAAAAGCGGCGACCGATTCGTCTCTCGCGAATTTGGAAGCACGCCGCTGACGCCAGACGGATTGATTTCGATTCCTCCCGTTCGATCGACCATAAGCATGGCGACCTCTCTGGAGGATACAAACAATCGATCTCAGGAGACGGGGGGAGCGCGCGGCTGAAAAGCGACACCCGCGGAGTTCAGATAATTGAACTCGGCATCGGTGGTCAGGTACAAAAATTCCGCGGCTTGCGGAAGCAGCAGCAGTGGTGGTGTTGCAAACAAGGCGGTGTTGGCCAGCGCAATCACGGCGCAAATCGCGCAAACATCGTCCGGCAGCCGGTCGGAATCGCGATCGGAAGCCGGCTGCCGGTTCTGTGCCGAAAGACCGATCGCCTCTGACGCGGCAACGTCGGCGTAGAACGCCTCGCTTTGCGTCGTGCTTGACTGGATCGCGGTTGCAGCCTGCGCGGAGAAGCCGTGGAAATGTCCGAACGCCAGTACGAACTGGACGGCCAGCGCAAATAGCGCGAGCCGCGATCCGTGCTTGAGGTTCGACCGAAACCACTTCATCGCAGCATGCGCCCTCGACCTGCGTGCCCAGACCACAGTCCGGCTGTTATAGTATAACATCTCAGGGATTGCCGCCGGATGTCAATGATATTTCCCCGGCAGCCCTCGGCGTCGCGCAAGCGGCCGATCAATCGACGTTGAGGACGTTCGCGAACGAGAACTACAAAACGAGTTCGAAATGCGCGGTCTGAAGATGCGCGCGCAACATCCCGGGCGAAACAAGCCGCTGGCAGGATTCGAGTAGCCGGATTTGCTGATTATTTATTTCGCCGCGATGTCGTTGCGAGGCTCGGCGAGGGCCTTGATCCGGTTCTTGATCTGTCGGAGCGTTTCCAGGCTGCTCTCGATGGTCTCGGTCGGGATGTCCTGCAACACGTCTGAGGCGATGGAGTTGCGGAGGCTGTCGAGATCGTCGACAAGCTGACGGCCGCTTGCGGTGAGAAACAATCGGTTCGCGCGTCGGTCGCGGGGATCGTGCCGGCGCTCAAGAAGACCGTGCTCGACCAGGCGATCGAGCAGGCGTACTAACGAGATCGGCTGCAATTCGAGCACGTCGGCCAAATCGACCTGCGACAGTCCCTCTTGCTGCCGCAATCGAAACAGCACGATCCACTGAGCGCGGGTGGTGCCACGGCTCTTGGCGCGGTGGTCGATATAGTTGCGCAACAGGCGCGAGCTTTCGACAAGTTGCGCGATCAGCTGGCGTTTCAGGTCGAGAGGCATGGGCCGCAAGCAGTCTCCAAAGCTTTCCAATTCTTTAGAATTCTCAAGCTATAGTGTGTTTACACATTAAGTGCACGCGCATTATATCTTGGGGTTCCGGGAACCGTTTTGAAGGCCTTTACTTATTTTTGAACCCATGAGCTCACATGACCACAGCGCGGACTTTTCGTTGGATTTTGCTGATCGCTGCGCTTGGCGCAGCCGGGTATTTCGGCTGGCACCGATTTCACGCCGGAAATCAGGCCACCGGCAAAGCGGCCAAGCAAACGGCAGCGGCGCGCCCTGCCGTTCGCGTAACCACGGCACCCGTCCAAAAAGCTGATTTTCCGGTCTACCTGACCGGCCTGGGAACGGTTCAGGGCTTCAACACCGTTTTGGTGCGGACCCGCGTCGATGGCCAGATTGACAAGATCGCCTTTAAAGAGGGCGAGCTGGTCAATCAGGGCGACCTGCTCGCCGAAATCGATCCCCGGCCGTTCCAGGCGGTGCTCGATCAGGCGAAGGCCAAGAAAGCCCAGGACGAGGCCAATCTCGCCAATGCCAACCTTGATCTGCAGCGCTATACCAAGCTTGGCGAGTTTGCGACTCGCCAACAGACCGACACTCAGCGTTCCACCGTTGCGCAATTAACCGCGCAAATTGCGGCGGACGATGCGGCGATCTCAAATGCCCAGACGCAACTCGACTACACCCAGGTCAAGTCGCCGATCTCCGGGGTTGCGAGCCTTCGTCAGGTCGACATCGGCAATATCGTCAATGCCTCGACCCAGACCGGCATTGTGACCATCGCGCAAATCGAACCGATCGCCGTCATCTTTACGGCACCGGAAGATCAGTTGCCGGAGATCAACGAGGCCCAAGCCCGTCAGCCGCTCAAGGCCGTCGCGATTACCACCGACGGCAAGAAACCGTTGGCGGAAGGAAGCCTGGCGGTCATCAATAACCAGGTCGATACAAGCAGCGGGACGATTCGCCTCAAGGCGGTGTTCGACAACAAGAACCATGCGTTGTGGCCAGGCCAGTCGGTCTCGACACGGCTTCTGGTGAAGACATTGAAAGATGCAACCGTAGTCCCGGACGATGCAATCCAGCACGGCACCGAGGGGCTCTACGCCTACGTCGTCAATCAGGACAACAAGGCTGAGCTACGCAAGGTCAAGGTCAGCCACTCGATCGATGGACAATCGGTGGTCGATAGCGGTCTTTCGCCGGGGCAGCAGGTGATCACGGGCGGCCAATTCAAGGTGCAGCCGGGAACCGTTGTCTCTACCGCCGTGGCAAGTTCGGATCCGGCGCAATCCAAGGTCACGCAGGAATGAACGGCGGGATTTCAGCACCTTTCATTCGCTATCCCATCGGCACTTCGCTGATGATGGCTGGAATTCTCTTCGTCGGCCTCGTCGCCTATCCGCTGTTGCCGGTAGCACCGCTGCCGCAGGTGGATTTCCCGACCATCCAGGTCACCGCAAGCTTGCCGGGCGCCAGTCCCGAAACCATGGCCTCCTCGGTGGCGCAGCCGCTCGAACGGCAGTTCGCGCAGATCCCGGGCATCGCCCAGATGACCTCGACGAGCTATCTGGGCACGGCGGCGGTCACCATCCAGTTCGATCTCAACCGCAGCATCGATGGCGCCGCAAATGACGTACAGGGCGCCATCAATGCCGCCGGCGGCCAATTGCCGAAAAACCTTCCCTCGCCGCCGACCTACCGCAAGGTCAATCCGGCGGACTCGCCGATCCTGCTGTTGTCGGCGACTTCAGACACATTGCCGCTAACCACCGTGAGCGATGCAGTCGACGCGCAACTCGCGCAGCAGATCAGCCAGATTTCCGGGGTCGCGCAGGTGATCATCGGCGGTCAGCAAAAACCGTCGATCCGCGTCCAGGTCGATCCGGCGAAATTGGTCGCCAAGGGTCTGTCGCTGGAGGATGTCCGCAACCAGATCGCGATCACGACGGTCGATAGCCCGAAAGGCAACATCGATGGAACCAGGCGCGCCTATACGATCTATGCCAACGACCAGATGCTGGACTCGAAGGACTGGAACGATGTGATCGTCGCTTACCGCAATGGCGGCCCATTGCGGATTCGGGATATTGGCCAGGCTGTCACGGGACCGGAGGATGCCAAGCAGGCGGCCTGGGCCAACGGCAAGCGCGGCGTCTTTCTGGTCATCTTCAAGCAGCCCGGCGCCAACGTCATCGAGACCGTGGACAAGATCAAGTCGATGCTGCCGCGGCTGGTGGCCGCGATCCCGCCGGCGATCAATATCGAACTGATCAGCGACCGCACCCAAACCATTCGCGCCGCGGTCGAGGACGTTCAGTCCACATTGTTGTTGACCATCGCGCTCGTCGTCATGGTCATTTTCATCTTCCTACGCAGCTTCTGGGCAACCGTCATCCCCGCCGTGACCGTGCCTCTCGCGCTGCTCGGCGCCTGCGCGCTGATGTGGTCATTCGGCTATACGCTGGACAACCTTTCATTGATGGCACTGACGATCGCCGTCGGTTTCGTCGTCGACGACGCCATCGTGATGCTGGAAAACATCACACGCTATATCGAGGAAGGCGAAAAACCGCTTGCCGCGGCGTTCAAGGGCGCCAGCGAAATCGGCTTCACGATCCTGTCGATCAGTATTTCGCTGGTGGCGGTGCTGATCCCGTTGCTGCTGATGGGCGGCATCATCGGCCGCCTGTTCCGCGAATTCGCGGTGACGCTGGCGATGTCGATCTTCGTCTCGATGGTGGTGTCGCTGACGCTGACGCCGATGATGGCCTCCCGCTTTTTGCGCGGGCGCGGCGAAATCCGGCATGGCCGGTTCTATTTATGGAGCGAGCGTGCTTTCGAGGGGATGCTCCATAGCTACGAGCGTGGCCTCGACCGGGCGCTACGCTGGAGCAAGACCACGCTGCTGGTATTCTTTGTGACGCTCGGACTATCGGTTTATCTGTTTGTCATTATCCCGAAGGGATTTTTCCCGCAGCAGGACAATGGGCTCATCACCGCCACGTCGGAGGCCTCTCAGGACGTTTCCTTCGCCGCGATGAAGCAGCGACAGGAGGAGCTTGGCAAGATGGTGCTGTCCGATCCTGATGTCGCCAGCGTGGCAATGGCGATCGGCGGCAACGGCAGGGCCGGCAACAACGGAAACCTGTTCATCACGCTGAAACCGCGCAATGAGCGCCATGCTTCGGCCCAGCAGATCATCGCCCGGCTGCGTCCCAAGCTCGAGCAAGTCGAGGGCGCCCGCCTTTACATGCAGGCGGCGCAAGACGTCCGCCTCGGCGGGCGGCCGACGCGAACCCAGTTCGAGTTCACGCTGCAGGACGCCAATCTGGCCGAGCTCAACGAGTGGGCACCGAAAATTCTGGGCAAGATGCAGACGCTTGCCGCAACTGCGCGATGTCGCCACCGACCAGCAGACGCAGGGCACCTCGCTCGAATTGAAGATCAACCGCGACACCGCGTCGCGTTACGGCATCCAGCCGCAGCTGATCGATGACACGTTGTACGACGCGTTCGGCCAGCGTCAGGTCACCCAGTATTTTACCCAACTCAACAGCTACCATGTCATCCTGGAGATCCTGCCCGAACTGCAGGGCAATCTCGACACGCTGAACAAGATCTACATCAAATCGCCGACGACCGGCGATCAGGTGCCATTATCGACATTCGCGACCTGGACCAGCGTGCCGGTCCGCTCGCTCTCGATCAGCCATCAGGGCCAGTTTCCGGCGATTACGATCAGCTTCAACCTCGCGCAGGGTGTCGCGCTGGGGCAAGCGACCGACGCTGTGCAAAAGGCGATGGTCGAACTCGGCGCGCCCGCCACCCTCAATTCAAGCTTCCAGGGCACCGCGCAGGCCTTCCAGCAATCGCTGGGCACCGTGCCGCTGTTGATCCTGGCGGCACTGGTTGTGGTGTATCTGATCCTCGGCATTCTCTACGAAAGCTACATCCACCCGCTCACGATCCTGTCCACCCTGCCCTCGGCCGGCGTCGGCGCGCTCGCGATCCTGATGGCGTTTGGCTACGACTTCAGCCTGATCGCGCTGATCGGCATCATTCTTTTGATCGGCATCGTCAAGAAGAACGGCATCATGATGGTGGATTTCGCGATCTCCGCCGAACGCGACGAGCATTTGTCGCCGGAGCAATCGATCCGTCAGGCCGCGCTGCTGCGATTTCGCCCGATCATGATGACCACAATGGCGGCGATGCTCGGCGGCGTGCCGCTGATGCTGGGCACCGGCACCGGATCGGAAATCCGCCAGCCGCTCGGCTATGCCATGGTCGGCGGCCTGATCGTCAGCCAGGCGCTCACGCTGTTCACGACGCCGGTGGTGTATCTCTATCTCGACCGGCTCTCGAACGCGTTTGAACGCTGGGGGCGATCGAAAAATGTCGAGGAGGAACGGCCGGAAGGGGAGCGAAGTGCGGTCAAGGAAGCCGCCGAGTGACTTGACTTCGGCCTTATCCCGGTAGATGCGGGGCAAACCCGTTTTGGAGCCGCATCACGTGAGAATTCCGGTCAAGCTCATCCTCTGCGTTCTGATCGCCGTTTTTGGATCGGTTGAAGCCGGCTACGCGCAGCAGACGGCCAAATCGAAAGCCGCGCCGCACGCGGCACCGACGCCGGCAACGGCGGCTCCGCCCCAAGGCGATAATGCGGCGGCAAACACCCAGACGCAGCCCGGATGGGCCGCGCGCTGCACCAGCGCCAGCCGTGACGCGCCGCTCGAATGCGCGATCGAGCAGACCGCCGTCCTCAGCAAGACCGGGCAGTTGATCGTGCTCGTGAACATCCGCATGCCCAGCGATACCCATGCGCCAATCATGTTGGTGCAATTGCCGCTCGGGCTCAATCTGCCGGCCGGCGCCAAATTGCAGGTCGACGACGGCAAGCCGACCGACCTGCAAATCCAGACCTGCGAGAACCGGGGCTGCTATGCCAGCACCCCGGTCGCGGCGGATTTGTTGACAGCGCTCAAATCGGGCAAGCAGCTGAAGCTGTCGTTCCAAAATCTCGCCAAGGAAACCATAACCATTCCGATGCCGCTTGCCGACTTCGCCGCCGCCTACGAAAAGATCAAATAGAGCCTGGGGCGTATTCGGACATTTTCGAGGGCTGAAACGACGGCTCGGGCCGCGAGCCTCAGGTGGTGCCAAGATAGGCCCGTTGCACCTGCGGGTCGCTCGCGAGATCGGCCGCGGGACCGGACAAAACGCTTTTGCCGACCTGCAACACGGTCGCGAAGTCGGAAACCTCGAGCGCGAGTTCGATCGATTGCTCGGCGAGCAAAATCGTCAGCCCCTCCCGGTGCAGACGGCCAAAGGTTTCATACATCGACTCGACCACGGCCGGCGCCAGACCGAGCGAGGGCTCGTCGAGCATCAGGAGTTTGGGATCGCTCATCAGTGCGCGGCCGACCGCCAGCATCTGGCGCTCGCCGCCGGACATGGTACCGGCGCGCTGACTGCGCCGCTCCGCGAGTCTCGGAAAGATTTCGTAGACGCGCTCGAGCAGCGCGGCGATGCGCGCCTTGTCGCGCAGCGGCGTTGCCCCAAGCAGCAGATTGTTCTCGACGCTCTGCTGCACGAACAGCCGCCAACCCTCGGGCGACAACGCAAGCCCCTTGCGCACGATCGAAAACGCGTTGTCGCCGCCGATCTCGTGTCCGCGAAACCCGATCGATCCGGAATGCATGGGAATGAGGCCGGCGACGGCGTTGAGCGTAGTGGTCTTGCCGCCGCCATTGGAGCCGAGCAGCGCCACCACGCTGCCTTCGGGCACCTCAAGCGAAACGTCGGAGACTCCGATCAGATCACCGTACCGCACCTCGAGATGCTCGATCTTGAGCAGGGGCGCGGTCACGAGGCCGGTCCGCCCATCAGCTCGATCGGCGTGTGGCCCGCAGCGGCTTTGGCGGCGCGCGTGCCCAGGTAGGCCGCGATGACCGCCGGATTGCCGGTGACTTCGCGCGGGGTGCCGCGTGCGATCTCTCGGCCCTGGTGAAACACCATCACGCGCGTCGTCAGCGACATGATGACTTCCATGATGTGCTCGACAATCACGAGCGTGATGCCGGAGCGATGGATGTCGCGCACAAGGTCGATCGCGAGCTGCACCTCGCGCTGGGTGAGGCCGGCCATCGCCTCATCGAGCAGTAGGACCTTCGGCTCGGTCGCGAGCGCGCGCGCGATTTCCAGCCGCTTGCGACCGGGCGTCCCGAGCGAGCGAGCCGGCGCGTCCGCGAGCTTGCTCATGCCGACCCGCTGCAGCACGGCCCGTGCCTTGGTTTCGGCGGTCGCGCGGTGGGGGGTGCGAAGAAACGCGCCGATCATGACGTTCTCCAGCACCGACATGCCTTCGAACGTCTGCGGCACCTGGAAAGTACGGGCGAGGCCAAGGCGCGCGCGGCCCTCCGGTGCCACATTGGTGATGTCGTTGCCTTCGAAGATCACTTTGCCGGCCGTCGATAGCAAGTCGCCGGTCAGGCAATTGAACAGCGTCGACTTGCCGGCACCGTTGGGCCCGATCAGGCCGAGAATGTCGCCCTGCTCCAGCGTCACCGAGGCCGCGTCGACGGCCTTGAAGCTGCCGAAGGCCTTTGTCACGTCGCGAGCTTCAAGGAGCATGTGCTGCTCCCGCCGCTGCCGGCGTTTCCACCGCCTTGCCGCGCTTTGCCCACAGCCGCTTGATCAGTGTCAAAATGCCACCAGGCTGAAAGCGCGCGATCAATACGATCATCGCGCCGTAGACGACGAACGTCAGGCCGGCGCCCTTGCCGCCCAGCCAATTGTTGGAGATCTCCTCCAGCGGCACCAGGATCACCGCGCCGACCAGCGGTCCGAACAACAGACCCGCGCCCCCCAGTGCCGCCATGATCAGGATCTTTACCGAGATCAGGATACCAAGCCCGGATTCCGGATCGACGAAGCCGAACATCATGGCGTAGAGCGCGCCGGCGACGCTAGTCAGGCCCGCACTCAGCATGAACGCATAGAGCTTGGTACGGCTGGCGGGGGCACCCAGCGAGCGCGCCGCCCGCTCGGAATCCTTGATGGCGCGGAGATAAAATCCCATCCGGCTGTTCGCCATCCACCAGGTGACGCCGAGCGTGAGGCTGAGCATGGTCAGGAACAGATAATAATACGGCAGCGCCGAGATGAACGACAGATCGAACACGTTGCGCGGCACCGTCGGACCGCTGAGGCCGACCGCCGCGCCGAGATAATTTGTATTGGTCACAATCAGCCGGACCAGTTCGGCGACGGCGATCGTGGCCATGCTGAAATAATGTCCGGAGAGACGCAGCGTCGGTACGCCGACGACGGCCGATATCGCCACGCTGATGACGATCCCCGCGGGAATTCCAACCAAGGGCGACAACCCGAAATGCGAATACGCGGCCATCGCGGCATAGGCGCCGCACCCGAAGAACACGACGTGGCCCACCGAGACCTGACCGGCGTAGCCGCCCACGATGTTCCAGGCCGATGCCGCGATCGCATAGAGCAGCACCAGCGCCCCAAGCCGCTGCTGGAATGGCGTCGAGAACAACAGCGGGTACCCGATGACCAGCGCCAGCAGCACCAATGCCCATGCATGGCGTCGCATCACATCTTGCCCATCAGGCCCTGCGGCCTGAACCAGAGGAACGACAAGAACAGCGAATACACGACGATGTCCTTGTAGACGGCGCCGATCAGATATGCCGATAGCGACTCGATGACCCCGATCAAAAGCCCGGCCACCAGCGCGCCGGGCACGCTGCCGAAGCCACCGAGCGACACCGTGACGAACGCAACGATGGCCAAGGTCTCGCCGACGGTCGGCACGATGTAAAAGAATGTCGCGATCAGCGCGCCGGCAAGCCCGGTTGCTCCCGCCGCGATCGCCCAGGCGATCGCCTGCATGGTATCGGGTCGGATCCCCATCAGCTGCGCCGCGGTGGAATCTTCCGCGACCGCCAGCATCTTCGAACCCAGCGAAGTGCGCGTCAGCAGGAGATGCAACCCGAGCGTCACCAGCAAGGCGACCACGCCTGCCAGCAGGCGCGAGGCCTGAATGCGCAAGCCCAATATGTCGAAGGTGCCTCCGACAAGGTTTTCCGGCAGCGTCAGGAAATTCGCACCGAACCACCAGAATACCGAATACCGCAGCAGCAAAGCGAGCCCGAAGGTGCCGAGGATCTGGGCCAGCATCGGCCCCTTCATGATCTCACGGATCAGTCCGAAATAGACGATGACGCCAACGGTCGCGAGCACCAGGGCTGCCAGCGGCGCACCCAACAGCGGTCCCGCGCCGAGCAGCGTATAGACCACGAACGCGACGTACATGCCGAGCATGACAAAATCGCCATGGGCGAAGTTGACAATGTTCATCATGCCCCAGACCAGGGTCAGGCCCGAGGAAAACAGCGCGTAGATCGCACCGAGCAGAAGGCCGCCGACAATCACCTGAACGAGGATAGTGGACATGCCGGCGCCAGATCTTGCGGGTTAAATCCTGGTCGACTTGCGGTACCACAAATGACGAAGGCGGGACTGCGCCCGCCCTCGATAGTTCACCAGCCCTTGTACGGCATCACCGGCGCCTTCTGGGCGCCAGTCTTGGGCCAGACGGCGACATAATTCTCGCCATCCTGCAATTGAATGATGACGCCGGCCGCCAGGATGTTCTGACCCTTCTCGTCGAACTTGATGCCCTTGTATCCCATCATCAGCTGGTCGGGCTTCAGGTCGGTGGCCTTCAGCGCTGCCTGGATCTTAGCGGGATCGGTCGAACCGGCGCGGTCGATCGCATCCATCAGGACCAAGAAGCCCTGCATCTCGCGCCCGGCGGTATCGTCCATCTCGTCGCCGCTCTTCTTCTTGTACATCTCGGCAATCAGCGCCGTCGGCGAACCCGGAGGGCCGACGCTCCACGACGAACGGTTGAACGCGCCAACCGAAAGCTTGCCGACGGCCTTGATGAAGGACGGATCGGAATATCCGGCATCGTCGGCCAGCAGCATCGGAGGTTTGTAGTCGAGCGCCTGCATGGTCTTGGCAAACAGGATCGCGTCCGAGGTGTAGGTAATCATGATCACGACGTCGGGCTTCTTCTCCTTGAGCTGCAACACCTGGCTCTGCACGTCAGTGGCGTTGGCCGCGTAGGCAATATCGATCGGGGCGTTCTGTCCCTGCTCCTTGAACACGCTGGTGATTACGCTCGCCACCGACGTGCCGTATTCGGTATTGTCGTGGACCAGAGCGACGCTATCGGTCTTGGCGCCGGTGGCCTTCATGTCCTTGAGGAAATCGAAATAGACTTTGGCAAAGTCGGACGCCACCGGCGTGGTGCGGAAGAACCACTTGAACCCGCGCTCGGTGAGATTGGCGGCGACCGACTCGCCGTTCAAGAACGGAATTCCGTATTTCTCGGCAATCGCGCTCGCCGTCAGCGTGATGCCCGATTGATAGGCGCCGGTGAGCGCCACCACCTTCTCCTCGGTAATCAGCCGCAGTGTCTGGTTCTGTCCGGTGGCCGGGCTGCCCTGGTTATCGGCGAAAACCACCTCAACCTTGGCGCCGCCGAGCCCCGCGAGCCCGGCGTTCTTCGCCAGCGGCAGTGTGCCGAGCTCCGGATGGGCGTTGTTGATGATATCGAGTGCGGTTTCGATCGCGGCCTTGGCGTGCACGCCGGCGCTGGCGGCGTTTCCGCTCAGTGGAAATACCGCGCCGATCTTGACGGTTTGCTGCGCCGACGCATTACCCGCCATAACGACGGAAATCGAGGCGGCACAGAGCAGCCCGAGGATATGCTTCACTTTCATCTAGTCGTCTCCGAGAGGTGCCGCCCGATGCGAGGCTCTGAGGCTGGGATGCAGAAGGCTTTACTGCCGGCCGCGCCGCTTTGTTCTTGGTTCCCTCAGCATTGCACGGCCGGTTACAAGGGGCAAGTTGCGGGCCCATGGGCCGGCGGTGACGAAATGGCCGCAGGCTGCGCGTCGATGCCGTCCGGCGAGGCGGAAAAACCTTCGGCATCCCGGTGCTCCCAGCGTGGGCGATCGCCGAAGCAATCGGCAACGCATCGGGCTTCGAAGCTCGATCCTGCAGAACCGTCTGCGCAACGCAACGCGGCGAATACGATCGTATCCGCCAGCTGCGAGTCGCGATGCGCTGGCCGCTGTTAGCGAGCGTGGATTCATCGCAGCATGTTAATTTGAGAACGGGAATTGCCGCGCGCTTGCCAGGGCCGGGGCGGAGCGAGTAGAACGGCGCACGCTGCGCGGGCCTATCGGTCGGTTGCGTGGTTTGCTAAGACCAACTCATAAGCAATTGAAAAGATTGGGGAATGGTGTAACGGTAGCACAACAGACTCTGACTCTGTTTGTCTAGGTTCGAATCCTAGTTCCCCAGCCAATCACACCCGTATGAGAAAAACGCCGACGGAATAAGCGTTTCCCGCTATTTCACATTCGCCGGCGCGTGCAGATTCCATAAATCCGAGCGCCAGTGCACCACAATGGCCAGCATCAGCGTCAGGCCTGCTGCGGCGTAAAGCGTTCCGGTCGCGGCGAATCCGACCCGCTCGATCAGGCTGCCGGCCGCCAGCAGGCCAAGCGGCAGACCGTAGATCACCATCATCCGCACGCCCATGACCCGGCCGCGGAAATGCTCGCTTGCGGTACGCATCAGGATCACCGCGATCGAAATCATCGTCAGGCTTTGCGCGAACCCCGCCAACATCAGGCAGACGATCGCGGCCGGCACGGTCTGCGTCTGCGAAAACACCAAAAGCGCCGCGTACCACATCACGGAGGCGCCGATCATCAGCCGCGCAACCCGGATGCCGCCGATCAAGCTCAACGTGATCGATCCGATCAGCGAGCCGATCGCGAAACTCGCCGACAGATACCCGAGCCCGGTCTGGTTCGTGCGATAGATCTCGCGCGCGACGTAGGGCAATAGGCCGTTAGACAGGGGAAAGGCGGTCAGGTTGGCGAGGAACGCGATCCACATCGCCGCGCGCATCCGCGGCGTAGTCCAGACATAGGTCACGCCCTGCTTCAGATCGCGCATCGGCGAGCGCCGCAGCCCGCCATCAACCGATTCCTCGACCGGATGCGGCTTCGACGGCGCGACGACACAGAGCGTCAGCAGCGTGCTGACGAAATAAAGAGTGACGATCGCCACGTAGGCCGGACCCATGCCGAGGCTTGCAAACAACCCGGCGCCGCTCAGCGCACCTGCGATCCGCGCGGTATCCATTGTCGTCCTGGAAATGCTGATGGCCCCGATCAATTGATCATGCGGCATGATATTGGCGACCAGTGCGCCGCGCACCCCGAGATCGGACGGTCGAACCAGCCCCATGATCGCCACGACGATGAAGACATAGAGCGGGCTCAAATTCCCGGTCAGCGCCAGCAGCATCAGCGTGCCCGCCAGCACCGCATAGCTTGCCCGCATCGCTGCCAGCAGATCACGGTGACCGATGCGATCGCCGACCATGCCGAACACGGGGGCGATCAGGGTGCCGACGTAGCTGAGCGATGCGAACGACGTCAGCAACAGCACCGATCGGGTTTCGACCAGCACATACCAGCCGAGAATGAGGGTCTCCATCTCGAACGCGCACGAGGTGAAGAGGTCCGCGGGCCACTGGAAACGATAATTCCTGATACGGAACGGGGTGAGCGCGGAATGCCGCGCGGGCGCGCTCAAAATTCGACGCCGCGTTTCATCGCGTTCCACCCTGCCCTGTTGCTTTTTTTGCTCGGGAAAACCGATTTAGCCGGTAGCTGAAATTGCTTTCCCTGAAGTGGCTAGAGCGTAGCGTTGATATTGTTTGTGTCAATTGCGCCAGCCGGTCGCCACGGGGTCGACCGTGGCGCTGATCGCTGCGCCTCATGAGAATGGGCCGAATGCGATCACGCCGCCTTGGCCTTCTTCGGCATTGTTTTGGTGCCGCCCGCAGGCGCTTTGGCCTTAACCAGCGCCGCGTGGTCGATCATGGTTTGGTGGGCATAGGCCATGGCGAAAGATGCGATCGCGTCATCGAAGACTTCGCCCTTGCCCATGTACCCGGCCATTGCCGCCGCATCCCCGGACCGGGCGTGGGCACGTGCCAGCGTGCGGCCGCACAGCTGGGAATAGCCGGAAAGCAATTCGCCTTCGCTGATCTCGCTGACCTTGCCCAGCCGCCGGTTCTTCAGCGTTCTGACGTAAAACTGCCGGCCGGTGTCGTCGTCCTCCGTATAGCCGAGGAAGATGTCGCTCGCCGCCTGCATCATTTGCTGGCCTTCGACGACCCGCCGGCCCTGATGTCCCTTGTAGGCGAAATTGCCGCCGAGCCGCTCCAGCACCGAACGCTGCGCCTGCTTGACTTGAAGGAACAGCGGCTCGTGGTCGCCGGTCATGAAAAGTCCGACGCAACAGAACGTGCCCACAGATCCGACACCGACCGCTTTGAAGGCGATGTCCTTCATGGCGAAGCGATCGAGCAGTTTGCGCCGGTCCGGACCAAGGCTTTTGCGGTAGGCGCCGAATACGCGTTCGCTGCTCAGCCTGTGGTGCAGGTCCGCCTTCGGGTCCAGATGAAAAATGACCGGCGGCTTGTCGACGATCTTCGGCTCGCCGCCGCTGACGAGGTGGGGAAAGTTGTCGTCCTTTTCCAGCCCCTTGCCACGCGCCCTCGCAATCACGTCTTGCAGCTTGCGCCGCAGGCCTCCGCCGCCGATCAAGTCGACTTCCCGTTCGAGGTCGATGCGGCTGTGCCAAATTTCAAGCGGCGACAA
The DNA here is from genome assembly GCA_963840155.1 of uncultured Alphaproteobacteria bacterium. Classification (GTDB taxonomy): domain Bacteria; phylum Pseudomonadota; class Alphaproteobacteria; order Rhizobiales; family Xanthobacteraceae; genus Bradyrhizobium. The sequence goes on from CAWIXP010000001.1 coordinate 1,220,029, forward strand.
TTTGGCCAGCCTCGCCATATGGCAGCGATAGGCCCTCACGGTTTCGGCCGCAAAGCTTCTCCCGTGCTTCTTTGGAAAGCCTGCGTCCAAGGCGGCAACCGCCACGCTGGCCGCAAGGCGCTTCAGGTCGACCGTAAAGTCGATGCCGGGCAAGGTCTCGTCGAAATCGTTGACGTCGAACAGGATGTTGTCTTCGGGCGTAACGAAAGCGCCGAAGTTCATCAGATGGCTGTCGCCGCCGGCCTGCACCGGCAGTCCGACCATAGGCTGCGCGGCAAGATCGTTGGCCATTACGGCGGCGGCGCCCCGCAAAAATGCAAATGCGTTGGCCGTCATCCGCGCGTAGCGTTCCGGGACCAGTTCGGGCACGCGATCCGGATCGCTTTCGGCGAGTAGCGCGACCACATCGCGCGACATCGATCCCTTTAGTTCCGCATGTGCCTCCCGCGGCGTCTTGCGGCGAAGCGCCTTGCCCTGCTTGGAACGGTCGGTGCGGGAGTTCAACGCGACAGCCATCGGCAGATCCTCTAAACACTGCAATATATATCTGCACCATAACACTGCATCCGGGCGGCTGAAATCAGGCAGCCTTGCAGCGCTCCCGGCCATTTCGGCGGGTATCGGAAGCGGCCGACCCGGGGGAACGCTCCCTCAAGGATTGGTAAACCAAACCTTAAATCGGAGCCGTTGACGGACGAACCACAAATGCCGGTTTCGCAGCAAAAACAGGCCGATCCCCGCTGGAATCGATGGCCTGCCAGGATCAAACCCGGATCAGGATGCATTCAATTTATGCAACCGGAGCCCGCTCGACTTAACCGTTTCTCCAGCGACCGACTGCATAGTGGCGCCTGACCCACAAATTCAACAGGTTCAACCGCTGTGACATCCTTCGGACGTGTGATTTCGGTGCGCGGATCCCTCGCCCGCGTTGGACTGTTCGCGGCGAACCAGATGCGCCTGTCGGAAATCCGGGCCACCGTCGGCCGCTTCGTCAGCATCCGCTGCGCAAACTCCACCATCATCGCCATGATCACCGACGTGTCGTGCGAGAATTTGCCGACTTCCGACAACTACATGGCCAGCGCCGGCGTCGACCTGCTCGGCGAAATCCTCGGCGAGGTGGACCGTCCCAAGTTCCAGCGCGGCGTCACCAACTATCCGACCATCGGCGATGCCGTCGATCTCGTCACCAATCAGGAACTGCGTACCGTTTATGCGCCGAGCGGCTCCGATCAGATCGACGTCGGCACGCTGCAGCAGGATCGCTCGGTCACCGCTTACGTCGACGTCGAGGAAATGCTGTCGAAGCATTTCGCGGTGCTCGGCTCCACCGGCGTCGGTAAATCGAGCGGCGTCTCGCTGCTGCTCAACGAAATTCTCAAGTCGCGGCCCAACTTGCGAATTTTCTTGCTCGACGTTCACAACGAATATGGCCGTTGCTTCGGCGACCGCGCGCTGGTGCTCAACCCGCGCAACCTGAAGCTGCCATTCTGGTTGTTCAATTTCGAGGAAATCGTCGATGTGCTGTTCGCTGGACGGCCGGGCGTGGCGGAGGAACTCGACATTCTCGCCGAGATCATTCCGATGGCCAAGGGGATCTATACCCAGTACCAGAACACCGATCGGCCTGGATTGAAGCGCCTGGATTCCAAGGCGATCGGCTACACCGTCGATACGCCGGTGCCCTACCGTCTGGTCGACCTGATCTCGCTGATCGACGAGCGCATGGGCAAGCTCGAGAACCGTTCCTCGCGCATCATCTATCACAAGCTGATCTCGCGCATCGAGACCGTGCGCAACGATCCGCGTTACACCTTCATGTTCGACAACGCCAACGTCGGCGGCGACACCATGGCTGAAGTGATCAGCCATCTGTTCCGGCTACCGGCCAATGGCAGGCCGATGACCATCATGCAGCTGGCCGGCTTCCCCGCCGAGGTCGTGGATTCCGTGGTATCGGTGCTATGCCGCATGGCATTCGACTTCGGATTGTGGAGCGATGGCGTCTCGCCGCTGCTGTTCGTCTGCGAGGAAGCCCACCGCTACGCGTCGGCCGACCGCACCATCGGCTTCGGGCCGACGCGCAAGGCGGTCTCGCGCATCGCCAAGGAAGGCCGCAAATACGGTGTCTATCTCGGGCTGGTCACGCAGAGGCCGGCCGAACTCGATGCCACCATCATTTCCCAGTGCAACACGCTGTTTGCAATGCGTCTCGCCAACGATCGCGACCAGGCGCTGCTGCGCTCGGCGGTTTCGGATGCCGCTGCCAACCTGTTGTCGTTCGTCCCCTCGCTCGGTACCCGTGAAGTGCTCGCGTTCGGTGAAGGGGTCGCGCTTCCGACGCGGCTGCGATTCAAGGAGGTGCCGGTGCATCAACTGCCGCGCAGCGAAGCCACCATCTCGACGGTGCCATCGGTTGCCGCCGGCCACGACATGCATTTCGTCAGCGCCGTGCTCGACCGCTGGCGCGGCGCCACCTCGCAGCGCGACGTTCCCAACGATCCCACGCTCAACGAGCGCCCCGCCCCCCGCACGATCTCGGTGGAAGCGCCGATGCTGCAACCCTCGATGGGACTCGATCCCGATCGCTTCTCGCTGCTGAAGAAGCCGCTGCGCTAAGCGGCCGGGCCGGCGCTGATCGCGCCGCCGCCGCCGTGGCGCTCTTTGCGCCGGTGCGGCCATCGACTATGTTTCCGGTTAACCGCATGACGCGGCCCGAGCCGGAATTCCCATCATGACCGAGCCCATCGCAAGGCGTTTCCCGACCCCCTCGATCGACACACTGCCGGAGGACATCCGTGCCCGCCTGCTCGCGGTGCAGGAAAAATCCGGCTTCGTCCCGAACGTGTTCCTGACGCTCGCCTATCGGCCCGAAGAATTTCGTGCGTTCTTTGCCTATCACGACGCCCTGATGGACAAGGACGGCGGCCTCACCAAGGCCGAGCGCGAGATGATTGTGGTTGCGACATCCAGCGCCAATCAATGCCAGTACTGCGTGATCGCGCATGGCGCAATCCTGCGCATCCGGGCGAAGAACCCGCAGATTGCCGACCAGATCGCCGTCAATTACCGCAAGGCGGATATCGCACCGCGCCAGAAGGCGATGCTCGACTTTGCGATGAAGGTGAGCAAAGCGGCTCACAAAATCACCGAAGAGGATTTTGCCGCCGTCGCTAGCCACGGCTTTAGCGATGACGATATCTGGGATATCGCGGCAATCTCCGGGTTTTTTGCGCTCTCGAACCGGATCGCCAACGTCACCGCGATGCGTCCCAATGCCGAATTCTACATGATGGGGCGTCTGCCCAAGTAGGCTGCGCCGCCGCGAGAGATTTAAGATGGTCAAAACTCCGAGGCAGCAAACTTCGAAACCGCAGGTGCTCCAGATTGGTGGCCGCGAGGTCGTTGCCGAGGGTCTGCATCTCAATTTCTGGGCCGATATCAGCCACCGCTGCATGACGGCCTCCTGGCCGTCCTTCATCGCCGGCGCCGTGCTGGTGTTTATCGGCTTCAATGCGGTATTCGCGGTTCTCTATTGGATCGGCGACCAGCCGATCTCCAGCGTGGCCAGCGGCGCCTACATCGACTATCTCTATTTCAGCATCGAGACGCTTTCGACCGCCGGTTACGGCGATATGCATCCGCAGACCCACTACGGACATTTCATCGCCGCCGTGGAGCTTTTCACGGGGATCTTTTCGATGTCGCTGATGACCGGATTGATCTTTGCCCGCTTCTCGCGACCAAATGCCCGATTGCTGTTCGCCGATTACCCGGTGATCTCGCTGCATGACGGCAAGCCGACGCTGATGGTTCGGTTCGCCAATGAACGCCACAACATCATCGGCAACGCCACGGCCAGATTGTGGCTGCTCAAGAACGTTGTCAGCCTGGAAGGCCAGACCCTTCGCAGGTTCTACGAACTGGCGCTGGTGCGAAACGAACACCCGGCGCTGGCCCTGAGCTGGACGCTGTACCACGTACTCGATGAGGAAAGCCCGTTGCACGGGCTCAATGCGCACGATCTGGAAGCATCGAACGTTTCGCTGGTCGTTGTGGTGTCAGGGTATGATGTTGTTGCCGCGCAGACCGTCCACGCGCGAAAATCGTACGACTATCCGGACATTCGTTTCGGGCACCGCTACGCCGACATCCTCGGCACGCTGGAAGACGGTCGGCTCCGAATCGACTACGGCAGGTTCCACGAGACGATGGAGAGCTAATTTATCGGATCGACGCCATGTCAAAAATTTTTGAGACCCGCAGCGGGCGTGCTAAATAGCGTCAGGATGTCCCGGAATCGACGGCAGTGAAAACTCAGCGGCCCATTGTATCGGAAGAAGAGCACCGCGTGCTCGAGTTCCGGCCGCGCATCTTGGCCGATCCGCCGGGCAAGCGGCCGGATGCGATCGACCGACCGCTCAAGCAAGAGGTCGGGCAAGAACCCAATGATTTGTCGCGCTATGAGCGAGAGCGGAGCGAACCGGATGACTTCCGGCACCGGATGCTGGCAAACGTCGCCGCCTTCGCCTTCACCGTCGCGCTGACCGCGATCGGGATTTGGCTCGCCGTGAGCATTGCGGACCTGCGCAAGACCCAGGACTGCGTGCTGATGGGACGGCGCGATTGCGCCCGCATTGCCACGCCGCATTTCTAGAATTCAGGCGCCCGGCGCGGCTAGGCTCCCCGTGACCCCGGCCTTACGCCGTCCGCCTCCATTGAACTCAGCGCCTCGCTCCGATATACGGGCACTCGGCTCCGGGCCGCAGATCGGGCATTCCAGGGCTCCGCGCCGGCCTGCCACGCCGTTATGAGATTTATCTCCAAAATATCAAAGGTTTAGTGATGTCATCCACATTCGATCAGGTCGCCACGATTATCGCTGAAACCTGCGACATCCCGCGCGACACGATCACGCCCGACAGCCACGCGATTGACGATTTGGGGATCGACAGTCTCGATTTTCTCGACATCGCGTTCGCGATCGACAAGGCGTTCGGAATCAAGCTGCCACTGGAAAAATGGACCCAGGAGGTCAATGACGGCAAGGCGACCACCGAGCAATATTTCGTCCTGAAAAACCTCAGCGCGCGCATCGACGAATTGGTCGCGGCCAAAGGAACGGGCGCCTAATCGCCGGCCATGCAGCTTGAATATTTCCAGCTGATCGACCGCATCCTCGACGTTAATATCGATGCGAAGACCATCACGGTCGAGGCGCAGGTTCCCCAGCATAACACCATCTTCGAAGGGCATTTCCCGGGCTACCCGATCATGCCCGGCGTCCTGCTGATTGAATCGATGGCGCAAACCTCGGGTTTGTTATTGCTCGCGCTGATGAAATTCGAGCGCATGCCGTTTCTGGCCGCGGTCAAGGAGGCCAAGATGCGCGGCTTCGTATCCCCAGGGGATTTGCTGACGATCGAAGCCAATATCCTTCACGAAGGCTCGGGTTACGCGCTGACCGAAGCAAAGGTCAAGGTCGGCGGCAAACTGAGATGCGACGCCACGATCACGTTCAGCCACGTCCGCTTCCCCAATCCCGATTTGCGCCGACACATGGATGCCGTAGCCAAGCGCGTCGGTTTTCCGCAACGGGCCGGTCTCCCATGACTGGCACCGAATCTTCGGATCGGGGGTCGACGGAAGTCTGGATCACCGGCATTGGGCTCGCCACCTCGCTTGGCGAAGGTCTCGACGCGCATTGGGACGCGCTCAATGCGCGGCGCATCAATGTCGACGAGAAGACCTTTGCGCCCTACGTCGTGCATCCCTGGATCTCGGTAGATCTGGATAGCCAGATTCCCAAGAAGGGCGATCAGCGCCAGATGGAATCCTGGCAGCGGATCGGCACCTATGCCGCAGGTTTGGCGCTGGATTCGGCCGGCGTCAAAGGCAACAAGGAAATTCTCGGCCGCATGGACATGATCGTTGCGGCTGCCGGTGGCGAGCGTGATCTGGCGGTTGACATCGCCATTCTCAACGCCGATGCCAAAGGCAATTCAGCTCCGAATTTCCTCAACGAGCGGCTGATGAACGGTCTGCGGCCGACGCTGTTTCTGGCTCAGCTCTCCAATTTGCTCGCGGGCAATATCGCGATCGTCCACGGCGTTTCCGGAACGTCGCGTACCTTCATGGGCGAAGAGGCCGCCAGCGTCGACGCAGCGCGGATCGCGCTGGCGCGTATCGCCTCGGGCCAGAGCGACATCGCGCTGATCGGCTCGGCGTACAATGGCGAACGCCAGGACCTCTTCCTGCTTTACGAATTCGGCGGCTTCAATCTGAAGGACAAATTCGTGCCGGTGTGGGCGCGGCAGAACAATCCCGGCTTTGCGCTGGGATCAGCCGGCGCGTTTCTGGTGATCGAATCCAAGGCGCATGCCCAGGCGCGCGGCGCCAAGCCTTACGCCAAATTGAGCAAGGTGGTTTCCGACCTCGCGCGGCGCAAGCAGCCGGGTGCGGTGACACGCTCGCTGGAAGCGCTCTGGAACAAGCTCGGGGTTCGCGGCGGCAATGGCACGCTGATTACGGGCGCGACCGGCGCCGAACCGGTCACCTCGGAGGAAAGGGCCTTCCTGAGCCAGCATCCGGATTATGCGGTGCGTGCGACCGGAACGATGTTCGGCCAGACGGTTGAAGCCCAATTTCCGCTGGGCCTCGCTCTCGCCGCGCTTTCGATCTCGCGCGGCAAGCTGTTTCCCCCCAACGATCCGACCGGGCTGGAGGTTGAAATGTCCGACCCTCCGATCCAGATTGTCGTCGTAGGCGCAGGCCATTGGCAGGGCGAAGGCATGGCCCTGGTCGAGGCCATCGACTGAACCGGTCCGCGGGGCTATGGAGAGACAATGACAGCAGCGCGCGATAAATTCGACCGGCCCGTCGTCGTCGTGACCGGAATGGGGGTAATCACCTCGCTCGGGGCCGGCAAGACCGACAATTGGAAGAAACTGACCGCGGGCGAATCCGGCATCCGCACTGTGAAGCGCTTTCCGGTCGATGGCCTCAAGACAACGATGGCCGGAACGGTGGATTTCATTTCTGTCGAGCCGTTCTCGTCGGTCAGCCTGACCGAACAGATGGCCGACATCGCAACCCACGAAGCGCTCGAGCAATCCGGCATCGGTCGCAAGGGCGATTTTCCGGGACCGCTGTTCCTTGCGGTGGCGCCTGTCGAGGCCGAATGGCCGCAGCGGCTGGAAGCCGGACGCGCCGTCGGCAAGACCGAATTCGACTTCAACGACGTGTTGCGCGCCAGTGGCGGCGGCAGGTTCGAACGCTACCATCGCCGCTTCCTGTTCGGCTCGGTGGCCAGTTATCTGGCCGAGACCTTCGGCACCAAGGGATCGCCGATCTCGCTTTCAACGGCCTGCGCCTCCGGTGCCACCGCCATCCAGCTCGGTGTCGAGGCGATTCGCCGCGGCGAGGCCGACGCCGCGCTGTGCGTGGCGACCGACAGCTCTGTCAACGCCGAAACCCTGGTACGATTTTCGTTGCTGTCGGCGCTATCCACCCAGAACGATCCGCCGCAAGCGGCGTCGAAGCCATTCTCGAAGAATCGCGACGGCTTTGTGATGGCGGAGGGCTGCGGCGCGCTGGTGCTCGAAAGCTATGAAGCTGCGGTTGCGCGCGGCGCCACTATTCTCGGCGTGCTTGCCGGCTGCGGTGAGCTGACCAATTCGTTTCACCGCACCCGATCGAGCCCGGACGGCAAGCCGATCATCGGCTGCGTCCGCAAGGCATTGGCCGACGCCGGCATGACGTCCGAGCAGGTTGACTACATCAATGCCCATGGCACCTCCACGCCTGAAAACGACAAGATGGAATATCTCGGCATCTCCGCGGTGTTCGGTGAGCGCGCCAAGCAAATCCCGGTCTCGTCCAACAAGTCGATGGTCGGCCATACCATTTCGGCCGCAGGCGCGGTCGAAGCCATCTTCTCGCTCCTGACGCTCGAACATCAGCGGATTCCGCCCACCATCAATTACGACGTGCCCGATCCGGCAATTCCCTTTGACGTGGTTCCTAACAAGGCCCGCGACGCCCGCGTCACAGCGGTGATGTCGAACTCGTTCGGGTTCGGCGGGCAGAATGCTTCGCTGATCCTAACGCGCGAACCGATCTAGGTGTTCGGTCGAATCGTGTTTGGCCTGTAATGCATCGGCTTCTGCTTCGTACCAAGGCCCGCCTCCGCGACGCGACCAAGCCGCTCGGCGAAGCCGCGGTCGGCGCCTTGACGATCGCGATGCTGCGCAGCACGCGCTATTTCGATCCGGTCAAAACCGCCGACCTGTTCGGCCGGGTTGCCCGCTCGATTGGGCCGATGTTGCGCGAGCAAAAGATCGGTCGCGCCAACCTGACCGCGGCGTTTCCCGAAAAATCGCCGGAGGAGATCGAGACCATCCTTGCCGGGGTCTGGGACAATCTCGGCCGCATCGGGGCCGAATTTGCCCACCTCGATCACATCTGGGATTTTGACCCGGAGCATCCCGAGAACAGCCGCATCGACTTCTCTCCACGCTCCAGGCAATTGTTCGAGCAAATCCGGGACGACGGCAAACCGGCGCTGATCTTCGCGAGCCATCTTGGCAATTGGGAGTTGCCTGCTCTCGCCGCGGTCGCGCATGGCCTTGATGCCGCGATCCTGTATCGCCGCCCGAACATCGCTTCAGCCGATCGCATCATCCAGCAAATCCGCGCGGTCAAGATGGGCACGCTCATTCCAGCCGGCCGCGATGCGCCGCTGAAGCTCGCCGAGGCGCTGCAAAGAGGTCAGCACGTCGCGATGCTGGTGGACCAGTATTGGACCAACGGCCCCGAGGTGACGTTCTTCGGCCGCAAGACCAAGGCCAACCCGACGCTGGCGCGGCTACTGCGGCAGATCGAATGTCCGATCCATGGCGTGCGCATCGTCCGCCTGCCCAATCACCGGTTTCGTGCCGAACTCTCCGAGGAAGTAAAGCCGGCGCGCGACGCCAAGGGCCAGATCGACGTTCAAGGCACGATGCAGGCCGTTACTTCGGTGGTCGAAGGCTGGATCCGCGAATATCCGGAACAGTGGCTGTGGCTGCACCGTCGCTGGAGGTAGCCAAATCTCACGGCATCATTGCGAGCCAGAGGTTTGGGAACATGGGCGCTCGCTCGCTTGCAAGACGAGGAGTGTAAGGCGGCGTTACCGTCCCGTCTTCACCTTGGTCCACAGCCGGTTGATCACGCGCTGCGTGGCCGGATCGCGCGCGGTGATCACGAACAGCTTTTTCAACGTCGTATCATCGGGATAGATGTTCTTGTCGTTGAGAATTTTCGGGTCGACCAGCTTCTGGCTCGCCAAATTGCCGTTGGCGTAGGACAGAAAATCGGAATTCCTGGCAGCGACGTCGGGCCGGTAGAGATAATTGATCAGTTCATGCGCCTCGGCAACGTTCCTTGCATCCGCCGGAATCGCGAGATTGTCGAAAAACATCTGCGCGCCTTCCTTCGGGATGGCATAGCCGATTTCGATATCGTTCTTTGCCTCCGCCGCGCGGCTTCGCGCCTGCATGATATCGCCCGACCAGCCAACCACGAAACAAATTTCCCCTGTAGCCAATGCGCTCAGATATTCCGACGAGTGAAACTTGCGCACATAAGGCCTGATCCTGGTGACGAGATCGGCGGCCTTTTCGAGGTCGGCCTGTTTGGTGGAGTTCGGATCGAGACCGAGATAGCCCAATGCCGCGGGAAAGATATCATCGGCGGAATCCAGCATGTGGACGCCGCAATCCTTGAATTTCGAGAGGTTCTCCGGCTTGAACACGAGATCCCAGCTGTCGATCGTGGCGCCGTCGCCGAGGATTTTCTGCACCGCCTTGACATTGTAGCCGATGCCCGTCGTGCCCCACATGTAGTTGGCGGCGTACTGATTGGCGGGGTCATAGACGGCGAGATGTTTCGTCACCACCGGCCAGGCATTCGCGAGATTCGGCAGCTTCGATTTGTCAAGCTTCTGGAAGACATGCGCTGTGATCTGGCGCTGCAGGAAATAGGCGGTGGGAACCACGACGTCGTAGCCCGACTTCCCCGCCAGCAGCCGCGTCTCCAGCGTCTCATTGGCGTCGAACGTGTCGTAGACGACCTTGATGCCGGTTTCCCTGGTGAAGTCTTCCAGCACCTCCGGTGCCATGTAGTTCGACCAATTGTAGAAATTGACGGTGCGTTCCTCCGCCCCTGGGGGCGACGACAGCATCGAGAGCGCAGCGGCTATCGCTGCAACAGACCGCAGTTGAGGCAAGGTCAAGCCGCGCATCATTGTTACCTGCTATCGGCGGTGCACCGCGTCGGACAGCCGTTCCAGCGCCATATCGAGGGTTGCATCTTTTTTGGCAAAGCAAAAACGCACCACCGATGTCACCGCTTCCCTTTCGTAGAACGCCGACACCGGGATCGCCGCGACCTTGTAGTCGGTCACGATGCGCTTGCAGAATGCCTCGTCGGTTTCGTTGAGACCGAGCGGGGAGAGGTCGACAGTAAGGAAGTAGGTTCCCTGCGAGCGGAGAACCGGAAAGCCGATGCGCTCCAATCCCGAGGTGAGCCGGTCTCGGCTACGCGCCAGATCCTCGCGCATTTGATAAAAATACTGCGCCGGCTTGCCGAGCCCATAGGCCACTGCCGCCTGCAGATTCGGCGCGGTGGTGAAGGTGAGAAACTGGTGCACTTTCGCCGCGACCCGCAACAGCGGCGGCGCCGCGCAGACAAAACCGATCTTCCAGCCGGTCAACGAAAAGATCTTGCCGGCGGAACCCACCTTGATGGTGCGATCGCGCATTCCCGGGACCGTGATCAGGGGAATGTGTTCGCGGCCATCGAAGATCACATGCTCCCAGACTTCGTCGCAGATCGCGATGGTATCGAACTTCTGACAAAACCGTGCCAGCAGTTCGAGGTCCTCGCGCGGATAAACCACCGCGGCGGGATTGAGCGGATTATTGAACAGCACGGCCTTGGTCTTGTGATTGAAGAACTCCTTGCAGCGCCTCCTCGGTCAACCGCCAATGCGGCGGTTCGAGGCGCACCAGACGCGGGATTCCTCCGGCCTGACGGATGATCGGCAAGTAGGAATCGTACACCGGCTGAAAAACCACGACCTCATCGCCTGGCTCGACAATCGCGAGGATCGCGCTGGTCAGCGCTTCGGTGCCGCCCGAAGTCACCATCACCTCGGCCGTTGGATCGAGCGTCAGCCCATGCCAGCGCGCATAATGCGCCGCGATTGCCTGGCGCAGTTCCGGAATCCCCATCATCGAGGGGTATTGGTTGTAGCCATCCATCACGGCGTCCGCCGCCGCGCGGCGAATGTCCTCGGGCCCTGGATCGTCAGGAAAACCCTGGCCCAGATTGATGGCATTGCTGTCGCGCGCAAGTTGCGACATGGCCTCGAAGATCGTGACCGGTAGATCGGCAAACACCTTGTTCATGGAGCGCATGGAAATGGTCAGCCGCCGGTCTTCGTCGGCAACCCCGCGGCCTTCCAGGCCAGCATGCCGCCTGCGAGGTGCTTGTCGTAGGCAAGACCTGCAGTCTGGGCCGCGAGCGAGGCCGTTACTGATCTTTTCCCGGAGCGGCAGGCAAACACCACCTGCTTGCCCTGCGGGTCGGGAATGTTTTTCGGATCAAAGCTCGAAAGCGGCACCACGACGGCGCCCGGATAAGCCTCCACCGCAACCTCGTTCGGCTCGCGCACGTCGACCAGAAGAACGCGTCCCTCCGCCATTCCCTTCGACACTTCTTCCGGCGTCAAATCGTGAACCTGTTGACCCTGCTCCGCCACTCAATTCCTCCCAACCAGCTACCCCTGCGCAGTCCAGCCGCAGCACTGGTTATTCTGTGGCCTATTACCCATGCTTCGAGGCCAACCTCGCCCCTGGCGCGAGGAAAATCAAGCGCCGGAAGGCATTTGATCGCATCTCGGATCAGACGGTCACCTGCGTCCCGACCTCGACCACCCGTCCGCTCGGAATCTGGAAATAGTCGGTGGCATCGTTGGCGGTGCGGCTCAGCGCTATGAAGAGATGATCCTGCCAGCGCGGCATCCCGGAGTGCGCAGCCGGCTTGAGCGCACGGCGTGACAGGAAGAACGAGGTCGACATGATGTCGAATTGCCAGCCGAGCCTGCGGGCGATCGCCAGTGCCTTCGGCACGTTCGGCGATTCCATGAATCCAAACCGTAGTGTAATCTTGGAGAAAGTCTCGCTGATCTGCTCCAGTTTCACCCGCTCGGCCGGATCAATCCGCGGAGTCGGCGCGGTTTCGATGGTGAGAATGACGTTTTTTTCATGCAGCACCTTGTAGTGCTTGAGGCTGTGCATCAGCGCCGTCGGGGCGCTGGCGGGATCGCTGGTCAGGAATACGGCGGTGCCGGGAACGCGCTGTGGCGGCCGTTTTTCCAGCATCGCAACCAAGTCGGCCAGCGGGAATTCGAGCTTGCGCGACTTCTCGAACAGAAGCTTGCTGCCGCGTCGCCAAGTGTACATCAGCAACATGACCGTGGCGCCGAGCGCCAGCGGCACCCAGCCGCCTTCGATCACTTTCAAAAGGTTTGCCGCGAGAAAGACGAGATCGAGAAACAGGAATGGCGCAATCAGCGCCGCCGCCGCGAAAGGCGACCATCGCCAAACTCTCCAGATCACGACAAAGCCCATCATCGCGGTGACAACCATGGTGCCGGTGACGGCGATGCCGTAGGCCGAGGCCAGTGCGCTCGATGAACGGAACAGGACGATGAGCAGAACCACGCCGACCGACAGCAGCAAATTCACCCGGGGAATGTAGATTTGACCAGAATGGGATTCCGAGGTGTGCCTGATTTCAAACCGCGGCATCAGCCCCAGTTGAATGGCCTGACGGGTCAACGAATAGGCGCCCGTAATCACCGCCTGGCTCGCGATCACGGCGGCAACAATGGCAAGTACAACCATCGGAAACAACGCCCAATTCGGAAACATCAGGAAGAACGGGTTCTCCAGCGCCTTCGGATCGGCGATGACCAGTGCGCCCTGGCCCAGGTAATTCAGCGCCAGCGACGGCAGCACGATGAAGAGCCATGCGGTCTGGATCGGCCGCTTGCCAAAATGACCGAGGTCGGCATAGAGCGCCTCGGCGCCGGTGACCGCGAGAAACACCGCGCCCAGCGTGATGAAGCCAATGATGCCGTGATGCATCATGAACGACGAGGCATAGAAGGGATTTAGCGCAAGCAGCACTTCGGGATGGCGCACAATCGGGGAAATCGCCGCAATCGCGATGACAGCGAACCATACACACATGATCGGCCCGAAAAAAGCCCCGAACTCGACCCGTGCCGCGCGACTGCACCGCAAACAGCGCGAGTAATATCACTACCGTAAGCGCCACCACGTACGGTTCAAACGCAGCGGTGACTATGGTCATTCCCTCGATTGCCGAAAGCACGGAGACTGCCGGCGTGATCACTGCATCGCCATAAAAAAGAGCACCACCAATAATTCCAAGAAGAACGATCTTGCCGGCACCCGAACCTACTGCCCGCTGCGCCAGCGCCATCAACGCCAGAGTTCCACCCTCGCCATGGTTGTCCGCACGCAGCAGGATCAGGACATATTTCAGCGTCACCACAATGAGTAGCGCCCACAGGATGAGCGACACAACGCCGAGCACGGCTTGCGGAGTAATAACGGCTGCCGGCCCGCTCGCCGCGAGGACAGCTTCGCGCAACGCGTATAGCGGGCTGGTGCCGATGTCGCCATAGACGACACCGATGCTGCCGACCATCAGCGCCTTGAAACCGGCCGTGGAATGCGTGTCGCCATACCCGTCGACCGCCCGCGCTTCCGCGGCGGTAGCTGCTACATCACTGGGCATCGCAGGGGGAGCCTCAAATGCTTCACTGCACAACAGCGAAGCGAGGCCCATATAGTTCCGCGTCTGGAGCATAGCCTAGCGCGATTTCAGGCCATAGGCATGCAAAAATGCATATCTCGCCTAAATCGTGACCTGGGTCCCGACTTCAACCACGCGACCGGTCGGAATCTGGAAATAGTCGGTCGCATCATTCGCCGAACGGGTCATCGCAATGAACAGGTGGTCCTGCCACCGCGGCATTCCGGACTGCGCGGAGGGTTTCAGCGACCGGCGCGAGACGAAGAACGACGTCGCCATGATATCGAACTGCCATCCGAGCTTGCGCGCGATCACCAGCGCCTTCGGAACGTTCGGAGATTCCATAAAGCCGAAGCGCAGGCGGACCGTGGAGAACTTGTCGCTGATCCTTTCCATTCGGACGCGCTCAGCGACGTCGACCCGCGGGGTCTGCGCGGTTTCAATGGTCAGGATCACATTGTGCTCATGCAGCACCTTGTTGTGCTTCAGATTGTGCAACAGCGCGGTCGGCACGAAACTGGGATCGCTGGTGAGAAACACTGCGGTGCCCTTGACGATGTGCGGCGGACGTTTTTCCAGGCTCTTGATCAGGTCGCTCAATGGAACTTCGATACGCCGCGTCTTCATGGTCAAGATCCCCGAGCCGCGGCGCCAGGTCCAGATCATGACCACCATCGCAAAACCGAACAGCAGCGGCACCCATGCGCCCTCCAGCAACTTCAACAGGTTTGCACTGAAGAACGTCATGTCGACGACGACGAACGGCACAACCACCGCTGCTGCGGTGGCCGCGCGCCAATTCCAAAGCTTCCAGATCACGACGAAGCCCATGATGCCGTCGGCGACCATGGTGGTGGAGACCGCGATACCATAGGCCGACGCCAATTCGCTCGAGCTGTGGAACAATAGCACCAGCAGCAATACCCCGATCAGCAACAGCCTGTTGACCCGCGGCAGATAGATCTGCCCGACATGCGTCTCCGAGGTGTAGCGAACCTCGAAGCGTGGCAACAGGCCAAGCTGCACCGCTTGGCGCGTCAGCGAATATGCTCCGGTGATCACTGCCTGGCTCGCGATCACGGTGGCGGCGGTCGCCAGCACGACCAGCGGCAACAGCAATATCTCCGGCACCATTCGATAGAACGAATTTTCAATCGCGGCCGGATTCGAAAGTACCAGCGCGCCCTGGCCAAAATAGTTGATCAGAAGTGAAGGCAACACGAAGTAGAGCCAGCCCGCCTGGATCGGTTTGCGTCCAAAGTGACCCAAATCGGCATAGAGCGCCTCGCCGCCGGTGACGGCGAGAAATACCGCTCCCAGTGTTACCATTCCGATCGTGCCGTGAGAGAGCACAAATCGAACCGCGTACCACGGATTGATCGCCGCCAGCACCGATGGATCGTCACTGATGTGAACCAGTCCCATCAGCGCCAGCGTCGCGAACCAGACCACCATCACCGGCCCAAAGGCCGATGCCACCCGGGCGGTGCCCCCACTCTGAACCGCGAACAGCACCACCAGGATGAACACCGTCAGCGGTACCACAAAATGCTCGAGCGCCGGGGTCGCGAGTTTGAGACCTTCGACCGCGGATAGCACCGAAATCGCCGGCGTGATCATGGAGTCGCCGATGAACATCGAAGCGCCGACCACGCCCATCGCCAGCAGCGGCCAACTCCTGCGGCCGAGGGCACGCTGACCCAGCGCCATCAGCGAGAGCGTGCCGCCCTCCCCGTGATTGTCGGCGCGCAGCAGCAGTAGGACGTATTTCGCAGTGACGACGATTAACAACGCCCACAGGATCAGCGAGAGAACCCCGAGCACAATGATGCGCGTGATCGGCTGTCCCTGCCCGGCAGCGGCAACGGCCACGCGCAACGCGTATAGCGGCGATGTTCCGATATCGCCAAAGACGACGCCGATACTTCCAAGGGTCAGGGCCCAAAAGCCTGATCTGACCGACCCGTCATGGGCTTCGGTGGATGTGACGCTGACGGTCATGAGGGATGGAAAACGCTCTCTCGGTTGATTTGATCCGGGCCGGCTACCGACGCCTTCCAGGAAAGCTTGTCAACCGGATCACCCATAGCACTGCGGGCAACGTGACATTGTCCCGCAAACGGATGTGCAACAGGTTTACGGTAAGATAGTAGTGTGATCGATGTTACGGCTGCAGACCGGGCGGTAACGGCGGATCTTCCCGCATCAGGGTGATGGTCACCCGCCGGTTCGCCGAGAGCGTGGGATCATCGGGAAACAAGGGCTGACCGTCGGCTTTGCCGGACACCGCGAAGATATGGGCTGACGGCAATCCTTCGCGCTCGAGAATTTGGCGCACCGCATTGGCCCGGTCGGCCGAAAGGTCGAACGCACCATAGTCGCCGCGCGTCGGCACGAAACCAGCGGCGGTATGGCCGATGATCGAGACCCGCAGCGGCGTCGCTTTGAGCGGAATCGCGAGTTTTTCGATCAACCGGCGCGTGCGATCGTACGGCACCTTCGAGCCATCCGGAAACATCGAGCGGCCATCCTGATCGACGATTTCCAGGTTGAGACCCGCCTTGGTTTCCTCAAACATGATGTGCTTTGAAATTTCCGTCAGTTCCGGCATGTCTTGCAACGCCTGCCGCAACGAGGCCGAGGCGAGTGCGAATTCGTGATCCACTTTCAGCCGGGCGCCTTGGACAACGCTGCGTTCCTGTTGATCCGGGGTCGGCGTATTGGAGGCTTCCTCCGGTGGAATGTGCGCGGTGTTCTTCAGCTTGGGCCGCGTCGGCAGGCCGTCGGATTCGATAATTCCGGAATAGCGGGCCTCCGTCTGCACCCCAAAAGCCTCGCGCATCGAGCCGGCGACGATTTTGAGCTTGTTGTTGTCCATGGTGGAGAACGCGACGAGCATCACGAAGAAGCTCATCATCAGGCCCATCAGGTCGGCGAACGACACGTACCAGCCGTGTCCTCCGCCATGTGCAGCGCCACGTTTTTTCTTGGCCATCGCTTGCTTCCCGCACCGAACCGACCAGCCCGATCAGGCCGGCACCGGCTCGCCCTCTTCTTCGCGGTGCTTCTCGGGGAGATACGCCAGCAACATTTCCCGGACCAGCGTCGGGCTCTTGGAATCGCGGATCATCAGGATGCCGTCGATGATCAGCGTGCGGTTGGTCTCCTCGTCGAGCAACTTGCCATGCAGTTTATCGGCAATCGGCAGACAAAACATGTTGGCGATCACCGCGCCGTAAAGCGTCGCCAGCAGGGCGGTCGCCATGAACGGTCCGAGTTTCGAAGGATCGGTCATGTTGGCAAACATCTGTACCATGCCGATCAACGTGCCGACCATGCCGAACGCCGGGCTGCAGTCGCCGATGGCGCGGTAGATTTTACCGCCCTCGTCGAGATGCATCAGAAAGTTGTCGCGGTCTCGTTCGAGATTGTCGCGGATGAATTCGAGATCGTAGCCGTCGGCGACGTAACGTATTCCCTTGGCCAGGAAGGCTTCGTCGGTCTCGACTTTTTCCAGACCGACGGGTCCCTGCTTGCGCGCGATTTCCGCGATGCGGGCGAGTTCGTCGACCAGGTCGCGCGCCGATAGCCGGCTCATGGTGAAGGCAAATTTCGCTCCGAGCGGAAGGCCGTGCAGAATAGCGCTGAGCGGAAACCTGATCATGGTGGCGGCAATCGATCCGCCGATGACGATGATGGCGGCATGCTCGCTGACGAACAAATGCAGATCGCCGCCCATCAGCATCATCGTTACCACGATGACGATGCCGAACACGAGACCAATGCCCGTCATGATGTCCATGGGAACTCCAACGCGTAGGCGAACGACCGGCCGTTCTGGACGGTGGCGCGGCCCAATGTAAGCCGCGCTAGCCAAACCCTACGTCGCTGCAATTAAAGACGCGTAAAGGATACTCCGCCCGGCCGTCGAACGGGCAAATCGACCCGCCGCGGGCCGATCTAAACGCCCCGCTAACCATGTCCGCGCTCACGCCCCCCTCCTTCCGAGCATCAGCCTAGCGAGCGGATTGGAGCCGACGTTCGTTCACGTGGACAAGCCGGTGATTTTGAGGCTGAGCGCGCGCAACCGCCGGCGGGCGGCCTCGTCATCGGCCTGCGGATTGGGATTCGCCTGCTGCATGCCGTTGAAGAACAGCCCGCTCTTGCCAATGGCATCATCGCCTGCCGCGAGGCGCAAAATCGCCTCGCCGCCCTGCTCGACGGTCGAGATCGGCGTAATGCCGCCTTCACGCACCATGGTGGTGTTCATATAGGTCGCAGGATGCAGTGAATTCACGGTCACGCCGGAGCCTTCGAGTTGCTGCGCGAGATCGATGGTGAACATGATCTGTGCGAGCTTGCTCTGCGCATAGGCGCGGCTGCCGCTGTAGTCTTTTGTCAGCATCACATCGTCGAAATCGATCGGATGCTGGCCGAGCGAAGCGACGTTGACGATGCGCGAGGGTGCGCTTGCCTTCAACAGCGGGAGCAGCAGGTAAGCAAGCAGAAATCCGGCAAGGTAATTTACCGCAAACCGCAGTTCGAAGCCGTCGGCGCTGGTTCGCCGCTCAGTCCCGAGGGTGCGAGATCCGATCCCGGCATTGCTGATGAAAATATCGAGCCGCTTGTGCTCGGCGGTGACGGCTTCCGCAAGCTGCCGGACCCCCCCGAGCGAGGATAGATCGGCTTGATAAAACGCCGCTTTGCCGCGCCCCACTCGCTCGATGTCATCAAGAAGAGACCTGGCCCGCGCCTGGTCGCGGCCATAAATCAGGACCGTTGCGCCGGCGGAGGCGAGCCTGCCGGCGACATAGCGCCCGACGCCATCGGTCGAGCCCGTGATCAGCACCGTCTTGCCGTCGATGTTCATCGCGGCACGCCTTCCGAAAACCTCAGTGAATTTCGGCTGAGCGCGCCAACGCCTGTTTCAGCTTCTCAAGGCTGAAATCCTTGCTGCGCGCGATTTCAAGGATCGGGGTCTCGCGACGGCCGCAGAGTTCGGCGGCATCCGGCACTTTCCCGGCGACCTCGAGTGGAATTACCACTGCGCCATGGCGGTCGGCATGAATGAGATCGCCCGAGCGCACCGTCATCCCGGCGATGCGGACTTCGCCACCAAAGCTGTCGGCGTGAACGTAAGCATGCGAGGGACCGATCGAGCCGGCGAGCGCCTGGAAACCCGGCGCCCATTGCGGTGTGTCGCGGATCGAGCCATCGGTGACGACGCCGAGGCAGCCGAGCGCCTTGTGCACGTTGCTCTGCACTTCGCCCCAGAACGCGCCAAATCCAATGTCGGGGCCATCGATATCCTGGATCACGTTAATGCGAGGGCCTGGCCCGGTGCCGACATATTCGTAATAGGCGATCCGCTGTTTCTGCTGCTCGGGCGCCGACAGCGCCGAAGCCGACGTCGCGCGGATCGTGGCGGTGCGCGCATATCCGACGATCGGCGGCAAATCGGGGAACGGACACACCAGCGGCTTCGTTGTAAAGCCGACCAGACGCCGGTGTGGCGCGACGATTTCCAGCGCGTTGCAGATCGTCGGCGTATCATAGCGCCCCAAGGATTCGAGCAGTGCAGCAGGCAGCGGCGCTTTTGCGGATTCCGTCACGGCGTTCTCTCCAGAGTTCATGGCCGGCCCTTTGGTCAGGGGGCTGCATACCGGCAGCCTATAGCCGAGATTGGGATGCAACCCAACTCGGCGATCGCTCATGACAGATATCGGGGTGTGGAGTGACGGAAGCGGCCGAAGCGCGCTCAGTTCAGCCGTG
This sequence comes from uncultured Alphaproteobacteria bacterium, assembly GCA_963840155.1. Taxonomy (GTDB): domain Bacteria; phylum Pseudomonadota; class Alphaproteobacteria; order Rhizobiales; family Xanthobacteraceae; genus Bradyrhizobium. Next base: position 1,239,694 of record CAWIXP010000001.1, read on the forward strand.
CCGGCCGGTTCTGGTCCGGTTCGGAAACCGCGGAAGGGGACGCGAATGTTGCCGCCGGCGCCGGCCCAGCGGTGTCGGCCGGGGCAGCGGGCGGCGCGGCAGCCCTGCGCGCCTGATCGCGATAAGACTTCCATCCGGCCGGCAGGCTCAAGAGATAGAGCACAGAGCCGGCCGACAAAATATGCCAGGGATAGCCGACCAGCAGCGCGATGAAGAAAATCACCGAGACGAAAACCGGGAGCACCATTTCCGGCGGCACGCGCAAGCGCACGGTCTTGCCGGAGAACACCGGGAGCCGCGAGACCATCAGGAAGGCAATCAGCAAGGTATAAAGGGCCGTTAGCGTTGCGGGCGGCTTCGGCAGGCCGAGGAAAGCAAGGTAGACCGGAAGCAACGCGATAATCGCGCCGGGCGGCGCGGGAACGCCGGTGAAGTAATTCACCGCAAAGGGCGGCTTGTTCGGATCGTCCATGGTTGCGTTGAAGCGGGCCAGCCGCAGGCCGCCGCTGATCGCGAATACCATCGCCGCGATCCAGCCGCCATTGTGCAACTCGTGCAACTGCCAGAAATACAGGATCAAACCTGGTGCGACGCCAAAATTGACGAAGTCGGCGAGGCTGTCGAGTTCGGCGCCGAACTTCGATTGACCTTTGATCATGCGGGCGACGCGGCCGTCGAGGCCATCGAGCACGGCGGCGAACACGATCGCGGCGACCGCGAGTTCCATCCGCCCTTCGGTGGACAGACGGATCGCCGTCAACCCGGCGCAAATCGCCAGCAAGGTGATGACGTTGGGCACCAGCATTCGCACCGGAATCGGACGAAACCGGCGGCGGCGCAACTCGGGATAATTGGGGTCGGTTGGCGTCTGCATCTCGGCTATATAGCAAGCGCCAGACCGCGCCGCCATCGCGGTTGGGAACCGGCCGGCTGGAACGTGGATGGTTAATCGGCGCGGAACGTTCTACCGCCGTCGCCGAGCCTGAAATCGGCCAGGATGGTTTCGCCGGCCACCGCGGTTTGGCCTTCGGAAACCAGCGATTTGGTGCCCTCGGGCAGGTAGACGTCGAGCCGCGACCCGAACCGGATCAACCCGAACCGCTCACCGGCGCCGATCGATTGCCCTTCGCGAACGAACGAGACAATTCGCCGCGCCACCAGCCCCGCAATCTGGATCACGCCGATGCGGCCGTTCGGCGTCGAGATCACCAGCGAATTGCGCTCGTTGTCCTCGCTCGCCTTGTCGAGCTCGGCATTGATGAAGGTGCCCGGCCGGTACGCGATCCTGTCGATCCGCCCCGCGACCGGACTGCGGTTCACATGACAGTTGAACACGCTCATGAAGATCGAAATGCGCGGCAGCGGCTTGTCGCCCAGACCAAGTTCTGCCGGCGGCAGCACCTGGGTCACCATCGAGATCCGCCCATCGGCCGGCGCCACCACGATGCCCTCCCGGACCGGCGTCACCCGCACCGGATCGCGGAAGAACAAAGCGCACCACACCGTCAGCAGAGTGCCGATCCAGCCCAGCGGCGACCAGATCCAGAACAGGATCAGGCTCGCCAGGGCAAAGCCGCCGATGAAGGGATATCCTTCCGGATGAACAGGTGGAATCTGCGCTCGGATGGAGTTGGCGATGGACATCGATCTTCACTGTTGTTCTTTCCCCTCTCCCCCTTGCGGAAGATGGGCCGGCTCTTCTTCTATTCGGCGGCGGCAGGCGTTACCAGCGCGTCGTCGATCGGCGGCGGGACGCGGTTCGGCGTTTCGTTCTCGTCGGCGATCCGCGCCAGCTTCTCCCGCGCCTCCTGAGCCTCACGCTGCCGGTTCCACATACTGGCATAAAGTCCGCCGGATGCCAAAAGCTGCGAGTGAGTCCCGCGCTCGGCGATGCGGCCTTGATCCAGGACGATGATTTCATCGGCGCCCACGATCGTCGACAGCCGGTGCGCAATCACCAGCGAGGTGCGGTTGCGCGACACCCGTTCCAGCGCTCCCTGGATTTCGTGTTCGGTATGGCTGTCGAGCGCCGAGGTCGCCTCATCGAGCACCAGGATCGGCGGCGCCTTGAGCACGGTGCGCGCGATCGCCACGCGTTGCTTCTCGCCGCCTGAAAGCTTTAGTCCGCGTTCGCCGACCTGGGTCTCATAGCCCTTCGGCGACATCCGGATGAAGCTGTCGATTTGCGCCAGTTGCGCCGCCTGCTCGACTTCGTCATCGCTGGCGTCCCAGCGGCCATAGCGAATGTTGTAGCGGATGGTGTCGTTGAACAGCACGGTGTCCTGCGGCACCATGCCGATCGAGGCCCGCAGCGACGATTGGGTGACGTTTCGAATATCCTGACCGTCGATCAGGATCTTGCCGCCCGAGATGTCATAGAGCCGGAACAACAGCCGCGAGATGGTGGATTTGCCTGCGCCAGAAGGGCCGACAATCGCGACCGTCTTGCCGGCCGGCACCTCGAAGCTGAGGCCTTTCAGGATCGGACGCTCGGCGTCGTAGGAGAAGCGTACATCCTCAAAGCGCAGATTGCCCGTGGTCACGATCAAAGGCTTGGCGGTAGGGGCATCTTTGATCTCGGGGTTGCGCGACAAAACGTTGAACATCTTCTCGATATCGATGATCGCCTGCTTGATCTCGCGATAGACCATGCCCATGAAATTCAGCGGCTGGTAAAGCTGGATCATCATGGCGTTGACCATGACGAAATCTCCGACGGTATTCTTGCCGCTGCGCACGCCGAGCGCGCACATCAGCATGGTTGCGGTCAGTCCGGCGGTAAAGATGATCGCCTGCCCCGTGTTGAGAACCGCCAGCGAGGTGTAGGATTTCACGCTGGTCTGCTCATAGCGCTGCATCGAACGGTCGTAGCGGGTGGCCTCGCGTTGCTCGGCGCCGAAATATTTGACGGTCTCGTAGTTCAACAGCGAGTCGATCGCCTTGGTGTTCGCCTCGGTGTCGGAATCGTTCATCTTACGACGAATTTCGATCCGCCATTCGGTCGCGACATAGGTGTAGTACATGTAGATCACGACCGTGATCAGGGTGGCGAGTACGTAGCGCCAGTCGAACTTCCACAGCAGCACCGCCATCAGCAGCGAAACCTCGATGATGGTGGGAACCAGTTGCAGGATCACCATCCGCACGATGACCTCGATGCCGAGCCGGCCGCGCTCGAGCACACGGGTCAGCCCGCCGGTCTTGCGCTCCAGATGAAAACGCAGCGACAGCTCATGCATGTGGACGAAGGTGAGATAGGCGAGCTTGCGCACTGCGTGCATCGCCACCTGCGCGAAGGTTCCATCACGCCATTGGGTCAGGACCGCCATCACCACGCGCACGGCGCCGTAGCTCAGGGTCAGCATCAGCGGTGAGGCAATCAGCCACAGCGGCCAGTTCGACGATTGCACCGGCGCGGAATCGGCGCCGGTCAGGGCGTCGATCGCCCATTTGAAGATGAATGGCACCGAGAGCGTCGCCAGCTTCGCCAGCAGCAGCAGCACCATCGACCAGACCACGCGCATCTTGAGATCGAGGCGATCGCCGGGCCAGATGTAAGGCCACAGATGCACCAGCGTCCCGATCAGGGTCGCCTGTTCGGCAGCTTTGCTGGAAGAAGGCAGCGCGTCATCGGCGCTCCGGGTCGAATCAGTGTGAGCCATCAAGAAGCGCTCAAGGCAAATGATTGCGCGGGCTGGCCGTCGCGCGTGTTGTTCCGTCGATCCGCATTGTTCCCGTCATATAGAGTGTTTGCGGAACAGATGCACCCTTGAACGCGGCAATTTCTTTCGCGATTTGTCGGGCATTTACGGGTAGATTACGCATGCGAAGCGGTCAGGCTTGACGGCTTTACGTTGCAGTGCCACATGGCGCCATGAGCAAGATCAAAACCGTCTGTGTCTATTGCGGCTCCGGCCCCGGCACAAATCCCCACTTTGTCGAAGCTGCCGTCGCGCTGGGAAAAACCCTCGCCGAGAACGGCATCCGTCTCGTTTATGGCGGCGGCTCGATCGGGCTGATGGGCGCGGTGGCAACATCGGTGCTCGATCATGGCGGGGCTGTAACCGGCATTATTCCGGACTTCCTCACTTCGCGCGAAAACGCGCTGAAGCGCGTCCAGGAGATGATCGTCACGCCCGACATGCACGAACGCAAACGGCTGATGTTCGAGCGCTCCGACGCCTTCGTCGCGCTGCCCGGCGGAATCGGCACGCTGGAGGAACTGGTCGAGCAACTGACCTGGCAGCAGCTTGGCCGCCACTCCAAGCCGGTCCTGCTTGCCAACATCGATGGCTTCTGGGAGCCGTTCCTCGCCTTGCTCGCGCACATGCGCGCGACGCAGTTCATCCGGCCCACGCTCGCGGTCGACGTCCTGAAGGCCGAACGCGTCGAGGATATCCTGCCGCGGTTACGGGCCGCCGCGGCGCGCGCGATCGAGGGCACCGAGAAATTGGCGCCCGAGATAGCGCGCCGGCTTTGACGCTCAGTCGCGGCGCCTTGCCCCGTCATTCGCCGGGAAACGTCACCGCTTCGATGCGATTGCCATCGGGATCGACCACGAACGCCGCATAGTAGCGCACCCGATCGTGCGGCCGCAGGCCTGGCGCGCCATCGGAACGGCCGCCGGCGTTCACCGCCGCCGCGTGGAACGCATCCACCTCGCCGGTCGATTTCGCCCGAAGGCAGATATGGAGACCGCTGCCGGGCTCGACCTGCGTCATGCCGGCACGCAGGTTGATCCAGAACTCGGGATAGCTCTTGCCGAAACCTATCGTCGTCGGACGCGCGACCAGCCGCGCAAATCCGAGCGGAGCCAGTGTCCTCTCATAGAAGCGCTCGGCGCGATCGAGATTACTGACGCCGACGGAGATGTGGTCGATCATGGTCAACAAGCCTCACGCCGGCGCGCCTGATTTCACCAGCTTGTAGATCACCGAATCCATCAGCGCCTGGAACGAGGCATCGATGATGTTGGGCGACACGCCGATCGTGGTCCAACGCTCGCCCGCCTCGTCCTCGCTCTCGATCAGGACCCGCGTCACCGCTTCGGTGCCGCCGTTGAGGATACGCACGCGGTAGTCGATCAGCTTCAGGCCTTCGATGTACTTCTGATATTTGCCGAGATCCTTGCGCAGCGCGACGTCGAGCGCGTTAACTGGACCGTTGCCCTCGGCCGCCGAGATCAGGTGCTCGCCGGCAACATCGACCTTCACCACGGCAAGCGCCACCGTGACCCGCTGGCCGTTGGCGTTGTAGCGCTGCTCGACATTGACGTCGAACTGCTCGACCCGGAAATATTCCGGTACCCGCCCCAGCGTGCGCCGTGCCAACAGGTCGAACGAGGCGTTGGCGGATTCATAGGCGTAGCCGGCGGCCTCACGCTCCTTCAACTCCTCGAGCAGTCGAGCCAGTTTTGAATCGTTCTTGTCGTAGGTAATCCCGGCACGCTCGAGTTCCGCTACCACGTTCGACCGGCCGGCCTGATCGGACACCAGTACCTTGCGATGATTGCCGACCGAATCCGGCGATACATGTTCGTAGGTCTGCGGATCCTTGAGCACCGCGGAAGCATGAATGCCGGCCTTGGTCACGAATGCGCTTTCGCCGACATAGGGTGCGTGACGGTCCGGCGCTCGATTGAGCATATCGTCCAGCGTCCGCGACACCTTCATCAGGGTCGCCATCTTGTCCGGCGACACGCCGATCTCGAAAGCATCGGAGAACTCGTGCTTCAGGCGCAGGGTCGGGATCAGCGAACACAGATTGGCGTTGCCGCAGCGTTCGCCGAGCCCGTTCAGCGTGCCCTGGATCTGGCGCGCCCCGGCGCGTACGGCGGCCAGTGAGTTGGCAACCGCCTGCTCGGTGTCGTTATGGGCATGGATGCCGATGTGGTCGCCCGGAATATGTTTTGTCACGGCCGAAACGATAGTCTCGATCTCGTGCGGCATGGAGCCGCCATTGGTGTCGCACAACACCACCCAGCGTGCGCCGGCATCATAGGCGGCTTTGGCGCAGGCCAGCGCGAACTCAGGATTTTCCTTGTACCCGTCGAAGAAGTGCTCGCAGTCGAGCATCACCTCCCGGCCGATCGATTTCGCCGCCCGCACGCTGTCGGAGATCGAGGCCAGGTTCTCCTCGTTGGTGGTTTCGAGCGCGACGCGGACCTGGTAGGCCGACGCTTTCGCAACGAAGCAGATCGCGTCGGCTTTCGCTTCGAGGAGTCCCGCGAGACCCGGGTCGTTCGAAACCGAGCGGCCGGGACGCCGCGTCATGCCAAACGCGGTAAACCTCGCATGAGCGAGCTTCGGTTTGTTGGCAAAAAACTCGGTGTCGGTGGGGTTAGCGCCGGGATAGCCGCCCTCGATGTAGTCGATGCCGAGATCATCGAGCATTTGCGCGATCAGCTGCTTGTCGTGCAACGTGAAATCCACGCCATTGGTCTGTGCGCCGTCGCGCAGCGTAGTGTCGAACAGATAGATGCGCTCTCTCATTTGGAGGCTCCGGGCTTGCCCAGCGTCTTCTGCATGGTGGTGTTGGCGAGCCATTCACCATTGACGGTCACGGTATTGCGCTGCTTGGCCACGTAGCCGCGTTTGGAAAAGAATTCCTGGGCACTATCGCTGGCGTCGACAGTGAGGCTTTTGGCGCCGCGGCCGGCGGCGAGTTTTTCCAGCGCATCGCACAGCATCGACGCCACGCCCTGCCCGGTCGCGCCGGGATGGACATAGAGCATGTCGATGTGGTCGGCGCCCTTTAGCGAGGCAAATCCGACCGGCGAATTCTGCAGCGTGGCGATCAATGTGAGCTCGGCGGCGAGCCGCTTGCCGAATTGCTCCTCGTCATCGGCGGCACCGGCCCAGGCTTGCTGCTGCGCTTCGCTATAGTCGTCGCCGGTCAACGCCTCGACGCTGGCAGCGAAGATCGCGGCCAGCACCGGCGTATCCTCCTTGAGGAACGGCCGCAGCGCGGGTTGGGGCAACGCCTGTCCCATCACACCCACCAGGATCCAATCAGTTTCAGCGCAAGCACGACGGCTGCCGCGATCAGCAACCACTTGATGGCAATGTAATAGCGCCAGTGCTTTGGAAATGGCGTATCAGGTTTGCTCATCGCGCAATCTCCCAGGTGGTGCCTTCCTTGGAATCCTTGATGATAACGCCCATCGCGGCGAGTTCATCGCGGATGCGATCGGATTCCTTGAAATCCTTGCGCGCGCGGGCGGCGGCGCGGTCCGAAATCAGTCCGTCGATTTGCTTTGCATCGACGCCCCGGGCCTGCTGCTTTCGGTCATTCCATTCTGCCACGCTCTCGGACAGGAATCCGAAAAGCCGCAACGAAGCGGCAAACTGGCCGCGATCATGATCATCTCCGGAAACCGCTTTATTCCGCAAGCCGTGCAATGCGGCGATCATTTGCGGCGTGTTCAGGTCGTCCGACAGCGCCTCGATGATTGCATCGGAAGGCTGCCCGCCCTTGAGGTCGGTTGTGGCGGAATACCAGTCGTCGAGCGTCTTGGCCGTTTCCTCCAATCCCTTCAACGTCCAGTCCATCGGGGAGCGATAATGCGCCTTCAGCATATTCAGGCGCAGCACTTCGCCCGGCCAATCGGCAAGCAAATCCCGGATGGTGACGAAGTTGCCGAGAGATTTCGACATCTTCGTATCTTCCATTTGCACGAATTCGTTGTGCATCCAGTAGTTCGCCATGGCAGGCGTGCCATGCGCGCAGCGCGACTGCGCGATTTCGTTCTCGTGATGCGGAAAGATCAGGTCGATGCCGCCGCCGTGAATATCGAACACGTCGCCAAGATAGGCCGCGCTCATGGCGGAGCATTCGATGTGCCAGCCGGGGCGCCCCCTGCCCCACGGGCTTTCCCATCCCGGCTCATTGCCGGAGGATTGCTTCCACAACACGAAGTCGGCGGGATTTTTCTTGTGTGCCTCGACGGCGACGCGCGCGCCAGCGAGCTGCTCATCAAGCTTGCGGCCCGACAGCGCGCCGTAATCCGGCATCGACGCGGTATCGAACAGAACTTCGCCGCCGGCTTCATAGGCATGACCGCGCGCAATCAATTGCCGGATCAGCGTCACCATGTCCGTCTTGCCGTCGGCGCGCGGCAGCACGAAATCGGTCGCGCGCGGCTCAAAAGTCGGCGGCAGGCAACCCAGCGCCGCCGCGTCGGCGTGGAACTGGGCGGCGGTCTGTTCGGTAACCCTGCGGATCGCCTGGTTCAGCGGCAGACCGGGAAAATCCCGCGCGGCGCGATCGTTGATCTTGTCGTCGACGTCGGTGATGTTGCGGACGTAGGTGACGTGAGCCTCGCCATAAATGTGCCGCAGCAGCCGGAACAGCACGTCAAACACGATCACCGGGCGGGCGTTGCCGATATGGGCGAAGTCATAGACCGTCGGTCCGCAGACATACATGCGCACGTTGTTCGGATTGAGCGGCACGAACAACCGCTTTTCCCGCGTCAACGTATCGTAGAGGCGCAAATCCATGGATGTCCGTCCCTTGCGGCCGGGCGTCCAGTGATCTCGATTGAGAAAAGACGGCCTCAGCCAGCGAATTGCTAGCTCATAATCTCGCGGCAAATGCCGCAAATGGCGAGGAAACCGTTCATGGCCGACACCATGGGGCACCGGAGGGGATTGCGTCAAGTGCCTCAGAAAAGCCGGTTTGGGCGGTGAAACGGCGGCGGCTGCCAGGGTTAATCATTTTTAACGATTTTGGGTTTATCGAATGCAGGCGGTCCTCTCATTCACCGGTACAGCATGCGGTTTCCGTCAGTGCTTTTGGTCTGTCTATTCGTGTTTGCCGATTCGGCGGCATCGGCCGACAGCCGCATCTTCATCGTCGCCAACCAGGCTGATGGCTACGGCGTCGACCAGTGCCTCGCCAGGGGCGAAAAATGCGGCGCGCACGCTGCCCGCTCGTATTGCCAGTCGCGGGATTTCACCCAGGCCACTTCGTACCGGCGCGTCGACCCCGATGAGATCACCGGCTCGGTCCCGAAGCCCGGCGAAAATTGCAACCATGCCGCTTGCAACGAATACGTCGCCATCACCTGTCAGCGCTAGATACCTGTCGCGGCAAGATCGCGAATCCGCTCCGCCATATCGGCGCCGCCGAAACGACGTGACGCTGCCCCGAGAAGCAGGTATGTCAGGCCGCGCTGGCCGCGCCTCGGTTTCTCGAAGCCTGCGCGGCATCGTCTAGTGGCCGGAATATGCCTGAAACATTGATCATCTCCCTGTCGCGATGGATTTTGGCCGGAGCTGCGCTTGTTGGCCTCAGCGCGCTCGATATCGACGCCTCGGCGCAGCAATTCAATCCTGGCGCGCCGCCCCCGCAAGGCGCAGCGGTCAATCCGATGTGCCCTCGGCTGGAAGCGCAATTGGCGACCATCGACCGCGGCGGCGGCGACCCGGCCAAGGACGAGCAAATCCACCGCTACCAGGATGCCGCGACCAAGCAGCAGAGCGAACTCGACCGCGTGACCCTGCAGGCCAAGCGGATGGGCTGCGACAGCACCGGATTTTTCTCGCTGTTCTCCGGCCAATCGGCGCAATGCGGGCCGGTGAACAACCAGATTCAGCAGATGCGGGCCAATCTGGATCAGATCACCACCAGCCTCGAACGGCTGCGCAGCGGCGGCCTCGGCGGCGCCGATCGCGAGAACCAGCGGCGCTCGGTCTTGCTGGCGCTCGCGCAAAACAATTGCGGCCCGCAATATGCCAACGCCGCGCGCGGATCCGGCAATTTCCTGGACAATCTGTTCGGCAACAATGCCAACAGCAATCCGGCCGCGCCGCCCGACGATTTCGGCCCGCAATCCGGCACCTTCCGCACCGTCTGCGTCCGCTCCTGCGACGGCGGTTATTTTCCGATCTCGTTTGCCACCGTTCCTGGCCGCTTTCCCGATGACGAGAGGACCTGCAAGGCGCTTTGCCCGGCGGCGGAAGCAACGCTGTACGCCTATCGCAACCCCGGTGAAGACATCAACCAGGCGGTATCGATCAGCGGCCAGCCCTATTCGACCTCGCCTAACGCATTTCGCTTCCGCCAGGAGTTCAATCCCTCCTGCGCCTGCAAGGCGGCCGGCCAGACCTGGTCCGACGCGCTGAAGAGCATCGACGACAAGGCCGCCGCCGAACAACAGGGCGACATCATCGTCACCGAAGAGAGCGCGAAGAAGATGGCGCGGCCACCGGCTGCGAAATCTCCCCCCGCCGTTGCGAAGAAGGGCGCCGCAAGCGCCACGGCCGCCGCATCTGCGCCCGCCGCTCCTGCACCGGGTACACCGCCGCCTGCCGCCGGCGCCTCGACCGCCCCGGCCGGCGACAGGCCGATCCGCTCGGTCGGTCCGACCTTCATCCCCGCGCGTTGACACTCAACCCTCGAACGCCTCCGCGGAGGCCTGTCCCGCGCGTGACACCAGCTTCTCGTCGGGTTCGGGCAGCACTTCGCCCATATCGCGGAAACGGTTGGTGATGGGATAGCGGCGGTCGCGGCCGAAATTCTTCTGCGTCACCTTGACCCCGGGAGCGGCCTGCCGGCGCTTGTACTCGGCGATGTTGAGCAGACGATCGATCCGCGCCACCACGTCGCGGTCGAAACCGGCAGCCACGATCGAGGCCAGCGGCTCCTCGCGCTCGACCAGCCGCTCCAGGATCGCATCGAGCATGTCGTAGGGCGGCAGCGAATCCTGGTCGGTCTGATTTTCGCGCAGCTCAGCCGTCGGCGGCCGGGCAATGATATTTGCCGGAATCACTTCGCCGGATGGCCCGAGCACGCCCTCGGGCTTCCATGAATTGCGCAAGACGGAGAGGCGGAACACTTCGGTCTTGTAGATATCCTTGATCGGATTGAAGCCGCCGTTCATGTCGCCATAGAGGGTGGCGTAACCGACCGACATTTCCGACTTGTTGCCGGTCGTGACCACCATCGCGCCGGTTTTGTTGGAGATCGCCATCAGCAGCGTGCCTCGCGTGCGCGCCTGCAGGTTTTCTTCGGTAATGTCGCGCGGCAGGCCGGCGAAGGGTTTCGACAGAATCGCCTCGAAGCCGTTCACGGCCTGCGCAATCGGCAGCACCTCGTAGCGAATGCCGAGCTTGCCCGCGAGCTTCGCGGCGTCATCGAGCGATACCTGGGCGGTAAATCGAAACGGCAGCATGACGCCGCGGACACGATCCGCGCCCAGCGCATCGACCGCCATCGCCGCGCACAGCGCCGAATCGATGCCGCCGGAAATGCCGAGCAGCACACCGGGAAATCCGTTCTTGACGACGTAGTCGCGCAACCCGAGCACGCAAGCCGCGTAGTCGCCCTTGTCGCCGTCGATCGCAGGCGCAACTGGACCATTGCAGCGCCAGCCGGCTTCGGTCTTGTGCCAGCGCAGGGTGGTGATGCTCTCCTCGAACGCCGGCAGTTGCGCCGCGACCGAGAGATCGGCGTTGAGCGCGAACGAAGCGCCATCGAACACCAGCTCGTCCTGGCCGCCGATCTGATTGAGATAGATCAGGGGCAACCCGCTCTCGGTGACGCGGGCGACCGCGATCGACAGCCGCAGATCGTTCTTGCCGCGGGCATAGGGCGAGCCGTTCGGCACGATCAGAATTTCCGCGCCGGTCTCCGCGAGGCATTCGACGACATTCTCGTAGTCCTCCGATTCCTCAAGCCAGATGTCCTCGCAAATCGCCAGGCCGACCCTGACGCCGCGGACCGTCACCGGCCCGGCGGCGGGGCCGCGCGCGAACAGGCGCTTCTCATCGAACACCCCGTAGTTCGGCAGGTTGGCCTTGTAACGGACGCTTGCGATGCGGCCGTCGGCCAGCAATGCGCTGCCATTATAGAGCTTGCCGTCCTCGATCCAGGGACTGCCGATCAGCACCGCCGGTCCGCCATCGGCGGTCTCCCGCGCCAGCGCCTCGACGGCGGCGCGGCACGCCGACTGAAACGCCGGCTTCAATACCAGGTCCTCCGGCGGGTAGCCGGAGATGTACAATTCGGGAAACACCACCAGATCGGCGCCGTCGGCGGCTGCCCGCGCCCGCGCCGCGCGCGCCTTCGCGGCGTTGCCGGCGACATCGCCCATCGTCGGATTCAACTGGGCCAGCGTGATCGCAAACTGGGCGGCAGCTTCGGTCATGGCGCGATGGTGCCTCGCGGATCGGCAAACTGCAATTGCATGCTTCAGACCGCGCCCATGCGTTCGGCGATGGCGAACAGCCAGAACAGAGCGGCCATCACAAGCGCGACGCCCACCGCCGCGGAACCCATGTCCTTGACCCGCCCGATCTGCAGATCATGGTCGGTCGTCAACCGGTCGGCGAGCTTCTCGATCGCGGTGTTGAGCAGCTCGATCACAAGCACCAGGACGACGGCGGCGACCAGTTCGACCCGGCGGATCGCGGTGGCGCCGACGAGCCAGGCCAGCGGCAGGGCCAGCACGACGGCTACGATTTCCTCGCGAACGGCCTGCTCGGAGCGGATGGCAAAGGCGAGGCCGTTGCACGTATTGAGCGTCGCCTTCCAGAACCGTTGCAACTCAAAGTCCCGCCGCAGCCGGCATCGGTTTGGCCTTGCCGGCGCGTTCCTGCTTGAGCAGTTCGGCGATCAGGAAAGCCATGTCGATCGACTGCTCGGCATTGAGACGGGGATCGCAGACCGTGTGGTAACGGTCGTTGAGATCCTCGTCGGTGATGGCGCGCGCGCCGCCGATGCATTCGGTGACGTCTTGCCCGGTCATCTCCAGATGGACGCCGCCGGCATGGGTGCCCTCCGCGGCATGGATGGTGAAGAACGACTTCACCTCCGACAGGATGCGGTCGAATGGCCGCGTCTTGTAGCCCGAGCTCGAGGCAATGGTGTTGCCGTGCATCGGATCGCACGACCAGACCACCGCGCGGCCTTCGCGCTGCACGGCGCGGATCAGCGGCGGCAGGTGATCGCCGATCCGGTCCGAACCGAAGCGATTGATCAGCGTCAACCGCCCCGGCTCATTGTCCGGATTGAGCACCTCGATCAGCCGCAGCAATTCGTCCGGCTTCAACGAGGGGCCGCATTTCAGGCCTATCGGGTTCTTGATGCCGCGGAAATATTCGACATGGCCGTGATCGAGCTGGCGGGTGCGATCGCCGATCCAGATCATATGGCCCGAGGTCGCGTACCAGTCGCCGGTCGTGGAATCGACCCGCGTGAAGGCCTGCTCGTAGCCGAGCAATAGCGCCTCGTGGCTGGTGTAGACGTCGGTGGCGCGCAGCTCGGGGTGGCTTTCGAGATCGAGGCCACAGGCGCGCATGAAATTGAGCGCATCCGAGATGCGATCGGCCAGTTCCTTGTAACGGCGCGACTGCGCGGAATCTTTCAGGAAACCGAGCATCCACTGGTGCACGCTGCCGAGGTTGGCGAAGCCGCCGGTGGCGAACGCGCGCAGCAGGTTCAGCGTCGCCGCCGACTGGCGGTACGCCATCAACTGACGCTGCGGATCGGGGGTGCGTGCCTGCTCCGTGAACGCGATATCGTTGACGATGTCGCCGCGATAGCTCGGTAGCTCGACGCCGCCGATGTTTTCGGTTGGCGAGGAACGCGGTTTTGCGAACTGCCCGGCGATGCGGCCGACCTTCACCACCGGCACCGCGCCGGCGTAGGTCAGCACCACCGCCATCTGCAGCAGCACGCGGAAGAAGTCGCGGATGTTGTTGGCGCCATGCTCGGCGAAACTTTCGGAACAGTCGCCGCCTTGCAGCAGGAAGGCCTCGCCTGCGGCTACGCGCGCAAGCGCCTTTTTCAGGTTGCGGGCCTCACCTGCAAAAACCAGCGGCGGAAACGTGGCAAGCTGCGCCTCGACATCGGCCAACGCCTTGGCGTCGGGATAATCGGGTACTTGCTGGACCGGCTTGGCGCGCCAGCCGTCGGGGGTCCACCGCTCGGACATGACATCAACTCCTGAGCAAAAACCGCTACTTATCCGCCTTTTGTAAAGCTGCGGCGGGCCAGTGGCGAAGGGCCGGGTTATACACAGGCCTGTGAAGGATCGCTAGTTGGATTTCCGGCACCCGAAACAAGCCCTTGCGGCAAAAGCCGAGTTCGAATTTGCTGCGAGGGCGCCGAGGCACGGGGGAAATCGGGGTGGCAGAGGCTGCGCGGGACGACGTTTTCATCGACGACATCACCTTCCCCGCGACCGACGGATATCTGCTGGGGGCAAGCCTGTTCTTGCCGCGCGGGGCCAAGCGCCACGCCGTCCTGATCAACTCGGCCACCGCCGTGCCGCGCAAGATCTACCGCGGATTCGCCGGCTATCTGGCGCGGCGCGGCTGCGCGGTCCTGACCTACGATTATCGCGGCACCGGGGATTCCCGCCGCAAGGCCGTGGTCGGATACAACCAGCCGAAATCTCTGGTCGGCTTCAAGGCCTCGATGTCGGATTGGGCCGCGCAGGATGTCGCCGCGGCAGTCGCCTGGATGCGCGAGCGCTACAAGAATCTGCCGCTCGGCTATGTCGGGCATTCCTTTGGCGGCCAGGCGCTGGGACTGCTTGGCAACAATACCGAGGTATCGCGCGCGCTCCTGATCGCGGCGCAAGCCGGATACTGGAAGCTGATGGCCTCGCCCGAGCGCTACCGCGTCTATGCCATGCTGAATTTCGTCGGCACGCCCCTCACCCGGCTGCTCGGCTACGCCCCAGGCTGGAGCGGATTGGGCGAGGATCTGCCGAGGGGCGTGTTCGAGCAATGGGTGCGCTGGGTCATGAGCGAGCGCTATCTGTTCAGTGATCCCGACCTTCCCGGCCTGAAGAATTTTGCCAACTACCGCGGGGCGATGCGCGCGCTGTGCCTTTCCGACGATCCCTGGGCGACGCGCCCGGCGGTCGGGCTGCTGTGTTCGGGATTTAGTTCGATCGAGCCCGAGATACTGACCGTCAGCCCCGCCGATGCCGGCGTGACCAGCATCGGTCATTTCGGATTTTTTCGCCCTGAGCATCGGGACACGCTTTGGCGAGGCGCCGCGGAATGGATTGAAGCGGCGGGGTAGGTTTCGAGCGAGACCGTCATTGCCTGCCCACGGATCGCCCAAATTAACGCCGTCATTGCGAGCGCAAGCGAAGCAATCCACGGCCTCTAGATTGCTTCGTCGTTGCACTCCTCGCAATGACGTGGAGATACAGGTCCGCGATCCCGCGGCAGGAATCCGCCCGGGGTTGTGCATGTTGGTTTCGCCCTCTGATATCAGAGGGCGTGGGGAATGCCGGGCGCCCAATGCACCCGCAGCCTCGCGTGCAAAATGGAAGTAAGCACACGAGCAAGTCACCACAGGTCCACCAGATTCATCCCGGCATCCCCGCACGCGAATGGTTTTAACGGTCTACTTCGTGCTCTCCCCGGTGATCGGCTTGTTGTCACCGTCATCAGCGGATTAAGGTGCTCTGCCAGGCCCGGTTGGACCCGACAAAACCTCCGCCGGACTTGACGCCAGCGCCGGGGCGTCAGGACCACACGACTTCGCCGTCCGCAAGCAACGTCTCTCGTCTTCGCGCGCCGTTCGATGCTCACGAGGTTCATCTCGCCCTGCATCGTCCTTGCGCGCCAGACGCTGCCGCGTCCATCGCCTCCTGTCCCAACGTCCGTGACGATCGCGAAACGCCCCTTGTGCGGGACAGGATGGCAGCGATCTAGGACTGATTTGGCTTGGGCGGGAAGCACTATATTTTCGGAAAAACCGAATATAATGCTGGACAGGCAAACCCGCGCCGCGTATGCGCTGATTTGCCCGTCGGGTGAGGGGATCGTTCGCAAACGCACAATGTCGAGCGCGACGGTCTGGTGCGTATCGCAGAAGGCGGCAGCGCAGCCCTCCCTATTGATGTGGATCAATGCACGCGCCCTGGTGTTGGGTACCGGATGTTCCATCTATTCAGCGAGGTTTGACATGAGTGCAATCATCAAGTCGGAAGCGATCTCTCGCCGAAAGGCCCTTTCACTTATGGGATTGGCGGCTGCGTTCGGTCTCGCGGCGGCCCCCACGGTGCTGGCCGTATCTGACGCTGAGTCTCAAACACTTGGCATGGAGCGGCGTCAGCAGCGGCGCGAAGAACGGCACGAGCGACGCGAGGAGCGGCGCGAAGGGCGGAACGAGCGACGTGAAGAGCGGCGCGCAGGACGGTACGAGCGACGTGAAGAGCGGCACACCGGTACTACGACTACCGGTGCAGCTAATACCACAACTACCGGCGCAGCTAAGTAATTCCACTAGCTGGGCCACCGTCGCGGACCACTTGCCCGCGACGGTGGCAGCCCATGTGGCCTTATTCGTCGTCATCTTCGGAGTCGAGACGACGTTCAGCCGTCTCTCGCATCGCGCGTGCGGTCACGAATGTCGCGAAGGCCATCCTCTTCTTCTGATCCTGGCTCAGCGTTTTGTAGAGCGGTTCCCATGCATCGCCGACCTTCTTGAGGTCTGCCCCACGTTGGGTCAGCATCTCCGCTCGCCGTTGCATGAGTTCGACCGGATTCCGTTCGCGAAGAACTTCCGTTGGACTGCTATCGCGCAGTTCCGCGACCCGTTCCAACCGGGCTTGTCGGCTCTTCGCTTTGGTGCGGATGGCCTCCTCCAGGGCCGGCCAATATTTTTCCTGCTCGGGCGTCAGCTGCAAGGCGGCCTTCATCATGCCGACACGTGCATCCGTCAAGGCGTTGAGGTCAGCGGCACTCGGACGCGCCACTCCTACAGTATTGGAAGAATTTTCTGCCGCGTAGGCAAGGGGTGACGCCGCCATGAGGACTGCACTTGTAGCAAAGGCTATTTTCTTGATCATCGCAAACTCCTGTGTCTGGTGTCGTTCGCCCCGAGCAGAAGACGGCAATCGGGACCACGAAAGCGGATTGATCCAAGTCAAGAAAGACGAAGAGTTTGAAAAGCTCGGGCGCGGAATATGATGCTGGACGGGCAAACCCGCGCCGCGTCTGCGCTGATTTGCCCGTCGGGTAGTCGAGGATCACTCCGATGCGCTGCACGTTGCTCCAGTCAGCGATCAGGCGCCGATCGTACTCAGGAAGCCATCGATGCAATCGAAGATCAGGTCAGGCGTCTGCACCGCCATGTAGTGGCCGGTGCGGAGCTCGGTATAGCGCGCGCCGGGGATGGCATTGGCCACGGCTTTCGCGAGCGGCGGCGGCCGCACGCGATCAAGACTGCCGCCGATCACGAGCACCGGACAGCGCAGCCTGGTCAGTTCATCCTGCATGTCCAGGGCCACCAGCATTCGGGAAATCGTCGCGTAGCTCGAGGGATCATTGCCGAGCCATCGCGTCCGGAACCGCTCAAAGCGCTTGACGTCGCCGCGAAGCTCGACGGGATAGCCGTTGTGCATCGAATCCTCGACAGCCGCGGCCATGCCCGCGGCCTCGATCCTGGCGAGCCGCTCGAGCATCGCGGCGCGCCGATCCGGCGCGACGCCGGTCGCCGGGCTGCCGACCGCAACGGCACTCGTGCGCTCGGGATATCGCGCGGCGAAATGCAGCGCGATCGCACCGCCGACGGCGATACCCGCCAGCGCTACCTTGCCGGAGATTCCGGTGCGATCGAGCAGCGCGGCGATGTCATCGGCCATGGCATCGACGCCAAGCTCGCCGCGCACCTTGTGCGACATCCCCGCGCCCCGGCTATCGTAGCGCAACACGCGGCGAGACTCCGCAAACCGCGCCGCGGCGTCGTCCCAGCTTTCGAGCGAGCCGCCCATTTCGTGCACCAGCACCAAGGTGCGGTCGCCCCGGCCGCTCAGTTCGTAGCGTAGCGCCACGCCGCCCAATTCAATGAAATCCATCCTGCTTCCTGCCTCCGTCAGCCTGAATTCCGTCGTCGAGCGAGAGGGCGCGAACTCGGCGCGGTGTTCGATGTCAGGCGCCTCACCTCATTATCGCGGGGCCGCAAGCCATGATGCCATGATTTCTGCACTATTCGAGAAGCAAATGGCGCGTTGCATTGATTTGGAGGGCTGATGGTGCCGAGGTCGAGGCTCGCGTTGTTGCTCGTGGGTCTGCTCGGACTCGGCGGTTGCGCGCAATCGACGCTCGCACCGTTGTCGGATGCCGGCTTGACCGCAAGGGACCGGCAATTGCTGGCCCATCCACCCTATGCGCGGGCCAGCATTCCCGAGACATATCGCCGGCATATCGTCGACTATTCGCGCAGAGAATTGCCGGGCAGCATCCTGGTCGATACCGATGCGCGTTACCTCTATTACGTCCTGCCGGGAGGCAAGGCGATCCGCTACGGCGTGGCGGTGGGCGAGGAAGCCATGGCCTGGTCCGGCGTCGCTACGATCGGCCGGGTGGCTGAATGGCCCGATTGGATTCCGACGCCGGAGATTCAGGCGCGGCTCGGCCCCTACCCGGCGCGCATTCCCGGAGGTCCGGCCAATCCGCTCGGCGCGCGGGCGCTCTACTTGTACGAGGGCAACAAGGATACGCTTTATCGCATCCATGGCACCAACCAGCCGGAATATATCGGCCAAGCGATATCTTCCGGCTGCATCCGCATGACCAACGAGGATGTCATCGACCTGTTCGACCGGGTGAAGCCAGGCGCCACCGTGGTCGTGCTCGCGCCCGGCCGGAATGCAGGGATGGGACTCCTCATGCGTCTGCGCAGCTGATCAAGGCTCGCGGCTCCTACCCACCGCGCATCCTACGAGCGAAACCCTTTTCGAGGGGCTTTGTACTGTGCGCGTCAGTGGACCGATCGCCTACATCGTTCTTTACATGGTGCTGTACGCAGCGTTTGGCGTGGCGTCGCCGTTCTGGCCAAAGTTTTTCGAATCCAGAGCGCTGACGCCTCAGCAGATCGGTCTGATACTCGGCGCCGCAATGTTGGTGCGGCTTGCCGCCGGCCCATTGGTCGGAATGCTGGCCGATGCCCTGGGGTCTCTGCGTCTTGTTCTCGCAACTTGCGCCACCCTTGCGGCCGCAACGGCCGCCGCATTGCTGCTGGCAAACAGCTTCTGGTGGTTATTCTCAATAGCCTTGGTTCAGGCTGCGGCGCTTGCCCCGACCACCTCGATCGCCGACGCATTGTCGGTCAACGCGGCAAAACCCGAGCTCGCGGGGAAGCCATTTGAATACGGCTGGATACGCGGAGCGGCATCCGCGGCTTTCGTGGCGGGCACGCTGATCATCGGACAGCTAACAGGCCCAGGCGATCTCACCCCGATCATCTGGATGAACGCGGCCCTGCTGGTGGCGGCGGCCGCTGCGACCACCCTGCTGCCCCGTGCTGCGGCACGTCAGCAACCGCACAGCAGCGGACCGCCTGTTGTCGCCGAACTAAATGGGCTTCTCAGGATTCCGCGGTTTCGCGTCCTGCTTGCGGTTTCGGCTTTGGTCTATGGCAGTCATGCCATGCACGACGCTTTTGCCGTGATCAGGTGGAGCGATGCCGGATTGACCACCCCGGTCATCAGCGTGCTGTGGTCGGAAGCCGTCGCCGCCGAAGTAATTGTGTTTTTTCTGATCGGTCCAGCCTTGCTCGACCGGTTTGGCGCGCGGGGTGCCGCCGCGCTGGCAGCCGCGGCCGGGATCGTCCGGTGGTCTATCGAGGGCGTGACCACCTCGGTATTGCTGCTGTCAATCGTGCAACCGCTGCACGGATTGACCTTCGCCCTGCTGCACCTCGCTTGCATGCGCATGATGCGGACGCTGGTGCCGGCGGGTTTAGCGGCAACGGCTCAATCGATTTACGCCTTCGGCTCGGGCTCGGCGACTGCCGCGCTGACGTTGTTCTCGGGAACCCTGTACGCCAGCTACGGCGGCGCGGCGTTCTTTCCGATGGCGATTCTATGCGGCATCGCAGTGCCGGTTGCCTGGTTCGGCCTGGCCGAGAAGCGGAATGAATCTGCCGGCGTTGATTGATGCCAACACATGCCCAATGACGCTCAGTTAGCTGAGGGGTTGCCCGATCAAGGCCGCTTCATGCTCGAGCCAGAGGAGCGGTCCGAGAACCCGCCAATCATCTATCCGATCATCCGACATCCCATGGCGGCGGCGTGTCGGCCATCCCCGGCCCGCGAGCGCCCATCGGCTTCGGAGCGCCGGTCGTCGCATCCCGCGCGGATTGCTCGATCTCCGAGTTCAATTCCGCCCCCAGAAGAATGACGATCACCGAGAGCCAGATCCAGACCATGAAGCCGATCACCGCCCCGAGCGAACCATAGGTCTTGTTGTAGCTGCCGAAGTGGGCGGCATACCAGGAAAACAGGATGGAAACAGCGAGCCACCCGATCGCGGCGAATGCGCTGCCCCAACTGATCCAGCGCCATTTCGGCGGGACGCGGCTCGGACCGTAACGATAAAGCAGCGCAAGGCCGAACATCACCACAACCAGCAGTGCGGGCCATCGCAGAACATTGGTAAGCTGTTCGGCGACAGCGGCGACGCCGAAATAATCCAGCACAACCGGCAGCACCACCATTGTTCCCAATGCCATCAGCAGGAACAGGATCGTTGCCAGGGTGAAGGTCAGCGACACGGCATTCAGCTTTATCACGCCCCTCTTCTCCGGCTCCTTGTTGGTCAGGTTCAATGCATCGAACACCGATTTGATGCCGGCATTCGCGCTCCAGAGCGCGGTGGCGAGACCAACAATGAAGGTCGTTCCCAGCGTGCTGCGTCCTTGCGCCGCGATGCGCTTCATCTCGTCGCCCACCACCTGCAAGGCGCCCCCGGGAAGAATCCCGGAGAGGCTGTCGAGATGGCCGGCGATGGTGCCGGGATCTGCAAACAATCCGTACAGCGCCACTAACGCGGCAATGGCCGGAAACAGCGACAGAATGGAATAAAACGTCACTCCGGCGGATAGCGCCACGACGCGATCGCTTCCAATGTCCTGATACACCCGCGAAAGGATGTCCTTCCATCCCCGGGCCGCGGACACCTTCTCCGCAAGCCGGTCGCCGGCGGCATCGCGATCATTTCGTTGTTCGGCCGCAAAAGACCCAGGCACTCCATCGCCTCCTCGCCGGTCTCAAGCACGTATCTTCGCAGTCCCCCGCTCTGCTGCAGGCACTTTTGCTGCATGGATATTCCACTTCAACGTCCAACTGGACGATCCTGAAATGGTTCCGGCTGGGATCGACTCGGGATCTGCATCGCGATTTCCGTCGTGCCGAGGAGCATTGATCGATGCGTAATCGAAAGGAGTAGAAGCAAAGCGGCCGGCCAGCGGAACCACCCCTCTTCCTGCCGCGTTCCAACAGGACATCTGAGGAGGATGCAAACATGAAGATACCAGGACTTCTCGTTGCAGCACTGCTGCTGACGACCCCGACCGCCGCGCTGGCGGCAAGGGGCATTGCCACCAACGACGCGAGCATGAGGGCGGGCCCGGGCGCCGGATTCCCGGTGGTCGACCGGATTCCCGGCGGCGCGCGGGTCGATATCCACGGATGCATCAGGGGCGACGCCTGGTGCGACGTGAGCTGGGCTGGCGACCGCGGCTGGGTTTCGGCCGACAATCTCCAATATTTCTACCGGAGCAGATACGTTTATCTGCCGGATTATGTCGACGTGATCGATGTTCCGATCGTGCCGTTCGTGCTCAGCACATACTGGGCCAACTATTACCCGGGCCGGCCGTGGTATCACCGCCGCGCTTACTGGACCAACTACTGGCAGTCGCATGCCCGCTTCGCAACGCGGCTTCCAAACCGCGGTACACGCGGCTTGGCCGGGACGGAAACGCGCGATCGTCGCGCGGGGTTTGCCAACGAGCGCGGTGCGCGCGGGTTAGCCACGACGGAAACGCGTGGGCTTGGCAACGAGCGCGGTGCGCGCGGCCCATCCGAACGCATGACACACGCGAATCGGCCGGGCGCTTACGCAACGCGCGGTTATGAACGTCACGCCTTTGGGCCTCGTGGCGCCACCCCTGGCGCGCGCGAGCCGCTCGCCTCACCACGCGGAGGAACTCGCCTCTCCGCCGCGCCGACCAACGTCCCCAGCGCCCGTCCTAATGTCGGTCGTGTTGGCGGAGCGCCACTCCAGGCGCACGGCCAGATGATGGCCGCACCGCGCGCAACGGGCGGAGTCCCGAATGCCGGTGGTGGAGCCGCTCGCATCGGCGGCGGCGGTGCAGCGCATGTTGGCGGGGGACCGGCAGGAGGTGGCGGTCCTCGCGGCGGCGGTCCCGACCATCGGCACTGAACCCGCACTGAATGAGATGAGAAGCCCGGCCCAACAGCCGGGCTTCTTTTCGTTGCGCCGCATCGCCAACCTGCAGCGCGGTGCGGAATTCCACCAAGCCGCCGATTCCGGTCGAGTCTGAGTTGCTGTGAACGACCGCACGCGTCGCAATGGGCCGGCCGAAAGTTTGAACGGAGGCCTGCCCCCGAGTTCGACTGCCGCGCCGAGAAATTTCCTTACGGCAGCGCCATGAAGGTTCCATTGTGGAACATCGAACGCAAATGCAAACATCATCGAGAATTTCGGTGCACAGTTCTTCAACAATCTTGAAGTGTCGCTGCTCGCCTCAATACGATGATGATGATCGATCCAAGCGGCGAATCGCCTGGCGGATGGTCCGTAACGCCGATCGCCTTTGGGGGGCAATGATGCGAATTGATCTGTGCACGACGCGGAATTTCAAATTTATCTCCAGCCTGGCTTTCTGTCTGGCGTTGCTGCCAGCGTCGAGCCATGCCTTCACGCAGGAGGACCAACGACGGCTTTGCACCGGCGATGTCTTTCGGCTCTGTTCATCGGAAATTCCCGACGTGGGACGGATCGTCGCCTGCATGCGCAGACAACACGCCAGCTTGAGTCAGGGTTGCCGCAGCGTTTTCGGTAAGCCGACCGAGCAATCCGCTTCGGTGAGATACTCGTCAGGTTGGTGGTGAGCGCCTTCGTGGCGGCGCGCGCCCTCGCAGGAATCGCCTACTGTTTCTGAACTTTGGTGATCGTCTTCGTCCCGCCCGTTTCGGTCGTGGAAAGGGTGACCCTGTCGCCGGCATGCACCCCGTCCAGCGACAAGCCTTCCTGCGCTTTGAACTCTTCGGCAGCGCCGCCGGTATTCGCTCCGGTAGTGCCGCTTTGGGTGTTCTTAATGGCGAGCGTGCCATGGATCCGGTCAATTTTGGTAACCGTGCCCGTAAGCGCCTGCTGGGCCAAAGCCGCCGGGCTGATGCCGGTGATGGCCGCAGCGCCAGCTAAAATCATCGTTGCGATTTTCATGGCAGTCTCCCGGGTTTTGATTGTGCGATAAGCCGCGGGTCGTCGGATTGGTTCCTGCGGAGGAACAATCCAGACCTGCATACAGGGATCGGCTCAGCGCCAGATGACGTAGATCAAGGCGGCAAAGCCAATGTGCCACAGGGCCAACGGCGCACCCGATAGTACCCAAAGCCCTCGCTTTCCATAGAGGGCGATAGTGAAGATGAAAATGGCGCCCCAAAGGCCTGATACCCAATAACTCAGAACCATGGGGGCCTGGAAAGGAATCAGCCATGCGATGGCTGCAATCACCAACGAAATTCCGATTAGGAATGGCCGTGCCATTTTCATGCTTCATCAAGCTCGAAAGCCGGAATCAATGCTGCATGCTGACGGCGCGCGGTCAAGCCGGGGCGTTCGCTCGAAAAGCTACTCGGCCGCTTCCCGCACGTGACGCGCGCTCGGTGTCCGCATCGTCACGAGTTCTTCGGCCGCGGTCGGGTGCAGCGCCATGGTTGCGTCGAAATCGGCCTTGGTCGCTTTCATTTTGACGGCAATGCCGAGCACCTGCACCATCTCGGCGGCGCCGTCGCCGACGATGTGACAGCCGACCACGCGATCGGTCCCGGCATCGACAACCAGCTTCATCAGCGTGCGCGTGTCGCGGCCGGACATGGTGGCCTTCATCGGCTTGAAATTGGCCTTGTAGATATCGACGTGGCTGAATTGCACGCGCGCCTGCTCTTCGGTCAGTCCGACGGTGCCGACTTCCGGCTGCGAAAACACCGCGGTCGGAATATCGAGGTGATCGACCTCGACCGCACGCTTGCCGAACACGGTATCGGCAAAGGCGTGACCCTCGCGGATCGCGACCGGCGTCAGGTTGAGGCGATGGGTGACGTCGCCGATCGCGTAAATGTTCGGCACCGAGGTGCGCGAGAAGCTGTCGACCGCGATGCCGCCATTGCGCGGATTGATGTCAACGCCGGCCTTCTCCAGCCCGAGATTGGCGACGTTGGGATGCCGGCCTATCGCGAACATCACCTGGTCGGAGCCAATGCTCGATCCGTTCGACAGATGCGAGGTGTATTCCTCGCCGTGCTTGTCGACCTTCGCGACCGTGCAGCCGGTTAGGACGGTGATGCCCTGCTTTTCCATTTCGGCGCGCACATGGACGCGGACATCCTCGTCGAAACCGCGCAGGATGTTCGAGCCGCGATAGACCACCGTCACGTCGGAGCCGAAGCCCGCAAATATGCAGGCAAACTCCAGCGCGATGTAACCGCCGCCCTGGATCACGATGCGCTTGGGCAGCGCCGGCAGATGAAACACCTCGTTCGAGGAGATCACGTGCTCGATGCCGGGAATGGCGAGCCCGTGGTTGGGCGCGCCGCCGGTGGCGATCAGGACATATTTGGCCCGGACAGCCTCGCCGGTGGCGAGCCGAAGCCGATGCGGATCCTCGAATACCGCGCGAGTCTTGACGATGCGGGCGCCGGATTTCTCGACGTTGGCGGCATAGGCCGCCTCCAGTCGCGCGATCTCCCTATCCTTGTTGGCGATCAAGGTCGGCCAGTCAAAGACCGCCGCAGGAATGGTCCAGCCGAAACCCGCCGCGTCGTCGATTTCGTGCCGGATGTGCGAGGCATAGACCAGCAGCTTCTTCGGCACGCAGCCGCGGATCACGCAGGTGCCGCCCATCCGGTACTCTTCGGCGATCATCACCCGCGCGCCATAGCCGGCGGCGATCCGGGCAGCGCGAACCCCGCCTGAACCTCCTCCGATGACGAACAGATCGACGTCGAACTCAGCCATGTCACTACCGAGCGGAATCGGCTCCCGTTAAACCAAGCTCCAAATCAGATCTCCTTGCCGCGCTTGCGCATCTCGCCGCGGAACTCGGCATTGACCGTTTCGGCGAAATTCTGCGCCCATTGGTTCATATAGGACATGCTGGACTGAATTGCCCGTGGCTCCGTCGACAGCAGCTTCTGCCCGAGCGGCGACTTGTAGAAGGTGACCAGGTCCTTCAATTCCTGCTCGGTAAAATCGTTGGCGTAAACTCTTGCCATCCCCTCGCCGATCTCTTTCTCGCGGCCGGCAAGTCTCTGGGCGACGATCACGGCAACCTCGTTGAGATCCTTTTGATAGTTGAGATTGTTCTGCAACAGGGCATCCTTGGTTTTCTGCACGATGTTGGGAACGGCGCTGGCATAGATCGCGTTCGCGTTCTTCATCGCGAGGATTTCCTTGGCCGCCGCGATCGCCCCCGGCGATGCCTGCTTGAGCGGCGGGGCAGCCGGCTGCTGGGCTCCTGCCGGAGCGCCGTACAGGGCCAAACCCAGTGCAAGGCCCGCGGCCGAAAAAATGTTTGCAAGACGCTTCATTCCGATTCTCCTAGATTGCCGCGCTATCGCCGTTCGACAACGCGAATTCCCTGGACGCCGGCCAGCATCGCGGTGCTGGCAAGCCCGATGAACAGCCCGTGCTCGACGACGCCCGGTATCGAAGCCAGCAGACGTGCCAGGCGCGGCGCATCCGCTATTCGGCCGAGATGGGCATCGACAATCCAGTGGCCGCCATCGGTGACAAAAACGTGGCCGTCCTTGCCGGTTCGGAGCACCATTTGCCCGGAAACGCCGCCTTCCGCAAATGCCCCGGCCATGGCGCGTTGCGTTGCCGCCACGCCAAACGGGATGATCTCCACCGGTAGCGGAAAGCGGCCGAGGACTTCGACCCATTTGGTATCGTCGGCAATCACGATCATGCGATCCGATGCCGCGGCGACGATCTTCTCGCGCAGCAGCGCGCCGCCCCCGCCCTTGATGGCGTTGAGCGCGGGATCGATTTCATCGACGCCATCGACGGTCAGATCGAGCCGATCGATATCGTCCAGCGTGGTGAGCGGAATGCCGCAGCGCACCGCATCGGCGCGGGTCGCTTCCGATGTCGGCACGCCGATGACGTCGAGTCCGCTGCGTACGCGCTCGCCGAGCAATTCGACGAAGTGCTTTGCGGTCGATCCGGTGCCGAGCCCAAGCTTCATGCCGTCGCGCACGAACTCGAGCGCGCGCGCCGCCGCCTGGCGTTTCAGTTCGTCCATATTCACGTCTAAACGATGCCCCAATAGCCGCTGCCGGCCGCGATGCCCGGCGGGGCATATCTAGCGTCGTTTTAGGGGGAGGGACAGCGCTAAACGGTACGTTGGGTTAGCGCGCCGCCTTGTCCATCGCCGCCTGGATTGCCGCAAACCGCCGGTCGACCTCATCACGCATTTCCGGGTGCGTGAACACGTAGAGCTCGTCGTTCCTGATCGCGGCGAGGACGCGCGCGGCGACCGCCGCCGGGTCGAGTCCGGTTTGCAGTCGCCTGCCGATTTCGGCGACAATAGCGGCCGCCGGGCTGGCCGGATCCAAGGTCGGTGTCGGGCCATAGCGCTGCGGCCGGTTGCGGCCGCTCTCGCCAATGCCGGTGCGGACGAAGCCCGGACACAGCACGCTGACCCCAATTCCGAGCGGTTCGAGCTGCGCGGCAAGACCCTCCGACATGCTGACCACCGCGAACTTGCTCGCCGAGTAAGGGCTGAACCCCATGCCGTTGATCATCCCGGCCATCGAGGCGGTGTTGACGATGTGGCCGCCTTCACCGTGGTCGCGGATGTGCGGAAGGAAGGTCCGGACGCCGTGCAGGACTCCCATCAGGTTGACGTCGAGCACCCATCGCCAATTGTCGAGCGAGATGTTGTCGACGCCGCCGCCCGCGGCGACGCCAGCGTTGTTGCAAACCACATGAACGTTTCCGAAGGCCTGCCAGGATGCTTTCGCCGCATGCTCGACGCTATCGGGGTCGGCCACGTCGCAGATAACGCCGCGCGTGTCGGGCCCCAGGTCGCGCAGGCTCTTGACGGCGGCCGCCAACGCATCCGTCTCGATATCGGCGAGCATCACCTTCATGCCAGCCTGCGCAAAGGCGCGGCCGAGCGCGAGCCCGATGCCGCTGGCCCCGCCCGTCACGAACGCCGTCTTGCCGCCGAGCTCTCGCATCATGGTCCTGTTGTGTTTTTCCGGTTACGACGGATGCCGATATCCCTACTTGCATGATTGGTCTGGGACCGATAGCGATTTTTGATGACCATCGGCGGCACCATTGTATTCGACCTCGACGGCACGCTGGTGGATACGGCGCCCGACCTGATCAGCGCGCTCAACTACGTTCTGCAACGTGAGGGTTTGCCCGCGGTCCCGCTGCATTCCGCGCGCAACATGATCGGCGCCGGCGCGCGCCGGCTGATCGAACGCGGCCTGGAA
The DNA here is from genome assembly GCA_963840155.1 of uncultured Alphaproteobacteria bacterium. Taxonomy (GTDB): domain Bacteria; phylum Pseudomonadota; class Alphaproteobacteria; order Rhizobiales; family Xanthobacteraceae; genus Bradyrhizobium. The sequence goes on from CAWIXP010000001.1 coordinate 1,267,205, forward strand.
CTGGAAGGCCGTTCGGCCGATGAGGCCGGCATCACCCGGCTCACCAATGATTTCATCGACTATTATGCCGCCCATATCGCCGATGCCTCGCGCCCGTTCGAAGGCCTGGAGCAGGCGCTCGATGATCTCGCGGCCAACGGTTATCGCTTTGCGGTCTGCACCAACAAGCTGGAATGGCTGTCGAAGCGATTGCTCGATCAGCTCGGATTGAGCCCGCGATTTTCCGCGATCTGCGGCGCCGATACTTTCGGCGTGTCGAAGCCCGACCCGGCCTTCCTGCGGCAGACCATCGCCCGCGCCGGCGGGCAGCCGTCCTCCGCGATCATGGTCGGCGATGCCGGTCCCGATATCGGCGTCGCCCGGCGCGCCGGCATTCCGGTGATCGGCGTGGAATTCGGGTACACCGACGTTCCCATCGCAGACCTCAAACCCGACTGCCTAGTCGGGCATATGAGAGACTTGCCGGCCGCTGTGAAAAGCCTGGCGCTTCGGCGAAAAGCTCCCTGCAACACACTGATTTAGCATAGCATTTCCGTCGCGCGCGCATTAACCATTTGTTAACGATGTGGTCCCGTACGGTTGCGCGGCCTTCCCTGCGCCCCTATGGTCGCGCCGGGGATTGTGGCCAATGGCCGCATCGAAGGGGCGGATTGATCATGCGCCGAGCAATCGTGATTGCCGTAGCGGGAGCGAGCCTGGCCGGTTGCTCTTCATTTTCCTTGGACGCCTTCAAGTCGACGCCGCCCACCGTGCAGATCCAGCTCGACTCCGTGCCGCCGGGAGCCGAGGCGCGGACCTCGCTGGGGCCAAGCTGCAAGACGCCCTGCTCGGTTGCGGTGCCCGCCCCGGACGCCGGTTTCTCAGTGACGTTCGCGCTCAACAAGTTCCAGCCGGTGACGATCCCGCTCCAGGTTGTCCGCATCCCCGGCGATTTCTCCACGCCGGCTTCCGTCTCGGTCGATCCCAATCCGGTGATCGCGGAACTCCAGCCGGCAGGGCCGCCGCCGCGACCGGTGCACACGCTGCCGAAGCCGAAAAAGCCCAGAGCACCCAAGGGCGCCGCCGCCATGGGCTCGCCATTCCCCGATCCATCGCAGCCGCCGCCGCCGACCGCGCCCACCCGCTGATCGGTTTCCCGGATTGTGCGCGGATTGCATCGTGCATAGATTGTGACTACGGAACTGCCCGCCGTCCGATCAGCGGGTGGGCGGAGTGACAAGGCTTATTTGCATGAACGGACCCTCGCTGGCCGCGACCACATCGCCGAGCCGTCCGATGACCGATCCGTTCGGCCGGACCATCAGCTATCTCCGGGTGTCGGTCACGGATCGCTGCGATCTGCGCTGCTTTTATTGCATGTCCGAGGACATGACGTTCCTGCCAAAAGCCGATCTGCTCACGCTCGAGGAACTGGACCGGCTCTGTTCGGCCTTTATCGCCAAGGGCGTCCGAAAGCTGCGGTTGACCGGTGGCGAACCGCTGGTCCGCCGCAATGTGATGTCACTGGTGCGCTCGCTCTCGCGCCATCTCGGCAGCGGCGCGCTCGATGAACTGACGCTGACCACCAACGGCTCACAACTGGCGCGCTTCGCCGGCGAATTGCGCGACTGCGGGGTGCGCCGCATCAACGTATCGATGGATACGCTGGATCCCCAAAAATTCCGGGCCATCACCCGCTGGGGCGATCTCGACAAGGTTCTGGGCGGCATCGAGGCGGCGCGTTCAGCCGGGCTCGCCGTCAAGATCAACGCGGTTGCGCTGAAGAATCTGAACGAGGATGAAATCCCGGCGCTGATGGCATGGGCGCACGGCAAGGGAATGGCGCTGACGCTGATCGAGGTAATGCCGATGGGCGACATCGGCGCCGGCCGTATCGACCAATATGTGCCGTTGTCGCTGGTGCGCGCCCGGCTTGCCAAGCACTACACGCTGACCGACCTCGACGATAACACCGGCGGCCCGGCGCGCTATGTTGGCGTCAGCGAGACCGGCGGCAAGCTCGGCTTCATCACGCCGATGACTCACAACTTCTGCGAGTCCTGCAATCGGGTGCGGATCACCTGCACCGGAACGCTGCATACCTGCCTCGGCCACGAGGATGCCTCCGATTTGCGCAAGCCGCTGCGGACCTCCGCCGACAATGACCTGCTGGCATCCGCGATCGACCGCGCCATCGGCCTGAAGCCGAAGGGCCATGACTTCATTATCGACCGCCGGCACAATCGCCCGAGCGTCAGCCGCCATATGAGCGTCACCGGCGGCTGAAGCCCGCGGCGCCTTGCGGCACGCTCCGCCGGCAGATATTCCCCTGCTTTATCAACAAACTTCCGATTGACGGCGGCTTCCCGCGCTGGAATGGTGCGGCGGCTTTATGCTAGCCCGGCCGGACAGGCCGCCGCGCCAACCGAGCGCGGTCAAGACGGCAGAGGCGCCATCGGGGAGGGTTACCGTTGCAGTCGCTTTTGAAAATAAGCAGTGGAATCGACGCATTCACGAAGTGGGTCGGCAAGCGCCTGGCATGGTTGATCCTCGTGGCAGTGGTGGTATCGGCGCTGAACGCGATCGTGCGCAAGGCTTTCGACACCTCCTCCAATTCCTGGCTCGAGCTGCAATGGGTGCTGTTCAGCATCGTCTTCCTGCTGTGCTCGTCGTGGACGCTGCTCGACAACGAGCATATCAGGATCGACATCGTCAACAACCTGCTGCCCAAACCGGTACGTAGCAGCATCGACGTTATCGGCCATGTTTTTTTTCTGCTGCCGCTTTGCATCGTCATGATCGTTACGGGTGTTCCGTTCTTCCGGCGTTCGATGGAGATCAACGAGCAATCCGGCAATGCCGGCGGCTTGCCGCAGTGGCCGGCCAAGTCGCTGATCATGATCGGGTTCGCCATGCTGCTGGTGCAGGCCATCTCCGAATTGATCAAGCGGATTGCGGTGATGCGCGGTCTTATCCCGGACCCGCACACCTCGCAGGTCCACGCCCTCGAGGCCGAGGTCGAGCACCTCGTCGAAGCGATCGAAAAACGCTGATCGCGGGCGCGATCGCAGGGGGAGTAGATGTCAGCTTTTCTAATCGCCAATATGGCGCCGATCATGTTCGCCTCGCTGGTGATCGTGCTGCTACTCGGCTATCCGGCGGCGTTCTCGCTCGGCGCCGTCGGACTGATCTACGCCTTTGTCGGCATCGAACTCGGCGAATTCCGCCCCGACTTCCTGCAGGCGCTTCCTGAGCGCGTCTACGGCGTGATGAGCAATGACACGCTGCTCGCGATCCCGTTCTTTACATTCATGGGACTGGTTCTCGAACGCTCGGGCATGGCCGAGGACCTGCTCGACACGATCGGACAGTTGTTCGGCACGGTGCGCGGCGGTCTCGCCTACGCCGTGGTGTTCGTCGGCGCGCTGCTCGCCGCCACCACCGGCGTGGTCGCCGCGTCGGTGATTTCGATGGGCTTGATTTCGCTGCCGATCATGCTGCGCTACGGCTACGACCGCCGGATGGCCACCGGCATCATCGCGGCGTCCGGCACGCTGGCGCAGATCATTCCGCCCTCGCTGGTGCTGATTGTGATGGCCGACCAGCTCGGCAGGTCGGTCGGCGACATGTACGAAGGCGCCTTCATTCCGGGATTGGTGCTGGCCGGGCTTTATGCCTCGTACGCGTTTTTCGTCACCTTGATATTTCCCAAGGCGGCTCCCGGCCTGCCGGCGGAGGCCGTCGGTTTTCGCGAGAAAGACGGCAGCCGCGGCCTCTGGTCGCTAGCTGTGCTGACGGTCTTGGCCGGCGTAGTCGGCCGTCTGCTTGAGGGCTACTTCTTTCCCGATGCCCATGGCGCCGATTTCGTCGTGCTCACCATGTTCCTGGGTATCCTGTTTGCGTTCTTCGTTGCGGTGCTGAACTGGATCCTCGGCAGGCTCACCGGCTTCCGCTTCCTGTCCGCGATGGCCCAGCAGACCACCTTCGTGATGGTGCCGCCGCTGTTCCTGATCTTCCTGGTGCTGGGCACGATCTTCATCGGCGTCGCGACGCCGACCGAAGGCGGAGCTATGGGCGCTTCCGGCGCGATCATCCTCGGTCTAGCCAAGCGACGGCTGAGCTGGGATCTGATCCGGCAGGCCACCGAATCGACCGCGAAGCTGTCGGCATTCGTGGTCTTCATCCTGGTCGGCGCCCGCGTGTTCTCGCTGACCTTCTACGGCGTCAACGGTCACGTCTGGGTCGAACACCTGCTGACCTCCCTCCCCGGCGGCCAGATCGGCTTCCTGATCTTCGTCAACGCTTTTGTGTTCGTTCTCGCCTTCTTCCTCGATTTCTTCGAAATGGCGTTCATTGTCATCCCGCTGCTCGGTCCGGCCGCCGAGCATCTTGGCATCGACCTGATCTGGTTCGGCGTCATCCTTGGCGTCAACATTCAGACCTCGTTCATGCATCCGCCGTTCGGCTTCGCGCTATTCTATCTGCGCTCGGTTGCGCCCAAGGAATCCTATGTCGACCGGGTCACCGGCAAGCGCATGGAGCCGGTCACCACCGGCCAGATCTATTGGGGCGCGGTGCCGTTCGTCGTGATCCAGGCCATCATGGTGCTATTGGTGATCCTGTTCCCGGCGATGGTGATGCACTACAAGGGCGCGGCATCGACGATCGATCCCAACTCCATCAAGATCGATATTCCGCAGATCGAACTGCCGCCGCTCGATTTCGGCCAGCCGCCGAAGAATTAATGCGACAGCAAAAAACCCCGGAGCATTCGCCCCGGGGTTTTTTCCTTCAGTCGATCGTTGGTCAACTTTGCGAGTGGCGCGCCATGAAGTTGTCGTAGCCGATTTCGGCGACCTGGAACCACTGATAGCCATTGTTCGAGAAATCGGTCATCGATTCGTAAACTTTCTTGAAGCTTGCATTCTCCTTCGAAATTTCGGCGTGCAGTTCCTTTGCCGCTTTGAAGCAGGCCTGCATGATCGCCGGCGAGAAGCCGTGGAGTTTTGTGCCATTGGCAAGCAGTTTCCGCAGCGCGCCCGGATTAACCGAATCGTATTTCGCCATCATCCAGGTGTTGGCGTAGTGGCCGGCCTGTTCGAGGACGGCCTGGTATTGCTTGGGCAGCGCATTCCACTTGTCCTTGTTGACGAACGCCAGGAGTATCGAACCGCCTTCCCACCAGCCGGGATAGTAATAGTGCGGCGCGACCTTGTAGAATCCAAGCTTCTCGTCGTCGTATGGACCGACCCATTCGGCGGCATCGATAGTGCCCTTCTCCAGCGCCGGATAGATGTCGCCGGCGGCAATTTGCTGGGGCACCGCGCCAAGCTTTTGCAAAACGCGCCCCGGAAATCCTCCGATCCGCATCTTGAGGCCCTTGAGGTCGTCGACGGTGTTGATTTCCTTGCGGAACCAGCCACCCATCTGACAGCCGGTATTTCCGGCAAGCATCGAATGCACATTATACTTGTCGTAGAATTCGTTGAGAACTTCCTTGCCGCCGCCGAGCGTATACCATCCCTGGTTGAGACGCTGGTTGGGCCCAAACGCAACCGAGGTGCCAAAGGCAAAGGTCGGATCCTTGCCGAAATAATAGTAGGACGCGGTGTGGGCTATCTCGACCGTGCCGTTGGAAGCCGCATCCAGCGCCTGCAGCCCGGGAACAATCTCGCCGCCGGCAAAAGGCTGGATCTGAAACTTGTTGTCGGTGGCTTCGGCAACCGCCTTTGACAACACCTCGGCGCCGCCGTAGATCGTGTCGAGAGACTTTGGCCAACTGGTCGCCATGCGCCATTTGATCTCCGGCATCGATTGGGCGATCGCCGGCGCGGCAACCGTCGCGGCGCCCGCAACGCCAAGTCCGGTTACCTTGATGAAGTCACGACGTTTCATGCAATTCTCTCCCTTTTTGGCGATGTGCGTGTGTGTCGATTAGCCTTCGTTTCGAGGCTTGTTCCCAGCATGGAGCATTCTATTCGGGATTTCCATCATGAACTCGTGCCGCAACGCAAAAAGCCCGGGCTTCGAGCAGCCCGGGCTTCGACTTAAGACGTAGGCTTGGCTCGCCGCTCCACTCGCACCGCGAGCCGAGGCAAGCCTTTCGCTCGAAGGCAGGCGGATCAGCCGCGGGTGCGCGAGCGGATCATGAAGCTGTCAAACGTATACTCGGCAACCTGCCACCACAGATACTGGTCGGAGCGATAGGCCTGCATCGCCTCGATCGATTTCTTGAAGTCGGGATTCTTGGCGGAAATTTCCGCCCACAATTCATTGGTGGCCTTGAGGCAGGCTTCGAGGACTTCGTTGGTGAAGGGACGAAGCTGCGTGCCGCCGGCAACCAGACGCTTCAGCGCCGATGGATTTTGCATGTCGTAACGCGCGGCCATCCAGCTATTGGCATTGGCGGCCGCATTGGCGATCGCGGCCTGATAACTCTTCGGCAGCTCGTTCCACTTGTCGAGATTGGCAAACGCGTGGACGGTCGGGCCGCCTTCCCAGAAACCGGGATAGTAGTAATACTTCGCGACCTTCTGAAAGCCGAGCTTCTCATCGTCATACGGCCCGACCCATTCGGCCGCGTCGATGGTGCCCTTCTCCAGCGAGGGATAGATGTCGCCGCCGGCGAGCTGCTGCGGCACCACGCCGACTTTCTGCAGCACTTGGCCGGCGATGCCGCCGATGCGGAATTTGAGCCCCGAGAGATCGGCGACGGTCTTGATCTCCTTGCGAAACCAGCCGCCCATCTGGGTGCCGGTATTGCCGCAGGGAAACCCGATCACGTTGGCGGATTTTTTGAAGAACTCGTTGCCGATCGCCATGCCGCCGCCCTGATACCACCAGGAGTTCTGCATGCGCGCGTTGAGCCCGAACGGCACCGACGCATAGATCGCAAATGTCGGATCCTTGCCGACATAGTAGTAGGAGACGGTGTGGCACATCTCTACCGTGTTCTTGGAGGTCGCGTCCAGCGCCTGCAATCCCGGGACGAGCTCGCCCGCCTGGAAAACCTGAATCTGAAACTTGTTGTCGGTCAAGTCGGCAACCTGTTTCACGAAATATTCGGAGCCGCCATAGATCGTATCGAGCGACTTCGGGAAACTTGAGGTCATGCGCCACTTGATCTCAGGGGCGGATTGCGCGATCGCCGGCGAAGCCACGGCGGCCACCGCGGCGCCGGCTGTGGAAGCTCTTAAAAAATCGCGACGCTTCATTCAGCAATCTCCTTATTCTTGCGATTTTGCGCGCTGTGCAGATTTCCTGGAGCATTCCTCCCGGCGAGGCGATTGCCGCGTCAGCCGAAGGCGCTCTGGCGGGCGCTTTAACATGGAAGCTCGGCGCCGGAATACGCGACGAAGGCATGACAGCACTGTCCAAACGAAAGTCGCATACCGCGCAGAAAGCGGCTCAGGCCGCGGCGATAACGTCCTGCAGCTGATCGCGAACCTTTGCGCCGATCGCGCGGTAGATCGCCGCGTGCGGCCCGTCCGGCTCGCTGTCGACGATGGGAGCGCCGGAATCCGAGGTGGCGCGAATCGACATGTGCAGCGGAATCTCGCCCAGAAACGGCACGCCGAGCCGATCGGCCTCGTGCCGCGCGCCGCCGTGGCCGAAGATGTCCGACCTGGTGCCGCAATGCGGGCACTGGAAATAGCTCATGTTCTCGACGATGCCGAGCACCGGCACGTTGACCTTCTTGAACATCGCTAGTCCCCGCCGCGCATCGATCAGCGACAGATCCTGCGGCGTCGAGATGATGATCGCGCCCTTCAGCGGCACGTTTTGCGCCAGCGTCAATTGCGCGTCGCCGGTGCCGGGAGGCATGTCGACCACCAGAATATCGAGCGTGCCCCACGCGACGTCGCGCAGCATCTGGGTGATCGCCGACATCACCATCGGCCCGCGCCAGATCATCGCGGTGTCCTCCTCGACCAGGAAACCGATCGACATGATCGCAAGCCCGAAGCGCTGGATCGGAATCATCTTGCGTTCGTCGTTGAGTTCGGGCTTGCCGCGGATGCCGGTCAGTCTCGGCACCGACGGCCCGTAGATATCGGCATCGAGCAGGCCGACGCGCAAACCGAGATCGCGCAGCCCGAGCGCCAGGTTGAGCGCGGTGGTGGATTTGCCGACCCCGCCCTTGCCGGAGGCTACCGCTATGACAGCGGCAATGCCGGGAATCTCCGATTGCTTCGACATCGGCGAAACCGGGCTTTGTGGCGGCCGATGCGCCGAAGCCGGTTGCACACCCGGCGCATGGCGATGCGGCGGGGGCGCGGCAGCACCCGGCTTGCGCTCGGCGGTCAGCGCGATCATGGCGACGCTGACACCGGGAATGGCGCGCACCGCCGCCTCGGCCTCGGCGCGAACGCTCTCCCAGGCGCGGGCCTCGGCGGCATCGACATTGATCGAGAAGAACACCTTGCCGTCATTGACGGTAATTGCCGACAACACCTTGGCCTCGGTCAAAGCGGCGCCGCGCGGCGACATCACGTTGGCCAGCGCACCGAGAACCTGTTGCTGCGTTACGCTCACGGCGCATCTCCTGACTATCTTCGGATGCGCCCCAACGGGCGGTGCCACCCCATGCGCTACCGCTTCGCCACGTCATCCCGCCGCTCGCCGGGCGCTGATCCGACCTGCTCCTTGGCGGCCTCATAGTTCAGTTCGATCATGACGCCGTTCGGGTCATTGACGAAGATCTGCCAGAGATCGCCGCCCGGAACCTGTCGCGAGTCGAACTGCATGCCCTTGGATTCCAATCGTTGCTTCATGCCGGCGAAACCCTGGCTGATGAAGGCAACGTGATGGACAACGCCGGAGTCCGGCTTTTGTGGCTCGTCGGTCCTGGAAATATCGACCAGATGCACCACCGGCCTGCCCTCGCTGTACATCCATGCGCCGGGGAAGGCAAAGTTCGGCCGGGCGCCCTTTTCCAGGCCCAGGACATCCTCGTAGAACCGGACCGTATCGGCGAGCTTGCGGGTCCGGATATTGAAATGGTCGAGCACGCCTACGCTCACGGTCATACGCTAACGCTCCCTTTTTAGTGAAGTCTCTAATGTTATGGCGCATCCTAGCACGAAACCCGGCCCGCCCGCCAAACGGGGCCGTTGCCCTTCGGCACGCAGGGTTTATGGTGCCCGTTCCGCCTCCGCCGGAGCTTGTTTCGCGTCAGCGAACCGGCGCACCGGCCCTCCTTCAGAACACGGTCCGGCACATCCAATACCGGCCAAAACCTCAGGGCTGCTCACATGGCTAAAGTCGCTTTCCTCGGTCTCGGCGTCATGGGTTTTCCCATGGCAGGACATCTGGTGAAAAAAGGTGGCCACGAGGTCACGGTGTTCAACAGGACGGCCGCCAAGGCCAGGACGTGGGCCGAAAAATTCGGTGGCAAGAGCGCGCCCACGCCGAGGGCTGCTGCCGAGGGTCAGGACTTCGTGATGGCCTGTGTCGGCAACGACAACGATCTGCGTGCGATCACATTTGGCGCCGATGGCGCCTTTGCGGGCATGAAGAAAGCCGCAACCTTTGTCGATCACACCACCGCGTCGGCCGAAGTCGCGCGCGAGCTCGACGCCGCGGCGAACAAAGGCGGCTTCAAATTCGTCGATGCGCCGGTTTCCGGGGGCCAGGCCGGCGCCGAGAATGGCGTATTGACGGTGATGTGCGGCGGGACCGAAGACGCCTATGCGAGCGCCGAGCCGGTGATCGCGGCCTATGCGCGGATGTGCAAGCGGCTCGGACCCGCCGGCTCGGGACAACTGACCAAGATGGTCAACCAGATCTGCATCGCCGGATTGGTCGAAGGCCTTTCGGAAGGCATCCATTTTGCGAAGAAGGCGGGGCTCGACGTCCACGCCGTGATCGACACCATCTCGAAGGGCGCCGCGCAATCCTGGCAGATGGAAAACCGCTACAAGACCATGAACGAGGGCAAGTTCGACTTCGGCTTCGCGGTGGAATGGATGCGCAAGGATTTGTCGATCTGTCTTGCCGAAGCCCGGCGCAACGGCGCGAGCCTGCCGGTCACCGCGCTGGTCGATGCGTTCTATTCGGAAGTCGAGAAGATCGGCGGCAAGCGCTGGGACACTTCCAGCTTGCTGGCCCGGCTGGAACGCTGAGGCCCGAGGTACGCGCAAACATACTCCGGTCTTCATCCTGAGGAGCTTGCGGAGCAAGCGTCTCGAAGGATGGCCGCGAGTCCAGGTGTTACTTCCATCCTTCGAGACGCCGCGCAACGGCGCGGCTCCCAGGGATGAGGTCTGCGTTTGCAGCGTCGCGTTGTACTCTGCCCGCGGCGAAGGTTCATTAACCTCCCGTTAACGTGATTTTTTAGTGCTTTAAGGCAGCTCTTAATGATTTAGCGCGAGAGATAGACAATGCGAAAGCTCGCGCCGTCAGCGGGCAGGATTTGTGTTGTTTGATGAGTAACCCCGCAAACAGGCCCGAAGTCGTGCAACTTCCGGCTGAGACGCGCGTCGCAGTGCCGCTCGTCAACCGCCGCCTGGCGGCGCAGCGGGTGCGCGAGGCCCGCGACCGGTTAACGTCGACCAGTGGAACCCGTCCTGCTTTCGATCGGGAGCTGCTTCGGCAATATGCCCAGACGCGGATGTCGGCGTCCTACGTCGTGATGCTGCTGCTGGTGGCCACCGGGCTGTTATTCGGCCTCTGGATGCAGCCGGTTTCGGCCGCGGCCTGGACCTGCGGCATGCTCTGCATCCATGCCGTCATCATCCGCAACTGCCGCAGATTCCTGCTCGAGCCCGCTTCGCTGACCGTGACCCGCAAGTGGCGGACCCGATTTGTGTTGCTCGATCTCTTGTACGGCCTGTGCTGGATGACGATCCTGGTTCATCCCCCCGGCCTCGACGTGGTCTCCAACACGCTGATGATGTTCCTGATGCTGCTGGTGATCGCGGTATCGAGCATGCTCGCGGCCAGCCTTCCGATCGCGGCATTTGCGGCAACCGCGCCGGTCACGGTGTCGATTGCGCTGAACTTCGTGCTGGGCGGCACGTTCGACAATTACGTGCTCGCGGTGCTGTCGCTGGCCGCCGAAGCCTATTTTGCGCTGCTCGCCCATCGCCTGCATTCGACGACGCTGGCGACGCTGGAGGCGCGCGCCGAAAAAGACGCGCTGATCGGCGAACTCGAGCAGGCCAAGGCGATCTCCGACGAGGCGCGTCATCGCGCCGAATCCGCCAATGTCGCGAAGTCGCGGTTTCTGGCGCAGATGAGCCACGAGCTGCGCACGCCGCTCAACGCCATCCTCGGTTTCTCCGAGGTGATGAAAAGCGAGATCTTCGGTAGCCATGCGGTGCCGGTCTACAAGGAGTATTCCGCCGACATCCACAATTCGGGCGTGCATCTGTTGAATCTCATCAACGAGATCCTCGACCTGTCGCGGATCGAGGCCGGCAGGTACGAACTCAACGAGGAGGCGGTGTCGCTGGTGCATGTCGTGGCCGACTGCCATCATCTGCTGAAACTGCGCGCCTCCAGCCGCGGCATCACCATCCACGAGGTGTTCGAGCACGCCATGCCGCGAATATGGGGGGACGAGCGCGCAACCCGCCAGATCGTGCTCAACCTGCTGTCGAACTCGATCAAGTTCACCCCGCAAGGCGGCGGGATCTGGCTGAAAGTGGGATGGACGGCCTCGGGCGGACAATATCTGAGCGTCAAGGATACCGGTTCCGGCATCGCCGAAGATGAAATCCCGATCGTGCTCGCCTCGTTCGGCCAGGGGTCGAACTCGATCAAATCCGCCGAACAGGGCGCGGGCCTCGGCCTGCCGATCGCCAAGAGCCTGATCGACATGCATGGCGGCACGTTCACGCTGAAATCGAAGCTTCGCATCGGAACTGAAGTGATCGTCACCTTCCCGCCGGAGCGGGTGATGTCGGCGTTGGCGCCGATGTCGGAAGAAGCCCCGCCGCTGCAGCCCGAGACCACCACTACCCCGACCGCCGACGACAGCCACCGGGCCCGCCACAAGCCAATCATGAGCGCCGGCACCGGATTGTAACCGGGGCGCTTGCGCAAGCCGCCGAATACGTTTCACTATCGAACAATGGAAACGCCGTGTATCGCAGTCTGCATGATCGACCCCAGAACCAGTCTCTGTCTCGGCTGCGGCCGCACGCTTCCCGAGATTGCGCGCTGGCACCGGATGGAAAACGCCGAGCGGCTTGCGGTGATGGCGCAGCTCGAAGCGCGCATGGCCGAGGCCGGACTGGCTCCGCCGAAAACCGCGGCCGCTTCGAAGGCGGGCTGACGGCCAGTTGCACGCGAGCCGCGTCATGAATCGATTCTTGCTCGCGCTCGCCGTGCTCGCCGCAACCGTCGGCGCCGTGGTCGCCTACAAGGATCCGGAAAAGATCGCGCGCGCCAGCGACAGCGTGTCGGAACTGCTGCGCAAGCGCGCCGGCTCGCCGGCGCGCGCCGTGCAGATCCCGCGCGGACAAAGCGGCGAGTTCGCGCTGCACGCCCGGATCAACGGGGTATCCGCGCCGATGGTGATCGACACCGGCGCGACCTCGGTGGTGCTGACCTATGAAACCGCAAAGGCCGCCGGGCTGCCGCTGGAGCTGCTCGAATATGACGTCGACGTCGAGACCGCCGGCGGCCACACGCGGGCGGCACGCCTGACGCTGGACCGCCTCGCCATCGGCAAGCTGGTCGAGCGTTCCGTGCCGGCGCTGGTGGTGCCGCACGGCAAGATGAAGACCAATCTACTCGGCATGAGCTTCCTGGACCGGCTGGAGAGCTGGGAAGTGCGAGCCGACCGGCTGATGCTGCACGGCTATCCGTGATTTCCGCTTCAATGGCTTCTCCTTCGAGGTGCAATGCCGGGGAGAAGCGGCAACGATTCGAGCGGACCGCAGAACGCTCTGACGCTGTTCGGAAGACACAATTCGTTTTTTAAGCCGGTTTCTACCGGCGCACAGCCTGCGCCGCGGTGACCATCACGCCGCGCCGGGGGCAAACCCGCGCAACCCAAAATTGCGGTGGTGAACCAACCACATAGGCCGGAGATGCGAGGCTGGAAGCCCGGAAGTGCCGCGCCCGGTCAACTCATGTTTGTAGAAAGGTGTGGCGCAACCGACACAGCCGGGGCCAGTTCCGGCTGCTAGCATGTGCCAAATTTTTGCAGCGAAAATAATAAACGGGGGCGGCATAAAATGAGAAATTCAGTGCTCAAACAGATTGCTCTGGTCGCGCTTGCCACAGCGGCCCTATCCGGCGCGGACCGCGCGTTGGCGCAATCGGCCGACTCGCGCACTCTCGAAGATCTGCAAAGAGAAAACGCCGCGATGAGCGCGCGCATCCACCGCCTCGAGGTGCAACAGCAAAATACCAATCTGCGCGCACGGCTCGACCAGCTGGAGGGAAAGCGCCAAATAGCCGAGTCCGCCCCAACCCCGCCGCCGCAAACCGCCGCGCCGATTTCGCTCAAGCGAGAGCTCGTGATGGCGGACATGCCGTTGAAGGCGGCACCGGTCGCGCTGCCGCGCTACTATTCCTGGACCGGCTTCTATATGGGCGGCAACATCGGCTACAGCATCGGCCAGGACCGCGCCTCGCAGGCCATCACCATCCCCTCCAACGGACTCGTGGACACGCCCTTTGCCGACGCTGCCCTCGCCCCGAGGGGCGCCACGGGCGGCGTTCAGTTCGGTTACAACTGGCAGGGCGGCAGAAACTGGCTGGTGGGCTTCGAGACCGATTTCCAGGCCGCGAGCCAAACCGATAAGGCCTGCACGCTTAGCTGCGAAGCGGCCAGCGGAGCCGAAGAGACCCTCACGGTCGAGCACAAAATAGAATATTTCGGTACCGTGCGTGCTCGTCTCGGCGCGGTAGTCGATAATGTTCTGTTCTACGCCACCGCTGGCGGGGCCTATGGACGGGTTGTCCAAACCGACGGCCTTTATCGCCAATTCTCCGCCTGACGGCGCTGTTTCGGTCGCGAACGTTACCGGCGAGACCCGCTTTGGCTGGACCGCTGGCGGCGGCATCGAGGCGGCTCTTTGGGGCAACTGGACGGCCAAGGCCGAATACCTCTACCTGAATCTCGGGGACACGAAGCCCAGCACTTTTAGTGTTCTTGCCCCCGGAGCGACTCCCGTTCTCTTCAACCTTTCGACCTCGAGTAGCATTCGCGATCATATCGTCCGGGCGGGCGTCAACTACCGGTTTGGCAACGACTCGCCTGTGAGCGCCTATGCATCCGCCGGCATCATGGACACCAATGCGGCGTATGCGCCAGCATACAGCTGGACTGGGTTTTATGTCGGCGCGAACGCCGGCTATAGCGCCGGGGTCAGCCACCTTTCGCAGGCAACCGACACAGGTATCGTATCGACCGCGGATTCCGTCTTAACGCCCAAGGGTTTCCTGGGTGGCGGTCAAGTCGGCTACAACTGGCAAGGCGGCAGAAACTGGCTGGTGGGCTTCGAGGCCGACATTCAGGGTACCAATCAGAGCGATATGGCCTGCGCACCGATCCTTTGCGTCCATCAAGTCGATACTTCGGCCGGAACATCCGGGAATGATGCACTACCAGCGCAGCAACAGCTCGACTGGTTTGGTACCGTGCGCGGGCGAGTTGGCGCGGTGAACAACAACATATTGTTCTTTGCAACCGGCGGCGTCGCTTTCGGACAAGTCAAGCAGACCATCGGGGAGAACTTCACCCTTGGTAGTCCGGCAAGCTATCATCTCGGCCGGCAATACCTTCAATCAGGTGGGCTGGACGGTCGGCGGCGGCATCGAGGCAGCGGTGGCGGGCAACTGGACCGCCAAGGCCGAGTATCTCTATGTCGACCTCGGCAGCATCAGCAGCACCTTCAACGACGGGACGAACACGATAACGACTTCAAGCACGGTACGAGATCACATTTTCCGGGCGGGCGTGAACTATCATTTCGCCGGAATGCCCGAGCGGTGGCAGTAATCTCCAATCTGGAGCAGCACCGGGCTGGGCACAGGTAACCGATAGGGCATTCCTACGCCGCGATCGCCGCCGCCACGCCGCGCTGCTCGACCAGCGCGATCGCCTCGCGCAACACCTTCACCCCGGCTCCCGGCCGGACGCCGTTCTCGGCGAGATGGCGGCGGAATGCGCGGGCACCCGGCACGCCGTGGAAGGCGCCGACGAAATGCCGCGTCATCGAATGCAGCCGCGCGCCTTGCGCGAGCTGGCTTTCGATGTAGGGCATCATGGCCTCGAATACGTCCTTCATCCCGCGTGCGGCGCCGCTTCACCGAACAATTCGGGATCGGCGGTGAGCAACCGCCACGGCTCCTGATAGGCCGCGCGTCCGAGCATGACGCCGTCGACATGGCCAAGATGCCGCTTGGCCTCGGCGAGACCAGCGATGCCGCCATTGATGATGACGGGCACTTCGGGCATCGCGGCCTTGAGCCGATACACCCTGTCGTAATCGAGCGGCGGGACGTCGCGGTTTTGCCTCGGCGACAAGCCATCGAGCCAGGCCTTGCGGGCATGGACGATCAGCGCATCGGCGCCGGCCGCGACCACGCCGCGCGCCAGCCGGTCCAGCGCGACTTCCGGATCCTGGTCGTCGATGCCGATCCGGCATTTGACGGTCACGGAAATGCCGACCGCGCGCTTCATGGCATCGACGCCCTCGGCGACCAATTCCGGCTCCGCCATCAGGCAGGCGCCGAAGCGGCCGTCCTTCACCCGCTCGGAGGGGCAGCCGACGTTGAGGTTGATCTCGTCATAGCCGAAATCCTCGCCGATCCTTGCCGATGTCGCGAGATCGCGCGGATCCGAGCCGCCGAGCTGCAGGGCTACGGGATGTTCGCTGGGATCGAAACCCCAGCAGCCGGCTCCGATCGCCATGCAGGATGGCGCCGGTCGTCAGCATCTCCGTGTAGAGCCGCGCCCGCCGGCTCATCAGGCGATGGAACACGCGGCAATGCCGGTCGGTCCAGTCCATCATCGGGGCGACGGAGAAACGATAATCCTGGTGTTTCAATAATCTGCTTTCTGAACAAGATGGATCACGAGCACCCAACCGGTACGGGACTGCACACGCTTGTACCCGTTTTTCACCTCTCGTTGCACATATAGGTGCACGCATCGCCCGGCAAGTTCCGGGGTTGGGCGTGTTGTCCGGCTTCGACTTTCAGTGGCCCGGTCGCACGGCCCTCACCCGCGAATTGCCCTCACCCGCGAATTATGGCGTGACTGGCAAGATCGACGCTGAACGGGTCATAGGGCTGCGCGTGGTTGGCCTCGGTGAGCGGCCAGAACTCGAATTGCAACTGTTTCGCCGAGGCGGTCACATACAGATAGCCATATGCCGCCATCGCGGCGTCGTAGGTCGTATCGTGGCTATCGCCGGCGGGTAGACCGGTCGCGTCGGGAACCTTCTGGGGGGCGATGCCGCCGGTGCCGATCACAATGTAGGGCACTTGCTTGCCGCCGATCCGCCGCGTGTAGCGCTGATAATTGTGCGCGTGTCCTGACAAAAACGCGTCCGGGACGACGCCGGCGGCGCTGCATGCGGCATCGATGCTCTGGCTCATCTCGGTGCTCCCGGTATGACCGGCCGAGCTGTAGGGAGGGTGATGGGTGGCGATGATAAGTGCCTTGTTGTCTTTCTTTCCCGATAGCGACTTCAGCGTTGTCTGGAGCCACTCAAGTTGCGAGCTGTCCTTGCCGCCATCGCCTTCGAGGAAACCCGGATTTTCCAGGCAATTGGAATACAGGCCGATGATCCGCACAAACGGAGCCTCGAGCATCCAGTAAACTCCGGGCTGGGTCATCGTTTCACGGTAAATGCCGCTGCCGGAAGCCTGCGGGGCACCGCCGCTGTCTTCGCGCAGAAGTTGGCCTGAAACGCCTTCAGCGACGGCTTATCCGCCGCCGACTTCGTCTCGCCATCGTGATTACCGGGAATGGCAATGACCTTGCCGGGATAGTGACGATAAGGCCGGTAGAAGCGTTCGCCGTAGTGGTCCTCCTTGCCGGGGCCGTAGATGATATCGCCGAGATGGAAGAGGAAGGCCGGATTCAGCGAACCCGCATTCGGCTTGAAATCGGTTGCCATGTCCTCGGCGACTTTCTCCGCCTCATCGGCATGACCAACCCCGCTGTCGCCAAGGGCATGAAAGCGGATTTCACCAAGTGTCTGGATTTCATTGACGCCGTCGGAGCCGATGATGTCGCTCAAATCCATCACACCGTCGCCTTTGAGCGCAGGCACGGATCCCAATTGCTTTTTGCTCCACTGCGTCATCTGGCTAGCGCCGTTGATCGGCTGGCGCGCCTCCGGCGGTGCCGGCAGATAGAACGGATGCGCGTACCGGGCGCGGGAATATGAAGTGGATGTGCTAAGGTCTTTGGATTTTGCGGGTGCCTTGCGTGCCATGAAATTCTCCCAGACGCTCAAAAACGTTTCGAGTGAAAGCTCACGGACCTGTTACAACTCCACAGTCCGGCGGCGTAAAGCCGATCGTTGATCAAACACACGCGTTGCGACAGCTTCAACAATGGCCGAGATAAAGCCGTTGCGCCCGCAGTGCCCCATTGATTGCAATAAACCTATTATGAAGCTTATAATTGCAAACCGGGACGACGAGAGCAAGGGCCTTCACCGAGCTGTCCTGGTTCCGCGCCTTGCCGAGACCGGCAATGGCGAGGCGGATCGCGGTCACGAAGCTGTCTAATGGCGTTACCGGTGTCCGGCACCGCACTTTCCGTGATCGGAATCCGTCCTAGATGATAGAGGCGGCGTTCACAAAGGAGTGCCCTGCGATGCGCGTCGGAGTGCCGAAGGAAATCAAAGTCCACGAGTATCGCGTCGGCCTCACACCTGGCGCGGTCCGCGAATATGTGGCCGCGGGCCATGATATTGCGGTCGAGACCAATGCGGGTGCGGGCATCGGTGCGAGCGACGAGGAGTACCGCAATGCCGGTGCGGTCATCGCCGGCACCGCGGCGGAGATTTTCGCGACCAGCAACATGATCGTGAAAGTGAAGGAGCCGCAGGCACGCGAATGGGTGCAATTGCGCGAGGGCCAGATTCTGTTCACCTATCTGCATCTGGCGGCCGATCCCGAGCAGGCCAGAGGGTTGATGGCTTCGGGCTGCACCGCGATCGCCTATGAGACGGTCACCGATGCGATGGGCGGGCTGCCCCTGCTCGCCCCCATGAGCGAGGTGGCGGGGCGGCTTTCGATCGAAGCGGCAGGCGCGGCGCTGAAGCGCAGCGCAGGCGGCCGCGGGCTCCTGCTCGGCGGTGTACCGGGTGTCGTCCCCGCACGTGTCGTGGTGATCGGCGGCGGGGTGGTCGGCAGCCATGCGGCACGGATGGCCGTTGGGCTCGGTGCCGAGGTCACGATCCTCGACCGCTCGATTCCCCGGTTGCGTGAACTCGACGAATTATTCACGGGCCGCGTCCGCACCCGTTTCCCGACGACGGAGGCGATCGAGCAGGAAATTTTTGCAGCCGACGTGGTGATCGGCGCCGTTCTTGTTCCCGGCGCAAGCGCGCCGAAGCTGGTGACGCGAGAGATGTTGAAGTCGATGCGCCCAGGCTCGGTGTTGGTCGACGTCGCGATCGATCAGGGAGGCTGCTTCGAGACCTCGCGTCCGACCACCCACGCCGATCCGACGTATCAGGTCGATGGTATCATCCACTACTGCGTCGCGAACATGCCCGGTGCGGTTCCCGTCACCTCGAGCCATGCCCTGAACAACGCGACGCTGCCGTTCGGCCTGGCGATCGCAAGCCATGGGGTCGCAGCCATCGCGCAAAATCCCCACCTGCGCGCGGGCCTGAACGTGCATCGCGGCCGCATCGCCAACAAGGCGGTTGCCGAGAGTCTCGGAGTGACCTGCCTGGCGGCCGAGGGGCCGATCGCGGCCTGAACGCCGCGCGCGGCCGCTCGCCGAAGCGCGCGGAATTCAGGACGGAAAATCGGCTTGCCCGACCTGAATCCTGTCGGCGTGGAGCGACCAGTGGCCGAGCGCCTCGCGCTCACAAAATTTTTTCATTGCCAGCTCCCTGGCCTGCCCCTCGTCCGAAGCGTCGACCTCGAGCGAACCCTGGCAGATTTCGAGCTCACGGCCGTTTTGGCCAAGAACGTCCTTCATGAACCGAACGACATATCGTGACATGGAACCCTCCGATGACGCCGGTAGCGCCAAGATAGCTCCATATGACTTCATGGTGTGGAAATTATTTTGACGCGGATCAAAAATCGCGCGGTGCCCCACGCGCAAGCGGCGGCAGTTGATAGGAGGGTGGTTGGCGGTGATTACCGGAAGCGGCTTATGCGCCAGCCGACGGCAGGCTGGCCGCCGCGATGGCTACGATCTCGGCCGCTACGCCGGGGTAAACCCGAACGCCCGCTCGAAACGCCGGGCATAATCCGGCCATACCTCGGGATTGATGATGCGCGGCGGCCGCTTGCCGTCGAGCGCGTCGAGCATTTGCTCGGCGGCGATCCTGGCCATGTTCTCGCGGGCTTCCCGGGTCACGCCGGCGGTATGCGGGCTTGCCAGCACATTGTCGAACTGCAACAGCGGATGATCCGGCGGCGGCGGCTCCTTGGCCCAGACGTCGAGGCCGGCGCCGGCAATCAGCTTGTTGCGCAGCGCCTCGAGCAGCGCGGCCTCGTCGTGGATGAAGCCCCGCGCGGTCGTGATGAAATAGGCATGCTTCTGCATCTGCGCGAATTCACGCGCACCGATCATGCCGCGGCTTTGCTTGGTCAGCGGACAGGAGATCGACACATAGTCCGAGCGGCGCAGCAGTTCTTCCAGCGTGACTTTCTCGCCGCCGCGCTCGGCCATCTCGCTTGCCGAGAGATAGGGATCGTGGGCCAGCACGTTCATGCCGAGCAAGCCTCTGCAAAGTGCCGCGATGCGGCGTCCGACATTGCCGAGCCCGACGATGCCGATGGTCTTGCCTTGCGCTTCGGTGCCGATCAGATCGTTGCGGTTCACGTTGGTCTCGCGCCGCAGCGCACGGTCGGCCTGGATGATCCGTTTTGACAGCGTGAGCAGCATGGCCAGCGCATGCTCGGCCACCGAGTGGGCATTGCCGCCGGACTGATTGACCACCAGCACCCCCGCCGCCGTGCAGGCCTCGACATCGACCGGATCGTAGCCCGCGCCATTGCTGGAAACGATCAGGAGGTTCGGCGCCCGCCCCAGCAAGTCGCGATCGACGTGGAAATGTTTTGCGAGTTCGTCGCGCGCAGCCCCCACCTGGTAGGCGTGCGCCGCGGCCAGGATTGGCGCCGAGATTTCCTCCGGGCTGTCGTTTTCGAGCCGGTCGAGCCGCACGTCGGGCCGCGCCCGCAGGATTTCGGCATAGATTTCGTTGGCGAGATATTTGACGTAGAACACGCGCTTGTTGTTGACGGACATCATTGTCGTACTTTCATTCGGCCTTGATGCCGGCGGCCTTTATGATCGGCCCCCATTTCTCGTAGTCGGCGCGAATCTTGGCATCGAATTGTTGGGGTGAACTGCCGATCGGGGTAGCGCCGAGCTTGCTCAGCCGTTGCTTGACCGCCTCGGTATTCAGGGCCGCGACGAAATCATGCGAGAGCTTCTCGATGAGTTCGCGCGGCATGCCGGCTGGCCCGAGCAGGCCCCACCATACTTCAGTGTCGTAGCCCGGCACCGTCTCGGCCATGCTGGGCACCTCGGGCAGGAACGATGCGCGCGAAGCCGTGGTGACGGCGAGCGCCCGGACGGTGCCAGCCTGAAGTTGCCCCACCGATTCCGGGCCGTTGTTGAACGACAGCGGGATTTGTCCGCCGAGGAGATCGTTGATCGCAGGCGCGCCGCCCTTGTAGGGAATCGCATTGAGGTCGATCCCGGCGAGATGCTTCAAAAGCTCGCCGGCCAGTTGGGTCGATGTCCCGGTGCCCGCATGGGCAAAGGACAGGCTTCCCGGTTTTGCGCGCGCCTGCGCGATCATATCGGCCAGCGTCTTGAACGGTGAATCCGCTCGCACCAGCAGGATGTTCGGCGATGAAGCCAACAGCGAAATCGGCGTGAAGTCCTTGAACGTGTCGTAGGGAATTTTCGGGTACAGGAACGGATTGGTGGCGTGACCGCTCGCGACCACAATCAGCGTGTGGCCGTCCGGCGGCGAGGTCACCAGCGCCTGCGAGGCGACCACGCCGCCAGCGCCGGGACGGTTTTCGACCACCACGGCCTGGCCCCATTGCCGCGACACCACGTCGCCTAGGGTGCGGGTGAGAATGTCCACGCCGCCACCGGCCGCATAAGGCACGAAAATATGCACGGGCTTTGAGGGAAACGGCGCCTGCGCTGACGCGATCCCCGCCGCTGCAAGCATTGCGGCGGCCGCGGCAGCGATTGCGGACCATCTGCCCATGGTATTGCTCCCGATCTTCTTGTTGATCGATAATTGCACGCCAGCGGGTCGAAGGACGCCCGAACGCGCAGATCACGTACCGATCGGCACATGTTGACAATCCCGGAGATCGCGTCAAGTTTCGGCGCCTCGGCAGGACCGACGGAGATCGCATCGCGCGGGAAGTGTCGCGCGCCAAGGGAGAATTCGATGGCGGCTGCGGAGGGGCAGACCTCGCCCCCGACTTTTCAGCAAAAGAGCTGGCACGAGGTGGTGCTGCAAACGCTCAAGCGCAATGAAATCCGCCTGGTGCCCTACGTTCCCGACCGGGTGCTGACGACGCTGATCAGGCAGATCGATGCCGATCCGTTCTTCACTTCGTTTCCCACCGCGCGCGAGGAAGAAGCGGTCGGCATCGTCTCCGGAGCATGGATGGGCGGCATGCGCGGCGCCGTGCTGATGCAGACCTCCGGCTTTGCGACCTTGGCAAATGTGCTGGCTTCGCTGGCGATCCCCTACCAGATTCCGCTGATCATGTTCGTGTCCGAACGCGGCACGCTCGGCGAATTCAATTACGGGCAGTCACTGGTTTGCCGCACCATGCGCCCGGTGCTGGATTCGCTGGCGATGGAGCATCATACCGCAACCCGGCTCGACGAATTCGAATTCATCGTCGACCGATCGATCAAGCAGGCCATCACCACGCAGGCGCCGGTGGCGCTGATTCTCTCGCCGCTTTTGACCGGCGGCAAGGTATTTGACAAATGAGCGATCCGATGACGACGGCAACCAACGCCGCTGCCCGCAACACCAAGGTGATGAACCGGTTCGATCTCACCTCGCGGCTGGTCGCAAGGCTGAAGAACCAAGAAGCCGTTGTCGGCGGTATCGGCAACACCAATTTCGACCTCTGGGCGGCCGGCCACCGTCCGCAGAATTTCTACATGCTTGGCAGCATGGGGCTCGCATTCCCGATTGCACTCGGCGTCGCACTGGCCCAGCCCAGCCGCCGCGTATTCGCGCTGGAGGGAGACGGCTCGCTGTTGATGCAAATGGGTTGCCTCTCGACCATTGCGGCGCTGAAGCCGGAAAATCTGACCATGATCGTGATGGACAACGGCATCTACCAGATCACCGGCGCGCAACCGACACCGGCCGCCGCGGTATCGGATATCGTCGCTATCGCCGCCGCCTGCGGACTTTCCAACAGCGCCTGGGCCGCCGACGAAGACGATTTCGAGCGTCTCCTCGACCAGTCCATGTCAGCTTCCGGGCCGACTTTGATCGGGGTGCGAATCGACGACAAGCCCGGCGTCGGGACCACACGCCGCGATCCCGTGCAGATCAGGGAGCGGTTCATGCACGGCCTTGGGGTGCGCCAGCCACTATGAGTTGCAGCGCGCGAACGCGTTAACTACGTGGAAATCGCAAGTTGTGGTGAGCGGGTATCACGCTCTCGAATCGTGTTATCCCATTTCCGATGACGACCACTCTCCTGAGATTGTTCGCCTGGCTGCTGGCCGCCGCCGTCACCTTCGCAACATTGGGACCGCCGCGCTTCCGGCCACACTCCGCGTTCGGCCAGGATGCCGAGCACGCACTCGCGTTCGTGCTGATCGGGCTTGCCTTCGGCCTCGCCTATAGCCGAAACCGGCTGCTCACCTCGGTAGCCGTCGTCGTCATGACCGCCATCCTGGAGATTCTGCAACTCTGGGCGCCGGGGAGGCATGCGAGGCTGGAGGATTTTGCGGTCGATGCGCTCGCGGCCTGTATCGGCCTCACGGTGGCCGCCGGGCTGGATTGGATCATCCAGCGGTCCCGGCGACCCGTCCACGCGGCCTGATTGCGGCCGCCGTCATTTCCCGACCGTTACAGCAGGCCCGCGCCGCGCGCCCATTTGTATTTGGCGCCCAGCAGCTCGACCGGCAGTTCGGTCGAGTAGGCATAGGACGGAATGCCGTTCTGATAGAGATATTCGGCGGCCTCCTCGACCTCGACATCGCCAGCAAGCGAAGCCACGATCGGCTTGACGAAGCCCTTGGCCTCCATCTCCTTCTTTACCTCGACCATGTTGCGGGCGAACACCATCGGCGGGGTGACGATGGTATGCCAGTAGCCGAGGATCAGGGAATGGATACGCTCATCGGACAGCCCGAGCTTGACCGTGTTGACATAGGTGATCGGCGGCTCGCCACCGGTGATGTCGACCGGATTGCCGGCGGCGCCGAACGGCGGGATGAACTTGCGGAACGCGGCATCCAGGTCCGGCGGCATGGCCATCAACGACAGCCCGTTGTCGACCACTGAATCGGACAACAGCACACCCGAGCCGCCGGCGCCGGTGATGATCAGCACGTTCTCGCCTTTCGGCGTCGGCAGCACCGGAAGGCCGCGTGCGAACTCGAGCAACTGCCGCAAGCTGCGGGCACGGATCACGCCGGACTGCTTGAACACGTCCTCGTAGATCTTGTCGTTGCCGGCGAGCGCGCCGGTGTGCGACGACGCAGCCTTGGCGCCGGCAGAGGTGCGGCCGCCCTTGAGCACCACCACCGGCTTCTTTTTTGAGACGCGCTTGGCGGCTTCGGCGAAGGCGCGGCCGTCTTTCAGGTCCTCGCAGTGCTGCGCTATGAGATTGGTGTTCGGATCCTGCTCGAAGAAAGCCAACAGATCGTCCTCGTCGATATCGGACTTGTTGCCAAGCCCGACGATCGCGGAGACGCCCATCTTGGCGGAGCGCGAAAAGCCGATGATCGCCATGCCGATGCCACCGGATTGCGAGGACAGCGCCGCCTGGCCCTTGACGTCGTAGGCGGTGCAGAATGTGGCGCACAGATTGGCCGGCGTATAATAGAAGCCGTAGATGTTCGGCCCCATCAGGCGGACGTTGTACTTGTTGCCGATTTCGACAATCTCGGCCTGCAGTTCAGGCGCGCCCGCTTCGGCAAAGCCCGACGGAATCAGGACCGCGCCGGGAATTTTCTTCTCGCCGCATTCGATCAGCGCGCCGGCAACGAACTTAGCCGGGATCGCGAACACCGCGGTGTCGATCACGCCGGGCACATCCTTGACGCTTTTATAGGCTTTGTAGCCGAGGATCTCGGCGGCCTTCGGGTGGATCGGATAGATCTCGCCCTTGTAGCCGCCATTGATCAGATTTTTCATCACCGAGTTGCCGATCTTGCCGTCTTCGGCGGAGGCACCGATCACCGCAACCGCCTTCGGCTGCATGATGCGATTCATCGCGGTGACGATTTCCTGGTTCGAGCGCGGCGCCGGACGCGGCTTGTAGTCGAAATCGACGACGATGCGTACGTCGGCAGCGATCGCGTCCTTCTTGGTGGCGAATACCGGGTTGAGGTCGAGTTCAATGATTTCGGGGAAATCGCTAACCAGCTGCGACACCTTGACGATGACGTCGGCGAGCGCCTCGCGGCTGACCGGGTCGCCGCCGCGCACCCCCTTGAGCATGTCGTGGGCCTGGATGCCGTCGAGCATGGAAAGCGCGTCTTGCCTGGTCGCGGGCGCCAGACGGAAGGTGATGTCCTTCAGAATCTCGACCAGCACGCCGCCGAGGCCGAAGGCCACCAGCTTGCCGAACGAGGCGTCGGTGATCGAACCGACGATGACCTCGGTGCCGCCGGCCAGCATCTGCTGGACCTGAATTCCTTCGATCTTGGCATCGGACTTGTATTTCTTGGCGTTGGCCAGGATAGCGGCGTAATTCTTTTCGACGTCGGCTGCGGTCTTCACGCCCACCATCACGCCGCCCGCCTCGGTCTTGTGAAGGATATCCGGCGAGACGATCTTCATCACCACCGGGAAGCCCATGTCGGTTGCGATCTTGGCTGCATCGGTCGCGGATTTGGCCACGCCCTCCCGGGGAACCGGAATGCCGTAGGCGTCGCACACCAGCTTGCCTTCCGGGGCGGTCAGACTTGTGCGTTTGTCCGCCTTGACCCGATCGAGTATTTTGCGGACCGCATCTTTGGAATTCGACATTGGCTTCCTCCTTGACGTCGTTTCTTGGGTCATCGGCAATGCGGCGGCCTCAGGGGCCGGGATTGCCTGCGCGCTCAGATCGGTATTCGCGGTGATGGCAAACGCGCATCGGCGCTTGCATTGCTCTGGCTGTTGAAAATGGCCGGTTATGGCATTTGGTATGCCAGAAGCGATATTGTCAAGGCGCGAAGGCTGGTGGAAGCGTTGAAAATATAGGTAACTTGACATTCTGGCATTTGGTATGCCAAAAAATAAATTGATTGCGAAGATACCAGACGCCTCCAGAGGAGGTCCGTCATGCCGGTACCCAAACCAACCAAGGCGCCGTCCACCATGGCCGAGGCAGAGATTGCAATCGTCCGAATTGTGCCCGAGACGAGCTTCAAGAACAAGGCGTACGAGGCGTTGAAGGAAGCCATCCTCAAGATGGACATCTATACGACGCACGAACCGGTCATGCTCGACGAGCGTGCGCTGTCCGAACGCCTTGGCGTCAGCCGCACGCCGATCCGCGAAGCGGTCGCGATGCTGGAGCAGGACGGCTTCGTCAAGACCGTGCCACGCCGCGGCATTGTGGTGGTGCGTCGAACCAAGAGCGAAATCGTCGACATGATCCGGGCCTGGGCCGCGCTCGAGAGCATGGCGGCACGGCTGATCACCACCACCGCGCGCAAAAAGGACATTTCCGCGTTGCGCGACTATTTCAATAATTTCAGCAGGGATCGCCTGCCGCAGGATCACATCGAGGAATATTCGAGGGCCAACATCGCCTTTCACCAGGCGCTGATCTCGCTCAGCGAGTCGCCGGTGCTGGTCGACATGACGAACGAAATCCTGCTGCATGTCCGCGGCTATCGCCAGCTGACGATCGGGCGCACCGACCGCATCGCGGTATCGTTGCCCGAGCATCTCGCCATCATCGAGGCGCTGGAAGAGCGCGACACCGAACTGGCGGAAAAGCGCGCGCGCGATCATACGCTCGGCCTCGCCGCCTATGTCGAAGCCCACGGCCAAGAACTGTTCTAGCTGACGACCGCCCTTCGCTGTGGGCGGCGAACCAGAAGACGATCAACTCGTCCTCGTCAAAAAAACGATCAGGGAGACCACGCCATGCTGAACCCCGCGACCAAGACCGAGGCGACGGACGCCCAGCAGGAGCTGACGGACGGCTTTCACCTGCTCATCGACGCCCTGAAACTCAACGGGCTCAATACGATCTATGGCGTGCCGGGCATTCCGATCACCGACTTCGGCCGCATGGCGCAGGCCGAAGGCATCCGCGTCATCTCCTTCCGTCACGAGCAGAACGCCGGCAATGCCGCGGCGATCGCAGGCTTCCTGACCAAAAAGCCGGGGGTCTGCTTGACGGTTTCGGCGCCCGGTTTTCTCAACGGGTTGACGGCGCTGGCCAATGCCACGACCAACTGCTTCCCGATGATTCTGATCTCGGGCTCATCCGAGCGCGAGATCGTCGACCTGCAGCAGGGCGACTACGAGGAGATGGACCAACTCGCGATCGCCAAGCCGCTGTGCAAGGCGGCCTTCCGCGTGCTGCATGCCGCGGACATCGGCATCGGTTTGGCGCGCGCGATCCGCGCCGCCGTCTCCGGGCGTCCGGGCGGCGTCTATCTGGATTTGCCGGCCAAACTGTTCTCGCAAGTCATGAATGCGGACGTCGGCGCCAAATCGCTGGTCAAGGTGATCGACGCGGCACCGGCCCAGCTCCCCGCGCCGGCCGCGGTCAAGCGCGCGCTCGATGTGCTGAAAAGCGCAAAACGTCCGCTCATCATCCTCGGCAAGGGCGCGGCCTATGCACAGGCCGATGCAGATATCCGCGCCCTGATCGAGACCAGCGGCGTTCCGTTCCTGCCGATGAGCATGGCCAAGGGCCTGCTGCCCGACACCCATCCGCAATGCGCGGGCGCCGCGCGCTCAACCGTGCTGAAGGATGCCGACGTCGTGATGCTGATCGGCGCGCGTCTCAACTGGCTGTTGTCGCACGGCAAGGGCAAGACATGGGGCGAGGCGCCGAAGAAATTCATCCAGGTCGACATCGAGCCCAGGGAAATGGACTCAAATGTCGAGATCGCGGCACCTTTGGTCGGCGATATCGGCTCCTGTGTAGCCGCGCTGCTGGAGGGAATGCGCGGCAACTGGCCGGCCGCGCCGACCGACTGGGTCAAAGCCGTCAGCTCGAAGCGGGAGGAGAATGTCGCCAAGATGGCGCCGCGGCTGATGAACAACAAGTCGCCGATGGATTACCACGGCGCCCTTGGCGCGCTCAGGACCATCGTCAAGGAGCGGCCCGATGCCATCCTGGTCAACGAAGGCGCCAACACGCTCGATCTCGCGCGCGGCGTGATCGACATGTACAAGCCGCGCAAGCGTTTGGACGTCGGCACCTGGGGCGTCATGGGCATCGGCATGGGGTATGCCATCGCCGCCGCGATCGAGACCGGCAAGCCGGTACTCGCGGTCGAAGGCGACAGCGCCTTTGGTTTCTCCGGCATGGAAGTCGAGACGATCTGCCGCTACAACCTGCCGGTCTGCGTCGTCATCTTCAACAATAACGGCATCTATCGCGGAACCGACGTCAATCCGACCGGAGGGTCCGACGTTGCAACCACCGTCTTTGTCAAGGATTCGCGGTACGACAAGATGATGGAGGCGTTCGGCGGCGTCGGCTTCAATGCGACGACGCCCGACGAGTTGAAGCGCGCCGTCAACGAGGCGATGGATTCGGGCAAGCCGACACTGATCAACGCGGTGATCGATCCTGCGGCTGGCTCCGAGAGCGGTCGCATCGGCAACCTCAACCCGCAAAGCGTACTTCGCAAGAAATAACTCGGTTACATCCGGGCGGGATTGCGAAAAAATCCCGTTCCCCTTTTCCTTCCTGCCGGTGCAGGAGCAGATACGAGACGGAGCACAACAATGACAAAGGCGCTGGAGGGCGTTCGCATTCTCGATTTCACCCACGTCCAGTCGGGACCGACCTGCACGCAGTTGCTGGCGTGGTTCGGCGCCGACGTGATCAAGGTTGAACGCCCGGGGGTCGGCGACATCACGCGCGGTCAGTTGCAGGACAAGCCCAATGTCGACAGCCTGTATTTCACCATGCTCAACCACAACAAGCGCTCGATCACGCTCGACACCAAGAACCCGAAGGGCAAGGAAGTCCTGACCGCGCTGATGAAGACCTGCGATGTGCTGGTGGAGAATTTCGGCCCCGGCGTGCTCGATCGGATGGGATTTCCCTGGGAGAAGATCCAAAGCATCAACCCCAAGATGATCGTGGCCTCGATCAAGGGTTTCGGTCCGGGGCCTTACGAAGACTGCAAGGTCTATGAAAACGTCGCGCAATGCACCGGCGGCTCGGCATCGACCACCGGCTTCCGCGACGGACTGCCGCTGGTCACCGGCGCACAGATCGGCGACAGCGGCACCGGCTTGCATCTGGCGCTCGGCATCGTCAGCGCGCTCTATCAGCGCACCAAGACCGGACGCGGACAGAGGGTGACCGCCGCCATGCAGGACGGCGTGCTCAATCTCGCGCGCGTCAAACTGCGCGATCAGCAGCGCCTCGCCCACGGCCCGCTCAAGGAATACAGCCAGTATGGCGAGGGCATCCCGTTCGGCGACGCGGTGCCGCGCGCCGGCAACGATTCCGGCGGCGGTCAACCTGGCCGCATCCTGAAATGCAAGGGCTGGGAGACCGATCCCAACGCCTACATCTACTTCATCACCCAGGCGCCGGTCTGGGAGAAGATCTGCGACGTGATCGGCGAGCCCGGCTGGAAGACGCATCCCGACTATGCCAAGCCCCCTGCCCGGCTGACGCGGCTGAACGAGATCTTCGCGCGCATCGAGCAGTGGACCATGACCAAGAGCAAGTTCGAGGCGATGGACATTCTCAACAAGGATGACATCCCCTGCGGTCCGATCCTGTCGATGAAGGAGATTGCCGAGGACCAGTCGCTGCGCGCCACCGGGACCGTGGTCGAGGTCGATCACCCCGAACGCGGCAAGTATCTGTCGGTCGGCAACCCCATCAAGATGTCGGACAGCCCGACCGAGGTGAAGCGCTCCCCGCTGCTCGGCGAACATACCGACGAGATCCTGCGCCAGGTGCTTGGCTTCACCGACCATCAGGTGAAGGAGATTCACGATTCCGGGGCGCTCGATCCACCGCGCAAGGTCGCCGCCGAATAGCCGACGAGCTTCGTCCATTTTCCAAGGCCGCCGGTTTCCGGCGGCCTTTTGTTTTGCAACAAATCAACCACTCTGCTTCCAGCTTCCAATGCCCGACCAACCATTGCATCGCAGCGACGCGACGCGTGTGCCATGAGCAGGCGATGCTGCTGTGAAAGCGAGCGTCGCAAATGGTCATTCTTCGACTTTAGTTTCAGAAAAACGTTTGATGGATATCGTACTACTGCCCTCTGGTTTGGGTTATTGCGCCGCGGCATGGACCGAGGTTGCAAAAGCGATGTGGAATGCATTATTTCGTATGCAAACCTCGGTTTTGGGCGGTACTGTCCCGATACCAGGCGAAACGGAAAATAAAAGACGGGGAGAAGACAAATGGCAATCGCAGCTCAACTCGATGCGCAGCCAGTCGCAATCAACACGAAAAGATGGGGGATACTTACCTGTGCCATCCTATGCATGGTGATGATCGCCAACCTGCAATACGGATGGACGCTGTTCGTCAATCCCATTGCGACTAAACATGGCTGGTCGATCGCTGCGATCCAACTGGCCTTTAGCATCTTCATCGCGCTCGAGACCTGGCTTACACCGGTCGAGGGCTGGATCGTCGACCAGCTTGGCGTGCGCGGATCGAAGATCATGGTCGCGTTCGGCGGCATCATGGTCGCAATTGGCTGGGTCATAAACGCGTATGCCGAGACATTAACGATGTTGTACATCGGCGCTGTCGTCGGCGGTATCGGAGGCGGCGCGGTTTATGCCACCTGCGTAGGCCTTGCCGTCAAATGGTTTCCCGACCGGCGCGGTCTTGCGGTTGGTCTCACCGCCGCGGGTTACGGCGCCGGTGCTGCCCTGACGGTCATTCCCATCCGTTATGTCATCAGCACCAGCGGCTACGAAGCAGCCTTTCTGTGGTTCGGGTTATTCCAGGGTGGGATAGTTTTCATCCTGGCCTGGTTCTTGCGGGCGCCGGAGCCCGGCGAGATGGCGGGGGCGCCCGCTGCGAAAGTCGTGCAGTCATCGCGCAACTATGCGCCAAGGGAAGTTTTGGCCTCGCCGATATTCTGGATTCTCTACGTCATGTTTGTCATGGTCTCCGCCAGCGGCCTGATGGCGACGGCGCAGATCGCGCCGATCGCCAAGGATTTCAACGTTGCGAATACCATCGTGTTCTTCGGCGCCTCGACTCTCACGGCGGCGCTGATCATCGATAGCATCGCCAACGGCGCGGCGCGCCCGCTGTTTGGATGGGTTTCGGACCACATCGGCCGCGAGTACACCATGGCCATCGCGTTCGGCCTGGGAGCCGGCGCTTACTGGCTGCTGGGGACGCTCGGAACTGCTCCCTGGGCCTTCGTGCTTTTCGCAGCCCTGATCTTCCTCACCTGGGGTGAGATTTTCAGCCTGTTTCCTTCCACCTGCACCGACACCTTCGGACCCAAATTCGCGACGGTGAACCTCAGCCTGCTTTACACCGCGAAAGGCACTTCCGCTTTCCTGGTTCCGGTTGCCAACATGATCAAGGCATCGACTGGCAGTTGGCATCTCGTTTTCTTGCTGACCGCGATCATGAACATCGTCGTCGTGGCAGTAGCGCTGTTCGTCCTTAAGCCGATGCGCGCGCGGATGATGGCCAAAGGTTGAGAAAATAGATTCTCCACAACAGCAAGAGGCGCACCGCGGTGCGCCTCTTTTTTGTCTGAAGAATGCGGGACCCAACCCCCCTGGGACGTCTCGTCCGCTTGCAATGTCAGCGAGCGACAGTAGGTATCACCACAGACGCGCTACCCTGCTGACCGGCAGAGACGCAGATATTGAAATTGACAATTGGCATAATGTATACCAATACTGCATTAGAAGCGTTCCCGCGGCTCATCTGAAGGAGGTTGCGATGCAAGTCGGAGACATCCTGCGCAATAAAACAGCCCGCGTTGCAACGGTTCGAATGAACGAAACGGTCGCCATCGCCGCCCAATTGATGCGCGCCAGTAACATCAGCGCGCTGGTGGTCAAGGATGTCGTCCGCACCGAAGGTAATACCGCGGTCGGCATGTTCACCGAGCGCGACGTGGTCCGCGCGATCGCCGAACACGGCGCGGCGGGCGTCAATCTGAAGATCTCGCAACTGATTTCGGTGCAGCAACTGGTGTCCTGTAGTTCGACCGACACGCTCGAACATGTTCGTCATCTCATGAACAAGCACCACATCCGCCATTTGCCAGTGATCGACAATTACAGCCTGATCGGCGTCGTCAGCATCCGCGACATCTCGACCGCATTCGACGAAGAGGCCACCCGTGCGGGCCGGCCCGCCTCCGCCGCCTGACGCAGCTCCCCTTCCGCAACCATTTCCCCGACTTCGAGATGCTCGAAGTCGGCTGGCCGGTCACGCTTCGTAGTCCGTCGAGGCAAAAATCCCCCGCTTTTGCTCGGTGGGCTTTGATCCCAGCCCTGCCGGTGGACATTTGGCCGGCACGGCGGCATCCTGACCTCCGGAAAATCGAACAAGGCCAAACGCTGCGCGGTTGCGTGCGCCGGTGAAGCTCCAGGGATCCAAAAATGATAAAAACGCGCTTTACCGAACTGGTCGGCGTCGAACACCCGATCGTGCAGGGCGGCATGCAGTGGGTGGGCCGCGCCGAATTGGTCGCCGCGGTTGCGAACGCCGGCGCGCTCGGCTTCATCACGGCGCTGACGCAGCCGACCCCCGAGGACCTGACCAAGGAAATCGCGCGGTGTCGTGGGCTGACCGACAGGCCGTTCGGCGTCAACCTGACGATTCTTCCCTCGATCAAGCCGCCGCCCTACGCCGAATATCGCCAGGCCATCATCGAGAGCGGCATCAAGATCGTCGAGACCGCCGGCAACAAGCCGCAGGAGCACGTCACCGAATTCAAGAAGCACGGCATCGTGGTCGTGCACAAATGCACCAGCGTCCGCCACGCGCTGTCAGCGGAACGCATGGGGGTGGATGCGATCTCGATCGACGGTTTCGAATGCGCCGGCCATCCCGGCGAGGACGATACGCCGGGCCTGATTCTGATCCCGGTGGCCGCCGACAAGGTCAAAATTCCATTGATCGCCTCTGGCGGTTTTGGTGACGGCCGCGGCCTGGTCGCCGCGTTGGCGCTCGGCGCCGAAGGCATCAACATGGGCACGCGCTTCATGTGCACCAGGGAGAGCCCGATCCATCAGTTGATCAAGGAAAAGATCGTCGCCAACGACGAGCGCGAGACCGAGCTGATCTTTCGCACCATGCGCAACACCTCGCGTGTCGCCAGGAATGCGATCAGCACCAAGGTGGTGGCGATGGAGAAGGAAGGCGCGACCTTCGAGCAGGTCCGCGACCTCGTGGCCGGCGCTCGCGGCAAGATGGTCTATGCGTCAGGCGATGCCGATCAGGGCATCTGGTCGGCGGGCCAGGTGCAGGGATTGATCCATGATATCCCTTCTTGCGCCGAACTGGTGTCGCGCATCATGCGGGACGCCGAAGCCATCATTCGCAGCCGGCTCGAAGGCATGATGTCCGGCGCGCGCCGCGAGGCCGCGGAATAATCGGCGTCAAGCCACGACCAACCGGGAACGATCTCATGAAAGCCTATATCTATGGCGCCAGCGGCGCTGCAATTGCCGAAGTGGCAAAACCCTCGCCCAAGGGAGCCCAGGTGCTGGTTCGGGTTCGCGCCTGCGGCCTCAACCGCGCCGACCTCGGCATGACCAAAGGACACGCGCATGGCGCGGCCGGCGGCGTCGGAACCGTGCTCGGGATGGAATGGGCGGGCGAGATCGCCGAAGTCGGCCCCGACGCCAAGGGCGTCAAGGCCGGCGACAAGGTGATGGGATCGGGCGCCGCCGCGTTCGCGGACTATACGCTGGCCGATCACGGCCGGTTGTTTCGCACGCCCTCCAATATGAATTTCGAGGAAGCGGCCACCCTGCCCGTTGCGCTTGCCACCATGCACAACGCCGTCGTGACCAACGGCGGCTTGCAGGCGGGCCAATCGGTGTTGATCCAGGGCGCCAGTTCCGGCGTCGGCCTGATGGCGATGCAGATTGCAAAACTCAAGGGCGCGAAAATCGTGATCGGATCTTCGACCGATGCCACGCGCCGCAGCCGGCTGAAGGAATTCGGCGCCGATCTGGCAATCGATTCCAGCGATCCCGGCTGGGTCGATCAGGTCTTGAAGGCAACCGGCGGCGAGGGCGTCGACCTGATCGTCGATCAGATCTCGGGCCAGGTCGCCAACCAGAATCTCGCAGCCACCAGGATCAAGGGCCGCATCGTCAATGTCGGCCGGCTCGGCGGCTCCCACGCCGATTTCAATTTCGACCTGCACGCCGCCCGCCGCATCCACTATATCGGCGTCACCTTCCGCACCCGCTCGATCGAGGAGATCCGCGAGATTTTCAACGAAGTCCGCAAGGATATCTGGCCGGCGGTGGAACAGCGCAAGCTGCAATTGCCGATCGACAAGGTTTTCTCGTTCGACGATATCGGCAAGGCATTCGCGCACATGGAAGCCAACAGGCATCTCGGCAAGATCGTGGTGACATTGTAGGGCCTTGAGCGTTTCCTGCATTCATAGATAATTGCCAATAATTGCTGCTGCAATTCGTTGGCAACTAACGCGCCGGTTCGGCGCTTTGAGGTTGCAGGACGGCCTGCTAAACCCCTGCCATGAGTGACCCGAAACTGAGCGTAAAATCCCGTGTCGCGGCGATCTCGGTATTTGCCAGCGCCGGGATGGCCGCGGCCAAATTCGTGGTCGGCGTCGCGATCGGCAGCCTGGCGCTGATTTCCGAGGCGCTGCACTCTTCCGTCGACGTGGTTGCGACCGTGATCACCTGGGTGGTGGTGCGGGTCTCCGACCGGCCCGCCGACGAGGAGCATCATTACGGCCACGGCAAGCTCGAAAGCATTTCGGCGCTGGGCGTGATCGCGTTGCTGTATGTGCTGGCCGGCGGCATTCTCGTGGAATCCTGGAGCCGGCTGCGTGAAGGCGTGCCGCCGCCGACGATCTCGGCGATCCCTTTCGTTGTGCTGCTGATCGACATCGCCGTGAATCTCTGGCGGGCCCGGGCGCTGCACCGCGCCGCGCACGACACCAAAAGCCAGGCGCTGCAAGCCGATGCGCTGCATTTCACGTCCGACGTGCTTGGCTCGGTCGCCGTCATCGCCGGCCTTGCACTCTCCGGATATGGCTATGCCTGGGGCGATTCCGCGGCCGCCATCGCCGTGGCCGTGATGATTGCGCTGTTGGGCTTCCGACTGGCGCGCTCCACCGTGGAAACCCTGCTCGACCGTGCGCCCGAGGGCGCCTCCGAGAAGGCCAGAGCGGCAATCACGGCCGTGCCCGGCGTCGTCGACCTCGAACGCTTGCGCGTGCGCATGGTCGGCTCGACGCATTTCATCGATGCCGTCGTGCAGGTGCCGCGCACCTACCCGATCGATCGGGTCGAGGAGATCAAACAAAAGGCGCAGGCTGCACTGGCAAGAGTTCTCGACAATGCCGACCTGACGTTTACCGCAGTCCCGGTGGCGCGCGACAACGAGAGCGTTCGCGAGCGCATCATGGTGATCGCCCGCAATTCCGCTCTCGCGGTCCATCATGTCACCGTGCACGATCTCGGCGGCCATCTCACCGTGAGCATCGATCTCGAGGTCGACGGCAAAATGGCGCTCACCGCCGCCCACGATATCGCTCACGAGCTCGAGCGCA
This sequence comes from uncultured Alphaproteobacteria bacterium, assembly GCA_963840155.1. Taxonomy (GTDB): domain Bacteria; phylum Pseudomonadota; class Alphaproteobacteria; order Rhizobiales; family Xanthobacteraceae; genus Bradyrhizobium. The sequence goes on from CAWIXP010000001.1 coordinate 1,302,492, forward strand.
ACATCCGTGACGAATTCGGCGAGGACGTCGAAGTCGACACCCATATCGAGCCGCTGGAGCCGGAATTGCCGCTCGGCACCGATGCCGCCCCCGACCGCGTCGAGGCCATCAAGGCCGCGCTGTCGCGCATCGCCGCCGATAGCGCGATCCACGACATCCACAGCGTGCGGGTGCGCGACACCGAGGCCGGCGAAATCGTCAACTTCCATTGCCGCGCCGCGCCGTCGATGAGCGTGAGCAAGGTCCACCAGAATGTCGATGAGATCGAGCGCGCCCTGCGCCGCGCGTTTCCGACCGTGAAGCGCGTGATCAGCCACGCCGAGCCGCCAAACGCGTGAGGCGCGTCGCGTCCGGGCTTTGATCCGGGCAGCCATCGACCTTCGCAATAAGGTTTTTTGAACAGCAGATGGTTTGCCGGGTCAAAGCTCGGCAATGACGAGAAAGAACGGCGTTCCCGTTTCGGACTCATTTGCGGGGAGTTCTGCGGGCACTCCAGAGTGCCGATTCTCCGTTGGACAACATTTATTTCAATTAACGAATCGTTGACTCTCGACAGGCCGCAAAAACTGGATTCAAATCGCTGTGATTCGGAAGCGCGTGGGGTTCTTTCCGGAGCGGTGCAAATTAGTTTTCCGAAGGGGGCTAACGGCATGGCGCGCGCACACGCGGCGAGCGCGTGCGTCCAATCCGATTCGATCAAGGGATTGGCGCAATCGATCGCGAAACCAGCCTATCACCGGCTGTTGATAGCGGAGCCTGCGCTTCGCCGTGCTGTGCCCACCCTGATTATTGCCTTCCTGATCACCATCTGCCTCGGCGCATTCGTGCAGGTGGTCGATCAGAATCGTCAAAAGCGCGCTTCCGTCAAACGCGACCTCGCGGCCGTCGCCGATTACCTCGCCGAACGCATCGATCGCATCGCCTCGGTCCGGCAGGATCGCCCGGCGACCTTCGAGCGCCTGCAACTGCTGCTGCCCGGCCTGATTCCGCCGTGGGCTGTCGCCGCCGGCCGGCACGTCATCGTCATCAGCGCAGACCACCGGGTGCTTGCCCGCGTCCCGATCGAAGCGACGATCGGCGACACCAGCCTGCTGCTCGACGTCGTCAGCGCGGCGGTGCCGCTGACCGTGCCGGGGCAGCAAACCGGCGTCAGCGACATCATCTTGCCGAACGGCAGCGCAGCGCTGGCCGTCCAGCACATCGTCAAGGCGCTGCCCGGACAGATCATCGTCATCCAGGAAAGGATCGATTCACTGTGGCGGTCGGATGCGGCGCTGTCGGTGACGCTGTCGGCCACCACCGGTTTCGTCGTGCTTATCCTGGGCTTTGCGTTCCACTGGCAATCGACGCGTGCCCGCGAAGGCGACCTCATCAACGATGCGGTGCGTGGCCGCATCGATACCGCGCTCAACCGCGGACGGTGCGGCCTGTGGGATTGGGACCTGTCGCGCGGCAGGATCTTCTGGTCGCAATCGATGTTCACGATGCTGGGGCTCGATACCCGCAGCGACCTGCTGACCTTCGGCGAGGTAAACGCGCTGGTGAAGTCCGACGACATCGACCTGTTCGAGATCGCCGACCGGCTGATTTCCGGAACGATCGACCACATCGACCAGACCTTCCGCATGCAGCACACCGACGGTCACTGGATCTGGCTGCGGGTCCGCTGCGAGTTGAGCCGGGGCGCCGCCGATGCGGGGCTGCACCTGATCGGCATCGCGGTTGATATCACCGAGCAAAAGAGCCTTGCAGAGAAGACGGTGGAGGCAGACTTGCGGTTGCGCGACGCGATCGAGACCATCCCCGAAGCATTCGTGCTATGGGACGCGGGCGATCGCCTGGTGCTCTGCAACTCGCATTTCCAGCGCCTGCACAAGCTGCCGGATTCCGCGGTCACGCCGGGCACGTCCTATGAAACCGTAATTGAAGTCGGCAGCATGCCGGAGGTCCGCAGCCGGCTGCACGAAACCGGCGCCCAGGCGCCGGGCGCGCGCACCTTCGAGGCGCAACTGGACGATGGCAGCTGGCTGCACATCAGCGAGCGCCGCACCAAGGACGGCGGCTACGTCTCCGTCGGCACCGACATTACCCGCATCAAGGAACACGAGCAGAAGCTGGTCGACAACGACCTGCGGTTGCGCGCGACCGTGATCGACCTGAAGCGGTCGCAGACCGCGCTCGAGCAGCAGGCCATCGAACTCGCCGACCTCGCCGAAAAATATTCCAACGAAAAAAACCGCGCCGAGGAAGCCAACCAGACCAAATCCAAATTCCTCGCCAATATGAGCCACGAGCTGCGCACGCCGCTCAATGCCATCATCGGATTTTCCGAGATCATGGAGAGCGGCATGTTCGGCTCGCTCGGCTCGGATAAATATCAGGAATACTGTCACGACATCCTGACCAGTGGGCATTACCTGCTCGAAGTCATCAACGACATTCTCGACATGTCGAAGATCGAGGCCGGCCGGATGAAGTTGGACAAGGAGGAACTCGACCTGTCCAAGACACTGGCGGAATCGCTGCGCGTGGTCTCGGGGCGCGCCATCGACAAGAACCTGACGCTCGACGCCGACATCGAGGGCGCCATTCCGGTAGTGGCGGATCGCCGCGCGATCAAGCAGATCGTCGTCAATCTGTTGTCCAATGCGGTCAAATTCACGCCCGATGGCGGCAAGGTGGTGGTGCGCAGCCGCGTGCTCGGCGATCGGATCGTGCTGACGATTGCCGATACCGGCATCGGAATTGCGCCGCAGTCGCTGGCGCGGCTCGGCAGGCCGTTCGAGCAGGTCGAAAGCCAGCTCACCAAAACCTATCACGGCTCGGGGCTCGGCCTTGCAATCGCGCGATCGCTGACCGATCTGCATGGCGGGTCGATGCGGCTGCGCTCGAAGCTCGGCACCGGCACCGTGGTTTCGGTGTCGCTGCCGCGCCGCGGACAAAAAATCAAAACCGGAATGTCGGCCGCGGCCTGAATCAGGTTGTGCAGGGGACACCAGCCGCGGCGCCACTTCGCGGCAGAGTCAGGGAAACGATATCCGCCAGCCCGAGTGCCTGGCGACCTCGCCGGATCAGCATGCAAAAATGCGCTTCAGCCCTCGAGGACTTCGCGAAACACCCGGCGCACCTCGCTCTCGGTCTCCTTGACCCGCGCCTCGAGCGACGAAAAATCCGGTGCATCGCCCGCCCGCGCCATCACGCGCAACAGATCCTCACCTGCCGTTTCCGGCCTGAACCTTTCGCTGACGCAGAGCCGCAGGATCTGGGTCAGATCGTGATAAAGCCGCGCCGCCATACGCAACACCTCCGCTGACGATTGCGGCAGCACGCCGAGGCGTGCCGCATTGTCGAGCACGTGCAGCGTGGAGACGTCGAGAATATCGGGCTTGTCGGCGGCGTGAACAAGCTGGAGATATTGCGCGATGAAATCGATATCGACCGTGCCGCCGGCGGCATACTTCAGATCCCAGATGTCGGTTTCGCCCTTCTCCAGCGCAATGGCGCGGCGCATCTCGACCACGTCCGTGGCAACTGTAGCGGCCTCGCGCGGCCGCGTCAGCACCTTGCGGATGATCTCCTCGATGCCAGCGCGAAATTCCGGAGGGGCCGAAATCACCCGCGCGCGGGTCAGCGCCATGTGCTCCCAGGTCCAGGCCTCGCGATCCTGGTATTGGGCAAAGGATTCGAGGTGCGAGGCCACCGGGCCTTGCCGCCCCGACGGGCGCAGCCGCATATCGATTTCGTAGAGCACGCCGTAATTGGTTCGCGTCGTGAAGGCGCTGATCAGCCGCTGGGTGAAGCGCGCGAAGTATTGCGAACCGTGCAGCGAACGCGCGCCATCCGAATCCGGACGATCGGCATCGAAGTCGTAAAGCAGGATCAGATCGAGATCGGAGGAAGCGGTCATCTCGCGGCTGCCGAGCCTGCCCATGGCGAGGATCGCCGTCCGCTGACCCTCGATGCGGCCATGCTGGCTCGCGAACCGCTCGCTCACCAGGCCATGCACGGTGTGGACGATCCCCTCGGCGACGTCGGCAAATGCGATGCTGGCGTGTCGGGCAGACACCGTGCCGGACAGGATCCGCGTACCAATCAGGAATAGGCTCTCCTGGCCGAATAACCGCAACCGATCGAGAAACTCCTCGTATCCATTCGCGTCAGCCAGCGTCGCCGCAAGGCGGGCCGATAATTCGCGCCGGTCCGGCATCGCGCCGAAGAAGCGCGGATCGATCAAGCCGTCCATGATCTGTGGTTGCCGCGCCAGCATATCGCCGAGCCGCGGCGCGGCGCCGAGGATGAGCGCCACCAGGGCGACCAGATCGCGGTTCTGACCCAGTAGCGAAATCAGCCGCCCGCCGCGCTGCAATGCCCCGAGGAAGCGGTCGAACGCGGTCACCGCGTGATCGGGTTCTTCGGCGTGTGACAGACCGACGATCAGCGCCGGCACGAACTCGACGAAGGCGTTGCGCGTCGCTGGCTGACGAAAGACGCGATAGTGGCCGGCCGTCCAATGCTGCAGCGTTTGGGCCACCATGATCGGCTGCTTGAATCCGAGCGTCGCCAGATGTTCCAGTAGGCGCGGGTCATCGGGACCGGCGCTGTAGTCCAGCGGCGGCAATTGGGCCGTGCCGGCCGGATCGCCTTCGAACAATTTTGCGTAATGCCTCTGCACCACATTGAGATGGCCAAGCAGATCGCGCGCGAAGGCGGCGCGACTTTCGTAACCGAGAAAGCAGGCAAAACGCTCCACTGCCTCACTATCGTCGGGCAGAGCATGGGTCTGTTCGTCGGCAATCATCTGCAACCGGTGCTCGACCCGTCGCAAAAACAAATACGCCGCGCTCAGTTCGTCGCGCGCCTCGAACGTGATCCAATTGCTGGTCGCCAGTACGCTCAATGCTTCCAGCGTCGGCCGTACCCGCAATTCAGGATGCCGTCCACCCGCGATCAATTGCTGGGTCTGCGCGAAAAACTCGATTTCACGGATGCCGCCCCGCCCGACCTTGACATTATGGCCCTCGACCGCAATCTCGCTTTGACCGCGATAGGTTTGCATCTGCCGCTTCATGTCGTGCACGTCGGCAAGCGCCGCGAAATCCAGGTGCCTGCGCCAGACGAACGGCGCGATCTCAGCCATGAGCGCCTCGCCGGCCGCGGCGTCGCCGGCGCAGGGCCGCGCCTTGATCATCGCGGCCCGTTCCCAGGTGCGCCCTTCCCGTTCATAATAATGCAGCGCCGCTTCGGTGGAGATCGCCACCTGGGTCGATGCCGGATCCGGCCGCAGCCGCAAATCCACGCGGAACACGTAACCATCGCCGGTGCGCTGCTGCAGAAGCCGTGCCAGCCCCTGGGTGACGCGCACGAAAAACGGCTGCGGCTCGATATCGGGCGCAAGGCTCCGCGTGGCGGGGTCGAAAAAGACGATCAGGTCGATGTCGCTGGAGTAGTTCAGCTCAGCGGCGCCCATCTTGCCCATCGCGAGCACGATCATGCCGCTTTCCTGCTCGGGGCGATCCGGGTTGGGCGGCGACAGCCGGCCGCGCGCGGCCTCCTGCCGCAGCACGTAACGCAACGCCGAGCGCACCGAGGCGACCGCGAGATCGGTCAGCGCCGCCGTCACCTGCATCACCGGCCAGATGCCGCCGATGTCGCACAGCGCAATCAAAAGCGCGGCTTCCGATTTCATCCGGCGCAGCAACCGCATGGCATCGGCTTCGCTTGCGGCAATCGCAACCGCGCGAGAGGTGTTTCCGACCAATTCGGCCAAATAACGCTCCGGTTCGCATTCGAACAACCGGATCGCGCGCGCGGCATCGGCGCGCACGAGATCAAAAAGATAGGGTGAGGCCTCCGCGATGCCCAGAAGCATGGTTTTGGCCTGCGGAAACCGGGCCGTGAGATCGTCGATCTCAGCCGCCTGCGCCGCGGCCAGATCGGCCAGCCAGTCCCTCAGTCGCTGCTCGGCTTTGTCGGGAGCGGACACCTGTGGCGCGTCAACGAACCGCGAGATCAGTGCGGCGGAATTGACGATTGCTTCAGTGTTTTCAGTGTTTCGGCGATTTGCCATCGCGAATGTCAAATCCACCGCACTTGAATGGTATTTTTCCGAGCGTCCCCCGAGTTCTGAGATTGGCGGGAGAGCTCGCGGCTACGGGATCCGAATGTCACAACGGGCACACGCCAATGTTGGTCCGCATCGCGCATCGCGGACGAATTCATGCCACCTTCTGTGGCACATCCGGTGTTTGCGCCGCAAGCCTGTCGCTGGTTCCCTTCAGCGCCGGGATTGCCAAGGTAGCCGTCAGGCCCGGATGCGCGTCGCCGAGCCGCAGTTCACCGCCATGCAGCGTGGCCACCGCCGACGCCAGACTCAAGCCAAGACCCGAGCCGGACTGGGTGCGGCTTGCCTCAAGCCGCACAAATCGCTCTACCGCATGCCGGCGATCGGCGGGTGGAATCCCCGGCCCGCGATCGGTGACGCTGAGCAGCACCTGATCTCCCTCGCGCCGGGCCTCGATCAGGATTTCTCTGCCGCCGAAGTCGGAAGCCGCATCGGCGCTCAGCGGCTGCGCCACTGGAACAGGCTTGCCATACTTGATCGCATTCTCGACCAGGTTCGCCAGCGCCTGGCTGATCAGCTCGCGGTTGCCGTGAAGCGGCGCCGGCGCGGTCTTGACGTGCAGGGTCATGCCGTCGTCTTCGGCGAGCGGCTCGTAGAGTTCGTGAATCCCGTTGGCGACGTCGGCGGCGTCAAAATCGTCCATGTTGCCGCGCGCCTGGCCGGACTCGGCGCGCGCGATCATCAATAGCGCATTGAAGGTGCGGATCAGGCCATCGGATTCCTCGATGGTGCGCTCCAGCGCGTTGCGGTATTCGGCCTCGCTGCCCGCGCTTGCCAACGCCTCTTCGGCGCGATTGCGCAACCGCGTCAGCGGCGTCTTCAGGTCATGGGCGATATTGTCGGAAACTTCCTTCAAGCCCATCATCAGCGCTTCAATACGCTCCAGCATGGCATTGAGATTTTCCGCCAGACGGTCGAGTTCATCGCCGCTGCGCCCGACCGGCAGCCGCCCGCCCAGATCGCCCGCCATGATGCGCCGGGTGGTTCCAGTCATGGCATCGATACGCCGCAGCACCCGCCGCGCAACAAACACGCCGCCACCGAGGCCAAGCACCACCACGACCAGCAGCGACCATTGCGCGGCCTTGGCGACAATGCCGAACAACCGTCTTCGCTCCTCCAGATCGCGTCCCACCAGGAGCCGAAAGCCGCCGGAGAGTTCGCTGACGCGCACCAGGGCGCGGTGATCGCCGGTGTCCTGATCGTCAAGGCGCCGATAGGCGGTTTCTGACCAGCCGGTCGACGCCATGACACCCGGCGCCAGCGAGCCGACATTGCCCGCGACCGCCCGCCCGGTCGGAGTGCTGGTGACCAGATAGAGATTGGCGCCGGGCCGCAGCGCCCGGTTCTCGATCGTGCGAACAAGGTAGTACAGCCCGCGCCGCTCGAAGACGTCGGCGATCTCGCTGGTCTCGGCGTTCACGGTGGTGGTGATCTGCTCGGTGATCAGCCGGCGCGTGTTCCAGGCGAAATAGCCCAGCAGCGAGGCGGCAAACAGCGCAAATAAAAACAGGTAGACCAGCGTCAACCGGAACGCGGTGGTTCGGATCAGCTTACCGAATGCCGTCACGGATCATGTATCCCGCGCCGCGAATGGTGTGCAGCAACGGCCGATCGAAGCCCTTGTCGATCTTGGAGCGCAGCCGCGAAATATGCACGTCGATCACGTTGGTCTGCGGATCGAAATGGTAATCCCAGACGTTTTCCAGCAACATGGTTCGCGTCACCACCTGCCCGGCATGCTTCATCAGATATTCCAGCAGCCGGAACTCGCGCGGTTGCAGCGTCAGTTCGTCCTTGCCGCGCGCCACCCGATGCGAGAGGCGATCGAGCTCGAGATCGCCGACGCGATAGGTGGTTTCCTCGGCCGGGCCGCCGTGGCGGCGCGACAGCACTTCGACCCGCGCCAGCAGCTCCGCGAAGGAATAGGGTTTCGGCAGATAATCGTCGCCGCCGGCGCGCAAGCCCTTGATGCGGTCGTCGACCTGTCCAAGCGCGGAGAGAATCAAGACTGGCGTGCGGTTGCCCTTTTCGCGCAGGGCGCCGATCAGGGACAGGCCGTCGCGTCTGGGCAGCATGCGGTCGACCACCAGCACGTCGTAGTCGCCGCTCTCGGCGAGCGCCAGGCCCTCTTCGCCGTCGCCGGCAAGTTCGGCGACGTAGCCGACTTCGCGAAACGCCTTCGCCAGATAGTCGGCGGATTCGCGGTCGTCTTCGATGATCAAGAGACGCATTTGGGGGTCGATTGCAATCAAGTGAGCCAGCCTTCTGTCACCATGGCGCGGTCGGCATTCTCATGCAAGACGACTCGGCACCTCTCGTTCAAGCGAAAAAAGCGGGCGGTGAAGCTGGGGGGACCTCACCGCCCTTTGAACCTTCCGACGGAGGGGGGCGTAATTCCACCGGAAGGCAACTGGAGGGAGCGAGCTTTCGACCCGCCCCCGGAAAGAGCCGTCGGCGGGGGCGACTATTGCCGGCGACACCCTCCATCTTTCCCGATCATGGCTCGATCAAAATTAGATCGAATAATGATCTCACTCTGTGTCCTAGGCAATGCTCCCTTGTTGCGAAAACCAGGTTCCTCTTGCCGGCTTCATGCCCGAAACGTTCCGGAGCGGATCAGCCCTTCGCCAAGGGTACCGCGACGAACCGCGAGGATCCGCCGCTCTTGACCCGCATCAGAACGCTGTTCTTGTTGTCGGTGCGCGCGGCCTCCAGCGCGTTGCGCACGTCACCGACATCGGTGACGCTCTTTCCCGCGACTTCCAGAATCACATCGCCTTCCTTGAAGCCACGCTCTGCCGCCGCGCTCTTCGGATCGACCTCGGTGACGACGACGCCATCCTTGCCGGCGCCGGCGACGCTGTTGGCAGGTGCGAGCGTGAGGCCCAGCTTCGGCACGTCGGTGCCGCGCGAGTTCGTGCCCTGATCGCTGTTGTCGTTACTGTCGGCCTTGGCTTCCAGCTGGTTCGGCAACTGGCCGAGCGTGAGATTGACGACCTTGTCCTGGCCTTTGTGAAGCACGTCCAGCTTCACCGAAGTTCCAGGCGCGAAACTGCCGATGGTGCGGGCGAGTTCACGGGCATCCTTGACCGTCTCGCCGTTGACCGCCGTGATCACGTCGCCGGATTCGATGCCAGCCTTGGATGCCGGACCGTTGGCCTGGGGCTCTGCAACCAGCGCGCCTTCCGCCTTCTTCAGGCCGAGACTGTCGGCGATGTCGGTGGTGACCGGCTGAATCTGCACCCCGATCCAACCGCGGCTCACCGAGCCCTTGTCCTTGAGCTGGGCGACCACGTTCTTGACGGTCGATGCCGGAATCGAGAACGCAATGCCGACGCTGCCGCCGGACGGCGAGTAGATCGCGGTGTTGACGCCCATCACCTCACCTTCGGTGTTGAAGGCGGGACCGCCGGAGTTACCCTTGTTCACGGGCGCATCGATCTGGATGAAGTCGTCATACGGACCGTTGCCGATATCACGGCCGCTGGCCGACACGATGCCGGCGGTGACAGTGCCGCCGAGGCCGAACGGATTGCCGACCGCGAGCACCCAGTCGCCGATCCGCGGCTTGCCGTCCGACAGCTTGGCGAACGAGAAGTTCGAACCGCCCTCGACCTTGATCAAAGCCAGGTCGGTGCGCGCATCGGTGCCGATCACCTTCGCCTTGTAGATCTTGCCATCGTCGGTGGTGACTTCGACCTTGTCCGCGCCATCGACGACGTGATTGTTGGTGACGGCATAGCCGTCCGCCGAGATGAAGAAACCGGAGCCTTGGCCGGTCACGGCGCCGCGGCCACGCGGCCCACCGCGCAAGCCCGGCGGCAAGCCGTCAGGTCCGCCGAAGCGGCGGAAGAAGCGCTCCATCGGCGAGCCCGGCTGGAACGGCGAGTCCTCGTTGTTGGAATTGTCGCCCTTGGCGAGCTTCTCAGTGATGTTCACCTTCACCGAGATCACCGACGGCTTCACGCGCTCCACAATATCGGCAAAGCCGACCGGCTTCTCGACCTTGCGGACTTCGTTGTTGACCTGCGCATGCGCGGCGCTGCTGAAAATATTGACCGGGCCAGGCGACGGACCGAAACCGTAAACGGCGACGCCGAGGCCAGCCACCACAGAGGCCATCAAGGCGAATTTGCGCGCGGACAACGGCGAACGGCCGGTGTTTCGGAAAGATGGAAGGGACGAAGGATCGGTGGGACGCTCAGTCATGCAGAAATCTCCAAAGCCTTGAAAATGGGGGGTGCGAGGCAAGCACCGTTACAGTGCTGAAGATGGGGATTTCCGCCTTACGGTGCGCTGGCGGCGGAATTAAACTTTTGTAATAAAGAGATTTACCAATGCGGCAGTTTATCGCAGGGCGCGCTCAGGGTTCCTCGCGGCGCGAAGATCGATTTTACCGGCTGCGACGGGTTTTCCAGCCGGGCGAACAGCAAACAGGCGTTTAGGAGCGCTCTTGAGGCGAAGGTTCCGGTGCGATCAACCGCTCCAGCTGCGCCTGCTCTTCCGGCGTCAGCCTGGATTGATCTTCCGCTGCCGCGGATTTGGCACGCCGCCGGCTTTGCATCCACAGCGCCAGACCGCCTCCAGTCAGCGCCAGCGGCGGCAACAGCCAGAGCAACAGGGTATGGGGTTCGAGCCGCGGTTTCAGCAGCACGAATTCGCCGTAGCGCGCCACCAGAAAGTCGATCACCTGCGTATCGCTGTCGCCGGCGGCGATGCGCTCGCGCACCAACAGCCGCAAATCGCGCGCCAGTGGCGCTTCGGAATCATCGATCGACTGGTTTTGGCACACCATGCAGCGCAACTCGCGCGACAACTCCCGCGCACGGGCTTCCTTGACCGGATCGGACATGATTTCGTCAGGTTGGACGGCATAAGCGCCCGATGCAGCGAGTGCCGCGATCATGGCAAATAAAATCGCAATCAGCTTCCGCACTTCGCCTCTTCCTGACCCCGAGCAGCATCCGAAGAATGATATGAAAGGAACTATTCCGCCGCCTGCAGTCCGCGCGTGGCCTTCGCCGGTTGCGGCACACCGACCCGCAGCCGGCGGTCCGATAGCGACAGCATGCCGCCAAACGCCATCAGCACCGGGCCGAACCAGATCAACAGCACCATCGGCTTGTAGTAGATTCGCACCGCGATCGCGCCGTCGGCGGCGGTATCGCCCAGCGAAATATAAAGTTGAGTTGCGCCGCGCGTCAGCAACGCCGCTTCGGTGGTCGACGACCCCCGCGTGGTGAAGTTGCGTTTCGACGGGGTCATGTCACTGAGCCGCTTGCCATCCACACTCACCGCGAACAGCGCGACCATCTCGCGAAAATTCGGGCCCTGCCGCTGCGTCAAGCCGTCAAGTTTCAACCGATAGCCGGCAACCTCGGCGACATCGTTGGGCTTCATCGATCCGATATATTCGGTGTTCCAGGTGGTTTCGCACACGATCCCGATCAGGGCGACGCCGAGCCCGGCATGAGCAAGCATCGTACCCCAGTTCGAACGCGGCAATCCGCGCGCGCGCCGCAACGATGTCCGCAACGGAACACGGAACAGCGCGGCGCGCTCGGCGAAATCGACCAGCGCACCGACGATGACGAATATCGCAAGCCCGACGGCGAGCGGCGCGAAGGCGCTGCCGCCGCGCGTCCACGCCCACAGCACGGCGATCGCGATCAATCCCGCGATGCCGGCGCCGACCAGGCGCTGCGCCGCGCCGAGAAGATCGCCGCGCTTCCAGGCCAGCAGCGGCCCGAACGGTACCGCGATCAGCAACGGCAGAAACAGCGGCGCGAAGGTTAGATTGAAAAACGGCGCGCCTACCGAAATCTTGTCACCGGTCAGGACTTCCAGCGCCAGCGGATACAGCGTTCCGATGAACACGGTGGCGCAGGCCGTGGTGAGGAAGAGATTGTTGAGCACCAGGGCGCCTTCGCGCGAGATCGGCGCAAACAACCCGCCCTGCTTCAGCGCCGAGGCCCGCCAGGCGTAGAGCGAAAGACTGCCGCCGATGAAGATGCAGAGGATCAGCAGGATGAAGACCCCGCGCGTCGGATCGGTCGCGAACGCGTGGACCGAGGTCAGCACGCCGGAGCGCACCAGGAAGGTGCCGAGCAGCGACAGCGAGAACGCCAGAATCGAAAGCAGAATGGTCCAGACCTTGAGGGCACCGCGCTTTTCCATCACCACCAGCGAATGCAGCAGCGCGGTCCCGGCAAGCCAGGGCATCAGGGAAGCGTTCTCGACCGGATCCCAGAACCACCAGCCGCCCCAGCCGAGTTCGTAATAGGCCCAATAGGACCCCATCGCGATACCGAGGGTAAGGAATATCCAGGCCACCAGCGTCCAGGGCCGCACCCAACGCGCCCACGCCGCATCGATCCGCCCTTCGATCAGAGCCGCGACGGCGAAGGAAAACGAAATCGAGAGCCCGACATAGCCGAGATAGAGCATCGGCGGATGTACTGCCAAGCCGATGTCCTGCAATACCGGATTGAGATCGCGTCCCTCGATCGGCGGATTGGCGATGCGCAGGAAAGGATTCGAGGTAATCAGGATGAACAGATAGAAGGCGCTGGCGATCCAGGCCTGCACCGCCAGCACGTGGGCGCGCAGCGACAGCGGCAGGTTGTTTCCGAAGCCGGCGACGAGGCCGCCGAACAGCGCCAGGATCAACACCCACAGCAGCATCGAGCCTTCGTGATTACCCCATACCCCGGTGATCTTGTAGATCAGCGGTTTCAGCGAATGGGAATTCTCAAACACGTTGACGACGGAAAAGTCCGAGGTGACGTGCAGGGTGACCAGCGCAGCAAATGACGCCGCGACAAACAAGAGTTGCGCCAGCGCAGCCGAGCGCGCCACGTTCATCAAGGCGGGATCGCGCCAATGCGCGCCAAGCAACGGCAAAGTAGACTGGATCAGCGCCAACGCCAGCGCCAGCACCAGCGCGTAATGACCGGTTTCGGCAATCACTGGTGCACCTCCTGTGCCGCCTGCGGCATCGGTTGCGCGGGACGCGATGCTGCCTGGGTGCCGGCCGCCGTTGCTTTGTAATCCGGCTTGTTGGCGTAGTCGTCCTTCCAGTGCCCCTGCTTCTTCAGCGCGTCGGCCACGTCCTTGGGCATGTAGTTTTCGTCGTGCTTGGCGAGCACGGTGTCGGCCCTGAACACGCCGGTCGGATCGAGCGCGCCTTCGGCGACCACGCCCTGCCCTTCGCGAAACAGGTCGGGGAGAATTCCCTTGTAGGAAACCGGCAAGCTCGCGCTGCCGTCGGAGACCCGGAAGCTGACCGTCAGGTTGTCGCCGCGCACCAGCGAGCCCGGCTGCACGAGTCCGCCGAGCCGGAACCGCTTGCCCGGCGCGATATGCTTTTCAGCGACCGTGGCCGGCGTCGAAAAGAACACGATGGAATCGCGCATCGCATTCAGCACCAGCAACGCCGCGGTCGTGAGGACCGCGAGCGAGCCGCCGATCAGCGCCAAACGCCGCTGCTTGCGGGTCATGCCTTCCCTTTCAGCATCACGCTCATCCGTCGAGCCCGAGATTCTTCAGGCCTTCATTCAATTGCCGCAGCCGTTCCGCGTCGCCGGCAACGGCTTGACGCGCGTCGCTGACGGCGGCCTTCGCCTTGTCGCGGTCGCCCATCACCATATAGGCGCGCACCAGCCGCAACCACCCCTCGACGTCGCTGCCATCCTGCTTTAATCGACCGGCCAGACGCTCGACCATGCCCTGGATCATGGCGCCGCGCTCGGATTCGCTCATGTCCTTTGCGGCGGCGATCGCATCATCCGGCGGCGCCGGGACGCCGGGACCGCCGCCTGCCCGCGCCAACGCCGCCTGAACCAGCGGACGCCACGGCGCCGCCGGCGGCGCCTTGGCAAGCATCGCACGCCAGATCGAGGCGGCCTCGGCAGCGCGCCCGTCCTGCTCGGCGGCCAGCCCCACGAAATAGCTCGCCTTGGCTTCGTCGGCATTCAACGCGAGCGCATGTTCGAACTCGGCCTTGGCTTCGGATGTGACGACGCCGCCCGCCGCGGCAGTGATGGCTTCACCGAGATCGGCCCGGCGTTCGGCGCTGTCGCCGTTATAGGTGATCGAATTGCGATAGGCCCGGACCGCGTCATCATACCGGCCGAGCCTCGCCAGCACCGGGGCAAGCACATTCCAGCCCTGGCCGTCGGTTGGATTCTTCTCCAGATGTCGTTCGACTTGCGTCACCAGGTCGTCGAGCGGCTGCGTGGCAGCCGGTGCCTGGGCGCGCCGTGCCAACGGAAAATCAGCGAGCTGCGGCGAGCCCAGCGGCAGGTAAAGCGCAATCGCCACCAACGGAAGTCCGACCAGCGCCATCACCGCGGCAGAACGGCGGAGCTTGAGGTTCGACACGGCCGGCGGATCGCGCGGGCTGGCTGCCGCCGACAGCAGACGGCGGCTGATCTCGACGCGCGCAGCCTGCGCTTCGGACGGCCCGATCAGCCCCGCAGCCACGTCGCGATCAATCTCGGCAAGTTGATCCTTGTAAACGGTCGCCTCGCTGCCGCCGCTTTGCGGCCGGCCGGCACGTCCCAACGGCCAGAGCACGGCGAAGATCGCCGCAGCCGTCATCAGCGCGAACACAAACCACAGTGCCATCAGGCGGGTTCCGACTGGCGGCGCCACCATCGAGAGCGCCGATGCGCCGCTTTACACCACGGGCGGCAAGCCCTGCAATTGACAATTGCCAATCGCACGATGGCCGGTGACGCGGGAGTTGCAAGTTTAACTAATTTCAGCGGGTATTCGCCAAATCCCATGCGCAGGTCTTAGCCGGCTCGCGATGGCTTGCGTTCGCCGGTCACCGCATTCTCCGCCGCCCGGCTCATCAGCGAGGCGTAGTCGTGGCCGAACAATACGTCGCAAAAGCGGATTGCCGCCGCGACCTGCATCTGACGGTAGGCGCGCGACCTGGTGTCGCCGCCGCGCAACGATTGCACCAGGGCCTCGGTGGAATGTTCGACATATTGTTGCAGGTCTGAATAGGTTCGCAGCGTGACTTCGTTGATGGCGAGTTCGCTGGCATAGGTGCGGCATACCGCAACGAAATCGATCAACGCCGCGGTTTCCTCGACCTCGCTGCTGTCGAGCCTGGCGGTGACTGAAATGTCCTTGTCGGGACGCTGCCGCAACAGGCGCCGGACGCGGCCGGGCACACTGTCGATTTCCGACTGGAGCGTGTTGGAAATATCGGCTCGGATCGAGACCAGTAGTCTGCCCCATACCGAATCGTTGCGTAGATCGAGTTCGGTCCGCAAGCCGCGCATGCCATCGTGAAGCGTTTTGAGCTGCTCGGCGACATTATCGAAATGACCGCGCCTGATGTCCACGCGCAGGCTGGCCGCCAGCAGCGACAGGTCGTGCAGCGCCATGGTGACGGCAACACCGTAAGGCGTAGCGGCAACGCGGATTTCATCGTCGGACGCCGCCATCTTGACCGCGATACGGATGATTTGCCACGGCGCGGTCAGCCGCTGCATGATCAGCGACAGGCCAAACGGCAGCAATTGCGGCGTCTGCAGCGAGGGGACGTTGAGCGCGGCGCCCACCGTGGCAATCTGCGCCTCGCCGAAAATCCGCAGGAAGCTCGGAAGCCGGCTGCTCAAGCTGTCGAGCGCGTCGCGCGCCTGCAGCAGCAAGCCGATCGGCAGCAGATCCTCGATCACATCGGGCGAACCGACCCGCGCCAGCGCGCGCTGCTTGTCACCGCCCGGCACCGGCGTGGCGATCCTGACGATCGCATCGGCGGCGGCGAGTTGAAGCTTGCGGATGGCCGGCTCGAGCTCCGAGGTCGTGCCCATCTCGTATATCCTGGCCAACGCCGCCTGGAATTCGCGCGCAGCTTCTGGCGCGCCATCACGGGCCAGCCACTGCCACACCGGCAGCAGCGAGGCGCGGCGGATCTGACCCGGTCGAATTGCGGGATTGCCTTCGACGAGAAACGGCTCGAGCGGGCGAAACAATAGCCGCGCCGGGTCGTCCGTGCGCGGCCGGGCTTCCTCCGTGCCGCGCACCACTTTGCGCAATTGCTCGAGCACGTAGGTGGCAACCGTGGTGTCTTCGCCGCGTTCGATGGCGCGCTCGAACTCCCGCATCAGCAGTGCTTGCGACTGCGGCGGAAGCTGCACGAGATAATCTCTCAGCCGCTCGGTCGATGTCTGGCCCATGTCCCGATTTGCACGCCGGTTCATCACGCGGACGGCAAAACGCGTCCACCGGCCATCATAAAAGCGCGCGCGTTAAGAAGTCGTTTAGGATCATTTCCATAGAGCTAGGGGGGTGCGGGCTTGGAGCGGGGCGTATCGCTTGGGATTTGCGCCGCATCAACGAAATCAAATGACTACGGCGAAATGCTGCTGAGCCACGTGAGCGGTAGGCCTGACGGCTCAACCGTGTTTTGGCAACCCGGCGATTTACCCCGCCGGCAGCGCCAGTTCCGCCCGCAAGCCGCCGATCGGAGCGTCGGCAAGGAAAAGGCTGCCGCCGTAGAGCGCCGCGAGGTCGATCACGATCGACAACCCCAGCCCGGAGCCCGGCTTTGATTCGTCGAGCCGCTGGCCTCGGCGCGACACCTGCGCGCGCTCCGCATCCGAGAGCCCGCGTCCATCGTCATCGACGATGATCCGCAGCATCGGAACGGCGCCAGACTGGTCCGGATGCTCCACCAGCACTTCGATGAACACCTGAGAGGCGGCCCATTTGCAGGCGTTGTCGACGAGATTGCCGGCCATCTCCTCGAGATCCTGCCGTTCGCCGCGGAACTTCGCCAGCGGATTCGCATCGAGCGCGATCGAGATGCCGCGACCCCGATGGATCTTCTCCATGGTCCGGCGCAGCGCCTCGATCGCGGGTGCGACTTCGGTGATGGTACCGATGATGGTCGGACGCGCGGCGATCCGGGCGCGCTCCAGATGATGCGCGACCTGGTCGCGCATCACATCGGCCTGTTCGAGGATCTTGGTCGCGAAGGGATCGGCGGAATGAGCGGAGGCCTCGTTGACGATGACCGACAGCGGCGTCTTGATCGCATGCGCGAGGTTGCCGACATGGGTGCGCGCGCGTTCGACGATTTCGCGGTTGGCATCGATCAGCGCGTTGGTCTCGCGCGCCAGCGGCGCGATCTCGACCGGAAACTCGCCCTCCAGCCGTTCCGCCCGACCGGAGCGGATATCGGCAATCGACTCCGAAATGCGTTTGAGCGGGGCAAGCCCGAACCGGACCTGAAATACCGTGGTCAACAACAGCACAATTCCAAGCGCTGCAAAGGTGCCGCCGAGGTAATAATCGAAGCTGCGGATTTCATCGAAGATCTCCGAAGCGTCGCCGGCCACACTGACCAGGAACTTGCCGTCGGCGCCAAGATCCACCGGCCGCTCGACCATGCGCAGGCTCTGGCCCTCGGGGCCATCGACATAGCCGAGCCGGATGCCGGCCGGGCTTAAATCTGCGCCGTTCTCCTCCAGCCGCGGCAGCTTCTTGTCCCAAAGCGAGCGCGACGCCCTCACCTCCTGTTTTTCCGAGTCGGTGCGGGTGATCTGCCAGTACCAGCCCGACAGCGGCAGCTCGAACAACGGTTCGCCGAGCGACTGGAACTGGCGGTCGGGCGGCTCGTCAGGCGTTGCCACTTCGGCGATCAGGGTGCGGAGATAGAGATTGAGACGGCGGTCGAAAGCGCGTTCAGTAGCACTGCGATAGACCGAGGACAGCACGATCCCGGTGATGGCCAGGATCACCACCAGCCATGCGGTCGCGGACAGGAACAGCCGGTTGGCAAGTGAGCTGGCGCGCATCAGGGTTTGATCCCGAAATGCAACCGCACGGGCCGAGGCCCGACGGACGACTGCCGATTTCCGGACAAGATCATGCTCGAACAAAAGAGCAAGATCGGCGTTTGATCAACACCCTTGATCAGCGAGTTGGCGATGGCGGCGTCAGCAGATAGCCAAGCCCCCGCACGGTCTGGATGATATCGACGTCCAGCTTCTTGCGAATGCGGCCGACGAACACTTCGATGGTGTTGGAGTCGCGGTCGAAATCCTGATCGTAGAGATGCTCGACGAGTTCGGTGCGCGACACCACGCGCCCGGTGTGGTGCATCAGATAGGCCAGCAGCCGGTACTCGTGCGACGTCATCTTGATCGGGTTGCCCGACACGCTGACACGGCCGGTCCGGGTATCCAGTGAAACCGGCCCGCAGGTCAGCTCGGACTGGGCATGACCCGTCGAGCGGCGCAGCAGCGCGCGGATCCGGGCCAGAACTTCCTCGAGATGAAACGGTTTTGCCACGTAGTCGTCGGCGCCGGCATCGAATCCTTGCACCTTGTCGCTCCAGCGGTCGCGCGCGGTGAGGATCAGGACCGGCATCGCGCGACCATTGCGCCGCCATGCCTCAAGCACCGAGATGCCGTCCATCTTCGGCAGGCCGATATCGAGCACGACGGCGTCGTAGGGCTCGCTGTCGCCCAGGAAGTGTCCCTCCTCGCCGTCGAAGGCGCGATCGACGACGTAGCCGGCATCGGTCAACGCCGTCGTCAGCTGACGGTTGAGATCTGGATCGTCTTCAACGACGAGCAGGCGCAAGCTTTCCTCCCGAACGTAAACTGCACGACAGTCGTCATCACAGTGAGGCCCGCCGGGGTGAACGGGCTATGAACAGAGCACGCAGGGCAATGTTACATTTTCTTCACTGACGCGTCTTCTTCACTGACGCATCCCCGGCACCCGGCAACATGGGCTCCGGCTTAGACGCTTAACACGACGAATCGGAAAGCCCCAACAGGTCGCCCACAGCACGCCGGCCGGGACCAATTTCGAACAAGCCGGGCGCCCATCGGTGCCCAAGGTTAGCAGTCTGGTTGTGGAGCCGGATGCAGCGCTGGGTAGCCGGTTGAAAGTGTCAACCAAGAGCCCGCGCCCATCATCTCAGGTGCGGAAGAACACGAACCACAGCAGGCCAAGGATCAGCAGCGCAAGGCCGGTCGAGACGACAAGCAGGGCTAGCACCGACGGTCCCGGTTCGCCTTGGCGTGCTTCGGTCGGGGTCTCGACGACCTGGCGATCTTGTTCTCTGGTGGCCATGGTCGAACTCCTGTTTGCCGCGTCCGGCGGCATCGCTTCGGCGGGGCAACGCGCGATCGCAAATCGGGTTCCGGACGTTGCGCCAGCGGCGCGCCGCTACGCCCATCGAGGGACGCAACCGATGACGGTTAACGCCATTCCGAGAAACTCTCTTCCAGCCGCTTGAAACCCGGTTCCCCGGTGTTATCCTGCATTTTTGGTCTGTTGCGTTCTCGGAGTAGCCCATGGCCCCCCGCGCCAACTGGAAAGGCTTTTTGCGCCTTTCGCTCGTGACCTGTCCGGTCGCCCTTTATCCGGCGACGTCGGATACCGAAAAGGTTTCGTTCAACCAGATCAACCGCAAGACCGGGCATCGCATCAAATACGCCAAGGTCGACGCCGACACCGGCGAAGAGGTTGCTTCCGAAGACATCATGAAGGGCTACAAGGTCGACACCGATACCTACATCGAGGTGTCGAAGGAGGAACTCGAGGATATCGCGCTGGAATCGACCCACACCATCGAGATCGACGAGTTCGTGCCGAAGGCCGATATCGACAGCCGCTATCTGATCCGCCCATATTACCTGGTGCCCGACGGCAAGGTCGGTCACGACGCTTTCGCGGTGATCCGCGAGACCGTCCGCAGCATGAACAAGGTCGCGGTCGGCCGCGTGGTCCTGACCAATCGCGAGCACATCATCGCGCTGGAGCCGCTCGGCAAGGGCCTGATGGGCACGCTGTTGCGCTACCCCTACGAGGTGCGCAGCGAGAAGGAGTATTTTGACGACATCCAGGACGTAAAAGTCACCAAGGACATGCTGGATCTCGCCAAGCACATCGTCGAGAAAAAATCCGGCTCGTTCGAGCCCGAACGGTTCGAGGATCACTACGAGTCCGCGCTGAACGATCTCATCAACCGGAAACGCGCCGGGGTTCGTATCCCGGCGAAAACCGCGCCGAAAACCGGCGGCAACGTCATCAATCTGATGGATGCCCTGAAGCGCAGTCTCGCCACCGAAGCGCAGTCCGCCCCCGCGGCAAAAACCAAGGGCAAGAAGCCGCGCAAGGCCGCCGCCGGCCAGCGCGAGATGCTGCTGCCGATCGGCGGCAAACGCGGCAAGGAAGAGCCAAAAAGGGCGGCGAAGCCGGTGCGCACGCCGGCGCGCTCGAAGAAGGCCGGATAGTGAAACCGCGCCTGCTGCGCGTGCGATCGATGAAACGCCTGCGCTGAAATGCCGTGGTCGAGTGCGTTCGATCAACCGATAGGCCTGCGCGGCGGGGGCAGGCTCGTGACCCTGCAGCACGCCGCCGATTACATCATGAAGCTGCCGAAAGACGTCCAGCAGCTCGAACGCTGGCAAATCGCCGTCGAAAACCTGATCAACGCCGCGGAGAGCGGCGGCGGCTGGCTGATGTTCGCGCGGATCGCAATGATGCGGGCGCTGAATGGGGATGGACGGCCGCGGTGAACCCCTACGACGGGCTGCTGCCGAGCGCTGCTATTTCAGCGACGAGTTGACCGACGTGAATGAGGTGTTGAGGGTGGAGCCAATGCCGTTGACGGCAACGATAATGACGATGCTGATCCCGACAGCGATCAGGCAATATTCGATGGCGGTCGCGCCGGATTCGTCGCGCAGGAATTTTGAAAACAGCCGTCGCATTCAAACTCCTCTGATCGCTTTCCGCGAAATTTTCCGGCCTCAATGCCGGTGCGGAATCTAGCCCTTGATTGGTTGCCGACGCGTTGACGAACACGCTGAAGGAGAGGTTAAGTTGAACACCGGTTTTCGCCGATATCGCGGCGCGAACCTGACGCTTCCGGCAAACGGCGCGGTTGTTCCGCGAGCCGCAATTCTCACGGGCGCGGCCTATCGTTTGCGGCGAACGGCTGGTCGAGCTGCAAAACCGGATGGCTGAAGACCGCCGGAGCAGCACTGCGCCCGCTTTACCGATCGATGAATTCCTGTTCCAACTATCGGCGAAGGCCGAGCCCAACGTCGGCCGGTTCAGGGGAGACATCGGCATGAAGCTCGGCACCGCCATCGCAGAAATCATGAAGCGCGAGGGTATCGAAATCCTCTGCGGCTATCCGGTCAATCACCTCATCGAGCACGCAGCCAGCGCCGACATCCGCCCGGTGATGGTGCGGCAGGAGCGCATCGGAATCCATATGGCGGATGCAATCTCGCGCGTCACCTCGGGGCGCAGCATCGGCGCGTTCTGCATGCAGCACGGTCCCGGCGCGGAAAACGCCATGGGCGGCGTGGCGCAATGTTACGGCGAATCGGTGCCGGTGCTGGTGCTGCCGATGGGCTATCCGCGACGGCTTGCCAACATCGAACCGAATTTCAATTCCAGCCAGGCGATGAAGGCCTTCGCAAAGTCGTCCGAGCCGATCAATCTCGCCGCCGAAGTCGGCAACATCTTTCGCCGCGCTTTTACAAAACTGAAGAACGGCCGCGGCGGCCCGGTGATCGTGGAAATTCCCGCCGACATGTGGAACGAGGAGGTGCCGGAGCCGCTGAACTATACCCCTGTGCTGCGCACCCGCTACGGCGCCGATCCCGTCCATGTCAGGGAAGCCGCCGCGTTGCTGATGTCAGCCAAACGTCCGGTGATCTATGCCGGCCAGGGGGTGCACTACGCGCAAGCCTGGCCGCAGCTGAGGCGGCTGGCTGAGCGGCTCGCGATTCCCGTCACCACCAGCCTCGGCGGCAAGTCGTCATTTCCGGAGACGCACCCCTTGTCGCTCGGCTCGGGAGGGCTGGCGGTGCCGCGCGCGGTGCCGAAATTCCTCGCCGAAGCCGACGTGATATTCGGCATCGGATGCTCGTTTACGGAAACCAACTTTGGCATCGCCATGCCCAAGGGCAAGACCATCATCCATTCGACGCTGGACCCCGCCCATCTCAACAAGGATGTCGAGGCCAGGGTCGGCCTGGTCGGCGATGCCGCCCTGGTGCTCGATGCGCTGCTGCAAGAGATCGGCAAGACCGTCACGGCGGATCGCAGCGCCTCAGCCGTGGCTGCCGAAATCGCCGCGTCGCACGAGGAGTGGCTGGCGAAATGGCTGCCGAAGCTCACCAGCAATGCCGCGCCGTTGAATCCCTATCGCGTGCTCTGGGATCTGCAGCACACCGTCGACGTCAACAACACCATTATCACCCATGACGCCGGCAGCCCGCGCGACCAGCTTTCGCCGTTCTGGAAGGCCCTCGAGCCTCTGTCCTATATCGGCTGGGGCAAGACCACCCAGCTCGGCTACGGGCTCGGGCTGGCGATGGGCGCCAAGCTTGCAAAGCCGGACAAGCTCTGCATCAACGTCTGGGGCGATGCGGCGATCGGCTTTACCGGGATGGATTTCGAGACCGCGGTGCGCGAGCGGATTCCGATCATGTCGATCCTGCTCAACAATTTCAGCATGGCGATCGAATTGAAGGTGATGCCGGTTTCAACCGAGAAATATCGCTCGACCGACATTTCCGGCGACTATGCCGCGATGGCGCGCGCGTTCGGCGGCCATGGCGAGCGGGTGACCAAGCCGGAAGACATCATACCGGCAATCCAGCGTGGCATTGCAAAGACAAAACAGGGTATTCCGGTGTTGCTGGAATTCATCACCTCCAAGGAGACCGAGGTTTCCAGGCCGGGGACCTGAGACCTAATCCGATATGAGAGATTTTCGGCGTTAACGCCTTGGAAAATATCACGATCGCGCCCGTCCCGGGGGCAGGCGCTCGAGGGAATAGTCGGCTAGTATTGCGCTGGATTGACCGGTCTCGCCGCTCGAGTGCGAGGCCGGACTGAGAGTGGGCGGTTAGCCGGACGCGCGAGCGACGGGCAATGGATTTGGGTAAATGACGGTGCTTCCGAAGGACGCGGTAGCCGAGCTCAGGCGTGAAAACGCCCGGCTGCAGGCTGAGCTGGGCGCAGCCCGGGATCGTCAGAACGCCAGCGCCGAAATCCTGGCCGCCATCGCCGGCGCTTCGGGCGATGCCGAGCAGTCGTTAAAACAGATCGCCGAGACCACCGCGCGCCTGTTCGGCGCTTCGAGCGTCACCCTCAATATTGCCCGCGGCGACGAATGGATCCGGATGATTCGCGTCGGCGCCAGCTCGAAACGTGTCGGTTCGGAGGTTTCGGCGACCCAGCTCCGGATTGGCGGACGCAACCTGCCCAGTTCGGTGTTTCGCGAGAACAGGCAGATCCACATTCCCGATCTGGATAATCTCGACCCCGCGATCGCCGACTGGCCCACGCTGCCCATTGCGCGGGCCGCAGGCGCCCGCGCGATGGCGGGCACGCCGCTGCGGCGCGAGGGCAAGGCGATCGGCGCTCTCATCGCGCATCGCGACCGGCCAGTGCCTTTCACCGACGAGGAGCTTGCGCTGCTGCAAAGCTTCGCCGACCAGGCCGTCATCGCCATTGAAAACGCGCGGTTGTTCAACGAAACCACGCAATCTCTGGCGCGACAAACCGCGACATCCGACGTCCTGCGCGTCATCAGCCGGTCGCCGACCGACGTGCAGCCGGTATTCGACGCTATCGTACTGACCGCTGCCCGGCTGCTCCGCTGCGACAGGGCCTTCATTCAGCGTTGCGATGGCGCCGCCTTCTGGACCGTGGCCTCGGCAGGGCCCGACGGCCCGCTCCCGATCACACAATCCAGCAAGGCGCCGATCGATCCCGACGCCAACTTTCCGTCACGCGCGATCGTGGCGAAAAAAACGCTGCACCTGCCGGACTGGTCGGCGATCGACCTGCCTGAGCACGAGCGGCGTATCCGCGAGCTGCACGGCCTCAACTGCGCGCTGTACATGCCGTTGCTGCGCGAGGGCGAATGCATCGGCCTGCTCGCGATTACCGGAAAACAGGCCGGCATGTTCGGTGAGAGCGAAATCGCACTCGCCGAATCCTTCCGCGACCAGGCTCTGATCGCGATCGAGAATACCCGCCTGTTCAACGAAACCCAGGAGGCGCTGGAGCGGCAGACGGCGACGGCCGACATTCTGAAGGTGATAGCCAGTTCGCCTGATGACGTGCAGCCGGTGTTCGATGCCATCGCGACCAGCTCCAAACAGCTGATCGGCGCCTTCTCCGCTACGGTGTTTCGCTTTGTTGACGGCATTGTTAATTTGGCTGCTTACACGCCGATTAGCCCTGCCGCGGATACAGTTCTAAAGGCCTCGTTCCCGCGCCCGGCCGCTGGTTTGCCCTTTTTCGAGCTGGCGAAAGGCGGCAAGGTCGTCCAGGAGGCCGACAGCGAAACCAACCCTGACGTGGCGATGAGGGATATAGCGCGGGCGCGCGGTTTTCGCAGTTCGTTGTTCTCGCCACTGATGAAAAAGGAAACGCCGATCGGTCTGATCGTAGTCACGCGAAAGGAGATCGGCACCTTCTCAGAGCATCACGTTCAATTGCTGCAGACCTTTGCCGACCAGGCCGTGATCGCGATCGAGAACGTGCGGCTGTTCAACGAGACCAAGGAGGCCCTGGAGCGGCAGACCGCCACCGCAGAAATCCTGAAGGTGATCGCCTCCTCACCATCGGACGTGCAGCCGGTGTTCGAGGCCATTGCAACCAGCGCCAATCGCTTGATTGGCGGATTCTCGACAGCCGTGCTCCGCTTCATCGACGGCATGGCGCATTTGACGGCATTTACGCCGACCGCTCCAGACGCCGACGACGTCCTGAGATCGCATTTCCCCCGGCCCGTCGACGGTTTCGAGGCAGCCGAGATGGCACAGCGGGGCAGACCGGGAACGGTAACCGACACGGAAGAGGTAGCGGACCGACGGATCACCGAAATCGGCCGTGCGCGCGGTTTCCGCAGCATGCTGTTCGTCCCGTTGATGAACAGTGGCGTTCCGATCGGATTGATCAGCGTAACACGCGTGGCAACCGGCCCCTTCGCCGACCACCATGTGCAATTGCTGCAGACGTTCGCCGACCAGGCCCTGATCGCGATCGAGAACGTGCGGCTGTTCAACGAGACCAAGGAGGCGCTGGAGCGGCAGACCGCTACCTCCGACATCCTCAAGGTGATCGCCTCGTCACCGTCCGACGTGCAGCCGGTGTTCGAGGCCATTGCGGCCAGTTCTAACCGGCTGATCGGCGGCTTCTCGACCGCGGTGCTACGCTTTATCGGCAACGAACTTCATCTGGCGGCATTCACGCCGACAAATGCGACGGCGGACGAAGCATTGAAGGCGTCATTTCCCAGGCCGCTCGCCGAATTTCCACCCTTTATGCTGGTTCGCGACGGCGAGACCGTACGAATCGTGGATACCGAAGCGGATGATGTGCCGCAGTTGATCAGGGAAGTGGCCCGACTGCGCGGCTATCGCAGCATGTTGTACACCCCACTGATGAGTGGCGGCACGCCCATCGGCCTGATCAGCGTGACGCGGGCGGAGCCAGGCACTTTTGCCGACCACCACGTGCAGTTGGTACGGACGTTCGCCGACCAGGCCGTGATCGCCATCGAGAACGTGCGGCTGTTCGACGAGGTCCAGGCGAAAACCCGCGATCTCACCGAGGCGCTGACCTACCAGACCGGCAGCAGCAACATCCTCAACGTGATCGCTTCCTCGCCGACCGACGTCGGACCCGTGCTCAAGGCCATCGTCGAAAGTGCCTGCGAGCTTTGCGGTGCCTACGACGCCATGGTGCGGCTAAAGGATGGGAACAATCTCCGCTTCAGCGCGCATCACGGTCCGATATCGATCAACCACGACAGTTTGCCGATCAACCGGCGCTCGGCAGTCGGTCTCGCGGTCATCGAGCAGAAACCGGTGCATGTCCACGACCTGCTTTCCTCCGGAGGCGACGCATTTCCAGAAGCGCAGGAGCGAGCGCGCAGCTTTGGTCATCGGACCGTCTTGACCGTGCCGTTGCTGCGCGAGGGTGAAAGCATCGGAGCCATCATCCTCCGCCGCACCGAGGTCAATCCTTTCACCGACAAGCAGATTATGTTGCTGCAGACCTTCGCCGACCAGGCCGTGATCGCGATTGGGAACGTGCGGCTGTTCGACGAGGTACAGGCGAAAACCCGCGATCTCACGGAGGCGCTGACCTACCAGACCGGCAGCAGCAATATCCTCAGCGTGATCGCTTCCTCGCCGACCGACATCAAGCCGGTTCTCAAAGCGATCGCCGAGAGCGCCTGCCAACTTTGCGAGGCCGCCGATGCCCTCGTGGCATTGAAGGATAACGACGATCTGCTGCTCCAGGCGCAGCACGGATCGATTCCCGTCGCTTGGGAACGAACGCCGATCAACCGTCAATGGGCCTCCGGCCGTGCCGTCGTCGACCGCGAGCCGGTCCACGTGCATGATGTGCTCTCGGCACAAGGTGAGATGTTCCCCGCGACGCGCGAATTCGCGCGCCAGAGCAACGTCCGCACTATTCTGAGCGTGCCGCTGCTGCGCGAGGGTGACAGCATCGGAGCGATCGCGCTACGCCGTACCGAGGTGCGGCCGTTCACGGAGAAACAGATTGCGTTGCTGCAGACCTTCGCCGACCAGGCCGTGATCGCCATCGGCAACGTGCGGCTGTTCGAGGAGGTACAAGCCAAGACCCGCGACCTCAGTGAATCCCTGCAATTTCAGACCGCAAGCTCCGAAGTGCTGAAGGTGATCAGCCGTTCCCCCGACGCGCTGCAACCCGTTCTGGATGTCATTGTCGAGACCTCGCGTGAGCTTTGTAGCGCGGACGCATCTACGATTTTCCTGCTGCGTGACCGGAAATTCCATGTCGCGGCAGTGTCGGGCTCGCTGCCCACCCATCTGGAGTTCCTGCGGGCCAACCCCGCCGCAATCGATCAGCCGGGCTCGATACTCGCGCGCGTGGCCCGCGAAAAGCGCACGCTTCATTATCCGAACGTCGCGGACGACCCCGAGTTGAACCAGGGCTCGACTGGGCGCGGCGGGCCGCGTGCCTTGCTGACGGTGCCACTGATGCGCGACGATGAAGTGATCGGCGGAATTACATTGCGCCAGTCCCACCTCAAGCCGTTTACGGAACGGCAGATCGAGGCGATCGAGACCTTCGCGGATCAGGCCGTGATCGCGATCTCGAACGTCGGTCTGTTCGAGCAGGTTCAGGAGCGCACCCGCGAACTCTCGAAGTCGCTCGACGAATTGCGCACCGCGCAGGATCGGCTGGTGCAGACCGAGAAGCTCGCCTCGCTCGGCCAGCTCACCGCCGGCATCGCCCACGAGATCAAGAACCCGCTCAATTTCGTCAACAATTTCGCGGCGCTCTCGGCCGAGCTCACCGACGAGTTGAACCAGGTGCTCTCGGCCGGCCCACTCGACGCCAAGGCCCGCAACGAAGTCGGGGAAATAACCCAGACCTTGAAAGACAACCTGCAAAAAGTGGTCCAGCACGGCAAGCGCGCCGACTCCATCGTCAAGAACATGCTATTGCATTCGCGCGAAGGCTCCGGCGAGCACCGGCCAGCCGATATCAATGGACTTTTGGATGAGAGCCTCAACCTCGCCTATCATGGCGCCCGCGCCGAAAAGCCGCAATTCAATGTCACGCTGCAGCGCAATTTCGACGCGAACGCTGGGCTGATCGAGATTTTTCCACAGGAAATCACCCGCGTCTTCCTTAATTTGATCTCCAACGGCTTCTATGCGGTGACAAAACGCAAAGCCGACAACGCTACAGGTTTCGATCCCGTCATCAGTGCCACCACCCGAGATTGCGGCGACCACGTCGAAATCCGCATTCGCGATAACGGGACCGGTATTCCTGACGAGGTGAAGGAAAAGATGTTCAACCCGTTCTTTACGACCAAGCCGGCGGGCGAAGGGACCGGGCTTGGGCTTTCGATGAGCCATGACATCATCGTGAAACAACACGGTGGCACGATCGATGTCGAAACCGAACCCGGGCAGTTCACCGAGTTCAGGATCGTTTTGCCGCGAGCAAGAAATTTTCCGAGTGAAAACAGAGGTCAGACGTGAGCATATTGGTACTGGTGGTCGACGACGAACCCGACGTCGAGGCGCTGTTCCGGCAGCAATTCCGGCGCGACCTGCGGGCACAACGCTTCGTGATGGATTTTGCCATTTCGGCGGCGGACGCGCTGGTGCGCATTGCCAACACCATCGAGCAGTCGCTGATATTGATTCTCTCCGACATCAACATGCCCGGCATGACCGGGCTTGAAATGCTGCCCAAAGTCAAAGAATTGCGGCCTGACGTTCCCGTCATCATGATCACCGCCTACGGCGATCCCGAAACCAAGCGCAAGGCGATCGAAGGCGGCGCGGAAGGCTTGTTGACCAAGCCGATCGACTTCACCTTGCTGCGGGAAGAAATCGACACCCGGCTGGAACGGGCGAGTTGAAGCGGCTCACGGCTTGAAAAACGCCGGATCGTTCAGCGCCTTGATCATCACGTCCACCATGTCGGCGGCACCATGGTCCTCGCGCTCCTCGAGCAGTTCCCACATCTTGCGCAAATTGGCGCGCATTGGCGCTTTCAGCGAGGGATCGCGTTCGATCAGGGTGCGCGCGATGCAGAAGGCGATGCCTTCGCTGCCCATCCGGGTCTGCTCGATGGAGGGTTTGCTCATGGCCGGCTCCTTGCCGAAAGTTCGACGCGTGGGGTGCTGGCGCCGCTGTTAGATCAATTTGCCGCGGATGGATAGTCAGGGCGGCGCGAGATGCGCCGGCGCCCTATTCCGCCATGTCGGCCGGCATGGCCGGGCCGGCCAGCGGCCTTTCCTCCATCAGGATCATGCACAGCGCGGCGCACGCCATCAGTGCGGCCGCGGCGCCGAACACATAGCTGAAGGCCGTAAGCATGTCGGCGGCAGGTATCGAATTCACTGGTCCGCGATGTTCCCCGCCAAGCGAAATATCCGCGCCCAGCGCCATCAACAGGATCGCGGTAAATGCCGCCACCGTGAACGAGGCCATCAGCGCGCGGAAAAAATTCATCGCGCCGGTTGCGGTGCCGACCTGCGAGCGCGTCACCGCGTTCTGGATCGACACTACGCTCACCGGAAATACGGTACCGAGGCCGAGCGCGAACAGCGACAGCAACACCAGCAGGGCCCACAGTGGCAGCGGCAGCAGCGCCAGCGCCAATCCCGCCAACGCCGCGGCCGACGTGCCGATGATGGCGACCCGCTTGTAGTGCTTGGCCCGGGCCATGGTGCGGCCGGCGATGGCGGCGCCGCCGGTGGAAATTGCAGCCAGCGGAATCAACGCGAGTCCGGCTTCGCTGGCGCTGAGATGATAAACCACCTGGTAATAGAGCGGCAGATGCACGGTCAGTCCCAGCATCGCGCCCATCGCGCAGCCGCCGGCGGCCATCGCGTAGGGCACGACCGTGCCGCCCATCAGCGGCAGCGGCAAGAACGGCTCTTCGGCGCTTCCGGCATGCCAGGCGAATGCAAGCGCAAGCGCGACCGACGCACCGACCATCGCGACGATAGTCGGCGACAGCCACAGATAGCGGTTGCCGCCCCAGGTCAACACCAGCATGAACACCACCGCGGAGGCCATCAGCAGCACGCCGCCGAGCCAGTCGACCTTGCGCCTGCGGTGGAACACCGGGATCTTGCCCATCCTGGGCAGCAGCATGGCGAGCGAGGCCAGCCCGAGCGGCACGTTGATCCAGAAGATCATCGACCAGTGCAGATGCTCGGCGAACACGCCGCCGAGGATCGGGCCGCCGATCCCGGCGGCGACCCAAACGCCGCTGAAATAGGCCTGATACTGGCCGCGCTCGCGCGGCGTCACGATGTCGGAAATCACGGTCTGCACGATCGGCATGATGCCGCCGCCTCCGAGCCCCTGCAGGCCGCGGGCCAGGATCAATACAGTCATGTTCGGCGCCATCGCGCACAGGATCGAGCCCGCGCCGAACAGGCTGAGCGCGGTGATGATCATGGCGCGGCGGCCATAGATGTCGCTCAGCGTGCCGAACACCGGCGATACCGCGGTCGATGCCAGCAGGTAGGCCGTGATGACCCAGGACAGGTTGGAAACGTCGTGGAATTGCCGGCCGATGGTCGGCAGCGCGGTGGCGACGATGGTCTGGTCGAGCGCGGCCAGAAACATCGTCAGCATCAGGCTCATCAGGATGGTGCGAACTTCGCCCGGCGTGAGCGCCGCTCTGGGCATGCCGAGCCCCTCCCCCGGAATCTGCGCGAGATCGCCGGCCATGGCTTCGGGCAACGTTTCTTCGTCGGCCGGTTGACGGCTGTGCCGTTCGAACTTGTTCATGCGGAGTTTGCGTTTGGAATTGCGCGCCGGGAGCGCGTGGGAATCATTATCTTCCCTATTTAGGCGGCAAATCCAGGCTGCGGCACCGGGTTCCGCGCATGGGTGCGTCCCGCGCGGCGACCGTCGCGATCGCGACTGATTGAAGTGAGGCCGTTAGCGGCTCGCTGGAACAAAACAGGTCAAAACCAGAGACCTTCAGGATGGCGGCCGCTTTTTCAGCCGCGCCCGTTTCGGCAACAGCGCCGGCCACCGCACGATATGGTCTTCCAGATCGGCGTCAGCGATCTCGTTTTCGGTCCCCTGCACCCGGCCGCGCACGGAGACACCGGCCTCGTGAACAGTGTTGGAATCGCCGGAAACCAGCGGATGCCACCAATAGAGATCGCGTCCCTCGGCCACGAGCCTGTAGCCGCAGCTCGGCGGCAGCCAGTTCAGGGTGTGGACGTTCTGCGGCGTCAGCCTGACGCAGTCCGGAACCTTATCGGAGCGGTTCGCATAATCCGTGCAGGCGCACAGCCCGGCATCGAGCAATTTACAGGAAACATGGGTGAAGTAGATCTTGCCGTTATCCTCGTCCTCGAGCTTTTCCAGACAGCAGCGCGCGCAGCCGTCGCACAGACTCTCCCATTCGGCGTTGGACATTTCGTCCAACGTCTTGGTTTTCCAGAACAATCCCTCCTGGCTGGAGGGCGGCTTGGGTCGGGCGGTCATCAATCTCTTCGGCTTGCGATTGGCATTGGCTTTGCGCCCTTCTAGGGGCTGCGACGTCCCCGGTGCAAGTACCGGCTTCAAGTGGGGTGGTTCGGCAGCGGATAAAGCCCCCCGGGCCGCCATAGCCGTTCAAAATCGCGAGCGCGACCATTGGTTTATGATCCCCGCTCGGTTAGAACGGCAACGAGTCCCCAACGGCGCAAAAGCGCCTTGGGTTTGCCGCAACATTTTCGCAAGACGGCTCGACGGTGCCCGGCCGGGTGCTTCGGCCGCCTCTAACTGACCAAGGGTCCCGGTGCGCAATATCCTGCCACCAGAATTGAGGACAAAAATCCGGCACTGGATGCTGGATTTCGACGCCCGCATCGATTCGACGCTGTTCTCCACCGGCAAGGGCGTCCGCGAACTCTATGAGCGGTATTCCACCTTCATGGACCGTTTCCATGTCGGCCGCTGGAAGCGCTGGGTCTTCATCGAACCGCTTTCGGAGGCCGCAACGATGGGCCTCGGCGGCCTGATTTTGATGCTGGCGCTGGCGGTGCCGGCGTTTCGCGAAACCTCCGACGACGACTGGCTGAAGAAATCCGATCTCGCGGTGACGTTCCTCGACCGCTACGGCAGTCCGATCGGCAACCGCGGCATCAAGCACAACGACTCGATTCCGCTCGAGGATTTTCCGGACAATCTGATCAAGGCGACGCTCGCCACCGAAGACCGCCGCTTCTACGACCATTTCGGCATCGACGTGGCCGGCACCTTCCGCGCGCTGCTGACGAACGCGCAAGCGGGCGGCGTGCGCCAGGGCGGCTCCTCGATCACGCAGCAGTTGGCAAAAAATCTGTTCCTGAGCAACGAGCGCACCATCGAGCGCAAGGTCAACGAGGCCTTTCTCGCGGTCTGGCTGGAGTGGCGGCTCAGCAAGAACGAAATTCTGAAACTCTACCTCGACCGCGCCTATATGGGCGGCGGCACCTTCGGCGTCGATGGCGCCGCGCATTTCTATTTCAACAAGTCGGCGCGCGACGTCAATCTGGCGGAAGCCGCGATGCTGGCCGGTCTGTTCAAGGCGCCCACCAAATATGCCCCTCATATCAACCTGCCCGCCGCGCGCGCCCGCGCCAACGTGGTGCTGGACAATCTGGTCGACGCCGGATTCATGACCGAGGGCCAGGTGTTCGGCGCGCGGCGCAATCCGGCTACCGCGGTCGATCGCCGCGACGAAAACTCGCCGAACTACTATCTCGACTGGGCGTTCGACGAGATGCGCAGGCTGGTCGACACGTTTCCGAAATCCTACACCGAGCGCGTCTTCGTGGTCCGCACCGCCATCGACATGAACGTGCAGCGCGGCGCCGAGGACGCCATCGAGAACCAGCTGCGCCAGTTCGGCCGCGACTATCACGCGACGCAGGCCGCAACCGTGGTCGCCGATCTCGATGGCGGCGTGCGCGCGATGGTCGGCGGACGCGACTATGGCGCCAGCCAGTTCAACCGCGCGGTGGATGCCTACCGCCAGCCCGGTTCGTCGTTCAAGCCCTATGTTTACACCACCGCCCTGCTCAACGGCTTCAAGCCGACCTCGATTGTGGTCGACAGCCCGGTCTGCATCGGCAACTGGTGCCCGCAGAATTACGGCCACTCCTATTCCGGCGCGGTCACCCTGACCCAGGCGATAACCCGCTCGATCAACGTGATACCCGTAAAACTGTCGATCGCGATCGGCGGCAAGGGCGGCCCGAGGGCCGGCCGCGCCAAGATCGTTGAAGTGGCGCGCCGTTTCGGCATCAAGGCGCCGCTGCCGGATACGCCGTCGCTGCCGATCGGCGCCGACGAGGTCACCGTGCTCGAGCACGCGGTGGCCTACGCGACTTTCCCAAACAAGGGCAAGTCGGTGACGCCCCATGCGGTGCTGGAAGTCCGCACCGGCGCCGGCGACCTGGTCTGGCGCTTCGACCGTGACGGCAAGAAACCGCTGCAAGCCATTCCGGCCTCGGTCGCTTCCGACATGGTGGGCATGATGAGCCACGTCGTCAGCGAAGGCACCGCGCGCCGCGCGGCGCTCGACGGCATTCCGACCGCCGGCAAGACCGGCACCACCAACGCTTATCGCGACGCCTGGTTCGTCGGCTATACCGGCAACTTCACCTGCGCGGTCTGGTACGGCAATGACGATTATTCGCCGACCAACCGCATGACCGGCGGCTCGCTGCCGGCGCAGACCTGGCACGACATCATGCTCACGGCGCATCAGGGCGTCGAGATCAGGGACCTTCCCGGTTACGGAGCGCCTCCCAAGGTGCCGGCGGCCCCATCCGCAACGGTCGCGGCCAGCGGTCAATCCAAGCCGCCTGAAATAAAGCCGGGACCGCCGCCGATCCTGACCAAGCGCGGCGCCGATGTCCTGGTGCAGGTGGAGAAGATGCTCGACGAGGCGGCGAAAACCGCCGGAGACCCGGTTAAACCCGTCAAACCGCTGTCGTCCACGCCGGCCGCGTTCCCAGATAGCTTCGCGGCGGCGGCGCCCGGCAGGCCGGCCGCACCCGAAGCGCGCAAGAACTGACCGTGCGGCTGATCTTCATCACCTTGCTGGCGCTTGTCCTTGCCACCGTCGTCGGCTTGGGGGCGACCTGGATGACCGCGACCCGCGGCACGGACCTCGGCACGCTTACGATCGGCGCCTGGACCGCGCGGCCCAAGACCGGCACCGCCGATGTCGATCCGTATTCGCGTGCATCGATCGCGCGCAGCGGCGAACTGCCGGTCGGCACCGGCGATGGCGTGGCGTTCTCGGCGACCACCGACGACCGCAAGCGGCCGCTCGACGGACGCTGCGATGTCGTGATCAGTGGCGTCACCCCCGCGGCGCGATTCTGGACGCTGACGCTGTACGACCAGAAGGGACACCTGGTAGCCAACTCGCTGCAGCGTTACGGCTTCACCAGCCAGGAGATCATCCGTGGCGCCGACGGCGCATTCGAGATCCGGGTGGCATCGCGATCGCGCGCAGGAAACTGGCTGCCGACCGCCGGCATCGAGCGTTACGCGCTGATGCTTCGGCTTTACGATACCCCGGTCGGGGTGGCGACCCGGACACAGCGCGACGCGCCGATGCCCTCGGTCGCGACCACGGAGTGCCCATGATCCGCCTGCTGTTCACGATCATTGCGGGCGTGCTGCTCGGCGGCGTGGTGCATCTCGTCAGCGTGCTGGCGCTGCCGCGCATCGCCACCCAGGACGCCTATTCGCGGCTGACGCCAATGACGAAACTCAACACCGTCACTCCGCTGCCCCTGGCGGGTCCCAGCGACGCGCCGATGCCGTTCATGGACCCGGCCTTCGCGGTGGCGATTTGCCGCTACGATCTCTCGGACGGCTCGATCAAGCTCGCGGTCCCGGTCAGCCAGGCCTATACCTCGGTGTCGTTCTACACCCGCAACGAAGTCGCCTATTACGCCATCAACGACCGCTCCGCCGGGCGCAAGGTGATCGAGCTCGATCTGATGACGGAAGCCCAGCACGCCGAATTGCCCGAGGATGAAGACATCACCGCGGCCGACCGGCTGATCATCGATTCCCCGAGCGAGACCGGCCTGATCGTGCTGAAGGCGCTGGCGCCGGAGCCCGGCCTGATGCCGCAGGCGCAAGCCTCGCTGGCCGCATCGAGCTGCAAGGTGCAGACGGAACCGCCGCCGCCAAAGGAGACCGAAGCGCCGGCGCCGCCGCCGCCGCGCAGGCGCTGATCGCCACGGCCTTTCATGATGGGTCCGCAGGGACGACTCTGAGGGACATGTTGCGCGCCGCCGCTACAAACCGCCCTAGCCGCGTACGCTGACGGCGTGCCCGATCACCGGCTGCGCGGCGACCGGCGGATTTGCGGTCTGCGCCGCGAGTTCGCCGATCAGGCGATCGGCGTCGGCCGCGATGTTGTCCGGCGCCTGCAGCACCAGCCGTTCCAGCGCCCAGCGGTACGACGAAATTCTCTGCTCCAGGCACTGCTGCACCCACTGCACGACAAGTGAATTCTCCTGCATGCGGGCGAGCGCGTCGGCGCGCTCGCGCGGCGACAATTCCGAAATCTGGCCGATACTGGCGTTGCGCTTCCGATCGAGCTCGATCACGCGCACGGCGGTGGCGAAGAACGGCTCGAACCGGGTGATGTCATCGCGCACGTCTTCCATCAGTTGCGCGTAGCGCGAGGAATGCGAGCGGTGCGGCTCGTCGATCAACTGACGTCCATAGGCGGTGTGATCGAAATACGGTGCCTGCCGCCACGGCGAGGGAAGCGGCGAATAATCGCCGAACACGCTCCTCCATGCCGGCCGCGAATGCGGCGGCTCGATCAGCGGATAAGCCAGATCGCGCAGCTGGCGTTCATTGTCGGTGAGCTGGAATTGCGAAGCGCGCAGGCCGATGCTGCCGGTGGCTTCGCCGCCGATCCAGCGATGCATGTCGTCGTTGCGGAAGTCCTCGCGGGTGCGGCCGAAATCGCCGCCGCTGCAATCAGCGAGCGCCGCGCCCGTCACCAGCAGGATCAGCGCCGCCGACAAGTCTCGTGCCTTCCGCCTGGTCCGGATCGGAAGCCACGGCTCCGGCATGTCCCGATGTCCCTGTTTATCAGCGCCGGCGGCGACGACGGCCCGGCGCGGCGCCTTCCTCCGGTCCGCTGCCACCGTTGGTCTCGTCGCCATCGCGTTCGATGCGAATGACGGGAAGGATCAGAATGGTGCCGAGGCCTTCGTGGGGGCCGCCATCGGTGGTCAAGCCCGAGCGCCGCGAGGCCGCATCCGCCGGAAATTCAATGATGGTGCCCATGCCTACTCTCTTGTGGTGGCCGCTGCGGCACGATCCGGCCGGCGGCACGCGATCATTAAGATCAGCACGTGGTTAATGGCATCTTAATTTGCCGGCGCGGCATCCACTTTCGCCAAGCGCCGAATTTTGGCTCGTTGCGGCACAGTGACGGCGTGCGTCGAGCGAGCCTCTTCACCGATTGTTTTCCTTAACGAGCTGTTAAAGCAAACGCGCATAGGCTGGAGCGACCATCACTCAGTCGCGTAACCGCTGGCATGACCACATCTCCATTGTTTCCCGGCTTCGACGGGTTGATGACACTCTCCCGCCGCGAGGGCGTCGATATCAGGCCCACTTTGCTGCGCGTGCTGACCGATCTCTACGTCCAGGCCAGCGTGCATAGCGCCGAGGAAGAGCGGCAGTTTGCCGAATTGAGCTCGCGATTGATCGATGAAGTTGACGATGCGACGCGCGCGGCGGTGCGGGCGCGGCTTGCGATCTATCCCGGCACGCCGTTCGAAGTCCTGAAAAGACTTGACCTGCGACCCCACAGTCCCGACCGGCGCATCCCGCTCGCGCAGGCCATTCCGACTGCCTCCTCGGAAGCGCCGCCGCCCAAAGCCCCCAGCGAGGCAGAACTGCGGATGGCATCGAATTTGTCGATGCAGCCGAAGGACGCCGCCGAAATCCACGAGATGTTCCTGCGCGCCGGCGCCGCCGAGCGGGCTTTGATCCTGCTCAATCTTCATGACACGCCGTTGCGGGCCTCGGCCCGGATTCCGGCCACGCGCGCCTGCCGCGCCATCGAGACGCTGGAGATGGCGGCCTTTGCCGCCGACATCGAGAACTTCACGCTCGAACTCGGCGAGACCCTGATCTTGCCGGCGCGGATCGCAGCTCAAATGGTCAACGATCCCGGCGGCGAGCCGCTGGCTTGCGCGATGAAGGCGCTGGGCATGCCAAGCCCGGTGTTCCAGCGGGTGTTGCTGTTCCTCAAACCCGAATTCGGCTCGTCGGTGAACATTGTCTATCGCCTGTCGCGGCTGTACGATCGGCTGAGCGAACGATCCGCTTTGATCATGCTGGCGGCCTGGCGCGGCTCGAGCCTTGTCAGCACCCGCGCCAAATATCGCCCCACGCTCTATGATGACGAACGCCATCGCGCGCGCGCCGCCGCCGCCGCCCAGATCCGCCCGGCAGCGCAAGCGCCCGGCGCCGACGTGCTGTCACGCGCGGGTTCGCAAGCCAAAGCAGGCTGATGTACCTCACCCCTTCGCCAGATCGAGGAAGTGCCGCCCTGCCCGGTCCTCGGTCTCGACGATCCAGGCATCCGGGTCGAAGCGCAGTTCCTTGACCAGGCGCTGTTCGACCGAGGGTTCCGGCAACGGCTCTTCCGATACCGGCATGAAGATGCGCTCGATCGGGCGGCTGTCGTCGTAGACCGTCTGCGGCGCTGGCACATACAGCATGGCATGGCCATCGAGCAGCGCCACCTTGACGAACACCGCGCCGGCCTCTTCCGCGCCGCGCCGGCGCACCGCACCGAACACGCCTTCGCTCTCGCAGCGGCGCAAATAAGCCGCCACCCATATGCTGGATTTCAGACGCATGCGATGACGATAGGCCAGCGGATAAATCGAAGCTAGTCGATCGGGTGACCGATGACGGCGGTCAGTTCGCGCACCAGGCGGTCCGACACCTGTCCGGTGACCGGGAACCTGCGCTCGCGCTCGAATCTCTGGATCGCGGCCTGAGTGTCGGAACCGACCGTGCCGGTCGGTTTCAGCTGGCCATAGCCGTATTCGGTCAGCGCGCGCTGCACCGCCGCCACGCGGCGCGAGCCGGAATTGACGATGACCTCGGCGCGGGAGGAAGCCGGGATCGGCGCCGGCGGCCGCAACGGGTTGGCAGCCGCGACCGGCACCGCGCCGGTGGCCTTGACGAGGTTGGCCAGCGGATCGGCGGCTCTTGGCTCGGCAGACCTTTCAACAGGCTTCGGTTCAGCCGGCGAGATCACGGCATCGAGCGGGCGCGCGCGCGGCAGCAGGCTGGGCGCCAATGAGGCGCCGTGCGGCAAGGCGGTCACCGAGCCGAACATCGGCGAGGGGTGACGTCCGGCCTGCAGCAACAGCGCGTTGGCGATGATCGCGATCACAACCGCAAAAGCCAGCGCGCCGGCAACGATATCCTTCGGGCTGCGCAGCAGAATACGCATCATCAAGCCGTGCTCTGCGTCGGGCTCGATCGCAACGGCGCGCGCGCGACGGCGGCGGCGCGGCATGTCGTCATCTTCAGCGGTTTTCCTAGGCACTTTTCTTCACCTGATGGGTCAGATCTTGATTTGGGATCGGGGCGCGCGACGCCGGGTTGAGCGTTGCGATATTGGTTGTTGGCGCGGCCGCCGTTGGCGTGAACGTCAGCGGCAATACCACCGTCACGGTGGTGCCCTCGTCGATCTTGCTTTGCACCGAAATCTCGCCGCCATGCAAGGCGACCAGGCTTTTGACGATCGACAGCCCGAGGCCGGTGCCTTCGTGCCGCCGCTGATAGGTCTTGCCGGCCTGGAAGAACGGATCGCCGATCCGCTTCAGATCCTCCGCACCGATGCCGACACCGGTATCGGCAATGCTAAGCACCAGCCGCGACCCGTTAAGGCCGGCGGAAACCCTCACCATGCCGCCGCGCTCGGTGAATTTTATCGCATTGGACACCAGGTTGAGCACGATCTGCTTGAACGCGCGCGGATCGCCGGTGATGACCGGCAGATCCTCGAGCACGCGGGTCGCGAGATCGATGCCGTTTTCCCGCGCCTTCAGCGCCAGCAAATTGCAGCAATTGATCAGCGCCGCACCGGGCGCGAACGGTTCCGGCGAGATCTCGAAATGGCCGGTCTCCATCTTGGACATGTCGAGGATGCCGTTGACCACCGATAACAGATGCTGCCCGGAATCGTTGATCAGCTGGGCATACTCCCTGCGGCGCGCGGCATCCAGCATCAGGGCTTCTTCCTGGACGATCATCTCGGAGAAGCCGATGATGGCGTTGAGCGGCGTGCGTAGCTCGTGGCTCATGGTGGCGAGGAAGCGGCTTTTCGATGCATCGGCCTGCTCGGCGGCGTTGCGCGCCAGATCGAGCGCCTGCTCCCCAAGCTTGCGGTCGGTGACGTCGCGCATCACCGCGACGACTTCGGCCTCCGGCGAAGCCGGCGTCCCCAAGGGATCATCGAGCGGCCGGCAGCGCATTTCGACCCAGACGAACTCCACCTGATTGTGATGACCCTGTTCGCCGCCGCGCGGCGCCTCCCGCTTGAGACGGAATTCGACGCTGCGCGCCTCGCCGCCGCGCCCGGCATCCGAGAGCGCCGTCAGATAGGCCGGACGGTCGGCGACGTGGACGCGGTCGAACAGGCCGTGCCCGAGCAATTGCGCTACCGGCGCTCCCAGCATCGCCTCGACCGCGGGCGAGATGAATTGCACCGCGCCGTTGCGGCAATGGCGCGAGATCACGTCGCTCATGTTTCGCGCCAACAAACGGTAGCGGTTCTCTTCTACCGCGAGCAGTGAACCGCTGGTGCGCGCCAGCGCTCCCGCGGCGAAAGCAACCCCGCCGGCGTAGAGCGTCGCCGAGGCTATGGCCAATCCCGTCAAGATGCCGCGCGTCATCGGGTTCACTTCGGCCGGCGGCAGCAAGCCAAAATGCCCGAGCACGACCAGCACCGCACAGCACGAGAGCGCCAGCGCGGACGCAAACGCCACCACGCGGCGCGACGCCGACAGCGCGGCCTCGAGCGGAACGATCACGAGGGCGATCGCGGCAAAGGATTCGATGCCGCCGGTGGTCGTCGCCAGTATCATCGTCAGCCCGGCCAGCGCCAGCGACGACAGCACATGCGCACCCTCGTACCGGCCGGTGCGCGACAGGAACCACGACAGCAGAATGGGAGCGATCAGCCAGGCAAAGGCCGCGACTTCGAGCACGGTCGGCGCGCCGCGCATCGCAAGATAGATCGGGAATGCCGCGAATGCGCCCAGGCTTCCGAGCAGCCTTGGCGCCATGAATGCGCGATGGCGTGCGCGGGTCAGCGCATCATATCGGGCAGACGGATGCAGCAGCGCATCGAAGCAATCGCGGATGATACTCAAAACTCTCACGGCTCTCGCGCTTCGGCTTGTTGGTCCAACAGACGCGCCGGAACGCCCCCCTTTATGATTGCCTCAACCTGTCAGAGTGAAATTAAGCGAACGCTAAGGCAACGCGGGCGGCCGCC
This sequence comes from uncultured Alphaproteobacteria bacterium, assembly GCA_963840155.1. Classification (GTDB taxonomy): domain Bacteria; phylum Pseudomonadota; class Alphaproteobacteria; order Rhizobiales; family Xanthobacteraceae; genus Bradyrhizobium. The sequence goes on from CAWIXP010000001.1 coordinate 1,342,726, forward strand.
AAACCCCGGCCGGTCGCCGGGTTTTCGCTGCAACCGTCAGCTTCATTCAACGCGGATGGTGAATGCCGGGTTTCCGGCGCGAGCCGGATATGGTTTCGAAATGGTGGACGTGCCAGATCCTGCTTTTTTCGGCGTGCAGCCGCCATCAATCGAAAATTTACACCGAATCGAATCAATCCGTTTTTTTACAAATTTTGCCGGATTTAAGCTCAATGCAAACACTTGCGATTTATCGAGGACTGTTACTCAGGCGGCGATTGCGAGATCAACCGCAGCGGCTGCGAGTCCATCGAAGGATCCTGCGATCTCCATCGCTGGAGGCTCGCGATGTGTCGCAACGAATAAAAAGAGACGACCGGGGTTGCGAAAATGTTTTTTTTGCTTCGCATGGCGTTCTGGCTCGGGCTGGTGCTCGTGCTGTTGCCGAGGGAGAGGACGCCGGACGCCGACAAGCTGCCGCAGCTGGGAGCGTCCGAAGCCGTGTCGGCCGCGTCGGCGGCGGTGTCGGACATGAGCCATTTCTGCAAACGGCAACCTGCGGCATGTGAGGTCGGCGGCCAGGCCGCGACCGTGATCGGGCAGCGCGCCCAGGCCGGCGCGCGCAAGCTCTATCAGATCATCACCGACAAGAAGCCGCCGGATCACACCGGCTCGATCGTTCTCGAAACAGCCGAACTTGCAGCGGCCGAAACAGCCTCTCGCGACACGCTGACGCCGGATGATCTGGTCGCGGAATGGCGGGCGCCGTCCACGCCGTGAATGTCGCCTTGCGAAAGCGGCACACATAGCAGCGCAATGCGGCTGGTCGTAAAAAACTCATCCGCCCCGGCGCCATATTGCTCGATCGCGCGACCTGGCTCGCTGCGTTCGGCAGGAACCAGAATGGATCGCCGAAATTCGCAGCGGGACGGTATCGCTTTCGGCCTCGCGTGATCCTATATATGGCGTTCGGATTGCACGCGGGATGCCGATGACGATCGAGGAAATCAGGGATAATCTTGCGCTGCTGGAGGATTGGGACGACCGCTACCGGTACGTCATCGAACTCGGCCGCACGCTTGCCCCGATGCCGGAAGCCGAGCATTCCGCCGCGAACAAGGTGCGGGGCTGCGTCAGCCAGGTCTGGCTCGCCAAGCACGTCGGCCGCAACGACAAAGACCAGCCGCTGCTGAATTATCTCGGCGACAGCGACGCCCATATCGTGCGCGGGCTGGTCGCGATCCTGCTGACGCTTTATTCGGGCCACACGCCGCAGCAGATTCTTGCCACCGATGCGCTGGCGATCTTCGACGAGTTCGGATTTCGCGAGCATCTGACGCCGCAGCGTTCCAACGGACTGCGCGCGATGGTCGAGCGGATTCGCGCCGACGCCCGCGAAGCGCTCGCGGCTGCTTGAGCCTCGCCGATCTACTTTCGCCGCCGCCCCTGACCCAATCCCATTTTCTTGGCAAGCGCAGACCGCGCTACCGCGTAGTTCGGCGCAACCATCGGATAGTCGGGCGGCAGGCCCCATTTATCGCGGTATTGTTCCGGGGTCATCTTGTAGCGCGTGCGCAGATGGCGCTTCAGCGATTTGAAGCGCTGGCCGTCCTCGAGACATATGAGGTAATCGGGCGTCATCGACTTCTTCACGGGAACCGCGGGTTTGGTAGGTTCCAGCGGCGTTTCCGCCCGGCCGACCGAGACCCGCAGCAACGCTGCGTGAATCTGGCTAATCAGGTTCGGGATTTCGGAGGCGGGCGTCGGATTGTTGCTGAGATAGGCCGACACGATGTTCGCCGTCAGGTCGATGAAATGCTTGCCGGCAGCCTCTGTCATGACCTGCACCTTTCATGTCGCGACTCGTGCAAACGGATTTCCGCGGATGGCATAGTATCCCGCAGTGCCAGTACGGTCCGGGAAATCTTCCATCTGCTTTGTGGATATGAGCGGATTGCTGCTGAGGTGACAAGAACAGCGGCGCTTTATTTTTCAAAGCCGGTTTGCCAAAGTATAGCGCTCAGGGACGCTGGTCGAGGTGTGAGCGCAGCTCCTCGATGGATGCGAACCGCATCATGCCTTCGGGCATTTGCGCTTCGATCGAGCCATCCGAATACAACGAATAGGCCATGCCATCGACGACGCCGGATTTGAGCACGGTCACCGCCGGCCGGTTCTCGCTTGCTGGTGCCGGTGGAGGGCTATTGAACCCGGCCGCGCCGGGGCCTCCTTCGGTGAACGTCGGCGTGGTCCGGCCACCGCGCCGCGGCGGTGCATCGGTGGTCCTTGCGCGTTCCGGTTTGGGCCAGGCGTCGTCGAAGTTCGCGGGCGGCGGCTCGTCCGGCTGGGCAACCGGCAGGGGCGCCGCCATTTCGGCACCGGAATCCACCACAGCCGGCTCGGTTCGCGCCTGGGCGCGCTCGCGCTCCTTCCGCGATATCGAGGAAAACAGCAGATTGCGCCGCGGCTTGGGCGGCGGGGCCTCTTCAGGTTCGGGGCCGGCTTGCGCGGGCCCAACCTCGCTGCGCCCGCGGTCCGGTGACCCAGCCTGCTCATGCCATGGCGGGGATGAGGCTGTGGCCGATGTGGCGGCGCCCGCACGTTCCGACGCCTGATCGTCCGGCGCCGCGCCAAGCCGCTGCGCAATATCCTTGAGCTGGCGGACCACCGTCCAGAGACCGAGCATCAGGATCCCGGTGCAAGCCGCGACCGCCCCAACCAGGATAAGGGTATTGCCGAAACTGAACTCCTTGACCGGAATCCCAAATGCGATCGCCAGCAGGCCAGCCAATAGCAGGCCAATTCCGGCGATCAACGACACAGCCACCATCGAATTCATCCCCGCGCTCGAAAGCGCCAGCCCCTATGCCACGATACCGTCATATTGTGCGCACCGCCAACGGACAATTACAGGGGCAGTTCCGACCGGGAACATGATCCGGGCTGTTTTGTTCTCTCAGCGTTCTTACCGAGCACCTATTTAAGCTCTCCATTTCAGGTCTTCATGTGATGATTGCTGCAACGCATCAGGGAAATTACGCCACAATGCCCAATTACTTGGCAACGGAACTGCGCTATACGGATGCCGGGGAACGAGGCCCAAAAGCGCTGAAGCAGGGCCACCAGGGGACACCGGGTTACCAATAATCATGTCATCCATTACCACTTCGGCCATCGAAACGCCGCTGCGGCGCTCGCTGGATCGGACGTGTGACGACCTCGCTCTCGTCGTGCTGGCGGCGGTCGCTCTGATCGCAAGTCTCACGTTCCGCGACTACGGGCTGGGCTGGGACGATTACACCCACGCCGAATACGCCGACCTCCTGCTGCGCATGTACGGCTCCGGTTTCAGGGACACCGGCGCGCTGTCGTTTGCCAACCTCTATATGTACGGCGGCGGCTTCGATATGATGGCCGCGCTGCTGCACAAGGTCATCCCGTTAGAGCTGTTCGAAACCCGCCGCCTGCTCGGCGCGATCGTCGGGGTGATCGGCCTTGCAGTGACCTGGCGGCTTGGCCGGCGTGTCGGCGGGCCGCTGGCCGGGCTCGCCGCGCTGGTGCTGCTGGCGCTGTGCCCGACCTTCTACGGGCACATGTTCATGAATCCGAAGGATGCGCCGTTCGCGGTCGCGATGGTGATCCTGATGCTAGGCCTGGTCCGTCTCGCCGAAGAATATCCGCAGCCTTCGCCGCGAACCATTCTGATTGTCGGTCTTGGCGCCGGCCTGTCGGTCGGTTCGCGCATTCTTGGCGGGCTGGCGCTGGTTTATGCGCTGGCCGGTTTCGTGCCGTTGTTCATCGCCGAGATTCGCACCCGCACCGCGCGCGAAGCGGGGCATCAATTCCTGCATGTCGTCTACGTGCTGATGCCGGGCCTGATCCTCGGTTATCTGGTGATGGGGCTGATCTGGCCGTGGTCGATCATGGAGCCGGACAATCCGTTCCGTGCCCTGACCTATTTCTCGCACTTCTTCGAGAAGCCGTGGAAGGAAATGTTCGACGGCGCGCTGGTCTCGGTGCCTGATATGCCCTGGTCGTATCTGCCGACCCTGTTTGCGCTGCAGCTTCCCGAAGTGCTGCTCGTCCTTTGCGTCGCGGGGGTCGTCGGCAGCCTGATGTCGTTGTCGCGTGGTGACATCTCCGGCCGCCGCAAGACTGTTCTGTTGATGCTGACGCTGGCGGCAACGCTGCCGCTGGTCATCGCGATGGTGAAGCGGCCGGCGCTCTATAACGGGATCAGGCATTTCATTTTTGTGATCCCGCCGATGACCGTGCTCGCAGGCTTGGCCTTCGCGTCGGGCATGGATTGGCTCAAGCAAAATCGCCGCGGCTGGCAACCCACGGCGATCGCTGTCTTCGCGTTCGGCTTGCTGCTGCCGCTGGCCGAAATGATCCGGCTGCATCCCTACCAGTACACCCATTTCAATCATATCGCGGGCACGGTGCGCGGCGCCGACGACCTGTTCATGCTGGATTATTGGGGGCTTGCACTGAAGCAGGCCTCCGACGGCTTGCACGAGGAGCTCGATCAACGCCAGGAAGCGCCGCCGCAGGGGCGCAAATGGAAGGTCGCGGTGTGCGGCCCGCAGCGTCCGGCCCAGGTCGCGCTCGGCCCCGACTTCACGATTGGCTGGGACAGCCACGCCGCTGATTTCGCGATGACGCTCGGCGAGTTCTACTGCAAGGGCCTGACCGCGCCTGTCATGGTGGAAATCAAGCGCGACGACGTGGTGTTCGCGCGCGTCTACGACATCCGCGGCCGCAGCATCTCCAGCCTGCTGGCGATTCCGGCTCCGTAAAACCCAACAAGCATAACTGCCACGCGGGGTCGCCGCCTTGCTGCGAACCTGTCGCAAGGCTAGGGTCGGGACCGAAATTCAGCAGTTCAAACTGGAGAAATCTGCATGTCAGCAGCGGAAGCGCGCCTGAAGCAAGTACCGTCTGGTATGACCGAGGCCGAATGGAACCAACGGGTCAATCTCGCCGCATGCTACCGCCTGGTCGCGCATTATGGCTGGGACGATCTGGTCGATACCCACATTTCAGCGCGGGTTCCGGGACCGGAGCATCATTTCCTGATCAACCCTTACGGCCTGATGTTCGACGAGATCACCGCGTCCAGCCTGGTGAAGGTCGATCTCGATGGCAATCAGTTGACCAAAAGCGATTACAGCATCAATCCGGCCGGCTTTGTCATCCACTCCGCGATCCACGAAGTCCGCGAAGATGCCGGCTGCGTGCTGCATCTGCACACGCCCGACGGCACGGCGGTGGCGAGCTGCGCCGAAGGCCTGCTGCCTATGAACCAGACCGCGCATTTCGTCACCCACGATCTCGCCTATCACGACTATGAAGGCGTCGCGCTGGATCACGACGAACGTCCGCGCCTGCAAAAGGATCTCGGCCACAAGAACCACATGCTGCTGCGCAATCACGGCACGCTGACGGTCGGCCGCTCGGTCGCATCCGCCTTCGAGCGCATGTACCACCTGGAGCGGGCCTGCACCATGCAGGTGCGCACCCGCATGCTGGGTCCGTCCGCCTATCCGATCGAAAAGGCCGTGGTCGATAAAAACGAGACGATGTTTTCGAATCCAGACCGCGCGGAGTTGCGTTCGACCACGCTGGTCTGGCCGCCCTTGCTGCGCAAGCTCGACCGCCTCGATCCCAGCTACAGGAATTGAAGTTTTTTGGATTTCGGTGTAGGGTTGCGCCGAACCTCCTCTACACTTCCGTTCCAAACGCCGCCCAATTCCGGGCGGCGTTTTTTCATGCTGCGCCCGACGGCAAAACACGACGAAGCAATCCATTCTTCCTTCCCTCGGCGCGATGGATTACTTCGCGGAGCCTGTCATCGGGCGCGCATTCGCGCGACCCGCTGCTCGCAATGACGTGGCAGCGCTGCTTGAAATTGCACACACCGCAATTCATCGCTACGCCCGCGCCACGCTCCAACTGTCGGTCCGGCCATTGGGCCTAGCGCGGCGCGTCCGCCAATGCTCCGAGAATGCGCGCCCACGAGCGAATGCCCTTGTGAAAACTCTTCAGATCGTATTTTTCGTTCGGCGAATGGATATTGTCGTCGTCGAGGCCAAAGCCGACCAGCACCGTGTCGAGACCCAGCGTGCGCTTGAAATCGGCCACGATGGGGATCGAGCCGCCCGAGCCCACCAGCACCGCCTCCTTGCCCCACTCCTCGGTCAGCGCGCGCCTGGCGGCGGCAAGCGGCTTCATGTTCAAGTCGAGTGCAATCGGCGGCGCGCTGGAATGGTCGCCGAATTCGGCCTTGCAATCTGCCGGCAGCCGGGCGGTGACGTAATCGCGAAACGCCTTGCGGATCTTGCCGGGTTGCTGCCCCTCCACCAGGCGGAACGAAACCTTGGCGGACGCTTCCGCCGGGATCACCGTCTTCGAGCCCTCGGCGGTGTAACCCCCGATGATGCCGTTGACGTCGCAGGTCGGGCGCGAGGAGATCTGCTCGATCAGCAAGCGGCCTTTTTCGCCGGCCGGGATCGAAAGTCCGACCGGCCCGAGAAAGCTTTCAGCCGTCAAGTTGAGCTTCGAGCGCTGCGCGAGGACGTCTGGCGGCAGATCCTTCACCCCGTCGTAGAATCCGGGGATCATGATGTGGCCGTCATCGTCGAACAGGCTGCCAAGAATGCGGGTCAGCACCCGGATTGGATTTTGCGCAGCCCCGCCGAAGATGCCGGAATGCAGATCGCGGTTGGCAGCCTTGATCCTGACCTCCTCGTAGACGAGGCCGCGCAGCGAGGTCGTGATCGCCGGCGTATCGGGGTCCCACATGCCGGTGTCGCAGACCAGTGCGAAGTCGGCCTTGAGGTCGTCCTTGTTCTTTTCAAGAAACGGCACGAAATTTTTCGATCCGATTTCCTCTTCGCCTTCGATGACGATGGTCAGGTCGAGCGGCAACGCGCCGGTCACGGATTTCCAGGCCCGGCAGGCCTCGACGAAGGTCATCAACTGGCCCTTGTCGTCCTGGGCGCCGCGCGCGACGATGATCTTTCGCCCGTCGGCATGGTCGGTAACGGCGGGCTCGAACGGTGGACGGTGCCAGAGATCGAGCGGATCGACCGGCTGCACGTCGTAATGACCGTAGAACAGCACATGCGGCCGGGCCCCGCCGCTCGCCTTGCCATGCGGCTTGGCGACGATCGCCGGATGGCCCGCCGTCGGCCTGACCTCGGTCTGAAGGCCGAGCGAGGCGATATCCCTGGCAAGATGATCGGCGGCCGCCTTGCAATCGCCGGCAAACGCCGGATCGGCCGAGATCGATTTGATCCGCAGCAGGGCGAACAATCGCCCGAGGCTGTCGTCGAAATCGGCGTCGATCCGATCGAGGACCGGCTGGAGCTGCGACGCGTTGGACATTTTTATGTTCCCTGGGCTCGCGGGGTTTGTTGGCTATCCCGTTGTAGCCGGCCTGCCGCCGCAGGCAACCCATCGAGCCTGCTTTGCGAAACCGGGTGCAGGATGTGCCAGACCAATCCTGCCGCAATCACCGCGGTCGCCGCGAGATTGTTGCCGAAGGCCTGCAGGTCATTGGGAAAAAACGGAAGCGACAGGCACAACAGCAGTCCTGCGAGCGCAAGCGTCAGCCAACTGCCGGTCCGCACGGCTGGACGTGGATCATAGGCCCCCCGATGCATCAGGATCGTCATCGGAAAGAACAGCCAGATGAAATAATACTGCCGCGCCAGCGGCGAGGCCACCGTCATCAGACAAAACAGTATGCCGAGTTCTTCGGCGTTCGATTGCTCCGTCACCCGCCAGCGCGGCGGCATCACCGCGATATAGCCAAGCCCGATTGCCAGCGATATCGCCAGCACGAGCCAGTTCGCGGTCCTGAAATCGAGATCGAGCAGATTCATGTAGGCCGCCGGCTTGGCCGGATTGTCCTGATTGTAGTTGACCGGCCGCGTCAGCCGATGGGTCACGGCGATAATGGATTGATTGACCCATGACCAGTTCTGCTCCTCGCGCTGTCCGAACCCCTGCTCCGAACTCGATCCGACCATTCCCCGGTACCAGTTCTTCAGTTCGGAAATATTGTGCTGGTAGCCGCGAATGGGGGCCGGAACCACAAACAGGAAAACGCCGAGGAAGACGATCATGCTTGCGAGTGCCACCCATTGCCGGCGCCAGAGCAGATAGGGAAGCACCGCCACCGGGAAAACCTTGATCGCGGTCGCCAGCGCGAACATGCTGCCCGACATCCAGGGACGTCCGTGCTGCAGTAGCCAGAAGCCGAGCAGCATCAGCGCAAGCAGAATGAGATTCGGTTGCCCGAGGTCGAACATGTCGAACACGAAGGTAACGGTGGCAAAGCCCGGCAATGCGACCAGCCAAGGGCCGGGGATTTTCCCGGAACCGGTCATCGCACTCGAGAGCAGCGCCGTCGTCCACCACGCCACCGCGTTGAGCAGCGACAGGCATGTGTAGAGAACGACCTTGCCGAAATAAGCCGGTATCGCCAGCAGGATCGCCGGCAGCGGTGGATAGATGAATTCGAAGTAGATTCCGGGAATGCTGGGATAAAGGTCGTTGCCTTGCAGCACCTGCTGCCCGGCCCAGAACCAGAGCAAATAGTCTTTGGTCTTGCCGTTACCCCAGATTTCCGGGACGAGCACGTCGGCCGTCAGCGCAATACAGCAGACCACAAACAGAATATCGAGCGGGGCTCGCAGCGAGGGAAATCTCAGCACATCAACCTTTCCGAAAGATCAGAGGGAGATCACGCCGTGGCGGACGATCGAAGGATACTACCGTCGCAGCAAGCCGCCGAGCGCGCCGCGGACCAGCGCGCGGCCGACCGAACCGCCGATCGAGCCGCCGACCGACTTGCCGAGATCGGCGACGGCCCCGCCAACCACCTTGTTGGTGACCGAACGCGTGACGCTGCGCGCGACCAGCTGGCCGGTCGACAACCTTCCGCGCGAGACGTTGGTGCCGAAGATCGTCCCGACAATCGAGCCGATCTGTCCCAGAATTCCGCCAGCGCTGGCGGAGCCGTCAGGAGCCGCCGCGGTTGCGGTCACACGCTTCTGCAGCACCTCGTAGGCGGATTCGGAATCGATGGTAGTATCGTATTTGCCCTTGACCGGGCTCTTGTCCATGATCGCCTTGCGCTCCTCCGGCGTGATCGGTCCGATCCGCGCCGTCGGCGGCCGGATCATGACGCGCTCGACCATCGCCGGCGTGCCATTGCCTTCCAGGAACGACACCAGCGCTTCGCCCTTGCCCAATTCCATGATGACCTCTGCGGTGTCGAGCTTCGGATTGGGCCGGAAGGTCTGCGCCGCTGCGGCTACCGCCTTCTGGTCGCGGGGCGTGAAGGCGCGCAGCGCGTGCTGCACGCGGTTTCCGAGTTGGGCGAGCACCTTGTCCGGCACGTCGATCGGGTTTTGCGTCACGAAGTAGACGCCGACTCCTTTCGAGCGTATCAGCCGCACCACCTGCTCGATCTTGTCCATCAGCGCCTTCGGCGCATCGTTGAACAGAAGATGCGCCTCGTCGAAAAAGAACACGAGCTTGGGTTTCGGCGGATCGCCGGCCTCGGGCAGCTCTTCGAACAGTTCCGACAGCATCCACAGCAGGAAGGTCGCGTACAATTGCGGAGATTGCATCAGCCTGTCCGCCACCAGGATGTTGATCATGCCGCGTCCGTCACCGTCGGTGCGCATGAAATCCTTCAGCGCCAGCGCCGGTTCACCGAAAAACCTGGCACCGCCCTGATTTTCCAGCACCAGAAGCTGCCGCTGAATGGTTCCAACAGTCTGCTTGGAGACATTTCCGTATTGAGTGGTCAGCTCGTTGGCGTGCTCCGCAATGAAGGACAGGATCGCCCGCAAGTCCTTCATGTCAAGGAGCAGCAATCCCTGTTCATCGGCTACCTTGAAGGCGATATTCAGCACGCCTTCCTGAACGTCGTTGAGATCCATCATGCGCGACAACAGCAACGGACCCATTTCCGAGACCGTCGCGCGCACCGGATGACCCTGCTCGCCGAACACGTCCCAAAATACCGTCGAAAACCGATCCGGCTGGAACACGAGACCCATATCGTCGGCGCGCTTGACGATAAAATCCTTGGCTTCGCCGAGTTCCGAGATGCCGGAGAGGTCTCCCTTGATGTCGGCTGCGAATACTGGAACTCCGGCGCGCGCAAGTCCCTCGGCCATCACCTGCAGCGACACGGTTTTGCCGGTTCCAGTAGCGCCGGTGACGAGACCATGGCGATTGGCAAGCCCGAGCGTCAGCCACGCCGGCTGTTCACCCTTTCCGATGAAGATCCTTTCGTCGGTATCGGCCAATATATCGCCGGAGCTCGCCATTGCATCGTCTCTTTATACGATCGGAGCATTTTAGCCGCTGCGCGCCGGCATCATACTGCATCTTGCAAGCCGATTGAAACCGGTCAACGGCTTTTCGGTGCGCGGGATGGCTGCCATTGGTCATGACGAGAGCGAGCGGCAACGCGGATGCTTTCGTCGAAAGTTGCAATGAATGCGCCCGGAGACGACAAATTTGCCGCGAATTTCGCGTCCGCTCTTGCATTGCTGCAACACTCGCCACGCGATCGAACGTGAATCCCGTTTTCGAAGGGCTGATCGCTTGTAATTCATGGCGCAGCAGATCAAGATGATCTCAAGCAAGCATCCGGCAAATAAACCGGTTTGAGGGCGGGGCGATATGAACGAACTGATTGGACGACTGGCCGCCAAGGCCGGTATCGATAGTGCCGTAGCAGAAAAAACCGTCGGCATCATTCTCGGTTTCCTTCGCAACGAGGGTCCCGCCGCCAAGGTTCAGGCCCTGATCGACAAGATCCCCGGCGCGGAAGCGGCGATCGCGGCTTCCGGCAGTAACAGCGGTCTCGCACGTCTGATGGGCGGCGGTCTGATGGCGCTTGGCACCAAGCTGATGGGGCTCGGTCTCGGAATGAGCGAGATCCAGAACATCGCGCGTGAACTTTTCAGGTTCGGCCGAGAGAAAATCGGAGCGGACCAAATGGGCGAAATTATCGCAGCCACCCCCGGCCTCAGTCGGTTCGCCTGAAGCCTGCATATTGAGTATCATGACATATCCAATTTCCGAGATCGTCGGCCTCACCGCCTACTCCGCATCCAAACTGAAATCGCTCGGCATCCGCACCACCGCCGCGCTGCTCGAGGCGGCGCGGACGGTCAAGGGCCGCAAAGCTCTTGCTGCGAAAACCGGCATTAGCGAGCAGCAACTGCTCGAATGGGCCAATGTCTCCGACTACATGCGAATTCCTGGGATGGGCAAAGCCAAGGTTGGATTGGTGCGCGCCGCCGGCGTTACCACGGTTCGCGAGCTAGCGCTGCGCAACCCGTCGCGGCTCGCCGAGTGCATGAAGGAAGTGAATACCAAGCGCAAACTCGTCCGCATTTTGCCTTCGGAAAAATCCGTCGAGCAGTTGATCGCGCAGGCCCGCAAGCTTCAGCCCAAAATCAGCTATTAAAAGAGATCACGAATTGGGGCCGGATAAAAAGCGCTCCGGACAGCGCCCGCAGGGCGCGCACGGCACCTTGACTCCCATGGGCGGACCGCGCAAAGCGACCGCATGATCGCGACCACGTCCAGGGCCGCCCCGGCGGTCACCCCGGCAGATCACCCGGTGCTGGGACTGCTGTTGTCCCGGCCGTATCCGGCCGTCATGGGCGTCCTGAACCTGACGCCGGATTCATTTTCCGATGGAGGACAGTTCATCGCACCGGAGCGAGCGTTGGCGCAGGCCCGCCGTATGGTTGCCGAGGGCGCCGACATCATCGACATCGGCGCGGAGTCCACCCGGCCTTATGGTGGCGCGCAAGCGATCTCGACTGAAGAAGAACTGAAGCGGCTGCGGCCGGTATTGGCGGACGTTGTCTCTCTCGGCGTTCCCGTATCCATCGACAGCCTGAAATCCGCCGTTGTCGCCTGGGCATTCGAGAACGGCGCCGTCATCGCCAACGACGTCTGGGGCCTACAGCGCGATCCCGAGATGGCCAGCCTGGTGGCGGGGCGGCGTTCGCCTGTGATTATCACGCACAACCGCGACCGGGCTGATGCCGCCGTCGATATCATGCGGGACATCGCCGGCTTCTTCGAGCGCTCCCTGGAGATCGCGGCCCGAGCGGGCATTTCACGGGCCAATATCGTCCTTGATCCCGGCATCGGATTTGGCAAGACGCCCGAGCAGAGCATGACAGCGCTGGCCCGGTTGCACGAACTCGGGGCGTTCGGCCTGCCTTTGCTGGTCGGGGCATCGCGCAAGCGCTTTATCAGCACGGTCATTCCCTCCGAGCCGCATCAGCGTCTCGGCGGCTCGATCGCGGCGCATCTGATCGCGGCAAAAGCGGGCGCCCGGATCATCCGAACCCACGATGTGTCGGAAACCGTACAAGCGCTGCGCGTGGCCGCGGCGATTTGGGATGAGCAATGACCGATATGATCTTCATCACCGGCGTCGTCATCCACGCCCGCCATGGGGTGATGGAACATGAAACCGAGGTCGGGCAACGCTTCGTCATCGATCTCGAACTCTCGACCGATCTGTCGGAGTCCTCGCGCACCGACCGGCTCGCCGACACCGTGTCCTACTCCAACGTGGTCGCGACCGCGACCGCCGCCTTCAAGGACGCCAATTACAAACTGCTGGAACGCGCGGCCGGCGCCGTCGCCGACGCGATCCTGGGGGCATTTTCCCGCATCAGTGCGGTCAAGGTCACGGTGCACAAGCCGCACGCGCCGATCGCCGCGATTTTTCACGACGTCGGCGTGGTGCTAACGCGAACCCGGCAGAAGCCGCCGCATGGCTGACGTGCTGATCGCGCTCGGCGGCAATACCGGCGATGTCCGCGCCAGCTTTCAAAGGGCGATCGCTAGCATCTGCGGCATGACGCAGGGGGCACTGCTGGCGCGTTCGTCCGATTACGCGACGCCGCCGTGGGGCGACGAGCAGCAGGCCCGCTTCATCAACGCCTGCATCGAAATAGAAACCAGCCTCGATCCCCACGCGCTGTTGTTCACGCTGCACAAGATCGAAAGCAAATTCGGCCGTGACCGCAGCAAGGAAACGCGCTGGGGCCCGCGCACGCTGGATCTCGATCTGATTGCCTACGACGACGTCTCGATCGACAAGCCGGAATTGACGCTGCCGCATCCTCGCCTGTTCCAGCGCGCCTTCGTGCTGGTGCCGCTAGCGGAGATCGCGCCGCATCGTGTCATCGCCGGACGTCGGGTTACGGACGCGCTGGCACAGCTATCCACCGCCGGTATCGAGCGGTTGCCCGCCCTTGCCCGACCCTGAAATCGCCAATTGATGCAAAAACAACCGTTTGGCTTGGAACTCGGCGCGTGGCAATTTCCTGATAATAGCGGCGCCACGGAGCGATCGGCCACATGACCTCTGCCCCCCAAGACCTGCGACTGGCAGCGGATTTTGCGCCCGCGACCTATGACGACTGGCGCAGGCTGGTCGACGGCGTGCTGAAGGGCGCGCCGTTTGAGAAGCTGGTCGGCAAGACTGCGGATGGCCTGAAGATCGAGCCGATCTATCCGCGCGCGCGCGATGCCATGCCAATCGCGGGCCGGGCGCCGGCTGCCCCCTGGCGGATCATGCAGCGGATCGATCATCCGGACGCGGTAGAAGCCAACGCGCAGGCGCTGCACGACCTTAAGAACGGCGCCACCGGCCTGACGCTGGTATTCGCGGGTGCCAATGGCGCCCATGGCTTTGGACTGGAACCATCGGCGGAAGCGGTCGAGAAAGTTCTCGACGGCGTTTTCATCGACGCCGGGATATCGATCGAACTACAGGTCGGTCCGCAGTCGCGCACGGCCGCGATTCACCTCGCCGAATACGTCAAGCGCAAGGGCCTTGCGCCTGCGGCCTGCGATATCCGTTTCGGTCTCGACCCGATCGGTGCCTGCGCGGTCTGGGGGTCCAGTCCCTACGCCTGGCCCGAGATCGTGCCTGCGGTCACCGGCGCGATCAAAGGCCTTGCGGCCATGGGATTCAAGGGCCCGTTCGCGGTTGCCGATGGCCGGGTGATCCATGACGCCGGCGGATCGGAAGCGCAGGAACTGGCGTTTGTGCTGGCCTCCGGTGTCGCCTATTTGCGCGCAATCGAGGGCGCCGGTGTGGCGCTGGAAGACGCGCGAAGCATGGTCTATGCGCGGCTTAGCGCCGATGCCGATCAGTTCCTGACCATGGCAAAGTTCCGCGCGCTGCGACTATTGTGGGCGCGCGTTGAGCAGGCTTGCTCCCTTGCAACGAAACCGTTGTTCATCGCCGCCGATACCGCATGGCGAATGTTGACCCAGCGCGACGCTTACGTGAACCTGCTGCGCGCAACTATGGCGACGTTCTCCGCGGGCCTCGGCGGCGCCGACGCCATCACCGTGCTGCCGCATACGCTGGCGCTGGGATTGCCCGACCCGTTCGCGCGGCGTGTGGCGCGTAACACGCAGTTGGTGCTGCTGGAAGAATCCAATCTCGCAAAAGTATCCGATCCGGCGGCCGGATCCGGCGGCATCGAAACCCTGACGCAAGCGCTGTGCGAGGCCGCGTGGGCGCTGTTCCAGGAAACCGAGAAGGCGGGCGGCGTTTTCGCTTCCCTTGAGCAAAACCTGATCCAGCGCAAGGTGACGGCGACACGGGCGCTGCGCCAACAAAACATCGCCCGCCGCAAGGAAGTGCTGACCGGCGCCACCGAATTTCCCAACCTGCACGAAGCGGCGACGGCGGTACTGAACGCAAAACCGGTCGCGCTTGAGCCCTACGGCGAAGCCAGATGCAAATTCGACCCACTGTCGCCAATGCGGCTGGCAACGCCATTTGAAGTGTTCCGCGACCGGTCGGATAGAATTCTGAAAGGATCGGGCGCGCGGCCGAAAGTCTTTCTTGCCAATCTGGGCACGCCAGCAGACTTCACTGCGCGTGCCGCCGTTGCGAGGAGTTTGTTCGAGAGCGGCGGGATCGAAGCCGTCGATAACGAAGGATTCACCGATCCGGCGGCGTTGGCTGCCGGCTTCAAGGCTTCCGGCGCGGCGCTAGCTTGCCTCTGCTCATCCGATCAAATCTATGCCGTGCAGGCGGCCGCGGCGGCAAAGACCCTTCAAGGCGTCGGCGCAAGGCATATCTACCTGGCAGGCCGCGCGGGCGAACAGGAATCCGCGCTGCGTGCCGCCGGCGTCAACGATTTCATCTTCGCCGGCTGCGACGCGCTAACCGTGCTGCAAGAGGCCTATCGGCTGATGGAGGCCGTATGATCGCGGACCCCCGGGGCCAGCATGTGCTAAGATGGGTAAAATGAGCCGCATCCCGACATTCGCCGAGATCGCATTCGAGAAGACAGCGCGCGCTGATCCCGCGGGCGGCGCCGAGCCGTGGCTCACGCCCGAAGGCATCCCCGTAAAGCCCGCCTATAACGAGGGCGACCTCGAAGGCATCGATTTCCTCGAGACCTGGCCGGGGATTTCGCCCTATCTGCGCGGCCCCTATCCGACCATGTACGTCAACCAGCCGTGGACCATCAGGCAATATGCCGGGTTCTCGACGGCGGAAGATTCCAACGCCTTCTATCGCCGCAACCTCGCCGCCGGGCAAAAAGGCCTTTCGGTCGCATTCGATCTGGCGACCCACCGCGGCTACGATTCCGATCACCCACGCGTCTCGGGCGATGTCGGCATGGCCGGCGTGGCGATCGATTCGATCTACGACATGCGCACGCTGTTTGCCGGTATCCCGCTCGATCAGATGAGCGTGTCGATGACCATGAACGGCGCGGTGCTGCCGATCCTGGCGCTATTCGTCGCCGCGGCCGGGGAACAAGGCGTGCCCCCGGATAAACTTTCGGGCACCATTCAGAACGACATTCTGAAGGAGTTCATGGTTCGCAACACCTACATTTATCCGCCGGCGCCCTCGATGCGGATTATCTCCGATATTTTTGCGTACACCTCGCAGAAGATGCCGAAGTACAACTCGATATCCATTTCCGGCTATCACATGCAGGAAGCCGGCGCGACGCAGGACCTCGAGCTCGCCTATACGCTGGCCGATGGTGTCGAATATCTCCGCGCCGGACTTGCCGCCGGCCTCGACGTCGACCGCTTCGCCCCGCGGCTGTCGTTCTTCTGGGCTGTGGGCATGAACTTCTTCATGGAAGTCGCCAAGATGCGAGCGGCACGGCTGTTGTGGGCAAAACTCCTGACCCAGTTCAACCCCAGGGATCCCCGCTCGCTGTCGCTGCGCACGCATTGCCAGACCTCGGGCTGGTCGCTCACTGCGCAGGACGTCTACAACAACGTGGTGCGCACCACTATCGAGGCTATGGCGGCAACTCAGGGCCACACCCAATCGCTGCATACCAACGCGCTCGACGAAGCCTTGGCGCTGCCGACCGATTTTTCGGCGCGCATTGCCCGCAATACGCAATTGTTCCTGCAGCAGGAAAGCGGTACCAGCCGCATCATCGATCCCTGGGGCGGCTCGTATTATGTCGAGCGATTGACCCGCGATCTCGCGGCCAAGGCCTGGAGCCATATCCAGGAGGTCGAAGCGCTCGGCGGCATGGCGAAGGCGATCGAGGCAGGCTTGCCTAAGCTCCGGATCGAGGAAGCCTCGGCCAAGACGCAGGCCCGGATCGATGCCGGCAAGCAGGCTGTGATCGGCGTCAACAAATACAAGCCGGTCGACGAAGCGCCGATCGACGTGCTGAAGGTGGAAAATTCGACGGTGCGGCGCTTGCAGATCGACAAGCTCAAGCGTCTCAGAAAAGAGCGCAGCCAGAAAGACGTCGACGATGCGCTGGCGGCGCTGACCAGAAGCGCCGGCGAAGGCAACGGCAACTTGCTGGCGCTCGCGATCGATGCGGCGCGCGCCAAGGCCACCGTCGGCGAAATCTCCGATGCGATGGAGAAGGTGTTCGGACGCCACCGCGCCGAGATCAGGTCCATCACCGGCGTCTACAAGCGGGAGGCGTCCACCATGTCCGGCAAGGTTGAAAAAGTGCAGGCGCTGATCGAGGCGTTCGAGGATGCGGAGGGCCGCCGGCCGCGAATCCTGGTGGCCAAGATCGGCCAGGACGGCCACGACCGCGGCCAGAAGGTGATCGCCTCGGCGTTCGCCGACGTCGGCTTCGACGTCGATATCGGACCTTTGTTTGCCACCGCCGACGAGGCCGCGCGGCAGGCGGTCGAGAACGACGTTCACATCCTTGGGCTATCGTCGCTCGCGGCTGCCCACCTTACCGCGGTGCCGGAATTGAAGGCCGCGCTGAAGAAGCAGGGCCGCGACGACATCATGATTATCGTTGGCGGCGTGGTGCCGCCGCAGGACTATGATGCGCTCTACGAGGCCGGCGCCGAGGCGATCTTCCCGCCCGGCACCGTAATTGCCGACGCCGCCGAAAAGCTGATCCACAAGCTCAATGCGCGCCTTGGGCATAGCGAGGCAGCGGAATAGCCGTTCCCCTCGCCTGTCACGCCGGACCGTTGTAAACGAAGGCATGACCCAGCCGAAAATTGCCTCAGTCGACATCAAAGCGTTGGCCAAAAATCTGCGTGGCGGCAGCCGCGCGGCGCTGGCTCGCGCCATCACACTGATCGAGAGCCGGCGCGGCGATCATCAGGCCGCGGCGCGCGATCTGGTTCAGGCGCTGCTGGCCGACACCGGCAAGGCGGTTCGCGTCGGCATCACCGGCTCGCCGGGTGTCGGCAAATCCGCGACCATCGACGCGCTCGGCACATTTCTGATCGAACGCGGCCACAAGGTCGCTGTGCTCGCAGTGGACCCCTCCTCCGCGCGGACCGGCGGTTCCATTCTCGGTGACAAGACGCGGATGGCGCGGCTCGCCGCGTCCGATAGCGCCTTCATCCGGCCCTCACCCGCTTCCGGCACGCTCGGCGGCGTCGCCGCGAAAACCCGCGAGGCCATGCTGTTGTGCGAGGCCGCCGATTTCGACGTCGTCTTGGTGGAAACCGTGGGTATCGGGCAATCCGAGACCGCAGTCTGCGACATGACCGACTTTTTCCTGGCGCTGATGCTGCCGGGCGCCGGCGACGAGTTGCAGGGCATCAAGAAAGGCCTGGTGGAACTCGCCGACATGATCGCCGTCAACAAGGCGGACGGCGATAACGTCAAGCGCGCCAATCTCGCGGCGTCGGAATATCGCGGGGCGCTCCACATCCTCAACCCGCGCTCGGAGCATTGGCGTCCCCCGGTTCTGACCTGTTCGGCACTGACCGGCATGGGTATCGATGCGTTATGGCAAAAGATCCTGGATCATCGCACCGCGATGAATGCCTCGGGCGAATTCGCCGCACGGCGGCGCGAGCAACAGGTGAAGTGGATGTGGTCGATGCTGGAGCAACGGATGATGGCGCGGCTACGGGCCGATGCCGCAATCCGCGCGAGAGTGAAGAAGACCGAGGCCGATGTCGCTAACGGCCGCATCACGCCGGCGCTGGCAGCGGAACAGATCGCGGAGATGCTGAGGTGAGGACGAATGGTAAAACGCGCATCCTCGTTACCGGTTTCGGTCCTTTCCCCGGCGCGCCGCACAACCCGACGATGCCATTGGTGAAGCGGCTGACACAGTTGCGCCGTCCGGCCTTCGGCGAGCTCGAGCTGGTCGGCCACATCTTCCATGTGAGCTACGGCACGGTCGACCGGGAACTCCCCGAACTGATCGCCCGACACCGTCCGCAAGCGCTGCTGATGTTCGGCCTCGCCGACCGCACGGCGCATGTCCGGATCGAAAGCCGCGCGCGCAACGCGCTCACCACGCTACGGCCCGATGCCGATCGTAACCGCGCCCGGAACGCACCGATCGTTGGCGGCGCCGATGCCCGGATGTTCGGATCGCATACGGCGAAACTGCTTCGCGCCGCCCTCGCCACCGGCATCGATGCGCGGGCTTCGCGTGATGCCGGAAGCTATCTCTGCAACTATCTGAGTTGGCGTGCGATCGAGGCCACGAATGAGGACAATGGCCCCGCACTTGCCGCATTCGTTCACATCCCGCTGCTCGCGGGCCGCGGCGTGCCGCAGCGTAAGGCGAGAACGCACCGCGTCACCCTGGAAGAGCTGGTCGATGCCGGCGAAGCCATGCTGCTGGAGCTGGTCAGACTGACGCGCAGGGCTGCGCGCGACGGTTAATTCGCGCCTCCGAAACCGCCGGAATGACGACCTCAAATACAATTCCGGTCGCCGCTGATGTATTGACGAGCCGGGTAAATCCGAGCATATATCCCACCATGGCATTTGACCGGACCATCATCCGACGTCGTCGCCCGGCATCCAACGCGCGGGAGCGATGACGGCTGCATAGATGCATCCGATTTCGCTTGAAGCCGCGCCCGAAAGCGCGGCTTTTTCATTTCATTCCTGCTCAACCGCATAGCGCCACCTACGGGAAATCCACATGGCCACCACCACTCTCGGCAAACCCTCCGGCGGGACCGCCGGCAAGGCCCGCACCAAGCCGGCCATCTTCATCGATGGCGAGGCCGGCACCACCGGCATCGAGATCCGCGACCGACTGGCCCGGATCAACGGCGTCGAGATGCTTGCGATTGCGCCCGACAAGCGTAAGGACCCGTCGGCACGCAAGGCGCTGATGTCGGAGGCGGACCTCGTCATTCTCTGCCTGCCGGACGAGGCGGCAAAAGAGGCCGTCGCGCTTGCCGACGAACTCGGCGCGAGCGCCCCGCGCATTCTCGATGCCTCTTCGGCGCACAGGGTTTCGAAGGGATGGACCTACGGCTTGCCCGAGATGGCGGCCGCGCAGAGCGATGCGATCGCCGGATCGCGGCGTGTCTCGAACCCCGGTTGCTATCCGACCGGCGGCATAGCGCTCATTCGTCCGCTGGTCGACGCCGACCTGCTGCCCATCGACTATCCGGTGACGGTCAACGCCGTATCGGGCTATTCCGGCGGCGGCAGGTCAATGATCGAAGCTTACGAATCGGAGAAGGCGCCGCCCTTCGAACTCTACGGTCTCGGGCTCGAGCACAAGCACGTCCCCGAGCTGCAAAAATACAGCAAGCTCACCCGCAGGCCGATCTTCGTGCCGTCGATCGGCAATTTCCGCAAGGGCATGCTTGTCTCCATACCGCTGCATCTCGATACCCTGCCCGGCAAACCG
This sequence comes from uncultured Alphaproteobacteria bacterium, assembly GCA_963840155.1. GTDB lineage: Bacteria > Pseudomonadota > Alphaproteobacteria > Rhizobiales > Xanthobacteraceae > Bradyrhizobium. The sequence goes on from CAWIXP010000001.1 coordinate 1,362,882, forward strand.
AAAGCCCGCGATCTCGAGGACGTGCTGGCGACCCATTATGCTAATGCCAAATGGGTGAAGGTGATCGGTGCCGGTGATCCCTCGTCGAGCACGGGACGGCTCGATGCGCTGGCCCTCAACGACACCAACCTGCTCGAGCTGCGTGTCTTCAGCAACGAGAAGTTCGGCCACGCAGTGCTGGTGGCAAGGCTGGACAATTTGGGAAAGGGAGCTTCGGGTGCGGCCGTGCAGAATGTCGGCATTATGCTCGGCGCCGAAACCTGAGTGGCTCGTTAACCCTACTCCCAACAATCCTCCGTGCGCGACCGCGCGTGCGACGCGCGGCGCCGTAATTTTGCGTTACTCCGAGCTTCGCCGACGCGCTTGCTCGCGTTCGCCTGGAGACGCGACCATGAACCTCAACCGCCGGCGTTTCATCGGGACATCCGCCGCCGGCGCGGCCGGTGCGCTCGCGATGTGGCACGAACCGGCACACGCCGCGCCATTGACCTCGGTGCTCGGACGCGACATCACCCAATATGGCGTCCGGCCGGGCAGCCCCGACGACCAAACCAAAATCATCCAGCGCGCGATCGACGAGGCCGCGCGCGCGCAGGTTCCGTTGGCGCTGCCGCCCGGCGTTTATCGCACCGGGATGCTCCGCCTGCAGAACGGCACGCAGCTGATCGGCGTGCGCGGCGCCACCAAACTCGTCTTCAACGGCGGCGCCTCCTTGCTTTCCGGCGAAGGTGCCGGCGCCATCGGTCTTGTCAATCTCACGCTTGACGGCGGCGGCATTCCACTGCCGGCGCGGCGCGGCCTCGTGCATTGCCTTGACGGGCGCGATATCCGCCTCGTCGACTGCGAAATTTCCAATAGCGGCGGCAACGGCATCTGGCTCGAGCAAGCCTCCGGCGAGATCAGCGGCAATATCATCTCCAGGTCGGCTGCGACGGCGATCGTGTCATTCGATGCACAGGGCCTTTTGGTTTCACGCAACACAATTTTGGGCGCCAACGACAACGGCATCGAAATCCTGCGGACCTCCGTTGGAGACGACGGCACGCTGGTCGCCGACAACCGTATCGAAAACATCAAGGCCGGCCCCGGCGGCTCCGGACAGCACGGCAACGCCATCAACGCATTCCGCGCCGCGAATGTGATCGTGCGCGGAAACCGGATTCGCAACTGCGATTATTCCGCGGTGCGCGGCAATTCGGCCTCGAACATCCAGATCTCCGGTAACAGCGTCAGCGACGTCCGGGAGGTCGCGCTGTACTCGGAATTTTCCTTCGAAGCAGCGGTGATCGCTAACAATACCGTGGATGGCGCGGCGGTCGGCGTCTCCGTCTGCAATTTCAACGAAGGCGGACGGATCGCGGTCGTGCAGGGCAACATCATCCGCAATCTGCTGCCGAAGCGGCCGATCGCCACCGCGCCGGACGACGATGCCGGCGTCGGAATTTACGTCGAGGCCGATAGCGCTGTCACCGGCAACGTGATCGAGAACGCACCCTCGTTCGGGATCATCGCTGGCTGGGGTCAATATCTGCGCGACGTCGTGATCTCAGGCAACGTGATCCGCAATTCCTTGGTCGGTGTCGGCGTGTCGGTGGTATCGGGCGCCGGCACCGCGCTGGTCAACAACAACATGATCTCGGAAACGCCGCGCGGCGCGGTGGTCGGCCTTGATCACGCGCGCCCGGTCACGTCCGATCTGTCGGCGGATGGGGCGCAGCGCTTTTCCCAGGTGGTGGTCGGCACCAACGCGGTGCGGAGGTGAGCGTGTCGACACCAGCCGCGGTCGATCATCCTGAGGATCACCTCTTCCGAGACCTGCGGCCCTACAACGCGTTGCGCAGCAGCGGATAGCGTTGCTCGATGGTTTTGAGATCGCGCATTGGCTCCGGCACCTCGGCTATCGCCGGCGCGTCGTCCGACCAAACATGCGCGGTTGGCGCAGCAACCCGAACGTCCGGCGCCGGTGGCTGGTCCGCAATCGCTGTCGGGTGTGGCTGTGGCCGACGAACCAGATCGTGCAGCCTTTCGTGCAGCGGCGCAGTCCGGCTGCGGCCGAGCCAGGAAATGTCGATGGCTGAATTGTCCGGCGAAGCTTCGTGCATCAGCAGGTTGCGCCAGATTTGCACGGCCGATTTCGCTTCCTGGATATTTTCGAGAAATGCAAGTTCGCTGTGATAGCGGCGCCAACGGCCAGTCTCGAACAATTCGGTGAGGTGCTCCAGCCGTCCTTCGGCAAGAGCGCACCAGCGCGCAACGATGTCGCGGCCTCGTGCCACGTCTAAATGGTGTGTCATGGACCAGTCCGTAAGGAGAACAACGGACGCGGACGCAACCGGCACGAATCATCTAACGCGACAAAGATATTTTGTGGAAAACTCTGGAGATGTCCAGCGCACGCGCCTTTCAGACGCCTCGTATCGGAAAAATGCCGTGCTAACGCGGGTTTTACGCCCTTTCCACAGTCAAGGGCTTGCGACGGCATGGCCGGCCGTGAAACCGCAAATTCGCGGGCACGGCCCTCAGATCGGGATTCGCGCGGGTGGGACGTTCAAAAAGACTAGCAGAAACGAAAGACCCGTCCGGGGGGACAACCGGACGGGTCAAGCTGTATCGGCGCTCGGGGTGGATGGGCGCTCGCGCCGGATACAGCCTCGAGGGGGAGGGGTAACCGCTCCCACGGATATTGGTCGCGGCGGACCGCCGTGCGTTCAAACCGCAGTGCGGTATTTTTTAACCTCCAGGCCGGCGTTTTCCGGCAGCGAAGGCGCCTGCGCCACCGGGCAAACGCTAGCTTGCACTCCTTGGCAGGGCCACAATGGCCACTGACGTAGGCGGCGGAAACGAGGTGCCGGAAATCATCTGATATTTTTTCATGCCGACGGATTGTGCGCTGGCGCGGTCCCGATCGTCGCGAACAGTTTCGCCATCGCGCGCGCCGACGGCGCACCGAGGCCTTCGTTGAAATGAATGGTTTCGTACTCTGCGCGCACCACGGCGTATTGCATCGCCAGCTCGGGATCGCGGGCGAGCGATTCTTCGACCCGGCGGGCATCGAGCGCGTTCAAGGTGCCAGCCGCATGCCAGGGCAACAACATTTCTATTTCACTGGGCTCCTGCTCCAGGATTTTTTTGCTCATCACCATCATGGCCAGCCTCGCTCTCTGCCGGCTGCCTTCACAACTCGGCCAATCTTTTTTACCCGCACAGGGCCGGCGCATCGTCACCGCGCTTTCCGGCATCCCAATAATCTCCGCCAACTCTTCCGTGGATTCCCTTGCGCTACACCTCGAGAAAAGACTTCGCCTATGAGATCTTCCGCAACCTGTTCGTCCCGCAGGAGTCTGATCTGAGCCCGAAGCCAGCCGCCTTGGCACGGTGCCGTCGATACAGCACTGGATCGAGGTGGTTGCCTTGAGCAATCCAGAACGATCAGGACGTCGGCCGCAGCCGCCTGTGTCGCACTCGGTGGCCCTCTCGCAAGGTTGGTCGGACTGGGCCGGTAGCTGGTTCGATGACAAAGGCAAGATTCTTCAATCGGCGCGGATCACCACACGCGCCCGCAAGCGCCAACCGGATGGATGGTATTATGATACAGAAATTGTATGCGCTCCGCCGATCGGCGCCGACTTACCCAAGGTTGATCGAGAAAACCTTACTCGCCCGGCCGCTTTACCGTCGCCGCCACCGCTCTGGCCCGCGATCCCCGGCACGTTCCCCGGATCGGCCGATTTCGATGGCCAACAGGGCCTCTGCCATCTCTGCACCGCCGGGGGATTCATTTCGAAAGATACCAAACCTAAAGGCTTTCTCACTTAAATTTTCGAGGCTAGCTCCATTGACGGCGAGACCATGGAGACCGCTGCGGCGCCGATCCGATTGCGGCTGAACTGGAGGATGTCAGTTTCAAACCTGCGGCGAAGGTGCTCAAGGCACGACGACCCAACCTCACCGCCAGCGCCTGAACCCGATTGCTTCATTCCGGCGACCAAGAAACGGTCGCCGGTCTACGTGCCCGAATGCTCCAGGACAGAGTTCATGAGTTCAAATTCCGCCGCTACCTCCGAAAGCCTGCTCGATGAGCTGCAGACCACGCTAGCGCACGGTACCGTCGCACGGCGGGTCGAGACCCTGCGGCGGGTCACCGATCTCTTCATCGACGGCGCGGTGGATTACTCGGATCAACAGATCGGTCTATTTGACGACGTTTTCCAATGCCTCATTCAACATATCGAAACCTCCGCCAAGGCGCTGCTGGCCAACCGGCTCGCGCCGCTCGATACCGCCCCCCCGCTCACGATACGCGCGCTGGCATTTGACGATCTGATCGAGGTCGCGGCTCCGGTGCTGTCCAGATCGGAGCGGCTCGACGACGAAACGCTGATCGAGACCGCACGCAACAAGAGCCAGGCGCACTTGATGGCGATTTCGACACGGCGGGTGCTGAGCGGCGCGGTGACCGACGTGTTGGTGCTACGCGGCAACGACGAAGTCATTCACAGCACCGTCAACAACCCCGGCGCGGAATTTTCCGAGCGCGGCTTCACCCGGCTGGTCAATCGCGCCGACGGTGACGACAATCTCGCGACCTGCCTTGGCATGCGTCCGACGATGCCGCGGCATCTCTACCTGAAACTCCTCGCCAAGGCTTCAGTGACGGTGCGGGCGCGACTTGAGGCCGCCCATCCGCAGCAGGCGGAGGAAGTACCGGGCGCAGTGCGAGAAGCGACGCGGCTGATACGCTCGGCGCCGGGGGCGATGACCGAAGAAACGGCGATCGCCCACGCGCTCGTCAAATCGCTGTACGACGACGGCAGGTTGGACGAATTCCAGGTGGCAGCCTTTGCCGACGCCCGCAAATTCGATGAGGCTAACGCGGCGATCGCGGCACTCGCCAATGTGCCGGTTTCGATCGCGGAGAACATGATGCTGGAGACCCGCGCCGAAGGCGTCATGATCCTGGCAAAGGTATCGGTGATGTCGTGGCCAACGGTGCGAGCGCTCATCAACATGCGCGACAAGCTTTCGGGCATGGAGCCCTCCGATCTGCAGGCCTGCAAGGCGACCTACGAGCGGCTGCGGCCCTCGACCGCGCAGCAGGTGTTGCGTTTCCACCGCATGCAGCAGAGCGCCGCACCTGCGATGTGAAGTTTACGACGCTTGACCGGGACCGGGCGCCCACCACCATGTCGGCCCGAACAAGCAGGCGCCGCCGCTAAAACCGCAACACCCTGGATCCCGCCAGCGCACCGATAGCGGTAACCAGCGCGGTCGCGATGCTGTACCAGGTCGCCACGAACAGCGGTGAATCATCCGTGCAGTGCGAGGCGTATAGCGTTGCCGCCAAACCCGCCGACAGCAGTCCGGCGACAGCGCCGGCAACCGCGGGACGGCTCGGCGCGCCGTGGCGCAAGCCGAACAGCGCCGCCGCCAACAGTGGCAGCGACAGCAGCGGAATGGCGGTCAGGCAGACGCGCGAATTGCTACCGACCAGCCGCGTCATCATCGGCAGCCGTTGCGGCATCATCATCTCGCCTGAGATGCCGGCGACCAGGAGGCCGACCGGAATCAGAAGTAGCCAAGCCCGGCCGCCCAGCGCGGCCACCGGCGCGGACAAATGCAGCGCGAGGCCAATGGCCGGGATCGCCAGCGCCAGCGTCACCGCGAACTTCAGGTCGAACAACGGATCGTGCATCGCACTCATGACATCGGGCCGAACGCCCAAACCTGCGATGAACATCGCCAGCGAAACCGGCGCGGCAGCAAGTAACGACAGTGCCAACACGAACCCGACCGGCCGCGCGCGATGCGCGTTATCGGCGGCCAGCGTTCGAATCAGTTGATCCGTTTCCATGCTCATTGCTCCCGCAGTTTGGCGGTGAGGCTGGCAAGCCCGCGATGCAGTGCCACCCGCACCGCTCCTTCGCTGATGGCAAATTTGGCGGCAGTGACCTTGATCGATGCGCCATCGACCGCGATCGACTGCAGCACGTCGCGCTGCCGCGCCGGCAGGGATTTTAGCTGCGCCTCGACCTCGCTGGCGGGCGCGGCCTCCGCCACCGGCTCGCCTGGAAGCATTTCGGCAAAATCGTCGATGTTGACGAATACCCTGCGGCCGCGCCGGCGCAACGAATCAATCAGCTTGTTGCGGGCGATCGCAAACAACCATGGTGCGAAGGGCGCGTTGGCGTCCCAAGTATGCCGCTTCAGATGCACCGCCAACAAGATGTCCTGCACGATGTCCTCGGATTGATCGCTCGGTTGCCCTGCCCGCGCCAAACCGCGCCGCGCCGCGGCGCGGAGCGCCGGCACGACGGCCTTGAGCAGGCGATGATACGCCGCGCTGTCTCCTGAAACGGCCGACAGCATCAGGCCGGTCCATTCGTCTTCACGTTCGCGCACCCGCGCTCCCACATTGCAATTCGGTCGATCTTTCAATTTGTTACGATCCGAAAGCTGCGATCACGGGATCGTGATCGAGGCCCTCGGCGGCCGTGAGGTCATCGCGCCCGATTTGACATGCGTGATGGCGAAAGCCGCCCACGCAGGCTCATAACATCGATCAAGCGCGCTGGCACCCGCCGCATCGATTCCGAAAACGACTTCCCGGTCAAAATGCCCGCAAGCGTTTCGTTTGCGATATGCCGCTGCCCTGCTTTCGCTGGGGTAGCCCGAAGATTCCCTTTTTCTGCCCCGTTGCGGACACGCGGGGAGTTTCTTTTCGCGGCGGGGCTGGGCAAAGGGGAACATTGCCAATGACGGTCAAAGCCAGCGGGCGCTCGGGATTGATACTTGCCGCGGGGTTCATGGTGTGTTTCGCAAGCTGTCCTTCGCAGGCGGCGACGGACACGGACGATGCGGCCGCGAGTTCGAAATCGGAAGATGCCGGGGCACCCGTTGCGCTAAATCAACACGGCAAACGCGGCTCGCACCACCACCGCAAGAACCACCGCCATCGTGAGTCCATCAACCCGGCGGAGCCAGCTGGCGTCGCGGCGGCCGACGCGGCCAATTCACCGGCGATCGCACCATCGATTGCCAATGCCAATGCCCAGTTGGCGTCCACCGACACCTCGACCAGCACTGCCGCCAGAGCTATGTCGGTGCGGGCCAACGAGATTTTGCAGAATCCGCCGGATCGATCAACCGAGACGCAGTCTGCCGCCGCTGACAGCCAGGTCGTCTCCGCCGATCAGCTCAACGACGTCGATCGCGCGCTCCATGAAAGCAAGCCACCAGCGCTGGCGTTAGCTTCGGCCGAGCCGTCTGCCGCGCCTGCCCCGCCCATGATGGCCGTAGGCAGCACTGAGAGCTCGACTTGGGACCAGACTTCCCTGATCGGAAAAATCTTCATCGGCTTTGGCGCGATACTGACCATCGCCTCCGCCGCGCGCATGTTCATGGCCTAGCTTGCCGGCGTTGTTCCAGATCAGTGCAAGTGCGCTGGCTCGGGATTGACGCGGCTTCCGGTGCAATCACCCCCCTTGAAGCCTATCGCGCCAGCGGGCACATTGCCCGCGAGATAGCGCGCGGATTGAGCCATGAGCACGTTCGAACACATCATTGTCGAGAGCAAGGGCGCGGTCGGCATCATCACGCTCAATCGCCCCAAGATGCTCAACGCGCTGTCGTTCGGCGTATTCCGGGAAATCGCCGCCGCGGTCGACGATCTCGATGCCGACGAGAAGATCGGATGCATCCTGCTCACGGGGAGCGAAAAGGCTTTCGCCGCTGGTGCCGATATCAAGGAAATGCAGCCGAAGACTTTCATCGACATGCTGTGGAGCGATTTCACCGCAGTCGGCGGCGACCGTGTCGCAAAGTGCCGAAAGCCGACTATCGCGGCCGTCAGCGGCTACGCGCTGGGCGGCGGTTGCGAACTGGCCATGATGTGCGACATCATCATCGCCTCCGACACCGCGAAGTTCGGGCAGCCCGAGATCACGCTCGGCACCATCCCCGGCCTCGGCGGCACGCAGCGGCTGACTCGCGCGGTCGGCAAATCCAAGGCGATGGATCTCTGCCTTACCGGCCGGATGATGGATGCCGCCGAGGCCGAACGTTCTGGCCTCGTCAGCCGCGTCGTGCCGGCGGCAAAACTAATGGACGAGGCGCTGGCGACGGCTGAAAAGATCGCCTCGATGTCGCGTCCCGCAGCCGCAATGGCCAAGGAAGCCGTCAACCGCGCGTTCGAAACTTCGCTGTCGGAAGGAGTCAACGTCGAGCGCAACCTGTTTCACTCCACCTTCGCGCTGGACGATCGCGCCGAGGGCATGGCGGCCTTCATCGAGAAGCGCAAGCCGGCGAACAAGAACAGGTAGGTCTCGTCGTCCCCGGTTCCCTCGGCGCAAGGACCTCGCGAATCTGGAAGGATGACTTGGCTGGCGCCCCACCCGCCGCCGGGCAAGAGGCGCACCACTTCAGGATGCTATTGGGACGTTGTGGGTAAGACCGCTACCCAACCCTGCTCCTCGCCAGCGCGGCGCTGACTAGCGCGCGGTAGGCCCGCTCGGAGAGCGTAGACGGCTTATCGAGGCCGAGCCTCGCCAGGCATTCACGGTCCGCGGAATCCGGAATGCGTGTCAAACCTTGCCACAGCGCTTTCGCGACGCGCAGCGGCGAACGCTGCGCGTCCTCCAGGATCTGCAACGCCGGAATCAATCGCTGCTCGATTTCGGTAAAATCGCTGCCGAACGGAAACAATGGCAGCACGCCGGCCTCATGCGCCGGCTTCAGCGCGGCTGCAACACGCTCCGGATAGTTCTCGCGGTGCGCGGCCGCAATCTCAAAATTCTTCGGCAGCTTGCCGGCGTCCTTGGCTTGCCGGGCGAGTTCGTCCTGAAAACGGGAATCGGCAACGCCCAGCATCGCCGCGATCACCTCGGCGTCGGATTTCCCCCTGGTGTCGGCGACGCCGTATTCGGTAACGAAGATATCGCGCAAGTGCCGGGGGATGGTCTCATGGCCGTAACTCCAGCGCAGGTTCGATTGAGTTTTGGACCCGGACCGCCGCGTCGCCTCCAGCGTCAGGACGGAGCGCGCGCCAGCGAGCGCAAAGGCCTGTGCCACGAAATTATATTGACCGCCGACGCCGCTCACGACTTGTCCGTTTTCAAGTCCGTCGGAAACCGCCGCGCCCATCAAGGTAGCCATCATCGCATTGTTGACGAAACGGGCCTCGACCCTGGCGCGGCGCTTGGCCTGCTCATCACCATAGAGCTCGTTGGTGAATGACACCGGCATCATCTGGATCCGCGCGATCAACTCCGGCGTCATCTCGCGCAGCGCGCGATAAAACGATTTCGGGCCAAGAAAAAACGCGCCGTGCAATACGACGCCATCGACCGCGCGCGTGAGGATGCCGGCATCGATGAGCCCCAGAAACGCCTCGGTCAGCATCTCGCTGACACCATAGAGACCCCGTTCGAACGATTCGGTTTGCAGCGGCGAGAGCTGCTGGTTACCGGCAGAAAGCCGCTTGATGATGCCGCGGAATTGCGAATTGTCGCGATGACGAACGATCAGACCCTGCGCCAGCGCATCCCCGATCTGCCCGATCCCGATCTGAAGCGAGCCGCCGTCGCGCACCAGCGTCGCGGTGTGCAGACCGATCGAGTATTTGCTGTCGCCGATCGGTTCGGACGGTGGCGCGAACAGTGGAAAGTCGCATTCGGGGCTATCGAGCACCGCGCTGAATTCGTCCGCCGGAAGATCGCCGGCGCCGGGCATGAACGGCAATTCCGAATTGACCTGCCCTACCAATTTGAACGAGGCGCGACCTTCGCTGCGGGCACGCAAGACATCCAGTGTAGTGTCGGTGTTGCAGCTCAAGCTGTAGCGCGTGATGCCGCCGACACCGCGCTTCGCCACGAGCTGGGCTACGACGTTGAGTCCCCGCGCCAGCAAATATGACGAGGCATGGGTGTAATTGGCGGAAATATAATGCTGCTGCGCAAAGGGTACGTGCAGCCACCTTCCCGCCAGGAAGAAAAACTCGATCACTTTGACATTGGGCGGCAGCGCCCCCGCTCGCAGCGCGTCGGCATAGGCGAGATCGGGATAGCTGCCGAACAGCCGATCGATCACCGGTGCGATGAAGCGCCGCTCCAGTAAGCTCTCCGGTTTGGGTTTCTCCAGCGTCAGCGCCGAGAAGAAAGTCAGATCGATCGCGCGGTCCGCTCTGGCGCGCGCATAGAGCGCATTGACGATGTGGTTGGCCTTGCCGAGCCCAAGCGGCAACCCGACCACCAGCTTGGTCCCGACATCCCGGATGATATCCTCCGCGATCGCCTCGGGGTCGGAGAACTGTTTCGGCATCCAGTGCAAGCCCAGGCACGAAGCGGGAGTGCCAGCGGCCCAGAATCGGACGCGGCTGGCCGCAGCTATAGCGCATTTACCTCCAATGTTGGCCTGTGACGAGCCGGCAACAGCGAACCACTGAATTCGTGGGGTATCTCGGCCCGGTGGTTTGCCTGTGGCCGCAGCGCGCTCTACACAGGTAGATGTGTCGAAGGCGTCGGCGGGACGGACGATCGGGGAGTTGGCTGGCGGAATCATATGATTGGGCGTGCCGCTAATGTTGGCCACCTGACAAGGCGCGTGCTTCGATCGGGCATTTGCGTCGCCGTCGCAACTTGGGTCGGTTTTGCCGCCACGCCTGGGCGGAGCGAGGCCCTCCCCGATGCCATGGCCAAGGCTTACCAGACCAACCCGCAGCTCAATGCCGAACGGGCGCGGCAACGTGGCACCGACGAGAACGTGCCCCAGGCGTTGGCGGGCTACCGTCCGCAGATCGTCGCCACCCTCAGCTCCGGCCTGCAGGCCGTGCGCAACCTGCTGCCCGACAACACCGTACAATCCGCGGCTTTGAAACCGTGGACCGTCGGGGTGACGGTGACCCAGACGCTGTTCAACGGCTTCAAGACCGCCAACAGCGTGCGCGTCGCCGAGTTGCAGGTGCAATCGGGCCGCGAAGCCCTGCGCAATGTCGGCCAGGGCGTGTTGCTGGACGCCGTCACCGCCTATAGCAACGTGCTGGCGAACCAGTCACTGGTCGAGGCGCAACGCTCCAATGTGGCGTTCCTGAGGGAAACCCTCGGCGTCACCCAGCGGCGTCTCAATGCCGGCGATGTGACGCCGACCGACACCGCGCAGGCCGAAGCGCGGCTCAACCGCGGGCTGGCGGACCTGAATGCCGCCGAGGTCAATCTCGCGGTCAGCCAGGCAACCTACACCCAGGTGATCGGCAGCCCGCCGGCGCAATTGCGGCCTCCCGAACCGATCGACCGCTATCTGCCGCGCAGTCGCGATGAGGCGACCAACCTCGCCTTCAAGGAGCATCCGACCGTGCTCGCCGCAGGCTTCGACGTCGATGTCGCCTCGACCACCATCCGCGTCGCCGAAAGCAGTCTGCTGCCCACCATCACCTTGCAAGGCGGCGCCAGCCACAGTGTGGAATCCGATCCCACCATCAGCACCTTGCGGACCGATCAGGCTTCGGTGATCGCCCAGATGAACGCCCCGATCTACGACGGCGGCACTGCGGCGTCGCAGACCCGGCAGGCCAAGGAACTGGCGGCGCAAAGCCGGCAGGTGCTTGACCAGGTCCGCAACCAGGCGCGAACCGCCGCCGTTGGCGCCTGGGTCGCCAGCGAGGGGGCCAAAGTCGCGGTGGCGGCCTCGGAGTCCGAGGTGCGCGCCGCTAACGTGGCGCTGCAGGGCGTGCAAAAGGAGGCGCAGGGCGGCCAGCGCACCACGGTGGACGTGCTGAACTCGCAACAGGATCTGATTTCAGCGAAAGCGCGGCTGATCGGTGCGCAACGCGACCGCGTGATCGCCTCCTACACCCTGCTCAGCGCCATCGGCAGGCTCGACGTCAAGACACTGGGACTGAAAACGCCGGATTACCTGCCGGAAGTGCACTACCATCAGGTACGCGACGCCTGGCACGGGCTGCGCACGCCATCGGGGCAGTAAGCGTCGGCGGACGCGCCGATTGGGCGGCCGCTCAGCGCGCCCGGCGCGAGAAGAACGAGATCAACACTGGCAGCGTCACCAGGATCACAAGCGGCGCCAGCATCATGCCGGTGACCACCACCACCGCCAGGGGCTTTTGCACCTGCGATCCGATTCCCTCCGACATCGCGGCCGGCAGCAGCCCGACGCCGGCAACGACACAGGTCATCAAAACAGGCCGCAACTGAAGCTCGCCGGTGCGGATCACGGCCCTCGCCCGGTCGAAACCTTCCTCGATCAACTGATTGAACTGCGACAGGATAATGATGCCGTCCATCACGGCGATTCCGAACAGCGCGATGAAGCCGATAGCGGCGGAGACGCTGAAGGGAATGCCCGATACCAGCAGCCCGAGCACGCCGCCGAAGATCGCCATCGGGATCACGCTCATGGCGAGCAGCGTCTGCGTCATCGAGCCGAAATTGAACCACAGCAGCACCGCGATCAGCGCGAGTGAGATCGGCACCACGATCGAGAGCCGCTTGATGGCATCCTGCAGGTTACCGAACTCGCCGACCCACTCGATGCGCGATCCCGGCGGCAACTGCACTTGGGCCGCCAGCTTGTCCTGCGCTTCCCGGATCGCGCCGCCGAGGTCGCGTTCGCGGACCGAGAATTTGATCGGCAGATAGCGTTCCTGCTGCTCCCGGTAGATATACGCCGCGCCCGAGACCAGGTTGATCGATGCCACCTCGCTCAAGGGAATCTGCGTGATGGTGCCGTTCGGGCCGGCTGCGCCGATTCGCAAGTTCTGGATCGCCTCCGCGCTCTTGCGATATTCGGGTGCAAGACGAACGATGATCGGGAAATGCCGATCGCTGCCGGGTTCATAGAGATCGCCGGCGCTGTCGCCGCCGATCGCGACCTTGATGGTGGCGTTGATATCTCCGGGAGCCAGTCCGTAACGGGCAGCCTTGGCGCGATCGATATCGATTTGGATGGTGGGCTGACCGAGCGAGGTGAACACCGCAAGATCGGTGATACCCTGCACGGTGGCCAGCACCGACTTGATCTTGTTCGCGGTGTCGGTCAGCGCCTGCAGATCGTTGCCATATAGCTTGATCGAATTCTCTCCCTTCACGCCCGACACAGCCTCGGAGACGTTGTCCTGCAGGTATTGCGAGAAATTGAACTCAACGCCGGGAAACTTGTCCTGCAGTTGGCCAAGCAACTGCCCGGTGAGTTCCTCCTTGTCGTGGGTGCCGGGCCATTCGCTGACCGGCTTCAGCGGCGCGAAGAATTCGGCATTGAAGAATCCCGCAGCGTCGGTGCCGTCGTCGGGACGGCCGTGCTGGGAGACCACCGCTTCCACCTCGGGCCGGCTGCGGATCAGCTTGCGCATCTCGTTGACATAAGCGTTGCCTTCCGCAAGCGAGATGGTGGACGGCAGGGTTGCCCGGATCCAAAGATTGCCCTCCTCGAGCTTGGGCAGGAATTCCAGTCCGAGCATACGGCCGAACACCAGAGTCATGACCGCAAGCCCGACAGCGCCGGCCATCACCAGATTGCGGTTGCCGACCGCCCAGTTCAGCACCGGGACATAGAGCCGGTGCAGGAAGGCCATGATCCACGTTTCGGTCTCATGCATATGCGAGGGCAGGATAATCGCGCTCAAGGCCGGTGTGACCGTAAAGGTTGCGAGCAACCCGCCGGCCAGCGCATAGGCATAGGTCCGCGCCATCGGGCCGAAGATGTTGCCCTCGACGCCGCTCAACGTGAACAGCGGCAGGAAGGCCGCGATGATAATGGCGGCGGCAAAGAAGATCGACCGCGACACGTCGGCGGCGGCCGACAGGATGGCGTGGCTCTTCATGCCCATCGCGGTGTCGTAGGAGATCTGGCCCTGTTCGGCTTCCGAAAGCGCGGTTGTTTGCGACAGCCGGCGGAAGATCGCCTCGACCATGATCACGGTGGCGTCCACGATCAATCCGAAATCGATCGCGCCCACCGACAGCAGATTGGCGGATTCGCCGCGCAGCACCAGAATGATCACGGCGAAAAACAGCGCGAACGGAATCGTGGCGCCGACGATCAGCGCGCTTCTGAGATTGCCGAGGAAAATCCACTGCACCAACACGATCAAGAGGATGCCGAGCACCATGTTGTGCAGCACGGTCGCGGTCGTGACGTCGATCAGATCCTTGCGGTCGTAGATGCGCTCGATATGCACGCCGGGCGGCAGGATGGTGGAATTGTTGATCGAGGCCACCAGTTGTTCGACGCGCGCGATGGTCGGCGAGCTTTGCTCGCCGCGGCGCATCAGCACGATGCCCTGCACGATGTCGTTGTCCTGATCGAGACCGGCGATGCCAAGCCGCGGCTTTTCCCCGACCGTCACGGTGGCGATGTCCTTGACCAGCACCGGGTTGCCGCCGCTCTGCGAGACCATGGTGTTGGCCAGATCGTCGATGGAGCGGATCAAGCCGACGCCGCGCACCACTGCGGACTGCGAGCCGATGTCGACGGTATTGCCGCCGACATTGATGTTGGAATTGCTGACGGCCTGCAATAGCTGCGGCAATGTCAGGCCGTTGGCGACGAGCTTGCTGAAGTCGACCTGCAATTCATAGGTCTTGGTCTTGCCGCCCCAGCCGGTGACGTCGATCACGCCGGGCACGGCACGGAACCGCCGCTGCAGGACCCAATCCTGCAGCGTCTTAAGGTCGAGCACGCTGTAGTTCGGTGGTCCTGCCAGCCGGTAGCGGTAGATCTCGCCGATGGCGCTGAGCGGCGAGATTTGCGGCTGTACGCTGCCGGGCAACGGCGCCAGCTGCGACAGCCGGTTCAATACCTGCTGCAGTGCTTCGTCATAGGTGTAGGCAAACGAAAACTGCAGTTTGACGTCGGACAATCCGTACAGCGAGATGGTGCGGATCGTGGCCAGGTTCTTGATGCCGGCGACCTGGGTCTCGATCGGGATCGTGATATAGCGTTCGATTTCTTCCGACGACAATCCCGGACTTTGCGTCACGATGTCGACCATCGGCGGCGTCGGATCGGGGTAGGCTTCGATATTGAGCTGCTTGAACGCAATCAACCCGCCGATCATCACGACGGCGAGCAGGCCCACCATCAAGTAGCGGCGGCTGATGGCAATGGCGACAAGGCGATCCATTCAGCTCGGAGCTTTCAATCGGCGCGGTTGCGTCAGGTGCCGGATGCGGCGCGGTCGATGAACAGGCTGCCCTTGGTAACAATCTGCTCGCCGGGTTTCAAACTGCCCTCGACCTCGACGAGTTCGCCGTTGCTCAGCCCGGTCTTGATCTGGCGCAGTTCGATCGACTTGTCCTCGTGCGCGACCCAGGCCCGGACCTGGTTTCCTTCATAGATCAATGCCTGCTTCGGCACGCCCACGGCCGGGTGGCCGCCGGCGGCATAGATCGTGACATTGGCAAACATTTCCGGCTTCAACAGGCCATCCCTGTTGTCGATGGTGGCGCGAACCAGCAGCCTGCGGGTGGCGGGATCGATCGCCGCGGCCACATAGTTGATGCGGGCCGTCAGCGGCCGGCCCGGCAACGCCAGCACGTTGACGGCGATCTCCTGCCCCACCGACACTTTCGAGGCGTCGGTTTCACGGACAAAGGCCATCAGCCAAACCGTAGACAGGTCGCCGATCACGAACACCGGATCGCTGGCGCCGGAGTTCACGTACTGACCGGGTCCGATCTTTCGCTGCACGACGGTGCCGGCAATCGGCGAGTAGATCGTGGTGCTCGGATCGATGCGGCCCTTCTCCTGGAAGTTCGAGATCGCCTCATCGGTGAAACCAAGGATGCGCAACTTGTTGCGCGCCGCTTCCAGTGCCGTCTCGGTCGAGCGCAGATCGTTTTGCGCCTGGGTCAGGGTAGCCTCGGCTTGCTGATAATCCTTGAGCGGCACGGCCTTGCCCTCGAACAGGTCCTTGGCCCGCCGGTGCTGGATCTGGGCGAGGTCGAGCGCCGATCTCGCCTTGTTCAGCCCGGTCATGGCGGCAATCAAATCGTTCTGCGCCTGCACGGTATCGCCGGCTTCGATCACAAACAGCGGCTGGCCTTGCTTGACGCTGTCGCCCGGCCGAACCAGGAGCTTGGTGACACGCCCGGCATAGGGCGAAAACACCGGCGTCGAACGATCCTCATCGATCGCGACCTTGCCCTCGGTCACGGTTTCCGCCCTGAAGGTGCGTTCAGCCACGGGCTCGATGGTCAGGGTGGCCCATTCGGCCGGGGTCGGGGTGTAGCGCTGCAGACCCCTGCGGGATTGGCTCGATACCTCGGAATGCCCCTGCTTTGCTCCGCCGAGATGCTCGATGCCAGAGAGAGCCGCCCCGGCAAGCACCAGCACGACCGCACCAATTCCAAGCCTTTGGCGGCTAAGCATCTGCAATCGCTTGGTAACCGTTGGCGCCATGGGTCCAGTCATTTCGGCGATGATTCCGGCAATGACCGCCTCATCGGTGGGCTAATACTGCCCATTTGGTGTTTCAAACAACCTAAAAACGCCGACAGCGCCGGGCTTTAAGGTAAAAATTTGGCCAGCCGCGTCTCAATTCTGCAAAACAAGCTCCCGGCCTCAATGGCGCGGCGGCCATTGCGGCGGGTGACTGCCGAGCGGCATCGCCGGCCGCGCCCAGAACGCCGGCGTTTTCGACAGCACCGCGGAATGGCTGATCGAACGCAACGGACCGAAGCCGGATGGCATCTCTTCCGCAAAAGGCATCACGGCATCGGCTTTCAAATCCTCGGTGTTGAGCCCATCGGCGAGGCGGCCGAGATTCCACAACCAGCGCCCGGTCTGCGCCAGCGAGACCCGGACGTGCCAGCTGCCGCCTTCGCGCGACTGGCGCGCCTTGGCCATCATCGCGCCGAACGCCATCAGATAGCCGGTGGCATGATCGAGCATTTGCGCCGGCAATTCCCTGGGACCCTCGATACCGGCGGCCCGGCCTTCGGCATGATTGAAGCCGGTCGCGGTCTGCACCAGGGAATCGAAACCGCGGCGCTCCGCCCACGGCCCGGCATGGCCATAGGCCGACAGCGATACATAAACGATGCCGGGGTTGAGCCTTGCGGCGTCCTGCGGCGAAAAACCGAGGCTCGCGAGCGCGCGCGGACGATAGCCTTGCGAGAAAATATCCGCATCCGCCAGCAAGTCGCGCAACGCGCCTCGTCCCTGCTCGCTCTTGAGTTCGACAAAGCCGGTCAGCTTGCCACGGCCGGTGTCGATGGTGAGCCATGGAATCGCCGGCAGATCCGGGCCGGAGATCAAGAGCACGTCGGCGCCGTGCACGGCGAGCGTGCGGCCGGCAACGGGCGCGGCGATAACCCGCGACAGGTCGAGCACCCGCAAGCCCGCGAGCGGACGATCGCCCGATGGCCATGGCTTTGGCGCGGCCTCGCCGATTTTCTCGATCACGACCGGCGGCAAGGCGGCGAGCGCTCTGGCGTGCGGCAGATCGGACCATTCCTGGTGCGAGCGCATCATCGCGACGACGGCACCACCGGCGTAGGCCGCGGTCTCGAAGGGTTCGCCGTCCCACTGCATCAGCGCGGCCTGGACATCGTCGCGCTCCGGCCTGCAACCCAAGACCTTGCAGACGGCAGCGCGATGATGCGGAAAGTTGGTATGCAGCCGAACGAAGCGCTGATCGCGGGTCTGGTAGATTCCCGCGATTGCGTCCCAGGTCGGGCCCGGCGGCTTGCCGTCGACCCGCAAGTAGCGCTCGCTGCGGCATTCGACGACCGCATGCCGCATGTCCACGGCGACGTCCTGCGACTGGCCCGAGCGCAATTTCCAGACTTGCGCGGCGGCCAGGCCGGCCGCGGCAATGCTGGCTTGAGCCGCGGCGGCAACACGAAATGACGACGGCAGTTGCGGCTCTTGTCCCGTGAGCGTGACGGTGTCGAGCGCGGCAGGCTCGCCGCCGGCCGATGTCCACAGCTCGGCGAGAATTTCGCGAGGCGTTTGCATTGGAGGATTCCTCATCAAGCCTCGTTACGTTACCACCGCTGTCCTCGTCTGCAAAAGCGACTTTGCCGGCATGGCGAGCGGCGACCTAAGGATTGCTTCGCTGCGCTCGCAATGACACGGGTTCGCTTCCCGCGGCGCTGAAACACCCGAGTTGTGCGTGAAACCTCTCGCCCAGAAATAAGGGCGCAGGGAATGCCGGGCGCTCGCTGCGCCCGCAGCCTCGCGTGCAAGAATAAAAAGCACACGAGCGTAATCACCACGGTCACACCGGTTGCACCCGGCACTCCCCGCGCAATGGTTTTAACGGTTTACTTCGTGCTCTCCCCGGTGATCGGCTTGTTGTCACCGTCGCCTGCGGATTAAGGTGTTTTGTCAAACCCGGTTGCGCCTGACAAAACCTCCACAAGACTTGACGCCAGCGCCGGGGCGTCAGGACCACACGACTTCGCCGTCCGCGAGCAGCGCCGTTCGTCGATACGCGCTGTTGGTCGCTCACGAGGTTCATCTCGCCCTGCGATCACCTTGCGCGCCCGACGCTGCCGCGTCCACCGCATCCCGCCCCGCGTCCGTGACGATCGCGAGCCGCCCCTGTGAGGAGCGAGACATCACCGGATATGAAGTGATTTGCGGCGGGACGGGAAGGAATATATTTTCGGAAAAACCGAATAAAAGACTCGACAGGCAAACCCGCGCCACGTATGCGCTGATTTGCCCGTCGGGCAAATCAGCTGAGCCCTGGATCGCTGCAACCCCGACCTCGTCCTGAGCAGCAATACTTACGCCCGCGCGGGAAAACTCGTAATGGTTACGTCCTATGTTTTCGTGACCACCGCATAGATGACGTTGGTTTCGATGAACCTTGTTTCGCGAGAGACCTTCGCGGCAATCAGTTAGGGCAAGCCCACGTTTCCAAAGCCCCGGCGTTTCAAGTGGCGTGATTACGCTGGCACGCGCCCCTTTGTCGCGTTGGCGCGTGCACTGTAGGTAATGCGCCCCGCGACGTCTGCCGGCAGGCGCTCGTGCACCCGTGCCTTGAGCCGTTCGACATCGCCGGACTCCATTGCGGCGACCATCGGTCGAATGCTCGCGGCCAATAGGCAGGTCGTCCAGAACTCGTCGAAATCGGCGAACGTCCGCTGCACCGTGACCTCCCGCGTCTCGACTGCTTCGAGGCCCGCCCCCGTCCACAAGCTCCGCAGGGCATCCATCCGTGATGCGCCCGGGCTGGGCGGGAGCACGGGCTTCAGGCCCATTGCGCGCATCTCCGCCTGGATCGGTTCCAGCGGAAATCCGCCGCCCAACATATCCCACGCATAGGTCGTGACCGTGCCGCCGGGGCAAACCACGCGGACCATCTCGGCAACGCCTCTGGCCGGGTCGGGAACGAAGAAAATCACCAGCGCCATGACTGCGGCATCGAACCTGTCCTGGGGATACGGAAGCGCCATGGCGTCGCCCCGGTGAAACGCCGCGCCGCGCGCCGCGGGCCGGGCGCGCGCGAAGGCGAGTTGCGCCTCGGACGGATCAATTCCCTGAACTTCGGCCGGCGCGCATCGCTGGACGAGCAGCTCCGTGAAGGCACCGTTGCCGCAGCCGATATCGATCCATCGCAAGCCCGGGCGTGGCGCAAGCCAGTCGAGAAACACCTCTCCCGCGAGCCGGCTCCAGCTTCCCATGTACCTTTCGTATCCGGTCCCGTCGTCGTAGCGGATTTCATGTTCGACCACCGGCACCTCCCCCGTTTGTGCCCACGTCTCGAGATGACTAGGAATCTAATCGAACCTAGCATTCCGTTCGGCTGGTAACGAAATCTATAAGCAGCGTCCACAACGCGTTCAGAGTTGAGCCCGAGGTCCGGAAATGGCACTTAACGGACATGGTCGATCTGTCTGACGATGGACATGGGCGACATCCGACTTGAGTCGCTATGACCACCAAGGCAGCCGTCCGCCGCCTCCAAATTATGGGTTCACGCCCTACTTCTTGTTCAGGTAGTTTTTTTCCAGGAATTCGGACCTGAAATTTTGCGGCGGAAGCGGAATGTCGGGCCGACCTTCCGGCGTAAAGTCCATGAGATTCCAGTATGGCCACACCGTGTCGACATGATTGCCCGACAGTTCAGTTCCCCAGAAATGAAAAATCCTGCCGTCCTGCCGGCTGAATACATGCATCACCGGCCATTGCATATCGTCGGAGTCGCCCTGGCATTTGTAATCGGCCTGATAGGCAGAGTCCGATCCGGATACCAGCGCAATCTGCGACCATCCACGTCGCCTCGCCCAGGCATTGATTCGATCGGCCGGAGCTTTGGCAATTGCGACAAACGCGGCGTTTTGCGTGACTTGATACCAGGTGCGATCAAAACCATCGACCAGAGACGTGCAGGAGGGACAAGGATTGTCCCAGTTCGGACCGTACATGAACGAGTAAAGCAGCAGCGTGTTCTTGTCCGCAAACAGTTCGGAGAATTTTACAGGCTTGCCTACTTTCCCATCGTTGGCCCATTGGAAGACGTAGTCCTCTTTCAACTGGCCGCCGCGAGGAAGCTTGCGGCGCTTTTCCGCCAAGGATTTTATCTTGTCGACCAGTTGTTGTTCGTCCCTAAGCAATGCGTCGCGCGCATCGCGATATTCTCTGCTTTCGTTTGGATATCGTAGCTCACTCATGTTCGCCGCCTCCTGGAAACCAGTATTCGAGTATATTTCAGATGGCTGCTCGTGGCACGTTTGGGACATGCCGCCGGAAGTCACGGCCTAGTGAAAATCCCGCGACTGCGGCAGGATACGCACGTTGCGGGGATGGCGGATCTTCTGGGCGGGATTGTCGGGATGCTGACGGCGATCGTCGTGCAGCGGCTCGATCAGCGCGGGGCCGGCCGGCACCGCAGGTTTCCGGCTGAGCGCGTCGTTGGCAAGATTGACCAGATCGCGGGAGCGGTCGAACAATCGCTCGGCGACGAGATGCACGACCTTTTCCGGGCTGCTTTGAATATGGCCTTCGACCAGCACCAGCCGCGCCCCCATCACTTCCTTGCGGAATCGCTCCATGATCTTGGGCCATACCACGACATTGGCGATGCCGGTTTCGTCTTCCAGCGTCATGAAGACGACGCCGTTGGCGCTGCCCGGGCGCTGCCGCACCAGCACCACGCCGGCACAGCGGACATATTGCCTGTCGCGGTCATGGCAGACGTCGCTGCAGGCGACGATGTCCTCTCTTGCGAGCATCGGCCGCAGAAACTCCATCGGATGTCCCTTCAGCGACAGCCGGATGGTCTGGTAATCGGCGACCACCTGTTCGGGCAGCGGCATCTCGGGCAAGGCCCGCGCGTTCTCGTCGGGCTGCTCGCGCGCGGCGGCGATTTCAAATAGCGGCAGCGCCACGTCATCGGGCAGCCGCCGCACCGCCCAAAGTGCGGCGCGGCGGTCGAGACCGAGCGAGCGAAACGCATCGGCGTCCGCCAGCAGGATCAGCGCGCGCCTGGGCAAGCCGGTGTCGCGGGCGAAATCCTCCAGCGAGGTGAAGGGACGCCGCTGTCGCGCGGCGATAATGCGCTCGGCCCAGTCGTCGGCTCTATCAAGGCCGTCATTCCGGGATGGTGCGTTAGCACCAGACCCGGAAACTCGAGATTCCGGGTCTGCGCCTGGCGGCGCATCCCGGAATGACAGTTGAATTTGTTTCAGCTTCGCTTGATCCGGGTCGCTCCACCTGAAGCCGTCGATCTGGCGAAAGCCGAGCCGCAGCGCGTGATATCTGCCGCGGCCCTCCTCCAGCGTATTTTGCGCGTGGCTGAACGACACATCGATCTCGCGGACTTCGACGCCGTTCTTGCGGGCGTCGCCGACGATCTGCGCCGGGGCATAAAAACCCATCGGCTGCGAATTCAATAACCCGCAAGCGAATGCATCGGGATGGAAATGCTTCAACCATGACGAGACATAGACCAATTGGGCGAAGCTCGCCGCATGACTTTCCGGGAAACCGTAGCTGCCGAATCCCTTGATCTGGTCGAAGCAGCTCTTGGCAAATTCGGGGGCGTAACCCCGCGCGATCATGTTGTCGATCAGCTTGGATTCGAATTTGCCGATGGTGCCGACATTGCGGAACGTGGCCATCGCGCGGCGCAGTCCGTTGGCCTCTTCGGAAGTGAACTTCGCCGCCTCGATGGCGATCCGCATCGCCTGCTCCTGGAATAGCGGCACGCCGAGGGTTTTGTGCAGGACCTTGTACAGCTCGTCCTTTTCGCCGTGCGCAGGCGAGGGCGAGGGATAGCTCACCTTCTCCTTGCCGTTACGCCGGCGCAGATAGGGATGCACCATGTCGCCCTGGATCGGCCCCGGCCGCACGATGGCGACTTCAATGACGAGATCGTAAAATACCCGCGGTTTCAGGCGCGGCAGCATGTTCATCTGGGCGCGGCTTTCGACCTGGAAGACGCCGAGCGATTCACCGCGGCAAAGCATGTCGTAGACCGGCTTTTCATCCTGCGGAATCGTCGCCAGCTCATAACGCTCGCCCTTGTGATCTGCGATCAGGTCGAGGCTTTTGCGGATGCAGGTCAGCATGCCCAGCGCCAGCACGTCGACCTTCATCATGTTCAATGCGTCGACGTCGTCCTTGTCCCATTCGATGAAGGTGCGATCGTCCATCGCCGCATTGCCGATCGGCACGTAAGTATCGAGCCGGTCCTGCGTCAGCACATAGCCGCCGACATGCTGCGACAGATGACGCGGAAATTCGACCAGTTCGGTTGCGAGCGCGACGGCAAGCTCCACCATCGAATTGTGGGGATCAAGCCCGGCCTGCCTGACCTGCATGTCGTTGAGGCCCTTGCCCCAGCTGCCCCAAACCGTATCGGCCAACGCCGCGGTGACGTCTTCCGTCAGCCCGAGCGCCTTGCCGACGTCGCGGATCGCGCTGCGTGGCCGGTAATGAATCACGGTTGCGATAACCGCGGCGCGATGCCGGCCATATCTGCGGTAAACATACTGCATCACCTCCTCGCGCCGCGAATGCTCGAAATCGACGTCGATGTCGGGCGGCTCCAGACGCTCCTTGGAGATAAAACGCTCGAACAACAGATCGACCTTGGTGGGATTAACGGAGGTAATGTCGAGCACGTAGCATACCGCCGAGTTCGCCGCCGATCCCCTGCCCTGGCAGAGGATTTTTTGCTCGCGCGCGTAACGGACGATGTCGTGCACGGTCAGGAAATAATGCGCGTATCCGAGTTTCCGGATCAGGCGCAGCTCCTTGTGCAGAACCTTTTTGGTCCTGGGCGAAATCCGGATCGGGAATCTTGCATGCGCGCCCTGCCAGGTCAGGTCTTCCAGGTGACGCTGCGCGGTCTTGCCCGGCGGCACCGGTTCGTCGGGATACTGATATTTCAACTGGTCGAGTGAAAAAACGACGCAGCCGGCAAACCGCATGGTTTCCGCAATCGCCTCGGGCATATCGCGGAACAGCCGCGCCATCTCCTCGGCAGGCTTCAGGTGGCGTTCCGCATTGGCTTGCAGACGCTTGCCGACCGCCTCGATGGTGGTCTTCTCGCGGATGCAGGTGAGGACGTCCTGCAAGGGACGGCGCGCGGGATGATGATACAGAACCTCGTTGGTCGCCAGCAGCGGCACGCCGGCGCTCGTGGCGATGCGGTGCAGCCGTCCAAGGCGGCGCCGGTCATCGCCGCGGTACAACAGGCTCGCGGCAAGCCATACGCCATCGGCGCGACTGGACTGCAACCGTTCCAGAACGCCCGGCGCTTTTGTCGCCTCGAAGCGATGCGGCAGCACCAAAACCAGAAGCTGGCCTTCGGCAAATTCCAGCAGGTCTTCGAACCTCAAATGACATTCGCCTTTCTCGGTATTGTCCCCTCGCTTGCCGCGGGTGAGCAACCGGCACAACCGGCCGTAAGCGGCGCGGTCGCGCGGATAGGCCAGAATGTCCGGCGTCCCGTCCATGAAGACGAGGCGTGAACCGATCAGAAGCTTCGGCTTGAATTTGAGTTCGGGATTTTCAAGCTCGTTATAAGCCCGCACCACGCCTGCCAGCGTGTTGTGGTCGGCAATGCCGATAACGGGAAGACGCAGTTCGCTCGCCTGATGCACGTAGGCCTGCGGATGCGAGCCGCCGCGCAGGAACGAAAAATTCGTCGTGATTCCGATTTCGGCATAACGAGGGATGCTCATGCGAACAGTCCGTGCACGAACCAGTTGGAGGGCGCTACCTCGCCGTCCCGGGTAGTGAGTTCGCTGCCGTAAAGCCCGTCGCGGTAAATCCAGAAGCGCAGTCCGGCCTCGTCCTCGACGCGGAAATAATCGCGCGTCAGCGCCTGGCCGTTGGGCTTCCACCATTCCATGGCGATGCGCTCGGGGCCCTCCACCCGCACCACCGCATGGGTGGCACGCCGCCATGTGAACTGGTGCGGAGGCCCGTCGGGCACCGTTGCGAACGGCACCTTGATGGGCTCAGGTTTTTCGAACAGCCGCAGCGGCCGCAACGGCGGCTCGCCCTGCACGCGCGCCGGCCATGCAGCCTGCGCCGCCGCAGCCAGATGATGCTGCGCCGGCGCCGCCAGTTCCACGCGCTCCGGAATATGGCTGTCCTGCGGCAGGTGCACGACCACGCGACGTCCGCCGATGCGCGCGGCGATACGATCGATCAAGGCCGCCACTTCGTCGCTGCCGTGCACATGGGCATCGAGATCGCGCTGTTGCTGCACGACGATTTCGGTGCGGCTTGCGGACAGGCGGATCAGATCGAAGCCGAAACCGGGATCCAGCGGGTCATTCAAGGCCTCGAGCCGCTCGCAAAACAGGCGGTTGATTATCTCAGCCTTGGTGGCGGGTTGTCCGGTATCGACCGCGATCGCGCGCACCGCGCCATCGGTGCGGAAGAAAGTAGCCTCGAGCCGCCGCGCGCCCTTGCCCTGCTGGTCCATCGTCATCACCAGCATTCCGGCCAGCCGGGATAACGTCGCCGAGATCACCGCTTCGGTCGCGACCGGTTCGGCAAAGCGCCTCTCCACGATGTAATCCGGCAGTGGTTTTCGCGGGCTGATCGGGCCATCGCCCTGCCCCAGCGCATGTTCCAGCAATTTCGTGAAATCGGCGCCGAACCGCGCCGTGATTTCATGACGCGCGCGCGAGGCGACATCGCCGAGGGTTTTCAGCCCGGCGCGGCGCAGCCCGCGGCTGATGGCTTCATCGGCGCCGAGCGCGGCAACCGGCAGCGGCGTAACCGCCTCGGCTTCCTCGCCATCAGCGACGATGTGCCCGGAGAGGCAGCGCGTCATGGTGCGGGCACAGATCGAGGTGCTGGCGATTGCCGCGCTGGGCGCAAAGCCCTGCCGCCTCAGCGCGCCGCACACCATTTGCATCAATGCAGCTTCGCCGCCGAACAGATGGGCACAGCCGGTGATGTCGAGAAACAGGCCGTGCGGGAGATCGAGCGCCACCAGCGGGGTGAAACGGTCGCACCAGTCGGCAATGTCGTTCAGCGTCTTGATGTCGGCTGCTTCATCGGCATCGAATACCCTTAAGTGCGGGCAGATGGCGCGGGCATTGGCCAATGGCAGGCCGATCTCAAGGCCGAACCGCGCGGCAGCCTCATCCAGCGCGGAGATCTGCAGCGCGTTGTTTTGCCTGGCGATGACGATGCTCGGGTCGTCGGTTTGTTTTGGCGGGTTTTCATCACGCGAACCGTCGCCCATCCCGGATCGGTTACGCGGCAGGCTTTCGCTTGAAAACGTTTTATCCCGCGCGCCGCTCTCGCGCGCGAGCTGGCGTTTGATGCGGTCGATGGGCAGGCGCGGCAGCCACAGGCTGAGGATACGCCGCCGGTTTCTCGAAAAGGCGCTCATCACATTTCCATTCCATGATCCACCGGCCAACAGGGCCATGACGGTTGCGGACAAGTTGCGCGTCGAACACCGGGGCGCCCCATGCGCTCCAGGCCGCCGCAGGCATTAAAGCCGCCGCAGGCATTAGAGCCGCCGCAGACCTCAAAGCCGCCGTGGAACTGGCAGCCGGGGGTGAATGCGCCGCGCGCACGATCCATCGTGTCTCTGCGGTCGAGGGCTGTGGCTGCGCCGCCAGCCGCAACAACAACCCGGTAACCCCGGAGGCCTGCGCGGCCAGCGTCAGCTTGCGGCTGGCGACGAGATCGAGCTGGCGCGGTTGGCCCCAGACTTCCAGCACCACCACACCAAGCGCATCGCAGGCCAGCGCATCGGCGGCGGTCCGCAGCGCAGTGTCCACGTCGGCGGCGCGCACCGTCACCATCAGACGCGGATCGAGGCCGAGCTCGGCCAATCCGCTCATCGACAGCGCGCCCGATTCGATTTCGGTGAAATCCTGACGCACCCACAGCAGCGGCCGCCGGGCCGCCACCCGTCCCGCCAGACCTGCGATGAATCCGCTCGCCGCGGCGCTTTGCCGTGCTTCGGCGAATACTTCATGCACCGCGGCGAGCGCGAGACCGCCCTGCAGAGACGCGTCCGCATCGGCATGGCCGAGCGCCACCCGGGACAGCGCCATCGCATCGGCAGGCGCCTCGATGCGCTCGATGGTGCCGCGTAAATTCGCAAGCATGCTTGTCCGTGCGCCGCTCATGCCGCTCCCTTCAGAAGATTTTGAACCAAGGGGCCCGGGTTCTCTGGTGAACCCGCGACCGGCTGATTTGTTCATGATATGTTCTAATATAAAGCTAACAGCCCCGAGCGAGTCAATCGGCATTGGTGCATCCGTAATTCTCAAGTGGAATCAATTAATTGCTGGGACGAATGGACAATGCCGTCCCAGCTGATCCCTGGCGGATGCCGGCAAACAGCGGAGCATGGTGGAGAGTTCGATGCATTTCATCGCGCTGGAGAGTGAAACCGATTTTGCAGGCTGGCGTGACGCGGCGCGGACGCTGGTGCTGGACCTTGTAAATCCCTCCGAGGTGAGGTGGACGGTGCAAGGCGACGCCGCCGCCGACACCTCCGGACCATCGGCCGCCGGCCGCAGCCCCGAAGCACCGCACGGCACCTTCAGCGTCCCGGCACAATTCATCGGGTTGGCGCAGTCGGCGATCCTGCACCGCGACCCCAGCCGTTTTGCGATGCTCTACCGCCTGCTGTGGCGGCTTCGGAGCAACCACGACCTGCTCGACGTCATCGCCGATCCCGACGTTGCGCTGGTCGCCACGATGGCTAGAGCCGTGCAGCGCGACCGGCGCAGGATGAAGGGCGCGGTCCGCTTCCGCGAAACCGGCCGCGAGCAGACATCGCATTTCATCGCCTGGTTCGAGCCGGCGCATCACATCGTCGAAGCCACCGCGGCGTTCTTCGTCCGGCGCTTTGCCGACATGCCATGGTCGATCCTGACGCCTGACATCTGCGCGCATTGGGATGGCCATGCGGTCTCGTTCACGCCGGGGCTCGGCAAGGCCGATGCGGCCTGCGAAGGCCGGCTCGAGGAAATCTGGCTGCGCTATTCCGCTGGCATCTTCAATCCGGCCCAGTTGAAGGCGAAGGCCCGTAACCCCCGCGGAACCGGCCGGAGGCCTCGTCGATTATGCCTTCCATGAGACGCAATCTTGCGGCTGCCAGCCTCAAAACCCTGCGCGAGGAAGCCAGCGGCTGCCGGGCCTGCCCGCTGTGGAAAAACGCGACCCAAACCGTGTTCGGCGAAGGCCCGCAAGCCGCGCAGGCGATGCTGGTCGGCGAACAGCCCGGCGACAAGGAGGACCTTGCCGGCAAGCCGTTTGTGGGACCAGCCGGGCTGATGCTCGACCGGGCGTTGCAAGCGGCCGGCATCGACCGCAACAAGGTCTACGTCACCAACGCCGTCAAGCATTTCAAATTCGTGCCGCGCGGAAAAATCCGCCTGCACCAGAAGCCGAATACCCCTGAGATCAAGGCGTGCCGGCAATGGTACGAACGCGAGCTGGCCTCGATCAAACCCGCGCTGGTGGTGGCGATGGGGGCCACCGCCGCGCAAAGCGTGTTCGGAAAAATCACTCCAATAAACAGGAATCGCGGGCGCCTGATCGACATCGAGAACGGGATCAAGGCGCTGGTGACGGTGCATCCGTCCTATCTGTTGCGGCAGCCCGACGAGGAAGCCAGGTCGCGGGAATATGCACGCTTCGTCGAAGACCTCAAGATCGCCGCGGCGGCGTTGCGAAAATCGGCGCGCGCGGCTTGAGGACTCCGCGCGCAACCGAAAAGGGCGCTGCGCCGCGCCCGGACAAGGCTTGGCTTACGCCGCCGCGGCGAGGTTCACCGCCGCTTCGGCGAGCGAGGTCAGCGCTTCGTCGGTCTTCTTTTCCTCATTCAAGGTCTCGTCGAGCAGCCGAACCGCATCCTTGATGCCGAGCTGCTGCGCCCACTGCTTCAAGGTGCCGTAGCGGGAGATCTCGTAATGCTCGACCGCCTGGGCCGCGGCGAGCATGCCGGCGTCCAGCGCCTCGGAACCCTTATATTCGTCCATGATCTCCTTGCCTTCATCGAGGATGCCCTGGATCGCGTCGCAGGTCTTGCCGCGGGCCGGTTTGTCGATCAGTTCGAACACCTTCTCCAGGCGTTCGACATGACCCTCGGTCTCGCCGTGGTGCTTTTCGAACGCCGCGCGCAGCTTGTCGGACTGCGCCGCCTTCGCCATTTTCGGCAGTGCCTTCAAAATCTGCTTTTCGGCGTAATAGATGTCCTTCAGCGTATCGAGGAAGAGTTCGTTCAGGTGTTTGTCTTTTCCGCTCATGACGTGCTCCAATTCAGGCGATAAGGGATGATCCCGCGGCCCAACGCAGCCTCGTGAGCAATGTTCCGGCAATTTCAAAAGGACGCGGCGCGCGCTAACTGCCATCACGAGCAGTCCGTCCGGCGCCGATGTGATTGCCCGCTCGAGGCTGGCGTGGTACGGGCATTGTCATCCGGGCCATCGGCAACCGCCCGGTCAGCTGTCAAGCAGCCAAGCGTTGTCTCGCTCCATTTTTCGGAGGTGAGACATGTCCGGCGCTGTGATGGGCATCCGCCTGGCCGCGTGGCGGATCCGCCGATGACGGTTTTCCCCTCGACCAGAATTCCATCCGATATTCTTTGCCTGTATGGCGCACGGGCGCTCCGCGGGTTCGGCGATGGCTTTGCCATCATCATCCTGCCGGTCTACCTCTCGGCGGTCGGCTTCAGCCCGCAACAGATCGGGATTGTCGCCAGCGCCTCGCTGCTTGGAACCGCCGCGCTGACGCTGATCACGGGCTTCCTTGCCCCGCGCTTTGAGCTGCGAAGCCTGTTTCTCGCCGGCGCCGTCCTCATCATCTTCACGGGCGTGCTGTTCCCGGCGGCGCGGACCATCGCGCCGGTTCTGCTGGTCGCCTTCTTCGGCAGCATCAATCCATCGGCCGGCGATCTCGGCATGCTGGTTCCGCTGGAGCATGCGCTGTTGACCAAGGAGACCGCGGACCGCGATCGTACCGGTGTTTTTGCCAGATACAGCCTGATCGGCTCGCTGACCTCAGCGCTGGGATCGCTGGCGGCGGCATTGCCCGAGTTGCTCACCTCGCAGGGTTGGCCACCCCTCGCCGCCCTCGAGCTGATGTTCTACGGCTATGCCGTGCTCGGGCTATTGGCCGCGCTGCTCTACCGCCGCCTGCCGCGCGACCACAGCCATGCGGCGAGCGCTCCGAAGGCAGCGCTGGGGCCGTCCCGGAGCATCGTCTACCGGCTTGCGGCCTTGTTCAGCCTCGACGCCTTTGCCGGCGGCTTCGTGGTGCAGTCGTTGCTGGCGCTGTGGCTGTTCGAGCGATTTGATCTCTCGCTGCAAGCAGCGAGCCTGTATTTCTTCTGCGCCAGCCTGTTGGGCGCGATTTCGTTTCCGGTCGCCGCCTGGCTCGCCCGGCGTGTCGGCCTCGTCAACACCATGGTGTTCACGCACATCCCCTCCAGCCTCTGCCTGATCGCCGCGGCTTTTTCCTCGGACCTGACCGCGGTGCTGGCGCTGCTGCTGGTTCGCTCGGCGCTGTCCCAGATGGATGTTCCGACGCGGTCATCCTACGTGATGGCGGTGGTGACCCCGGCTGAACGCACGGCGGCGGCGAGCGTGACCGCGGTGCCGCGCAGCCTGGCATCCTCGATCAGTCCGGCGATCGCAGGCTTCATGCTGGCCGGGCCGTTTTCCGGCCTGCCGCTGGTGGTGTGCGGATGCCTCAAGATCGGCTACGACCTGGCGCTGCTGCGGATGTTCCGCCACACCAAACCGCCGGAGGAAATCCGGTAGCGGCGACCGGCCTCAGGCGGCCATCGTGCTCTCGACCAGCTTGATCCAGTACGAGGTGCCGTAAACGATGGCCTCGTCGTTGAAATTGTAGGCGGGATGATGCAGGCCGGCGCTGTTGCCGTTGCCGCAGAAAATAAATGCACCCGGCCGCGACTCCAGCATATAGGCGAAATCCTCGGCGCCCATCAGCGGCGGCGATTCCAGAACATTGGCTTCACCGGCGATGTCCTTTGCCACCTGCGTCGCGACGTCGGTCTGCAAGGCGTGGTTGACCGTCACCGGATAGCCGGGCTCATAAACCAGGTCGATCTTCGCGCCCGTGATCTGCGCGACGCCCGCGACGACCTCGCGTACTCGCTTTTCCACCAGCGCCCGCACCTCGTCGGTCAGCGTGCGCACGGTGCCGCGCAGTTCCGCGGTTTGCGGGATCACGTTGCGGGCGTTGCCGGCGTGGAATTCGCAGATCGAGATCACCGCGGAATCCAGCGGATCGATGCTGCGCGCGACGATTGACTGCAAGGCCGCGATCAGTTGGGCGCCGACCAGCACGGAATCGATGCATTTGTGCGGACGCGCCGCGTGGCCGCCGAGCCCCTCGATCCTGATGTCGAGCGCATCGGTCGCCGCCATGATCGGACCGGGCCGGATCGCGAACGAGCCGATCGGAATTCCCGGACCGTTGTGCATGCCGTAGACCTGATCGATCGCAAAGCGGTCCATCAGCCCGTCCTTGATCATCGCAGCCGCGCCGGCACCGCCCTCTTCCGCGGGCTGAAAGATCACGACCGCATCGCCGGCGAAGTTCCTGGTCTCGGCGAGGTAGCGGGCGGCGCCCAGCAGCATCGCGGTATGCCCGTCATGGCCGCAGGCGTGCATCTTGCCCGGCGTCTTGGAGGCGTATTCGAGGCTGGTTGCTTCCTCGATCGGCAGGGCGTCCATATCGGCGCGCAACCCGATCGCCTTGATATTGCCCTTCCCGGCGGGCTTGCGGCCCTTGATGACCCCGACCACCCCGGTGCGGCCGAGCCCGGTCGCGACCTCGTCGCAGCCGAATTCCCGCAGCCGCTCCGCCACGAACGCTGCAGTGCGGTGCACATCGTACAGCAATTCCGGATGGGCATGGATATCCCGACGCCAGGCCTGGATGTCGGGCTGCAGATCGGCGACGCGGTTGACGATGGGCATGGGCGTTCTCGGTCCGGTTTGAATGTCGTGTCTGTCTAGCACGCAGCCGCGTTCCGCCCAACACTCTCGAACGATTGAAAAAACGAGGCCATGGCGGGGCTTGTCCCGGCCATCCCCACCTTTTAACACCAGCGGCAGGAACGACGCGAACGCGCGGCATGAAGCCGGGCATGACGACCCAGGGCTGGACGGAAACCGAGAAAATGCCGAAGCGGCTGGAAGGTGATTTCGACTATATCGTGGTCGGCGCAGGCACCGCCGGCTGCATCGTCGCCAACCGCCTGTCGGCCGACCCGGCCAAGCGCGTGCTGATCCTGGAAGCCGGCGGCAGCGACAACTGGATCTGGTTTCACATCCCGGTCGGCTATCTCTTCGCGATCGGCAATCCGCGCTCGGACTGGATGTTCCGCACCGAGCCGGAAGCCGGCCTCAACGGCCGCTCGCTGGCCTATCCGCGCGGCAAGGTGATCGGCGGGTGTTCCGCCATCAACGCCATGATCTCGATGCGCGGACAGGCGGCCGATTACGACCACTGGCGCCAGCTCGGCCTGGCCGGCTGGAGTTACCAGGACGTGCTGCCCGCGTTCCGCCGGCTGGAGGATCACTTTCTCGGCGAAACCGAGCATCACGGCAGCGGTGGCGGCTGGCGGATCGAAGCACCGCGGCTGTCCTGGGCCATTCTGGATGCGGTCGGCATGGCCGCGCAACAGATGGGAATCCGGAAAATTCCCGACTTCAACACCGGCGACAATGAGGGTGTCGGCTATTTCCACGTCAACCAGAAGCGCGGCCGCCGCTGGTCGGCGGCGCGCGGCTTTTTGAAACCCGCGCTGCGGCGTACCAACCTGCGTCTCGAAAAGCACGTGCTGGTCGATCGCCTCATCCTCGAAGGGAAGCGTGCCGCCGGGGTGCGTTTCATCAGGAATGGCGAGCTCTTCGAGGCGCGTGCCAGATGCGAAGTGATCCTGTGCGCCGGCGCGATTGGATCGATCCAGGTGCTGCATCGCTCCGGCATTGGACCCGCGGACTGGCTGGCGCCACTCGGGATCACCACGGTGCTCGAACGCCGGGGTGTCGGGCGCAATCTGCAGGATCATCTGCAGCAGCGCGCGATCTACAAGGTCAACGGCATCCGCACGCTGAACGAGACCTACTATTCCTTGCTGAGGCGCGGCCTGATGGGACTCGACTATGCCTTCCGCCGCCGCGGGCCGCTGACCATGGCGCCGTCGCAGCTTGGCATTTTCACACGTTCCGATCCGCATCGCGAGCGCGCCAACATCCAGTTCCACGTGCAGCCGCTGTCGCTCGACAAGTTCGGCGATCCCTTGCACCGCTTCCCTGCCATCACGGTGAGCGCCTGCAATCTGCAGCCGACCTCGCGGGGCACGGTGCGCATCCGCTCCAGCGAGCCGGCGCGGCCGCCTGCGATCGCTCCGAACTATCTGTCGACCGCCGAGGACCGCCAGGTCGCCGCCGACGCCATCCGCACCACCCGTCGGCTGATGCGGCAGCCGGCGCTCGCGCCCTATGGTCCGGACGAGTATTTGCCGGGACCATCGGTCGGCGACGACGATGCTTCGCTGGCGAAAGCCGCCGGCGACATCGGCACCACGATTTTCCACCCCGTCGGCACCGCCAGGATGGGCGCCGCGGACGACCCGATGGCGGTGGTCGATGAACGCCTGCGTCTTCACGGGCTCGCGGGGCTTCGCATCGCCGACGCCTCGGTGATGCCGACGATCACCTCGGGCAATACCAACACCCCGACTGCGATGATCGCGGAGAAAGGCGCGGCCATGATCCTGGAGGATTCCCGGTAGGGATCACGCGATCGTCATCGTCGGGTTGCCGGTCTGTTCGATCAGCCGCAAAATTCCGGGAATAAACCCGGCCCCCGCCTGATCAAGCCCGTGGAAACCCAATCAAGGGACCACGGAGATTTGTCATGAGCGATCACAACCACAATGACGGCAACGGCGTCAGCCGCCGCCGCGTGCTGGAATGCATGACCTGGGCCGGCACCGGCGTGCTCTGGACCATAACGGGCGGCGTGCCCCGCTCGCTGGGAATCGTCGGTGCGGCGCAGGCCGCCGCGCCCGCGGGCATGACCTTCCTGCAGATCAGCGACAGCCATGTCGGTTTCGACAAGCCGGCCAATCCCAACGCGCTCGGCACGCTGGAGGAAGCGATCGCGCAGATCAACCGCATGCCGGTGAAGCCATCGTTCATGATTCACACCGGCGACATCACCCATCTGTCCAAGGCGGCCGAATTCGACGACGCCGAGCGCATCATCTCGCAGGCCAAGCTCGACGTGCATTACGTGCCGGGCGAGCACGACTTCATCGACGAAGAGGTCAAGCTCTACCGGGAGCGCTACGGCAAGGGCACCAGCGGCGCCGGCTGGTACTCATTCGACGCCAATGGTGTGCACTTCATCGGCCTCGTCAACGTGGTGAACCTCAAGGCCGGCGGCCTCGGCAATCTCGGCGCCGAGCAGCTTGAATGGCTCGAGGGCGACCTCAAGGGAAGATCGAAATCGACGCCGATCGTGGTGTTCGCGCATATCCCGCTGTGGACGGTATATCCACAATGGGGCTGGGGCACCGATGACGGCGCCCGCGCGCTGGATTACCTCAAAGGCTTTGGCTCGGTGACCGTGCTCAACGGCCACATCCATCAGGTCATGCAGAAGGTCGAGGGCAACGTCACCTTCCATACCGCGCGCTCGACCGCCTTCCCGCAGCCGGCGCCGGGCAGCGCCCCATCGCCGGGGCCGATGAAGGTCGCCGACGACAAGCTTCGCACTCTGCTCGGCGTTGCCAGCATCAACTTCAGGCAAGGCGATCAGCGTCTCGCCATCATCGACACCCCGCTGCAGGGGTAGACGATGAAATCCGTAGCTCTCCGCAGCCTTGGCGTGGCCATCGCCACGGTCATCCTCCTGAACCTCGGCGCCGCTCGCGCCGAGCAGACCGCGAATGTGACGATCGACAATTTCACCTTTGAGCCGGCACAGCTCACGGTCAAGGTCGGCACCACGGTCACCTGGAAGAACCACGACGACATTCCGCACACGATCGTATCGGCCGGTAAGTTCAAGTCGAAAGCCATGGATACCGACGACAGTTTTTCGTTCACTTTCACGGCGGCGGGCGACTACAAGTATTTTTGTTCGCTCCACCCGCACATGACCGGAATGATCAAGGTTGAGTAGCGAACAAATCCAAGGCATCACTGCTGTGCCCGGCCGGTGGGTCGACACCGGCGGGGCAAGCGCATCTTCCGCAAACGCCGGGCAAAGGGCGATGCCGGTCAACGCTGCGAACGACGATCCCGGCAAGACACGGCGCTTTCGCGATGCCGCGCTGCCGTATCTTGACGACGCCTACACGCTGGCGCGCTATTTGTTGCGCGAGCCCGCCGACGCCGAAGACGCGGTGCAGGAATGCTATCTGCGCGCCTTCAGGCACTTCGACAGCTATCGCGGGCCGGCGATGAAGCCATGGCTGCTCGCGATCCTGCGCAATGTCTGCCGCGCCGAATTCGCGCGGCGCGCCAGCGCGCCGACCTCCGGGATCGACGACATCGCCGACCATGCCGAGCAGACGCCGCTATGGCATGAAGCCCCGGAAACGCCGGAGGCCCAGATGGTGCGGCGCTGGGACGCCGACACGATCCGACGCCTGTTGAGCGCGCTTGCCGAGCCGTTCCGGGAGACCCTGGTGCTGCGTGAAATCAACAATCTTTCGTACCGCGAAATCGCCGATGTCGCAGCCGTGCCGGTCGGCACCGTGATGTCCCGTCTGGCGCGCGCCCGCGCCATGCTGCGATCGGCCTGGATGGCGGAACAGGAGCAGCCGAAATGACTTGCGACGAGGCTTTAATCCTCCTTCACGCGCTGATCGACGGCGAACTGGACGCCGGGCACGCGCGCGAGGTCGAAGATCATGTCGCAAGCTGCCCGCGTTGCGCCGCTGAGCTTACCGCCTATCGCGAGATCAGCCAGGCGGTTGCGGGCGCCGGTTTGCATTATACGGCGCCGCCGCAGCTGCGCCGGCGCATCGAGGCGTCGCTGCCGCAAACCCGCGCACCGAGCCGGCGGGCCGTGCTGCGAGGGTTTGCGATGGGATCGGCGGTCTCGGCGATCGCCGCCACCGGTCTGGTCGCCGTCATTCTGCGCAATGACGATGCACAGCGCATCGAAGCCGAAGTGGTGTCGGCGCATCTGCGCTCATTGCAGGCCGGCCATCTCACCGACGTGCTTTCCACCGACCAGCACACCGTGAAGCCGTGGTTCAACGGCAAGCTCGACGTAGCGCCGCCGGTGGTCGACCTGACCGCGCAGGGCTTCACGCTGATCGGCGGCCGGCTCGACTATGTCGATGCCCGCGCCATCGGCGCCATCGTTTACCGCCGGCGCGCCCACGTCATCAATCTGTTCGTCGCCCAGACCGCGAACACCGAGCACGAGGCCGCCAGGATCGACACCGTCCAGGGTTTCAACATCAGGCGCTGGAGCGACCGCGGATTGATCTACTGGGCGGTCAGCGATCTCGCCGCCGACGAACTCGCCGAGTTCGGCGAGAAGTTCGAAAATGCGACGAGGAACACCACCTGAGGAGTTCTGGAGCGTAGATGAGTTGAGCGCAGCGATATACATCGGGCCTCACGTCAGCATGCCAACATGCCCGCATGATCGACTGTCGCGGCTTGATTGCGAAGCGGCAAATTGATGGGTTTCTCTGCGGTTAACCGATCCTAAAGACCTGGTTTTGCGAGCGGCCTTGGATAGAGGGTGCTTGCTTCGACTTTTTCGCACGCACCCAGAAAGCGTGCGGCCATGTAGAAAGGGTCATTCCCTTGTTTGTGCCGACCATACCGGACATCTACTCGGGTGATGTATCACCCGAAGATCCTGACCCAAATTCCCATTTGTAGATTGCTCAGCAGTTTGAGACGCCTCGGAACCTCGGCACGGATTTTGGCGAACAGCCGCAATCTTGCGCGAAGGTAAGGTGATGGATTTCCCGAGGGCCCGACCCTCCTGCGATCTGCCGCGCCCGGTTGCCCTACGCCGATTTACGCACGGCGTTGTCGACCAGGGTCTTGCCGAGCGACCAGATCGCGCC
Source organism: uncultured Alphaproteobacteria bacterium (assembly GCA_963840155.1). Lineage (GTDB taxonomy): Bacteria > Pseudomonadota > Alphaproteobacteria > Rhizobiales > Xanthobacteraceae > Bradyrhizobium. Next base: position 1,399,420 of record CAWIXP010000001.1, read on the forward strand.
GGGGACCTTGTGGCTGGAGGCAATCACGCTGTCGAAGGCGGTTTCGATCCAGTTGCAATCCTGCTCTGTGATGGTCAGCGAGGGCAGCAGTTTGATGGTGTGGCTGCCGTGGCCGGAAACCTGGGTCAGGATCTTGTGATCCTTGAACAGCGGCACCGTGATCAGCTGGCAGAACAGGCCCTTGTTGGCGCTCTCCAGCACGCTCCACGAAGCCTTCAGCCGCAGCGACTTCGGCGGCCCGAATTCGATGCCGATCATCAGCCCCTTGCCGCGAACCTCTTTCATCAGCTCGTAGCCGGGAACCATCCGGGTCAGCGCCAGCCGAAGCTCAGCACCGCGCTTGGCGGCCTGCTCGATCAACTTTTCGGATTCCATCACTTCCAGCGTCGCAATACCGGCGGCCATCGCGAGGTCGTTTTTGGCGAAGGTCGAGCCATGCACCACCGCGCGATCCATCTGATTGAAGATCTTGTCGAAGATGCTCTTGCGCGTGAGCAGCGCACTCACCGGCACATGGCCGCCCGACAGCGCCTTGGACAGCAGAACGATGTCGGGCTCGACGTTCCAATGCTCGACCGCGAGGAAGCGCCCGGTTCGACCCATGCCGGTCTGAATTTCGTCAGCGACCATCAGCGTGCCGTACTTGCGGCACAGCGCGGCCGCGCCCGGCAGGAATTCATCGGTGGGCATGTTGACGCCCTTGCCCTGGATCGGCTCGACGATGAAAGCCGCGACCTGGCGCGAGGACAGCGCCTGCTCCAGCGCGGCGAGATCGTTGAAGGCTATCGAGGTGCATCCCGGCAGCAGCGGTTCGAAACCGCCGCGGAAGTTCGGATCGTCGGTGAGCGAAAGCGCACCATAGGTCAATCCGTGATAGCCGTGGGCGCAATAGACGATCCCCGGCCGGCCGGTCGCGCCGCGCGCGAATTTAATCGCCGCCTCGACACATTCGGCGCCAGAATTCGCAAAAAACACCTTGTCGAGGTAAGGCACGTAGTCGAGCAGCCGCTCGGCCAGCACGCCCGCCAGCGTCGAGACATCGAGTTGCACGAGGTTGGGCAGGTCGCTGTCGAGCACGCTCTTCAAGGCCCGGCGCAATGCGGGATGGTTCCGGCCAATCGCAAAAACGCCAAAACCGCTCAGTAGATCGAGATAGCGAACACCGTCGCGATCGTAGAGATACTGGCCTTGACCCTTCTGAAAGCCGACGTCGTAACCGATTGTCTTGAGAACCCGCACCAGTTGCTCATTCAAGTGGCGCGCATGCATGGAACTCCGCTGCGACTGGCGGTCCACGAACATCTCGGAAACGTCTAAATTTGAATATAGCATCAGCTACATACTTCGGTTCTTGGCCAATTCGTCAACTGAAAACGCCCGACGCGGCGTTTTGCCCCGAATCCGATCATCACCTCAAGCACAGGTTTAGACCATGCTGCACTGCCCAAGAAAAACCATGCGCTCAGTAGCCTATTCGGGAATATTTTTGGCGGCAGGTTTCGCCCCCGCGCTGGCGCTGGATCCGACAGGCGACTGGAGAGTGGCCGATGGCGTCGCCAGCATTCGGGTCGCCGAATGCAATGGCAGCATGTGGGGCGCGGTTGCCTGGGAGAAGACGCCCGGCGGCCGCGACACGCACAACCCCGATGTCTCAAAACAGAACAGGCCGACTTTGGGAATGCCGATCCTGGTCGACATGAAGAAGAAGGCCGGCCTCGATCAATGGGAAGGCCAAGTCTACAACGCCAAGGACGGACAATATTACAGCTCGACGATCAAGCCGGTCGGTTCCGACCAGCTCGAGATTCAAGGCTGCGTACTGGGATTTCTCTGCGGCGGGGAAACCTGGACCCGGGTCGGTCCGCCGATTCCGAGCAGCCCGGCCAACAGCATGGCCAGGGGCGGCCCGAAAACCAGCGGCGCGCCGCCGAAGGCCGCGGCACCCGGGATTGCCGCCGCGCCAACCGCCGCGCCGAAAACCACCGGCTCCGTCAACCCGGCGCCCAAGACATCCGGCCAGAAACTGGCGGCGCAGCCGGCCGATCCGGTCGGCGACATCTGCCTACTCCCGGATATCGCGCGGTTTGCCCATTAGCGCAGGTTGAAACAGCAGTACCGCAGCAAGTGTGGTGAGCAGCGAGAGCGCCAAAAGCTTGCCCATGCTCGCGGTGCCCGGATGGCTCGACAGCCACAGGCTGCCGAACGCGGTCGCGGTGGTCATCGCGCTGAAAAATATCGCCCGCGTCAGGCTCGTCTGCAGCAGATTGGTCCTGCCCGAGCGCCACGCCGTGACATAGTAGATCTTGAATGCCACGCCGATGCCCAGCATCAACGGCAACGCGACGATGTTGGCGAAGTTGAGCGGCAATTCGATCAGCACGCAGATTTCCATGGTGACCGCTCCCGCCACCAGCAGCGGCACCAGGGTCAGCAGCACGTCGGTTACTCGCCGCAACGCCATCCACAGCAACAGGCCGATTACGACCAGCGCAAAGATGCCGGCATGGATGAACGCCTTGACGACGGTGTCGCCGGATTTGAGAATCGATACCGGTCCCCCGACCGCGGTCGGCGCGGCGGCCAGGACCGCGCTGGCAAATCGGCGCAGAGTGTCGTTGTCATTGGGATCGCCGCGCGGCAGGACCTCGACGCGCTGCAGGCCGTCCTTGGCCTTCCACGAGCCCACGAGATCGGGCGGCAGGGTTTTCAGGCTGACCGGCCGCGCCTGCAGCGTGTTCTTGAGCTGATCGAGCACCAGTTGCAACGGCCGGACGAAGATGGCCTGCGCCTTGTCGCGCGTCGCTTGATCGGATTCGGCTAGCTTCGCCAGCGCGTCGGCTAGCCGCCGCGAGGCCACGGCGCCGGGGCCCTTGGCGTCGCCGGCGGTTCGGCGCAGGCTCTCCACCGATCCCTTCAGCGAATCGACATTCTCCTGATCCGATGGCGGGGCATCGATGGAGTCGGGATTGATTGCGGGATTGAGAACCTTGGCGCCCTGGGCGATGAGCCGCAATTTCGCCGGCTGATCTTCCGGCACGAAGCTTTCCAGCCACCTGACGCTGAGGACTTCCGGCAGCTTTTCCAGCCGCTGCGCGATCTCTTTCGACTCGGAATCCGAGTGCGTCAGCACGTTGATGGCGTTGGCACCGGTGTTCGGATCGTTCCGCAAATCGAGAAAGGTCGCGATCGATTCCACATTGGAATTTCGCAGGTTGATCGGGTTGAAGTCGAATTTCAGGAAATACAGCAGCGGAAGGCCGGCGACCGCGATCAGCAGCGTGCCGACCACGATGACGACGCGATGTTTTTCGAGGAAGCGATCGACCGGCGCCAGGAAAGCATAGCCGACCGGTTCTTTTTCGCCGGGCGGATTGAGCAGACGCAGCAACGCCGGCAGCACGGTGATGCTCGACAGGAATGCGATCAGCATGCCGGCACCGGCGATCTCGCCAAGCTCGGAAATTCCCTTGTAGTCGGTCGGCAGAAAGCAGAGAAAGCCGGCTGCGGTGGCCATCGCCGCGAGCGAGAGCGGAATAGCGGCGCGTTCGGCCGCCTGCGCCAGCGCCTGTCGCAGATCATCGTTCTTGAAACGCTCCGAGCGGTAACGCACGCTGAACTGGATGCCGAAGTCGACACCCAGACCCACGAACAGAACGGCGAAGGCGATCGACAGAAGGTTGAGCGAACCGACCATCATCAGCCCAATCGCGGTGGTGATGGAAAGGCCGATGAAGAGATTCACGAACACGGCGAAGATGATCTTCGCCGAATGCAGCGCGAGCCAGAGGATCACGAGCACGACGAGGACGGTTCCGATACCGTTCCTGACGGCGCCATCCTGAACCGTCGCGTATTCCTCGTTGGCGATCGGCACCGGGCCGGTCAATCTGACCCGCGCGCCATCTTCAGCCCCGAGATTGAGATCGCGCGCCGCCTGCCTGATGGCATCGGTCGCATCCTTGCCCGGCTCCAGCGCCTTGTAGTCCAGTACCGGCTTGAGCTCGATGAAGGCTCGCCGGTCGGCCTCGGTCAAAGGCTTGTCGCTGATCAGTTCGCGCCAGGAGAACGTCGCGGCGCCCTTGTTGAGTAAGGTCTCGACGCTTCCGGCGATCAGGTTGAAAGGCCGCGCCGTGCTGTCGAGCTTGACTTGACCGCGCTTCACCCCGGCCAGTCCGGTTTCGAGCGCGCCGGTCAGTCCCCGGATGCTGGGATCGCCGGCCATGATCTCGATCAGCGGCGCAGCCGCCTGGAATTGTCCGGTCACCCGGCCGACCTCCGCGGTCGGCAGGAACAAAAGCCCGCTCTTTTCAAAAAACTCTCCGCCGCCGAGCGGGTCGACCGATTCAAAACGCTTGGTGTCGCTGGATAATTTCTGGGTGAGCGCGCTGCTCGCAGCGTTGGTCAGTTCGGGCGTCGGGCCCTCCACCACGGCCAGGATGGTCCGGTCCCGATCGAACGCCTGATCAAATTGGTTGTCGCGCTGGCGCCAATCCAGCTTGTCCGAAATCAGCGTATTGATGTCGGTGTTGATCGAAAAGTGGTGGGCTGTGTAGAAGCCTGCCGCTATCGCCAGAATGAGCGCGACCAGGGCAGTGAATGGGGCAAATCGCGTGCAAACCCTAACAATCGAGACAACAATACTTGTCAGCACATCTTTTCTTTCTAATGTTAGGAGCCTGCCTGAAACGTGCCGCTGTCTATCGGAGTTCCAGGAGGCGACCTAGTGTTGTTTTTGCGTGGTTTTCCGGTAGGCGCGGGCCAGCGGGCGCAAGACGCGGGCGCAGTGTGGCGAAGTCGCGCTGGCAGGCTGATATAGCCGGGACAGACCTGCGGTAAAGTGACGAACAAGTGAGGGTTCGGGGAACTTTATTCTTCGGGGACAGTAAATTACCTTATCATGGTACCGGCATTCTGGCCCTTATTGGGCTGCTCGGGATACCCTGCGGCTTTGCTAGCCGATGGTTTTTTGACACAAAGCCCGGTGCCTCTACCTGCCCGGGGAAGCCGCGATCCGACGGTCGGTCGTGGCGTGGAGGTTTGCGGGGTCTGAGGCCAGACGGAAACGCGGAAATGAGTTCGGTGCAACTTGCGTAACGGGCGTCCCATGGAAGTATATCTTGCACAGCCGCGCGGATTTTGTGCGGGGGTCGTGCGTGCAATCGAGATCGTCGAGCGCGCGCTCGAGAAATATGGCCCGCCGGTCTATGTGCGCCATGAGATCGTGCACAACAAATACGTGGTCGAAAGCCTGAAGAACAAGGGCGCGATCTTCGTCGAAGATCTGTCGGAAGTGCCGCCGCTCGCGGTCACCGTCTTCAGCGCCCATGGCGTGGCCAGGAGCGTGGAGGAGGAAGCCGCGGCCCGCGGCTTGCCGGTGCTCAATGCCACCTGCCCGCTGGTGACCAAGGTCCACAACCAGGGCAAACGCTACATGTCGAAGGGCCGGGCGCTGATCCTGATCGGTCACGCCGGGCACCCCGAGGTCGAGGGAACCATGGGCCAGGTGCCCGGCCCGGTGCTGCTGGTCCAGGATGTCGATGACGTCGCGGCTTTAACCATGCCTGCGGACACCCCTGTGGCCTACATCACCCAGACCACCCTGAGCGTGGATGACACCAAGGACATTATTGCGGCCCTTCAGGCCCGTTTTACCGATATTCAGGGCCCGGACATCCGGGATATCTGCTATGCGACACAGAACCGCCAATCTGCGGTAAGGGACCTCAGCAAGCTCGTGGACGTTATCCTGGTGGTGGGGGCCACCAATAGTTCCAACTCGAACAGGCTGCGCGAGATCGGCACCGAAGTGGGCGTCGCGAGTTATCTCATTGCCGATGGCAGCGAGCTCAACCCGGACTGGCTAAGGGGGGCCAGGGCCGTCGGCATCACCGCGGGCGCCTCGGCTCCCGAAGTGCTCGTCGACGACGTGATCGAGGCCCTCAGGCGCATCGGGCCGGTTACGGTCTCGGTGGTTCCCGGCCGGGAGGAAAATATCGAATTCCGGCTTCCGGCTGAACTGGCCGCGGGCTGACCAACACGACCAGAGTCCAGAAAGAAAACTTGCAATGGCTATACCGTTCTTCAAGGAACTGCGCATCGGCGGCTACCTCGTCAAGCAGAAGCTGCTGGGCCGAAAACGCTATCCGCTGGTGCTGATGCTGGAGCCGCTGTTCCGCTGCAACCTCGCATGCGTCGGCTGCGGCAAGATCGACTATCCCGATGCGATCCTCAACCGCCGGATGTCGGCGCAGGAATGCTGGGACGCCGCCGACGAGTGTGGCGCGCCGATGGTGGCGATTCCGGGCGGCGAGCCGCTGATCCACAAGGAAATCGGCGAGATCGTGCGCGGGCTCGTGGCCCGCAAGAAATTCGTGTCATTGTGCACCAACGCACTGCTGCTGGAAAAGAAGCTCCACCTGTTCGAGCCGTCGCCCTACCTGTTTTTCTCGGTGCATCTCGACGGCCTGAAAGAGCATCACGACAAGGCGGTTTCCCAGGCGGGCGTGTTTGATCGCGCCGTCTCCGCGATCAAGGCCGCCAAGGCCAAGGGCTTCACGGTCAACGTCAACGCGACCATCTTCGACGGGCACGCCGCCGCGGATATCGCCAAATTCCTGGATTTCACCACCGAGCTCGGCGTCGGGGTTTCGATGTCACCGGGCTATGCCTACGAGCGCGCCCCGGACCAGGAGCACTTCCTCAACCGCACCAAGACCAAGAAGCTGTTCCGCGACGTGTTTGCGCTCGGCAAAGGCAAGAAGTGGAATTTCATGCATTCCGGCCTGTTCCTGGATTTCCTGGCCGGCAATCAGAATTACGAATGCACGCCATGGGGCATGCCGGCGCGCAACATCTTCGGCTGGCAGAAGCCCTGCTATCTGCTCGGCGAAGGCTATGCCAAGAGCTTCAACGAGCTGATGGAGACAACCGACTGGGACAGCTACGGCACCGGCAAGTACGAAAAGTGCGCCAACTGCATGGCGCATTGCGGCTACGAGCCGACCGCGGCGGATGCGGCGCTGAGCAATCCGTTCAAGGCGATGTGGGTGGCACTGCGCGGCGTGCGGACCGCCGGGCCGATGGCGCCCGAGATCAGTCTCGCCAACCAGCGGCCGGCCCAGTACATCTTCTCCCAGGAAGTGCAGAAGCGGCTGTCAGATATCCGCCGCGACGAGGCCCTCGCCGCCCAGCAGAAAACCTCGACAGCCGCGTAGGCTGCGCAGCGCGCGATTGAAATCGATTCCGGTCGAGACCAAGGCGTGCAGCAGCAGCGGATTGCGCACTACCCCGCGCAGGATCTTGCGCAGATCGATGTCGCCGTTCGGCTTGATCGCGGCCATCGCCAGTTCAGGCAAGGCGCTGCCGGCTGGATCGCTGATGACGCGCAGGGCGGCGAATGGAAGGCCCAATTCGGCCGCGTAGGCTGCGGCAATATGGCTCTCCATGTCGACCGCGGCAGCCCCTGTCTCGGACCGCAGCGCCGCTTTGAAGGCCCGGGCGGCGACGACCCGCTCGACGCCCGCGAGGCCGCCCCTGACCACGCGGCTGCGGCCCAACGCGACGCTTGCGACCAATTCTTCATTCAGCGCCAGACCGGCCAGCCAGCGGGTATCGCCGGCAAGCACCTCGGTCGCCACCACGACGTCGCCGGATTTCAGCGACGGATCCAATCCGCCGGCCACACCGAAGCTGATCACGCCCCTGATGGTCGATGGGTCGAACACCGTCAGAAGCGCCCGCAATTGCTGCGGATCGCTACTGCTGCAGATCACGGTCATGCCGGGCCCGGCCGCGATGCGGGCCTCCTGGGCCAGACCGGTCACAATCAATACCGGCCGCGGATCAATGGCATTGTCCGCGGACGCGTCGTCCCCCGCCCCAAAAATCACATTCCGACCCCTGCCACCCTGCTATCGGCGCTCCTCAGATTCTGATACCGCGCCAGCGCCCAGAGCGGAAAGAACTTCGGATAACCATGATAACGCAGATAAAACACCCGAGGAAAGCCTGTTGCGGTGTAGCGCTGCTCGTCCCACAACCCTTTTTCGCCTTGTGTGGCTATTAGGTACTGCACCCCCCGCGCGACCGCCGGGTTGCCAACCTCCCCCGCTGCCATCAGCCCAAGCAAGGCCCATGCCGTTTGCGAGGCCGTAGAAGGCGCTCCCTCGAACCCCTTATAGTCGAGTCGGTAGCTGATGGCATCCTCGCCCCAGCCGCCATCCTCATTCTGGATCGATAGCAGCCAGGCCACCGCCTTGCGGTTCACGGCATCGTGGCAATCGATCCCGGCGGCATTGAGCGCGCACAACGCCGACCAGGTGCCGTAGATGTAGTTGATCCCCCAGCGGCCGTACCAGGACCCCTCCGCAAGCTGGCTTCGGCGCAGATAGGCAACTGCAGCCGCAACGGCCTTGCTGGTTTGGGGCCTCTCTCCCAGTTGAGCCAGCATCGAGAGGCAGCGGGCGGTGACGTCATCGGTCGGCGGATCGAGCAGCGCGCCATGATCGGAGAACGGAATATTGTTGAGGTAATATTCGAGATTATCGACGTCGAAGGCAGCCCAGCCGCCATCGCGGCTCTGCATGCCCTCGATCCACTCGCGGGCGCGCGCGATCGCGACGTCGTATTCAGGGCTCTCGCTTGCGCGGCGCGTGCGATCCATCGCCATGACTACGACCGCGGTGTCGTCGAGATCGGGAAAGTAGGCATTGTTGTACTGGAAGGCCCAGCCGCCAGGGCGAATGTCGGGCCGCTTGACGGCCCAGTCGCCCTTCAGATCGAGCACCTGCCTCGGCTTGAGCCAATCGAGCCCTCGTTTGGCGGCGGACAATGCCTCCTCGCTGCCGGCTTCGATCAGGGCGTGACAGGTCAACGCCGTGTCCCACACCGGCGAGACGCAGGGCTGGCAATAAGCCTCGTGCTCGCCGATCACCAGCAGATCGTCGAGACCTTTTCGCGTGAGGGCGCGCGGCGGATAGCTTTCCGGTTGGCCGAGCACCTCGTACATCATGACGACATTGGCCATCGGCGGATAGATTGCACCCAATCCATCTTCGCCGTTGAGCCGTTCTTCGATGTAGGCGACGGCGCTGTCGATCGCGCGTGCCCGCAGCTTTTTCGGAAACAACGGCTCGATCGCCCGCAATACGCTGTCCAGTCCGCGGAACAGCAGAAACCAGCCCCAGCTTTGATGCGGAGCCTTGGCAGTCATTCCGATTGAAAGCGGCTCTTCCAGGAACAGCTCATCGATTCCAACGCCGCTGACATTCCTGGCGCGCGGCTTCAGCGCCGCCAGGACCAACAGCGGCACCATCGTGGTGCGCGCCCAATAGGAAATCTTGTTGATGTGAAAGGGCGACCACATCGGCAGCAGCATGATCTCGACGGGGAGCACCGGCACGCTGCGCCAGCTCAGCACGCCAAACATCGCCAGCATCAAGCGGGTGAAAACATTGCTGTGGACCGCCCCGCCGCGGGACCGGATCGCTTCGAGGGCCCGCACCATATGCGGGGCATCAGGGGAATCGCCGATCATCTTCAGCGCGAAATAGGCCTTCACGCTGGCGCTCATGTCGAAATCGCCGTCGTGCACCAGCGGCCAGCCGCCATGGGTGCCCTGAACCCGGCGCAGGTAGTTGCCGATCTTGGCTTCCAGCCCGAGGTTGCGGGCCTCGCCGAGATAGTGGCGGAGCAGCACATACTCGGCGGGAATCGTACAGTCGGCCTCCAGTTCGAACACCCAATGGCCGTCAGGCTGCCGGCAACGCAGCAAGGCGCGCGTCGCCGAGGCGATGCTCGCCGCCACCGGGCCACTGCTCAGGGCTTCGGCTGATTGGGTGCCGGAATCCATTTTTACTCAACGTCCCTGTGTTCGATTCTATCCGCTGATACCGGAAGTCGGCTGCTCTCTCGCGATCACGCCGGCCGCATGGCAATCACCAGATCGGCGGCGCGGTTCCCTGACCGCACGGATCCTTCGATCGTTGCCGGCAACCCCGTATCAGTCCAATCGCCGGCGAGAAACAGATTTTTCCAGTCAGTGGAGGCGCCCGGCCGCAATGCATTTTGTTCCGGCGTGGCCTCGAACGTCGCCCGGCGCTCGCGCACGATCTGCCACTGCGGAAGCTCCCCCTCCACGCCCCCGGCTCGACAGATATCCCGCCAGATCGCCCGCGCAAGTTCCTCGCGCGGCATATCGAGCAGCCGGTCGCCATTGCTGATCGTGACCGACAAGCGCTGTGGGAATGCGAACAGCCATTCCACCAAACCTCCGACGACTCCGAGAATCGGAGACATGTCCTTGGGCGGATCGAAGCGGAAATGCGCATTCACAATGGCCCGGAACCTGGAGGGGACTTTCAGGCCCGGAAGCAGCGCCGAAGCCGGACGCGGAGGAACCGCCATAATCACGGCTTCCTCAGGCCCGATCGCGACCGTATCGTCGCCAAATTTCAACTCGCCGACACGCTCTCCCGACATGCCGAACTCGCGCAGTTCATGTCCGAAGCGGATGCTGGCATTCTTCTTCTGTAACAGCCTGATTGCGGGTTCGACCAGCACCGCGCTCAAGCCCTCGCGGGCGATCAGCGGGCGGCAGGCCCATCCACCCGCCAGCAAGGTTTCCCGGACCACCGCGCCGGCGAGGCCCGCGGACCCCTCGGGGGGATCGACATTCAGTGCCGCAAGCAGCAGCGGCTGCACCAGACGCCGGTAGAGAACTCCCTTGCAGGGGATCGTGTCGCCGACCAATTTGCTTTGCGCCGCCCAGATCAGAGGCGCCAATGCCAGGTAATCAAGCAGCCCGGTATCGGGCACACGCCGAGCCTCGTCGAAGACCCAGGTCGGCAACCGGCTTTCCCCGAGATCGAGCTGCCAGCGCTGCCCGGTCGCCAGATCGACAAATGGAAACTGCGCGCGCTGCGGTCCAATCAGCCCCGCTTCGGTACCGATCGATCGTGCGTAGGCCAGCGCGTGGCGGTTGCCCGAAAGCAGCAGATGGTTGCCGTTGTCGATGGTCAGGTTGGTCGCAGTGTCGAAATATGAGCGGCAGCGGCCGCCGGCCTGCTGGGTGGCCTCATGGAGGTGCACCACGTAACTCGCCTCGACGAGCCGAACCGCGGCCGCCAGGCCGGAAATACCGGCGCCGATGATGTGAACGGTCTTCTGCATCAGATGAACGCGTGGCGGAGAATGATGGCAAGGCGGCCCAATTTGTTGAGGCGGACCGGCCGACGCGGGGATGCGAATCCTCTCTCGACCAGCAATTCCAGAATCGCGCGATAATATTTCGACATGATCCTCGGCGCCCGCACCACGCGCCGCGGATTGCGGCCCATCACCTCGTCGGCTTGCGCGAAATGCTCGCGCGCGCGCGCCACCAGGGGGATGCAGGCTCGCGGCAGCGCCGGGTCGGAGATGACCTTGAGCGGATCGGTCGAGTCAATGCCGGCGTGCAGTAATTCCTCGCGCGGCAGATAAAGCCGCCCGATCGCCGCGTCCTCGTCGATGTCACGCAGGATATTCGTCAGCTGCAGCGCACGGCCAAGATGATGGGCGAGCAGGATGCCGTCGTCGCGTGGAACACCGAACACCCGCACCGCAAGCCGCCCGACGGCGCTGGCAACACGGTCGCAATACAAATCCAGCGCCGCAAAGTCCGGCGCCCTGATATCCTGCGGCACATCCATCTCCATGCCATCGATGATGGCCAGAAAATCCTGCCGCTGCAGGTCAAAACTTCGAACCGATCCGACGTAGTCGCGCAGCCGCGCCGGCGGATGGTCCCGGTACAACGCGTCGATGTCGTCACGCCATTGCTGGAGCGCCGCCAGCCGTTCGGGGCGCGGCCCGCCGGAATCCGCGATGTCATCGACTTGCCGGCAAAAGCTGTAAATCTGAAACATCGCCTCGCGCTGCGCGTGCGGCAGAATCCGCATCGCCGCGTAGAAGGAGCTGCCTGACGCGGACTTTCCGTAACTGACGCTGCTTGCCGCGGTGTCGAGCGTCATGCGCCGGCCGCCGGATTCGACACAGCGCGCCGTCCCATTGCGCGGCCGGCGATCTCGCTCGACACCCCAGCGACGCTTTGGAGGAATAGCTCGGCCGGGCCAAGGTGCACGGCCTCGCTGAGGGGATCGCGCGCTTTGAGAAGACGAGCGATCTTGTCGGCGAAAGCCTGGATCACAGAAATCTCGAGGCCGAGCCGGAAATCCCTCACCTCGGCGCTGAGCGACTTGCTCTGGTCGAGCAGCGCCTCGGTCCGCTCGGCGAGCGAATGCAGGCACTGCAGCAGCGGCGGCGATGCACGCGGTTGTCCGAGTTCCTCGACCGAGGCTCCCGCGGCCGCGAGTGCATCGCGCGGCAAATAAACGCGGTTGAGATCTTTGTAGTCCTTTGCACAATCCTGAAGGTGATTGTTGATCTGAAGCCCGGCGCAAAGCGCATCGGAGGCAGCCCAGGTCGAGGTGCTCTCGCCATGAACGTCGAGCATGAACCGCCCGACCGGCATCGCGGAATACCGGCAATACTGTATCAGTTCGTCCCAATTCTCGTAACGAAGCTTGGTCACGTCCATGCGGAAGGCGATCAGAACGTCGAGCGCGTGGCGTGGGGCCATCGATCGCTCCGCCAGCGCGCACCGAAGCTTGACGGCTTCGGGCTGAGTGTCGCCGCGGCCGAGCAGTTCGGCTTCGAGTAGATCGAGAAGCGCAAGCTTGTCGCGCTCACTGAGCGACGAATGATCGGCGATGTCATCCGCAGTCCTGACGAAATCATAGAACGCGAAGATCAGCGGGCGGTGCCGCCGATGAATGATCCATGATGCCACCGGAAAGTTCTCGTCGCGGTGGGTCTTGCCGGATCGCAGTTCGCTCGCGTTGACCATCTGGGACTGGCTACATCAATTGAACAGGGTGGTGTCGCATGCCCAGGCGCTGCCGCACATGCGAATGGATCGCAAACCCCATATAGGAGAATACGACGCCAAAACCAATGCTGTCTGCGATGTCCCTCAGATTGTCGCCGCGCCCGGCTTCGGCCGGAAAAATGCCGCGCCGTGGCGATCATCGGACAGGCGAGGCGCCTATTGTCCGTGGTTCTTCAGCACCAGATCGCAGGCCTTCGATATCTTGGGACGATTTTGCTGCAGACAGGCCAGAACGACGAAATCGCCCTGATCCATTACCGGGCGGCAGTAGCGCTGAACGTCGCGCGAACACGCCGCCTGTTCTTCCGGCGTGCCGCTGCGCTGCTGCTGCGCGAGGGCGCCGGTGGACACGGATAGCGAGAACAGAATGAGTGGCAGGAAAAACTTGTGCATCGTGTTCCTTCATTCGACGGTGGAGAATTCGGCCCGAACGGCGGACCGGACCGACCTATTTCGGATTGCGAGGGCTGCAACCCGCAGCGACGGCGAACCAGAGGCGCTGGTAAATGCGGCCAAATTTACGGCGGCGCCATCCCAAATCGCCGCTCTCGCCAAGGAGATTTAAGCCAGCCGCTAGGTAGCTGATATTGCATCATTATTCCAAAGATCAACTGCTTTCATCATCGATCGTCGTAGACAAAGGCGGCTGGCAACTGCAAACCAGGCCGGCGACGATCACCGCCTTTCGATTTGACGGTGCAGAAAATCCGTTCGCTTGCTTCGAACGGTTTGTGTACTTTAACGTTGGCATCCGAGCCGGCGGTGACAGGCGGCACTGCGGCGCAAGGCAACGATCGGACTGTCATTGAACTTAACACACTGATGCCGACACCAAATCCTCGATGCGGCGAGACGTATCCGGTACTGGAACGTCATTTCAATGGGAAAATCCGACATGAAACCGATTGGTACGAGCTTGGTTGCACAGGCCATCAAAGCTGCAGGGCTCGGCGCCGCGCTCATGCTCTCGGTATCGGCCGGCTACGCCCAATCCAGCCCGTTTGCCGGGTTTGATGGCGCATGGTCCGGCAGCGGCACGGTTTCGCTTTCCGATGGAACGACCGAACGGATCCGATGCAGGGCCGACTACAAGGTCACGGCCACCGGCCTCGGCTTGAAGCAAAATCTGCGTTGCGCCAGCGATAGCTACAAATTCGACTTGAGTAGTGACGTGACCAGCGAGGGCGGTCGCATCTCCGGCAACTGGAGCGAAGCCAGCCGCAACGTTTTCGGCAATCTGCAGGGCACCGCAGGCGGTGGCCAGATCGACGTGTTCGTCGAGGCCGCCGGATTTGCCGCCAACCTGACGCTGCGGACCAACGGCACGCGGCAGACTGTCCAGATCAGCTCCAAGGGCGAGATCAGGGGCGTGAGCATCACGATGGTGAAGGGCTGACGCCACAGTTTTCCAGCGGCTGTGCGCTCCCGTTTCCCCCGCCGCCTTCGCGCGAGCAAGAGCCCTATTCTGATTGAATCAGAACGGGGCTCTGACCCCTTTGTTTTGACGCGTTCTCTTGACGCAAACCGGCGCCACTTCGCTCGAAAACGCTATGACGTCCCGCGAAGCCGTTGCGACAGGTTGATCAGGAACATCGCGGTCGGACGCAGGATGAAGAGGTCCGCGACCAGGGCCGCGACCATCGAGAAAGCGCTGAGCCAGCCAAACAGGCGCAGCGAGGGCAGAGCTGAAAACACCGTCACCACCAGGCCGCAGGCCAAGACCACCGTGGTCAGAATCAGGGCCGGACCGACCAGCACGGTGGCACGCTCGACCGCCAATTCCGAACTGACACCTGGCTTGGACTCGAGTCTCAGCCGATTGAGGAAGTGAATCGTCGCGCTCAGCCCCAGTCCGAAAGAGACGGTGAGCGCAACGACGCTGGCGAATTGCAGTCCCTCCCCCAGCAGCCACAGCACCGTGCCCGACAATACTACCGGGAAGATGCCGGGCAGGATGCACGAGAACATCACCACCACCGAGCGAAACGCCAGCCCGATGAAAACCGCCACCAGCCCGAACTCGATAGTCAGGCCGCGATTGAGCTTCTCGATCATGTTGGCGCTATTGCGCGCGGCGATCGCAGACAAGCCGGTGACGGCGATCTCGTAGCCCGGATGTTGCCTGCGCACCGTGTCCAACGCATGATCGAGATTCTCGACGACCGGAAGGATTTCGCTTGAATCGAGATCGGGAACCCGGCCTGACACCACCACGGCATCCTGATTTGCGGAAATGAAGCGCCGCACCAGATACTCGGGGATCACGTCGACATATTCCTTCAAGGTCGCGACATCGGAACTGCCGGCCTTTTCCGCCAGCCAGCGCCGCAGCGTCTCCAACGACCAGACGTTACCTACTCCAGGCTGCTTTTCTACCGCGGCGTGAACGTCGGCGATCACCTGCAGCGTGTCGGGAGCGTACAACGAGGTGCCCTTGGGAAATTCGATCAGCACGTCGATCGCATTGGCGCCGGTCAGCTTGGCGTCAAGGCGTCCGGAGGCGGCTACCGCCTGCTGCTTGTCAGGCACTTGATCAGCCAACCGATAGCGCGGTTCGAGATTGGCATAGAACGCGGCAAGGCCGCCGACGAAAACCACCGCGACCAGGCTGAATAGACCGGGGCGGCTGACCATGCGCACCGCGATCCAGTAGCAAAAGTTGCGCAGCGCCTGAACGCCGGCATCGGCGCTCTGGAATTTCACGGCGAATACGCTTTCGTTGCGGACGAATAGCACCCCGAACACCGGCACCAGCGAAAGCACCGCGATCAGCGCGATGATGGTGGCGGCGAGTCCGGCCTCGCCGAATTTGCGGATCAGGTCGGAATCGGAAAATTGCAAGGCAATGAACGATATCCCGGCGGTGCCGTGGGTGAGCACGCAGGCCGGCCCGACCACCAGCACCGCGTTCCTGAAGGCGGTAAATTTGTCCTGGCCCGCGATCAGCCGGTCGCGCGCCGCGAACGTCAGCTGCATCGAATCGGAAAAACTGATCACCATGATCAGCGGCGTCATCACGTTCAGGAACATGTTGAGATTGAAATGGGCCCAGCCGAGGCCGCCGAGCGCCAACAAGATCGCGATGATCGGCGGGAACGCGGCAACCACCATGAACGATATCTTGCGGAAGAAGATGATCGCGATGATGCAACCGGCGAGAATCCCGAGGATATTGTAGGTCAGCCCATCGCGCGCGACCGCATTGCGGATTTCGAGCTGCATGACCGGGACGCCGGATAATTCGGCTTTAAGTCCGCCGCCCCCGAGATCTTCGGCCATCAGCTTGCGAATCTCGCCGATCACCTTGCCGAGCCTGTTGCTGGCGACGACCTCGGGCTCAAGCGACAGCACGATCAGCGCCAGCGTGCCATCGTCGGACAACAACTTGCCCCGGATGATCTCGTTGGTTTTGACGGTCTCTATGAACCTGTCATAGGCGGCGCCTTCCGGCAGTTCGGGCGGAAATAGCGCGGCGGGCAGCTTGCCCGGCGCCGGCGCCTGCCGCGCCGAGAACAACGAGATCAGGCCGCGGGTGCCCTGGACGAGCTGCAGATCGGTGACGAAATCGCGCAGCTTTTCGAGATTGGGCCGCGCCAGCAGCGTCCCGCCTTCGACCACCACCAGCACGTCGAATTCGGTCGCCGGGAAGCGCTTGGTTTCAGCTTCATATTGCTTGTAGTCCTTCGAATTGGACCGAAACAGCTGGCTCAGGGAATCGTCGATCTTGATACGGTCAATGCCGAAGATCGCGCCGATGATCAGGCCGACCAGAATGATGCAGGACAGGATCGGACGCTGAACCGCGATCAGCCCGAGACGCTCGAGCCCGAAGGCGATGCTGGCGGTTGGCCGCTGCTCGACTTTCTCGACGTGGACTTCACTGTCGCTGTTCTTTTCGAGCATGCCTTGTCCAATTCCCACATCGGCTCAGTATGTATAACTTAAATCCGGAGGCCGAATGAGGCCTTGATCGGCCATGAAATGATTGGCGCTAGCTATTGAAAACATACGGTAAATTTGCCGCGATAGATGTAGCAGGTCTGGCCGTCGACTCGCAAGCGCATCGCCGCATCCAATCCACGACTATCAGGTAATGATGGGCCTCAACTTTCGAACTTGTCACGTCGGCTCTGAACGGGTCTCGAGGCGATCAAGCGCTCGCCCCGGCTTTGATCCTTTAGCGCCACGCCGGTGACTTCCCGGGCCAGGGCTTCGCGGACCAGCCACGCGATCCGGAAGGCGGCCTCATGATAGCCAAGTCCCGCGCCGTGAATGTTGGAGACGCAATTGCGCTCGGCATCGGTGCGCCCTACTCGCGGGGCGAAGGTCAGATAGGCGCCCAAACTGTCCGATGCGGACATGCCCGGCCGTTCGCCGATCAGCATGGCGATCATGCGGACGCCGAGCACGGCGCCGATCTCATCGGCCAAAGCAACCCGCGCGCCCGAGGCCACCACGGCATGCCCGATTTCGATCCCGTCTGTGGCCAGCAGCGGAATGAGGCTGCGGACGAGTTCGAGCGCGTGTGCGTTGACCGCGGTCGGCGACAGGCCATCGCCGATCACGATCGCGAACCGGCACGGGCCGTTGCGGCGCGCCAGCAGATCGCGCGAAGCCTGATCGAGCGTTCGTCCTAGATCGGGACGCCTGAGATAGTCAGCGCGGTTGCGCGCCCGACTGCGGACCTCGGGTGCCGCCAGCCCGAGTTCCCTGAGGCCCGAGATCGCGGCGGCGGTATCGAAGGCGGAATGAACGGCGTCACGGGCGCGGGCATGGTCGAGGGTAAATTCGAGCAGCGCGCTGGTCGGCATGCTGGCGCCGGCCCGGCCAAGCCCGACCCGCGCCGGCGTGAGGTCCCGCAGGTCCCGCATCGAGCGTCGCGGCGGCGCCGGTGCTTTCATCATGAGCGGTTACTCGGCAGGGACCGAGGCCTCGCGCAACCGCACCGAGTAATTCGAGGCGTTCTGCTGACCGACTGAAGCCGCGCGCGCGAACATGATGAGGTGGTGGCCGATCATCGCCGAGGAAATCAAGCCTTCGATATCGCCGTGCCGCAAGCGCGACAGCGCGAATTTCCAGAATACTCTGCGATAGTCGCCGAGCACGCCGACCTTCCAGAAAATATTGCGGAGTATGATCAGCCCGCGCTTGATATTGGCCCAGCTCTTCTGCTCCGGGCTCACCGGCACCTGCAGCTTGTTGCGATAGGTGAAATCGACCTGGTGCTGATAACGCGCATACAGTTTCTCGGGCTGATAGGCGAGCTCCATGCATTTGCGCCACGACGCGGTCACCTGATCGTAGGGCAGCAGGAAATCGACGTTGGAGTCGCGGCTATCGTCGTGCACCAGCCGGTTTTCCCGCTCCAGTCGATCCCACAACGGTGTTTTCGGAAGCGCCTGCAGGAGATTGATGGTCAGCAGGGGTATCCTGGATTCTTCGATAAAGGCGAGCAATGCGTCGGCCGTCTCGGGCTTGTCGGTATCGAGCCCCATGATGATGCCGGACACCACCTCCATGCCGTAACTGTTGATGGTGCGGACACCCTCGAGGATAGGGACCATCATGTTGTGGTCCTTATGCATCGCCTTCAGTGCATCCGAATCCGGTGTCTCGATGCCGCAGAAGATGGTGACGAAGAAGGCTTCGCGCATCTTCTCGAGGATCTCCGGCCGCTTGGCGATGTTGAGTGTCGCCTCGCAGGCGAAACGAACCACATAGCCGGTTCTCTTCTGCCACTCGATCAGGTGCGGCATCAGGTCGAGCGCCGCCTTCCGGTTGCCGATGAAATTGTCATCGACGAAATAGACGGTGTCGGTAACCCCACATTCGCGCAGCCGGTCGAGTTCGGCGACGATCTGCTGCGGCGTCTTCAGCCGCGGATTGCGCCCGTAAAGCCCCGGGATGTCGCAGAACTCGCACTGATAGGGGCAGCCGCTGGAATACTGGATGCTGCCGAGAAAATATTTTTTTACTTCGGCAAGTTCGTAGGCCGGGATTGGAAATTCGGTCATGGACACGCGATCGGCCGTCTTGAGCACCACCTGTTGCGCGGGACGGCAGGGATCGCGCGCCAGCCGCGCGATCAGCTCGTTGGTCGCGTCTCCGAGTTCGCCGACATGCAGATAGTCGAACGCGGGATAGTATTCCGGGCAAGCGCTGACCGAGGGCCCGCCGATCGCTACCGGCAGATCGAAGGCATGGGCGCGCCGGCAGATATCGTTCATCTGCTGACGCTGGATGTGCATGCCGCTGACGAACACGGCTTCCGCCCATTCGAAATCTTGCCTGGTCGCGGGGCGAAGGTTTTCGTCGATGAAACGGACCGGCCAGTTCTCGGGCAGATAGGCCGCGATCAGCAGCAATCCCTGCGGAGGCATGAAAGCCCGGACGCCGTCGGTCAATGGATAGGCATATTCGAACGTGCCGAAGGAAGACGTATAGCGCGGAAACACGCACAGGATGCGCCGCTCCGCCTCCATTCGCTCAGCTCTCATGGAACTTCCTTTTATCGCTGCCCAATTTAAGCAGGTTGCCGAGGCTGGGCTACAAATTTTTCGAGATTGTGGCAGCATCCTAATGTTGGGACCATCCAACAGTTGCCTCGGTTCAGCTTTACGCGGGATTGTCGCCGATCAGTTGCGATGCAAAATCAGGCAGCAGACCCGTATTGCCGGCAAGCCGATAGTCGGCCCCGGCAAGCCCGCTACGAAACAGCCAATCGTCGAACTCGGGCGCCCGCTTGAGGCCGAACAGTTCGCGGATATAGAGCGCGTCGTGGAATGAGGTGGACTGATAGTTCAGCATGACATCGTCGGCGCCCGGCACCCCCATGATGAAGGTCACACCGGCGGCGGCGAGCAGTGTCAGCAGGTTATCCATGTCGTCCTGGTCGGCCTCGGCGTGGTTGGTGTAACAAACATCCACGCCAAGCGGCAGGCCGAGCAGTTTGCCGCAGCAATGATCCTCGAGCCCGGCACGAATGATCTCCTTGCCGTCGTAGAGATATTCCGGCCCGATAAAGCCGACCACGCTGTTGACCAGCAGCGGATCGAAGGCGCGGGCAACCGCATAGGCGCGAGCTTCGCAGGTTTGCTGGTCGACGCCGTGATGGCCCCCGGCCGAAAGCGCCGATCCCTGCCCGGTTTCGAAATACATGACGTTGCGCCCGACGGTGCCGCGTTGCAGCGACAGTCCGGCCTGATGGGCCTGTCCCAGCAGCGCCAGATCGATGCCGAAACTGCGATTGGCCGCCTCGGTGCCTGCGATCGACTGAAACACCAGATCGACCGGTTGGCCCTGCTCGATCAAGGCGAGCGTCGTGGTCACATGCGCCAGCACGCAGGCTTGAGTGGGAATCTGCAACCGGGAAATGATCTCGTCGAGCAGCCGCAGCAGGCCGCCGATCGCTGCCGGATCGTCGCTTGCCGGATTGATGCCGATGCAGGCGTCGCCCGATCCCAGCATGATGCCGTCGAGGATCGATGCGGCGATGCCCTTGGCGTCGTCGAAAGGATGATTGGGCTGCAGCCGCACGCTCATCCGGCCGCGCAGACCGATGGTGTTGCGAAACGCCGACGTCACCTGGCACTTCTTCGCCACCAGGATCAGATCCTGATTGCGCATCAGCTTTGAAACCGCCGCGGCCATTTCCGGGGTGATCCCGCGCGACAGTCTGCCGAGGGCCTCGGTATTCGCCGCGTCGGAGAGCAGCCAATCGCGGAACGAGCCCACCGTCAGCGACGCTATCGGTGCAAAGGCCGTTGCGTCGTGGGTATCGATGATCAGTCGGGTGACTTCGTCATCTTCGTAGGCGACGACCGTTTCGTGCAGGAATTGCGTCAGCGGAACATCCGCCAGCGCAATCCGCGCCGCGATCATCTGCTGCGCGCTCTCGGCGGCCACCCCGGCCAGACGATCGCCGGAACGTGGCGGCGTCGCCTTGGCAAGCAGATCGCGCAAGTCTTCGAAGACGTGGGAGGTGGCGTCGATGGTATGGCGATAGACCATGGTGGCTCCGGACCATCAGCGCTTACCGCGACATTGGCGGTCGCAGACCCCGTCGAGGGTACAATGATACAGGCTTTTCGCGGAACTCGCAGATTTAGCTCAAACTTTAGCAATTTATACATCTAGATTTTGCATGCTTTTTTGGACGGCCGACGGTGCTTTCCCGGCCTCTTTTGTGAGGCCAGCGATGCCTGAAACGATGAACGCCATTACCGCCTCCCCCGATTCAGCCGTAACGTCGCGCTTTTCGCTGGCGATGAAGCTGTATTCGGTGTTCGCCATGGTTGCGCTGCTCTCGGCGGCAATGACGATACTCTCCGACTATAACACCCGCCGCAACGCTGAACTCACGGAGGCGATCGAGACCGCCAGCCACGCTGCGCTCAATGTCGAACGGGTCAATGCGCTGGTCTATGCGGTGGTGATGGAATCCCGCGGTATCTACATGTCGAGCGAACCTGCCGTCGTGAAGAAGTACGGCGATGGGCTGCTCAAGTTCAACGACCACATCCTGGCCGTGGTCAAGGACTGGCAATCCATCGTGCGGGCAGATGACGCCGAACAGTTCGCCGTGTTCAAGAAGCGCATCGACCAGTTCGTCGAATTCCGCAAGGAACTGGTGCGCCGCGGCGTTGAAATCAGCGGCGCCGCAGGCCGCGAGTGGGGCGATAACGACGCCAACCGCACCGTGCGTTCCGCGCTCAACAAGGACCTCGAGGCGCTCTCCAGGGTCTATGACGAACGCAGCAAGCAGATTCTCCGGCAGACCGAGACCAACCGCGTATTGTCGTTCCTGCTGACGGCGCTCGGCGGTCTCGCGCTGGTCGTTGTCGCGGTCGGCGTTCTGATCATCTCCCGCTCGATTGCGCGGCCGCTTTCGGTCATCACCGCCACCATCAAGCGCGTCGCCGATGGCGCGGAAGGGGTCGAGGTCCCCCACACCGATCGGGCTGACGAGATCGGCGCACTGGCGCGGGCGATCCAGGTCTTCCAGGCAGCCATGGACCGCAATCGCAACCTGAATTCGCAGGTGCTGCTGGACTCCAGGGCGCGCGAACAGCGGGCCCAGCACATCGAGACTTCCGCGGAGGCGTTCCGGAGTGCGATCGGTGGGGTGCTGCGCGCGGTCACCGATAACGCATCGGCGATGCGCAACACGGCGCAATCCATCACCAAAGTGGCATCGGATGCCAGCGGACGCGCCGTTGCAGCCACCGGTGCGACCGAGAAGGCCTCTACCAACGTGTTCGCCGTCGCCAGTGCCGCCGAGGAACTGTCGACTTCCGTTGAGGAGATCGGCCGTCAGGTCCGCCAGTCCGCAGGCGTGGTCGAACAGGCCGGTCAGCGAACCGAAAAATCGATCACCGAGATCGAAAGCCTTGCCGCCGCAACCCAGCGTATTGACGGCGTGCTCAATCTGATTCAGGCGATCGCCGAGCAAACCAATCTGCTGGCGCTGAACGCGACCATCGAAGCCGCGCGCGCGGGCGATGCCGGCAGGGGTTTTGCGGTGGTGGCCCACGAGGTCAAGACACTGGCCGGACAAACCGCCAAAGCGACCGCCGAAATCGGCCAGAACGTCAGCATGATCCAGTCTTCGACGCGGAACGCCGTCGATGCCGTGCGCGAAATCGGCAACGCGGTGCGCGACATCAATGAAGTCACCTCGAATATCGCCGGCGCCGTCGGGCAGCAGGACGCCGCGACACGCGAGATCTCCCAAAACGCGCAATTGGCCGCACAGGGCAACGAGACCCTGGTCGCCAATATCGGCTCGCTCAGCGAGGCGATCGGCGAGACCAACAAGGCCGCGGCATCGGTCCTCTCGGCGTCCACCGAACTGACGGCCACCGCGGAGACCCTGTCGCGCGAGGTCGACAAGTTCTTCCAGGACCTGCGCGCCGAGCCGCTTGCTCAACGCGGCGATGACGCGCCGCGCACCGGGACCGCCGGCTGAGATCACGACGGTCGTGTCGTCCCGGCGGGAAGGAAAAACATTGGCCTGACGGTGATTTGCCCGTCGGTCAAATCGACCGGCTTGTCCGGGTTCGTTCGCTGCCGCGCGAGCGCTTTAACGCCGAAGGGGACAGCACGATTGCGTGCTATCCCCTTCGAAAAACAACTGTCAGTTTTGCGTTTTCAGGTCGTTCGCGGATCAGAGCCAGCCATCGCCAAGGCGCAGATCATAGGCGAGGACGAGCACCAGCGACATCGAAAGACCGCCGGCACAGAACAGTGCGGTAGTGCTGAACGGACTGCGCATCATCCTGGAATACACGTAAGACATGGTCGACCCCCTTGTCGGTTGAAAATTTCGAAACTACCCCGTTTCCTGGGGCGGGAACGTAAGGGGGAGCCGATTAAGAACTGCCTTCCAGGCGGCCTCGCGAACGATCGCGGGTGCAAATTGCAAAGATGTGGTTAAGAATTTCAAAATCGGAGCTGACGCACGGCGTGCCATGCTGCGATCTGAAGAGGTTGACCGCTCGCAAGGCCCCCATCGCTCAAGCCGCGCTCCGGGATTTTGGTTCGCCGCGATGACCTCAGAGGATACCCCGTGGACCTACATCGTCGCGCCGAGCACCCAGGGCGCGAATTCGGCGCCACCGAAATCGAAGCTTTCGCTCTTGGTCGGCTGGCCCGAAGCTGTTTTCAGCATCAACTCGAAAATGCGCTGGCCGCATTGCTGCACGGTTTCCTCGCCATCGAGAATGGTGCCGCAATTGATGTCCATGTCGTCTTCCATGCGCCGGTACATCGCCGAATTGGTCGCAAGCTTGATCGAGGGCGCCGGCTTGCAGCCGAACACGCTGCCGCGCCCGGTGGTGAAGCAGACGAGATTGGCGCCGCCGGCCACCTGCCCGGTCGCCGCGACCGGGTCGTAGCCGGGCGTGTCCATGAACACAAAACCTTTCTTGGTGACCGCTTCTGCATAGTTCACGACGTCGACCAGATTGGTGCTGCCGGCCTTCGCCATTGCGCCGAGTGATTTTTCCAAGATCGTGGTGAGCCCGCCGGCCTTGTTGCCGGGGCTTGGGTTGGCGTTCATCTCGGCGCCTTCGCGCGCGGTGTAATCCTCCCACCAGCGCATCAGCGCCACCAGCTTTTCGCCGACATCACGACTCACCGCGCGGCGCGTCAGCAAGTGCTCGGCGCCGTAGGTCTCCGGCGTTTCAGACAAGATGACCGTGCCGCCGTGCCGCACCAAGAGATCGCTGGCAGCGCCCAGCGCCGGATTGGCGGATACGCCGGAATAGCCATCGGAGCCGCCACATTGCAGCGCGACCGTGAGTTCGCTGGCCGACACCGGCTCGCGCTTCACATTATTGGCGTCGTTGAGCGCCTCGCGCACGAAGGCGACGCCGGCTTCCACCGTCTTGCGGGTGCCGCCGATTTCCTGGATCTCCAACTCGCGCAGACGTCCGGCGAGCTTCTGCTCCTTCATCAGCCCGCCGATCTGGTTGACCTCGCAGCCCAGGCCCAGCACGACCACCGCGGCAAAATTCGCATGCCGCGCATAACCTCCGAGCGTGCGGCGCAGCAGCGTCAACGGTTCGTCCTGCGTCATGCCGCAGCCGGTCTTGTGGGTCAGCGCGACCACGCCGTCGACATTGGGAAAATCCGCCAGCGGATTATCGTGCGTGAACGGATTCTTCTTGAAGATGTCCGCGACCATGCCTGCGACATGCGCGCTACAGTTCACCGAGGTGAGAATGCCGATGTAATTGCGGGTCGCGACGCGCCCATCGGGACGGCGGATACCCTCGAAGGTCGCGGGCAGGTCGAAATTCGGCGTCGGGGTGACGTCGACGCCGAACGCGTAGTCCTTGGCGAAATCTCCCATGCCGCAATTCTGGGTGTGAACGTGCTGGCCGGGCGCAATTGGTGCCGTCGCAAAGCCGATGATCTGGCCGTAGCGGCGGATCGGCTCGCCGGGCGCGATCCCGCGGATCGCAACCTTGTGCCCTGCTGGAATTCGCTCCAGCGTGGCCACGCCATCGGCGACCACGGTGCCGGCCGGAATGCTCGCGCGCGCGATCAGCACGACATCATCGGGGTGCAGACGAATGACCGGTGCCGGGGCCATCGGGGTTTTCTCCTCTATTTTTTATTCCCGTTGTCTACGCAGGAGGTCGCATCGAGGGAGAACTCATGCCTTGCCGTTCAACTCTTTCCGCGTCTGCGCTACTTGCATCCTGGCGTAGGTGGCCATCAATCCGCTCTCGTTCGACAAGGTCACGAGCTTGAATCCCATATTGATCGCCTTGGCTGCGCCGACCGCGCCGCTGCAGTGAATGCCCGGATAGATGCCGCGCTTGCCGCATTCCTTCACGAGCTTCTCGTAGATCTTGATGATTTCCGGCTCTTCGCGATCGAGCTTCGGCACCAGACCGTAGGAGAAACCGAGATCGGACGGGCCGACATAAACCGCGGCGATGCCCTCGACATCGAGGATCGATTCCATGTTCTCGACCGCGGTCTTGGTCTCCATCATCGGAATGCACAGCGTCTCGGCGTTGGCGGTTACCTGATAGGTGCCGGCCGAACCGTACATGCCGGACCGGATCGGACCGTTGGAGCGGGTGCCACGCGGCGGATATTTGCAATAGGAGACGAAGTTCTCGGCTTCTTCCTTGCTGTTGATCATTGGACAGATCACGCCATAGGCGCCGGCGTCGAGCACCTTGCCGATCATGCCCGGCTCGTTCCAGGGCACCCGCACCATCGGCGTCACTGGATGGGCGTGCATGGCCTGGAAACACTGCACCATCGACTGGTAATCTTGCACGCCATGCTGCATGTCGACGGTCACGCTGTCGAAGCCGCATTGCGCGATGACTTCGGCCGAAAACCCCGAGGGAATCGCAAGCCAGGCGTTCACCACGGCCTTGCCCGAAGCCCAGACGCTTTTCACATTATTTGCCACTCTATTTCCTTCCCTTTTGTCCATGCCGTCATTGCGAGGGCGCAGCGACGAAGCAATCCATTCTTTTTTGGCGACCGTGGATTGCTTCGCTGCGCTCGCAATGACGGTATAAATCAGGCCGTGGCCCTTTGAATACTCACCTCGCTCACACCGACTTCGCGGGCGGTGTTCACTATCGCCGCCCAGGTATCGTCAGGCAAGGGCACGCCGTTCCTGGTGCGATCGGCGCGCATTTTCCGCTCGGGATCGCCGGGGATCAGCACGGCATCGACACCGGCGACTGGCCTGGTCGCACGGATAAAATCGGTATAGCGCGAGATCTCGTCGTCGAAGAATTTACCGGTGTCGACCACATCGGGGTCGATGTAGATCGCCAACATGCCATTGGCAAAGCGCCGGTCCGGCGCGGTGGCGCCGGTGCCGGTCAAGGCGCCGCCCAGCAGCTCGCAGATGAACGCCAGCCCCGAACCCTTGTGCTCGCCGAAGGCGCGGATCGCCCCCGACCCCTTGGTGTGGTCGCGCGGCCCGTCCGCCGTGTGCGGCCCGTACAGCACGGCCGGATCTTCACTCAACGTGCCGTCGGCGTCGATCAGCGCTCCCTTGGGCAACTTCTTGCCGCCGCGGCTTGCCACCAGCACCTTGCCCTCGGCGACGATCGAGGTGGCGAAATCAAGCACGATCGGATCCCGGCCCCGGCGCGGAATGCCGACGCAACAGGGCGCGGTCGACAGCCGCTTCTCGACGCCTCCGTAGGGCGCGACCAGCAGCGAGCCCGCGGCATTGACGAAATGCACCGACACCAGCCCTTCGGCCGCCGCCATCTCCGCCCAATCGCCGACCCGGCCGATGTGCCCGGCATTGCGAAGCGCCACCGCCGATAGCCCCGCCTTCTTGCACTTGTCGATACCGATCCTGACCGCCTGCGGCGTTACGGTCTGCCCATAGCCGAATTTGCCATCGACCACCGCCAGCGACGGCGTATCGAGGACGATCTCGGCGGTTTGGTCGGGGACCACGGAGCCCATCTTGTTCCAGCGGATATAGACCGGCACCCGGATCACGCCGTGGCTGTCATGCCCGGTGAGGTTGGCCGTGGTCAGATAGGTCGCGATGCGCTTCGCTTCTTCCGCCGAAGACTGCGAGTGGGTGAATATCTCGGCGACGAAGTCGATCAGGCTCTGAACTTGCACGGTCACCATGGGTGGATTTTTCGGCCTCTCACTTGCCCGCCGCAGCGACTGACCCCTGGGCAGCGTGTTCCGTCCCGATGGCCGATCTGCGCGGTCGGCTCGGCGGCACTTTGAGCGAAAGATCGCGCCGATGTCCATGGCTTGGGTCGGGATGAGCATCATGCAAAATTGCGTTTACTCGCCGCCGCCGGCATGCTCAATCATCCCGCCACCAGCGTGGCCTGGCTTGCGACCAAGATCGCGCCCAACGGGCTTGCTCTCGAGCCGCGCCAGGCAGTGCTGGCCGGTTCTTTCATTCGGCCGATCGAAGCCCGCCAAGGGCGACACGATTCAAGCCGCTTATGGAACGTGTGGGTCGGTCGATTGCTATTTCGCCTGATGCCGCGCTGAACAATCAGTTGGAGTTTCGGACATGCCGCATTTCACGATCGAATATTCCGGGAACCTCGATGGCCGCCTCGACATGGGAAAGGTGGTCGAGGTCGTGCGCAAGGCTGCGGCCGAGACCGGGATTTTTCCGCTCGGCGGCATCCGCGTCCGCGCTATCCGGTGCGAGCATTACGCCATCGCCGGCGGCGACCCGCATTCCGGTTTTCTCGACATGGTGCTGCGGCTGGGCGAAGGCCGCGACCTCGCGACCCGCAAGCAGGCCGGCGAGCATATTTTCCGCGCGCTGTCCGGCCATCTCGATCCGGTGTTTGCGGGGGGTCGATTCGCGCTATCGTTCGACATGCAGATCAACGACAAGGAGACCAGCTGGAAGCGCAACAATATCCACGAGTCGCTGAAAGCGGAGGCAGCGCATGGATAAGGCCACGCCGCTGCTGGAGGGCGGCGACTATTCATTCGACTTTTATATGGAAACCAAGCACGTCTCGCTGGCGCGCGGGACGCACGGGATTTAGAAGCTCGGCCTGTAAAACCGGCCGTCATTCCGGGGCGCGCTCAGCGAGCGAACCCGGAATGACGATACCTAACCAAGGACTCCATATGCCGGTGCCAACGCACGTCTTCAACCCGCCGTTCAACATCGTCAGGTGCAGTCACGTCGTGCTCGACGTCACCGACCTGAATGCCAGCCGCGAGTTTTACGAGAACACCGTCGGGCTGCATGTCGAGGACGGCGACGAAAGCGCGGTATATTTGCGCGGCAGCGAGGAGCATCAGCACCATTCGCTGGTGCTGCGAAAGGCCGCGAGCGCCGCCTGCAACCGGCTCGGATTCAAGGTCGGCAACGAAGGCGATCTCGACAAGGCCGCGACCTTCTTTTCCGAAAACGGGTTGCCCTACGAGATTGTGCAGCGGCCGTTCCAGGGCCGAACCCTGCAGTTCACCGATCCGTTCGGTTTTCAGATCGAGCTCTATGCTGCGATGGAGAAGCGGCCGCATCTGTTGCGCCGCTACGATCTGTACAAGGGCTGCCATCCGCAACGGCTCGACCACTTCAATGTGTTCGCGGCCGAGGTTCAGGACACCGTCGACTTCTACGCGCGGCTGGGTTTTCGGCTGACCGAATACGGCGAGGAGGACGGTCCGAACGGACGCATCGCGGCGGCCTGGATGCATCGCAAGGGCAATGTGCATGACTTCGCCATCACCAACGGCAAGGGCCCTCGCCTGCACCATTTTGCCTACTGGGTGCCGACCGCGATGAACATCCTGCATCTGTGCGACGTGATGGCCTCGAGCGGTTTCCTGGGGAATCTCGAGCGCGGCCCCGGCCGCCACGGCATCTCCAATGCGTTCTTTCTCTATGTCAGGGATCCCGACGGCCACCGGCTCGAACTTTACACCAGCGATTACTTCACCGGGGATCACGACCACGAGCCGCTGCGCTGGTCGCTGAAGGACCCGCGCCGGCAAACGCTGTGGGGGGCGCCCGCGCCGCGTTCCTGGTTCGAGCAGGGATCGCCGTTTCCAGGCCAGGCGGTCCGCGAGCCCTTGTTTGTCGCCGACGTCACGATTGCGGATTGAGAGATGCGCCGTTTGCAAATTATCCGCCACGATCATTGGGGGTATCATGAAGAGACTTTCGCCTGTCGCGGCCGCCTCGTTACTGGGTCTGGTGCTTGCCATGTCATCAACAGCTGATCTCGGGGCTGCCGAACTCAAGGTGGTCGCCGGCGGTTCGCTGGTTCCCTTGTTCAAGGAACTCGGCCCGCAATTCGAAAAGGCCAGCGGCCACAAGCTTTCCATCCATTTCGACTCGACCCCAAACATCGTCGCAAGGGTGGCGTCGGGCACACCGTTCGACGCCGTGGTGGTTCCGATCGACGTCTTCAAGGATGCCGGCGCGAAGGCTCGCTTCGCCCCCGGCACGACCGTCAACATCGCCCGCGTCGGCTATGGCGTCATCGTTCGCGCCGGTGCGCCGAAGCCCGACATTTCCACGCCCGACGCGCTGAAACAGACGCTGCTCGCAGCACCCTCGATCGCCTTCGTTCCGGCGAGCGCGGCCGGGGCCTACATCAGCGGCGTGTTCGAACGCCTCGGCATTGACAAGAATATGCAGACCAAGACAAAGCCGGAATCGGCTCCGGTCAAGATCGCCCCAGCGGTGGCCCGCGGCGAGGCCGCGCTTGGCGTGTTCCTGATGAACGTGCTGGTCGCACCGGGCGTCGAGCTTGTCGGCCCCTTCCCGGCCGAATTGCAGCAGGAGTTGGTGTTCACCGCCGCCATCGCCGCGGACAGCGGAAATGCCGACGCCGCCAAAGCCCTCATCAACTTTCTCACTACACCCGCCGCCGCAGCCGTCATCAAGGCCAGGGGCATGAACCCGGGCTAGGCCAGCCTGCAAGGCGTTTATTGGACATCTCATGGCCTCACAGCGCATCGCGACCTTCTCGACCGGCGGCGCCAGCCGATACGGCGCCGTGACCGAGAGCGGCATCGTCGATCTCTCGGCGCGCTTTGCCAAGGACTATCCGACGCTGCGCGAGGCCATCGCCGCCGGCGCGCTGACGAAGCTCGCCGAGGATGCGGCGAAGCGTTCGCCGGACCACGCGCTCGACGCGATCACCTGGCTACCGCCGATTCCCGCGCCGGAAAAAATCATCTGCATCGGCGTCAATTATCCGGATCGTAACGCGGAATACAGGGACGGCCAGGACGCGCCGAAATATCCAAGCATGTTCATGCGCACGCCGCGATCCTTTGTCGGCCATTTGACGCCACTGGTTCGCCCGCGCGCCTCAAGCCAGCTCGACTACGAGGGCGAGGTGGTTCTCGTCATCGGCAAGGCCGGGCGGCATATTGCCGAAAGCACGGCGCTCGATCACATCGCGGCCATTACGCTGTGCAACGAAGGCACCATCCGCGACTGGGTCCGGCACGCCAAATTCAATGTGACCCAAGGCAAGAATTTCGATTCGACCGGCAGCCTTGGCCCATGGCTCGTTCCCTACACCGAGGAAAGCCAGATCGCCGATATCAGGCTGACGACGCGGGTCAACGGCGAGACGCGGCAGGATGACCGCACCGGCCGATTGATCTTCGGCTTCCGCTATCTGATCCATTACATCTCGACGTTCACCACGCTGGTCGCAGGTGACGTGATCGTCACGGGCACGCCGACCGGCGCCGGCGCGCGATTCGATCCGCCGCGCTATCTCAAGCCCGGCGATGTCGTCGAGGTCGAGGCCGAAAATATCGGCGTGCTGCGCAATGGCGTGATCGACGAGGCCGCATGAGTTGGTTGGCGAACCATAGGACAATGCAATGACAGTGAGTTCTGGCGGCGAGGCCATCGTCTCGGGGCTGGTCGCGCACGACGTCGACACCGTGTTCGGCCTGCCCGGCGCGCAGATTTATGGGTTGTTCGACGCCTTCCAGCAGGCGCAGTTGAAGGTGATCGGCGCCCGCCACGAACAAGCCTGCGGCTATATGGCCTATGGCTATGCGCGCTCGACCGGCAGGCCCGGCGTGTTCAGCGTGGTGCCCGGTCCGGGCGTGCTCAACGCCGGCGCGGCGCTGCTCACCGCTTTGGGATCGAACGAGCCGGTGCTGTGCCTGACCGGTCAGGTGCCGACGGCATTCCTGGGCAAGGGGCGCGGCCATCTGCACGAGATGCCGGACCAGTTGGCGACGCTGCGGACCTTCGTGAAATGGGCCGATCGCATCGAATATCCCGACGCCGCACCAGCGCTGGTCAGCCGCGCTTTTCAGGAAATGCTCTCGGGGCGCCGCGGACCGGTGGCGCTGGAAATGCCCTGGGATGTGTTCACGCAACGCGCGGAATCCGGTCCCTCAGAGCCGTTCGATCCGTTCCCGGCGCCGCGGCCGGACCCCGAGCGCGTCAAGGCCGCGGCGGCGCTGATCGTGGCGAGCAAGACCCCGATGATCTTCGTCGGTAGCGGCGCCATTCACGCCCGCGACGAGATCCTCGAGCTTGCGGAGCTGATCGATGCGCCGGTGGTGGCGTTCCGCAGCGGCCGCGGCATCGTCTCCAACGCCCATGAACTCGGGCTGACGATGGCGGCGGCCTATCGGCTGTGGCCGAACACCGACCTCATGATCGGAATCGGCACGCGGCTCGAACTGCCGACCATGACCCGCTGGCCGTTCCGGCCGGCAGGGCTGAAATCCATTCGTATCGATATCGATCCAGCGGAAATGCGCCGGGTCACGGTGGATGCGGCCGTGATATCGGATGCGCGCGCCGGCACCGGCGAACTGCTCGCTTCGGTCCGAAAGGCCGGGTACAAAAAGACCAGCGGCCGCCGCGCCGCCATCCGCGAGGCATCCGCGGCAGCGCTGCAGGAAATTCAAAAGGTACAGCCGCAGATGGCTTACCTGAACATCCTGCGCGAGGTGCTGCCGCATGACGCCATCGTCACCGACGAGTTGTCGCAGGTCGGATTCGCCTCCTGGTATGGCTTTCCGGTCTATCAGCCGCGCACCTTCATCAGCTCGGGCTACCAGGGCACGTTGGGGGCAGGCTTCCCGACCGCGCTCGGCGCCAAGGTCGCCAATCCCGACACGCCGGTGGTCGCGATCACGGGCGACGGCGGCTTCATGTTCGGCGTGCAGGAACTTGCCACCGCCGTGCAGTTCAACATCGCGGTGGTGGTGCTGGTGTTCAACAACAACGCCTATGGCAATGTGCGGCGCGACCAGCGCGAGCGTTTCGAGGGCCGTGTGGTGGCGGCCGATCTGGTCAACCCGGATTTTGTGAAACTCGCCGAATCCTTTGGCGTCGGGGCCGCGCGCGTGACCTCGCCGCAGGGCTTCCGGCCGGCGCTGGAAAAAGCCCTGGCCGATGGCGGCCCTTATCTCATCGACATCGAGGTGCCCAGAGACTCCGAGACCACGCCGTGGACGTTCATTCATCCGGCGAGGCCGTAGTTAGAGCCTCACCGCGCCTTGCGGAAGGTCAGGTTGATGCGGCATCGGCCCAGCAACGCGTGCTCGCCGTCGGCGAGCGGCGCGACGCCATGGAAATTCAGCCGCGCCGGCCCACCCCATACCACGACGTCGCCATGCTCGAGCCGGAAGCGGCGGGGCTTGTCGCTGCGCTGCAATCCGCCGAACAGGAAGGTTGCGGGCAGGCCCAGCGACACCGAGACGATCGGCGCATCAAAATCATGCTCATCCCGGTCCTGGTGCAGCGACATCTTTGCTCCAGGCTGATAGCGGTTGATCAAGCATGCGTCCGGCATGAAGGCGCCGAAGCCCGCGCTATCGGCCGCTCGCCCGGCGAGTTCGCGAAACGATGGCGGCATCGCCGGCCAGGGCTTTCCGGAATCGGGATCGTCGGCGTCGTAACGGTAGCCGCTGCGATCGGTGACCCAGCCAAGGCTGCCGCAATTGGTCATCGCCACCGACATCCGATGCCCGCCCGGCGTGATCATGTGCCGAAACGGCGCCCGCGCGACGATTTCGCGCAAGCCGGCAACGACGCCGGCTTCGAAGCGTTTGGCAAACCCGCGGAGCAGCACGGCGCCCTGCGCCATCGATAGCTGTGGCGGCCCCGCATCGGAAACGTTCTCGAACAGATCCGCAGTCAAAGCGCCGCACTCACTTCGCATCGTGAAAGATCACGCCCAGGGTATGACGATGGCCGGAGCGGATCCGGCTAACGCCATGACGCAGGTTAACGCGATAGAAACCGCGCGTCCCCTCAACCGGCCGGTGATGCACGGCAAAAGCCACCGCGTCGCCCTGGCCGAGCGGCACCACCTCGGGCCGCGATTGCATTCGGGGCCGCTGCTCGGTCAGCACAAATTCGCCGCCGGTGAAATCGCGGCCCGGCTCCGACAACAGGATCGCGACCTGCAACGGGAATACGTGTTCGCCGTAGAGGTCCTGGTGCAGGCAGTTGTAGTCCCCGGCGGCATATTGCAGCAGCAGCGGCGTCGGCCGGCTCTGGCCGGCGGCGTGGCAGAGTTCGAGGAACGCCTCGTGGCTTTCGGGGTAGCGGATATCGATGCCCATCGACTGGTTCCAGCGATTGGCGATATCGCGCAGCCGCGCATACAGCGCCGGGCGCAACTGCGCGATCAATTCCGGCAGCGGATAGGAAAAATACTTGTACTCGCCGCGCCCGAAACCATGGCGGCCCATCACGATCCGGCTGCGGAAATGCCTATCATCGGGATACAGCGCCGCCAGCGCGCGGCATTCATCCGGCGAGATCAGTTGCTTCAGCACGGCACAGCCCCGCGCGTCGAGTTCGCCGGTCGTTTGCGTCCAGTCGAAGGCATCGACACGCGAGATAGCGGATGGCGGTGTGGGAGGCACAGCAGTTTTTGCGCTCGTTCTCATGACTGCGATGCTCGCAAATCGCGGCGCTCTGCGCCACCCGATTTCCGGGAAGACGCCGTCCTCACCCCAACACCGGCAACTCGATCACATCGTAACCGTGGCGGATGCTGCGCTTGAGAACGGGATCTTCGAGCTCGAATTCGAACCGGCTCGCGGGACGGATGCCGCCCTTGGCGGCAAAGGTGCCGCCGAACATCGCGCAACCGTCCGGCAAACCTTTCCCGCCAAAACCTCGATCGATCAGCTCCTCGACCGAGAGCATGCTGTCGAGCGTGCCTTCCTGGTACAGCACGCGCGTGCCGTCGATCCAGGCATGCGACCGCAGGATCATCCGGTCCCAGTGGCCGGCGACGTCCTCGAGTTCCCACAACCCCGGCGCCATCACCTTGTCGCACATCTGCTTGGAAACCGTGACGCTGTAGGTCTCCACTTTCCGGTCGGTGTGATCAGAACCGGTGCCGACAAAAATGCGCCCTTGCCAGCCGATCAGGACGAATTCGACTTCGCCGCTGGTATCGCCGCCGCTGACCTCGATGCTGTCGGCGGTGGTCAGGCGGCGTGCCGCGACACGGTAATAGATCGGCGTGGTTGCGGGGCGCGCAATGCCGATGGCTTCGAGCTCGGCGATGTGCTTGTCGCGCGCCACCGGATCGCGTCCGGTCCAGCCTGCGATCACCGCCTGATCGATCGGCAGCGTCAGCGGGGTCGTGGTGTCATTGGCATCGACGATGAAGGTGAGGTCAAACACGGATCGTCGCCTCCATCCCGGCTGCAAGTTCAAGGATGCGGCGGTCGGCGCCACCCGAGGCCGCCAGCATCAGCCCGACCGGCACTTCGCCTTCGCGGTGGCAGGGCAGCGAGATCCCGCAGCCGTCGATCATGTTGATCAGCGTGCAATTGCGCAGCGACAGCAGGTTTGCCTTGGCAAACGCCTTGTCATCGGCGAGGTCGGCGATGACAGGCGGGGTGTTGGCGGCGGTCGGCAGCACCAATGCATCGTAAGGCGCAAGGCGGGCCGTGGCGCGGGCGATCAGCGATTTTCGCGCGTTCAGCATATCGACGTAGTCCGCTGCGCTCAGGCTTTCGCCGCGAAGGATGCGTGCGGATACCCGGGGATCGTAAACGTCACCCTTGCTGACGATCAGATAGCGATGCCAGGCATAACTTTCGGCCGCGGCGAAACCGCCCCTGGCGTTCATCGGCCCGACGTCGAGAAATTCCGGCACCTCGATCCGCTCGATCACCGCACCCTCTCGCGACAGTGTTGCGAGCGCGCGCTCAAATGTCCGCGCTACCGCATCGTCGAGTTCGTCGAGCGCAATCGTGGTCGGCACCGCCAGCCGCGTGCCCTTGATCGGACGCGGCCGCAAAGCAACGAGCGGCTCATCGGCGAGCACGGCGTCAAGCACCGCACAGCACGAAGCGGTGCGCGCGATCGGTCCAAAACTGTCAAGCGTGAACGATAGCGGCACGCCGCCCTCCAGCGGCACCCGCCGCTGCGTCGGCTTGAAGCCGACGATGCCGTTGTAGGCCGCCGGAATCCGGCACGAGCCGCCGGTATCGGTGCCGAGCGCGCCATGCGCCATGCCATCGGCGACCGACACCGCCGCGCCGGATGAGGATCCGCCGGGCACATGGCCGACATGGCGCTGCCATGCGCCCTTCGGCGTGCCGTAATGCGGATTGATGCCGATCCCGGAATAGGCGAATTCGGTCATGTTGGTACGGCCGATCACGATGAAACCGGCACGGCGCAGCCGCGCCACTACCGGCGCATCGGCTTCGGCCGGGGCTGAATCCTCAAGCGCGCGCGAACCGGCGCGGGTCACCTGTCCCTTGATGTCGAACAGATCCTTGATCGAGACGGGAATGCCGGCGTAGCGCGACGGCGCGGCCTTCGCCTCGCGCAGCCGGTCCATGGCTTCGGCGACTTCGATAGCGGCTTCCGCATCGACATGAATGAAGGCCCGCGCGCCCTCGCCCGAGCCATCGGCGATCCGGGCCAGACACTGGTCGACCAGCTTGCGGGCGCTGCTGCGGCCGTTCTCAAGATCATCGGCCAGTGAGGCCAGTGTTGGGGTGTTCGGCATGGTGTTTCTCACATGTCAGACTGAATTTTCGTGATTGCGACCGCAGCGTCTATCTCCAGATCGAGCAGGGCGGAACTCAGCGACTTGCCGTGGGCATCGAGCGCGAGCGAGCGCGTGACCCCGCCGCCGAGCGCGCCGGTCATGACGAAGTTCAGCGCGGCGATATTGGGCAGTTCGTAGCGGACTACCTCGCCCTGGACGATACCGGCGAAATGCGCCTTCACCCGCGCGCTGGTGACCTGCGCAAGCAGCAGCGGGTAGTCCTCGTCATGATAGGCGATGACCGAGATGTTGGAGATGTTACCCTTGTCGCCGGTGCGGGAATGGGCGATCGCGCGCAGTTTCACGGTTCAGCCCTCGACGAACTGAATTGATGGCTTGGCGAGTTCGCGCGGCAGCAGCACCGAGGCCACGGCCACGACGTCACGCGCCGACTTGAAGGCGCCGCCGCCTCCGGCTGGGCCATTGGTGTAGAGCGTTTCGACCTCGTTGCCGATTCGCACTGCCTCGCCCAGATTTTCTGTGCGGCCGGCGACGCGAACACGCACTTCGTAAGGCTCGTTCGCTCGTTCGGACACCTCGGCGCCGTGCAGGGAATCGACGCCCATCAGTTCGAACCGCAATTCGCTGGCGGCAACGCCGGTGAGCCGCAAGCGTTCCCGCACGATCTCCAGCGCCAGCCGCCCGCGCGCTAGCGCGCCGGCACCGCCATAGGAAATCTGCCCCTCCCCGATAAAACCGTCGAGATAGCCGACCGAGACTTTCAGCGTGCCGGTGCGCTGGGTACCGCGTCCGCCGCTGACGCGCACCCGGTCCGCAGCGATCTCCTCGACTTCGACGCGCGAAAAATCCGCCACCACGTCGGGCTGAATGTATCGGCTGGGATCGTGCACCTCGTAGAGCAGTTGCTCCTTGCAGGTCCGCGCCGTCACCGCGCCGCCGGAGCCTTCGAGCTTGGTGATGACGAGGCTGCCGTCCTCGCCGACTTGGCCGATAGGAAACCCGAGCCGCGCCAGATCCGGGACATCCTTGTAGCCTGGGTCAGCAAAATAGCCTCCGGTGATCTGTCCGGCGCATTCGAGCAAATGCCCGGCGACGGTGCCCCGTCCCAGCATATTCCAGTCATCCATCGCCCAGCCGAAGGCGTGGATCATTGGCGCCAGGAACAGCGCCGGATCGGATGCGCGCCCGGTGATCACGACGTCAGCGCCGCCGCGCAGCGCCTCGGCTATCGGCTCGGCGCCGAGATAGGCGTTGGCTGACAGCAGGCGATTGCCGAGCTGTTTGATGGTGCCGTCGAATTCCATGATCGGCAGATCGCGCTCCCTGCAGGCGTCGAGCACGTCGTCGCCGACGACGGCGGCGATCTTCAGCGACGAAAGCCCGATCGATCTCGCGATCTCGGCGGTCTTTCGAGCGGCCGCGGCCGGATTGGCCGCCCCCATATTGGTCACGATCTTGATGGATCTGGCCGCGCAGGTCGGCAGCACCGCGCGCATCCGCTGCTCCAGCAACGGATCATATCCGCCCTCCGGGTTGTTCATGCGCGCCTGCTGCGCCAGCGCAACCGTGCGCTCGCCGAGACACTCGAACACCAGATACTGGATGTCGCCGCTTTCGGCGAGTTCGACCGCGGGTTCGATGCGATCGCCCGAATAGCCCGCGCCGGATCCTATCCTGATGCTTTGCACACGATCTCCATCATGGCGAGCGCAGCGAAGCAGCCCAAAACTTCAGCCAAAAACCCGGATTGCTTGTCGCTACGTTCCTCGCGAGGACCGGTAGCCTAGCGCGTGAGATCATTGGTATACAAGCGCTCTGGGCTAGCGGAATACGCGGCATGCGGGAGCCTTGCTGGACGGTTGACGCGCAATAGTCAAATGTCGCATCAACACTGCGGCCCCGATCCCGAGGCGAGGAAATCCCGACATGGCTGAGCCGGCGCGCGCCAAACCAAAACCGACGCCGGAAACCCGGCACTTCTGGGATGGCACGCGAGCCGGCGAATTGCGGCTGCAGCGATGCGATGCCTGTGCCAACGTCTATTTCCCGCCGCGTCCGTTTTGTCCGGCCTGCGCCTCGCGCAAGGTCAGCATCTTCAAGGCGAGCGGCAAGGCGAAACTCTACAGCTACGTGATCCATCATCGCCCGGTGCCGGGCTTCACGCCGCCCTATGCGATCGCCGTGGTGGAGCTGGACGAAGGGCCGCGCATGATGAGCAACATCGTCGATTGTCCGCAGACGCCGGAGGCACTCGAACTCGACATGAGGCTCGAGGTTGCGTTCGAAAAGCTCGACGACAACATCACCCTTCCCCTGTTCCGTCCGGCGACGGGTTAAGCATCATGCGCAGGAATCAGGTCGCGGTCGTCGGCGCCGCCGAAACCACCGATCTCGGCGTTATCCCCGACACGTCGCAGATCCAGTTGCACGCCGACGCGGCGCTCAACGCCATCGCCGATGCCGGCCTGAAGCTGTCCGATATCGACGGCATCGCAACCGCGGTCGAAACCCCGCAGCAGATCGCGCACTACCTTGGCATTACACCGACCTGGGTCGACGGCACATCGGTCGGCGGCTGTTCGTTCATGCTGCATGTCCGCCATGCCGCGGCCGCGATCGAGGCCGGACTATGCAAAACCGTGCTGATCACGCATGCCGAAAGCGGCAAGTCGAACGTCGGCCGCATCCCGCGCATGATCGGGCCCGACAGTTTGAACGGGCAGTTCGAGCTGCCCTATGGCGTGTCGACGCCGGCCAGCATGTTTCCGATCCCGGTGCTGCGCTACATGAAGACGCACGGCATCACCCATGAGCAGATCGCCATGGTCGCGGTGGTGCAGCGCGAATGGGCCGCGCGGAATCCGCGCGCCACCATGAAGGCGCCGATCACCGTCGAGGACGTCCTGAACTCGCGGATGATCGCCTATCCGTTCCGCATCCTGCAATGCTGTCTGGTCACCGATGGCGGCGGTGCGCTGATCCTCACCTCGGCCGACCGCGCCAGGGATTTTCCGAAAAAGCCGGTCTATATCCTCGGCACCGGAGAGAGCGTGGAAACGCCGATGGTCAGCCAGATGCAGACCTTCGACAGTTCGCGGGCTTTCAAGGTGGCGGGCCCGTTGGCCTTCAGGGAGGCCGGGATCACCCATCACGACGTCGACCACCTGATGATCTACGACGCATTCGCGCATCTGCCGCTCTATGGCCTCGGCGATCTCGGCTTCATGCCGCATGAAGAGACCGGAACATTCATCGCCGAAGGCAACACCGGGCCCGGCGGCAAGCTGCCGCTCAACACCAATGGCGGCGGACTGAGCTACATGCATTCCGGCATGTACGGCATGTACGCGCTGCAGGAGAGCGTCCGGCAGATGCGCGGCATCGCGCCGGCCCAGGTTCAGGGCGCGAAGATTTCGGTGTGCCACGGCGTCGGCGGGATGTTCGCGGCGAGCGGCACGGTTATTTTTACCAACGAGAAAT
Organism: uncultured Alphaproteobacteria bacterium; assembly: GCA_963840155.1. Lineage (GTDB taxonomy): Bacteria > Pseudomonadota > Alphaproteobacteria > Rhizobiales > Xanthobacteraceae > Bradyrhizobium. The sequence continues at coordinate 1,438,807 of CAWIXP010000001.1, forward strand.
AATCGTCATTCCGGGATGGCCCGGAAGGACCACGCCGGAATAGCGAAAAACAGCTGGAGGCCATAATGGCACAAGCCAAATCACTTGCGGGTAAATCCATCATCGTCACCGGGGCCGGGCGTGGCATCGGCCGCGAGATCGCGCTATTGTGCGCGATGGAAGGCGCCAAGGTGGTGGTGAACGATCCCGGCGTCGCCGCCGACGGATCGGGATCGAGCGCCTCGCCCGCCGAGCAGGTGGTCGAGGAGATCAAGCAGCGCGGCGGCATCGCGGTGGCGAATTTCGAAACGGTCGCCGAAGCGATCCCGGCCAGCAAAATCGTGAAAACCGCGATCGACAGCTTTGGCAAGCTCGACGGCGTCGTCAACAATGCCGGCATCCTGCGCGACGCGATCTTCCATCGCATGAGCATCGATGCCTTCGAATCCGTCATCAAGGTGCATCTGATGGGTTCGTTCTATGTCTCGCACGCGGCGGCGCGACTGTTCCGCGAGCAGGAAAGCGGTGCGTTCGTGCATTTCACCTCGACCTCGGGCCTGGTCGGAAATTTCGGCCAAGCCAACTATGCCGCGGCAAAGCTCGGCATCGTCGGCTTGTCGAAATCGATCGCGCTCGACATGAACCGCTTCCACGTGCGGTCGAATTGCGTCTCCCCGTTCGCCTGGAGCCGGCTGATCGGAACCATCCCGACCGAAACCGAGACCGAAAAGGCGCGGGTGGCAAAAATCCAGCAGATGGGTCCGGAAAAGATCGCGCCAGTCGTGGCGTTTCTGCTCAGCGATGCCGCCACCGATGTCACGGGGCAGATCTTTGCGGTGCGCATGAACGAGATATTCCTGATGAGCCAGTCGCGCCCGCTCCGCTCGGTCCACCGCGGCGAAGGCTGGACCGCGGAGAGCATCGCCGAGCACGGCATGCCGGCGCTGAAATCCTCGTTCTACAAGCTCGACCGTTCGGCGGATGTTTTCAACTGGGATGCGATCTGACAGGCGCTACTTATCTCGAGTTGATCTCAATAAATCCGCCCGCTTTATGCCCGATTGCGGGCAGATGATTTCCTCCCAACAAAAAAATGTGGAGGAAACCATGACAAATCCACTGACGCTTCTCGACAAGCAGCCCCTCGGCCGCCGCAACCTGATCAAGGGCGCGGCAGCGCTGGCCGCAACGGCCGTGACCATGAAGGCGGCCTCTGCGGCGAGCGTAACGCCATTCGGCCAAACCGGCGCCCCAACCTCGTCAACCGATCCGCTGCCGCTCGGGCCGCTATCCGGAAGCCGCTATCCGGATTCACACCTGGAGTCTCTCAAGAAGCCCAAGGTTTCGTTCGGGCCCACCGGTTTTCCGGCCTTCGCCGGCACCATGGCGGTGGAGCGCGTCGCGACCGGCATGCGCTGGGCCGAGGGCCCGGTCTACTTCCCGGCCGGGCGTTACGTGCTGTTCAGCGACATTCCCAATAACCGCATCATGCGCTTCTCGGAGGATGACGGTCATCTCAGCGTATTCCGCCAGCCATCGATGAACTCGAATGGCAACACCATCGATCGGGAAGGACGCCTGATCACTTGCGAACATAGCGGCCGAAGGGTCACCCGCACCGAACTCGACGGCTCGATCACCATCATCGCCGACAAGTACAATGGCAAGAAGTTGAACTCGCCGAACGACGCGGTTGTCGCTTCCGATGGCTCGATCTGGTTCACCGATCCAGTGTACGGCATCGGCGGCTATTATGAGGGCATCAAAGCCGAGCCTGAGCAGGAAAAGCATAACGTCTACCGGGTGGACTCGAGATCCGGTGACATCAAGGTTGTCGTCGATGACTTCGTCGAGCCGAACGGCATCGCGTTCTCGCCCGACGAGAAGAAGCTCTATGTCATCGATACCGGCTTCACCGACGGGCCGGACAACCCGTCGCATATTCGCGTGTTCGACCTGGATGTTACGGCCGGAAAGGTGTCGAACAGCAAGGTCTTTGCGGAAATGCCCAAGCCCAGCATCACCGACGGGATGCGCTGTGATACCGAAGGCAGGATCTGGTGCTCCGTGGGCTGGGGCGATCCGAACGAGGACGGCGCGCGCTGCTACGCTCCTGACGGCGATCTGCTCGGCAAGATCCATATACCGGAAACGGTCGCCAACCTTTGCTTCGGCGGTCAGCAACGAAACCGACTTTACATCTGCGGATCGACGTCACTCTATGCAGTTTACACAAGTGCCCAGGGCGCCATGAAGCCCTGACCGGACGGCGAGCGTGTTGCTGAACTCACCAGCCACTCAACTGTCATGGCAAGGAGCGCGAGCGACGAAGCAATCCAGACCTTCTTTACGGGTTTTTGGATTGCTTCGCTTCGCTCGCCGTGACGGCGAAGTGCCGACGCCGGCCTAGCCGCTGTTCCTCAATCCCGCCGAAATCCCGTTGATGGTGAGCTGGATGCCGCTCAACACCTGCTCGTCGGCATCTTGCGTGCGATGGGCGCGCAGCAATTCGACCTGCACGTGGTTGAGCGGATCGAGATAAGGGAAACGGTTGCGGATCGATCGTTCAAGCAGCGGATTGCCCTGCAACAGCCGCTCCTGACCCATGATGCCCAGCAGCGTCGCGATCGAGCTGTGCCATTCGCGGCGGATCCTTCCGAAGATGTTTTCGCGCAACGCCACATCCGGCACCAGTTCGGCATAGCGCGAGGCGATCGCGATCGAGCTTTTCGCAAGCACCATGTCCATGTTGGACAATAGCATGCGGAAGAACGGCCACTCGCGGTAGAGTTCCTTGAGGAGCGGCATGCCCTGCTCGGGGTGCTCGGCGATCCAGGCCTCCACCGCGCTGCCAAAGCCATACCATCCCGGCAGCATCAGGCGGCATTGCGCCCAGCTGAACACCCAGGGAATGGCGCGGAGATCCTCGATCGCACGGGTTTTCTTGCGCGAGGCCGGCCGGCTCCCGATGTTGAGCGTCGAGATTTCGGTGATGACGGTGGAGGCCCAGAAATAATCGACAAATCCTTCGGTTTCATAAACCAGCCCGCGATAGGCCTTGAACGCCAGCGCCGACAGCTGCTCCATCGTCTTCAGGTATTCGGCGCGCGGCGCGCTTTGCTTGGGCTGCAGCAGGCTTGCCTCCAACGTCGCGGCGGCGAGAATTTCCAGATTGTTGCGGCCGACTTCGGCATTGGAATATTTGCTGGAGATGATCTCGCCCTGCTCGGTGATACGGATCTGGCCGTTCACCGCGCCGCCCGGTTGCGCGATAATGGCATCGTAGCTCGGTCCGCCGCCGCGGCCGACCGATCCGCCGCGGCCGTGGAACAGCCGCAAGCGCACGTGATGGCGTTCGAACACCTCGACAAGGCCGATCTCGGCCTTGTAGAGCTGCCATCCCGAGGTGACGAAGCCGCCGTCCTTGTTGCTGTCGGAATAGCCCAGCATGACTTCCTGGACCGAGCCGCGGCTGTCCACCAGCTTGCGATATTCATGCAGCGACAGCATCCGGTCCATGATGCCGCTCGATGCCTGCAAATCCTCGATGGTCTCGAACAGCGGCACGATGTTGATTGCGCTGCGGCCGGAGGGATTGACAAGCCCGACTTCCTTCAGGAGCAGCGCGACCTCCAGCATGTCGGAGATTCCCTTGCACATCGAGATGACGCATTGCGGGATCACATCGGCGCCGAATTTGGCGTGCGCTTCGGCGGCCGCCTCGAAGACCGCCAGTTCGCCCAGCGTTTCCTCGCTGTATTTCACGAATGATGAAATCAGGGGCCGCGTGTTGCGCAATTCGCTCGCGAGCAACGCGATCCGAGCTTCTTCGGTCAGCGCCAAATAGGACATTCCGGGCGTCGCCGCGTCGACCAGCTCGGCGACGGTTCGCTCATGGACGGCTGAATTCTGCCTGATATCGAGACGCGCGAGGTGAAAGCCGAAACAATCCGCCGCGCGCCGCAACAGCCGCAGCCGCCCGCGCGCGATCACGCCGGAATTGTTGGAGATCAGCGAGCGATGGAGGACATCGAGGTCGGCCTTGAATTCCGCGGCGTTGTCGTAGGCGCTCGCCGCGCCGACCGGCTGCCGCATGATTTCCACATCCAGCTTCAGCGCGGTCGCGGTGAGCCGGGCATAAATTCCCGATACCGCCAGCCGGTAGGGTTCGCCGCTTCGATGTGGCGAGCTGTCGGGCGAGCGCTCGGCGAGCGCGCGCAGCTCCTGCGTGACCTCGGCGAGATGCGCGGCGAGCGACAGCTCGGCGCCGAGCAGGTGCAGCTCCTCGAGATAGAACCGCATCACCCGGCTCGACTGCATCCGCAGCGTGCCACGCATCACATCGGCTGTGACGAACGGGTTGCCGTCACGGTCACCGCCGATCCAGCTCCCCATCCTCAGGAACGAATCCAACTCGCCCGGGGCCTCGCCGGCGTTCTCGTTCAGCCGGTCCTCGAGCGCGCAATGCAGCCCCGGCACCTCATGCAGCAAGGTGTAGTCGTAAAATGACAGTCCGTTGGCGACCTCATCGAGCACGGTAAGCTTGGTACGGCGCAGCAGGTTGGTCTGCCATAGCGTCAGCACCTCGCGGCGCAACTCTTCGTCGCTGGCCGCAAATTCCTGCGGCGTCAGCCGAACGCGCTCGCGGCGATCGAGCAGCGCCGCGATCTCCATCTCGCGGTCGATCGTGCTCTTGCGGCGAACTTCGGTCGGATGTGCGGTTAGAACCGGGCTGACCACAGCGGTCTGAAAGAAGCGGCGCAGGTCGGCGGCGCTGAAGCCGGCGGCACGCGCATGGGCAAGCGTCAGCGCGAGCGGCTCCGCGCGCGGCGCCCCCGGCGCGGTCGACCCCGCCCGCATCTGCCGGATGTTATTGTGGTCTTCGGCGATATTGGCGAGATGCGAAAAATAACTGAAGGCGCGCACGATGCGCAAAGTATCGGGTGTCGACATGCCGTCGAGGATCGATTCGAGCTCGCGCCGCGCCGGCGAGTCGTCGTCGCGGTGGAACCGGACGGAGGTCTGCCGGATGCGTTCGACCAGAGCGAACACGTCGGCGCCTTCCTGATCGCGCACGGTGTCGCCGAGAATGCGGCCGAGCAGCCGGATGTCATTCCGCAGCCGGGTATCCTCTTCGAGCGCCAGCGCTTCGTCGGCGCGAGTGGGTTTAAGTCCGGTCTCGGAAGGCATGATCTGGGATGACATCGATGGCGGCTCCAGAAACTGCCCGGCGCTCCCTCGATCGCAATTCCTGCGATCCGCGCAAGATCGAAGGATAAGGCGATTATTCTGTCGACGCAAACGTCAGTGACTGGGGTCCGGACGCGCGCGAAGGCCGTCGCCGGGACCACGATTGCCACCACACACGCTCAAATCCGCCGCCCTGCCCCGGTGGCTCGAAAGCAGTTGATAGTCGCCGTCATCCATCGGCAAACCGCGGCGCGCGCTTTTCCATGTTCGCGCGCACCGCTTCGAGCTGGTTGGCTCCGCCCATCAGCTTCATCTGCTCGACGGATTCGGCTAATAGCGCCGGACCCGGATCGATCGACAGGCTATTGAGCATGCGCTTGGCAGCGCGGATCGCGTCAGGGCTCTTGCCGGCGATTTCACGCGCGACCTCAAAGGCAGCGGTTCGCGGATCCTCACAGATTCGCGTTGCCAGCCCGTAGCTCATGGCTTCCTGCGCCGAGAAAATCCGTCCGGTATAGGTCAGCTCCCTCAGGATATCGTCGCGAACGAGGCTCGCCAGGATCGGCGTCCCGGCCATATCGGGCACCAGGCCCCATTTGACCTCCATGATCGACATCCGCGCATCGGGGCTGAGCAAGCGGATGTCGGCACCGAGCGCGAGCTGGAAACCGCCGCCGAACGCGACGCCATGGATAGCGGCAATCACCGGCACCGGGAGCTGCCGCCATCCCCACACCGCAGCCTGCGGGAAATTGGCCAACCCATGGGTACGCTCGGTGAGGTCGCGCTTTTCGCGCCCGGCTGTTCGGTGATCGGCATTTTCCTTCATGGCGGCAAAGCGGCCCATATCGAGGCCGGCGCAAAATGCCCGGCCCTCGCCGGACAGCACGACCGCTCGAAGACCCTTCTCGCGGGAAAGCCGGTCAGACGTCGCAACCAACGCGTCGAACATCGTGTCATCGAGCGCGTTCATCTTGTCCGCCCGCACCAATCGAACGTCGGCAACGCCCTCCGAAATCGAGACTGAGACGCGCTTTTCCATTGCATGCTCTCCCTGCCCGTTGGTTTGCCGCTTTACAGAATGGCCTCGGGCGGATTTAGTCAATCGACCAATCCAGAGACATTTTGCCAGGGGTGGAAATCTCCATGTTCAGCGAAAAACTACTCGCCGGGCGGCGCATCCTCGTGACCGGTGGCGGCACCGGATTAGGCAAATCGATGGCGGGGCGCTTCCTGGAATTGGGCGCGGAGCTCCATATCTGCGGCCGCCGCAAGAGCGTCTGCGATGAGACCGCGACCGAGTTGATGGACCTTTATGGCGGGCGGGTGACCAGCCATGGCGTAGATATAAGGAATGCGCTCGCGGTCGAGGAGTTGATCGGGACGATTTTCAGGGACGGTCCGCTAACCGACCTCATCAACAATGCCGCCGGAAATTTCGTTTCGCGCACCCAGGATCTGACGCCGCGCGGCTTCGATGCGATCGCCAACATCGTCATGCATGGCACGTTTTATGTCACCCACGCGGTGGGCCGGCGCTGGATCGCCACCAGGCAGCCCGGCAACGTGGTGTCGATCACGGTGACATGGGTGCGCAACGGCAGTCCCTATGTGGTGCCCTCGGCGATGAGCAAGTCCGCGATCCACGCCATGACCATGTCGCTGGCGACCGAATGGGGCCGCTACGGCATCCGGCTCAACACCATCGCACCCGGCGAAATCCCGACCGAGGGCATGAGCAAACGCCTCAATCCCGGCGACAAGGCCGGCGCACGCACCATTGCCAGAAATCCCATGGGACGGGTCGGCAAAATGGAAGAATTGCAGAACCTCGCGGTGTTCTTGATTTCCGGCGGTTGCGACTGGATCAACGGCGAGACCATCGCGATGGACGGCGGCCAGGCGCTGGCCACCGGCGGAAACTTTTACGAGTTGCGCGACTGGTCGGACGCCGACTGGACCCGCGCTCGCGATTCGATCAAGGCGCAGAACGAAAAGGACAGGGCTGCCAGGGGATGAGATTCCCTCATTGTTTTTGTTGCTGGATGACGCCAAACTCCGCACCATAAAGCAAACTACGGGAGAAAGATGTCCGCCCCAGAAGAACCCGCCAACCTTGCCGACATGCTGCGCACGCGGGCGAGAAGCCGCTCCGGTGCCATCGCGTTTGAATTCGAAGGGCGCCGGACCAGTTTTGCCGAGCTCGACATCAACACCAATCGTGTCGCCAACGCGCTGATAGCGCTTGGCCTCAAGCCGGGCGAACGGATCGCCTATCTCGGGAAGAACAGCGACATTTATTTCGAGCTGCTGCTCGGCGCCATGAAAGCCAATGCGGTGATGGCGCCGGTGAACTGGCGGCTGGCAGGACCGGAGGTCGCCTTCATCGTCGGCGATTGCAAGGCGCCGGTGCTGTTCGTCGGGCCTGAATTCATCACACAGGTGCGCAACATCACATCGCAACTGCCCGATCTGCGCAATGTCATCACCACCGAAGGGGGCGCGTCGGAATGGCAGAATTTTACAGCGTGGCGCGACGCACAAAGCAGCGAGGACCCTAAAGTCCCGATCAGCCGGCAGGACATCGCGATCCAGCTTTACACCTCGGGCACGACAGGCAAGCCGAAGGGCGCGATGCTGTCACACGCCAACTTTCTCAATCTGGTGGAGAGCGGCCGCGACCAAAAGCCAGACTGGAACCAATGGAGCGAGGACGACGTCTCGCTGGTGGCGATGCCGGTCTTCCACATCGGCGGCTCCGGCTGGGGCGTCATGGGCCTTTATCACGGCGCTAAAGGCGTGATCGCGCGCGAGTTCGATCCGACAAAAGTTCTGGATTTCTTCGAGCAGTCCGCAATCACAAAACTGTTCATGGTGCCCGCCGCGATGCAGTTCGTGGTGCGACAGCCGCGGGCGCGCCAAGTGGACTTTTCCAAGCTGAAATACATGCTCTACGGCGCCTCGCCGATACCCGCGGCGCTGTTGAAGGAATGCATCGAGGTGTTCGGCTGCGGCTTCGTGCAGATGTACGGCATGACCGAGACCACCGGCACCATCGTGGCGCTGCCGCCGGAAGACCACGTCGAGGGACTGGACCGAATGCGCTCGGCCGGCAAGGCGTTGCCGGGCGTGGAGCTTGCAATCCTCGATGCCAACGGCAGCCGGTTGCCGCCGGGCGAGGTCGGCGAAATCGCGACGCGGTCCGGCTCCAATATGGCCGGCTATTGGAATTTGCCGGAGGCAACCGCGAAAACGCTGGGCAGCGACGGCTGGCTGCGCACCGGCGATGCCGGTTACATGGACGCTGACGGCTATCTCTATATCCATGACCGCATCAAGGACATGATCATCTCCGGCGGCGAGAACATCTACCCCGCCGAAGTCGAAAGCGCGATCTGCGATCATCCCGATGTGGCTGAGGTTGCCGTGATCGGCGTGCCCGACGAGAAATGGGGCGAAGCGGTCAAGGCGATCGTGGTGATGAAACCGGGCAAGCACGCGACGGCGTCCGACATCATCGACTTCACCCGCGAACGTATCGCCGGCTTCAAGACGCCGAAGTCAGTGGAGTTCATCGCGGCGTTGCCGCGCAATGCCTCGGGCAAGATTTTACGCCGCCATCTGCGCGATCCCCATTGGGTCGGCCGGGATCGGCAGGTCAACTGATCCGTCAACGCGTTCACTTTCTCGCCGCGGCCGCACGCTCGCGCATGAGGCGGCGGCGCTCCTTGGCTTCGTCCGACCAGACTTCATCGAGATTGTAGAACTCGGCCACAACCCTCTGGTCCGGCCCGAACGTCACCCATGGCTGCTTCGATGAGGTGAAGATGTGAATGTCCGGCGGGCACCGGCTTGGATCGTCCAGCGTGCCGACACGCACGAAACGCACGGCGGGACCGGCTTGCGGATAGTTACTCCAGACCGCGACTTTGCAGTTCGGGCAGCGCGCGATGCGTTGACCCTTGCCGCTCGCCGACGGCGTATCGACGATCACAGGCTCGGCCTTGAGGTGCTCGACCCTGTCCGCCTCGTAAAGCGCATTCCAGGCATGCGCCGTACCGGTTTCGCGCTGACACCAGGTGCAGTGGCAGGCGTGAACGATCAGCGGTCCGCCGCTGAGCCGATAGCGGATATGTCCGCAGGTGCATCCGCCTTCCATTCACATCCTCCTTAATGTTTGCCCGCCCCCATATACCCAAACAGAAATCCCGCCACTTTTCGCTTCTGGATCTCCTCGCTGCCTTCGGTGATGCGGTAGCGGCGGTGGTGACGGTAGATGTGCTCGAACGGCTTGTGGCGCGAATAGCCGATGCCGCCATGCACCTGCATGGCGCGGTCGGCGGCCTCGCAGCACAGCCGGTTGGCCCAGAAGTTACACATCGAGACTTTATCGGACAGCGTGTGCTCGATCTGCGGCTGGCTGAGCTGGTCCATCTCCCACGCCGTCTTGCGGACCAATAGCCGCAGCATCTCCGCTTGCGTCGCCAGCTCGACCAGCGGCCACTGGATCGCCTGGTTTTCCGCAAGCGCGCGGCCGAATGGTTTTCGCTCACGGGCGTATTTCACGCTCTGCTCGATACAATACACCGCCGCGCCCAGTGAACTCGCCGCCTGGCGAATGCGGTTCTCGTGCACAAAGCATTGCGCCAGCGACAGGCCGCGGCCGACCTCGCCGAACAGGGCATCCTCCGGCACGAACACATCGGTAAAACTGACGCGCGGGTGATCGGTGGGCATATTGAAGGTCCACATGTATTGCTCGACCTTTACGCCCGCGGCTTTCGCCGGCACCAGAAAGCAGGTGATGCCGCGCGCATCGCCGTCATTGCCGGAAGTGCGGGCGAACAGCGCACAATGGGTCGCGACATGCATGCCGGTGGTCCACATCTTCTCGCCGTCGATCACCCACCCCTTGACTCCCTCGCGGCTCCCCGGCACGGCGCGGGTTTCCATGTGGGTCGCATCCGAGCCGTGCTCGGGCTCGGTCAAGCCAAAGGTGATGCGGTATTTCCCCGTGATCGAGCCTTCGATCATCGCCTTCTGATCGTCGCGTCCATAGCGGTCGAGCATGGTGACCAGCGGCAGATTGCCGACGATGGAATGCTCGTTCTGCAGATCGTTGTGCAGACCAAGGCCCCTGGAGGCAAAATGCTCGCGGATCACCGCCATCCAGAGATTGGAGCCATCCTTGCCGCCGTAGCGCTTCGGAATCGCGAAGCGGAGATGCCCGGCGCTGTCGGCGAGATTCTTGACCCGTCGCAACAGCGCTTCCCACTCCGGCCGCGGCAATCCGCCATTTTCAAAATCGGTGCGCGCCCATTCGCGGCGATGGTCGAAGAAACGGATGTTGTCGTCGGCTTCCTCGATCGGCTTGATCTCGCGGGCGATGAACTGGTCGAGTTCATCGAGGTAAGCGACGAGATCGGCCGGCAATGCAAAATCCAAGGCAATTCTCCCGAAGGCTCGCTTGCTGGCATGTTCGCGAATGCCGCGCGAGACCTGACGCCGGTCGATTAAGGTGAGAAGCTCAAACCAAGTCAAGCTATCGAATAGGCGTTATGACCCGCTAGTCCCCCAGCGTAATTGGGTGGCGCGGGGCGCGCGCGGCAGGCTAGTATCCGGTCGGCATTCCACGCCCAGAAAAAGCTCACGGGAGCAAACATGGATTTGAAATTTTCCAAGGTGACGCGCAAGGGCGCGATCACGATCGTGACGCTGTCGCGGCCCGAGGTTTATAACGCGCTGCATACCGATGCGCATTTCGAGCTGAACAGGGTGTTCGATGATTTTTCCGCCGACCCCGGGCAATGGGTGGCGATCGTCACCGGCGCCGGCGACAAGGCGTTCTGCGCCGGCAACGATCTCAAATGGCAGGCGGCGGGCGGCAAGCGCGGCTGGGACAAGAGCGGATTTGCCGGGCTGACCTCGCGCTTCGACTGCGACAAGCCGATCATTGCCGCCGTGAATGGCGTCGCCATGGGCGGCGGGTTCGAGATTGCGCTGGCATGCGATCTCATCATCGCCTCCGAAAATGCGATGTTCGCCCTGCCCGAGCCGCGCGTCGGACTTGCGGCGCTCGCCGGCGGCTTGCAGCGGCTGCCGCGTCAGATCGGGCTGAAGCGCGCGATGGGGATGATCCTGACCGCGCGCCATGTCAGCGCCCGCGAAGGTCATGAACTCGGCTTTGTCAATGAGGTGGTGCCGCAAGGCGAAGCGCTGGCGGCGGCCGAACGGTGGGCCGAGACCATCTGCAAGAACTCGCCGATGTCGATCCAGGCTTCCAAGCAAGCGATCCAAAAAGGCCTTGCGGTATCGCTGGAGCAGGCCATTGCCGAGCAACGAGAATACCCCGCGGTCAAGGCCATGGCGGCCTCCCAGGACTACATCGAAGGCCCGAAAGCGTTTGCCGAAAAGCGCCCGCCAAAATGGCTGGGGCGATAAGGTTTCGTCATTCCGGGATGCGCCGTCAGGCGCAGACCCGGAATCCAAGGATTCCCCGATGTGCAATTGCACATCTGAGGTTCGCGTCTTCGACGCGCCCCGGAATGACGGGCTAGCCACCCTTACCGCCCAGCTCCCTTCGATAGGACGCATAATTCGGCTGGTCGACCGCGAGCTTGTCCATCGTGGTCTGCCAGAGATGCTCGGCAAGGCCGGGCGTTTGCAGATCAACCTCGCCGTTGGCGATGCGATCGGCAAGCACGCGGTTGAGTTCGAGCAGCGAGCCAGCCATCCGCAACAGTTGCGACAATCGTGCCGCTTCGGCGGCATTGCCGGTGGCCTCCAGCCTCAATTGGCGCGCCACCAGATCGAGCGCATTGGTCGAGACCCGCAGCTTGAAGGCGTTATGCCCTGTCATCGCGGGCGCGATATCGTTGCGCAGGAAATCCGCGACCGCCTTGATCAATTCTTCCGGTGCCGGTTCGTCCTGCATTTCAGGCCCTCGTCGTTTGGCGCATGATCTGATCCGAAAACCGGTCTCCACTCTGTGCTGACGCGACGCCACGAGTTCGGGGTCATGCGCGCGGCGCCAGCAACCGCAGCAGATCAATCTCGGTTTCGGACGAGCGGCGGCCGATCATGGCGCGCTCGATGGAACGCTCGGGCCCGCTGCGGAAGCGCTGCATCATGCCGCAGCACATCACGCCCCAGCGCAGCGTCCCCATGACTTCCCAGAATTTTACGCGGCCGGGATCGACGCGGCGGCCGGCCGCTTCGTATCCCGCGAACAACTCCTCGCGCGTACCAAACCCGCCAACGGGTTTGTCGATTTCGCCAAAGCGCCAGGAGTTGACGCAGATCCAGCCGAGATCCTCCATGGGATCGCCGATATGCGCGAGTTCCCAGTCCAGCACGGCGCGGACGCCGTCGGGGTCGATGATGAGATTGCCGTGGCGGAAATCGCCATGCACCAGCGTGGTCTCCTGCGACGGGCCCGGATCGTAGTCGCGCAGCCAGCGCAGCGCCAGTTCGAACACCGGCCGCGGCCGGCCAAAACTGCGGTAGTCGCGCTCCAGCTCGGCAAGCTCTTTTGCCGCTGTCATGCTGCGAAGTTCCGGCAGTTCGGCCAAATCCAGCCCGTGAATGCCGGCCACGATCTTCCCGAGCTGGCGCGCCAGCTTCGGCCGGGCCTGCGCAAATTTTTCGTCACGCAGGATCTTGCGCGGGATGGTCTCGCCCTCGACCCGCGCCATCACGAAGCCGGTGCCGAGGCCGTCCTGCGGCTGCAGCACATGCAACACCTTCGGCGAGGGCACGCCGGCCTCGTAAGCGCGTTGCATCAGGACCGCCTCGACGTTCAGCCCGGCCGCGCGCGTCGGCGCCGCGCCGTAGCCCTGCGGCGCACGGCGCAGGATGGCCTCGGTGACGCCATCGCGATGGACGATATCGAACGACCATGTCTCCTGGCTCGCGCCGCCGGACAGCCTGGCTGCGTTGGCAATGCCGGTCGCGCCCGAAAACCACGAGGCGACGCAGCGTCCGAGCGCTTCCTCCATCACCTGCCCTTGAATTTCGCCGGGCGCTTTTCAAGGAAGGCGGTGACGCCTTCCTTGAAATCTTCCGCCGCGCCGGCTTCGCGCTGCAACCGCTGTTCGAGATCGATCTGCTCTTCAAACGAGTTGTTCTCGCTCTCCCAATACAGCTTGCGTATCAGCGACAGCGCAATCGTCGGGCCGTTCGCCAGCTCATGCGCGAGCTTCATGGTCTGTTCCGGCAAGATCGCGTCGTCATAGACCCGATTGACGAGCCCCCATTCCAGCGCCTTTTCTGCCGGAAGCCGCTCACCCATCAGCGATAGTTCCACCGAGCGTGCCTTGCCGATCAATCGCGGCAGCAGCCAGGTCGATCCGCAATCCGGCACCAGCCCAATGCGACGGAAAGCTTGCAGGAAATACGCCGAGCGCGCGCACAGGATCATGTCGCCCATCAGCGCGAAACTCATCCCGGCGCCGGCCGCCGGTCCATTGACCGAGGTGACGATCGGGCAGTGCAGGTTGCGCAGCCGGCGCAGGAATGGGTGGAACGCGGTTTCGAGCGCGGCGCCGGCATTGCTCCTGCCCGGCTTCTGGTTGTTGCGGCCCTGCAGATTGGCGCCGGTGCAAAACGCGCGCCCAGCGCCGGTGAGGACGAGACAACGGACCTCGGCCTTGTTGTCGTCGATGGCATCGAGCGCCTCGCCGAGACCGCCGAGCATGTCGATCGAGACGGCGTTCATCACCTCCTGGTGATCGAGCTTCAGGATGGCCACCGGGCCGTCGAAATCGAGCGTCACGTGTTTGAACTGCATCTGCTTCCTCAAACGTTTGTGGCCCGCATGGTCTCTACCGCGGTGCAAAGGGGTTTCAATCTCGAAGGCCATATTTGATTTTCCCGGCGGCCTTGTCCATGGTTGGCGCAGACCTTCTCCGGCCATCGGCCGCGCGGCTCTCACGCCACACAGATGGAAACACTCATGGCTATCTTCGATCTCTCCGGCCGCGTCGCGGTCATCACCGGCGGCAATGGCGGTATTGGGCTTGGCATCGCCCAGGCTTTGGCGACGGCCGGGTGCAACGTCTCGATCTGGGGCCGCAACGACGAGAAGAACAGCAGCGCGGCCGCGACCATGGCCGGTTGCGCCGGCAAGGTCGACAGCCGCGTTTGCGATGTCAGCGACCCCGGCTCGGTCAAATCGGCGATGGCGGCGACGCTTGAGCGGTTCGGCCGGGTCGACGGCTGCTTCGCCAATGCCGGCATCGGCGGCGGCGGACGACACGCCTTCATCGACCGCACCCAGGAACAGTGGCGCAGCATGTTCGCCACCAATCTCGACGGCGTTTTCCATGTATTTCAAGCCGCGGCCCGCCACATGACCGAACGCGCCGCGGCGGGTGATGCCTTCGGCCGGCTGGTCGCGACCTCGAGCCTGGCGTCGATTTTCGGAACTGCGCGCAACGAGCATTACGCCGCGACCAAGGCCGCCATCAACGCACTGGTCCGCGCGCTTGCGGTCGAACTGGCCCGCCAGGGCGTCACCGCCAATGCCATCCTGCCCGGCTGGATCAAGAGCGACATGACCGCCGGCATCATGGCGAACGAGAAATTCGTCGCCAACGTGATGCCCCGGATTCCGATGCGCCGTTTCGGCGAGCCCGGCGATTTCGGTGGCATCGCGGTCTACCTGATGAGCAAGGCGTCGTCCTATCACACCGCCGATTGTTTTGTGATCGACGGCGGCTATGCGGCGTTTTGAAATTGCCCGTTCTCACCCGCGTCTTTGCCGGCGACAAACGCAAAGCGTTTGCGCAAGGGAGCGCGGCGACGATGGTCAATCAGGATGACGCCGCCATCTTCTGCGGCCTCTCCGCCGCCGCCGTCATCGCAAATCCCTCATAGCCGTTCGCCGCGACGTCGTTGCAGATCTGGCGGTAGGCGCCGACGCCGCCGATATAGGGCATGAAGATCTGGGGCTTGCCGGGGATGTTGGCGCCCATGTACCAGGAATTGGCTTGCGGATAGAGCGTGGTATGCGCCACTTCATTGACGTGCGCCACCCATTTATCCTCGGCCTCCTGCTTGGCCTCCATGACCTGAAAGCCGCGGCCGCGCATCCAGGCGATGCAATCGGCAATCCAGTCGACATGCTGCTCGATCGAGACAATCATGTTTGACAGCACCGACGGACTGCCGGGGCCGGTAATGATGAACAGATTGGGAAAGCCCACGCTCATCAGGCCGAGATAGGTCTTGGGACCTTCCGCCCATTTCTGGTTCAGGGTCTGGCCCTTCCGGCCGCTGATCTGGATTTTTGCAACTGAACCCGTCATGGCATCGAAGCCTGTCGCCAGCACCAGCGCATCGATTTCGTAATCCTTGCCGCCGGCGCGCACGGCGTTGGGCAAGATCGCCTCGATCGGGTTGGACCTGATATCGACCAGCGTCACGTTCGGGCGATTGAATGTCGCGTAATACTCGGTATCGACGCAGATGCGCTTCGAGCCGATCGGGTGGTTGTTGGGCTGCAGCAGCCTTGCGGTCTGCGGGTCCTTCACGATCTCCGCGATCTTGCCGCGGACGAAATCGGCCGCGGTGTCGTTGGCGGCCTTGTCGAGCGCAAG
Source organism: uncultured Alphaproteobacteria bacterium (assembly GCA_963840155.1). GTDB lineage: Bacteria > Pseudomonadota > Alphaproteobacteria > Rhizobiales > Xanthobacteraceae > Bradyrhizobium. The sequence continues at coordinate 1,454,574 of CAWIXP010000001.1, forward strand.
ATTGTTGTAGACCGACATGAAGGTCAGTCCGCCGCGGCTCCAGCGCGCTTCATATTTCGACCGCCGTTCATTTTCACCGTCGTCGAGCGCGCCCCTGTCGGGCAATTCGGTATAGATGCCGTTCCGCGCCTCCTCGCGCGCAAAGCGCCTGATCTCCGGATATCGCGCGCGAAACGCCTCGCGCTCCTCGGCCGTGAGCGCGGCGTTGCGGGCGGGAATGGAAAAATTCGCGGTGCGCTGGAATACCGTGAGATGGCGCGCCTGCTCGGCGATCACCGGCACCGACTGGATCGCCGAGGAGCCGGTGCCGATCACGCCGACGCGCAGCCCGCTGAAATCTATCCGCTCATGCGGCCAGTGACCGGTGTGGTAGACCTTGCCGTTGAAATCCTGAAGACCTTTGATGTCGGGCATCCGCGCGTTGGACAGGCACCCGGTGGCAAGCACGACATATTTTGCCGTCACTGTCTTGCCGTCGGATGTCGTGACCGACCACGAATTGACGTTGTCGTCGAACACGGTTCGATCGACCCGGGTATTGAGTTGAATGTCTGCCCGCAGCTTGAACCGATCGGCAACGTGATTGGCATAGCGCAAGATTTCGGGCTGCGGCGCGTAGCGCTCGCTCCACTCCCATTCCTGCTGCAACTCGTTCGAAAACGAATAGGAATACTGCATGCTCTCGACGTCGCAACGGGCGCCGGGATAGCGGTTCCAGTACCAGGTGCCGCCGACATCGCCGCCTTGTTCATAGACCCGAACCGACAATCCCTGCCCGCGCAATTTGTGCAGCATATACATTCCGGCAAAGCCCGCCCCGACCACGACGACATCGTACGCATCGAAGCTTTGCGGCTGGTCCTTGCCGGACATGGATTGCAAGGCGGACATTCGATCTCCCTGGTATTTTTATCTCGCTATCGGCCAGCATTCTACCCGCGGCGCGAAAGCGCAAGAGACAAAACGGCCTGTTCCGGCCGGTTATTTTGCCACGCGGAACGCGCTTAAGTGAATCCAAGGCGCGGCGTGCGTCCCGGCCTCTCTCCGCGCAAGTCAGAGCAAGCTAATGCCGCTTGGCCTGACTGGTCGTGATAGGCTAGCCTCACCGAACAAATCCTCGTTCAGAACTAAGAGCCGGATCAAGCGAGCCGCCGGGAGTGAACACATGAAATCGCCGATCTGCGACATGCTGGGCATCGAATTTCCGCTGCTCGCCTTCAGCCATTGCCGCGACGTGGTGGCGGCCGTCAGCCGGGCCGGTGGTTTTGGCGTGCTCGGCGCCACCGCCCATACGCCTGAATCGATCGAGCAGGAACTGAAATGGATCGACGATCACGTTGACGGCAAGCCCTACGGCTTGGACGTGCTGATCCCGGAAAATATTTCGACCGCGGGCGAGAAGGGCGTCACCTGGAAAAGCCTCGAACTCCGGATTTCGAACGAACATCGCGCCTTCACCCGAAACCTCCTGAAAAAATACGGCATCGAGCTGACGACGGCTGGCGTCCCCGACAACCAGCCGCAACCGTTCGATAGCCAATGCGCGCTGGAAGTGCTCGATGCGTCGTTCAAGCACCCAATCCGGCTGATCGCCAACGCGCTGGGAGTGCCACCGAAGGCGATGATCGAGATGGGCAACAAGCACGGCGTGCCGGTGGCGGCGCTGGTCGGCGCCAAGGAGCATGCGCTTCGTCAAGTGGCGGCCGGCGTCGACATCCTGGTGGTGCAGGGCACCGAGGCCGGCGGCCATTGCGGCGAGGTTTCCACGATGGTGCTGGTGCCGGAGGTGATCAAGGCGATAAAGCCGATCCGCGACGTGCCGGTGCTGGCGGCCGGCGGCATCATGACCGGACGTCAGATGGCGGCGTGCATGGCGATGGGCGCCGCGGGCGCCTGGACCGGCTCGGTGTGGCTGGCAACGGTGGAATCCGAGACATCGGAAATCTTCCGCGAGAAGATGATCGCGGCGTCCTCGCGCGACGCGGTCCGCTCCAGGGGCCGTACCGGCAAGCCGGCGCGGCAGTTACGCTCGGTGTGGACCGACGCCTGGGACCGCAGTCCTGACAGTCCGGGCGCGTTGCCGATGCCGCTGCAGAGCATCATCAGCCGCGACGCCTTCAAGTCGATCGATCGCGCCGCCGCCGCCGGCAACTCGCAGGCGCGCGATCTGGTGAGTTATTTCGTCGGTCAGGGAGTTGGCCTGATCGACAGCGTCAAATCCGCCGGCGCCGTGGTGCAGGAGTTCAAGGAAGATTTTGCCGAGGCGGTGGAGCACATCAACGCCCTGGTGGCGGAGTAGGAAAATGGCCGCCAATCCGCCCCGCCCCGTTCCCGACGACCGCGTCCCGGTCATTGTCGGGGTCGGCGAAATCGTCGATCGGCCGAAGGAAATTGCCGAAGGCCTCGAGCCGCTCACGCTGCTGGAACAGGCGCTCGGGCGCGCCGAGCAGGACTCCGGAAGCAAGTTGCTCGGTGAAATCCAGTCGCTCGATATCGTCAACTTCCTGAGCTGGCGCTATCGCGATCCTGAAATAGCGCTGTGTGAGCGGCTCGGCATCCAACCGAAGCACGCCTACTACGGTCCGGTTGGCGGCGAGAGCCCGATCCGCTATCTGCACGAGGCGGCGCAGCGCATCGCGCGCGGCGAATGCGGCGTCGCTGCGATTTGCGGCGCCGAGGCGCAATCCACTGCCACCAAGGCCGAGCGCGCCGGCGTAAAATTGCCATGGACGCCATTCGCGCATGAAGTCGAGGAGCCCAAGCGCGGAGCCGCGTTTCAGAAGCCGATGGCGGTGAAGCTCGGCGTGTTCAGGCCGATCACGGTCTATCCGCTCTATGAAGCAGCTGCCTCGGCGCATTGGGGCCAGACCCCGCGCGAGGCGATGGCGGAATCCGGCCAGCTCTGGTCGACCTACTCGAACGTCGCCTCGCACAATCCCAACGCCTGGCTGAAGCGGCGCTTCACGGCTGAGGAGATCACCACGCCGACGCCCGACAACCGGCTGATCGCCTGGCCCTATACTAAACTGATGGTGGCCAACCCGACGGTGAACATGGGCGCGGCGGTGTTGATGACAAGCCTTGCGAAAGCCAAGGACGCGGGAGTACCGGAGCATCGCCTGATTCACGTCTGGGGCGGCGCCTCGGCGGAAGAACCGCGCGATTATCTGGTCCGCGACCAGTTTTATGAAAGCCATCCGCAGAACGCCGTGCTCAAGGCGGTGATGGGTCTGGCCGGCGGCGATGGCAAAGCGTTCGACGCCCTCGAGCTCTATAGCTGCTTTCCCTGCGTGCCGAAGATGGCGCGACGGACGCTGGGGCACGGGCCCGATGTGCAGCCGACCGTGACCGGCGGTTTGACGTTCTTCGGCGCGCCGCTCAACACCTACATGACGCATGCGGCCTGTGCGATGGTCCGCAAGCTGCGCGGCGGGGCGAAACTCGGCCTGCTCTACGGCCAGGGTGGCTTCGTCACCAAGCATCACGGCCTGGTGCTGTCGCGGCAGCCGCCGCAGCACGCCTTGGCGCAGGACAGTAGCGTCCAGGCGGAGGCCGACCGGCATCGCCGCGCGGTGCCGGAATTCGTGACCGAAGCTGATGGTAGCGGCTCGGTCGAGAGCTTTACCGTGATCTATGGCCGGGGCGGCGAGGTCGAGCACGGCGTGGTGATGCTGCGCACGCAAGCCAATGCCCGCGCGCTGGCACGGGTGCCAGCCAATGACCGCGCGACGCTGGCGCATCTTTTGAACATGGACCGCACTCCGGTCGGATCGTCCGGCGGTATCGTTACCGCGGACGATGGCGTGTTGGAGTGGCGGGTGGGCTGAACATGACTGCAGGGTTCCGCTCAGCGCATCAGCTTGAGCGCATCGGAGAAAAATTCCGCGCCGCCGAAATTGCCGGATTTCAGCGCCAGCAGCATATCACCGTTGTTGGTGCCGACGGCACGCAGCACCGGCACGCCGGCGGCGATTTCATCGCCGACCAGAAAGCCCGGGATTTGCAGACGATCCACCACCGCGCCGGAGGTTTCGCCGCCGGCCACCACCAGCCGGCGTACACCTGATCCGACCAGCCCTTCCGCGATGTCGGCCATCGCCTGTTCGATCGCATGCCCGGCTGCGTCGCGGCCGTGACGGGCTTGCAACGCCGCGACCTGTTCCGGCGCCGAACTGCTGGCGATCAGAACCGGCCCGCCCTTGAGCCGTTCGCTGGCCCAGGCGAGCGCGCGACGGACTTCATTCTTGCCCGCGAGCAATTGGTCGGGATCGAGATGCAGCACCGGCATGTCAGCTTCGGCGTTGACGATCTGCTGCAGGGTAGCCTGCGAGCAACTGCCGGCGAGGCACGCGGCCGGTCCGCCGACCGGCTGGATCGAGCCGGAGCTCGCCGCGCTGGATTGGACCTGGCCCGAGGTCACCAGCGCGCGCGCGAGACCAAGCCCGAGGCCGGATGCCCCGACCGACAAGCGATGCCCCAGCGCGACTTGGCCGATGGTCTCGAGATCGCGGTCGAACACGGCATCCGCGATCGCAGCGCCGAGACCTTTTTTCGCAAGCTCGGCGAGACGCGCGCGGACGGCATCGGGTCCACGCGCGATCTCGGCGAGATCGAGCAGCCCGATTTTGGTTTGGCTCTGCCGCGCCAGCACACGCACCAGGTTGGAATCGTGCATCGGGTTCAGCGGATGATCTTTCAGCGGACTTTCGTTCAGCGGCACCGCGCCGACGAACAGGTTGCCCATGTAAACGGTGCGGCCGGTCTCCGGAAACGCCGGCGTCACCAGCACGACGGGCTCGCCGCAATCGGCACGCAGCGCGTCCATCACCGGACCAATATTGCCGGCGTCGGTCGAATCGAAGGTCGAACAGATCTTGAACAGCACATGATCGGCGCCGCGGCCGCGCAGCCATTTCTCCGCATCGCGCGAGCGCGACACCGCAACACTTGCCTCGATCGAGCGGCTTTTCAGCGACACCACCACCGCATCGACCTCGGGCAGCGCCAGATCGCTCGCGGGCACCCCGATGGTCTGCACAGTGCGGAGGCCGCAGCGGGTCAGGGTGTTGGCGAGATCGGAGGCGCCGGTATAGTCGTCGGCGATGCAGCCAAGAGATATCTTTCCGGCCAGCGTCACGGCTTTATTCCGGCGTAGGGTTTGAACCAGCCGAGTCCGTCCGTGGTTTTGCCGCGCGGATTGTATTCGCAGCCGACAAAACCGCCGTAGCCGAGCCGATCGAGCTCATCGAACAGGAACGGATAGTTCAATTCCTCGCCGTCAGGCTCGTTGCGCGAGGGAATGCTGGCGATCTGGATGTGGCCGATGATCGGCATCATCTCGCGCAGCCGCATCGCGACGTCGCCATGGATGATCTGGCAATGATAGATGTCGAACTGCAGCTTGAGATTGGGCATCTTCAACTCGAGGATCAGGTCGCGCGCAAAGGAAAAATCATTGAGGAAGTAGCCGGGAACGTTGCGCCGATTGATCGGCTCGATCACCACGTCGAGGCCGTGCGGCGCGAAGAACTCGGCTGCCCATGCCACCGATTTGTAGAACGCCTCCACCGCTTTGGGATTGCCGCGCTCCGCGATCCCCGCCATCAGGTGCACGCGCTTGACCCCGGTCGCCTTTGCATAGGGCAGCGCGGTGCGCAGGCTCTGCTGCAGGTCGGCAAAACGATCCGGCAATGCGGCAAAACCCTTTTCGCCGGCCTCCCAGTTGCCCGGCGGAAGGTTGAACAGTGCCTGGGTCAGGCCGTTGCGACGCAGCCGTTCGCCAACGGCATCCGCGGGATGATCGTAGGGAAACAGGAATTCCACGGCGGTGAATCCGGCCCGCGCCGCCGCCTCGAACCGGTCGAGGAACGGCACTTCGTTGAACATCATCGAGAGATTGGCCGCGAAGCGGGGCATCATCGTCCTCTTGTTGTTGGTTCACCCGGCAGATGCGTGCCGGTGACCCGCGCATAGATCCGCGCCACCGAGGCGTCGTCGTCGCGGCCCATGCCGGAAGCCGCAGTCATCAGGAACATCTGCAAGGCAGCAGCCGCCACCGGCACCGGAAATTTCGCAGATCGGGCCATGTCCTGGATGATGCCGAGGTCTTTCACGAAAATCTCCACCGCGCTGCGCGGAGTGTAGTCGCCCTCGAGCACATGCGGCATGCGGTTCTCGAACATCCAGGAATTGCCGGCCGACGCCGTGATCACCTCATACACTTTGCGAATATCGAGCCCCTGCCTGGCGGCAAAGGTAATCGCTTCCGAGGCGGCGGCGATATGCACGCCGGCGAGCAGCTGGTTGATCATCTTGAACGCGGCGCCCTCGCCTGCGGCGTCGCCCAGTTCGTAGAGCTTTGCCGCCATCGCGTCGAGCGCGGGCCGCGCCTTGGCGAACGCGGCAGCACTGCCGGAAGCCAGAATCGTGAGCTCACCCTGCGCCGCGCGTTGCGCGCCGCCGGAGATCGGCGCATCGAGATAATGCCGGCCGGTCGCCTCTAATTGCTTCGCCAGCCGCCGCGCCACGTCAGGGTCCATCGTGGCCGACGAAACGAACACCGCATCTTTTGCCAGCGTTTCGGCGACGCCTTCCTTGCCGAACAGGATGGTCTCGGTCTGCGCCGCGTTGACGACGACGCTGACGACAATGTCGGCCTGCTTGGCGGCTTGCGCCGGCGTCGCCGCGCCCTTTCCGCCATCGGCAACGAACCGCGCGACCGCTTCGGCCGCGACGTCGCAGCCGGTGACGTCAAAACCCGCGCGCTTGAGCGAGGTCGCCATGCCCATGCCCATCGAGCCCAGCCCGATGACGGCGACGCGCGGTTTCTGGATTGTTGATTGAGGCATGCGGAAAATCCCCTGGGGCGCGGTTCCTCACGGCTGGCATTCTGATGCGGCCTTGCCTTCTGGGTATCACGGCTTGGCGGCGCTGCCAAAGCATGAGAGAAGGCGGCGGAGAGGATGCTGCCATGAGCGAAAGCAAGCTCCGTGAGGAAATCTGCCGCCTCGGCCGCTCGCTGTTCGAGCGCGGTCTGACGCCCGGCTCCTCCGGCAATATCAGCGTCAGGTGTGAGGACGGCGGCTGGCTGGTGACGCCGACCAATGCCTCGCTCGGCTCGCTGGACCCGGCGCGGCTGTCGCGGCTCGACGCCTCCGGCCGCCTCGCCTCCGGCGATGCCCCGACCAAGGAAGTGCCGCTGCACACGGCGCTGTACCAGACCCGCAACGCCGCACGCGCGGTGGTGCATCTGCATTCGACGCATTCGGTGGCACTCTCGATGCTGCCCGAGATCGATCCACGCGCCGCGCTGCCGCCGATGACGGCGTATTACCTGATGAAGTGCGGCTCAACCGCGCTGGTGCCGTATTATCGGCCCGGCGATCCCGCGGTGGCGGACGCGATCAAGGGGCTGGCCGGAAAATATTCGTCGGTGCTGTTAGCCAATCACGGCCCGGTGGTGTCAGGCGAAACGCTGGAGGCCGCGGTATTCGCGATCGAGGAACTGGAAGAGACCGCAAAACTCTATCTGCTGCTGCGCGGGCTGAACCCGCGTTACCTGACGCCGGCGCAGATCGCGGATTTGTCAAAGACGTTTGGGCTGAGCCTGCCGGTGCACGACTAGCCTGTAGGGCGGGTTAGCAGCAGGCGTAACCCGCCGATGCGAGACGAAGGATAAGGGAATACGCTACGCTATTCCGCCCTACAAAACCGCGAGCGCCTTGTTGCGCAAATCCGTCACCAGCATCAAGCCCGGCGCGTGCGTGATCGCAAACGGCAGTTTCGCCGCCGCGATCACCGCTTGCGGGGTCACGCCGCAGGCCCAGAATACCGGGATTTCATCGGCCTCGACCGGCACCGGATCGCCATAGTCGGGTTTCGCGATGTCGGCGATCCCGATCGAACCGGGGTGGCCGAGATGAACCGGCGCACCGTGCACCGAAGGAAATCGCGAGGTGATCTGCACCGCGCGGATCGCATCCGCCGGCTTGAAGGGGCGCATCGACACCACCATCGGGCCTGCGAACGGGGCCGACGGCGTGCAGGCGATATTGGTGCGGTACATCGGCACGCGAACGTTGCGCTCGATGTGGCGGATCGGCAGGTCGTCGGCCATCAGCGCTTCCTCGAACGAGAACGAGCATCCCAGCACGAAGGCGACGAGGTCGTCGCGCCAATACGCCTTGATGTCGGTCGGCTCGTCGGCCACCTCGCCGTCGCGCCAGACGCGGTAACGCGGCAAATCGGTGCGGATGTCCAGATCGATCCCCAGCGAAGGAATCCTGGGATCGCCGACGTCGGACATGCCGATCACAGGACACGGTTTCGGGTTGAGCTGGCAAAACCGGTGAAACGAGGCCGCAAGTTTCTCCGGCAGGATCGCGAGATTGCCCTGGACAAAACCATTGGCGATGCCGGCGGTGCTGCTCGCCATCCCGGCGCGGCAGGCCAGCCGCGCCGCAAGGCTCGGCAGCATCTCCGGCTCCGCTGCCGCCGCTTTGTTCTTTCTTCGCCAGACCGACAATCATTGCAGCGCTCCGAGCCTCGACAGGTGGTGCCGGCTGGTTCTACCATGCCGAGGGGCTACGCATCACCGGCTTTTTCGGATCGCTGAATGACAAAAATCGCATCCAACCTGCAAATCGATTCCGCCCGGCTGTGGGATACCATTCACGAAACCGCGAAATTCGGCGCCACCGCGAAAGGCGGGGTGCGGCGACTGACGCTTGGTCCCGAGGACAAGCAGGTGCGTGACTGGTTCCACCGGGCATGCGAGGCCGCCGGCCTCGAGGTGCATGTCGATGCGCTGGGCTCGATGTTCGCCCTTCGGAAGGGACGCGACATGTCGAAGCCGCCGGTGGGGCTCGGCTCGCATCTCGACACCCAGCCGACCGGCGGCAAGTTCGACGGCGTGCTCGGCACGCTGGCGGCGCTTGAGGTGGTCCGCACGCTCAACGATGCCGGGATCGAGACGGAGACGCCAATCTGCATCGTCAACTGGACCAATGAAGAAGGTTCGCGCTTTGCGCCGGCGACCATGGCATCGGCGGCCTATGTCGGCGACTACACCACGGAAAACATTCTTTCGCGCCGCGATGCTGGCGGCGTCACGGTCGGCGAAGCGCTCGACGACATCGGCTATCGCGGCGAGGAGCCCGTTGGCTTGCGCAAGCTCGGCGCCTTCGTCGAACTGCACATCGAACAAGGCCCGCTGCTCGAGGCCGAAAACAAGACCATCGGGGTGGTCGATCGCGGCCAGGGCATCGCCTGGTATGACGGCAAGATCACCGGGTTCGAAAGCCACGCCGGCACCACGCCGATGCCGTTGCGGCGCGACGCGCTGGCGGCGCTGGCGGAAGTGGTGCTGGCGGTGGAGCAAATCGCCGGGGCGCATGGACCGAACGCGGTCGGCACCGTCGGCGAAGCCGTGATCGCGGCGCCCTCGCGCAACGTCATCCCCGGCGAGATCGCCTTCACCATGGATATCCGCAGCCCCAGTTCGGAAACGCTGGAGGCCATCGATAAGGATTTACGCAGCGCGATTGCCGAGATCGCGCCGCGGCGCAAGGTCGAGATCGCATTCGAGGCGATCTGGCGCAAGCCGCCGACCATCTTCAATCCCAAGCTGGTCGAGGCCGTGGAAAATGCCACCAGGGCGCTCGGCTACAGCCATCGCCGCATCACTTCCGGCGCCGGTCACGACGCCTGCAACCTGGCCAATATCGTGCCGTCCGCGATGGTATTCGTGCCCTGCAAGGATGGCGTCAGCCATAACGAGCTGGAGGACGCAACGGAGCCCGATTGCACCGCCGGCGCCAACGTCCTGATGCACACCGTGCTGGCGCTTGCCGGCGTCGCGTCGTAGCACGCCACGAGGATAAACCAGAGCAGCCGGAGGGTTTCGTGCGCGGAGTGTTTGTCGATGCCAATGAAGCGCTGGCGGTGATCTTCGAGCGCCTGGCAAAGCCCGGCGATCCCGAGGTACGCATTCATCGCGACCCGGACGTCGCTCCCGATCGGCTGCCCCAGGTGCTCGACGGCGCCGACATCGCAATCGTCGACCACACCGCGCTGCCGACCGAGATCGCGCGCAAATGCGCCGGCCTCAAGCACGTGGTGTTTCTGGGCACCGGCGCGCGCAGCTACATGAATCCGGAAGAGCTCGACCAGCTCGGGATTTCCGTTCATCTGATCCGGGGCTATGGCGACACGGCGGTCGCCGAATCCACCATCGCGCTGATGTGGGCGGCCGCGCGCAACATCGCCTCCATGGACCGCGAGATGCGCGCCGGCAACTGGTTGCGCGAGGACGGCATGCAGTTGACCGGCAAGACACTCGGCCTAATCGGTTTTGGCGGCATCGCCGCGGAAGTCGCGCGGATCGCGATCGGCAGCGGCATGCGCGTGCTGGCATGGAACCGGTCGCCGAAGAGTTCCGCCGGCGTCGCGTTCGTGGCGCTGGAACAACTGCTGGCCGAAAGCGACGTGGTCTCGCTGCATCTGCTGTTGAACGACGAGACCCGCGGCTTTCTCTCACGCCAGCGCATCGCGGCACTGAAGCCTGGCGTCATCCTCGTCAACACCGCGCGCGGCGCGCTGGTCGACGAGGCCGCGATGATCGATGCGCTGAAATCGGGCCACATCCGCCACGCCGGCCTCGACGTCTTCGACATCGAACCGCTGCCGCTGGATCATCCGCTGACAAAATTGCCGAACGTCACGCTGTCGGCACATTCGGCTTTCCGCACCCCGGAGGCGAGCGAAAATCTGATGCAGGCGGCGTGGGAGCATTGCCGGAGGATTGCGAAAACGGCTTAGGGCCGCGAATACTCCGCCTCATCCTGACGAGCGGCCACTTGGCCGCGTCTCGAAGGATGGCCGCATTGCCGCTCAGGTCGAGAGCGCGAAGCCGCGCTCTTCACCGTGAGGGTCTCGTCCCCTACTCCACCATGTCGGCCACGGCCTTGCCGCAGGCTGCGGTGTCGGCATTGCCGCCGAGATCCCTGGTGCGCAGCGTGCGTTCGCCGAGCGTTCGCTCGATCGCGGCGACGATCGAGGCCGCCGCCTGCTTCTCGCCGAGATGCTCCAGCATCATCGCACCGGACCAGATCATGCCGATCGGGTTGGCGATGCCCTGCCCCGCGATATCCGGCGCCGAGCCGTGCACTGGCTCGAACACCGATGGGAAAATGCCCCGGCGGATTGATGTTGCCAGAGGGCGCGATCCCGATGGTGCCGGTGCAGGCCGGTCCGAGATCGGACAAGATGTCGCCGAACAGGTTCGAGCCGACCACGACATCGAACCAGTCCGGGTGCAGGACGAAATTCGCGGTGAGAATATCGATGTGGTACTTGTCCCACTTCACCTTCGGATAGTTTTTCGCCATCGCTTCGACGCGTTCGTCCCAATACGGCATGGTGATGGAAATGCCGTTGGACTTGGTCGCCGAGGTCAGATGCTGCTTCGGCCGCGATTGCGCCAGCTCGAACGCGAACTTCAGGATGCGGTCGACGCCGATCCGCGTCATCACGGTCTGCTGGGTGACGAATTCGCGCTCGGTGTCCGGAAACATCCGCCCGCCGACCGAAGAATATTCGCCTTCGGTGTTTTCGCGCACCACCCAGAAATCGATGTCGCCCGGCTTGCGGTTGGCGAGCGGCGACGGCACCCCCGGCATCAGCCGCACCGGGCGGAGATTGACGTACTGGTCGAACTCCCTGCGAAACTTGATCAGCGAGCCCCATAGCGAAATGTGATCGGGGATTTTCGCCGGCCAGCCGACCGCGCCGAAATAGATCGCGTCGTGCTTGCCGATTTTCGCCTTCCAATCCTCCGGCATCATCTCGCCGTGTTTCTCATAATAGTCCCAGGATGCGAAATCGAATTGATCGAACTGCACGCTGACGCCGTGCTTTTTCGCGGCGATCTCCAGCACCCGCAAGCCCTCCGGCACCACTTCCTTGCCGATGCCGTCGCCGGGGATGACCGCGATCCGGTATTGCTTTTTCTGATTGCTCATCGAGAGGTTCCTTGGAGGTGTGGTGCCGGGAATTGCCGTTTATCGATCCGGATTGCAATGGACCAAAGCTCACCTCAGTGCAACGCTGCAATGCAATGTTGACCTGTTTGACGGCAACAGCCTAACAATTGCAATTGACCTATCCCATTCCATCGATCCCTCCCAACCCAGCGAGTACTGCCATGGATCTGCATCTGCGCGGCAAGCGCGTCCTGATAACGGGCGCATCGAAGGGCATCGGCGCCGCCGCTGCCGAAGCTTTTGCTGAGGAAGGCTGTCATCTCCGCCTCGCCGCGCGCAGCGGCGATCGATTGAAGGCGCTGGCCGAGCGGCTCCGCTCGGCGCACCAGATCGACGCCACCGCCCACGTGGTCGACCTGCGCAACGGCGAGGACATCGCCAGACTTGTGAAGGACGCCTCCGATATCGACATCCTCGTCAACAACGCCGGAGATATTCCGGGCGGGTCGATCGACAAGATCGACGAGGCGACCTGGCGTCACGCCTGGGAGTTGAAGGTGTTCGGCTATGTCAATCTTACTCGCGCGATCTATGCGCAGATGAAAGCTCGCGGCCATGGCGTGATCGTCAACGATATCGGCGCCGCCGGCGAAAAATTCGATGCCAACTATATCTGCGGCAGCGCCGGCAACGCGGCGCTGATGGCGTTCACCCGCGCACTCGGCGGCAAGAGCCTCGCCGACAACATTCGCGTCGTCGGCATCAATCCGGGCCCGGTCGGCACCGACCGTCATGTCACGCTGCTCAAGACGCGCGCCAAACACCAGTTCGGCGACGAGGACCGCTACAAGGAATTTCAGAAGGGCATGCCGATGGGCCGTCCCGCCCACGCCCGCGAAATCGGCGACCTGATGGCCTTTCTCGCCTCCGATCGTTCCGGTTATACCTCGGGCGTGATCTACACCGTCGACGGCGGCATCAGCGCGGGCTGGGGTTAGTGGTCACGCACTCGCCTCAATCAGCCGTCCTTGCAAACAATTGGCGGATCAGAGTCATGATCCGCCCCGTTGGCGATACCATCTCGTCCATGATGGTAAAATGATTGGCGCCTGATATCTCCTCATAGGTCACGGGCAGGCCGTATTTCGCGCGGTGCCCGGCGAAATCCGCGGTCTGCTTGCGCAACAGCGGCAGTTCGGCGCCCCCGACTACCAGCGACAGCGGCTTCATCGCGCCGCCGGGCTGCACCATCGGCGAGTTGCGGCGCGACATCGGCTCATCGAGCCTCAGTTTGACATTGAGATAGCTGTGCCGGATCGGCTCGAGATCATAGATGCCGCTGATCGCCACGCCGGCCCTGACCTTCGGATGCGACAGCGCCATCGAGGTCAGATGTCCGCCGGCGGACCATCCGGACACCACGATCCCGTCGCCGTCACCCCCAAGCGCGGCCAATTGCCCGGCGAGAAAGCCGATGCCGGCATGGATCTCGGCGACGATCTCGTCGAGCGTCGCATCCGGCGCGAGCGTATAGCCGATCAAGGCGACGTTGATGCCATGCGCCATCGGGCCCTCGGCAAACAGCGTGAAGACTTCCTTGGCCCGATGCTGCCAGTAGCCGCCGTGGATGAACAGAAGCGTCGGTCCTTTTTTGCCCGCATTGAGGAAGTCGATGCGATTGCGCTCGCGCGGGCCATAGCGCAGATCGAGATGGCCGGCGTGGCGCGCCCGCATCTCGGCTGAACGGCGTTCCCAACCGGCGACGATATCGGCGCTTCCGGCCACCGCAACGCCGTTGTTGAGGCCGAGGTCGCGGTCCTGCTGGCTCATGCTGCGCCAATCAGGCGCGTCGAACGGCGTGCTCATGCTCGGGTTCTCCATTGCGCAAAGCAGCTGCCGGGCGCGTTTCCACTTTGCCGGAAAATGCTCTACAGCACTAGGCTAAAGCCCATTTTGTGCGGCCGAGCGAGCGGGAGAGGTAAGTGCCATCTGATCAGGAACTGGTGCGCGCGAGCGCGTGCGCCATCGTCGACAAACTCAATTCGGGCGAAGTCACGCCGCTCGACCTGCTCGACGTGCTGGAACGGCGGATCGCGGAAGTCGACGGCAAGGTCAACGCCCTGCCGACGTTGTGCTTCGATCGGGCCCGCGCCGCCGCAAAAACCCTGATGCAGAAGCCCGCCGGCGAACGCGGCCTGCTCGCGGGCATGCCGGTGCCGATCAAGGACCTCACCAATGTCGGCGGCGTGCGGACGACCCAGGGTTCGCCGATCTACCGGGACAATATTCCCGCGCGCTCCGATGTTCTGGTCGAGCATCTCGAAAACAACGGCGGGGTGATTTACGCCAAATCGAACACGCCGGAATTCGGCGCCGGCGCCAACACCTTCAACGAAGTATTCGGCGCGACGCGCAACCCCTGGGACCCTTCGCGCTCCGCCGCCGGCTCCTCCGGCGGAGCAGCGGTTGCGCTGGCGACCGGCATGGCCTGGCTTGCGCATGGTTCCGACATGGGCGGCTCGCTGCGCAATCCGGCGAGCTTCTGCGGCGTCGCCGGCATGCGGCCGAGCATCGGCCGCGTCGCGCATACCCCCATAGCCAAGATCGACCGCAACCTCACTGTGCAAGGTCCGATGGCGCGCAATGTCGAGGATCTGGCGCTGCTGCTCGACGCCATGAGCGGCGAGCATCCGGCCGATCCGCTGTCGCTACCGGCGCTGCCGATCTCCTTCCTCGCCGCCGCGCGTTCCAGCAAGCCGCCCCGGCGCGTCGCCTATTCGCCCGACCTCGGCATCACTCCCGTCGATCCCGAGGTCGCCGCCATCACACGAAAAGCGGCCCTGCGTTTCGAAGACGCCGGCGCGATCGTCGAACAGGCCCATCCCGACCTGCGCGAGGCGCATGAATGTTTCCATGTGCTGCGCGCGTTCGATTTCGTCGTCAGCAAGGCCGCGCTGCTGCGCACCAAACGCGAGCTGCTCAAGCCGGAAGTCATCTGGAATATCGAGGAAGGCCTGAAACTGACGATCGAGCAGCTCGAGCGCGCCGAAGCGCAGCGCGTCGCGATGACCGCGCGTACGCTCGAATTTTTCGAGACATACGATCTGCTGCTGGCGCCGGCCACCATCGTCGCGCCATTCCCGATCGAGAACCGTTACGTCAGCGAATGCGCCGGGCACAAATTCGACAATTACGTCGCGTGGCTTGCCATCGTCTACGCCATCACGCTGGTCTGCTGCCCGGCCCTGTCGCTGCCCTGCGGGTTCACAGCCTCCGGCCTGCCGGTCGGATTGCAGATGGTGGCAGCGCCGCGCGGCGAGGCACAGCTTCTGGGCGGCGCGAAGCTGCTGGAAGATATCCTCGGTATTCGCGGCACCACGCCGATCGATCCGAAGCCCGCGAGGTAACGGTTCCAGTGAGGAGGCGCGTTGGCGCCGCCTCGAGGCCCGCGGGCCGCCCTTCGAGATGCCGCCAATAACCTCAGAATGAGGTCGGAAAACAAGAATTGACGGTGCGTAAACGCGGCGATTTGGGCGCTGGCGCGCCACGCACGCGCCGCTATAATCGCGGCGAAACACACGGGACGCGCGACCACCACACAGGAACCTTGCAATGTCCGGAAGGCTGAAAATACGCGTCGACCAGGAGAAGTGTCAGGGACATGCGCGCTGCAAATCGCTGGCGCCTGAGCTGTTCGAGCTCGATCGATTCGGCAATGCCCATGAAGTCGGCGACGGCACCGTGCCTGCGGGACTGGAGGAAAAGGCCTGGCTCGCCCAGAGCAATTGTCCGGAGATCGCGATCGAGGTGACCGAGGAATAAGCCCGGGCTCAGAAACCATTTACTCATTGCACCATTGCATTTGAGCGTACGAACCAGAGGATTTACCCGATGTCCGATCCTGCCCGCGGCATGCCCGATCCGGCGCCTGCGACGGCCGATCACCCTCCCGTCACCGATTGGGTCCACGATTTCGACCATACCGATCCGCACTGGACCGAGAACCCGTTTCCGATCTGGGAGCAATTGCGCGCGGAAAGTCCGGTGGTTCACACCAAGCGGTTTCTCGGCTGTTACCTGCCGACCACTTACGAGGCGGTGAAACAGGTCGCCTACGACACCGAGCATTTTTCCTCGCGCCGCATCATCGTGCGCGACGTCCGGCCGGAAACTACCGGCGTGGCGCCGCCGATCACCTCCGACCCGCCCGAGCACAAGCCGGCCAAGCAGTTGCTGCTGCCGCCGTTCACGCCCGACGCGATGAGGAAGCTCGAGCCCCGGGTCCGCGCGATCTGCAACGAGCTGATCGATGAATTCGTCGCGGATGGAAAATGCGACGCCGCGGCGCGCTACACCAAGCATATTCCGGTGCGTGCCATCGCCCACATGCTCGGTATCCCGGAAAAGGACAGCGACCTCTTCATCAAGTGGATCCACGAAATTCTCGAGTTGGGCATCAAGAGCGATGAAATCCTGATGCGCGCGGTCCAGGAGATGACCGCATATTTCGCCGGCCATGTCGAAGCGCGCAAGAAGCATCCGACCGACGATCTGATCTCGACGCTGATGAACGCCCGCGACAAGAACGGCCAGCCATTATCCGATGCGCATGTGCTGGGCTCACTGCGGCTGTTATTGATCGCCGGCATCGACACCACCTGGAGCGCGATCGGCTCCTCGCTTTGGCATCTGGCGAAGACGCCTTCGGACCGCGAGCGTCTGCTGGCGGAGCCGGAACTGATGCCGATCGCGGTCGAGGAATTGCTGCGCGCCTATTCGCCGGTGACGATGGCGCGTGAAGTGGTGAAGGAGACCGTGATCAGCGGCTGCCCCATCAAGCCCGGCAACATGGTGCTGCTGTCGTTTCCTGCCGCCAACCGCGATCCCGCTATGTTTCCCGACGCCGACAAGGTCGTGATCGACCGCAAGGAGAACCGCCATGCCGCGTTCGGCCTCGGCATTCACCGCTGCGTCGGCTCCAATCTTGCGCGCATGGAGATGACGGTCGCGCTCGAAGAATGGCTGAAGCGAATTCCGGATTTCAGGCTGGATCCGGCGGGCCGGGTCACCTGGTCGGAAGGCACCGTGCGCGGACCGCGGCAGCTTCCGATGCTGTTTGGAAAGACGCGCTGAATAGCGATCGGCGCGATCCGGCAACACAACGCGGCGCCGTTCGCCGCCACTCTGCTGATGCCGAGCGATGCCATCGTTCACCCGATCAATGGAGGCCACCGTGCCGACCGAACGTTTCCAGTTTACCGGCGAAGGCGGTCATCAGCTCGCGGCAGCACTGGATATGCCCGAGCGTGAGCCGCTGGCCTATGCGTTGTTCGCGCACTGCTTCACCTGCGGCAAGGACGTGCTGGCCGCCAAGCGCATCGCCGTGGCGCTGGCGGCGAAAGGCATCGCGGTATTGCGGTTCGACTTCACCGGCCTCGGCTCCAGCGAAGGCGATTTCGCAAATTCCACCTTCTCCTCGAACGTCGCCGACCTGGTGCGCGCCGCCGATCATCTGCGCGAAACCGGCAAAAGCCCCGCGATCCTGATCGGGCACAGCCTCGGCGGCGCGGCTATCCTGGCCGCCGCCGGGAAAATTCCCGATGCCAAAGCCGTCGTCACGATCGCGGCGCCTTCCGATCCCGCGCACGTCGTCGGCCTGTTCAAGGATCGTGTCGAAGACATCCGCAAGCACGGCAAGGTCGAGGTCTCGCTTGCCGGCCGCCCATTTCATATCACCAGCGAATTCCTCGACGACATCGCCGAGCACGGGCTGATGGCGCACGTCACCGACCTGCACAAGGCGCTCCTGATCATGCATTCGCCGACCGACGACACCGTCGGCATCGAGAATGCGACCCGCATTTTCGTCGCGGCCAGGCATCCCAAGAGTTTCGTCTCGCTGTCCGGCGCGGATCATCTGTTGAGCGAGAGGCGCGATGCCGGCTATGTCGCCGAGGTCATCGCCGCCTGGGCTGGGCGCTACCTCGATTTGCGCCGAGAAGGTCGCCGTTTCAGGCGAAGCGCCGCGCCAGGTCGTGGTTCGCGAAACCGGAAACGGCAAATTCCAGCAGATGATCGCAATCGGACCGCATCGCATGTTGGCCGACGAGCCGGTTGCCGCCGGCGGCGAGGATACCGGCCCGGGGCCGTATGACTTCGTGCTGGCGGGTCTCGGTGCTTGCACCTCGATGACCATGCGGCTCTATGCCGACCGCAAATCGCTGCCGCTGGAGCGCGTCACGGTGACGCTAAAGCACAGCAGAATCCACGCCGAAGATTGCGCCGAGTGCGAAACCAAGGCCGGCATGCTCGACCAGATCGACCGCCTGATCGCCATGGACGGCAATCTCGACGCCGAGGCGCGTAGCAAGCTGATGGAAATCGCCGACAAGTGCCCGGTGCATCGCACCCTCACCTCGGAAGTTCGCATCCTGACGCAAGCGGCGGATTGACGAACATTCGAGCCGGCGTATCATGCTCTTCACAAGGAGCCGCCAATGCCGATCGTGGCGCGGGTCGACCCCAAAACCGTTTTCACGCCTGAGGAATGGAACCGGCTGACCTCGCGCAGCGCGCTGCGGGGGATGTGGCTGGTGGTGCACGCCTGGGGCACTGTCGCTGCGGCGATCGCACTTGTTACGCTATGGCCAAATCCACTGACTTGGCTGATCGCGGTGATGGTGGTCGGCGCACGCCAGCTTGGGCTCGCGATTTTGATGCATGAGGCCGCGCATGGCGGACTTCACGGCAACAAGGCCGTCAACGAATGGGTTGGACAATGGCTGTGCGCGGTTCCGGTCGGCGCCGATCTCGCCAGCTACCGTTCGTATCATCTGCAGCATCACAAATTCACCCAGCAGCCCGAGGATCCCGATCTCTCGCTGTCGGCGCCGTTTCCGATCACCAAGGACAGCTACACCCGCAAAGCCATCCGCGATCTCACGGGCCAGACTTTCGTCAAACAGCGGCTGCCGTTGTTCCTGTCGCTGTTCAAGCGCGGAGCCGGCGGAGAGGCCATCTCGCATGAGAGTTTCGTCTCCAGCGGCGCCGACAAGATGGCGCGCTTTCTCGCGGTGAATGCGTTGATGTTCGCCCTGTTCTGGTTGGCCGGCGCAGGCATCTGGTACTTGGCGGTCTGGGTGTTGGCGATGGCAACATGGTTGCCGCTGGTGACGCGCATCCGCAACATCGCCGAACACGCCTGCACCTCGACCGGGCAAGACCCGTTCAGCCACGCCCGCACCACGCTCGCCAATCCGGTCGAGCGGTTATTGATCGCGCCCTATTGGGTGAACTACCACGCCGAGCACCATCTGTTCATGTACTTGCCGTGTTATCATCTACCCGAGGCGCACCGGCTGCTGATCGAAAAAGGCCTGATCGAGCGGATGGAAGTGCGACCCGGCTATCTCGACGTGATGCGGCTCGCGACCTCAGGTCAGCGGGCCTGATCTGGCGTCTTGCGCCGATACCAGCGGCCGGACGCGAACCGCGCCGCGCAGGCCTGCGGCGGCGCCGGACAAAATGCCGCCAACCGCGACGAATGAGGCCAGCGCCAGCGTCGACAGGCCGGTCAGGCCCTGGCCGATCGAGCAGCCATAGGCCATCGCGCCGCCCGCTCCCATCAGCGCCGCGCCGCCGATCGAGCGCAGCATGTGCCGTGGCGAGGTAAAGCCTTCCCAATGAAAGCGCCGCGTGGCAAGCGCCGTCAGCAGGCTTCCGCAAAATACGCCGGCCACCATTGTAATCCCGAAGTTCAGCGGCAGCCCGGTCGAGAGCATGGCGTACTGAACGCTGTCGGCAATCGGCGCGATGAAGGTCAGCGAGGTGACCGGTGCGGGGTTGAAATCGTCGGCGCCGAGATAGCCGGTCGCAAACCATCCGGCGGCGACCAAAAGCCCGACGGCGATACCGGCCGCGATCTGCCCCCAGGCGCGCTGGAACCGGGCGTGCGCAAACGCGAAGATGATCAGGGCGCCCGCGATCACCGAAGCCGCAAGCGTCCGCGCGAAGGTTTCACTGAGACCCAACGTCGACAACAGCGCGGGCAGTGAAATCAGCTTCGGCGCAGCTTGCGTCGCCTGCAGCACCGCGATCCGCGCCGGCGCGATCAGGCCTTTGAGCGTCATCTCCGCGGCGATACCGAGCACGACCACCACCACAAAGGAGCGCAGATTGCCGCGGCCAAGCAGCACCAGCGCGCGCGAGCCGCAGCCGTTCGACAGCACCATGCCGTAGCCGAACAGCAATCCGCCGAAAAACATCAGCGGGGCCGAAAACGACGGCTGTAGATAGATCGATTTTCCGAGATCGACGAGGCCACGCGCGGCGAGCAGTTGCGCGACGGCGATAGCAACGCCGAGTGCCAGCGCGTAAGTCCGGATCAGGCGGCTGTCGCCGTCGGCCCACCAGCCGCGCAACCCGCTGAGCAGGCAGAAGTCGCTCAGCAATCCGACCGCGCCGTAGCCGAGGCCGATCGCCAGTCCGCTCATCACAACGATGCTGCCGCCGTCTTGCACTGGATCTTCCCTGGAGTTTTCGTGGGCCGCAATGGCCGTCATGCTCTAGATAGGATGCGATTTCCGCCCCTGCTATAACGTCTCCCGCATAGGGCAGTCCACGGCTTGCGGGCGCAGGAGGAATAAAATACGTCCCGTCAACCGAAATGCGAATGATTTCGTTCCTTCTCAGGAGCCTTGGCGCAGCGGAATCGTTGACACCGTCATGCCCAGGCATCAAAACTGAACGGATCAATGAAGGCTTGTTCCAACCAATCCGGCGCCGGGAGAACCGTTTGCATCCGATCCTGACCGGCACGCGTCTGCCTGATATCGCAGGGCGATCGCGGTGAACGTCAAGCCCGCGCTTTCGCCTGACGACCTCGCGCGCGCCTGCGCCGAGGCCATGTGGAAGGAAGATGACGCCAGCAAGGGTCTCGGCATGGAGATCCTGCAGATCAGGCCTGGCGAAGCCGTCCTTGCTATGACCGTGCGGCCGTCCATGGCCAATGGGCACGGCATCGCCCATGGCGGCTTCATCTTTCTGCTGGCGGATTCTGCGTTCGCGTTTGCCTGCAACTCGCACAATGAGCGCGCGGTTGCCGCGCAATGCGAGATCGCCTTCATCCGGCCGGGCAGGCTCGGCGACCGCTTGGTGGCAACCGCACGCGAGATCTCGCGAACCGGGCGTTCCGGGATTTACGATGTGCGCGTCACCGTCGATGAAGCGGCGATTGCCGAATTGCGCGGCCATTCCCGGACCATCGGCGGCGCATGGGTGCCGGATGCGGGAGCCGGCGCCAAATAAAATAGACATCGATTCAGGAAACACCGGATGACCCCATCGCTTCAATCAAAGCGCAGCGCCTATCGCCCCGAGATGGATCAGGCCGAGCGGGCCTCGCGCGACGAAATAACGGCGCTGCAGACCAGGCGCCTCGCCTGGACGCTGGCGCATGCCTACGACAATGTCGCGCATTACAAACGCGCCTTCGACAAGGCCGGCGTTAGCCCAAAGGATTTTCGGCAGCTCGGCGATCTCAGGAATTTTCCGTTTACGGTGAAGACCGACCTGCGCGACAACTATCCGTTCAAGATGTTCGCGGTCCCGCGCGAAAAGCTGGTCCGCGTTCATGCCTCCTCCGGCACTACCGGCAAACCGATCGTGGTTGGATATACCAAGGCCGACATCGATACCTGGTCGGAGGTGATGGCGCGCTCGATTCGCGCCGCCGGTGGCCGCAGCGGCATGATCATCCACAACGCCTACGGCTATGGCCTGTTCACCGGCGGGCTTGGCGTACATTACGGCGCTGAACGACTCGGCTGCACCGTGGTGCCGATCTCCGGCGGCATGACCGAGCGGCAGGTGCAGCTCATCAACGATTTCAAGCCGGACATCATCACGGTGACGCCAAGCTACATGCTGGCGATACTGGACGAGTTCAAACGCCAGGGCCTCGATCCGCGCCAATCGTCATTGCAGATCGGCATCTTCGGCGCCGAGCCCTGGACCAACGCGATGCGCGCCGAAATCGAGGCCTCGTTCGACATGGACGCCACCGACATCTACGGCCTGTCCGAGGTGATCGGGCCCGGCGTCGCGCAGGAATGCATCGAGACCAAGGACGGCCTGCATGTCTGGGAGGATCACTTCTATCCGGAGGTGATCGATCCGGAGACCGGCGCGGTTTTGCCGGACGGCGAGATCGGCGAGCTTGTGTTCACCTCGCTGACCAAGGAAGCGTTTCCGGTGATCCGCTATCGCACCCGCGATCTGACGCGGCTGTTGCCGGGCACGGCGCGGCCGGGGATGCGGCGGATGCAGAAGGTCACGGGACGCTCCGATGACATGATCATCCTGCGCGGCGTCAACCTGTTCCCGACCCAGGTCGAGGAGGCGCTGCTCGCCACCGACTGGTGCGGTGGTCATTTCGTCATCGAGCTGACGCGCGAGGGACGGATGGACGAATTGACGGTGCTGGCGGAAGCCCGCCCCGAGCGGTGGGATGGCAGCGGGCTCGATCGGGACGCCGAGCTGGTTGGCCTCCATATCAAGAACACCATCGGCGTCACCGCCCGCGTCCGCGCCGTGGCACCCAACTCGCTGGAGCGCTCGCTCGGCAAAGCCAGGCGCGTGATCGACAAGCGGCCGAAGGAGTAGCTTCAGCCCCTCATGGTGAGGAGGCGCCCTTGCGCCGTCTCGAACCATGAGGCCCCGGCGGCGGCCTCATCCTTCGAGACGCGGCGAAGACGCTCCTCAGGATGAGGTTCTGGACTAAGCCGCCGTCATTGCCGGCAGCCCGCAGGGCTGAACCCGGAATCTCGCGCAAATAACTTCCGGATTCCGGGTTCGATGCCTCGCATCGCCCGTAAATGACGAGGGCGTCTCTACAGATGGTCGTAATCCACCACGACCCTGTCCGAGATCGGCCGCGCCTGGCAAGTCAGGATGAACCCCTTCTCGAGCTCCCACGGCTCCAGCGAATAGTTCACCTCCATCTGCGCTTCGCCTTCGACCAGCTTGGCGCGGCAAGTCGAGCACATGCCGCCCTTGCAGGCGAACGGCAGATCGACACCGGCGCGCAACGCGGCATCGAGGATCGCCTCGCCTTCGGCGACCGGCACCTCGCGGCGTTTGCCGTCGATGATCAGCGCGGCATGCGCCTTCGGCGGCGCCGTCACCGGCACCACCGCTTTCGGGCGCGGCTTGCCGCCGAGCCCGGAGACAAAGCGCTCGATGTGAATCCGCTCGGCGGCAATGCCGATGTCGCGGCAAGTCGCCTCGATGTCTTCGCTCATCCCGGTAGGACCGCAGATGAAGACATGATCCAGGCTTGCAGAGGGAACCAGCGAGCGCAACAGCACCCTCACCTTCTCGCCGTCGAGCCGGCCGTGCAGCATCGGGATGTCCTGCCCTTCCCCCGAGATGACATGGAATAGCGAGAGCCGCTCGATGAAGCGGTCTTTCAGTTCTTCGAGTTGTTCGCGAAACAGCATGCCGCCAGTCGAGCGATTGCCGTAAAACAGGAAAAACCGGCTGTAAGGCTCGCGCGCCAGCACGCCTTTCACGATCGACAGGATCGGCGTGATGCCGGAGCCGGCGGCAAAACCGGCATAGAGCCGCGCCTCCGCGGGCACGGGCGCCACGCCGAAACGGCCGGTCGGCGTCATCACATCGAGTTCGTCGCCAGGTTTTAGTTCATCGGCCGCCCAGCTGGAAAAAGCCCCGCCATCGACCTTCTTCACTGCGATGCGCAACTCGCCGTCATCGGGGCCGGAGCAGATCGAATAAGAGCGGCGGACTTCCTCGCCGTCCATTATGGCGCGCAGCGTCAGGTATTGCCCGGGCGCGAAACGGTAAGCGTCGGCAAGCGCTTGCGGAATGGCAAAGCTCAGCGACACCGCGCCTGGCGCTTCGCGACGCAGATCCCAGACAGCAAGGCGGTGAAAACGTGGCGCGTGGGACATCAGAGCTTTCGTACCTCAACCCACCGTCATTGCGAGGAGCGAAGCGACGAAGCAATCCATTTTTCCTTCGCGGAGAGATGGATTGCTTCGCTGCGCTCGCAATGACGATCTCAATGGCATTTGAAATAATCGAACGGTTCCCGGCAGCTCTTGCAGCGCCACAGCGCCTTGCAGGAGGTCGAGCCGAATTCGGACAGCACCTCGGTATCCCCGGAGCCGCATTGCGGGCATGCCACCTGCTGCACGCCGAACAGCGCGCGGCGGGAGCCGGCGGCCAGCGGCGGCGCGATGCCATATTCCCGGAGCTTGCGGCGGCCGTCGTCGCTCATCCAGTCGGTGGTCCAGGCCGGCGACAGCACGGTGCGGATTTTTGGATTGCGAAAGCCCGCGCGTTCCAGCGCCAGTTCCAGTTCCAGCGTGATCATGTTCATCGCCGGGCAGCCGGAATAGGTCGGGGTGATCGCAACCTCGACGCGGCCGTCCCTGATCTCGACCTCACGCAGCACACCGAGATCGGCAATGGTGAGCACGGGTATCTCGGGATCGACGATTTGGGCCGCGACCTTCCAGGCGCGTTGCCGCGATCCGGCATCGTTAAATAGCGCCGTCACCACGTGACCCCCGGAAACGTTCGTTGCATCGATTGCAATTCGCTGAGCAGGTGCCCGAGATGCTCGCTGTGCCGGCCGCTGCGGCCACCCTGCTGCATCCAGTCGCTGTTCGGCAGCGACAGCGTCGCCTCGCTTACGACATCGGAAATCCTGTTGAGCCATGGTGCGCGCAGGGTTGCGGGATCGACGGCAATGCCGGCGTCGATCAACGCCCGCTCGCTGTCGTCCACCTCGAACATCTCCCCGGTAAAGACCCAGAGATCGTCGATCGCACCTTGCGCGCGGGCATGGCTCTCCGCGGTGCCGTCGCCGAGCCGCACCATCCATTCCGACGAATGCCTGAGATGATAGGCGCTTTCTTTCTCGGATTTCGCCGCGATCGCCGCCAGCGTGGCGTCGCTCGACTTCATCATCGCGCGCCAGTACAGGTCGGCGAACGCCGCATAGAACAACTGCCGCGCCATGGTGTGCGCGAAATCGCCGTTCGGCTGCTCGACGAGCAGCAGATTGCGATACTGCCGGACGTCGCGCAGGTAGGCGAATTTGTCCTCGTCGTTGCCCTTGCCTTCGGCCTTTGCGGCATACGAATACAGCTCGCGCGCCTGTCCGAGCAGGTCGAGCCCCATATTGGCGAGCGCCATGTCCTCTTCCAGCATCGGGGCGTGGCCGCACCACTCCGACAGCCGATGCCCTGATATCAGCGCATCGTCGGCCCGCCGCAGCACGTACAGCACCAGCGGCGTCTCGGAAACCGATATGGATGCGACAGCCATATTCACCACTGCCCTTCCTCATCCTGAAGAGCCTGCGCAGCAGACGTCTCGAAGGATGGGCCACAGGCCTCATGGTTCGAGACGGCGCTGAAGCGCCTCCTCCCCATGAGGGAAAGAATCACATGTGCCCGACTTCTTCCGGCACCTCGTAGAACGTCGGATGCCGGTAGATCTTGGATTCCGCCGGCTCGAACATCATGCCCTTGTCGGCGGGATCGGAGGCGGTGATGGCGCTTGACGGCACCACCCAGATCGACAGTCCCTCGCCGCGGCGGGTGTAGATGTCGCGCGCGGCTTGGAGCGCCAGCGTCACGTCGGCGGCATGCAGCGAACCGACATGCTTGTGCGCGAGCCCGTTGCGGCTGCGAATGAAGACTTCCCACAATGGCGTGTTCGGCGTGGCCATGATGACCTCCCTGTATTTCAAGCAGCTTGGGCTGCCAGCCTTTGCTTGCGTTTCTCGGCATGGGCTTGCGCCGCCTCGCGCACCCAGGCGCCCTGGTCGTGCGCCATCCGCCGCGCCGCGATGCGGTCGCGGTTGCACGGGCCGTTGCCCGCGAGAACCTGCTTGAATTCGTTCCAGTCGATCGCACTGTATTCCCAGTGGCCGGTGGCCTCATTCCGCTTCATGCCGGGATCGGGAATCGAAAGTTCGAGGTATTGCGCCTGCGGCACCGTGGCATCGACGAACTTTTGCCGCAGCTCGTCATTGGAGAAGCGCTTTATTTTCCATTTGGTCGAGGTGTCGCTATGCTGGCTCGCCTGGTCGGGCGGACCGAACATCATCAGCACTGGCCACCACCAGCGATCGAGCGCATCCTGCGCCATCGCCTTCTGCGCGTCGGAGCCCCGCGCCAGCGTCAGCATGATCTCGTAGCCCTGGCGTTGATGAAAGGATTCCTCCTTGCAGACCCGGATCATCGCCCGCGCATACGGACCGTAGGAGCAGCGGCACAGCGGAATCTGATTCATGATCGCGGCGCCATCGACCAGCCAGCCGATCGCGCCGATGTCGGCCCAGGTCAGCGTCGGGTAGTTGAAGATCGAGGAATATTTGGCTTTGCCGGCCAGCATCTGGTCGACCAGCTCTTCGCGCGAGCTGCCCAAGGTCTCGGCCGCGGCGTAGAGATAAAGCCCGTGGCCGCACTCGTCCTGCACCTTGGCCAGCAACGCCGCCTTGCGGCGCAGCGACGGGGCGCGCGTGATCCAGTTGCCCTCCGGGAGCATGCCGACGATTTCGGAATGCGCGTGCTGCGAGATCTGCCGCGTCAGCGTCTTGCGATAGGCCGCGGGCATCCAGTCATTCGGCTCGATTCGGACGTCGGCATCGATGCGCGCCTGGAACGCGGCCGCGCGCGCCGGGTCGTCGGCATTGCGATCTTCGGCGTCGGAGGTGTTGAGCGCCTGGGTATACATGGCCGGTCCTTCCCAGCGGAGCGAGACCAAAATATATAACAAAAAATAGGTAATTCAAGCTATTTATGTAACATAACTGCTAGTCCCCGAACCGCCGCGCCAGTTCGTCGCGGGGCTTGGGAAGTGGACCGGTTTCGTTGGTTGCGTTCCGATCCAGCCATTGTTCCGAGGCCGGCAACAGCCCGCGATAGATCTCGCCGCATAGTTTGCGCGCGGACCGCCCCGGCCAATCCGCCGACAGCAAGGCCGGCGGCAGCAGCGGATCGCGCAGCACCACCCGGCGATAATAGTGGATCAACAATATCCGCGCCGTGAACGCATCGAGCTCCGAAAGCCGCTCGCGCCGGCCGATCCAGCCGCGCAGCGGGTCGAACGTCCTCATGAATTTCAAATAGGCATCCGCGGTGCGATCGAGCGGCCAGCTCTCGCTGAGTAGACGCCTGCCGCTGTCGTCCTCGGCCGATACTTCCAGCCGAAGCGCGCTTGCTGCTTGCTCGGGGATGGCAACCCCTGACGGGGCAACCCACACGCCCGGCAGCGGGCTGCCAAAGCCCGCATTCTTCAGGGCCTCGCGCGAGGCATCGCGGTCCTCGCCGTTGGCGATCAGCAATAGCTCGAAGCGTCCGGTCCAATCCGGCGCTGGGGAATCGTAGATGTGCCTGGTTGCGGCATCGAAGGTCTGCCGTCCCTTGCTCGCCAGCCGATAAAAACTGTTGCGGCCGACCTTGTGGCGTTCGAGCCAGCCGTCGGCCGCGAGCCGCGACATCGCCGTCCGTACCACGCTGCCGTCGATGTCGATGGCTCTGAAAAATTCCAGCAGCGTGCCGAGCCAGACCGAACCGCCGCGCGGCACGATCGCGTCGCCGAACACGGTGATGACGATCGAGCCGGTGCGCGAAGGTTCACGCTTGAGCTGTTCGATGATGCGGGCAAGCGGGTGCGCCATGCCCAATGGCATAGCAAGATTTCTGGATTTGCGACAACGCCGAAACCCCTATGGTTCGGGACGGCGCAAGAGCGCCTCCTCACCAAGATCTCATCCCGGGAGCATTGCCAAGCAATGCGCCTCGAAGGGTGAACGCCCCGAACCTGAGATGATCAGGGCCAGCGCCACACCTATCTGGCGGGATCGGGATAGACCATGCTGCGCCAGCCGCTGCGATCGAATGGCGCCCATTTGCCTTCGCGCTGGGCGAGACGGTCGGCCACCGCGTACACCACCGCGGGGTGATGGCCCATGCCGCAATGGCTGCTCTCGACCTCGATATTCTCGGAGCGCGCTGACGGCTTCTCCATGCAGCCCTGCCAGGCGCAGATGCCGTCGGTGCGGCTGAAGATCGCGGTGGTCGGCACCGGCGGGGTTTCCGAAAGCGAGCCGCCGAACCGCAAATCCTCCTGGTCGGTACGGCGGCCGCTCGCCATCTCATAGACGCGCCAGGCGTTGGTTGTCTTTGGGTGACCCGCAAACGGACTGCCGAGCGTGATCACCGAGCGCACCCGGTCCGGCATCATTTTTGCCAACTGCCGCGCATAGAGGCCGCCGAGGCTCCAGCCGATCAGGCTGATCTTGCGGCCGTGGGTATCGCTGAGCTCTCGCACCAGATCGACCATCGCGCGCTGCACGCCATCGCGTAAGCCCAGATTGCGGCCCAGACGCCAGCCGCTGACGGCGTAGCCGCGATTCTTCAAGAAGCTGCGCAGCGGACGGGTCGAACTGTCGGAGGCGACCAGGCCGGGCAACACCAGCACCGGATGTCCGTCGCCTCGCGGCGCCAGGCTGAGCAGCGGCAGCGCGCCCAGGAACGCGCCGAGTTCGTGGATCGCGCGCCCCTCCAGAAACATCAGGGTCCTGGACGGCGGGCGCAGCGTCTGGGTGGTGGCGGACATCGGATTTCCTGTTCATGGCCGCCGCGAGCGGGCCGCCAAATCGATCAAATGGAATACGCCAGCCCTGAGCAATCGTTCCGCAACGCAACAATTTCCTTGAATGAAGCTAGGACGCTGATTGCCGCATTCAAGCGGGCGACAACACACGCGACAATGGGTCCGGCACTTAAAACGGAGGCCGTGATCTATAAGTCACAGCCACCGCAACAGGAATTCGATGGTGTAAAGCCCTAAACCGGCGAGGCCGCCGATCAGTGAGCCGTTGAAGCGGATATATTGCAGGTCGCGGCCGATGTTGATTTCGATCAGCGAAATCAATTGTCCCATGTCCCAGGCCTTGACCTGATCGGAGATAAAGCCGGACACGCCGCTCTTCTGGTCGGCGATGACGCTTCTGAACACCGCGACCAGGCCCTGATTGATCTCGGCGCGCAATTCTGGGTCGGCGGTCAGCGCTTCGCCGGCTTTCACAAACATTCCGGCAAGATGTTGTTGCAGCACCTGCGTCTCGCCGCTGGCGCTGCGCTCGATGAACGAGCGCGTATTCGCCCAGATGGTGCGGGCGAGTTCGGCAAGTTCCGGCCGCGCCAACAGATCGCGTTTCAATCCGTCGATGCGATCAGCGTAGCTTGGATCGCTGCCGAGCCGATCGATCAGCGAAAGCACCATTCGATCGAACTCGCCGCGAAACGGATGGTGGGGATTGCTACGGACTTCCTCGAAGAACGCGGTCGCGGACGCGACGATCTTGTTCACCAGGTATTTGTCGGCGCGGTAGAGCTTTAGCAGCGTCGGCAGCTCGCTCCGGATTTTCGCGCGGACCATCGCCATGGTTTCGGTTCTTCTCAGCGAGTCGTGCACCGCGCGCAGGATGTCGTCGAGCAAGCCCTGATGCCGCCCCTCTCCCACGAAAGCGCGCAGCGTTGCGGCGGCGAGCGGCGCGAGATCGATGGATTGTAGTTGGCTGGCGATGCGCCGGGTGATGAACGTCATCAGGCCAGAGGTTTCCGTGGCGCTGACGGCCTCGGGCAGAAGACGCAGCGTGAATCGGGCGAGATCGGCGCTGCGCTTTCGGTCGCGCAGCCAGTCGGCGATAAAGGAGCCGAAGTCGATCTGACGCAGTTTCGCCTCGACCGGCGCGGCTTCGAGAAAATGCACCTCGATGAACTCACCGAGCTTGTCGGCGATGCGGTGCCGATTGCTCTGGATGATCGCGGTATGGGGGATCGGCAATCCCAACGGCCTGCGGAACAGCGCCACCACCGCGTACCAATCGGCGAGGCCGCCGATGGTAGCGGCCTCGGCGAACGCCGCGATGAAACCGAAGGCCGGATGCACGTTCAGCAACGCCTTGGCTGTCACGAACAGCGCCAGCGTGCCCGCCAGCACCAATGTCGCCAGCGCCTTCACGCGCCGCAACTCGGCCGCCCGCGCGGCATCGCCGGGCGTGTCGAACGAAAAGGTGGCCGGCAGGGGCATGGCGGCTTCCGGGGCAGGTCAGTAGTGCCTGAGCCCACAGCTGGATTGCTTCGTCGCAAGGGCTCTTCGCGATGACGGAGGATGCCATGCTGATCGGTGAGGCGACATCGCAAAAAGAAGGCCCGCGATCAGGCGGGCCTTCGAACTAACGCAACTAACGCAGACCGATCACGCGGTCCGGGTGTAGACCTTGGCGAAATTGTCCTGGGCGGTCTTGGCGCCATCGGCGACAAGCTTGCCGAGATATTCGCTCGAGGCCTTGGCCCGCGAGATCAACAGTTCGCCGCGCGCGCGCACCATGTCGGACTGGATCTGAACCGCCTCGTTGAGCGAATTGGCGGAAGCCAGCTTGTCGATGCCGGCGAAGAACGCCTCGGCATCCTGGTAGAGCGCCTGCTGGATATTGCGGCTGATCTTGACGGCCTCGGAAACCGAACCGGAAACGGCGGTCTCGATCGCGTCGGTCACCTTCTCGGAACCGGCGTAGAGGTCGGCGGCGCGCCCCTTGGCGGTTTCGGTCTGCTTCTTCACGAACTCCCGCGCGGCCTCGGGGACTTCCAGGTTCTGGAGGTTCTTGAGCGCATCGGTAACGGGCGCGAAGGCTTCCTTGACGGTGTCCAGCACGGAATTGGTTTCGGTGGTCATGGGGGTCTCTCCATCCTCAAGGTTTGAGCTATGGGCTCACCCCGTCCGGATTGGCCCGGGGCACCTCCTATATGGCACGCCAAATGGTGCGATGCAACATTCATATTGCGACGCGATATCACGAATTCGTGATCGCCATGGCGGATCGGGCGATTTGCCGGGGAAAGGCGAAACCTAGTGCTGCACGGCGGCCGGAAGCCCATACGCCTCGAGCTGGGCGCGGACCTGCCCGACATTGTGCCCGAGCACGACGATATCGTGGGTTTTGCCGGCCTTGTCTTTCACGTGCTCGCGTAACAGCGCCTCGGCCTTGAAACCGAGGCCTTCGAAAATCCCGATGGCGCCGGTTTGATCGACGGTCATCTGTACCACGAGCTTCTCCAGACCGGCGCCCAACGCCAGCGCAAAGATCTCCTGCGACAGCGCCCGCCCGACGCCCTGGCCCCGCACATCCGCCGACACCACGTTGCGGATTTCGCCGACATGCGGCGACCAGGACAGGGGATCGCGCACCAGCGCGCCGCATCCGACCACCCTGCCCGACTTCACCGCCAGGATGCTGGCGATGGCGCCGCGCTCGATCTCCTTGATCCAGGCGGCCAGCACTTTGGGCTCGCTGATGTCGCGTGGCAGGAACAACAGGTCGTGCACCGGGAGCTTTTGCGCGAACTCGAGCACGGCGGCTTCATCGGCCTGCGACATCAGGCGGAATTCGATCTCGCCGGCGTCAGTCTTGACGCGGCGCGGGTAGGAACGTGTTTCGCTCATGTCGATCTCTCGCCTAACCATGAATTCGAGCTTCGGCCACAGCCGTTTGATCGCGTTGGCTCCGGCGACCAGGCTGACGTGACCGCCCTTCAGCATCACCTCTTCCTTGTCGGTCGAGCCGATCTTTTGAATCAGGGGTTTTGCCGCGTCATAAGGCACGATGTGATCGTGCTCGGCTACCGCGTGCAGGATCGGCACCGTGATGTCGGAAATATCCGCTCGCCGGCCGCCGACCGACATGGTGCCGTTATAGAGCTTGTTGTCCCACATCAGGTCTTTGGTGATGGCGCGGAAATACTCGCCGGCCAGCGGCAGCGTGTCGGTGGCCCAACGGTCGAACATCCGGTACGACTTGACGTATTCGTCGTTCCAGATGTTTTCCCAGAGCTGCACCTGGCTCGCGGCGCGAGAGGCCGGCCGCAGCATCTCGAACGAGGACAGGATCATCTCGGGTGGAACATTGCCGACGCTGTCGACCAGCCGGTCGACGTCGAAATAGCGCTTGTCGGAGAAATTCTGAAACAGCTTCATCTCGCGAAAATCGACCGGCGTCGTAAAGCAGATCAGGTTCTTCATAGGCCCATCGGCGAAGATCGAGCCATAGAGCAGCGACAGCACGCCGCCGAAGCAATAGCCGATCACGGTGACTTCGGTCTCGCCCGAATCTCGCTGCACCCGAGAGACGCAATCCGGAATGAAGTCGAGGACGTAATCCTCCATCGCCAGGCGTTTCTCTTCCGGCTTCGGCGCGGTCCAGTCCAGCATGTAAACGTCGTAGCCGCGCTTCAGCAGAAACTCGATGAAGCTTTGCCCGGGCACCATGTCGAGGATGTAGCCGCGGTTGGTGGTCGCCATCACGATCAGAATGGGCACCCGGTAGATCTCATCGGCAATCGGCCGGTAGTGATAGAGATTCATGGTGCCGCGGACGCTCAAAATGTCCTTCGGCGTCGAGCCGAGCGAGGGGCCGGACGACGAGATATATTCGACGCCCTTGATGCTGCGCTGGATGGCGCGCTGGACCTCGGACTGGATTCGCGCCGGGATATCGGCCAGATCGAGGCCCGCGGGCGCGTTCATTTTTGCTCCCCGCCCGCCGGCGGTGGACGCCTGGTCCGCGGCGGCTTCGGCGCTGCCGCGGCTGGCTCGCGGCCCGCGCCGGGATTGCCATGGACCTGATACAGCAGCGCCTTGATCTCGTTCAACTGGCCTTCGATCGACTGCAGCCGCTCGGCCATGCTCACCATCTGCGCCCGGCTCGGCAGGTTCATGCCGACGAGGTATTTTTCCATCATCTCGCCGAGCTGCTTTTGCGCGCCCGCGCTGACGCCGCCGACCTGGTTGACGAGCTTGCTGAATTCCGGCGATTCCATCGCCTTGTTGGCGAAAGCGTTGAATCCCTTCTCCATCTCGCCGATCATGTTCTGCCAGATCGCGACCGGATCGTTGCTTTTCTCTGCCATTGACGCCCTTCCGCAGGGATCATGAGGGATTGTCGGGGTCCCCCCTGTTTTTTCCATACCACACCGTTGCGACCGGACGGTCAACATCGCGGGCGATCGATTTGCCCGCCAACACGGTCTTCTGCGACACCGCAAACCGTGTCATAGAGTTCCGTCTTTGCATATCGTTCAAGGGAATAGCCAAAGGTGAACGCATCGCCCCACCAGCCGCCGCGGATCGCCCGCGCCAACGGCATCGACATCTGCTACGAAATCTTCGGCGAGGCCGATGCCGAGCCGATGCTGCTGATCATGGGGCTCGCCGGCCAGATGATCCATTGGGATGACGATTTCTGCGCTCGGCTCGCCGCGCGCGGATTTCGGGTGATCCGGTTCGACAACCGCGACATCGGCAAGTCGAGCAAGATGACGGGCGGCAAGCGCCTCACCCCGCTCGAACTGCTCAAGCTGAGATTTCTGAAAATTCCAGTGGCCGCGCCGTACAAGCTGCGGGACATGGCCGACGACACGGTCGGGCTGATGGACGCGCTCGGCATCAAATCGGCGCATGTGGTCGGCATGTCGATGGGCGGCATGATCGCCCAGGAAACCGCGATCTCCTTTCCCCAGAAGGTGCGCTCGCTGACCTCGATCATGTCGTCGGCGGGCAATCCAAAGGACCCCCCGCCGAGCCGCGAGGCTGCCGCCGTGCTGATGGCGCCGCCCCCGGCCAGCAAGGAGGAATATTTCGCGCGTTACGCCCAGACCTGGAAGATCCTGCGCGGCGGCGGCAGCTTTCCGGAAGACGAAGCGCTCGACCGCGCGCGCGCCGAACGGGTCTATGAGCGCGGCCTCAACCCGGCGGGTGTCGGACGGCAACTCCGCGCCATTCTCGCCTCGGGCAGCCGCAAGCAGAGATTGGCCTCCGTCAAGACGCCGACGCTGGTGATCCATGGCACCGTCGATCCGCTGGTGCGCCCCGAAAGCGGCAAGGATACCGCGGCCTCGATTCCCGGCGCCAAACTTGTGATGATCGAGGGCATGGGCCACGCGCTGCCGATCCCGATGTGGCCGCAGGTCATCGATGCCATCGCCACGCATGCGCATGCGGCATCCGCGCAGGCAAAACATTAGAGGGACTGAGAGTGCCATGAAACTGGAAGGCGGATGCTATTGCGGCCAGGTGCGCTATGTCGCCGAGGGCGATCCCATGTTCAAGGGGCAATGTCACTGCCGGCAATGCCAGTACATCTCCGGCGGTGGTCCCAATTTCTTCATGCTGATGCCGGTCAAGGGCTTCAGCTACACCAAGGGTTCTGCCAAACAATTTGCCCGCACTGACATCGAAGGCGCCGTCACCCGCGAATTCTGCGCCGAATGCGGCACCCATCTGACGACGCACCGGCCCAAATTGCGGGCGGTGAACATCAAGGCCGGCACGCTCGATAATCCCGCGCTTTATGGCGGCCCGCAGACCGCGATTTTCACCTGCGACAAGCAAGCCTTCCACTCGATCCCCGAGGGATTGCCGAGTTTCGAACGCTTGCCCCCGCGGTAGAAGTTTTATCCGCCCGCCCAGACGTCGAGCACGTAACGGTTGTTGGCGCCCATCTGCTCGATCCAGCGCAGTCCTGCATCCGCATCCGCGCCACTGCGTTCGCGATAGATCGCAACCAGCGCGGCCTTGACGTCGGGCTCCATTTTGCCGCCATCGCCGCAGACGTAGATGATCGCGCCGTTTTCGATCAAGCCCCAGACGCGATCTTTTTGCGCCGCGACCAGATGCTGCACATAGGTTTTGGGGCCATCGCCGCGCGAGAAGGCGGTGTGCAATTCGGCGACGCCGGCCTTCGCGAAGGCCTTGAGTTCGTCGGCATAGATGAAATCCTGATCGGGATGGCGGCAGCCGAAGAACAGCAGCGCCGGGCCGAGCTTTTCGCCTTTCGCTTTCAGATTGGCGCGCTCCTGCAGGAAGCCGCGGAACGGCGCGAGGCCGGTGCCCGGGCCAACCATGATGATCGGCACCGATGGATCATCGGGAAGCCGGAAGCCGGCCTTGGTCTCGCGGACCGTGGCGTGGATGATCTCGCCGATGCGGCGTCCGGCAAGATAATTCGAGCAGACACCCCTGTAGACGCCGCGTCCCGAACTCGCGGGACCCTCGACCACGGCGGCGGTGATGCTGCAACGTGAGGCATCGAGCGAGGGCGAGGACGAGATCGAGTAATAGCGCGGCGCCAGCAGCGACAGCATTTCGAGGTAAGCGTGGAACGGCAGTTCGCAGGCCGGATGCTCCTCCAGGAGATCGAACACCGATTTGCGTTTGCCAAGGATATCCGCGCGATAATGCTCGGTCGCGGCCGCATCGTCGCCGGCATAGGCGAGTAGCTTCGGCCTGGTCACCGGACAGCGCGTATGTTCCGACATGATCTGGATCTGCTTGCGGGTTGCGACCTGCTGCAATTCGACGAAGTCCGTCAACAGCCGCCCGACCGATACAGCCTCGCCGACCGGCAATTGCGCGCGGCGGCCTTCCGCGACTTGCAGCCGGATCTGATCGGCGGGCAGGAATCCAAAACGGCGCGCCACCGAATCCACCAGCGCCGGATCGTTGCGCGGCACCACGCTGAGATGATCGCCGACCCGGTAGCTGATGCCGGGCGGCAGCGCGACCTCGATGTGCCGGGTCGATCTATTCGAGGCGTTGGCGCCCGACCTGTTCTGCAGTTCGGTGTTCGCCAGCACCTTCATCGGGGCAACCCCGCCCAGCGCGACGATGGCGTTGACCGCCGACGGCGCCACCGGCTCGACGTGATAGAGCGGCTCGTCCTCGGCGCTGCGGCTGAAGGAATCGACGCCAAACTCCTTCATCGCCGAGGGCGCGGCCTTGGCGAACCAGCTCTCGAACTGGCCGTCGAGATCGCTGCGGGCGTCGCCCTCGCCGCGCCCATAGACGCTGCGCCCGCCATGCGCCGCCAATTGCTCATCGATCATGCGGGGGATCGACTGGTAGGTCGCAGCCCAGTCGCTGTTGCCGCAGCCGAACACCGCATAGCGCAGTTTCGCGAAGGCGTGCTTCGGCAGGTCGCCGCCAAGCCATTTGACGAATTGCGTGGCATTGTCGGGCGGGGCGCCGTTATAGGAAGCGCAGAAGATCAGCACGCCGCCCTGCTCCGGCAACTTGCCCGCGAAATCATCGAGCGGCGCGAGTTTGGTCGCAAAGCCGTTGACCTCGGCGAGATCGGCCACCCGCGTCGCGAGTTCCTCGGCGGTGCCGAGGTTCGATCCATAGAGCACCAGCAGCGGCGTGTTGTGTCCCGGTCGCGTCCGAACTCGCGGCGCCGGCGCGCCGGTCGCTACCGCCGCGCTCGCGGCGCCGTGTCCGGCGTAGGCGCCGCGATCCTTCTCGCTGCGCGGACGCACCTTGATCTTGAATCCGTCCGGCTTGATGGTCAGCGTTTCCTTGAGGCGCATTTGATAACGCTTGATATCGATCAGCTTGAAACGCTGCAGGATCATGCCGATCGCCAGCGCCGCTTCGTGCATCGCAAAGCCGCGGCCGATGCAGGCGCGCTGGCCGTTGCCGAACGGCTTCCAGGCGTTGACGGGACGCGCCGCCTCGGCTTCCCGGCTGAAATTCTCCGGGTCGAACGCATCGGGGTTGGGTCCCCAGACGCTGGGATCGCGATGCAGCGCCAGCACCAGCACCGTGACAAAAGTGTTCTTCTTGAGCTTGTACTTGCCGCCGATGGTCTCGTCCTTGAGCGGTGAGATGCCATAGGCCGGCGCCGGTGGCCACAGCCGCAGCGCCTCTTTCAGGATTTGGGTGATGTAGGTTAGTTGCGTGACCTGCTGATAGCTCGGCTTGGCATCGATATCGGGGCCGAGCACGCGGTCGACCTCCTGATACGCTTTTTCGAGCACCTCGGGATGTTTCAGCAGCGCATAGAGCGTGGCCGACAGCAGCCCGCTGGTGGTCTCGTGTCCGGCGATCAGGAACGTGTTGATCTGGTAGCGGATGTTGAGGTCATCGAGCTGCTCGCCGGTGGCGCGGTCGACGCCGGTCATCATGGCGCCGAGCATGTCCTTCTTGCCGTCGGCGGCTTCCGCGTTCCTGCGGCGCTCGGCGACGATCTCGTCGACCATCTTGTTCATGAAGGCGATATCGCCGGCGAGATCGCGCCGCCGCTTCTGCATCCACAGGTTTTCCAGCGGCAAGCCGCGAATCATCATGATGGTTTCGAGCGAGCGCACCAGCGATTCGACGAACGGGTGGTAATCCCGCCGATAGAACGAATTGAAACGGTAGTCGAAGCCGCACAGGCCGATGGTGTCGAGCGTCAGCGCGGTCATGTCGTGGACCACGTCGATCTCCTCGTCGGCGTTCAACCGCTCCCACTTCTTCACCAGTTGCCCGGCGATATCGACCATGCTGGAATGATAGGACTGCATCGCGCGGCTGCCGAACGGCTGCAGCAGGATGTTGTGGGCCTTGCTCCAGTTCGGCTCCGACGTGTCGGCGGTGAACAGACCGTCGCCGGCGAGCGCGCGCACCCGACGCAACGGCCCGCGCACCGCCTTGTCGAAGCGCTGCTCGTCGCTGAGCTCGTCGACGAGATCGTGACCGGAGACGATGACCAGTGGCGCGCCCATCATGTCGAGCCAGAAGATCGGCCCGAGCTGCTTGGCCAGCCGCGCCAGATTCTGCACCGGCGCGCTCGAATCCAGCGACAGCATGTTGCCGACGACTGGCTTGGTCGGCGGATGCGGGATCGGACTCAGTCGGTTGGTGGACGCCATCGTGCGGTCATTCCCCTGCCTCAAAATTCATTGCGCGCCCAATGACAGGCTCCGCGAAGCATAGCTCTACGAAAAGAAAGAATGGATTGCTTCGTCGCTAACGCTCCTCGCAATGACGCTGGTCGTCTGAACTTCGGTCTCACCCGAACCGCTTTCTACGCCATTCGATCAGCTTGGCGCTGACGTCGTCCGGCTTTTCCTGCTGGGTCCAATGGCCGCTGCCGCGCACCAGGTATTTTTCGAGGTCCGGCACCAGCTTCTCCATGCCGTCGGCCGCCGACGGCGGCAGCACCGGGTCGTTTTCCGCCATGATCATCAGGGACGGCACCCGCACGGTCTGGTCGATGCCTTCCGAGCGCCGCCAGTTGCGCGACATGTTGCGGTACCAGTTGATGCCGCCGGTGAAGCCGGATTTGGTAAAGCTGTCGACGAACACCTGCTTTTCCTCGGCCGACAGAATCGGCGTGCGCGGATCGTGCCTGGCGTCGTAGTTGGCGATCATCTGCGGAAACGCCAGGTTGAGCCTGGGCGAGGCGCCGACGCCTGCGGTCGGCGGCTCCAGCGGCGGCCGCCGCTCGGCACGCGGTACCGGCTTCTTCATCATCGCATCAAAGGTCTGCTCGACCCGGCTGTCGAAGATCTTGTCGGGTCCGCGCCCGGGATCCTGAAACTGCACGATGTACATGTGCTCGCCGAAGCGCTTGCGGAACAGCTCGATCGGGTCCGCCGGGGCGCGGCCGCTATGCGGCGTGTTGATCCCGACCACGCCGGCGACGCGATCGCGATGCCGCAGAGGCATTTGCCAGACGATAAAGCCGCCCCAATCGTGGCCGACGAAAATCGCCTTGTCGATCCCGAGATGATCGAGCAGCCCGGCGAGATCGCCGGTCAGGTGCTCCATATCGTAGGCCTCGACCGGCTCGGGCCGCTCGGTCGCGCCATAGCCGCGCTGATCCGGCGCGATGACGCGAATGCCGGCGGCGGCCAGCGCCTTGATCTGGTGGCGCCACGAAAACGCGATCTCCGGCCAGCCGTGGCACAGCACGACCGGCGGCGCATCGGTCTTGGGACCGGCTTCGTAATAGCCCATGCGAATGCCGTTGGCCTCGGCGAACTGCAGCGGCGGCATTTCGATCATTCGAGCCTCAGCTTGCCACGTTTTGCAGATCGGCGGGCGGCGCGAACCCAGCTTCGAGCGCGGCGAATTCCGCAGGCAGCATGTCACAGAGAACCTGGACGTGGGGAATGATGTTGGCGCCGGCGATGAAGCCGAAGTCGAGTTGGTCGCGATAGCTTTGCACGGTGATATTGAGCGCGAGCCCGTGCGTCGAAATCGAGACCGGGAAGATATGCAGCAATTCGGCACCCGCCGCGTACAGCGTCTGCCGCGGGCCCGGCACGTTGGAAACCGTGATGTTAGCCGCCGGCGGCAGCACGTCCGACAGGCTGGAGCGGCTGTACAATAGCGCCAGGATCTGCACCAGGATCGGCGCGCCGAGCATCGAGACGTTGGACATTTGCGGCATCAAGGCGCGCAGCGGATGCGACATCTCCTTCGATTTCGTCGATTGCGCGATGATCGCTTCGAGCCGCGCCTTGGGGTCCTCGATATTGGTGGCAATCGAGCAGATCATCCCGAACACCTGATTGTTGGCGTCGGTGTTGCCTTCCTCACGCAACGAGATCGGTACCGCGGCTGTCATCGATTTCGCCGGCAGCGCACCGCGCTCCAGCAGATAGCGTCGGACCACCCCGCTGGAGACCGCGAGCACCACGTCGTTGAGCTTGCCGCCGGCCTGTTTGGCGAGCGCCTTGGCGCGGCCCAGCGGGATCGATACGCCGGCAAAGCTGCGCTCCGACGAAATCGATTTGTTCAGGATCGTCGAAGGCGACACCATGGCGGCGATGCTGTCGCGCGATTTCGGATCGGCAATCTTTCCGACCACATCGGAGACACTCTTCAGCATGGTGGGGATGCTGCCGGCAAACTTCACCGCGGTCTCGATCTGGAACATGGCATTATCGAACAGGATCGAACCGAGATCGCTTTTACCCGAGCGCGGCAAGTCGATTCCCCTGGCGGCGGCCGAGGCATTGAACGGCTGGCTCCAGAGTTGCTGATAGGAATCCAAAAGATTGGCGGCGATGTCGCGCGGCTCCTGACCGATCTTCGCGCGCGCCGCCGGCGGCTCGATCGTCCTTGGCACCGGCGTCACGTCGTAGATCATGTTGGTCAGCGCAGCGCCCGCGCCGCCGTCGATACAGGCGTGGTGCATCTTGGAATAAAGCCCGATCTCGTTGTCCTTCATGCCTTCGAAAACATAAAACTCCCACAGCGGACGAGCGCGATTGAGGAGCTTGGCATGCATCCAGCCGACGATCCGCTCCAGCGTCGCGCGATCGTGCGGCGCCGGAAGGCTGCCGCGGAAGATATGGCGATCGATGTCGAACTGG
Source organism: uncultured Alphaproteobacteria bacterium (assembly GCA_963840155.1). Lineage (GTDB taxonomy): Bacteria > Pseudomonadota > Alphaproteobacteria > Rhizobiales > Xanthobacteraceae > Bradyrhizobium. Next base: position 1,494,799 of record CAWIXP010000001.1, read on the forward strand.
TCGTCCTCGACCCAGGAGGGATGATCGATATCGAGCGGCGCCTTTTCCAGGCGCGCTTTCAGGATCGGCGCAACATGCAGCCGCGAGGCGATCATCGCCTTGAATTCCTCGAAGAAGTCGCCCTTGTAATCCTCGGGCAGCCGGAAGATCGCCATGCTTCCGACATGCATCGGCATTTCCGGCGTTTCCAGGTACAGAAACGACGCGTCCATCGAGGACAGCTTCCTGGCGTCACTCATGTTTCCCTCCCGGGCGGATCACGCGGCGCCTTCGGTGGCGCTTCTTGCCTTCAAAGCGTCCTTGAAGTTCAGGACGTCGGCGATTGTGCATTCTCCGGCGGCGCATAAGCAATGGCAAAGGGACCGGATCGGTCAAATTGGGTGAATGTGCCCTCGCCCTGGGCGAGCCTATCAGCCACCGCCCAGAGCGCGGCCGGGTTGACCCCCAATCCGACATGGCTCGCCAGGTGCACCTCGATATTTTCTGCCGTTTCGCTGGGGTGCAACAGGCAGGTTCGCCAGTTCACGATGCCGTCGGTGCGCGAATAGATCGAGGTGGCCGGAACCGGCAGATCGCCGGCGATGGCCATTCGAAGCCCGGAAGTGTCCTCGACGGCTTCGCCTGACAGCGCCTCGTAGAGCGCGGTGGCGTTGGTCGCCCTGACGTCGTTCGCAAACGGACTTCCCAGCGTGATGACACGCCGCACCATCTCCGGCGCCTGCAACGCCAGATCGCGCGCATAGACGCCGCCCAGGCTCCAACCGACGATGCTGACCTTCCGTCCGGTCGCGTCGTGAATCTGCGCGAGCAGGTCCCGAAGCGCCGCGCGCATGCGCGTGACCCCGCCGATGTTGCGGCCCAGATTCCATGCATGACAGTCGTAGCCGAGTTCCCTGAGGTACCTGCGCATCGGCGCCATCGACAGATCGCTGGCGAGAAAGCCCGGCAAGGTCAGCACCGGATGACCGTCGCCCCGTGGCGCGCGCAGCAGCAGCGGCGAAAGCATCAGGCTGGCGTTGAATTCGAATATCGCTCTCGCTTCGGCCAGCAAAAGGCCGAGGCCGGGCGGACGAAGCCGGCTCGGCGCCTGCGGTTCACCTGGCTTGACCGGCACGATTACTTCTTGTCGCTGGATTTCTTGTCGTCGGCGCGGCTGCCGCCGAGGCCCGCCATGGTCACGAACATGTCCTGAAACCGCTCGGCGAGCTTCGGATCGAAGGTGAACCAGCTCTGCATCAACGTTTCCGGCGCGACCTTCTCGATATTGCTCATCATCTGCTGCTGGATTTTTTCCATCACCGCACTCTGCATGGGCTGCACATCCGGAAGTCCGAAAAATTGCCGGGCTTCGTGAGGCGTGCAATCTATTTCGACGTTTACCTTCATGTCCGCTCCTGACCGCATCTTGAGAGCCCGCGACCAGTATCGCCGCGACCGCCCGCGCGAGGCAAGCGATCTGACCGAGGAGACGGGCGTCCCGGGCCTCGATTTGGCGATACGGTCAATCGAACCGCTCGACGGCAAAGGGTCTGGGATCGGCGAACGGCGTCTCGCCGGTCATCATTTCCGCCAACAGCCGGCCGGTCACGGGACCCAGCGTCAGGCCGTGGTGGTGGTGTCCGAAATCGAACCACAGCCCGGCATGGCGCGGCGCCTTGCCGATCACCGGCAGCATGTCCGGCAGGCACGGCCGCGCGCCCTTCCAGGGCTTCGCATCGATCGGCTCGCCGAGTGGAAACAGCGCATGCGCCCGCGGCAACGCCCGCTGCAGCTGGACCGGGCTCGGCGGCGCATCGCGGCGGGCAAACTCGACCCCGGTGGCGAGGCGGATGCCGCGGTTCATCGGCGCCAGCACGAAGCCCTGATCGGCATCGAGCACGGGATGATTGAGCATCGCATTGCCGCGCGCGGCCAGGTGCAGATGGTAACCGCGCTTGACGTTGAGCGGGATCGAATAGCCGAGCCGGCCGAACACCAGGTCGGACCAGGGTCCGAGCGCCACCACGGCGTCGCGCGCACTGACCTTGCCGTGCGATGTCGCGACTTGCCATCGCCCGTCGGCATCCTGGTCGAGGGTCCGCGCATCCGCGACCACAAAGCGTCCTCCCTTGCGCCGGAACAGCGCCGCATAGGCCTTGGCCAGCCCGCCCGGATCGAGGACGAAGCCGGGCTCGGTGAAATGGATCGCACCGGCGAATTCGCCGCTGAGATGAGGCTCGCGCTCGATAATCGCCTTGTTGTCGAGAATTTCGCCTTGAACGCCGTACTGCCTCGCGCGCTCGAAATCACGCAGGGCGCTGGCGAGCGTTGCATCGCGCCGATACATCTTGATCCAGCCGCTCCGTCGTAACAGCTGCGGTACCTCGGCTTCGGCGATCAGCGCCTCGTGCTCGATCAGGCTGCGCCGGATCAGCGGCATGACCGCCATCGCGGCGCGATGGGCCGGCTCCGCTGCGGAAGCAAGGAAGTAGCGCACCAGCCAAGGCAGAAAGTACGGCAAATCGGAGAAGGCGTAGCGCACTTGCGGCGCGCGGTTGGTCGCGTAGCGGAGGATCTCAATAAGATTCCGCGGAAACATGTAGGGAAAGACCGAGGCGCATTCGATCATGCCGGCGTTGCCGAAGCTGGTCTCCTCGCCGGCAAGCTCGTGCTTGTCGACCAGGATGACATCGCGTCCCCGCTGCTGCAGGTGCAGGGCGGCGCTGACGCCGACCATACCGGCGCCCAACACCAGAACGTCGGCCTTGAGTTCCGCCATCCGGCACACCCCCAAAGTTGAATGTCACGCGCCCACGCCCGCTGCCTATGGTGACGCTAGTCGAGGCGGCATGGTGGTGCAAACCAGTCTGGCTTTAAAGGAAATCCCGCTTGCGCGGCGGCCAAACTCTGGCAACATGGATCGGTCATGGCTGCCGATATTGCAGAAATGAGCAGTGCGTCACAGCGGAGAGTAGAACAAATGTCGGTACGTCAGATCTTGTTTGCAGTGGCCAGCGCGTCGATCGTCGCTTTTGCGATATCTCCAGCCTCCAGCCAGACGCTGCGCTACGCCAACCAGGGCGTTCTCAAATCGCTAGACCCCTATACGCTCAACGAAACCACCACGCATGCCCATCTCGGCCAGATCTATGAAGGCCTGATTGCCCGCGACAAGGAGCTGAAGATCATTCCGGCATTGGCGGAAAGTTGGGAGACAATGGAGGATCCGGCCCATTGGCGCTTCCATCTGCGCAAAGGCGTGAAATTCCAGAACGGGGACCCCTTCACTGCCGACGATGTGGTGTTCTCGGCGGACCGCGTGCGCGCCAAGGGCTCGGACCTGCAAACCCGGATCGCCGCCGACGCCAAGGTCGTCAAGGTCGACGACTACACCGTGGATTTCATCTTGACCTCGCCAAATCCCATTCTGCATTACCAGTGGGACACCTGGTGGATCATGGACAAGAAATGGTGCGAGGAGAACAACGCGGTGGCCCCCACCCCTGCGGCGGCAACCTCCCCGAGCTTCGCTTCGCTGCACGCTAACGGCACCGGTCCCTTCACGCTCGAGAGCCACCAGCCCGGCGTCAAAACCGTGTTCAAAGTAAACCCGAATTGGTGGCGCAAACCCGAACACAATCTAAAGGAAATCATCTTCACGCCGATCGGTTCCGACGCGACGCGCGTTGCGGCCCTGCTTTCGGGCGAAGTCGACATCATCGAACCGGTTCCGATTCAGGATATCGCCCGCGTTGATGCCAGTCCGAACGCCCAGGTGCTGAAGGGACCTGAGCTCCGAACCATCTTCCTTGGCATGGACCAGACCCGCGACGAATTGCTGTACTCGAACGTCAAGGGCAAGAACCCCTTCAAGGATGTTCGCGTGCGCGAGGCATTCTTCAAGGCGATCGATATCGAGCTGATCAAGACGCGGGTCATGCGCGGTCTCTCGACTCCCTCGGCCCTGATGATTGCGCCACAGCTGTTCCCGCTGTCGAAGGATTTCACACGGCCCAAATTCGATCCCGACCGCGCCAAGAAGCTATTGACCGAAGCCGGCTATCCCGACGGCTTCGAAGTCACGATGGACTGTCCCAACGATCGCTACGTCAATGACGCCGCGATCTGCCAGGCGGTGGTCGGCATGCTGGCCCGTATCGGGGTCAAGATTGATCTCTTGGCGCAACCCAAGGCGCAGTACTTCGCCAAGGTGCTGAAAGCCGGCGGTTTTCAGACATCCTTCTATTTGCTGGGTTGGACGCCCGGGACATCGGACTCGCACAACGTTCTCTACGATATCATGGGTTGCCGCGACGATCCGAAATCGTCCCGCGGACAAGCTAATCTCGGCGGCTATTGCAACAAGGAGATGGACGCAATTACCGACAAGGTGCTGGTCGAGCCGGATACGACCAAACGCGATCTGCTGATCAAGCAAGCCTTTGAAATCGCCGCCAAGGATTACGCCTATATCCCGCTGCACCAGCAGGCGCTGGCCTGGGGCGTATCGAAAAAGCTGAAGGTGGCGCAGCGCGCCGACAATTCAGTGCTGCCCTACTGGATGACCAAACAGGAATAACAGAGCTTCGATACATTAAGTCCCGGTGGCTTCGCGCTCCCGGGACTTTTGGTTTCCGGCAGACGCGACGTCCGCCAGGTCGATAGAATCGACAGAGAAGTGAAAGGATCACATGCTCGCTTTCACTCTTCGCCGGGCGATCCAGGCTATCGGCGTCATGATCGCGGTCGGGATCATCTCGTTCTCGATGTTCCGCTTCGCCGGCGATCCGGTCAGCCAGATCGTCGGCTCGGACACGCCGGACGCCCAGCGCGCGGAGATCCGTCAGTCGCTCGGCCTTGACGATCCGGTGCCGGTGCAGTTCGCGCGCTACTTCGGCGATGCGATGCAGTTCAAGTTCGGCGTCTCCTACCAGTTCCGTCAGCCGGTCGCGAGCCTGCTGAAGGAACGGATGCCGGCAACCCTTGAGCTTGCCGTTTGCGCCACCATCCTGGCGATGGTGTTCGGCATTCTGATGGGGGTCTATTCGGCGCTGAAGCGGGACACCTGGCTGGCGAAGCTATTCCAGGCAATATCGCTGATCGGAATCTCGCTGCCGACGTTTTTGATCGGCATTTTATTGATCTATCTGTTCTCGGTGACGCTCGGCTGGCTGCCCTCGTTCGGCCGCGGCGATGTCGTTCACCTCGGCTGGTGGACCACCGGGCTGCTGACGGCCTCGGGCCTCAAGGCCCTGATCATGCCCTCGATTACCCTTGGGCTGTTCCAGATGACGTTGATCATGCGGCTGGTGCGGGCGGAGATGCTCGAGGTGCTGCGCACCGACTATATCCGCTTCGCGCGGGCGCGCGGCCTGACGACGCGCGCGATCCATTTCGGCCATGCCCTCAAGAACACGCTGGTTCCGGTCATTACCGTCGCCGGCCTGCAGTTTGGCTCGGTTATTGCATTTGCGATCATCACCGAGACCGTGTTCCAGTGGCCGGGGATGGGATTGTTGTTCGTACAGGCCGTGCAGAACGTCGATATTCCGATCATGGCAGCCTACCTGCTGATGGTGTCGCTGATCTTCGTCACCATCAATCTCGTGGTCGACATCCTCTACACCGTGGTCGATCCGCGCCTGCGCTCGACGCTGCGCCGCCCGGCCTGAACGCGAGAGAGCGCATGAGCGAAGCCGCCATCCCGCAGCAAGCCGAACAGAGCGCGCCGCGCAAGCGCATGCTCGGCGGACGCTGGTTCGGGCGGGCGATCGAAAGCGACCTGTTCTACTCGTTTCGCCGCTCCCGGCTCACCATGGTTGCGGCCGCCGTCACCCTGCTGTTTTTCCTGATCGCGATCTTCGCCCCGGTTCTTTCCGTGCAGAATCCGTTCGATCCGGCGCAGCTGCAACTGATGAATTCACGGATCGCGCCGATCTGGACGGCGGACGGTCAAAGCCCGTTCCTGCTCGGCACCGACGAACAGGGCCGCGACGTGTTTTCCGCCATTCTTTACGGTTTGCGGATATCCCTCGCCGTCGGTGTTCTCGGCGTGCTGTTCTCCGGCACGCTCGGCATCATTCTTGGACTGATCGCCGGCTATGTCGGCGGCGCGGTCGACGGCCTGATCATGCGCATCGCCGACGTGCAGCTCACCTTCCCGGCCATCCTGATCGCGCTCCTGATCAACGGCGTCGTCAATTCGGTGCTCGGCAACCGCCTCGACGCCATGAGCACCCTGGCGGTGCTGGTGCTTGCGATCGGACTGAGCTTTTGGGTGCAGTACGCGCGCACCGTGCGCGGCTCGGTGATGGTGGAAAAGAGCAAGGATTATGTCGCGGCCGCGCAGCTGATTGGTCTTCCCGCGCCGGTGATCATGCTGCGCCACGTGCTGCCGAACGCGATGGGACCGATCCTGGTGATCGCGACCATCAATCTGGCGCTCGCGATCATCACCGAGGCCACGTTGTCCTTTCTCGGCGCCGGCATGCCCGACACCATGCCCTCGCTCGGCACCTTGATCCGGATCGGCAACAATTATCTGTTCGCGGGCGAGTGGTGGATCGTGGCCTTTCCGGGATTTGCGCTGGCGGCGCTGATTCTGTCCATCAACCTGCTCGGCGACTGGCTGCGCGACGCGCTCAATCCAAAGCTGCGATGAGCGAACCTGTTCTCAGGGTGCGCGACCTCGGGGTGGAATTCGTCACCCGGCGCCGCACGCTGCGCGCGATCGACGGAATTTCCTTCGATATCGCCAAGGGAGAGGTGCTCGGGGTGGTCGGCGAATCCGGCGCCGGAAAATCCGTCACCGGCCTGGCAATCATCGGGCTGCTCGACCCGCCCGGGCGCATCTGCCACGGCGAGATCTATCTCTCGGGCACGCGGATCGACAATCTGCCGCCGGACGAGATGCGTCGCATCCGGGGCAAACGGATCGGAATGATTTTCCAGGATCCGCTCACCAGCCTCAACCCGCTTTATCGCATCGGCGATCAGATCGTCGAGACCATCAGGACCCACACCGGCCTCTCGGAGACGGCAGCGCGCCGGCGCGCCGTCGATCTGCTGGCAGAGGTCGGCATCCCCGCCCCGGAAAAACGCATCGATGGCTATCCGCACGAGTTTTCCGGCGGCATGCGCCAGCGCGTCGTGATCGCGCTGGCGATCTGCGCCGAACCGGAACTGATCATCGCCGATGAGCCCACCACCGCGCTCGACGTATCGGTGCAGGCCCAGATCATCTCGCTGATCAAGCGGCTGGGGCGCGATCACGGCACTGCGGTGATGCTGGTGACCCACGACATGGGGGTGATTGCCGAGACCTCGGACCGCGTCGCGGTGATGTATTCCGGCCGTATCGCCGAAATCGGCCCGGTACTGGACGTGGTGCAAAACCCGCTGCATCCCTACGCCCGGGGATTGATGGGCGCGATTCCGACGCTGGCCGGCGACGCCCCGCGCCTGGTGCAGATTCCCGGTTCGATGCCGCGGCTTTCCGCGATCCCGCCGGGCTGCTCGTTCAACCCGCGCTGCGCGTTCGCCTTCGAGCGCTGCCGGATCGAGCGGCCGGAGCCGATCCAGCAGGGCACGCAGGCAGTGGCCTGCCATCTCTATGATGCTGCCGCAAAGGAAACCGCGGCATGAGCTCAACGCCCTTTGTGGATGTCAGGAATCTGCGTCGTGTATTCGATGTTTCAAAGCCGTGGCTCAATCGCGTGATCGAGGGCGGCCATCTGGAATTTCTCAAAGCAGTCGACGGCGTCACCTTCGACATCAGGAAGGGCGAGACCTTTGCCTTGGTCGGCGAATCCGGCTCGGGAAAAACCACCGTTGCCCGCATGGTGGTCGGGCTGCTGCCGCCGACTTCCGGCGAAGTGATCATTGACGGCGTCTCGATGAGCGATCCCCGGCAATTGCAGGCACGCCAGCAATTGCGCCGCCGGATCCAGATGATCTTCCAGGATCCCTATGCGAGCCTCAATCCGCGCTTCCGGGTCGATGCCATCGTGGCCGAGCCGATCCGCGCCTTCGATCTGATCCGGGGCGAGCGCGACATCCAGGCCCGCGTCGGCGAGTTGTTGAGCCTGGTCGGCCTGCACCCCGACGATGGCTGGAAATATCCTCACGAATTCTCCGGCGGCCAGCGGCAGCGCATCGCGATTGCCCGCGCGCTGGCTTCCGAGGCCGAGTTCATCGTCTGCGACGAGCCGACTTCGGCGCTCGACGTTTCCGTGCAGGCGCAGATCCTCAACTTGATGCGAGACCTGCAGGACAGGTTCGGCCTCACCTACCTGTTCATCAGCCACAACCTCGCCGTGGTCCGCCACATGGCCAACCGCATCGGGGTGATGTATCTCGGCCGTGTCGTCGAGATCGCGGACGGGCGCGAGCTGTTCGATCGCCCGCGAATGCCCTACACCAGGATGCTGCTCGGCGCGGTTCCGGATTTGGCGATGTCCGGGCGGCAGCGGATTCCCGTCAAGGGCGAGATCCCCAACCCGATCGATCCGCCGCCCGGCTGCGCATTCAACCCGCGCTGCCCGCTGGCCTTCGATCTCTGCCGCAAGCAGGCGCCCGAACTGATCGGCGGTGTCGCCTGCCACGCTGTCAACACCACCCCGGTGCCCGCCTGATCACAGGGATGGGAGCGCGCCGCTTGATGGGGCCGGTTGGCAGGCCGCCTCGGCTGTGATCAAGTGCGAACGCCGCAGGCGCAAACGTGGATTCCCATGAGCAGAATCAATCCCGATCCGTTCACCACCCGGCCGGAGATCGAAGGCACTTTCGGCGTCGTGACGTCCACCCATTGGATCGCCACCGCGGTCGGGATGGCGACGCTCGAGAAGGGCGGCAATGCCTTCGACGCCGGCGTTGCCACCGCGTTCACATTGCAGGTGGTCGAGCCACATCTCAACGGTCCCGGCGGCGATGTGCCTGTCATCGTCCACGACGTGAAGCGCGGCCGCACCGAGGTGATCTGCGGCCAGGGGCCCGCACCTGCCAAAGCCACCATTGCGCATTACCGCGACGAGCTCGGCCTGGATATCATACCCGGCACCGGTTTGCTGGCCGCCTGCATCCCCGGCACCTTCGACACCTGGATGACCTTGCTGCGCGACTACGGCACGATGCGGCTGGCCGACGTGCTTAGCCCCGCAATCGACTATGCCAAAAACGGTTTTCCGCTGGTGGAGCGCGCCAGCGCTACCATCGATACCGTCAAGGATCAGTTTCGCGAACATTGGCCGACCTCTGCCGCGGTTTATCTGCCGAACGGCAAGGTGCCGGCGCCGGGCACCATCTTCACCAACCCGAAATTTGCCGAGACTTACGAACGCATTCTTCGCGAAGCGCAAAACGGCGGTGGAAGCCGCGAGAATGAAATCGAACGCGCCCGAAAAGCCTGGTCGCAGGGTTTTGTCGCCGAAGCCATCGATCGTTTCTGCCGCACGCAAGAGGTCATGGACACGTCAGGGCGGCGTCACCGCGGTGTCCTGACCGGCCAGGACATGGCCGGCTGGCAGGCGACCATCGAGGCGCCGATCTTTTACGATTACGGGCGCTACAGGGTGATGAAAGCCGGACCGTGGACGCAAGGGCTGGCTACGCTACAGACGCTCGCTCTGCTCAAGGGTTTTGACCTGGATGCGCTGAGCCCGGTGAGTGCCGAGTTCATTCACCTTCAAGTCGAGGCCACCAAGCTGGCCTTTGCCGATCGCGACACCTTCTACGGCGATCCCAAATTCGTCACCGTGCCGGTCGATGTGTTGCTCTCGGACGTCTACAACGAACAGCGCCGCAAGCTGATCACGGATCGCGCCTCAATGGAGCTGCGGCCGGGAACAGTGACGGGTTTCGGCAAGCAGGTCGACATTCGGCTCGCCTCGGGCGTGCGCTCGGCGGTCGAAAACTCAGGCGCGGGCGAGCCGACCGTCGGGCGCATCGACTGGACCCACGACGAAGACCACCTGCCTGACGTCACGCAGGCGCGCGAGCGGATGGGCGCAATTCCCGGCGACACGGTCCATTTCGACATCATCGACCAGGCCGGTAACATGGTCACGGCAACGCCGTCGGGCGGCTGGTTGCATTCGTCGCCGGTGATTCCCGAACTCGGCTTTCCCCTCGGCACCCGCGCGCAAATGTTCTGGCTCGACGAAGAACATCCGGCGGCGCTGATGCCGGGAAAACGTCCGCGCTCGACGCTAACACCGACCATGGCGCTGCGCGATGGCGAGCCGTATCTGGCATGGGGTTCGCCTGGCGGCGACCAGCAGGACCAGTGGATCACCCAATTTTTCCTGCGCCACGTCCACGCAAACATGAACCTGCAGGAGGCGATCGACGCACCGGCCTGGCATTCCGAGCATTTCCCGTCATCGTTCTGGCCGCGCAAGGCGCGTCCCGGCGTCATGGTGGTGGAATCGCGCGTACCGGAGAACACGGTGAAGGAGCTGCGCGCGCGCGGCCACCAGGTCGAGACCGGCCCCGACTGGTCGGAAGGCCGGCTCACCGCCGCCTCCAAGCTCGGCCGCCGCCGCCGCGCCGCCGCCAATCCCCGCGGCATGCAGGGCTACGCGGCCGGACGGTGAACGGCCGAGATCGAAAGAGCTGAGATGACCTGGTCGATCATCGCCCGCGACAGTTTGACCGGCCAACTCGGCATCGCGGTCGCGACGCGGTTTTTCGCGGTCGGCGCCCGGGTGCCGCATATCGCGGCCGGTATCGGCGGCATCGCGACCCAGGCGCTGGTCAATCCCTATTACGGCATCGACGGCGTGAGGTTGCTGCGCGAGGGGCGCAAGCCTCGCGAGGTGATCGATACCCTGATCGCCGCAGATGCCGGCCGCGACAGCCGGCAACTCCACATCATGGATGCGAGCGGCCGTGTCGCGTCCCATACCGGATGCGAATGCGTTGACTGGTGCGGGCATATCGAAGCGCCCGGCTTTTCCATTGCCGGCAACATGCTGGCGGGCCCGCGCGTCCTCGACGATACCGGCAACGCCTATACCGCGAACCAGCGGCTGCCGTTCGCGCAGCGCCTGATCGCGGCGATGCGGGCGGGCGAAGCCGCCGGCGGCGACAAGCGCGGCAAGCAATCGGCGGCGCTCCTGATCCACGGCGAGGAGGAATGGTCTGATCTCGACCTGCGCGTCGACGACCACGCCGATCCGCTTGCCGAGCTCGAGCGCCTCGAACAAGTGAGCCGCGAGCGCTGGGTGCATTTCCGCCGGTTTCTGCCCACCCGCAACAATCCGGCCGGCGTGACCGACCGGGCCACCATCGACGCCGGAATCGAAGCTGCGATCGCGGGTCGGCAATGATCGCGGAGCCGTTGATTGAAATCGAGGGGCTGCGCGTCGTCTTCCATGGCGACGACGGCCGCATCACCCATGCGGTCGACTGCGTCGATCTCGCCGTCGCCAACGGCGCGACGCTCGGGCTGGTCGGCGAGTCCGGCTGCGGCAAAAGCGTGACCTCGCTTGCGATCATGGGCCTGCTGCCGAAGCAAACCGCCGAGGTCAGCGGTTCGATCCGGTTCGACGGCTTCGATCTGCTCGAGGTACCCGATGAAACCCTGCGCGACCTGCGCGGCGACCGGCTGGCGATGATCTTCCAGGAGCCGATGACCTCGCTCAATCCGAGCTTTACGATCGGCGACCAGATCGTCGAGACCATCCTGCGCCATCGCGGCGGGTCGCGGCGCCAGGCGCGCGAGCGCGCGATCGAGCTGTTGCGCCGCGTCCACATCCCCTCGCCGGAGCGGCGGATCGACGAATATCCGCACAAGCTTTCCGGCGGCATGCGCCAGCGCGTCATGATCGCGATAGCGCTGGCCTGTGACCCCATGCTCCTGATCGCGGACGAACCCACCACCGCGCTCGATGTCACCTTGCAGGCGCAAATCCTGGAGCTGATGCGCGAGCTGAAGGCGGCGAGCGGGGCCGCGATCATCCTGATCACCCACGATCTCGGCGTGGTCGCCGAGGTCTGCGACGAGGTCGCGGTGATGTATGCCGGCGAGATCGTCGAGCGGGCGCCCGTCGATGAACTGTTTGCGGGTCCGCAGCATCCCTACACCGTCGGCCTGCTCGGTTCGATCCCGCGGCTCGACCGCAGCGTTTCGCATCTCGCCACCATCGAAGGCATGGTCCCCAACATGACGAGGCCGCCGTCCGGCTGCCGCTTCGCCGCGCGCTGTCCGTTCGCCGGCGATGAATGCGTCGCCGCGCCCCCGCCGCTGGCGATGTTAAGCCCCGGACACTGGTCGCGTTGCATCAAGGCGCCGCTGGAGCGGCTGGTGTCATGACCGCGCTCCTCGAGGTCGAAAACCTGGTCAAGCATTTCGTCGCCGAGCGTTCGGTGTTCGGGCGGCCGACCGCGTTCGTAAGAGCGGTCGATGGGGTCTCTTTCAGCGTCGAGGCCGGCAAGACGCTGGCGCTGGTCGGCAAGTCCGGCTGCGGCAAATCCACCGTGAGCCGGCTGGTGCTGCGGCTGATCGAGCCGGATGCCGGCAGCATCCGCTTCGAGGGCCGCGACTCTGCTGGCACTGGACGCCAACGCAATTGCGCGCCTTCCGCCGCCATGCCCAGATCATCTTTCAGGATCCTTACGCCTCGCTCAACCCGCGCATGACGGTCGGCCAGATCCTGAGCGAGCCGCTGGCGCTGCACGATCTGGTGCCGGCCGCGCGGCGTCGCCAACGCGTCGAGGAGTTGCTGGGGCTGGTCGGGTTGGAGCCGCGCTTTGCGCGCCGCTACCCCCACGAATTCTCCGGCGGCCAGCGCCAGCGCATTGCGATCGCGCGCGCTCTCGCGGTCGAGCCGAAACTCATCATCTGCGACGAGCCGGTATCGGCGCTCGACGTCTCGATCCGCTCGCAGATCCTCAATTTGCTGCGCGATCTGCAGGACCGGCTTGGGCTCGCCTACATCTTCGTCTCGCACGATCTGGCCGTCGTCAAGCACATCGCCGACCGCGTCGCGGTGATGAATCTCGGCGGCATCGTCGAGACCGCCGCCACGCAATCGCTGTTCGCCTCGCCGCGCCATCCCTACAGCCGCGCGCTGTTGTCGGCCATCCCGGTGCCCACGCCGCGGGCCAGCCGCAGCCGCATCCTGCTGCAGGGAGAGATGCCGAGCGCGCTCAACCCGCCGTCGGGCTGCCGCTTTCATACCCGCTGCCCCTATGTGATCGAGCGCTGCCGCATCGAGCCGCCGCAACTGGTCGCCGACGCGGCTGGACACGCCGCGGCCTGCCACCGGGTGGCGGAACTGCCGCCGCCCGACGCCATCGTTCCCTCCGACGGCGCTTCGCCGGCACTGGAACGGCTGCTGGCGGCTTTCGGCGGCCCAGCAAGCGGCCGAGGGGAAGTAGCGGGTTCTACCGGGGTTGATATAGTCGGGGCCGCGCCGCGGGGACCCCTGTGAATTCCAGGTAACTTGCCCAACAGACATTTCGATAAAGACATGGAGACCAGTCCGATGAAGATCCTGCGTTTGACGGCCATGGCGGCGGCGCTGCTACTTTCGTTCCAGACCGGCGTTCTGGCCCAGACCACGCTGCGCATCGGCCTTGCCGAGGATCCGGACGTTCTCGATCCGACCATGGCGCGGACCTATGTCGGGCGCATCGTGTTCGCAGCGCTCTGCGACAAGCTGTTCGACATCGACGAAAAGCTCAACATCGTGCCGCAGCTCGCGCTGTCGCACGAGACTTCCGCCGACGGCAAGGAAGTCACGATCAAGCTGCGGCCCGGCGTGAAATTCCAGGACGGCGAACCGCTCGATGCGGAAGCCGCGAAATTCTCGCTCGACCGCCATTTGACCATGCAAGGCTCGTTCCGCAAGCCGGAGCTGGCCGCGCTCGACCACGTCGATGTCGTCGATCCCCTGACCATCAAACTGGTGCTGAAGGCGCCGTATTCCCCGTTGATCGCGCAACTCACCGATCGCGCCGGGATGATGGTCTCGCCGAAGGCGGCGAAGGCGGAGGGCGACAAGTTCGGATTGCATCCGGTCTGCGCCGGTCCCTACAAGTTCGTGGAACGCGTGCAGCAGGACCGCATCGTGTTCGAGAAATTCGCCGACTACTGGAACAAGGACAACGTCCACATCGACCGCATCGTCTATCTGCCGCTGGTCGATGCGACCGTGCGTCTTGCCAATCTGAAATCCGGCGGACTCGATCTGATCGAACGGCTGCTGGCGACCGACATCAAGGCGGTGCAGGAAGACCCGAAACTCAAATTGTCGAGCGCGATCGAGCTCGGCTACCAGGGCCTCACCCTGAATATCGGCAAGGACAAGGCCAAGGGGCCGCTCAGCCAATCCGCCAAGGTGCGCCAGGCGCTCGACCTCTCGATCGACCGCGAGGCCATCAATCAGGTGGTGTTCAATGGCGAATTCAAGCCCGGCAATCAATGGGTCAATCCCGATCATCCCTATTACCAGAAGGCGTTTCCGGTGCGCGGACGCGACCTCGCCAAGGCCAAGGCGCTGCTCAAGGAAGCCGGCGTGACCACCCCGGTCGGCGTCGACTTCATGGTGCCGAAGGGCGCGGAGACCGAAGCGGTGGCGCAGGTGATGCAGTCGATGGCGGCGGAAGCCGGCTTCGACCTCAAGATCAGGGTCACGGAATTCGCGACATCGCTGAAACAGGCCGAGGCCGGCGAGTACCAGGCGTTCATGCTGGCATGGAGCGGCCGGATCGATCCCGACGGCAATTCCTATATCTTCCTGAAGAGCAACGCGCCGCAGAACTACAGCGCGTGGTCCAATCCCGACGCCGACAAGGCGCTCGACGGCGCGCGCCTCGTCACCGATCAGGCGCAGCGCAAGGCCATCTACCAAAAGTTGACAAAGCTTGCGCTCGACGAGGAGCCGATACTTTACATCTATCACCGCAAGATCCTGATCGCGCACACCAACCGGCTTGAGGGCTACAAGCAGATGCCGGATGGATTGGTGCGGGTCACCGGGCTGACATTGAAGTGAACGCCGGTCGCCGCCCCTGCCCTGCTCCGTCCGCTCTTGCCGGGTGGGGTTGGGGTGGCGGATGCCAGCCGCGCCAACTAGTCCGTGCCCGAGATTGAGCGGCCGCCATGCTGAACTTCCTCGTCAAGCGCGTCCTGCAACTGATCCCGACGCTGTTCTTCGTATCGATCCTGATCTTTTCGCTGCAGCATCTGTTGCCCGGCGATCCGGCGCTGGTGATGGCCGGCGAGGAACGCGATCCCGATGTCATCGCCCATATCCGTGCGCAGTACCGGCTCGATCAGCCGGTCCCGGTCCAGTACATCTACTGGATCAAGGGCGTCCTGACCGGCGATTTCGGCGAGTCGCTGCGCATCAAGGTGCCGGTGCGCGAGCTGATCGAGCAGAAACTTCCGGTGACCATGCAGCTCGCCTCGATGGCGATCGTGATCGCTTTTTTGATCGGCATTCCCGCCGGCATCGTCTCGGCGGTGAAGAAGGGCACGGCCTGGGACTATGGCGCGAACCTGTTCGCGCTGTGGGGCATCTCGACGCCGAATTTCTGGCTCGGCATCATGCTGATCTTCCTGTTCTCCATCGAACTCGGCTGGCTGCCGGCGTCGGGTTACGTTCCCCTCACCGAGGACTGGCGCGCCAGTATCGCCTCCACCATCATGCCGGCCTTCGTGCTGGGTAATGCGATCGCCGCGATCCTGATGCGGCATACCCGCAGCGCCATGCTGCAGGTGCTGGAGAGCGATTATGTCCGCACCGCCCGCGCCAAGGGCCTCTCCGAACGCTCCGTGATCCTCAAGCACGCGATGCGCAACGCCTTGACGCCGGTGATCACGCTCGGCGCGCTCGAGCTCGGCACGCTGTTGTCGGGCGCGGTGCTGACCGAGCAGATTTTTTCGATACCGGGGTTCGGAAAATTGATCGTCGATGCCGTTTTCAATCGCGACTATGCGGTGGTGCAAGGCGTCGTGCTGGTGACCGCGACGATCTACATCACGCTGAACCTGATCGCCGATATCGCCTATATCCTCGTCAATCCGCGGCTGAGGACCTGACGCAGATGACCGATGCCGTGCTCGGCGTTATCCCCGTTGCCGGCTCCGACGAGCTGGAGAGCCCGGCGCGGCGCGCGCTGCGGCGGCTGTTCAAGCGCAAGGGCGCGCTGGTCGGCCTGTTCGTGATCGGAAGCTTCATTCTGCTGGCGGTGTTTGCACCCCTGATCATGCCCTATGATCCGATCGCGACCAGCTGGACGCTGGTGCGCAAGGCGCCTTCGGCGCAGCACTGGTTTGGCACCGACGACCTCGGCCGCGACATCATGAGCCGCGTGATCTATGGCGCCCGGGCCTCGCTGACGGCCGGGGCAATCTCGGTGGGGATCGCGCTCGTGATCGGCGTTCCCTTCGGGCTGTTGTCGGGCTATCGCGGCGGCTTCATCGATGCGCTGATCTCCAGGATCACCGATGCCATGCTGGCCTGCCCGTTCCTGATCCTCGCGATTGCGCTGGCGGCGTTTCTGGGCCCGAGCCTCGGCAACGCCATGATCGCGATCGGCGTTTCCGCGACACCGATTTTTGTGCGGCTGACCCGCGGTCAGGTGATGAGCGTCAAGGTCGAGGACTATGTCGAGGCCGCGCGCGCCATGGGCAATCCGCGCTGGCGCATCGCGCTGTTTCACATCCTGCCCAACATCATGCCGGCGCTATTGGTGCAGGCGACGCTGTCGATCGCCGCCGCCATCATCGCCGAGGCGGCGCTGTCGTTCCTGGGCCTCGGCCAGCAGCCGCCGGCGCCGTCCTGGGGCAGCATGCTCAACGCCGCGCAGCGCTTCCTCACCAGCGCGCCATGGATGGCGCTGTGGCCGGGGCTTGCGATCTTCCTGGTGGTATTGTCGTTCAACCTGGTCGGCGACGGGCTGCGCGACGCGCTCGATCCCAGGGAACGGTGACGGCGGATTCTGCGAAGCCACAAGGGAAGAATGGATTGCTTCGTCGCTTCGCTCCTCGCAATGAGGATAGAGTATTTGTAGGCCGCAACAATATTTCCCGGAAGAGCACCCGCCCTATTCCATCTGCATGCGCACGCCCTTGGCGCCGTTGAGCAGGCGTCGCAAATGAAAGCCCGCCAGCGCATCGTCGGAATGCAGCCCGACCAGCGCGGCAAAGGCCGGCATCGCGCCGGCATCTCCGGTTTCCAGCTTGGCAAAGGCTTCGGAATACTGCTTCGTCGCCACCCCCTCGAACCTCGGCGCCTGCAACGGCTCGTAGGCGCGAAGCGGTTCGCTGCGCCCGCGCAGCATCAGATCGCCGACCGGCCGGCCCCGGAAATTCCTGGTGCCTTCGGCGACGGCCGCGCTGGCGCATATCCGGGTGCCGAGAAGCTTGTTGACGCCCTCCAGCCGGGACGCGGTGTTGATGGTGTCGCCATAGGCGGTGTAGTCGAAGAAGCGATTGCCGCCGAAGTTTCCCACCATCGCCGGACCGGCGTGAACGCCGATGCGGGTGACGCCGAAATTCACGCCTTTTGCCTTCCAGCGCCCGCGAAACTCCTCGGCCCAGGCATCGAGATCGTGGGCGCAGGCGATCGCGCGCGCGGCATAGTCCGGCTGATCGCCCGGCGCGTTGAACAGAATCTGGATGCCGTCGCCGATGACCTTTGCAACCGTGCCCTCATGCGCAAACACCACTTCCGTCATCCCGCCGACATATTCGCTGAGCAGCGGACCGAACACTTCGGGCGCCGCGGTTTCCACCAGCGATGTGAAACTGGTGACGTCGGTGAAAAGCACGGCGACCTCGCGCCAGTGCACCGTCATGCCGTCGGCTTCGCCGTCGCAGGCGAGCCTCGAGGCTATTTGCGGCGAAAAATACCGCGACAGCGAGGCATGCGCGCGCTCGGCCTCGGCCTGGCGCCGGCGCGCCTCGCGCATCATCTCGACATGGCGGATGGTCTTGTCGATGGTCATTTCGAGATCGCCGAAGTCGATCGGCTTGGTCAGAAAATCGAACGCGCCGCGGTTCATGGCGATGCGGATGTTGCTCATGTCGCCGTAGGCCGACACGATGATGGTGGATTTCTTGTCCTCGGCTTCCTGCAGCTTCGCCAGCAGCGATAGGCCGTCCATGCGCGGCATGTTGATGTCGGACACCACCATGTCGACCTCGGGGTGCTCCTCGATCCATTGCAGCGCTTCGATACCGTCATGGGCGAACACGAATTGCACCGCGCCCTCGCGGATCTGCCGGCGGAATTTCTGCAGCACCAGAGCCTCGAGATCGGGCTCGTCATCGACGACGAGGATGGTGGCGGTCATGCGGCTTGCTCGAGCCTGGTATCGATCTCGTGGCGGAGCAGGGCGAAATCGAGCGGTTTGGTCAACAGACCGACGGCGCCGCGCTCGATCGCCTTGCGGCGCGTTTCCGGATCGCCATAGGCCGTGATCATGATGACGGGAACGTCGGGACGCTCGGCGCGCACCTTCGGCAGCATTTCGAGCCCGCTCATGCCGGGCATGTTGATGTCGGACAAAATCAGGATCAGCGACGGCTCCTTGGTCTCGGCGGCCCGCAGCAGCGCCGCCGGCGCCGAGGGCGCAAACTCCATGATGAAGCGTCCGGTCTTGAGATCGCGCCGGAATTGCTGGCGGAACAGGGCTTCGACATCCGGCTCGTCATCGACGACGAGTATGTAAACGCTCAATTGGTGCCTCCAGCCTGTGCTTGCGCCGCCGCCGCCCGCGGCAGCGTGATAATGAATTCGGTAAATACGCCTGGCTCGGTCTCGACGTCGATCTTGCCGCCATGTTGTTTCACCACGATGTCGTGGCTCATCGACAGGCCAAGCCCGGTGCCCTCGCCCGCCGGCTTGGTCGTGAAGAAGGGATTGAACATTTTCTCCTTCACTTCCAGCGGAATCCCGGTGCCGTTGTCGCGGATCCGGATTTCGACCTTGTTTCCGAAGTTTTTCGTGGTCGCGCTCAGCGTCGGCTCGAAGCCGTGCTCGCCGTTTTCCTTGCGCTTGGCGGCGGCGTAAAAGCCGTTGGAAATCAGATTGAGGAACACCCGGGTGATTTCCTGCGGATAGAGGTCGATCAAGCCGGCTTCGGGATCGAGGTCGCGCTGCAGCGTGATGTTGAAGCCGGATTTCTCGGCGCGGGCGCCGTGGTAGGCGAGGTTCAGGCTTTCTTCCACGACCGCGTTGATATCGACGGGGCGGTGTTCGCCCGAGCCTTCGCGCGAATGCAGCAGCATGTTCTTGACGATCGAGTCGGCGCGCTTGCCGTGCTGCACCACCTTTTCGAGGTTTCCCCTCAGCATGTGCGTGAGCTCGTCGATCTCCTCCCGCGCCTTGGCGTCGAGCTTGGTCTCTTTGAGCACATCGTTCATTTCGTCGATCAATTCCGCCGACAGCGCCGAGAAGTTGTTGACGAAATTCAGCGGATTCTTGATTTCGTGGGCAATGCCGGCGGTGAGTTGGCCAAGCGAGGCAAGCTTTTCGGTCTGCACCAGCCGGTCCTGCGCGGTACGCAATTCCTCGAGCGAATGTGACAGTTCGGTCGTGCGCTTGCGCAATTCATTGAGCAGGCGCGTGTTCTCGATTGCGATCACGGCCTGCTTGGTGAAATTCTCCACCAGCGCGACCTGTTTGTCTGTGAAATGGCGCACTTCCCTGCGAATAATTGTGATCGCGCCTATCAGTTCGTCTTCCTTCAGCATGGGCACGACGAGGACGGTTCGGGCGCCTGCGATATCGGCCAGCCCGACAACATTGGCAACACCGGCCTTGTAGCCCGGAGTCTCCCTGAGATCGGGCACCTGACTCGGCTGATGCGTCTCGACAACGATCGCAAGTGACGATCCCGGCTGCGGAACGATCGGCGCCCGCTCCCGGTACGCTGCGAACTCGGGCGGGATGTTGTGAGAGGCAACGATGTTGTATTTTTCTCCGTCCCACAAATTCATCGTACCGAAACTCGCGCCGCAAACGCGGGTAGCACTCTCGAGCATGGTCTGGAACACCGGCCCCAATTCGCCCTGCGAGGACGAGATGACCTGCAGCACCTCCGAGGTCGCGGTCTGCTGCTCCAGCGACTCGGTCAGCTGCGCGGTGCGTTGCTCGACCTTGTTCTCCAGGTCGGCATAGGATTCCTGCAGCCGAGCGCCCATGTCGTTGAACTGATTGGCAAGGCCTTCGAGCTCGTCGCCGGTCCTGATCGAAATCCGCTGGGCGAAGTTGCCGCCGCCGATACGCTCGGCCCCGGCGCGCAGGGCCTGGATCGGGCCCACCATGCGCCGCGCCAGAAATACCCCCGCCAGCACTGCGAACAGCGATGCGGCCGTGAGCACAATGGCGAGGCGCTGCAACGCCAGGTACAGCGACGCATAGGCCTCCTTGACCGGAAGCTCGACGAACATGATCCAGCCCAGCGGCGCGATCGGGGCGGACGCGGTGAGCACCTCCTGCCCCTGGATATTGGTCGAACCCTGCAACGAATCGTCGAGGGAATTCGTGAGCCCGGTCCCGCTTGCCGGCGATGGCGGCGGCGCCCGCGCTCCCGGCGCGACCTGACCCGGTCGTCCCTGTGCGGCTTGCTCCGCCAACGCGGCCTGCTCTCGCAGCGCGGCCTGCTGTCGCAACGCGGCCTGCACCTGGATCAGCCTCGACATGTCGGTGTTGCGCAGCACCAGGCTGATGTCGGGATGCGCGATCAGGCGTCCCTCGGCGCCGACCACATAGGCGTGACCGCGTTCGCCGACCTTGATCTGCGAAACCACGTCCCAGATCAGCTTGAGGTTGACCTCGGCAATGCTGACGCCGGCGTCCTTGCGGGTGCCGGCCAGCGACAACGTCATATACGGCTCGGATTCGCGGCGGAAATAGACCGGCCCGTAATAGACCTTGTTGGCGACGGCTTCGGTGAATTTCGGGTCCTTCGAAAAGTCGAGCCCGGAGTCCACGACGTCCATGGCCAGACGCGACACCCGCAAGCGCTCCTTGCCCGTGGAATCGACCTGCGCCAGTTCGGTGATGGCCGGCACCTGTTTCAACAGCCGCAGCGCGTCGAATCGGCGGTTGTCGAGCGAACTGGCGGACCATGGCAGCTGCGTGGTCCAGCCGACCTGACTTTCGATCTCCTTGATGAACTGGCTGATCTTGGCCGCCGCCGCTTCGGCCTGCTCGTGCTGAATCCGGATCAGCGCCGCCTTATGTTCGCGATAATAGAAGAAAACCTCGAATATACCGTTGGACAGCAGCGCCACGCCCACCACCGCGACGAACAAGGCGACATATTTGGCGAACAGCCGGCTGCGGATCCCGGTCTTGGCCGGTCGGGCCGCCGGCGCGACGCCGGGCACAGGCGATGCCGCCAGCGTTCGGCCTTCCGGCGTGTCGGGGTGGAGGGAAATGCTCATCCACGCCAATTTAGCAAGAACCCGCGCCCTTGTCTCTTGCCGCATTGCGGGAGGATCATTCGATCACCTCGTCGGCGGTCGCGAGCAGCGTCGACGGAACATTGAGGCCGAGCGCTTTGGCGGCCTTAAGGTTGATAATGAGTTCAAGTTTGGTCGGCTGCTCGACCGGTAAATCCCCCGCTTTGGCACCATGGAAGATCTTGTCAATTAGTGTCGCGGAGCGAAAATAAAGGTCCGGATAGCTCACCCCGTAGGCCATCAACCCGCCGACGTCGACGAATTCCTTGGACGGGTACATGGCCGGCAGCCGGTGCTTGGCGGCCAAGTCGGCAATCAGTTGCCGGTGTTCCTGGATCAGGGCGTCAATTCCGACCAGTAGGGTTTGGACATGGCGGGCATTGGCGGTGTCGAAGGCGGCCGGGATGTCGTCCTTGGTCCTGACATCCAGCAGCATCACTTCGACGCCCAACGCCTGCGCCGCCTTTTTGGTCTCCTCCCACTGCTGAGGCACAACGGGGTTGCCCATGTTATGGAAAAAGGCCGCGACCGAATTTCCCGGCCGGAGCTGCTTGAGCAACTCGACCCGCTTGCCGGCCAGTTCGGTGACGAATGCGCTCAGACCCGTCACATTGCCGCCCGGCCGCGCCAAATTGCTGACGACGCCGGTGCCGAGCGCCTCTCCGATGGCGGCCATCACGATCGGGATTGTTTCGGTCGCGTCCTTTGCGGCCCGGGCGGCCGGCGTGCCGCGCGTGACGATCAAATCGACGCCCAGCTGCACCAATTCGCCTGCCAGCTCGGGAAACCGTTGTCCATCGCCATCGGCTGACCGGTACTCGAAAACGTAATTTCGGTTTTCGACATAGCCCAATTCGCCGAGCCCTCGGCGCAGCGCATCGAGATTGCTCTTGTTCAATGATGGAGAGGTTGTCTCCAGCATTCCGATGCGAAGGGTTTTTGCCGGTGGCTGCGCCCGCCCCGCGCCAGACGCCCCGACGGCGACGGCGCCTATGAGGGTGATGAACTCGCGGCGTTTCATCCTGGGACCTTGCCTCGGCCGCCCGCAAGGAGGCGCCCGCGGCGGCAGCGTACCACGGAGCAGGGCGAAGGCAACGGCGCCCAAATCGCCGCGAGGCGATTGCGCCGCCTCGATCCGTTCCGCGCTCAGCCTGGTTTCAGCGCCTTCGGGCCGAGACTGAAATCCGCGATCTCCTTGCTGCGTTCGGATTCGGCGGCCGCGCGGTGGTCGGTGGCGATCGCGACATAGACCGCGGGCAGCACGAACAGCGTGAACATCGTGCCGATCGACATGCCGGCGACGACCACGAGTCCGATCGAGAACCGGCTCGCCGCGCCCGCCCCTGATGCCGTCAGCAGCGGCAGCAGGCCGGTGACCATCGCCGCCGTCGTCATCAGGATCGGACGGAGCCGGACCCGGGCCGCCATCTCGATCGCGGAACGGCGGTCGAGACCTTCATTGAGCTGCAGCTCATTGGCGAACTCGACCATCAGGATGCCGTGCTTGCTGATCAGGCCGACCAGGGTGAGCAAGCCGACCTGGGTGTAGATGTTCATGGTGGCGGCGCCGAAGAACAGCGGGATCAGCGCGCCCACGATCGCCATCGGAACGCTGATCATGATAACCAGCGGATCGCGCAGGCTTTCGAATTGCGCCGCCAGCACCAGGAAGATGATGATCAGCGCGAAGCCGAAGGTGATCGCGAGCTGATTGCCCTCCTGGACATATTGCCGGCTGTCGGAGAGATAGTCGTGGCTGTAGCCGGCCGGCAGTTGCCTGGCGAGGCCCTCGAGGAAATCGACCGCCTGCCCGACCGTGACGCCGGGCATCGGCACCGCCTGGAAGGTCGCGGAGTTCAACTGGTTGTAGCGGGTCAGCGCGTTCGGATCGGTGCCGGTCTCGATCGACACCACGGTGGAGAGCGGCACCTGCTGGCCCGTCGCGGTCGGGACGTAATATCCGCCGAGCGAATCGGGCGACAGCCGCTGGTCGCGCGGCACCTGCGGGATCACCTGGTACGAGCGTCCTTCGAGATTGAACCGGTTGACGTAATTGCCGCCGAGCAGCGTCGCCAGCGTATTGCCGATGTTGGCCATGGTGATGCCGAGGTCGCTGGCTTTCGAGCGGTCGACCTTGACCCGCACCACCGGCTGGTTGAAATCGAGATCGCTATCGGAGACGATGAACAATCCGCTCTTGCGCGCGGCGTCCTTCAGCTTTGCCATCTGGTCGTAGACCGCCTGGAATCCATTGGTCGAGCTGATCACCATCTGCACCGGCAATCCGCCGGGACCGCCCGGCAACGGCGGCGGGTTGAAGGCGAATGCATTGACGCCTTCGATCTTGCCCAACTGCGCCTGCACCAGCGGCTTCAATTTGATCGACGAACGCTTGCGCTCGTCCCAGGGCTTGAGCAGCATGCCGGCGATGCCGTTCTGCGCGCCGTTGATGCCATTCAGCACGAAGCGAAGATCGGTCTCCGGGAAACTGCCGAATACCTTGTCGAGCCGCTCGCCGTAGAAATCCAGGTAATCGATGTTGGCGTATTTCGGCGCCTTGGTCACCGCGAACACGATGCCCTGATCTTCTTCGGGCGCGAGCTCTTTCGAGGTATGCATGTAAAGGAAGCCGACCAACCCCAGAATCGTCAGCGCGAACATCGCCGTGATCGGGCGATAGTCCAGCGATCGGTCGAGCTGCCGGCCATACCAGCGCGTTACCGCGCCGAACACCCGATTGACCAACCTGGCGAACCGCCCCTCCTCGGCGCTCCTGAGGAAAATCGAGCACATCATCGGCGAAAGCGTCAGCGCGATCACGCCCGACACGATCACCGCGCCGGCCAGCGTGAACGCGAATTCGCGAAACAGCGAACCGGTGAGGCCGCCGAGAAAGCCGATCGGCGCGTACACGGCGGCCAGCGTGATGGTCATCGAGATGACCGGCCCGACGATCTCGCGCGCGCCCTGCAGCGCCGCCTGCACCGGAGGTTTGCCTTCCTCCAGATGGCGGTGGATGTTTTCCACCACCACGATGGCATCGTCGACCACGAGCCCGATTGCCAGCACCATCGCCAAAAGCGTCAGCAGGTTGAAGGTGAAGCCGGCCAGCAGCATCAGGCTGCAGACGCCGATCAGCGACAAAGGAATGGTCACTACCGGAATCATCACCGAGCGGAACGAGGCCAGGAACAGGAAGATCACCACGACCACGATGATCACAGCCTCGCCCAGCGTCTTTTCGACTTCGTCGATCGAGGATTGAATGAACTTGGTCGAATCGTAGGCGACCTTCATCTTCATCGACGGCGGCAGGTTGCGCTCCAGCTCCGGAAACAGCGCGCGGACGCCCTTGACCAGCGTCAGCGGGTTGCCCTGCGGCGTCGCCTGCACGCCGATGAAGATCGCATGCTCGCCGTTGAAGGCGACGCTGGCGTCGGTGCTTTGCGCCGCAAGTTCGACAGTCGCGATGTCCTCCATCCGCACGAACCCGCCGTCCTTGGACTTGATGATCATGCGCTTGAACTGATCGAGATTCTTCAGGTCGGTATTGGTCGACACGTTGGAGACGATGAAATAGCCCTTGGCCTGGCCCGCCGCAGCCTGAAAATTGTTGGCGGCGATGGCCGCGGAAACATCGCCGGGCGAAATGTTGCGGCCGGCCATGCGGACCGGATCGAGCCATAGCCGCATCGCAAAAGTCTGGCCGCCGAGAATGTCGGCGGAAGCGACCCCATCGACCGTCGAAAGCACCGGCTGAACCACGCGCGTCAGATAGTCCGAGATCGCCGAGCCCGTCAGCACATCGCTGGAGAAGCCGAGATACATCACCGCCGTGGTCTGGCCGGTGGTCTTGGTCACGATCGGATCGTTGGATTCCCGGGGGATCAGGTATTTGACCGAATTCACCTTGGCGAGGACTTCGGTCAGCGCCTGGTTGGGATCGAAATTCAGCTTGATGTAGACCTGGATGGTGCTGGTGCCCTGCACCGAAGACGAGGTCATGTAGTCGACGCCCTCGGCGGAGGCCACCGCCTGCTCGATCGGCGTCGTAATGAATCCCTGGATCAACTCGGCGGAAGCGCCGGGATAGACCGTGGTGACGTTGACGACGGTGTTCGACAGCTTCGGATATTGCCGGATCGGCAGGCTGGTCGCGGCCCGAAAGCCGATCAGCAGGATCAGCAGGCTGACGACCACCGACAACACCGGTCGCTTGATGAAAATATCGGTCCAGACCATCGCGATGCACTCCGATGGCTCATGATCGATCCGATCGGATCACGAGCCGGGTTTTGGTTTGACTATGATCCCCGTCGGAAAAAGCCGGTTCGGGGCTTTTTCCGGATCATGCCTTTAGTAACGCGGCGGGTTGGCCGGGACCGGCGGGGTCGGGTCGGTCGTGATCGCGACCGCCGCGCCGGACTGCAGCTTGAGCTGGCCGACCGCGACCACGCGATCGCCCGCCTTCAATCCGCTGAGAATCTCGGCGCGACCGTTGAACCGGTTGCCGGCCCGCACGAAAGTGCGCACCGCGGTCTGGCTGGTCTTGCCGTCATCCGCTTTCTTGTCGGTGATCAGGAACACGGAGTCGCCGTACAGCGTATAATCGACTGCCGTTTCCGGCACGGTGATGGCCGGCGGCTTGTCCGGCAGCACGACGGTCGTGGTCGCGAACATGCCGGGCTTGAGGATGTGGTCGGGATTGTCGAGCGTGGCCTGGACGCGGATGTTGCGGGTGTCGCTGGCGATCTGGGGCTCGATCGCGGTGATCTTTGCCTCGAAGGTGCGCCCGGGGTAGGCGTCGACCGCGATCCGCACGATCTGGCCGGTCTTGAGCTGCCCGGAGTCCTTCTCCGTCACCGTGAAGTTGGCGTACAGGACCGACAAATTGGTCAGCGTCACGATCTGGGTGCCCGCGGTGAGGAACTGGCCGACCTCGACATGGCGGACGCCGAGCTCGCCGTCGAACGGCGCGCGCACCAGCTTCTGCGAGATCAGCGCCTCGGTCTTGGCGATGCCGGCGTTGGCCTGGTCATAGGTCGCCTGCGCGGCATCGGCGGTTGCCTGCGGACCGAACTGGCGCGCCGCCAGTTGCTTGGCGCGATCCAGCGCCAGCGACGCGCCGGTGGCCTGGGCCTTGAAACTGGCGAGATCGCCCTGCTCGGGACCGTCGAACAATTGCAGCAGCGGCGTTCCGGCCTTCACGCTGGAACCGGACGTGAACATGATCTGGGTGATGCGGCCGCCGACATCGGAGGTGACATTGACCTGGTGCACGGCGACGAGTTCGCCGACCGCGGTCAACAGGTTCGGGATCACCTCGGACTTGGCCTCGGCGACGCTGACCGCCGCCGGCGGCGGCTTGTTGTTGGCAAAAAATTGCGTGATCATCCTGGTGCGGAAGGCGTTGAAGCCGACCAGGGCGCCTACCAGCAGCAACAACAGCAGCCCGACGATGCTGAACCAGCGCACCATCCGGACCGGACGCTTGTGCGGCTTGTCGGTGATCGCCCGCCCCGAGATGTTGGCTTCGTTGACGATGTTCATGTCATGCACTTTCTGAAGTGAGCGGCGTTCCCGGATCGGCTAACGCGCGATCCAGATGAGCGGCGATCGCGGCTTGGTTGAGCCCAACTCCGCGCAGGATGAATTCGCAAAGCTGGCGTTCGAATTCGCCGGCGTCGCCATAGGACAGGCACGGCACCGCAGGCAGCCGCGCCAGGGTCGCCATCAGCACGGTATGATGGGCAAACCAGAACAGGTTGAGCGGCTCGCGTCCGATCGGCAAGGCGTCGCCCGCCGCGACCGCCCGCGCCAGCGAGGCGGTGAACACCGGCCCGACCAAATCTCCGATCTTGTCGTAAATCAGCCGGGCGAATTCTCCGTCGTCGAGATGGCTGGTGACCATCAGCCTGATCCGCTGCGCCTCCTGCTGATCGGGCGCCTCCTGCACGTGCTGGAAATGCCGCACCATTTCGCGGATCAGCACCACCAGGGTTTCGGTCGACGGCTGCAGCCCGAGCAATCGATGCAGTGCCGGATCCGCCTCGCACTCCTCGGCCAGGATCTCGGCATACAGCGCCAGCTTGGTCGGGAAATGCTTGAACAGCAAACCCTCCGAAATCGCGGCGGCGGCCGCCACGCTCTTGGTGGTGGTGCCGGCAAAGCCGTGGCGGGCGAAGCAGCGCTTCGCGGCGCTCAGGATCAACTGCCGGCGCAAATCGCTGGTCATGCGTAAGGGAGTGCTCATAGCTCGTGAGTAAGCACTCACCTTACCAAATGTCAAGCTTTTGCTGCACTGCACGCGCCGAAAGAACTAGATCGGGCGGAACCCGAGCGTGCCACGGAGGCGATTGACGATGTAGGTGCCGTCCCGGCTCGACAGCACGCGCTCGAGGTTGGCGCCATCGATCTTGACGTTGGCGAAGCGCGGCCCGCTGGCGATATCGTGCATGGTTTTCGCAAACGCCTCGATCTCGGCCATCGTCGCCAGCGCGGATGCCTGGGCGATGCCGCAGGCCCGGGCGATGCCGGCGAGGTCGGCGGTGGCGGCGGTGTGGCTCGCCTGTCCGCCGGTCTCGCCATAGACCTCGTTGTCCAGCACGACGATGCTGAGGTTTTTCGGCTTCTGCAGGCCGACGGTGGCAAGGCTACCCATCCCCATCAGCATCTCGCCATCGCCGGTGATGACGACGACCGGCAGGGTCGGCTGCGCCAGCGCGATACCGAGCCCGATCATGACCGCGCCGCCCATCGCGCCCCACAGATAGAGGTTGCGGTCGTGGTCGCCCGCCGCGGCGATATCGTAGGTCGAGGCGCCCAGCCCGCCGACCACGATGGCGTCGTTGCGATCCGCCAGCAGGCTGCCCACGACCTGGCGCCGGTCCAGAAGATTCGCCTTGTGGTTTGCCTGGCTCATTTGGTGAAGACCTTGGCGCCGATCAGGCGCTGCGACAACAACACGGCGGTCGGTGTGCAGGCGTTATAGGCCTGCCCTGCCCCGGCCTCGACCACCTCGCGCACTTCTTGCGGCGTCGAGGCCCGCAACACCTTGATGCCCGCCAACTCGAACACGCCAGCCGTGCTCGACCCCATCGGCACCTGCCAGGGATTGAACTCGCCCCATTCGCCGCGCATCGTCACCAGCGTGAGGAACGGAAAGCGGAAGATCTGCGTCAGCGATAGCATGTTGACGCAATTGCCGACGCCGCTCGACTGCATCAACAGCACCCCGCGCTGGCCGCCGGCCCAGGCGCCGGCCAAGAGCGCCACGCCCTCTTCCTCCGTGGTCAACGGCACCGCGCGCATCGCCGGCGCGCCCAGCACGCGCTCGATCAGTTGCGAATGCCCGGCATCCGGCACATAGGGCACCTGGCGCACCTCGAAGCGCTGCAGGATCGCAAAGATCTCCTCCGGCCAGGAAGCGGTGGTTTCGGTCGGGGCATCGGAGGCGGCTTCGGTGCGGGCGTGCATTTTCAGTTCCAGTTGACTTTATTTCCAGTCGGCGGGCCGAGACCCTATTCGCCCGCGGAGACTTTAGCTGCCGCCGGATTTGGCGAAAGGGCGAAAACGGCATATCGGTCTGCGGCAAAGAGTATGGCAGCATGAATGCGAAGGCGCGAGAGCTGGCGGCGGGTTTCGACCTCGAGAAACTGACGCCGGAATTCTATGCCGATCCCTACCCGACCTACCGTGCACTGCGGGAACACGAGCCGGTCAAGCGCATGGCCAACGGCTCGTATTTCCTGACCCGCTATGACGATCTGGTCGCCGCCTACAAGAACACCAAGCTGTTCAGTTCCGACAAGAAGCAGGAGTTCGCGCCGAAATACGGCGACAGCCTGCTCTACGAGCATCACACCACCAGCCTCGTCTTCAACGATCCGCCGGCCCATACCCGCGTGCGGCGGCTGATCATGGGCGCGCTGTCGCCGCGCGCGATTGCCGAGATGGAGCCCGCCGTGAACGCGCTGGTGGACCGGCTGCTCGATGCGATCGGCACCAAAGGCCACGCCGACCTGATCGGCGATTTTGCCGCCGCGATCCCGATCGAGGTGATCGGCAATTTGCTCGATGTGCCCGCAGGCGAACGCGAACCGCTGCGCGGCTGGTCGCTGGCGATCCTGGGCGCGCTCGAGCCGGTGATCGGGCCCGAGGCGTTTGCGCGCGGCAACGCGGCGGTGAAGGATTTCCTCGACTATCTGGCGATCCTGGTGGCGCGGCGGCGCGCGCGGCCCGGCAACCCCGAGCGCGACGTGCTGACGCGCCTGATCCGCGGCGAGGCTGAGGACGAAGGCGCCGGCGAGCGGCTAAGCGAAAAGGAATTGCTGCACAACTGCATCTTCCTGCTCAACGCCGGCCACGAGACCACCACCAACCTGATCGGCAACGGTCTGGTGACGCTGTCGGAAAATCCCGCGCAGAAAACCCGCCTGACCGAGCACCCCGAGATGATCAGGACCGCGGTCGAGGAAATGCTGCGCTACGAAAGCTCGAACCAGCTCGGCAACCGCATGACCTCGGAGAAAGTCGAGCTCGGCGGCTGCACGCTGGCCCCGGGCACGCCGGTGACGCTGTGCATCGGCGCTGCCAACCGCGATCCCCGGCAATTTCCCGACCCGGAGGCCTTCGATGTCGGCCGCGCGCCGAACCGGCATCTCGCCTTTGCCACCGGCGCCCATCAATGCGCCGGGATGGCGCTGGCGCGGCTCGAAGGCGCCATCGCGATCTCGCGATTCCTGGCGCGGTTTCCGCATTATGCGCTGAGCGGCGCCCCGGTGCGCGGCGGCCGCGTCCGCTTTCGCGGATTTTCAAGCGTGCCGTGCGTGGTGCGCGGTCGCTGCGAGAGCAGGGACGACGAGAGATAGGCTCACGCGCCTCAACCCGGCAATGTGACTACCCGACGGGCAAATCAGTAATTCAAGTAGGCCGATAATTCGCCTGTCGAGTCTTTTATTCGGTTTTTCCGAAAATATATTCCTTTCAACCGTCCGGCGCAAATCACTTCACAACCCGATCCCGTCTCGCTCCTCACAGGGGCGTATCGCGATCGTCACGGACGCGGAGCGGGATGCGGTGGACGCAGGCAGCGTCGGGCGCGCAAGGCGATCGCAGGGCGAGATGAACCTCGTGAGCGACCAACAGCGCGTATCGACGAACGGCGCTGCTCGCGGACGGCGAAGTCGTGTGGTCCTGACGCCCCGGCGCTGGCGTCAAGTCTTGTGGAGGTTTTGTCAGGCGCAACCGGGTTTGACAAAGCAGCTTAATCCGCAGGCGACGGTGACAACAAGCCGATCACCGGGGAGAGCACGAAGTAAACCGTTAAAACCATTGCGCGGGGAGTGCCGGGTGAATCCGGTGTGACCGTGGTGATTACGCTCGTGTGCTTTTTATTTTTGCACGCGAGGCTGCGGGCGCAACGAGCGCCCGGCATTCCCTGCGCCCTCATTTCGAGGCGCGGCATTCAAGGCCAGGACTCGGGCGTTTCCCGCCGCGGGATCGCGGACCTCATAAGCAAATGCATCAACGACGAACGCAGTCTGTTATCGTCGTCCCTGCGAAAGCAGGGACCCAGCAATCCACCGCTGCTGATGGTGGCAAAGGCGCTTACCGCATCGCTCGCAATCGATGGGCCGCGGCGTATGGGTCCCCGCGCGACGTGCGCAATTGCGCACAAGGCGGGGACGACGATGGACCGTCGACCTCGCGCCACCGAATCGCCTCGTCGCCTGCCATCACGGGAACAGGCCGCGCGTGGTCTTGGCGGCGCGCACCTTCTCGACCCCGATCGCCATGGCGGCGGTGCGATGAGGGATATTGTCGGTTTTGGCGCGGGCCACCATCTGGTCGAAGGCGCGATCGAGAATGTGGTATTCGCGCCGCGTCACTTCCTCCTCCTCCCAGAACAGTTGCTGAAGATCCTGCACCCATTCGAAATAGCTGACGACGACGCCGCCGGAATTGCACAGGATGTCGGGGATCAGGAAGATTTCGTGCTGGCGCTTCTCCAGCACCAGGTCGGCGTCCGGCGTGGTCGGACCGTTGGCGCCTTCGGCCAGCACCCGGCATTTCAGATTCTGCGCGACGCCGGCGTCGATCACGCGCTCCATCGCCGCCGGCACCAGCACGTCGCAGGGCAGCGTCAGGATTTGCGCGGGGTCGAAGGCGAGCTCGTTGGAAAAGCCGGCAATGCTGCCGTGCAGGCCGCTGTGGCGCATCAGCGCGGGTATGTCGAGGCCGGCCTTGTCGTACAGCGCACCGGTGTGATCGGAGACCGCGATCACCTTGAGGCCGAACTGATACAAGCCGAGTGCGGCATAGGAGCCGACATTGCCAAAACCCTGGACCACGGCGGTGGCATCGTTCAGTCCGATCGCGAGCTGCTTCATCACGCGCCGGGCGAGATGCGCCACGCCGCGGCCGGTGGCTTCGCGCCGACCCAGCGTGCCGCCGGAGGAGACCGGCTTGCCGGTGACGATCTCGGTCACGGTGCGGCCCTGGTACATCGAATAGGTGTCCATGAACCAGGCCATCACCTGCTCGTTGGTGCCCATGTCCGGCGCCATCACGTCGGTATGCGGCCCGACGAACGGGATCATCTCCTGCATGTAGCGCCGCGACAGCCCCTCCAGCTCGCGTTTGGAAATCGTCGAGAGATCGACCCGCACCCCGCCCTTGGCGCCGCCATAGGGCAGCCCCACCAGCGCGCATTTCCAGCTCATCCAGATCGCCAGCGCGGCGACCTCGCCGAGGTCGACGGAGGGCGCGAAGCGGGTGCCGCCCTTGGTCGGGCCGAGCGTCAGGTGGTGCTGCACGCGATAGCCTTCGAACACCGCGATGCTGCCGTCATCGCGATGGATCGGGCAGGACACCGTGATCGCCCGTTTGGGCAGCAGCAGGCGGTCGCGCTCGTCCATCGGAATCGCAAGATGATTGGCGATCACGCCGAACTGGTTCGCCGCCATCTCGAACACCGGGCCGGAATACACGCTCATCGTTCCCTCCCCCGCGTTTCGCTCGTCAGGAACTCGGAGCCGCTGCCGCCGTTGCCAAGCGTTGCGGCACGCCGCCGATGCCCTTGTCACGGTCGTAGTCCGGCCACATCGTTATCTCAAGCAATTAAGGCGCTCGCCCGGGGATAATTTGAACGAACGATCCGGCGCAGCGGTGCTAATGTGACGCGCCGCCGCGACCACCCATCAGCCACGACGGAAAGCGAATGCAGGCCCTCTTCATCGGACAGACCTATATCGATGTCACCTTCATCACCGACCACATGCCGACCGGCGACGAGAAGCATGTCGCGACGGCTTACGCCGTTTCGTTCGGCGGCAACGCGGTCACCGCGGCGTTCTGCTGCGCCAAGCTCGGCATCGTGCCGGACCTGATCGCCACCGTCGCCAACGACTGGCTGGGACGGATGTTTCAGGACATGAGCGCGAAGTACGGAATTTCGATCCATCCGCGCAAGGTCAACTCCTCCTCGCTGTCCTTCATCATGCCGAAGGACGGCAAGCGGGCGATCGTGCGCTGCCGCGACGACGAGCATATCCATCCCTTCCCGCTGCTCAACCTCGGCGGCTGCCGCGCGCTGCATGTCGACGGTCACCAGCCGGACGCCGCGATCCACTATGCACGACTGTGCCGCGAGGCCGGCATCCTCACCTCGCTCGATGGCGGCGGCCTGCGAACCAATACCCATGAGCTGCTGGAGTTCATCGATGTGGCGATCGTCGCCGAGCGGCTGTGCGAGCAGATGGATATGACGCCGGAACGCATGCTGGAATATCTCAGGGGCCGCGGCTGCCGGGTCGGCGGCGTCACCATGGGCGAGCGCGGCCTGCTCTGGTACGACGAGACCGGCGCCACCCGCAGCCTTGCCGCGCTGCCGATTCCGCCCCAGCGCGTGCTCGACACCAACGGCGCCGGCGACGTGTTCCACGGCGCCTATATCTATTCGTATCTGAGCAGCCCCGGCAAAGGCTGGCACGATCATTTCGAGTTCGCGCGCGCCGCCTCGACCTACAAGATTCAACGGCTCGGAAACGAGGCCGGATTGCCGACGCTGCTCGATATCGAAACGGTCCGGCAGGAATTCGGCGCCCGGGCCTGACCGACCCGCTCGGGAATCAAGCATGGAAGTTAGTGAAACCGGCTCAGCTCAGCGCGGCCTTCAAATCGAACCCGGCGTCTGCCGCCTGCTCCGGTTCGATCGAGCGGTTGAGGCCGAGGACCTTGCGTCCGAACACGTGGTCCGACCCACGGTTGACCGACTCGACGCCGACCAATCGCCCGGATTTGTAGCAGAATGCCGAGAACGATCGCTGCGCCGGGTCGCCGCGCACCGCGACGCGATCGTATCCGGTGGTGAGGCCCGCGATCTGAAGCTTGTCATCGCCCTGGTCGCTCCAGAACCAGGGTTGGCCGTCATAGCTCCTGGCATCGCCGGTCAGCCGCGCCGCGACACAGCGCGCGTGATCGGTGGCGTTCTGCACGGATTCCAGCCGCAGCGAGCCGCCGAAGCGCGGGCTTGCGAACAGCGCGCAGTCGCCGATCGCCGAGATATCGGAATCCGCGGTCAGCAATTGCTCGTTGACGATGATTCCGGAGGCGACGGGCAGGCCGGCTTCCGCCGCCAGCTCGACATTGGGCAGCACCCCGACGCCAACCACGACCAGATCGGCCGCGACATGCCGGCCGTCGCTGAGGCTGACGCCGGTGACCTCAGCGCCATCGCCCTCGATGCCGGTGGCCTGCACGCCGAGATGAATGCGAATACCCGCCGCGGCATGCCGCTGCTGAAAGTAATCCGAGATTTCCGCGGTCACCGCCCGCGCCATCACCCGGCCGCCGAGCTCGATGACATCGACCTCGAGGCCTTTGGCCCGGGCGGTGGCGGCGAATTCCAGGCCGATGAAACCCGCTCCGATCACAACGACATGCCGCCTGGCGGTAATCCGCCGCCGCAACGTCTCGCTCTCATCCAGCGTGCGCAGATACACCACGTCGGCGAGACCAGCATTGGGGATGTCGAGCAGGCGGTTGCGCGCCCCGGTCGCCAGCACCAGGTGGCCGTAATCGAGAAATGCGCCGGATACGAGCAGCAACCGGTGGGCGGCGCGATCGATGGAGGCGGCGCGGTCGGCGATCAATTCGATATTCCCATCGCGATAGAACTTGTCCGGCCGGAACATCAGGCTGTCCGGACGGCCCTCGCCCTTCAGATAGGCTTTCGACAGCGGCGGCCGCTGATACGGCAGATGCGCCTCATCGTTGATCAGGCAGATGCGCTCGGCAAAACCATGCTGCCGCAGCGACGCCGCGACTTGAAAACCGGCGTGTCCGGCGCCGACGATCAGGACTGTGCCCAACGCCATCGGCTCAGGCCGGTACGATGCGAAGCGGAGGAGTGGCGTGCGAAAACCGCTCGATGGCGGAGATCCGAGGTTCGACTGTCGTATCCATGCTCACCACGCTTCTCCCGCCCGCCGGCGTTGCGATACTTGCCCGCTGTGCCGCTACGCCGCATTTTGCCGACTTCGCCGGGCATTGTCACCACTTGCCTTCTGCGCTCTAAATCGGTTTGACCCCTTTCTTCGCCCGAGGTTATTTCAATGTCGACATCAGCCGATGTCCCCCGTTCCCTCTCCGACGATCCGGCGCTGCTGCGGATCGAAGGCCCGATCGCCACCATCACGCTCAACCGTCCCAGCGCTTTCAACGCCATCGACCTCTCGATCGCCAGGAAGCTGGAACGGCTCGGCGCCGAGGTCGAGGCATCCGACGATATCCGGGTGCTGGTGATCGAGGGCGAAGGCCGCGCGTTCTGCGGCGGCGGCGATCTGCAGACCATTGGCGCGGCGGCGGTCGCCGACAATATCGCGGCGGTGGTGGGCGAAATGCTGTCGCACTACCACGCCTTCATCTCCACGCTGCGGCGGATGCCGAAGATCGTGCTGGCCAGCGTGCACGGCTCGGCGGCAGGGGCCGGTCTTTCGCTCGCCTTTGTCGCCGACCTCTGCATAGCAGCAGAGGATGCCCGCTTCACCCCGGCCTATGCGAAACTCGGGGTGTCGCCGGATGGCGGCGGCACGGTCGGCGTGGTCGCAGCCGTCGGCCCGCGGCGCGCGTTGCAGATTTATCTGGCCGAAGACGGTTTTTCGGCGGTTCAGGCTTACCAATGGGGCCTCGTCACCAAAGTGGTGCCGGCAGCCGAACTGAAGGCCGCAACCCGCGAACTGGCGCACCGGCTGGCGCAAAACGCGCCGGCAGCGCTGGCGGCGACCAAGGCGCTGATCCATCGCGCCGATGCAACGTCGATCGAGGCCCAGCTCGACGCCGAGCGCGACGCCATCATCGACTGCATGCACACCGACGAGTTCCGGATCGCGGTGAAGAAGTTCACCAGCAAGGGGAAGTAACACGGCGGACTGAGACTTGGCATCACTGCGGACAGATATACCCCGTTCCGGCCGGCGACTTGAAGCAGCCTACCGATTCCGGGATCACATGCTTGGGCAGCCACAGCACCACGCTCGGGAAATAGATCGTGAAACAGATCGTCACCAGGAATACGACGTAGATCGGCAACGCCGCGCGCAACGCTTTACCGAAACTGACGCCGACGAATTTCGACGCCATCAGCAGCACCAGCCCGTAGGGCGGCGTGATCAGCCCAAACGCCAATGTCGCGATCAGCACCACGCCCATGTGCACGCCGTTGATGTCGCCGGCCTGGGTCAGCGCGTTGACCAGCGGCATGAAGATGATGATCGTCGGCACCGGCTCGATGAAATCGCCGACCACGGTGAACAGCAGCACCAGCAGCAGCATCATATAATGCGGATCCTTGCCGGCGATCGAGGTGATCCAGTCGGCGATGACGATGGCGCCGCGCAGATAGGCCAGCATCCAGCCGAAGGCGTTGGCGGCGCCGATGGTGATCAGCGGCAGCGAGAAGATCAGCCCTGCCAGGCAGAAGTCGTAGGGAATTTTCCGCAAGTGCCCGCGATTGAGCGCTGGGATCACCACCGCGATGATCCAGACCACCGCGACGACGCCGGCTTCGGTCGGCGTGAACCAGCCGGTGAGAATGCCGCCGAGCAGGATCACGGGAATCATCAACGGCAGCGCGGCATCGGCGGTCGCGAATACAACCTGGCGCAAAGGCGCCCGCGTCTTGCGCATGCCCGGGGGGCCAAAAAAATAGCAATAGATCATCAGCCCGAACCCGATCATGAATCCGGGCACGACGCCGGCCATGAACAGCCCGGCGATCGATACGTTGCCGACCGCGCCATAGACCACGGCGGTGATGCTCGGCGGCACCAGCGCCGCGATGGTCGATGCGGAGGCGATGATCGCGGCGATGAAGGCGGGCGAATAGCCCTCCTTCTTCATCGGGCCTCCCAGGGCGCGGCTCATCACCGCGACGTCGGCGGTGGTCGATCCCGACATCTCCGAGAAGAACATGCTGAAGACCACCACGACCTGCGACAGCCCTCCCTTTATATGCCCGACCAGCGACAGCGACAGGTTCGCGATCCGCACCACCACGTTGGCCGAACTCATGAGCTCGCCGACCAGCAGGAAAAATGGAATCGCCAGCAGGGCTTCGGAATCCATGCCGTCGAAAATCTTCTGGACGATCGCTGCCAGCGAGACATCGGTCAGCAGCGCGCCGATGAATACCCCCGCCATCAGCGAAAACGGCACGGGCACGCCGAGATAGCCGAAGAACAGGAAACAGAACGACATCAGCGCCAGGATGACGGGCGCACTCACAGGCCCACCTTCGGCCGCACGCCGCCGTCAGCACCCGGAATCGGCAAATCCTCGTCCAGGGGCCCGGGATGATCGAAACCGTTCTTCAGCCCGTTGACCAATTGCTCGATCGTGAACAGCCCAACCAGCACGCCGGCGAAGGGGATCGCTGCGTAAAGCGAGGCGATCGGCGTGCCCGATGGCAGCCGGAAGCTGCCAAACCCCCGGAGGTAATTGATATAGCCGAACCAGATCAGGCAGAACGCCACCCCGAGGACGACGACCCGGATGATGATCTCGACGATCAGACGCGGCGTGCCATGCAGGGCTTCGGAGATCGCGGTCAGATAAAGATGGTCGTTGCGGCGGGTGGCGACGGCCGCGCCGATGAAGATCGCATAGATGAACAGCGTGGAGGTGACCTCCTGCAGCCAGAGCCAGGGATGACCGATGGTGCGGGTGACGATATCGGCCGTCACCGACAGCGAGAAACCGAAGCACAGCGCGCCGCAGATCATCATCAAGACCAGTTCGAGCTTGTCGAACGCCGGCCATTTCAGATGACGCTGGCGCTGCAGCACCAGTTTGTCGGCGATGGTCATTGTCAAAATTTCCCAGGACGGTCAGACTGGCGCCAGCCCCTCATCCCCGGGGAGCGGCCGCATGGCCGCGTCTCGAAGGATGATGAGTGTATCGCCCTCACGGTTCGAGACGAGCGCAAGGAGCGCGCTCCTCACCATGAGGAGTTTTAATTGATCGCTCGGATCAGGTTCTTGATCTTCTCCGCATGCGGACCGAGTTCCTTGGCGAGCTTGTCGAGATAGGGATCGGAGACCGCGGCAAAGCTCTTCTTGTCCACATCCTCGACGATCTTGACGCCGAACCCTCTCAGCTTGGCGGCCGCGGCTTTTTCCAGATCAAAGGCAATGGCAGGTTCCTTGGCACTGATCTCGGCACCGGCGGCGAGCACCCACTGCCTTTGCTCGGCGGAGAGGCTCTGCCATAGTTTGTCGCTGACATAGACCAGCGCATTGTTGGCCTCATGCTCGGTGATCGAGAGCACCGGCGCCACTTCGTAGTGTTTGTTGACGAGATAGACGTTGATGCTGTTTTCGGCAGCGTCGACAACGCCGGTTTGCAACGAGGTGTAGACGCTGCCGAACGGCATGTGCACGGTCTGCGCGCCGTAGGCGGGAAAGATCGCGTCCTCGGTAGCGGTGGCCTGCACGCGGATCTTGATTCCTTTCATATCTCCGACGTTATGGATTTCCTTCTTGCTGTAGATGCTCCGAACGCCCTGCGAGCCGGTGGCGATGACGTGCAGCCCTTGCGTGGTCTCGTCGATCATCGCCTTGATCGCATCGATGACTTTCTGGTCGGCCATCGATTTGACCAGATGGTCGGCGTTGCGGAACAGGAAGTGCAACGACATCACGCCGGCCTGCGGCGAGATCGTCGCGGTATTTGCCGATGAGACGATGGCGAAGTCGATATCGCCCGCCTTCACCAGTTGCAGAAGCTGCGGCTCCTGCCCGAGCTGGGCGCCCGGATACTGGTCGACCAGCATGGTGCCCTTGCTCAATTCCTTGAGCCTGGCCGAGAACATGTCGTAGGCGACGCTGTAGCCGGTGTTGAGCTGTTGGTCGTGGGCGAAGCGGTAATGCTTCACCTCCTGGGCGCCGGCGCCCGCGGCAAGCATGATTGCAGCCGCGGCAACGGCTGCAGCGATAGATTTCCTCGGATTTCGCATCACGCTGTCCCCTGGTTCGATTTTCGAACATCCCATCGAGCTCGATCGAATGTCAACAAAGCTCCCTCTAATTGATCGCCCGGATCAGGTTCTTGATCTTTTCGGCGTGTGGGCCGAGCTCCTTGGCGAGCTTGTCGAGATAGGGATCGGCGATCGCCGTGAAGCCGGACTTGTCGACATCGGTGACGATTTTCACCCCGATCGATTTCAGCTTTTCCTGCGACTGATGCTCGAGCTCGATCGCCTTCGCCGGCTGGGTCTTGTTGACCTCGTCGGCTGCGGCCTGCACCCAGCCCTGCTGTTCCGGCGTCAGGCTATTCCACACCTTGTCGCTGACCCAGACCAGGCTGTTATTGGCCTCGTGCTCGGTCATCGAAAGCACCGGCGCGACTTCGTAGTGCTTGTTGGCGAGGTAGACGTTGACCCCGTTTTCCGCGACATCGACGACGCCGGTCTGCAGCGAAGTATAGACGCTGCCGAATGGCATGTGCACGATCTGCGCGCCATAGGCCGGGAACATGGTGTCCTCGGTAGGTGTCGCCTGCACACGCACCTTGAGGCCTTTCATGTCGCCGATGTTCTTGATTTCGCGCTTCGAATACATGCTGCGCAGTCCAAGCGTCGACAGTGCGATGACCCGGGCGCCCTGTACCGTGTCCGCGATCATCGCCTTCACGGCTTTCGATACTTCCGGATCGGCGATCGCCTTGACCAGGTGCGCTTCCGAACGGAACAGGAAGTGCATCGACATCACGCCAGCCTGCGGCGACAGGGTCGCGGCATTGGCCGAGGAGGAGATGCAGAATTCGACGTCGCCCGCCTTGACCAGTTGCAGCACCTGCGGCTCCTGGCCGAGCTGCGCGCCGGGATACTGATCGATCAGCATCGTGCCCTTGCTCAGCGCCTTCAGCTTGTCGGCGAAAATGTCGCCCAGAATGCCATAACCGGTCGTCTTCGGCTGATCGTAGGCGAAGCGATAATGCTTGACCTCCTGCGCATCCGCGCTTGCGGCCGTCATGATCGCGGATGCGGCTGCGACCGCAACGAGAGTCTTCCTCAGGCTGGTCATCGTCTCCCCTCCATTTTTTTGTGATCATCCCATCGCGGTTCGGAATGTCAATCAGACATCGCGGTCGGAGCCCAACGCATGTGCGAAATGGAGGCAGCCTTCGCGGGCACGACGACGGCTTTGTGGGCACGAGACAGTTGCTATCCCGCCCCCTCGCCACGCATAAAATCAAAGTCGCAACCTTCGTCGGCCTGCAAGATGGATTCGTTGAACAAGTGCGCGTAGCCGCGCTTGGCCCAGTCCGGCTTCACCGCGGGCGCCAGCGCCGCGCGGCGCCTTTCAAGCTCGGCGGCATCGACCAGCAGATCGATGCTGCGCCTGGCAACATCGAGCCGGATCATGTCACCGTTCTTGACCAGCGCCAGCGGACCGCCGACCGCGGACTCCGGCGTGATGTGCAGCACGATGGTGCCAAAAGCCGTGCCACTCATCCGCGCATCCGAGATCCGTACCATGTCCTTGAGGCCGCCGCGCGCCAGCTTCTTCGGGATCGGCAGATAACCCGCTTCCGGCATTCCCGGCGCTCCCTTGGGGCCGGCGTTGCGCAGCACCAGCACGTCGTCGGCGTTAACGTCGAGCGCTGGGTCGTCAAGCCGCAGCGTCATGTCTTCGACGGATTCGAACACCACGGCGCGGC
This sequence comes from uncultured Alphaproteobacteria bacterium, assembly GCA_963840155.1. Lineage (GTDB taxonomy): Bacteria > Pseudomonadota > Alphaproteobacteria > Rhizobiales > Xanthobacteraceae > Bradyrhizobium. The sequence goes on from CAWIXP010000001.1 coordinate 1,535,423, forward strand.
CGGTATGCTCGAGCAGTTTGGGGCTCGCCGCGGAATGCTTGATCACCGCACCGCGCGGCGCGAGATTGCCATGCAACACCGCCATGGCGCCTTCCGGCTTGATCGGTCGAGCGCGCGGGCGGATCGCGTCCTGCCCCGGCACCTCCTCAGCCGCGGCTACCACGTCACGCAACGTGGCGCCGGTGATGGTCCTGGCGTCGAGATCGATCAGGCCGCCAAGCTGCGCCATCAATTTCGGCATGCCTCCGGCGTGATGGAAATGCTCCATGTAGTGTTCGCCTGACGGTTTCAGGTCGATCAAAACAGGCACTTCCCGGCCGAGCTTGTCGAAGGCTTCGAGATCGATGCGATGCGGGGTGCGGTTTGCGATCGCGGTGAGGTGAATGAGGCCGTTTGTCGATCCACCGATTGCCTGCAGCACCACCTGCGCATTTCGGAACGAGGCCTTGGTAAGCAGTTCGCTGGGCTTGGGACTCTTCGCCATCGCCATGGCAGCGGCGACCTTGCCACTGGCCTCCGCGGAACGAAAGCGTTCGGCGTGCGGCGCCGGTATGGTCGCGCTCATCGGCAGCGACAGGCCGAGCGCTTCTGTAATGCAGGCCATGGTAGATGCGGTCCCCATCACCATGCAGGTGCCGACCGACGGCGCAAGCCGGCCGTTGACGGCTTCGATCTCGGCCTCGTCGATTTCACCGGCGCGATATTTCGCCCACAGCCGCCGGCAATCGGTGCATGCCCCCAACACTTCGCCCTTGTGATGGCCGACCACCATCGGTCCCACCGGGATCACGACGGTCGGCAGGTCGGCAGAAACCGCGGCCATGATCTGCGCCGGCAAGGTCTTGTCGCAACCGCCGATCACCACGATCGAATCCATCGGCTGGGCGCGGATCATCTCCTCGGTATCCATCGCCATCAGGTTGCGTAGATACATCGATGTCGGAAACGCAAAACTCTCGGCGATCGAGATAGTTGGGAACACCATCGGCATGGCGCCCGCCAGCATCACGCCGCGCTTCACCGCTTCGATGATCTGAGGCACGTTGCCATGGCAGGGATTATAGTCGCTGTGGGTGTTGGTGATGCCGACGATCGGCCGGGTCAGTGCGTCGTCGGAATAGCCCATCGCCTTGATGAAGGCCTTGCGCAGGAACAGCGAAAATCCGGCATCGCCATAACTGGTCAGTCCCTTGCGAAGTCCGTCTGCCATCGTGTTGATCCCTCGTCGCGCGACAGTTAAGGAGTCCGCGGAATTATTGTCAATGTTGCATGTTCGGCAGGTTATCTCGGACGGATCGGCGCCGAGCAGAGCGCGGACCGGAGATCTTGATTCCGTCCCGGAACACGATCACGTCCAGTCGATGATCTCGCGCCCGTCGCGATCGAACTCCATGCCGCAGAATGCGCCGCCCTGATAGAAATCCCCGACGGGATCGGGCGGGAGCTTTGCTTGCTCGGCCATGGCGTGCTCGCGAAAGTCTTCCGCGCGCCCGCTCGGGCGATAGCCGAGGTCATAGGCGCGATGATTGTCCCACCAGGCGCGCTCATTGTAGGAGGCGCCGTAGAAGATCTCGAAGTGAATGGCGGGATGCTCGAGCCCGATCCGGCAGAGCTGCACCAGGTCCTCCGGCTTCAGCCAGATCGACAGCCGCCGGTGATCGAGCGGCTTGTCGCCGAAATTGCCGATCCGGATGCACGTCACCTCGAGACCGTGCTTGTCGGCATAGAGCGCGCCGAGCGCCTCGCCAAACACCTTGCTGACGCCGTAGCGGCTGTCGGGGCGCGCGGTCACATCGGTGCCGATCCGGTGGTGGCGCGGATAGAAACCGACCGCATGATTCGACGATGCAAACACGATGCGCTTGACGCGCTTCTTGCGCGCGGCTTCGAACAGGTTGTAGCAACCGATGATGTTGGAGCGCAGGATGTCGTCCCACGGGCCTTCGACCGAATAACCGCCGAAATGCAGGATGCCGTCGGCGCCCTCGCAGATCGCCTCGACCTGCGCCAGATCGGAGAGCTCCACCGCCTTGAATTTTTCGTTGGAGCCGAGATTGGCGGGCGCTTTCAGATCGCTCAGAAGCAGGTCCGGATAGATCGGCGGCAATAGCTTGCGCAAGCTCGTTCCGATTCCGCCCGAAGCGCCGGTCATCACGATACGTGGCATTTCTTCCCTCTTTCTTGCCGCAGGCAACGAGTATGGCGCGGCGGCGAATTCGCGGCAAGCGCGCCCCTCCGATGCAAAACGAGCGAAATGGAGCTGCTTGCCGCCGCAAGGCGGCAATGATAGCAGACGAGCACTGGTGAGGATTCAGACAACAACGAGAACGGCAGATGTCCCAGGCAAAAACCTCCCGCGCCGGCTGGCAGCCCGCGACGTATTATCCGGATCCGGCGATCCACGCACTCGATCCGCGCTTCGAGAAATACTGGCTCAAGCTCTCCGCGGTGGAGCGCCTGACCACCGGATTGCGCTGGGCCGAAGGTCCGGTGTGGTTCGGCGACGGGCGCTATTTGTTGTGCAGCGACATTCCCAACAACCGCATCATCAAATGGGAAGAGGAAACCGGCGCGATCAGCATCTATCGCAAGCCCTCGAATTTCGCCAACGGCCACACCCGCGACCGCCAGGGACGCTTAATCAGCTGCGAGCACGGTGGACGCCGCGTGGTCAGAACCGAACATGACGGCTCGATCACGGTGTTGATGGATTCCTTTGGCGGCAAGCGGCTGAACTCGCCGAACGACGTCGTGGTGAAATCCGACGGCTCGATCTGGTTTACCGATCCGATCTTCGGTCTGCTTGGCAATTACGAAGGCTACAAGGCCGAACCCGAGCTCGATATGAACGTCTATCGGATCGACGGTGCGACCGGAAAGGCCAGCATTGTCGCCGAGGGAATTCTTGGTCCGAACGGGCTGTGCTTTTCGCCGGATGAAAAGATTCTCTACGTCATCGAATCGCGTGGCGTACCGACCCGCAAGATTCTCGCTTACGATGTCTCGGCCAGCGGCGACAGGATTTCCGGCAAGCGCCTGTTCGTCGACGCCGGCCCCGGCACACCCGACGGCATGCGTTGCGACATCGATGGCAATTTGTGGTGCGGCTGGGGGATGGGCGATCCCGAACTCGATGGCGTCGTGGTCTACGCGCCCGACGGCGTGTTGATCGGCCGCATCGCGCTGCCCGAACGCTGCGCCAATTTGTGTTTCGGCGGCCTGAAACGTAACCGCCTGTTCATGGCCGCGAGCCAGTCGATCTACGCGCTCTATGTCAACACGCAGGGCTGCCCGGGGGGATAACGGCGACCGTCATAAACAGCAAACGCCGGGGCGGAGTTTCATCCACCCCCGGCGCTTCAAATCACGTCGGACGATTACGCGGCGTTATAGCCGGCGACCGCCTTGACCTCGAGATATTCCTCCAGGCCGTATTTGCCCCACTCGCGGCCGTTGCCGGACTGCTTGTAGCCGCCGAACGGCGCGGTGCGGTCGTTCGGCACGCCCTGCAGGTTGACGTTGCCGGCGCGAATCCTGCGCCCGACCCGACGGGCGCTTTCCACGCTATCGGCGGAGACGTAACCGGCGAGACCATACGGCGTGTCGTTGGCGATCTTGACGGCGTCTTCCTCATCCTTGGCGCCGAGGATGGTGAGCACCGGCCCGAAGATTTCCTCGCGCGCGATGGTCATGTCGTTGGTTACATCGGCAAAAATGGTCGGACGTACGTAGAAGCCCTTGTTGACGCCTTCCGGCAGACCCGGACCGCCCGTCACCAGCGTTGCGCCTTCCTCGATGCCTTTCTGGATCAGTTTCTGGATCTTGTCCCACTGGATACGGGATACCACCGGGCCGATGCTGGTGCCTTCGGCTCTGGGATCGCCGGCCTTGGTCTTGTCGGCCACGCTTTTGGCGATGGCGGCGACTTCCTTCATCTTCGACAGCGGCACGATCATCCGTGACGGCGCGTTGCACGACTGTCCGGAGTTATTGAACATGTGCATGACCCCGCCGGCCACGGCCTTGCTGAGATCGGCGCCCTCGAGGATCACGTTCGGCGACTTGCCGCCCAACTCCTGGCTGACGCGCTTCACCGTCGGTGCGGCGCGCTTGGCGACATCGATGCCGGCGCGGGTCGATCCGGTGAACGAGATCATGTCGATACCCGGGTGCTCGCTCATCGCGGCGCCGACTTCGGGGCCGAGCCCGTTGATCAGGTTGAACACGCCCTTCGGCACTCCCGCCTCATGGAGGATTTCCGCGAAAATCAAAGCCGACGACGGCGTGAACTCCGACGGCTTCAGGATCATGGTGCAGCCGGCGGCGAGCGCCGGCGCCACCTTGCAGGCGATCTGGTTGAGCGGCCAATTCCATGGCGTGATCATGCCGACGACGCCGACGGGCTCGCGCACCACGACAGCGGAGCCGAGCGGCTCCTCAAAGTGGTAATTCTTGAGAACCTCGAGCGTGGAAGCCAGATGGCCGAGGCCGGCGCCGGCCTGCAGCTTCTCCGCCATTGGCAGCGGCGCGCCCATCTCATCGGAGACGGCGGCGCCGATGTCCTTCATGCGGGTCTTGTAGACTTCGACGATCTTCGAAAGCAGCGCCACGCGTTCCTCGCGGCTGGTCTGCGAATAAGTCTCGAAAGCGCGGCGCGCGGCGGCGACCGCCTTGTCGACGTCGGCCTTGGAGCCGAGCGCAACCTCATACATCGCCTCTTCGGTCGCGGGATTGACGACAGGCGTCGACTTCTTGACGACGGGATCGACCCAGGCGCCGTCGATGTAGAATTGCATGCGGTTGACCATCGTAAACCTCGTGGTTTCAGGGCAAATGAAGGTGAGTGGAGCGTTCGGCCCGCATCCTTGCACGAAACGGTCCGGAAATGAACCCGCCATATGCGGGACACCGCGTTGCAGCAGACGCGGCATGTGGGCGCGATATGCCGGGGCGACGAGTGAAATTCACACCGCCATCTTGCGGTGCCGGACCGGCGCGCCGGCAGTCAGGCTCTCCGCCGCATCGATGATGGCGTTGGCGTCGATGCCGTGGTGGCGATAGAGGTCGCCGATGGTGCCGGTCTGCCCGAATTGCTCGACGCCGAGCGCCTCGAGGCGATGCCCGCGCACGCTGCCGAGCCAGCCGAGCGTCGCCGGGTGACCGTCGATCACGGTGACGATGCCGCAGTCGCGTGGCAGCGGCGCCAGCAATTGTTCGATATGACCGAGATGCGCCAATCCGCGGCGGTCGCGGCGCAGTTTTCGGGCCGCGGTCCAGCCGGCATGCAGGCGGTCGGCGGAGGTGATCGAAAGCAGGCCGACATCGCGGCGGCTTTCGCCGATCAAGCCAACGGCTTCGATCGCTTCAGGCGCGACCGCGCCGGTATAGGCGATCACCACTTCGCAATTCGGCCCCGGCTTGCGCAGCCAATAGGCGCCCTCGGTAACGCCCTTTTGCAGATCGGGAGCCATGATCCGCTGCGGCTGGTCGATCGTGCGAGTCGATAGCCTCAAATAGACCGAGCCCCCCTCACCCGCTCCCTCGCGCTGCATGTGCCGGAAACCCCAGCCCATGATCACTGCGAGTTCATCGACGAAGGCCGGTTCGAACGAAGCCAGCCCGTCCAGCGCCATTCCGATCAGGGGCGTCGCGATCGACTGATGGGCGCCGCCTTCCGGCGAAAGCGTAATGCCCGATGGCGTTGCCGCCACCATGAAGCGCGCGTCCTGATAGCAGGCGTAATTCAGCGCATCGAGACCGCGCTGGATGAAGGGATCGTAAAGGGTCGCGACCGGCAGCAGCCGTTCGCCGTTGATGGCATGCGACAGCCCGAGCGCCGACATCAGGATGAATAAATTCATCTCGGCGATGCCGAGTTCGATATGCTGGCCTTTCGGTGAAAAATCCCAGTTGAAGGTCGAAGGAATCTTCTCGCTGCGAAACAGGTCGGCTTTCTCGGCGCGCGCGAACAGGCCGCGCCGGTTGACCCAGGCGCCGAGATTGGTCGAGACCGTGACGTCGGGCGAGGCGGTGACGATGCGCGCGGCGAGTTCGCTATCGCCGCGCGCGAGTTCATTGAGCACGAGCCCAAAACCCTGTTGCGTGGACATCTGCGGCGACGGATTGAACGAAAGCCGCTCGGGCACCTCGACCACGGGCGCGCTCAGCCGGCGCCCACCGTCGCGGTTGAACGCTACGTCCGCGAGAAACGCCTCCAGCGCGGCGGGCCGTTGCGAAAGCCCTTCGAATTTCTCCCACTCATGGCCCGGCCGGATGTTTTGCGCGGCCCGCCACTTCTCCATCTGGCTCACCGTCATCAGGCCGGCATGGTTGTCCTTGTGGCCCTGGAACGGCAGCCCGACGCCCTTGATGGTGTAGGCTATGAAGCAGACCGGGCGATCGTGGTCGATCGCCTCGAAGGCCTCCAGCATGCTGGCCATGTCGTGTCCGCCGAGATTGGACATCAGCGCCAGCAATTCGTCGTCGCTGCGCCGCTCGATCAGTTGCGACACCGCGCCCTGGTCGCCTATTTCGTCGCGCAGATGCTTGCGGAATGCGGCGCCGCCCTGAAAGCACAGCGCGGCATACATCGCATTCGGGCAGGCATCGATCCAGCGCCTCAGCGCTTCGCCACCCGGTTCCGCAAACGCCGCCTGCATCAGCTTGCCGTATTTGACGATCGCCACGTCCCAGCCGAAATTGCGGAACATGGATTCGAATTTCTCCCAGAGACCTTCGCGCACCACGGCATCGAGGCTCTGGCGGTTGTAGTCGACCACCCACCAGGTGTTGCGCAGGCCGTGCTTCCAGCCCTCCAGCAGCGCCTCGAAGATGTTGCCCTCGTCCATCTCGGCGTCGCCGACCAGCGCAATCATCCGGCCTTCGGGCCGGGCCTTCATCCAGCCATGCGCCTTGACGTAGTCCTGCACCAGCGAGGAGAACAGCGTCTGCGCGACGCCGAGTCCTACCGACCCGGTGGAGAAATCTACGTCGTCGGTATCCTTGGTGCGCGACGGGTAAGACTGCGCGCCCTTGAAGCCACGAAAATTTTCCAGCTTGTCGCGGCTCTGGCGACCGAACAAATACTGGATGGCGTGGAATACCGGGCTGGCGTGCGGCTTGACCGCGACGCGATCTTCCGGCCGCAACACGGAGAAATACAGCGCCGACATGATGGTGGCGAGCGAGGCCGATGAGGCCTGGTGGCCGCCGACCTTCAGTCCATCGACATTGGGGCGGATATGGTTGGCGTGGTGGATGGTCCACGACGACAACCACAACACTTTGCGTGCCAGTGCCGACAGCAACTCGATGCGTGCGGGTTCGGTCGCCACGGCGGGACTCCAGGACATTCTGATAACTCGCGATGTTAGCGGCCCCGCCGGCATGAAAAATCCCAAATCATCGGGACATACCCCGCCAGATTGGGATAAATTACCAATCCGAAGCTCGCCAGCCGGAGTTTGTCCCAATGCACGCCCTGGACGCCATCGACCGCAAGATACTCGGCATTCTGCAGGCCGACAGCCGTGCCACCATGCAGGAACTCGCCGACAAGGTCGGCCTGTCGGTGTCGCCGTGCCATCGTCGCGTAAAGCTTCTGGAAGCGCGCGGCGTGATCACGCGCTATATCGCGACCGTCGACCAGAAATCGCTCGGCTTGCACGTCAGCGTTTTCATCTCGATCAAGCTTGCGCGGCAGAAGGAGGAAGACCTCAATCGCTTCGCGAAAGCGATCTCGAAATGGGACGAGGTGCTGGAGTGCTATCTGATGACCGGCAACCGCGACTACCTGCTGCGCGTGGTCGCCGCCGACCTGTCGTCGTATGAAGCGTTCCTGAAGAACAAGCTGACCCGGCTCGACGGCATCGCCTCGATCGAATCGAGCTTTGCGCTCAGCCAGGTGAAGTATTCGATCGCACTGCCGGTGTGAGGTGCCGCCATGGATGTCCGAAGAATTGTCCCGAATATCAACTCCGCCGACCCCTCGGCGTCGAAGGCTTTTTACGGAGCCGTCCTCGGGCTCGACACCGCGATGGACATGGGCTGGATCATCACGTTCGCCTCACCCTCCAATCCGACCGCCCAGCTCAGCGTTGTCGCTTCCGACACCCGGGATGAGCCGCACGCCGACATCAGTATCGAAGTGACGAATGTCGACGCGTGTCACGCCGCCGCTCTACAGCAAGGACATCCGATCGTTTATCCCCTGACCGACGAGCCGTGGGGCGTTCGGCGGTTCTTTGTGCGGGACCCCAACGGCGTCATCGTCAATGTGGTGAGCCATAAAGGCTGAGATGCATAAGCTGAGCAAAGGCGTGCATGCGATGCGCTTGGCGGCATATTTCGCGACCTCCTCCCTCAGGCGTTGGGAGAAAGCTCGCCGTCCAGCGCCAGCAGCTGCGAGCGCCTGACGCGCTCGCGGTGCGCGGTATAGAGACCGCTGCCGACGATGAATATGGCCCCGATCACTGTCCAGAGGTCGGGCACTTCGCCGAAAATGACCAAACCGAGGATGCTGACCCACAACAGCTGGGTGTACGAGAACGGCGCCAGCACCGAGGCGTCGGCGTAGCGGAACGCCAGCACCACGATCCACTGTCCCGCGGTCGAGGCCACGCCGATCACGATGCCGAACAGGATATCGTGCCAGCTCGGCGCTACCCAGACGAATGGCACCAGCACCGAGAGAATACAGACGCCCACGATCGACGAATAGGTCATGGTGGTGATGGCGTGTTCACTTCCGCTCATCATTCGCGTCATGATCAAGGTGCAGGCCCAGGCCAGCGCCGAGACGATCGGCAAAAACGCCGCGGGATGAAATGCGCTCGAGCCCGGCCTAAGAATGATCAGCACGCCGATCAATCCGAGCGCCGTTGCAATCCAGCGGCGCAGGCCAACGCGCTCGCCGAGGAAAACGATCGATAAAGCCGTGACGAACAACGGCGAGACGAAGCCGGTAGCCGAGGCCTCAGCGATCGGGAGAAAGCGCAAGCCGGAGATGAAGAACAGCGAGGACGACAGCAGCGCCACGCCGCGCATCAATTGCAGGCCGGGACGTCCGCTTCGCAAGGCATAGAGCGGCGAGCCCGGCAACATCGCCGGAGCCATAATCAGCGCGAACATCAGGAACCTGATCCAGGCAATCTCGATCGAGGGCAATGTCGCTGATAGATATTTCGCGGTGACATCGGAAACTCCGAGGAATACCGTCGAGGCCAGGATCAGCGCGATGCCGTGGAATGGCCGATCGGCGCGCACCGGTGCCTTGCGCGCGGCTGATTTCTTCCTGGGCGAAGGCAATGGAGCACTGTCCAGCCTGACGGCTGCGGGTGGCGGGGTCACGGGCGAGCTCAAGTACAGAAATTTAAGAATTGGGCGGACTTCTAAAAACGACAATTGCCCGCCATCGGCAAGCCCTCAAAACAGGCAGCCGATATGCGCGATTGCGCGCGGCGGCGGCCCGCTCATCTGCCTCATCCTGAGGAGCGCGCCCTTGCGCGCGTCTCGAAGGATCGACCAAGGCCTCATGGTTCGAGACAGAGCTTTGCGCCTCCTCACCATGAGGAAATGCGCTAGAGCATCGGCAAGCCGCGCGGTTTCGGCCCGCGGGGAAAGGCGTTGTCGAGGGCTGCGATCTCATCGCTGCTGAGCACGAGATCGCCCGCCGCGGCATTATCGGCGGCGTGCTCGGGCGCGGAGGCCTTTGGGATCGCAAACACCGATTGGTCGCGCGTCAGGAAACCGAGCGCGACCTGGCGTGGCGATGCGCCATGCGCCTCGGCGATGGTCTGCAGCACCTCGCCCGCTCTACTGCGGGGCGAAGGGAAGTCATCGTGGCCGAACGGCGAATAAGCGACCACCGCGACGCCATGCTGCTTGCACCATGGCATCACCGCGTGCTCGATCGCGCGTTCCTGCAGATGATAAAGCACCTGGTTGCAGGCGATCTTGCCCGCGCCGGCGACTTCCAGCATCTCGCCGAGATCGTCGGTATCGAAATTGCTGACGCCCCATGAGCGGATTTTCCCAGTACTGAGCAATTGCTCGAAAGCGGCCACCGTTTCGCTAAGCGGATACGAACCGCGCCAGTGCAACAGGTAGCAATCGAGCCAGTCGGTTTTCAGCCGGGTCAGCGAACGCTCGCATGCACTGATAGTGCCGCGCCGCGAAGCGTTGCTCGGCAACACCTTCGAGACCAGGAATATCTCGTCGCGGCGTCCGGCAATTGCTTCCGCAATTACGGGCTCGGCATCGCCGTACATCTCGGCGGTATCGATATGCGTCATGCCGAGATCGATGCCTCGGCGCAAGGCGGCTACCGCGCGCTTGCGATCGCCGCGATCGATGTACCAGGTGCCCTGCCCGATCACAGGCACCTGCGGGCCGTTGTTGCCGAATTTTTGCTGCCTCACGACTGCCTCGCTGAACCGGATTACTTTCGTCGCTTTCCGCCCTCGCTCGTTGAGCTTCGCAAACAATCGCAATAGCGTTTAGAGGCCACTGATATCCGCTGCCAGCACCGTGCCGGTCGCGGATTCGGTTATGTAGAGGCGGCCATTGCCACCGATCGCGACATTGGTGCAGCTCGGCCCGGCGCAGGATTTGATCCGCGCGATCAGCTCGCCATTGGGCGCGAACACCAACACATGCCCGAGCGAGGCGTGCGCCACGAACAGCCGGCCCGCCTGATCCATGGTCAGGCCATCGGGACCACTGGGCCCGAACGTCGAACAGAAGCGGCCGACCTTCGAAACGCCGCCATCTTTCATCAACGGCAGCCGCCAGACCGCGTTATCCCTGGTCATCGCAACGAATAGCACGGTTTCCGTGGAATCGAGCACCAAGCCGTTGGGACTGATGCCGGTGTCGATCAGACGATCGAGCCGCCCATTCACCGAGAGCCGATACACTCGCCCGGTGGGATCGTGCAAGCCGGTCTGTCCCTGGTCGGTGAAATAAATGTCACCATTGGATGCGATATGCAGATCGTTGCACCCTTTGAAGGATTCGGAATTGCGTGCCGTCAGCACTGGCTGCATCCGCCCCGCCTTGACATCGAGTTGCATGATCCCATGCATATAGTCGGCGACCAGGACGCGTCCGTCTGGATGTATCTTCAGACCGTTGGGCCAGCCGTCGTATTCTGCAACGAGCGACCATTTGCCATCCGGCGCAATCCGGAAGATGCGTCCGAACGGGATATCGACGATGTAGAGGTTGCCCTCGGCGTCGAACGACGGTCCTTCGATGAAACAGTCGGTCGGATGGCCGGGCCGATTGGCGTCGGCCCAGTCGCTGCGGACGCCCTTACGCCTGAAATGATCGGGCATCGCCGAAAATATTTCACTGCCAATGAGCCGCGGCGGCGCGTCCAGGTACATCATCGGATGCTTCACCTACTAGAGAACGAGGAAGCACCATAAATGAGCAGGTCCGCGCCGTCGATATCAGCAGTTTGGGCAGCCTCCGTTAAGGCTTTCCTTGTCCCCGAAACGGACGCCTTTACGGTGGCTCACAACGATCGCCTGACTTTCAGCGGAGGTTAGCCATCGCGGCGGACCTGGATTGGAAATCGGCAACCTTTTGGGCTATCAAGGCAGGCCCCGAATGCTCCGGAGATTATCCAATGTTAGCCCCGGCCGCTGCCGCTTCCCCCGAATCCGCCGGCATGTCCACGGCCGCCTTCGACCGTCTCGAAGCGCATCTGAAGCACCGCTATATCGACGCCGGACGGTTTCCGGGAACGCAGCTCCTGGTTCATCGCCGCGGCAAGATCGTCCACAGCGCGGTGCAGGGTTTTGCCGACCTCGAGCGCAAGGTGCCTGTCAAGGACGATACCATTTTCCGCATCTATTCGATGACCAAACCGCTCACCTCGGTCGCCTTCATGATGCTGTTTGAGGAAGGCCGCGTCGCGCTCGACGAGCCCGTCCATAAATACATCCCGGAATGGAAGAACCTAGGCGTGTTCCAGGCCGGCACGGCGCCGCCATTTCTGACCAGACCGCCCTCGCGGCCGATGCTGATCGTGGACCTGCTGCGACATACTTCCGGCCTGACCTACGGTTTCCAGCAACGCTCCAACGTCGACGCCGCCTATCGCGAAATGAAGATCGGCGAGGTCGCAAAAGTCGGAACGCTGCAAACGATGATCGAAAACCTCGCCAAGATGCCGCTGGAATTCTCGCCAGGTGAGGCTTGGAACTATTCGGTCTCGACCGACGTCATCGGCTATCTCATCGGCAAGATCAGCGGCAAGCCGTTCGAACAATTCCTGAAGGAACGTATCCTCGATCCGCTCGGCATGAACGACACCGACTTCTTTGTACCGGCGGACAAGGTCCATCGTTTCGCCGCCTGCTACTCGGCCGACCCGAAAGGCGGCATGACATTCCACGCCGGACAACAAAGAGGCGGCTTGACGCTGCAGGACGACCCGGCCACGAGCTCGTTCCTGTCGCCGCCGTCGTTCGTTTCCGGCGGCGGCGGGTTGTGCTCGACCGCGGCCGATTATCTTGCCTTCTGCCGCGCGCTGCTGGGCGGCGGCGAACTCGGCGGCGTCCGGCTGATCGGCCCGAAGACGCTGACGCTGATGACCTCAAATCATCTGCCCGAAGGAAGCGACCTGCCGGGCATGTCGCGCTCGCTGTTCTCGGAGGCGACCTATAACGGTATCGGCTTCGGTCTCGGCTTCTCCGTCACCATGGATCCCACGAAAACCCTGATCCCCGGCAGTCCCGGCGAATATTCCTGGGGGGGCGCGGCCACCACATCGTTCTGGATCGATCCCGCGGAAGAGCTGATCGCGATCTTCATGACCCAGGTGCTGCCGTCGAGCGCCTATCCGCTCCGGCGCGAACTGCGCACCATGGTTTACGCTGGAATCACCGACAGCAACCTGTAGGAACGGCGCCCGCTTCGCCGACGCTGTTCGACGGGATATTTCGCGTCCGGCGGCCGCGCACTTCAGGGGCAGCAGCCCTACCCAAAATTCTGCAAGCCTGGAAACGTCTCCAGCAGCCAGATGCTCACATCGGATACGGTGCCGGTGAGAAAGCCGATGCCGGTGATGATCATCAGGACGCCCATCGCGCGCTCGACGTTGACGAGGTGCCGTTTCATTCGTGAGAACAGCGTCGAAAACCGTTCAACCATGAAGGCCGCAATCAGGAAGGGAATCCCGAGTCCTGCGGAATAGACCGCGAGCAGGCCTGCGCCCCGCGTCACCGTCGCCTCGGCGGCGGCCAACGACAGGATCGCGGCGAGGATCGGGCCGATGCAGGGGGTCCACCCAAACGCAAACGCCAGCCCCATCACATAGGCGCCCCAAAGGCCAACCGGCTTTGGGATCGGCAACCGCCCTTCCCGCATCAAAAATCCGATCCGCGTCAGCCCGAGAAAATGCAGCCCCATGACGATAATGATGATGCCGGCGACAACAGCCAGTTGCGCCGACCAGGCGTGGATCAGGGCTCCGATCAGCGAGGCGCTGGCGCCGAGCGCCACGAACACGGTCGAAAAGCCGAGCACGAACACGACAGCCGATATCATCACCGCGCGCCTGGAGGCCGATGCCGTCTCCTCGCTGGCGACATGTTCGATGGTCGCGCCGGTGAGATACACCAGATACGGCGGCACCAAGGGCAGCACGCAGGGCGAGAGAAAGCTGACCAGGCCTGCAATCAGTGCCGCGGGGATCGAAACATCGTGCATCATGCAGTCACTGCCACCCTGGTAAGCCGCCGTTGGCGCCCCGGTCCCTGGCCCGATCGAGGCCGGACTCGGGAATGTTTGCCCGGCTCCATGTAGCGGATGGGTGAGGTTGCGGGCGAGGGTTTTCTCGATCACCAATGCGGCACTTGCCGGGCCCAGCAGGGACGCCCCCGAGCAAGGGGAAGACAGATTCACAGCGTGAGGGACTAGTTCTTCGCGGTGAGCCCGTCATCGCCGGAAGGGTGCAGGCGCGGCGTCTCGAACCATGAGACATCGAGCTCGCCCGGCCACCCTTCGAGACGCGAGGACGCGCTCCTTCGGGACAAGGCCTTGGTGCAGCAGCCCCGCCGGCTATCTGACCAGCTTCAACAGCGGACGCCGGCGCTGGCTCTGCGATCCCGGGCCCTGCGGCCTGTCCGCCGGCACGCCGTCGAGCATGATCGCGTCGCACAACGCCTTCAATTCCGAGTCCGTGATCCGATGCAGCTTCATCCGTAGCTCCAGGATCGCCATCGACACCAGCCGTGCGGTCTCGCGCTCGCCGTCGATCAGAGTTGCCCGGCACTGCTCGAGGGTTGCGAGAACCGAATGCAATCGTTGCTCTGGATTAGCCACCGGCTTTTTTCCCGTAGCCGAGCTTGCGAGGAAGGGTAGCGGCGATCCAGTCGGCGGTTTCATATACCTCTCCATAAATTCCGGATATCTTCGACACGGCGCGGTGGATTTCATCGGCAGCCATCTCGTCGAGCGCGTGGCTCGCGGAGGCATCGCTGAGATAGCCAGCCTTGTGGTTGCGATGGAACGCATCGATCAAAGTCGACAGGCAGGCGGATTCGCCGGCAAAGCCGGCCAGCACGATACCGCCACGGCTTTGATTCACCAACGCGGTGAACGGCTCACAGGAGTAGCAAGACGGGTTGTCGCGCTCGAACACCATTTCATTGCGATACGGCTCAAAGCCTTCGATCCAACGGGAGAACGGGGCTGCACGGTTGAAAAAAGCCGATTCGTTGAGCATGCGCATGAATGCGACCGGCAGACCAATTCTGCGCGAATGGTCCAGAGCCTTTCGGCAATTGTCCAGCGCGCGATCGATCTCGGAAATCGCCAGCAGCCGCGGCTGCGCCAGATATTCCTGCTGCAAATCGACGAACACCACGATCGGAACATCGGACGAATTTACGAAGTTCCGAAGGCTTACGACTGAGGTCACGCCAAGCCCCCCTCGGCGGCGCGACGGGCTGGAAGCCACGCCGCCTTGGAGGCATCGGGGAACAAATCCGGATGGCAAAACTCCAGATCGCAAGCCTCATGGTCGCCAACATAAGCGTGAAAACGCACTGCACCGGGCTCGCTATGGTTGTGAATCGTTCGATATTCTGTCAAGTTTATCAAGCGGAAGGGGCGACGTATGCATCTGGCGCTGGAACAGGGCGTTCCTCAGGAGGAACGCCATCAGGCGGCTCTCGGCGGGCTCAGCGATTGGGACGCGGCCAGGGTTTTTCTGGAAGTCGTACGCTGCGGCAGTTTCAGATCCGCCGCGGAGCGGCTCGAACTCTCCATCAATGTCGTGCGCAGGCGCATCGATGATTTCGAGCGGCAGATCGGCGCCACGCTTTTCACCCGCGATGTCCATGGCACCCGCCTGACCGACGAAGGCACGCTGGTGGTTTCGGCTGTCGAACGCATGGAAGCCGCTTCATTCGATCTGTTGCGCGCCGGCAATTCCGTCACCAATACGCTTTCGGGCGAAGTCCGGGTCGCCATTACCGAGGGGCTTGGAACGTTCTGGCTGGCTCCTCGCCTGGTCGAATTCCAGCAATCGTTCCCGAACATCGTTGTCGATCTGCAATGTGCGATGCGCTCCGCCGACGTGTCGCGGCATGAGGCCGATATCGCGATCCACCTTTCGCAGCCGACCGCGCCCGAGGTCAAGATCGTGCGGCTCGGCCGCGTGCATCTGATGTTTTTTGCCGGCGAGAAATATATCGATAGGTATGGGGCTCCGCGGGATGCGGCCGAACTGGTCAAGCACCGGCTGGTGATGCAGGTCGCAGACAAGGCCGCCGCCAAACAGGCCTTCGAAAGCTTGTTTCCCGGACACTCCCCACGCGACCTGGTGGTGATGACAACCAATGTGAGCAGCGCCAACTACTGGGCGGTCGCCAACGGCGCCGGAATTGGTCTTTTTCCGACCTATGCCTGCGCGCTTGGGGGCAAGATGATACCTCTGGAGGTTGAGCTGCGCCACGCCTACGATATTTGGCTCTCGTATCATCCCGGCAGCGGCCGCATCCCGAGGATACGACATATGATCGACTGGCTGGTGGAAGCTTTCAACCCGGCAAAATTCCCGTGGTTTAAGGACGAATTCATCCATCCCAGCGAATTCAAATCGGTATATAAGAGTGAAACCCTGACCCATTTATTCGGGGGTTTTTCAAAAAGGACGTAAAATCAGAATGAATAGATCAACAGCGAAAAAGATGAAGCAGCGCAGTGCCGGCAAGCCCGACATTGAACTGGGAAAGCGAATCCGGCTCCGGCGCGTAGAGCAACGGGTTTCGCAAGCCGAGCTCGGCGACAAGCTTGGCGTCAGCTTTCAGCAGGTGCAAAAATATGAAAAGGGCGTCAACCGCGTCGGCGCCGCGCGTCTGCAGCAGATCGCAACGGCGCTCGACGTGCCCGTCACATTCTTCTACGACGGCGATGGCAAGGCGCGCGAGGTCGAAAGCCTGCTGTTTCTCGACAGCGCATTCAGCCTCAGGTTGCTGCGGGCCTACAGCAAGATCAAGGATCAGACCGTGCAACGTCAGCTGGTGTCCTTGATGGAATCGATCGCCGCGAACGAAGCCTAGAGCCTTTTCGGTTCTGATCGAATCGGAGCCGAGGCCTCAGTCGTTGTCTTGACGTGTCTGACGGACACGAACCGGTGCCCCCCTCACTCGAAACTGCCATCGGAGCCAGCGCCTCTGACCCGATCGATCAGCGCCAGCGGATCGGCAGGCATCCGTTCGCCGCGCCAGGCCACATGCTGGTCCGGCCGCGATAACACCAGCCCACCGTGACCGAAATTTGCGGACTCCGGCTGCTTGATGTCGAGCAGCTTCATCGGCACCGTCCTGTGGCGGGCTGCCGCCTCGAGCGGAGCCACATCCAGCGCCGCATCGAACCTCAGCAGCGTGAATTCCGGACCCATCGCGTCGTAGAGCGATTGGCCGTCGTCGCACCACAGATGCGGCGTGCGGCAGCCGGGAACGGTCGACGGCGTATAGCTGTCCATCGTATAGGCCGGGTGTCCTGACCCGTCATAGGCGATGATCGGCGAGCTATCGTAATAGGTGCCGAAGTTGAGACCCGCGCAGGCGTATTGCCGGACGTTGATCTCGTAGGCCAAACGTCCGACCTCGCGCCGCGCAAGTTCGCCGTTCGAGCCAGCATCCTCGATGTCATTGGGCACCGCGCCGCGACGGCGGATTTCAGCCTCGGCATGCGACATGGCAAATCGCGAGACCTGGCTCGTGATCGGCCAGCGCTCGGCCTGGTAGGCGTCGAGAATGCCGGAGGACGCCCAGCCATTGAGATGGGCGGCCAGCATCCAGGACAGGTTCGTGGCATCGGCGATGCCGGCGTTCATGCCATAACCGGCATAGGGCACCCAGATGTGGGCCGCATCGCCGGCGATGAACGCGCACCCCTTGCGGAATCTGTCTGCGATCAGCCGGCGTCCATACCAATCCTCCCTGGACACGATCTCGTATTTGAAATTCGTGCCGACCCCGAGGATGGTTCGGATGCAGGCATCGCGATCCACGGAATCGAAGCCACCCTCGCCGGGCTTCATGTAATTGTGCACCAGCCAGCGCTCACGGCCGTCGATCGCATACACCATGCCGCTGCGGCGAGGATTGATGGCGCCGGTACCCCAAGCGCGTTCACAGCGCTGACGACCGATCAGGTCGGGTGCACGGATATAGGTCGACTGCACGCGCTGCACGACGGCGTCGCCGCTCAATTCGGCGCCGATTGCCTTGCGGACCACGGAGCGCGCGCCGTCGCAACCGATCAGATAGCGGCAGTTCGCCTGCCGGGCGCTGCCGGTTTCGAGATCGCGCAAGGTGACGCTCGCGCAGCTAGCCTCAACTACCGCATTCTCGACCGAAGTGCGGCTGAGGATGCGGATTCGCGGCTGCGCGGCGGCATGTTCGAACAGGATCGGCTCGAGGAAGATCTGGTTGATGCGATGCGGCGGCTCCGGCGTCGGCCAGTTGCAGTCGGGGCCGATCGTGGCGGTGAAACGATCGCGGCGGCAGGGAATCGTAATCCGCGTCAGTTCCTGTCCGGTGAACGTCGTGCGATAGCTGATGTCGTGCGGATAATCCGCGGGCAATCCGGCGTTGCGGACCTTTTCCGACACGCCGAGCCGCCGAAAGATTTCCATGGTGCGGGCGGCGACGTGATTGCATTTTGGCTCCGGAGGCGCCGCCGGCGCGCGCGTTTCCACCACCGTGACATCGATGCCTCGCCACGCCAGATCGATCGCGAGCGTAAGGCCAACCGGTCCGGCGCCGACGATCAGCACATCTGGCTCGGTCACCCCGGGCATCCCTGGAACGCATTCCGCTCGGGTGGATTCATCGCCGCGTATCCGTATCCCGCATCCTGAAGAGCCTCGCGTCGCATGGCGCTCCTCGGGATGCGCCTGTGTTTATAGCCGGCATCTGCGCCATCATTCGATCTCGGCGCCCGAATTCTTGACGATGTCGGCCCAACGGTCGACTTCGCGCTTCACATAAGCTGCAAAACTGTCCGGCGTCGATCCCGGCAGCGGCTCCAGCGCAATTGCCGTGAGCCTGTCGCGGGTCGCGGGATCGGCCACCAACCCTCCAATCTGGGCAGCCAGTTGGTCGACGATCGCCCGCGGCACGGCGGCGGGCGCGACCACGCCTTGCCAGGCGACCAGTTCGAACCCGGCAAGGCCGCCTTCGGCCAGGGTTGGAACATCGGGCGCCGCCGCCACTCGTTTTGGCGTGGTCACGCCTAAAACCCTCACCTTGCCTTCGCGGATCTGCTGCAACGCCGGCTGAAGATCCACCACCATGAATGGAATATGTCCGGCGATCACATCGAGCATCGCCGGCACACTGCCGCGATACGGCACGTGGCGGATATCGATCCCAGCCGCGGCCTTCAGCATTTCCGCGCCGAGATGTTGCGGACTGCCATTGCCGGCCGAGCCATAGGCCAGTCCGGGCCTGGTTTTGGCATAGCCAATGAATTCGGCGAGCGTCTTTGCCGGGATCTGCGGATTGATGATCAACGCGAACGGCACCGCGGCCACCAGCGCGATCGGCGTAAAATCCTTCACCGGGTCGTAAGGCAGCTTCTTGTAGAGCGTCTTGTTGATGGCAAGCGTGGTCGAGGTCGCCATCAACAGCGTGTAGCCGTCGGGCTCCGCCCTTGCCACCTGCTCGGCGCCGAGCGCGGTCGCGGCGCCCGGTTTGTTCTCGACGATGACGGTGGCGCCGAGGCCGCTCTTGAGCTGGTCGGCGACCAGACGGCCGAGGAAGTCGGTGGTGCCGCCGGCCGGATAAGGCACGATCATCTTGATGGTCCGGCTGGGATAGGCCGCCTCGCCGAGGGCCGGAAACGCGGTCAGCAAGACCAATCCGCCGCCATATCCGGCCATCGCCTCTCGACGCGTCAGCGGCATCGCTATCTCCCGGTCAAATTCCTGCAAACTGCGTTTTCGCCAACCACATTAGCTCTCGCGGCGACATATCAAAGGCCACCAAAGTCCAATCCGCCGGCACCTTGCGCAAAAAGCGGTGGAATGATGATAGCCGGGGATGACGCGGTCGGAAACCAGCGGCTGCCATAACTGTAGCGTAAGCCGTAAGCACGTGATTGAATGATCAAGTGGTGTTGCGGCAGCGACCGGATGTGGTGGGCCCACCATCGTTCCGAATACTGGCTGTGCCCCAGGGCATTGGCTTAGGGCCGGTTTCGGCGCCTACAAAGTCAACGTATTGGCCGGTACGATGTTTTTCCGGAAGCGGCGGGATTGGACATGCGGCGGCGGGAATTTTTTACATGGGTCGGCGGAGGGTTGGTCGCTTGGCCATCAGCCGCGCGCGCTCAAAATTCTTCGATCAGGACAATAGGCTATCTAAGCAGCAAAGATGAAACATCCGAGGCAGGTATCGTTGCCGGCATGCGGAAGGGATTGGCTGAACAGGGCCTGTTTGAAGGGCAAAGTGTTTCAATCGCGTATCGCTGGAGTGCTGGCGACTATCGTCGCCTGCCTGAGCTTGCCGCCGATCTGGTCACCAGGAATGTCGACGTAATTGCCGCATCCGGATTGCCGGCGGCGCTGGCAGCCAAGGCGGCAAGCTCGACGGTGCCGATCGTTTTCAAACTCGCCGTTGATCCGATTGCCTTCGGCTTGGCTCAGAGCTTTGATCGTCCCGGGGGCAACCTCACCGGCGTGACCATGTTGTTCGATCCGCTCACACCCAAGAAGCTCCAGATACTTCACGAGTTGGTCTCCGATTTATCGATCGGCCTGCTGGTCAATCCGAGCAACCCAAACGCAACGTCCCACAAGGAACATGCCGAAGCAGCGGCCCAGGCCATCGGCCTTCGCCTCAGCATTCTAACCGCGAGCAGTTCCGCTGAAATTGAGCCGGCGTTCGCCCTAGGACGGCAGAGAGGTATTGCGGCGGTCCTGGTCGGAGATGATCCGATGTTCGATGTCGAAAATCACCGGCTTGTTGCAGCGGCCGGCCGCTTCAAGGTCCCTACGATGTATTACGTCCGCGATTTCGTCCTCAGCGGTGGCCTGCTCAGCTACGGCCCGAGCTTCGACGAGATGGCAATGCAGATGGGCATCTACATCGGGCGTATCCTGAAGGGTGCCAAATCGGCTGATTTACCTGTCCAGCAGCCAACCAAATTCGAGCTGGTCATCAACGTCAAGACCGCCAAGGCGCTTGGCCTTACGGTGCCGCCGACGCTGCTCGCACGCGCCGACGAGGTGATCGAATGAACCGGCGCGGCTTCATAATGCTGATCGGCGGTGGGGCTGCAGCTTGGCCGCTCCCGGTGCGGGCTCAACGGCCAGCGATGCCAGTGATCGGGTTTCTAAATCCCCGTTCGAAGTCCAAGGGTGAGCGAGTGGCGGCGGCTTTTCGGCGCGGTCTAAAAGATGCCGGCTACGAGGAAGGTCGCAACGTCGCTGTCGAATATCGCTGGGCGGAAGATCAGTATGACCGTCTCCCCGAGCTTGCCTCGGACCTCGTCACCCGCGGTGTCGCCGCGATCGTCGCAGGTGGTGGTTCCTGGATCGCGGCCAGCAAGGCGACGACCTCGATACCCATCATATTCACCACCGCGCTCGATCCGGTCCGCACCGGAATGGTCAAGAGTATCAATCGGCCCGAGGCGAATCTTACCGGCGCTACCTTCTATTCCGGCGGGGCGATCATCGCAAAACAGCTCGAGCTGTTACGAGAAGTGGTGCCGAATGTCAGCAAGGTTGCGATGCTGGTCCATACCAGTAGTCCTGCGGCCGAGCCGCAGGTCCAAGATGCCGTGATTGCGGCGCGCAAGAACGGCGTCAGCCTTCACGTCGTGAACGTCGCAGATGCGCAGGATCTCGATACCGTCTTCGACACCATCGAGGCCAACGCGCTGATTCTCGCTGTCGATCCCTTCTTTGACAGCAGGCCTGAGAAGATTATCGCCGGCTCGGCGCGTCGGGGTCTGCCGACCATGTACTACATCCGTGAGTTCGTCGAGGCAGGCGGGCTCATCTGTTACGGCGCGAGTATCCTTGAGACCTATCGTCAGGCCGGAGCCTATGCGGGCCGCGTTCTGGCGGGGTCCACGCCTGCCGACCTCCCCGTCGTGCTGCCAACCAGATACGAGTTGGTGATCAATCTCAGGACTGCCAAGGCGCTAGGCCTTAGCATACCCCCATTGCTCCTCTCCAGCGCCGACGAGGTGATCGAATAAGCGCGCAGTCTACTACATTTGATTTGTCCCCTGGCGGGCGCAATTCACCAAAACGCGCCTTGTGATCATCGGGGTATTCCCGAAAAAGCACGGCGGGCAAAGCGGCCTGCGAGGATTTTTTAGTTTGGGAGCAGATCATGATGATCCTTCACCACGGCTGGCGCTCCAGCGCGTCACGCCGCGTGCGGCTCTGCCTCGAGGAGAAGGCCCTCAGTTACCAGAGCCACGTCGTCGACATGGCCAGTCTGGAGCATCATTCGCCGGAATACCTCAAGATCAATCCGAACGGCGTGATCCCGACCCTGATCCACGACGGACGGCCGCTGCACGAGAGCGGTACCATCTGCGAATATCTCGACGAGACCTGGCCCGATCCGCCGCTGCGCCCGGAGCATCCGTACGAGCGCGCGCAAATGCGCAACTGGATCAGGCACATTGACGGGCTCATTCACAATCTGATCATTTTCAACTGGCGGCACCATTTGCAAAAGGTAGCCTCGCAATGGACCGACGAGGAACTAGCCGAGAAACTCAAGAATATCCCGAGCAGGGAACGCCGGGAGTCCTGGCTGCGGGTCGCGCGCAAACCCTATACCGAGGAGGAGCGCGACGGGGCGCGAGCCAAACTGATCCAGCTCATGGACAGGATGGAGGACGCGCTGCATCCGTCGGGCTGGTTGGTCGGCGAGGCCTATTCGATCGCCGATATCGCCGCCGTTCCCTTCGTAAAGCGGATCGATGAGGAAATTGCGCCGGATGAAACAGGTGCAAACAAACATCCCCGCCTCGCCGAATGGTGGGCTAAAATACAGGCCCGGCCGGCCTTCGCGCGAGCGAAGTTCGGCCCCTTCCTCACCTCCTGAGGCGAAATGTATCCCTTGTTCACGAAAGCGAACCGATGCTGAACATTCCAAAGGCCACCGAGAAATCCTTCGCCGAGGGCAAGATCCTCAAGAATGTCGCGGATGGCGTCGGCATCGTCACCTTCAACAATCCCGAAAAGCGCAACGCCATGTCGCTCGACATGTGGGAAGGCTTGGGCCAGGCGCTGACCGAGCTGCGCGACGATCCCGATGTGCGCGTGGTGATCCTGGCCGGCGCCGGCGACAAGGCGTTCGTGTCGGGCGCCGACATCAGCCAGTTCGAGAAGACCCGGCACAACGCCGAGGCCGCAGAAGAATATTCGAAGCGCAGCGACGCGCAGCGTGCGTTGCTGGCCAATTATCCGAAGCCGACCATCGCCTGCATCAGGGGTTTTTGCCTGGGCGGCGGCATGCAGGTCGCGATGATGTCGGACATCCGGATCGCCGCCGAGACCAGCCAGTTCGGCATCCCCGCCGCAAAACTCGGCATCGCCTATGGCTATGACGGCTTAAAACATCTGGTTTCGCTGGTCGGGCCGTCCTGGGCGCGTCTGATCATGTATACGGGCATGCGGATCGACTCCGCGGAAGCGTTGAGGATCGGGCTGGTCGATCGCGTGATCGCCGACACCGAGTTGTGGAACGCGACGCTGGAAATCGCCCGCACCATTTCCGGCAACGCGCCGCTCGCCATCCAGGCCGCCAAGATCACCATCGCCGAGGTGCTGAGGGACCCCGGGCAGCGCGACATGGACGCGATCAAGGCGATCGGGATAGCCTGCATGGACAGTGATGATTTCCGCGAGGGCCGCCGCGCCTTCATGGAAAAGCGCAAGCCGAAGTTCACGGGGCGGTAAGCTGCCTGGTTATGCGTGATCACAGTCGGGAGGATGGATTCCAGGTTCGCGCTTTGCGCGCGTGAACGATGCGCACGTTCGGCACCGACCTCGGCTAGAGCACTTCCAGCACCGCCTTGGCAATATCTGCGGTGCCATTGCGGCCGCCGAACTCCATCGGCTTGATGCCGTCGGCGTAGACCTTGTCGACGGCCCGCTCGATCCGCTCGCCGGCTTCGGCCGCACTCTCGAGACCGTGCTTGTCGGCCAGCCAGTCCAGCATCATCGCGGCGGAAAGGATCATGCCGGTAGGGTTGGCTTTGCCCTGCCCCATGATGTCGGGCGCGGTGCCGTGGCAGGGCTGGAACACGGCATGGCGATCGCCGATGTCGGCCGAAGGCGCCATGCCCATGCCGCCGATCAGGCCGGCAGTCATGTCGGAGAGAATGTCGCCAAACATGTTCTCCATCACCATCACATCGAAATCCCAGGGGCGTTTGACCAGCAGCGCCGAACAGGCATCGACATAGAGCCGATCGGTCTTGACCTCCGGGTGGCGTTTGGCGGCCTCATCGAACATCTCGCGAAAGAACGCAAAGGCCTTGAATACATTGGCCTTGTCGACGCAGGCAAGCTGACCCGGCCGCCCGCGCGCTTTGCGGCGTTCGGCGAGACGGAAGGAGAATTCAAACAAGCGCTCTGACGTCCTTCGCGTGATCACCAGCGTCTCGCGCGCCTCGCTATCGGTGACGACGCCTTTGCCCATCGAGGCAAACAGGCCTTCGGTGGATTCCCTGACTACCACGAGATCGATGCCGCGCCGGTCCGCGCCGACGATCGGGCTCGGCACACCCGGTATCAGCCGCGCCGGGCGCACGCCGGCATAGAGATCGAAATGAAAGCGCAGCTCTACTTGCGGCATGATCTCGGTATTGTCGGGGTAGCGCACCGAAGGCAGGCCGCAGGCACCGAGCAGGACGGCGTCGGCCTCGTCGCACAGCCGTACCGTGCTCTCCGGCATCGACTTGCCGGTCGCGCGGTAATTGTTGGCGCCGGCCGGCGCCTCGGTGAAGCGAAACTTCAGGTCCGAAGTCGCTTCGATCTTGCGCAGGATCTCCAGCGCCGGCGCCATCACTTCAGGTCCGATACCGTCGCCCGCCAGCACGGCGATGTGGAGCGCGTTATTGGTAGACATGGAATTTCCTTGAGAAGTCGGGCACCTGGCGCCAACGGTTGAACTACGGAGTGAGCACAGCGCGGCCGACCAGCCGGCCCTTCTGCAGGTCCACCAGCGCCTCGTTGGCTTTGGCAAGCGGCATCGGCGTCACCGGAATCGGCGCGATCTTCTTGGCGCGCACGAGGTCGAGCAGTTCATGGGTCTCCCGGAGATTGCCGACATAGCTGCCCTGGATGGTGATGGCCTTGATCGGAATCAGCGGCAACGCCCACGGCGCGCCGCCGCCGAACAGGCCGACGATTACGAGCTTGCCGCCCTTGGTCAGGCAGTCGAACCCGAGCTGCGTGGTCTTGGCGTTGCCGACCAGATCGATCACGGCGCGGATCGGGCCGCCGGCTTTTTGCGCGAGTTGCTCCAGCGCGTCAGCCGCGCCGCCATCGACGGTTGCGAGCGCGCCGGCCTGCTCGGCCGCCTCGCGCTTGCGCGCGTCGATATCGACCACGATGGCGCCCTTGCCGCCCATCGCTTTGAGCAGCGACAGCGCCATCAGGCCAAGGCCGCCGGCACCGAAAATGACGATTGGACGATCGAAACAGGCCTCGACCTTCTTCAGCGCGCTGTAGGTGGTGACGCCGGAGCAGGCATAGGGCGCCGCGGTCACGGGATCGAGCCCCTTCAAATTCAGCAGATACCTCGGATGCGGCACTGTCATGTGGTCGGCATAGCCGCCGTCGCAGTAGACGCCGAGCGAATTCGGCTTCAGGCACATATTCTCTTCGCCGTCGACACATGCCTCGCATTTGCCGCAGCCAAGCCAGGGATAGACCAGCGCGATATCGCCGATCTTGAGATCGCCGGCGGCGGCTTTAGCGTCCGGCCCGAACGCGATCACTTCGCCTGACGTCTCGTGTCCCATCGTGCGTGGCAGCGACACGCCGCGATCCTTCAATGACAGCGGCTTGCGTCCATGGCCGAGATCATAGCCGCCCTCCCAGATGTGCAGATCGCTGTGGCAGACGCCGGCCGCCTTCACCTTGATCAGCACCTGAGTGCCCGACGGCTGCGGCGTCGGCCGGTCCACTTCCCGCAACGGCGCATTGAATTCAGCTACCTGGAAACTCTTCATCGCTGCTCTCCCGTTTCTTGTTCTTGGCCGCGCCCTGCCGAGCTTTCCCGCTCAGTTGTTAGATGGTTAGTTTGTTGCGATCAATGGATGATGGCACGCCACGAACTGGTCCGGCGCCACCGGCCGGAGTTCCGGCACTTCCTCGCTGCATCGCTGGTCGGCTCGGGGGCAGCGGGTCCGAAAACGGCAGCCGGAGGGCGGCGCGATCGGCGACGGCGGCTCCCCGACCGGCACGCTTTCGGCGGGGCGCACGTCCGGGTCGGGCACTGGAATCGCCTCTATCAGCAGCGCGGTATAAGGATGCGCAGGTGTCGCGAACAGTTGTTCGGACGGACCTACTTCGCACAGCCTGCCGAGATACATCACGGCCACGCGGTCGCTGACCGCCTTCACGACCGCGAGGTCATGGGCGATGAAGAGCAGCGTCAACCCGAAGCGGGCCTTCATCTCTTCCAGAAGATTGAGGATCTGGGCACGAATGGAAACGTCGAGGGCGGAGACCGGCTCGTCGCAGATGATGAACTCCGGGTTGAGCACCAGCGCCCGTGCGATGCAGATGCGTTGGCACTGCCCGCCGGAAAACTCGTGCGGCAGCCGTCCGGTCACCAGAGAAGGATCGAGGCCAACCGCGCTCAACACCTCGCAGACGAGCTGCTGCCGCTTTGCCGGATCCTCGATGCCGGATATTACCAACGGCTCCGCGATGATATCGCCGATGCGCCGCCTGGGGTTTAGCGAGGCGATCGGGTCCTGAAAGATCAGCTGCACCCGCCGGCGCATCTTGCGCAAGGTTTCGCCTTGCATCGCCGTGAGGTCGTGGCCGTCGAACAGGACACGGCCCGAGACCGGCTTACGCAATTGCAATACCGCGCGACCCAAGGTGGACTTGCCGCAGCCGGATTCTCCTACCAGACCGAGCGTCTCGCCGCGCGCAACCTGCAGGCTGACATCGGACACCGCGTGGATGGTCTTGCCGCCGACGGCATATTCGACCACCAGGTGTTCCACCCTGAGAAGGGGATCGCGCGAGATGGATGGCCCGATCTCCCTCATGCCCCGGCGCCTGCACTTATCTCGATCGGATGGAAGCAGGCATATTGGTGGTCCGACAATTCTGCATCGGCGAGCACGGGTTTCTCCCGGCGACATCGCTCATCGGCATACCGGCAGCGTGGCGAAAACGAGCAGCCCTGGAGCGGCCGGATCGGATCCGGCGGGCGTCCCGAAATCGCCGGCAGCGGCGCATGCGGGGCGGCATCGATCTTCGGGATCGCCGCGAGCAGCGCCCCGGTGTAGGGCATGCGCATCTTCTTGAACAGCACCGAGGTCGGTGCGCGTTCGACGATGCGCCCGGCATACATCACCGCCACGTCATCGGTTCGGCCCGCGACTACCCCGAGATCATGGGTGATGATAATCATCGCCATATGGCGGCGGCGCTGTTCTCGCGCCAGCAAATCGAGAATTTGCGCCTGGATCGTCACATCAAGCGCCGTGGTCGGCTCGTCGGCTATCAGGAGTTTCGGCTCGCATGACAGCGCGATCGCGATCGCGACCCGCTGCCGCATGCCGCCAGACAGTTGATGCGGGTATTGCTGCAATCTTTGCTCCGGCGCGGGAATGCCGACCGCCGCCAGCAGTTCCGCGCTGCGTTTTTTTGCAGCCAGGGCGTCAAGCTCAAGGTGTTCCTGCAACGTCTCGACCAGCTGGGTGCCGATGGTCAGCACCGGGTTGAGCGAGGTCATCGGGTCTTGGAACACGACTGCCAGCGACCTGCCGCGAATTTTGCGCAGACGTTCGCGGTCAAGCCGGACCAGATCCTGGCCGTCAAACATCACCCGGCCGGAAAGCTTTGCTTTTTTCGGCAAAAGTTGCAGGACGGCGCGTGACAACATGGTCTTGCCGCAACCGGATTCGCCGACGATGCCAAGCGTGCGGCCGGCGCCGACGGTCAGATCGACGTGATCGACGGCGCGCAGGTTGCCGCGCGGGGTCGGGAGATCGACCGATACGTCCTTGACCGAAAGCAATGCCGGCTCTGTCACAGCGCGCCCTGGCGCGGATCGGTGATCGCCCTCAACGCATCACCAACCAGGTTGAAGGAAAGCACGGTCAGGAACATCGCGAGCGCCGGGAGAAAGGCAAGTCTCGGGGCGATCTCGAGGCTATCGCGCCCCTCCCCGATCATGCCGCCCCAACTCGATGTCGGTGGCGGCACGCCCAGGCCAAGGAACGACAACGCGCCCTCGACCACGATCGTGACTGCAACACCCAGCAGGAAGAAGGCAAGCAGCGGCAGAAATACGTTCGGCAACAGCTCGCGCAGCAGAATGCGCGCATGCGTCGCGCCCAGCGCCTGCGCCGCGATCACGAATTCACGCCGCGCCAGCGTCAGCGTTGCCGCCCGCGCGACCCGCATGAAGGCGGGAATGCCGAGCACGCCGAGAATGCAGGTGAGATTGAGCACGGATTGCCCGAGAAAGGCGATCACGGCCAGCACGAGTATCAGCGGCGGAAAGGCAAGCAGCACATCCATGCTGCCGACCACCAGCGTCTCGAAGCGGCCGTTAAAATAGCCCGCCAGCATGCCGAGGGCGCCGCCGATCGTGATCCCGATCACCGGCGCACAAAGGCCTACGATGAGCGAGATCCGCGCGCCATAGATCAGCCGCGCCAGTTCGTCTCGGCCCAGACCGTCGGTGCCGAGCCAATGCATAACCGAGGCCGGTGCCCGGCGTTCCAGCATATCCATGTCGGTCGGACTGGGCAGCGGTAACAGGCCTGCAAATGCTGCCACCATAAAGATGAAGATCATCCAGGCAATCGCCGCCCAGAACAGCGGCCCCAGCCGCCGCGCCCGTGTTACCGGACTAACGACGACATCGCCCTCCAGGTTGAGCTCAAGCGTGGCCATGACGGATCCTGGGATCGAGAACGGCGTAGAGCATGTCGACGACAAAATTCATGATCACGAAGCCCGCTGCAACCAGCAGTACCACGCCCTGCAGGATGATCAGGTCGCGCGTGTAGATCGCACTGACCAGAAGCCGGCCGATTCCCGGCAATGCAAAAATCGACTCGACGATCAGCGCGCCACCGATCAGGCGGCCGATGTTGATGCCGGTGATCGTGACAAGCGTCAGCGACGAGGGCTTCAAGGCGTGCACGAAAAGGATGCGCGACGCTTTCAATCCCTTGGCTTTGGCCAGCGCGATATAGTCTTCCTGCAGAGTAGCGATCATGTCGGAACGGAGCACGCGCATGATCCCCGGCCACTCGGCGAGCGCCAGCGTCAGCGCGGGCAGCACCAGGAAGCGCAAGTTTGCGGCCGGGTCTTCCGCGAACGGCACGTAACCGGTGGCCGGCAGCCAGCGAAGTTCTACGGCAAAGAAGTAGATCAGCAAAATGGCGGACAAAAATGTCGGCACCGACAACATGCCGAAGGCGCTTCCCGTCATGAAGCGGTCGAACGCGCTGCCGTTGCGCACCGCGCAGCCAATCGCAAGCGGAACGCCGATCGCCAGCGCCACGATTTCGGCCAGGACCATTAGCTCGAGTGACACCGGCAACCGTTCGGTCACCGCCTGCAGCACGGTTTGCCCGGTGCGGAACGACCTGCCAAAATCGCCCTGCAGCACATGCCCCAGCCAGCTGACATAGCGCCACCAGATCGGCTGATCGAGCCCCATGTCATGCCGCAGCGCCTCGACTTTCTCCGGGGTCGCCTGATCGCCGAGCACGACGTAAGCCAGATCGCCCGGCAGCAGCGAAGCGATCAGGAATGTCAGCAGCGATACCGCGACCAGAACCGGCACCAGGTACAAGAACCTGCGAGCGACAAATGCCAGCATACAGGGTTATTCCATCCAGACGTTGGATACGTCGATCACCCCGCTATAGATGTTCGGCAAGCCTTTCAGTTTGGCACTCGAGATCGCGTAGTAGGTATTCTGGAAGGTCCAGAACCAGATCGCTTCCTGGTTGATCAGCCGGCTGATCGCGCAATAGTCCTCAGCTCGCTTTTCCGGATCGGCAGTGACCCGCGCATGTTCGAGCAGCTTGTCCAACTCCGGATTGGAATAGTTGGCGAGCGCGACCGGGCTGCCGGTGTGGAAGTTGGCGTACATCTGCGGGTCGGGGTCGGCGAGATCGACGATCCGCCACGGCGTCAACTGGAACTGACGCATGAAGGCGCGCGGCACAATGGTGGCCTGATCGACCTGCTCGATCTCCATGTTGGCGCCGACCTGCTTCCAGAACTGCTGCAGGACCTGGCCGACCGTGCGCCCGCGCGGCGTCGCGGTGGCGATCATCTTGAATTCGACGGGCTTGCCATAGTCCTTGATCAGCGACTTGGCTTTCTCGACGTCCTCGGCAAGCGCACCGTCGTCCTTGCACTTGACCCAGGAGCCGTCGCCATAGGGGTTGCTGGCCGGTCTCGCCAGACCATTTGTGATCGCCTGCGACATCTTCTTGCGATCCAGCGCCATCACCAGCGCCTGGCGCACGCGCACATCGTCGAACGGCGCGGCCTTGGTGTTGAAGGCGTAAACCTGGGCGCCGGAGCCCGCATAGGTATGGACCGTGATCTTCGGATCTTTTTGGGCCTTCTGGATATTGTCCGGATCGAACTCATCGTCCCATACAATATCCGCCTCGCCGGACTGCAAACTGGCAAACCGCGACTGTGCATCCGGCAGCGGCTTCAGAACGATGCGGTCGAGATAAGGATGGCCCTTGTTCCAGTAGTCCGGATTCTTTTCGAGGACCATGCGGTCCCCCGCGGTCCATGACTTCAGAATATAAGGACCGGTGCCGACGGGATTGCGGTTATAGTCATCGCCCTTGGTCTTCCATGCGGTTGGCGATTGAATAACATTGTTCTGACTCTGGATCGTCATGAGCGCAGGCTGGTTCACCTGCGGGTCATTCAAATTGTACACGACTGTGAGTTCATCCGGCGCCTGCACGTCATGGACATAGGCGATATAGAACGCGCAGCGGCACTTGTTGGCGGGGTCCTTCTGGCGATCGAAATTCTCTTTCACCGCTTGCGCGTTGAAAGGCGTGCCGTCTTGGAATTTGACGCCCGGTCGCAGTTTGAAGGTCCAGGTCTTGTAGTCGTCCGAATGAGTCCAGGACAGCGCGAGCTTCGGTACCGGCTGGCCCTTGTCGTCAAGGGCGACAAGTGTATCGAAAATCGCCGCCGCCGCCGTTTCCGCCGCGGTATCGAACACGCCGACCTTCAGCGGGTCGAAGCCGGGAATATCGAGTTCGAGGCCGACCGTGATGCTGCCGCCCTGCTTTTGGGCGTGGGCGGAGCCAGCGAACAGGACCGCGCCGAATGCCGCGGCAAGGAATAGTTGCGCCGGTGTGCGCAAACGCATCGTGGCAGTCATGTGCTCTCCTCCCGGAAATGGTCACGCCCGGTGTTCCGGATCGTCCGTTGACCGGGCGCAAGATTGGCTGGAATCGCGGGCTGCGGCAAGGCTGCAGGTGGACGCGCCGGATGAAAAGCCGCAGGCTTGATGCTGTTGTCCTGGGCTACGGCCAATCCGGCGCTGCCGCCAGCGATTTCCCGGCGAAAGCCGCTATCTCGTCCTCCGCCAGGCCGCTCGCTCGGAGATAGGCAGCAGTGTGTTCGCCCAACCGCGCCATTTGCTTTCCCGCGGAGACAGTGGTTCCCGACATCCGGAACGGCAGGTTGAGGACTTTGAACGTGCCCCCGCCATCCCTGACCTCGGACAACGCAGCGCGATGGGCTATTTGCGGGTCGCGCAAGGCCTCGGCGACCGTGCGATAGGCCGAACAGGGAACGCCGTGAGCGTTCAATTCGACCAGGCACTTTTCGGTAGTGAGCGTGCGCGACCATGTTTCGACGCCGTCCATCAACTCCGCCCAGTGGTCGCGACGGTTGGAATATTTCGCAAACCGACGATCGGCGCGCCATTCGGGGTGTCCGATAACCTTGATCAGACTCTCGAACGTCTTCTCGCTCGCGATCGCCAGCATCACATAGCCGTCCGCCGTTTCGATCGGTCCGAACATCGGCCGCTGCGTCGGCTTGACCTCGAATTGCGACCACTGCAATTCGTTCAAGGTCAGGCTCAGCATCGATTCCAGCATCGAGACGTCGATGTGCTGGCCGCACTGGCTGGTATGACGCTGGTAAAGGGCCGCGGAAATAGCGCCGAATGCATAGACACCGGTGAGAACGTCGGCGTGATAGATGCCGCAACAGTCCGGCCGGTTTCGCCCGGGCTGGTAGGCAAGGTGGGCCATATCGTAACCCGAGGCGGCATGGATGACGGGGGCATAGGCCGGTAGTTCTGCGGAAGGCCCGGTCTGACCGTATCCGGAGATCGAACAATAAACCAGTTTTGGATTGAGCTCGCGTAGCGTGGGATAGTCCAGCTTCAGGCGTCGCATCACCCCCGGACGAAAATTCTCGACGAGGATATCGGCGCCCGCCACGAGCCGGTGGATGATTCCGATCGCGTCGGGTGATTTCAAATCGAGTACAAGGCTGTTCTTGCCGACATTGAGCTGACCGAAGGTGGTCGAGAAGCCGTTGCGAAGCGGCGGGCGGGTTCGCATCGTCTCGCCCTCGAGCGACTCGATCTTGATGACCTCGGCTCCCATGTCCGCAAGCATCCGGGTGCAATGCGGACCGGCAATCGTGGTCGAAAAATCCAGGACGCGGAGCCCAGCAAAACTCCGGCTCGCAATCTCCTGCTCGCTTTCCGCTACCGTCATTCCAAACTCCTTCGGGCCGACATGTTCGGCTACGGCGTGACCCTAGATTGCTCGGCTGCGCGGGGGAAGCGATTCCGCGCGCGATGAACCAAGTAGTCGAGCTTGGCTGGCTTCGACCCGAGACGGCCTGCCGCCCCGGCTCCCGGCATGTGCGCAACTCTACCCCGGCCCGACGGGGATGCGTCGGACTGGAATTGGCCGACAAGGAGGTCCGTTTGCGGCGATTTGGCTCGGCCGGGGACGTCGAAGAACTGGCAGGCCGCGCTAATGCTTGCCTATTTCGCCTGAGATGCTGCCGCTATCCAGCGCGGTTCGCCGCGTTTCCGGCATCATCATCCAGATCATGGCGAAGCCCACAGCCGCGACAGCCGCCAAACCGGTAAACGCAATGCTGCTGCCGAACCTATCGCTGACGTAACCGGCAATCACGGTACTAAGCGATGCACCGATCCCGGTCGCCGTACCGACAATCCCCTGCGCAAGGTTGAAGTGACCGCTTCCGAACGCGACGTCGGCGACGGTCAGCGGGATCATGACACTGAACACGGCGGCGGTGATGCCATCGAACGCCTGCACCGCAACCAGCAGATATGGATCCCTTACGGTCGCAAATAGCACGCCGCGCACAGCCAGCGCGCCAAATCCCAGGAGCAGCAACGGCCGCCGCCCCCATTGCTGGGCCTTGCGGCCAACCGACGGCGACATCAGCGCCACGATCGCTTGCGGGACGATGATGCATGCTGCGATCAGCACCGGCGCCCATTGACTCGATCGCGTCGTTACCACACCCGCCATTAGCGGAAGCATCGCTGCGTTGGCGAGTTGCAGCAGGAGCACACTGCAGGCGAAGATCAGCAGCGGACGCTGCCGTACCAGACTGAAGACACTGGTTGCGCGTGCATCGGGTACCTCGCGCACCACCGCGCCGTGCGCCTGGGCCACGTCGACTTCACGCTCGCGAATCCGCGCAAGCGCAAGCAATGTCGGAATCGCCAAGACAAAGGTGACGAGAAATACCGAACGGCTCGACAGCAGATAACCGGCCGTGCCCATCACCGCGGCGGCTGTTCCATTGCCAAGCGAGGCGAAGCGGGCATTGCGCCCGAGCCGCTCCCCTATCGCGAGAGGTCCGACCAGACCCAGGCTGATCGCGGCGATTGCCGGACCGAGCACGCAACTGGCAGCCGCGTGCAGCGTCGCGGCGGTTACCACTACCGGAAAGATCGGCCACACCGCGTAACCGAGCGCGCTGGCTCCGATCGTCGCAACCGCAAGTCCAGCTACCAGCCGTTCGGATCGGGCGGCATCGACAATGGCGCCGCCCGGCATCTGCCCGATCAGCCCGACGATACCGGCGATCGATAGCACAAGACCGATTTCGACCTGCGTCCATTTCTGCGTCGTCAGATAGACCGCGATGAATGGTCCGAATCCGGTCTGCACGTCCGCGAGGAAAAAAATGAACCAGTCGAGCCCGCGCAAGCTCTGGCTCGAAGGCATTGTCCCCGCTTTGGGCGTCACGGGTTCGGCCGCCCGCGCTGCAAGGTTATCGTTGCCGATCGAGCTCCGACGGCGGTCGTCGTCAATCCGTCGAATTGAGTGGAATGAACCTGCAAACGGCATGGTCGTTCGACGCCCCTATAATGCATCAAAACTTCAGTGGATTGAGACTGCCCGACGCGCCAAGCACCACGATCTGCTTATCCTCCTTGTATTCCGGCGCAGCCATTACCTGATCCTTCGTCAATTCGAGCGTAATGCTTTCCGTCTTATTGGCGACGCGTCCGAAATGCAGCGCGCTCCAGTCCACCGCGATTTTTCGACTGCCCACGCCGAGAAACCCGCCGAAATCGATCACAGCGGCACGCACTGTCCCTGCGCGATCGACGATGACGTCGACGATGCGCCCCATATCTTCGCCGGTAGGACTGCGGACATACCGACCGAGGACGCCATGGGCCTCGCTCGCACCGATGATGGTCACCGAAGCCGGCGGTGACGGTTCCTTCTGTGCCGCCGGCGGAGTCGGATTTTGCGGTGGCGTTGACTGAGGCGAGCTCTGATCCGGCGGTGGCGCTGTCGCGTTGTCTTCCGCCCGGGATTCCACGGTAAGCGAGGTCGCAAGCCCGACCGCAATGAGCATGAGAAGATATCTTGCGCGCATACGGCCTCCTGAAGGTGCACGAAAGCGTGACGCGAACGCGCGGAACCTAGCGCACCGGCGATTCCGCGACATAAATAGGCATTCCGGACCGGACGCCGAATCAATGCGCCAGCACGATTGACACCTGGATCTGGCCGCGGGTCCGCAACACTTCCAGTGACACCTCGTCGCCATGGCGCCGAACTCGAAGGTCAACGCTTGAATGACCAAGTTGCAGATCGCGCAGCACCACTTCGTTCAAAAACGCAGGTAGCCGCGGGTTGCGCAGCCGGATTTCACCGCGCTGGGCGTCGAATTCCAGTCCAAGCGACGCCTCCAGCAGCGTGAAAGGCGTCGCGCTTGCCCACGCCTGGGGCGCGCAGGCGACCGGATAAAGCGTCGGGCCGCGTCGCTTTTCGCGACGAAAGCCACAGAACAATTCCGGAAGCCGCCGCAAATCCATGTAAGTGGCGGCGTCGAACAGAGCCCTGAACAGGTGCGCGACGGAATGCTTGAGGCCGTAACGCGCGAAGCCAAGCGCGATCAGCGCATTGTCGTGCGGCCAGATCGAACCGTCATGATAGGACATCGGATTGTAACGCGCCTCGCCGCGCGCCACGGTGCGGATGCCCCATCCTGTGAAGAAATGCGGCCGCATCAGATCGGCGGCGACCATCCGGGCGCGATCCTGCCGCACCATCCCGCTGAACAGAAGCTGTCCGGCATTCGAGCTGCGCACCTTGCACGGCTGTTTGGCGCCGTCGAGTGCCAGCGCGTAGGTGCCAAGATCGTCACACCAGAACGCCTGTTCGAAACGCTGCGCAAGCCGATCGGCCTCGGCCTCGAGCCGACGCGCCTCCTCCTTCTTGCCGAGCCGCGCCGCACAGCGCGCCGCTAGCCGCTTGCCGGCAAACACGTAGCCCTGCACTTCGGCGAGCGCGATATAGCCCTCGGCCAAACGACCGTCAGCATGAAAGATCGCATCATAGGAGTCCTTCCAGCCCTGGTTGGCGAGGCCCTGCTCGGAGGCGCGCTGATACTCGACAAATCCGTCGCGATCGGGATCGCCGGGTCCGTCGATCCAGCCCAACGCTGCTTCGATCGCGGGCCACAACTCAGCTAGCGTTTGCTCGTCGCCGGTGCGCTCGACATACAGACCGGCCAACAACACAAACAGCGGCGTCGAATCGACGCTACCGTAATATTGCGCAAACGGTACTTCGCGCAGAGAAGCCATTTCGCCGCCGCGCATTTCGTGCAGGATCTTCCCAGGTTCTGCGTCGGCGAGCGGATCGACTGTCTTGGCCTGGTAGAAAGCAAGTCTCTTCAGCACGCCGCGGGCGACCCGCGGATCAATCCACAGCATTTGCATGGCGGTGATGATTCCGTCGCGGCCGAAGGTCGTGGAATACCAGGGAATGCCGGCATAGGGGTATCGTCCCTGCGGGGTATCCGTCATCAGCATGTTGAGGTCGGCCATCGCCTGGCACAGGACCTCGTTGAAAATATTGTTCGAGGTCTCGATGCTGGTGGCGCCCACGGTGCAACGGCGCATCTCGCGGCGGTGCGCCAGCAACCCACGAAAGAATGGTGCCGGCCTGAAGGGTGCAGGCTTGTCGCAGGACGCCGCCACGAACAGCGAACTGACCTGTTGCGGCGCCAGATCGAGATGATAGGTCGCGGCGTTCACGGCAAGCCGGGTCGGCCGCGGATCGAAATGCAGCGCGGTGCTGCGCGATTTGCCATCGAGCCCGCTATATTCCAACGCAACATCGGTAGGACCAAGCAGTTTACTGGAGCTGACGCCGCGGCGCAGGCGCTTTTCGCCGCGCACTTCGAACAAATCGGCGAA
Organism: uncultured Alphaproteobacteria bacterium; assembly: GCA_963840155.1. Classification (GTDB taxonomy): domain Bacteria; phylum Pseudomonadota; class Alphaproteobacteria; order Rhizobiales; family Xanthobacteraceae; genus Bradyrhizobium. Next base: position 1,571,911 of record CAWIXP010000001.1, read on the forward strand.
ATCGTTGTCGAACAACAATGTCATGTCGAAGCTGGCCGGCCGGTCGCCATGATTCTGCACGCCAATGCGCTGGTAGGCCGTGCCGCGCCACAAAAAGATTGTGCGCACGACGTGCAGCATGTCTTTTTGCAACACGATTCGGCCGTTGCGATAGATGTCGGGGTTGGTGAGATCGACCGTCAACCCCGAATTGTCATCGCGCAGGTTGCTGCCGAGCAGCAGCGGCTGCACCTCGTCCAGCACGAGTTCAAGCCGGGCGACATGACGGGTATCGCAGTTGAAAAGGCCGTCCGGTCCGCCGGCGGAAGCGCCAATATCACCGTGGCTGTCGAGCACGATGAAAGTGTCGTCGTGTTTGAGCGAGCGCCGCGGCCGCGCCGCAGGTCCGGTCATCGGGATATAGAACGGCGATTCCATGACCAGTTCGATGGTCCGCGCCGTCGCTTGGCTCAAGGCTTCGGGTGACATTTGACTCCGAGCGGCTCCCCTCGCTTGCGATCAACGCACTAGCAATAGACTTGAACAGGACGAGACGCAAAACGCCGTGCATCAGGCCGCGTGTTTCGCGAGCCGGCTCAATTCCTGCGTCACCAATTTGCGGTACGGGCCTTTGCCCTGCATCAGGCGATCCGGCGGACCGTCTTCGATGATCTTGCCGGCCTTGAGCACCACCACCCGATCGAAATGGCGCAGCGTAGCCAGGCGATGGGCGATCGCGATGACGGTTCGCCCGCGCATCAGCCGGCCGAGCGCCTCGCGTATCGCTTCTTCGGATTCACTATCGAGTGCTGCGGTGGCTTCGTCCAGCAGCAGAATCGGCGCGTCCTTGAGGAAGGCGCGCGCAATGGCGATGCGCTGCCGCTGGCCACCCGACAGCTTGACCCCGCGGTCGCCGACCATGGTCGCAAGTCCCTCGGGAAGGGATTCGACGAAATCGCAGCGCGCCGCGATGGCCGCACGCAGCACCTCGTCATCGCTGGCATTCGGACGGCCGTACCGAATATTTTCCATGATCGACCGATGGAACAGCGAGATGTCCTGTGGCACCACCGAGATTGCCTGACGCAGGCTTTGCTGGGTGACCCTCGAGATGTCCTGACCGTCGATGGTTATACTGCCGTGCTGGACGTCGTAGAAGCGCTGCAGCAGCACGAATAGCGAAGATTTTCCGCCGCCGGATTGACCGACCAACCCTACCCGCTGCCCCGGTTGCAGCCGAAGGGCAAACTTGTCGAATACCTGGAGCCCACCCGGGTAACGAAACGAGATGTTGTTGAAAGCAATGGCCGCGCCGCTCTTTACCAGCGGCTCGGCTTCCGGATGGTCGCGCAGTTCGTGTGGAAGCAACAGCGTGGCAATCGCCTCTGTCAAACGGGCCACGTGCTGGGTCACATCGACCAGCGCGACGGCGAGATCACGCGTGGCACTCAAAATCGTAAGCCCCAACGTACAGACCAGTACGACGTCACCGGTGCTGGCATTGCCGCGCTGCCACAGCACGATCGCCCAAGCCAATACCGCGATCGTCAGCACCACGGTTATCGCGGCATGGATGATGCGCAACCTCTCCAGATAACGAAGGCTGCGCCCCCGAGCCGTCAATTCGCGACTAACGGTGGCATCAAACCGGTCGTGCTCGAAGCTGAGGCCGCAAAACGCACGCACCAGTGGAAGGTTGTTGATGACGTCAACCATTTCGCCATCGACCGCGGCGGCCTTGTCCGCGAAGTCGTCATGCAGCGGCTTGCCCGCCGCTGCCAGGCGAAACATCGCAAACACCATGAGGCCGGCGATGACGCTCAGGCTGGCCGCCATGGTCAGACTCACGGTTCCGATCAATGCGACCGCAGCGATCGTTGCCATGCACGGCGGCAGCACGTTCCAGACGAACATGTTTTCCACGGTGAAGACTGCATTGGAGGTCGCGGTAATTCGGCTGGTGAGCATTCCCGGCAGACGGTCGGAGAAGTAACTCGGCGCGTGCCCCGTCAGATGTCGAAAAATGTCGCGACGCAAGTCCCCCGTCACTCCTACAAACGTGAAACTCGCCGTCCAGCTGGCGATCCGCCACAAGAAATTATCCGCGGCGATCAGCGACATGAGAAAAACGAATGCCAGCCATACGTTACCTGCGCGCGCCGGGCCGGCCGACAAGCCGTCGACCAGGTACTTGACGCCATATTGTGTGGCTACCGAACACCCGGCGGCAGTCACGACGGCGCCCAAAATAACGACATGGGATGCGAGACGCTGGCGAAGATATCGCAGCACAAACGAAAGGGGGCGGTGCGCGTATCCTGAAAGATTGTCCATGTGACTGCAAACCCGTTGGAGGAGAAGGAGACCCCTAAGTGGATTCTTCTGACACGCTGGAACGAGGCAGGATCCGTTGTGGTTCCCATCCTGCTGATATCCCTGCGCAACAGCCGTGCAGCATTAGCGACATGGAAGAAGATGTGATTGTGCCTAATGGCATCTGCAAGACCAAGGTGTGGAAGAAGTGCGCATGCTGTTGGAACTTCGCACATGCGGAAACGTTCCCCTAGTCGGGCACGCCCGTGCCATCGTGAAGGGGGCTTTCGTTCATCCATGATCGACAGGAGACGGTGAGATGCGCATCGCGCAGGTTGCTCCGCTGACGGAGGCTGTTCCCCCCCGGCTTTATGGCGGCACCGAACGGGTGGTACACTGGCTGACAGAAGAGCTGGTGGCGCTGGGAAATGATGTCACCCTTTTCGCCAGCGGTGACTCGCAGACTTCGGCAAAACTCGAGGCGACCTGGCCGAAGGCGCTGCGGCTCGACGGATCCGTCCGCGACCCGAACGCGCTGCACATGGTGATGCTGGAGCGCGTCCGACAGAGATGCGACGAGGAGGAATTCGATTTTCTGCACTTCCACCTCGACTATTACCCGTTCTCGCTGTTTTCCCGTCAACCAACCCCTTTTCTGACCACCCTGCATGGCCGGCTCGATCTGCCGGAGCACCAGCCGGTGTTCCACACCTTCGCCGCCGTGCCGGTAATCTCGATCTCGAACGCCCAGCGGCGCCCCGTGCCGCAGGCCAATTGGGTGAAAACCATCTATCACGGACTGCCGGAGAATTTGTTGAACTCCGCAACCCTGCAAACCCGGCTATCTGGGGGTGCTGGGCCGGATTGCGCCGGAAAAGGGCGTCGACCGCGCGATCAAGATCGCAACCCGATGCGGGATTCCGCTGAAGATCGCCGCCAAGGTCGATCGGGCCGACCAGGATTACTACGACGAAATCATTCGCCCGCTGATCGAACGGAGTCCGCTCGTCGAATACGTCGGCGAGATCGGGGATCCGGAGAAATCCGAGTTTTTGAGTGGCGCGATCGGGCTGCTCGTCCCGATCGACTGGCCGGAACCGTTCGGCCTCGTCATGATCGAGGCGTTGGCGTGCGGCACCCCCGTCATCGCCTACAACCGCGGCTCGGTCGCGGAGATTATCGAGGACGGGGTAACCGGCTTCGTCGTCGAGGACGAAATCAGCGCCGTGGCCGCGGTCGATCGCCTTTCCCAATTGAGCAGATCTGCGATCCGCAAGCAGTTCGAGGTTCGCTTCACCGCGCGCCGCATGGCGCTCGATTACCTCGCCGCGTACCGCAGCTTGATGGAAGCCGCCGAGCCGCGGATCAAGCTGGTCAGCAGCGCCGAATAGCCCGGCTGGACAGCCGCGCATCCTGCGGTCTGACGCCGCCCCATGCTGCGGACCGGACGCATCGGACAGGCAACAATTCCAAAACCGGCACCCGGAATTCGACGGGTGTAAGCCGCAGCAGGCACATCCGAAGAACGGCGCATGTTGCGGCGCACCTGTCGGCGCCAAACGCTTGGTCAGAACTCGACTTATCTCCGCTTTGAATATGGCGAATTACATGTTCTTATGATTGCGAACTCGACTGGTTGTGATTGCGAGTTCGGCCAATGACAAGCGACCGGACAGAAGTCTGTACCGGGATTCGCGCAGGGGGAAATGACATGAAAAAAGATCATGGCGGTTCGGTCATCAAGAATGCCGACCGGGATCAGCCATTCCGAAGCCGGCAAGGCCGCCGCGAATTTCTCCTCAAGACCGGCGGGATCCTCGCCGCCGGTGCGTTCGGCGCGGTTCCGCTGCGCGGCTGGGCCGCTGACCCCGTCAACATCGGTGCGCTATATCCGAGCACCGGAAGCATGGCGCAGATCGGGGTGGGCTGCGTCACCGCCGCCAAGCTCGCCGTCGAGATGGTCAACGATGCCGGCGGCATCAAATCGCTCGGCGGCGCCAAGCTCAATCTGATCACCTCCGACGTGCAGAGCGACACCACGGTGACGCGTACCGAGACCGATCGGCTGATCACCGGCAACAAGCTGTCGGCGATTTACGGCTGTTTCGCCAGCGCCTTGACGCTGATCGCCAGCGAAGTCGCCGAACGCGCCAAGGTTCCAATCATCACCGGCTCGAGCTCCGACCAGCTCAACAAGGGACGGAGCTATACCTTTACGCCGTTTGCGCGGGCGTCGCAGTTCGCCAAAGCGCAGTTGCAGATGGCGAAGCTTGTCAGCGAGAGCCCGAAGGTCGCAGTGATCTTCGAGAACACCGCATTCGGCACCTCGACATCGAACGGGCTCAAGGAACTGGCGCCGGGCGAGGGTGTCGAGATCGTGATGTTCGAGCCCTACTCGGCCGGCTTCACCGATGCCAGCCCGCTGATCAACAAGGTCAAGTCATCAGGCGCGAACGCGCTGTTCTCGGTTTCCTATCTGAACGATCTCATTTTGATCGTGCGCACCGTCAAGCAAGTCGGCCTCAATATCGCGATCAACGGCGGCTCCGGCGGTTTCGTCATTCCGGACTTCTATAAGAACGTCGGCAAGCTCGCCGAAGGGTTGCAAGGCGTGGCGCACTGGAACCACGACATGGACTCCAACGCCGAGAAGGTAAATGCCGAATACAAGAAGCGCAGTGGCGAATTCCTGTTCGAATATGCCGGCGGACTGGTCGCGCAGACCTTCATGATCGCCGACGCGCTGGAGCGCGCGGCCTCCACCGATCCGCAGAAGGTTCGCGACGCGTTGTCGACGCTCGATGTCTCCTCCGGCTATGCGGCGATGGCGCCGGGCGGCAAGGTGAAGTTCGGCCCGGACGGCAAGAACATCTACGGCCGCCCGGTCGGCGTGCAGTGGCAGAACGGCGATCTGGCCAGCGTTTTTCCGAAGGAAGATGCCCGCAAGCCGCTGATGAAATCCTGACGCCGGTCAAGTCGGATGTGGGAGACAGTGGCCCAGGCCGTCATCAACGGCCTGCTCATCGGCGGCATCTACGCGCTCGTCAGCATCGGCGTGACGCTGATCTTCGGCGTGGTCAAGATCGTCAATTTCGCCCAGGGCGAATTCGTGATGATCGGGATGTACATCTCCTTCTTTCTCGCCAACCAATTCGGCATCGACCCGCTGCTTTCACTTTTCGTTTCGATGCCGGTGCTGTTCGTGATCGGCGTGCTGGTCCAGCATTTCCTGATACGCCGGGTTTTGGGGCCCAACGACATGCCGCAGATCTTTCTGACGTTTGCGCTGTCGCTGCTGCTGCTCAATCTCGCGCTGATGCTGTTCACGGCCAACTATCGCACCGTCCACACCTCCTATTCCGACGAAGCGTTGCATCTCGGCGGACTCTACATCCCGGTCGCCAAACTGATCGCCTTTGTCGTGGCGATGTTGCTGAGCGGCGCGCTCTGGCTGTTCCTGCACACCACTGACCTCGGCAAGGCGATGCGCGCCGCCGCCCAGAACCGCGACGTGGCCATGCTGATGGGCATCAATCCCAACCGCGTATTCTGCGTCGCGCTCGGCATTGCGCTCGCGCTCGCCGGTGCCGCCGGTTCGCTGTTGATGCCGTTCTATTCGGCCTATCCCTTCGTGGGCCAGGTATTCGTGCTGATGGCCTTTGTCGCGGTGGTGCTGGGCACGCTCGGCAATGTGATCGGCGCGCTCGTCGCCAGCCTGATGATGGGGGTCGCGGAATCCCTTGGGATTCAGTATGTCGGCGCCGATTCCGGATTGATCGTGGTGTTCGCCATGTTGCTTTTGACACTGGCGTTTAGACCGACCGGCCTCGGCGGCGGGAGAGCGCGGTGATCACGCAGCGCATCAGCACCCGCGGCCTGGTTGGGCTTGCGATCGCCGTCGCAATTCTCGCCGCATTGCCGCTACTGGTGAAGAGCTCGTTTGCGATCGACATCTTCATCCGGATCCTGCTGTTCTCCTTCATCGGCGTCGCCTGGAACCTGATGGGCGGCTACGCCAAGCAGCTGTCGCTCGGGCACGCCGCCTATTTCGGGCTCGGCGCCTATACCTCGACCATCCTGCAGATCGATTTCGGTATCTCGCCCTGGATCGGGATGATCGCCGGCGGCGGGGTGGCGATGTTGGCGAGCCTGCCGATCGGCTGGCTCTGCTTCCGCCTGCGCGGCCCCTATTTCACCATCGCGACGATCGCCACCGCGCAGGCGCTGATGCTGATCTTCCTGAAATTTCGTGACCTGGCCTGGGGCGCCGAGGGCACCACGATCCCGAACCTCGGCAGCGCGCCGCTGATGATGCAGTTCGAGACCAAGACCGCCTATTACTACGTCGTACTCGGGTTGCTCGCGCTCGGGCTTGCGATCACCTACCGCATCGAACGGTCCTGGATGGGCTACTACCTGGTCGCGATCGGCGAGGACGAGGATGCCGCCGAGGCGATCGGGGTCAACGCACCGAGGATCAAGCGCGACATCTATCTGATCAGCTCCTTTCTCACCGCGCTCGCCGGTACCTTCTATACGCAGTACATCTACTTCATCGACCCGGCGACGGCGTTTTCCTTCAACATCTCGATCGAGGCCGCGCTGGTGTCGATCGTCGGCGGCATTGGCACGTTATGGGGTCCGGTGATCGGCACCGTCTTGCTGGAAACGACCTCGACGCTGCTGCAGAGCTGGCTCGGCAGCGCGATCGGCGGGGTGCAGCTCACCGTCTACAGCCTGATCCTGATGGCGGTGATCCTGTGGCGGCCGACCGGGCTGATGGGCATGATGCGCGAGGCCTGGCAGCGCCACACCAGCCGCAAGCCGGCACGGGCGTAAGGACAAGACGATGGCAGAAGCGCTCGTCATCAAAGGTCTCAACAAGCGGTTCGGCGGCCTGCGCGCCGTGCAGGACGTCAGCTTTTCCGTGCAGGAAAACGAAACCGTCGCGCTGATCGGTCCCAATGGCGCGGGCAAGACCACCAGCTTCAATCTCATCACCGGCTTTCATCGGCCCGACTCCGGGTCGGTGTTCGCCTATGGCCGCGAAATCGTCGGCTTGAAACCGCATGACATCTGCGCCCATGGCCTGGCGCGGACCTTCCAGGTGGCGAAACCGTTCGGCGCCATGACGGTGCTGGACAACGTCATGACCGGCGCGTTCCTGCGCGACAGGCACATTGCCCCGGCGCGCGAGAGGGCGCGCGAGGTAATCGAGTTCGTCGGCCTTTCGGCCAGGGAACAGACCGCGGCCAGGGATTTGACCACGATCGATCAGCGCCGGCTGGAAATGGCGCGTGCGCTTGCGACCCAGCCGCGGCTTCTTCTGCTCGATGAAGTCATGGCCGGGCTCAATCCGGCGGAGATCGATCAGGCGGTGGCGCTGGTCGGCAAGTTGTCGCAGCGCGGGCTGACCATCGTCATCGTCGAACACGTGATGCGCGCCATCATGGCGGTGGCCCGCCACATCGTGGTGCTCGATCACGGCCAGAAGATCGCCGAGGGCGCGCCCAAGCAGATCGTGGAGAACCCAGAAGTGATCCGCGCTTATCTCGGCTCCTACGTGCATCCGCCGACGCCGGGAGAGGTCTAGTGCTCAAGCTCGCCGGGGTGAGCGCCAGTTACGGCTCGGTGCCCGCCATCTCCGATGTCAGCATCGAGATCGGCGAAGGCGAAGCCGTCGGCCTGCTGGGCGCGAACGGCGCCGGCAAGAGCACCACGCTACGCGTGATCTCGGGGCTGGTCGGGATGTCGTCCGGCGCCATCAGCTTTGCCGGCACCAATCTCGCATCTCTGCCGCCGTACAGGATTCCGGAATTGGGAATTGCCCATGTACCCGAGGGCCGCCAGGTATTTCCTGAAATGACCGTGCAGGAGAACCTCGAGATCGGCGCTTACGTGCCGAACGCCAAGGCGGAACGCAGCCGCACCCTCGATCTCGTCTACAGCATCTTTCCGCGGCTGGCCGACCGCAGACGCCAGCTTGCGGGCACCATGAGCGGCGGCGAACAGCAGATGCTCGCGGTCGGCCGCGGGTTGATGCTCAAACCCCGGCTGTTGATGCTCGACGAGCCTTCGCTGGGTCTGGCCCCCGTGATGACCGACGTGACTTTTGAGAAGATCGGCGAGATTCACAAGATGGGCACCGCCATTCTGCTGGTGGAGCAGAACGTCAGCCGCGCGCTGTCGCTGGTGCAGCGCGCCTATGTGCTGGAAAGCGGCAAGGTCATCATGCACGGCTCAAGCCAGGAACTGGCCAACAACAAGCAGGTCCAGGCTGCGTATCTGGGAATTTGACGCGCGGTTGCGCGTCCCGCCACGACGACGCCTCCCCTGCTGCTCCTCACAAAACTCAACGAATTACCGATTCAATTTTCAAACAGCCCAGGCCACAGAGGGATATGAGTCCGCATTCCCGCGGCGCTGAATGCGCCCGGGTTGTGCATGTTGGTTTCGCCCTCGGATCTCAGAGGGCGTGGGGAATGCCGGGCGCCCAATGCACCCGCAGCCTCGCGTGCAAAATGATAGTAAGCACACGAGCAAGTCACCACAGGTCCACCAGATTCATCCCGGCATCCCCGCACGCGAATGGTTTTAACGGTCTACTTCGTGCTCTCCCCGGTGATCGGCTTGTTGTCACCGTCGATCAGCGGATTAAGGTGCTTCGCCAGGCCCGGTTGGGCCCGACCAAAACCTCCGCAAGACTTGACGCCAGCGCCGGGGCGTCAGGACCACACGACTTCGCCGTCCGCAAGCAGCGTCTCTCGTCTTTGCGCGCCGTTCGATGCTCACGAGGTTCATCTCGCCCTGCATCGTCCTTGCGCGCCAGACGCTGCCGCGTCCATCGCCTCCTGTCCCAACGTCCGTGACGATCGCGAAACGCCCCTTGTGCGGGACAGGATGACGGCGATCTAGAACTGATTTGGCTTGGGCGGGAAGCACTATATTTTCGGAAAAACCGAATATAATGCTGGACAGGCAAACCAGCGCCGCGTATGCGCTGATTTGCCCGTCGGGTAGCCCGATCATGACAGATGCACCGCGTGATGGGCCAATTCCGCGAATCCCAGCGCCAATCTTCTCCATGAGCGGCGCGATCTGATGTTTCGCCGACTCAAGCGACCGAACGACATGGCCGCTAGTGCATCCCGAGCACCGTCGGCAGCCAGAGGGTCAGGCCCGGCCAATACGTCACGATCATCAGAAACACCAGCATCGTGATCAGCCACGGCATCACGGCCATGGCCAGGTCGGTGATCCGCATCCCGGCGATCATCGATGCGACGTAAAGGTTGAGGCCGACCGGCGGGTGGCAGAGGCCGACCTCCATATTGACGTCGATGACGATGCCGAAGTGGACCAGATCGATGCCAAGCCGCTTCGCGGCCGGCGCCAGGATCGGCGCCATGATCAGGATGATCGACGTCGGCTCCATGAAATTTCCGGCCAGCAACAGCAGGACGTTGACGAGCAGCAGGAAGCCCACCCAGCCAAGATCCTGGGCCGTGATCCAGTCCGCGAGCGCAGAGGGGATATTCTCGTTGCTGAGAACAAAGGAAAACAGCACCGCATTGGTCACGATGTAGAGCAGCATGGCGCTGGTGTTGGCGGCCCGCAGCAATACCCGAGGCACGTCCTTCAACTTCAGTGCCTTGTATACGAATACCGATATGAAGAATGAATAGACCGCCGCCATGGCGGCGGCTTCGGTGGCGGTGAACAGCCCGCTGTAGATGCCGCCGATGATGATCACGACCAGCATCAGGCCCCAGATGCTTTCCCGGAAGGCATGCAAGGTCTCGGTCCAGCTTGCCCTGGTCATGCGCGGATAGTTTCGGCTCCTGGCCAGATACCAGGTCACCGCACATAGCATCGAGGTCAGCAGCATGCCGGGCAGCAAGCCCGCCACGAACAGCGCGCCGATCGATGTGCCGGTGGAGACCGCGTAGATGATTTTCGGAATCGAGGGCAGCATCAGGATGCCGAGCGAGCCGGCGACGGTGATGATCCCGGCGCCAAATCGCATCGGATAACCGTGCCTCACCATCTCGGGCAGCACGATCGCGCCGACGGCGGCTACGGTTGCGACGCTCGAGCCGCAAACAAGGGCGAACATCGAGCAGGCCACGATGCCGGCAAGCCCCAGGCCACCGTGCCAGTGACCGATCAGGGAGGTCGCGAAATCGATCATTCGCCGCGCCACGCCGCCATGGGTGAGGAAGTTGCCGGCCAGAATGAAGAACGGGATCGCCATGATCTCGAAGCTTTCGATGCCGGTGAACAACTTCATCGACACGGCTTCGATCGGAACCGTGGTCAAGCGTGAACAGGAATGTCATCACCGTGAGACCGAGGGCGATTGACACCGGTATGCCGGTCAGCATCAGCGCGATCAGCAGCGCAAAAATCGTCGCGGCGCGCAACGCTTGCGGCAGCACCAGGATGCCGGCCCTCTCGCCGAGGCAGATCGCCAGAATCAATATCGGCGCCAGGATCAGGATCAATCCCAGCGGACTTGCCTTGCCGCCGGTAGCGGCAGCGGAATCGCCGGACATCGGGTGCAGCGCCGGAGCGGTAATTTCAACGCCCTCGACCTGCGCTTCATTGTGGTGCGGCAGCTCGCCGGTCCAGTAGTAGAACCACGAAACCTGCAGAAAGCGGAAGCACATCAGGCCGGAGCCGGCCGGGATCGCGAGATATACAATCCACATCGGCGCTTCGAGATCGTTCGATTGCTGGCCGGTCCTGAACATCTCGGATACGAACGAAGCGCCGAATGTCGCAATCATTCCGGTGAAGAACGCGCCGCATAACAATGCGAAGAGGATCACCTGTTTGCGCGAGCGCGGCGGCACCCGGTTGACGAGCAGGTCGACCCCGACATGGATGCCGGTGCGCACGCCGTAAGCGGCGCCGAACTTGGCCATCCAGATGAACATGTAGATGCAGAGTTCCTGCGCCCAGGACACGTCGAGAGCCGCGAGCCACAGGTAGATGTCCTTGAAAATCGCGGGCAGGATCGGCACACCGCGCGCGGACAACCATTTCGACACGTCGATCGAAAGGCCGGTTCCGTACCGATGCAGCACCGCTGCGAAAATCAGCGCGGTCGCGGCAGCAATGAGACTGGCGATCAGCCACTCTTCCAAATGGTCGAGCGCCCGGTTGAGCACTTTGAGCACGCGAGATCCCCCGTCTTAGGCCGAAACGGCCGGGAGTGCGATCACTCCCGGCCGTTTTCCTGTCATGCCAATCCCAGGCCGTCAGTTCATCTTGACATCGAGTTCCTTGGCAACGAGATCGAGCACCTCTTGGCCGACGCGGCCCTTGGCCCAGGCATAGGTCGGCCGCATCGCCGCCTGCCAGGCCTTGCGCTGATCGTCGGTCAGGTAATGCAATGTGGTCTTGCCGGACTTTTTGATTTCAGCCAGCGCATCCTCATTTTCCTTGACCGCGATCGAGTTGGTGTAGTCGGTCGCCTCGTCCATCGCCTTTTCGAGCTGTTTGCGAATGTCGGGCGGCAGTCCGTTCCAGAACTTCGAGTTGACGATCACAGCATATTGCAGGTGGGCGTGGTAGGACACCGTGATGTCCTTTTGCACTTCATGGAATTTCTGCGTCAGGTAGTTCGAGGCTGTGTTCTCGCAGCCATCGACCACGCCGGTTTGCAGGGCCTGATAGACTTCCGAGAACGCCATGATCTGCGGAATTGAGCCGACATCGCGGAAGTAGCGGTCGGCGATCTTGGAGCCGGAGATGCGGATCTTGAGCCCCTGGAAATCGGCCGGCATCAAGAGCGGGCGATTCGCCGAGGTCATGTGGAAGCCATTATCCCAATAGGCGAGACCGGTGATGCCCTTCGACTCCAGCTTCTGGAACAGCCACTTGCCCACCGGCCCCTTCATGGCCGCGGAGTAGGTCGCTTCATCCTTGAACAACCAGGGCAGGTCGAGCGCTTCGAATTCCTTGACGCCCAGCGGGGCAAACTTCGCAGTCGAGGGCGCCAGCATCTGCACCGAGCCGAGCTGGAGCGCCTCGATCTCTTCCTTGTCCTTGTACAATGAGGAGTTGGGATAGACCTCGATCTTGACTTTGCCGTCGGTATATTTTTCGGCAAGTTCCTTGAACTTGAGCGCGCCCTTGCCCTTCGGGGTGTCGGTGGCGACCACATGGCTGAATTTGATGATGATCGGGCTCTGCGCCATCACGGCGGCTGGAGCCATGAAAACGGCGGTCACGACGGCTGCGAGCATCAATTTGCGCATGAATTCTCCTCCCAATTGCGTTGGATACGGTCGTTTCTGGGTTTTTCCGGTTTTCAGTAGTGGCAGTAAAGCCGTATTCGAACAACTAGACCTAAGCCGAATTGGGGGTCGGGCGCAGGCAATGACAGCTATTTAGGCAGATGTCCCCTCCCGCCGAGGCGCTGATTTGCCGCAGAGGGCATTTGAAGGCGGAGGTATCAGATTTTGCGCTGGGCCACCATGAACAGCCGCCGGAACGGAAACAGCGTCTGGCCAGCCGAATTCGGAGGGTAGGCTTTCGCAACGCGCTCGCCATAGGCCGCCTCGAAGGCCGCTTTTTCCTGGCCCTGCAGAACGTCCAGATATCGCGTCAGCCAGGTGCCCTTGGTCCATTCCTTCACCGGGTTTTCGCCTTCCAGGATCTGCAGATATTCGGTCTCCCAGATATCGAGATGTTCGGACAAAGGCGCCAGCAGGTCATGATAAAATCCGGGAGTCTCGACCGGAGCCGGGGTGACGAGATGCTCCAGCTGGCCGCGCCAGGGTCCGTTCAGGGCGGTCTGCGCGATCAGCAGATGCGAGGGCGCGCCGAAATTGCGCGGCATCTGCACCGCGAGGATGCCGCCAGGCTCGACTTTCCTCATCAACGAAGGAAACAGCATCGCGTGATCGGGCAGCCAGTGCAGCGCCGCATTGGAAAAGATCAGGTCGAGTTGGTGGGCAGGCTGCCAGGACGCCAGATCCTGATGCAGCCATTCGATCTCGGGGGCGGCCTTGTTTCCAGCGGCGACCATTTCGGCCGAGCCTTCGACGCCGGTGACGCTGGCATCCGGCCATCTTTCCTTGATCAACCTGGTGACATTGCCCGCACCGGCACCAAGATCGGCCACGCGGCGGACGGTGAAATCCGGAATTCGCATCAACAGATCAACCGCGGGTCTCAGCCTGTGGCCGGAAAATTTCAGGTATTGCTGCGGATTCCAAGCCATGCTTTTTCTTCCCTCGAGCGTCGGCGGTATTACACTGCCAGCCGCAGCGGACCAAAATCCATCCTAAACATGCGTGCAGGGTGTTAACAGAAAGAAAGCTCGCCACCATGGACCTCGATCTCAACTCCAAGACCGCCGTCGTGACCGGCGCCAGCATCGGGATCGGCCGGGCGATCGCCAAGGCGCTGGCGCGCGAAGGTGTGCGCGTTCTCGCCGTGGCGAGGCGGCAAGATCTGCTCGAGAAGCTTGCGCAGGAGGTGCAAGCCGGGGGAAACGGCGCCGTGATCCCGGTAGCGCAGGACATCATGCAGGACGACGCCGCCCAGAAATTGACCGCCGCGGCACTCGCAGCGCTCGGTCATGTCGACATATTGGTCAACAATGCCGGCGGCAGCCGGCCGTTGCCGGTGGATGCGCCCGACAGCGATTGGGACGAAGCCCTCGCGCTGAATTTCACCAGCTATCGCAAGCTAGCGCACGCGTTGTTGCCGCAGATGATCGAACGGCGCTGGGGCCGCATCATCAACATCACCGGCAAGTCCGAGCCCGAGGGACTGAACGCCGCCTTCGCGGCAAAAGCCGCGGTCCATGCCTGGGCCAAGGGACTGTCGCGCGAAATCGGACAGTATGGCATCACCATCAACTGCATTCCGCCCGGCCGGATCATGAGCGAGCAGATCCGCCGCAACTATCCGGAAGACTATCGCAAGCACTTCGCCGAGGAAGAGATTCCAGTGCGTTACTGGGGTGAGCCGGAAGATCTCGCAGCGCTTGCCGTGTTCCTCGCCTCGCCGGTGGCGCGTTACATCACCGGCACAGTGATTCCCGTCGATGGTGGCTTGCGGCGGTATCAGTTCTAGCGCGTTTCCAATGCGACGGCTTCATCCTTCGAGACGCCGCGCAAGAGCACGGCTCCTCAGGATGAGGTCAAAAACCCTCATGGTGAGGAGTGCGGCAAAGCCGCGCGTCTCGAACCATGAGGCCACCGAACCGGAAAATACCGCTACTCGTAAGACGACGGTCCGGCGTCGCGGTAAGCCCAGCAGCCTTCGCGCGGCAGCGAGACCTGCGTCTCGGCGCCGACCTGATGGCGAGCGGCCGTGCCGAGCTCAAGCACCTCCAGCCGGCGCCCGAACAGCTCGACGTCATAGATGGTCTGCGTGCCCTGATAGCGACGAGCGACGACGCGAGCCGGAAAAATGTTGCCGCCGTCCTGCTTGCCGAGCGCGATGTTCTCGGGCCGCAGCGCGATACGGACTTTGTCGCCCGGATCGAGCGCGTGCAGCAGCGCCGCCTCCCCTCGCCGCCCGCCGCCGAACTCGACCACGCCAAACTCGCCTTCGCGTTCGACCAGCACGCCGGTGAGCTCGTTGGTGGCGCCGGTGAAATTGGCGACGAACAAGTCGGCCGGCCGGTTGTAGATTTGGTCCGGCGTGCCGATCTGCAGCAGCTTGCCGTCGCGCATGACGCCGATGCGATCGCCGAGCACCACCGCCTCGGCCTGATCGTGGGTGACGTAGAGCGCGGTCATGCCGGTCTGCTTGAGGATGATCCGCAAATCGTCGCGTAGCCGCAGGCGAAGTTTGGCATCGAGATTCGACAACGGCTCGTCGAGCAACAGCAGCTGCGGCCGATACACGATGCTGCGCGCCAGCGCGACGCGCTGCATCTGCCCGCCCGACAGCGCCACCACGGCGCGGTCAGCATATTCCGACAGGCCGACCAGCTTCAGCACCTCCTCGACCTTGCGGTTGGCCTCGCCGCGGGCGATGTTGCGGTGTTTCAGGGGATAGACCACGTTCTGTCGCACCGTCATGTGCGGCCACACCGCGTAGGACTGAAACACCATGCCGAGATCGCGCGAGCGCGGCGGCACCAGGATGCCGCGCTCGGGCGAGGACACCAGCCTGCCGCCAATGCTGATCTCGCCCGAGGTCGGGTGCTCGAGGCCCGCGACGCAGCGCAAGGTCGTGGTCTTGCCGCAGCCGGAGGGACCGAGCAGCACCACGATCTCGCCGGCCGGCACGGCAAACCCGAGGCCGTCGATGGCCGGCCGGCCGATCGCGAACTGCTTGCGCAGATCGCTGACCTCAAGCGTGGCCGTCATGCGGTCGCTTCCACGCGTTGGCTCACTGCCGATAACCGAAAGTCTTGTCCCAGTCCGCGACCCACGGTCCGTGCAGCTTGACGTATTCGTCGAATTTGGGGAACCAGACCTTGACGACTTTGGGATCGAATCCTTCAGGATAGACCGGCGCCACCTTCAGTGAAGTGAGGTTGCCGAGTTCCTTGATCATGAAGGTCTGTCCCTCTTTCGACAGGCACCAGTTGAGGAAGAGCTTCGCCGCGTTGGGGTGGCTCGCGGTTTTCGGAATGCCGGTCGCGTAGGGGTTCACCGGTGCGCCCTCGGGGGGAAAGAAAATCTTGATGGGCGCACCGTCCTTCTGCTTGGGATAGATCGCATTGTAGAGCAAGGGACCCATCGCGATTTCGCCGCGCACCAGCGCGTCCGACATCGGCGCGCCCGACGGATAGAGGATCGGATGGGTGGCAGCCTGCTTTGCCCAATAATCCTCGCCCAATACCTGGCGCTCGAACATGACCCGGGTCCAGGTGGTGCCGCCGGACTGGGCGAATACCTGTCCGATCAACTTGTCGTATTCGGGCTTGGTCAGATCCCACCATGTCTTCGGCGGGTTTTTGACGAGCTCGGTATTGTAGGCGATCGACCACACCAGGGTGGCGCGCGGCCACAGCTTTGGGGAAATCTGCGCGTCGGGATTATAGTCGGCGGCATTCGGCGGCGCATAATCCTGGAACAAGTCGACCAGGCCGGCCATCAACGCACGGTCGGAATGATCGACCACGTCGGCGATCAGCTTGCCGGCGGCGGCTTCGGTCTTGACGCGGGTGATGAGCTGGCCGCCCGGCGCACGCACCATCTCGATCCTGATTTCCGGAAAACGCTTGTTGAATTCCTTGATGACCTGCTGTTCGACTTCGGCGAAGTTGGCCGTGTAGTAGACCAGCTTGCCTTCGGCCTTTGCCGCCGCGACCAATTCGGGCGAGCCGAATTCCTGTGCTTGCGCGTTCGGCGCGATGGCAAGGCCGGCTGCGCCGGCGAGTGCGGCAATGGCAGCAATGAGTTTCCTGTTCATTGGTCAATCCTCCCGTGGTTTGGTTTTATCCGGTGCGGGCGACACTGCTTTGGGCGGCGCCGCGCGACAGCCAGTTTGCGCCGCCGATCAGCACGCCGAGCAGGATCGTCTGCACCAGGCTGAATGCGGCGGTTTTTCCGAGATTTCCGCCCTCATAGTAATCGAGCAGCAGCACCGACATCACCATGGTGTTGCTGGTATAGAGAAACAGCGACGAGCCCAACTCGCGGATCGCCAGCACAAAGAGCAATGTCATGGCGGCAATCACGCCCGGCCGCGCCAGCGGCAACACAATGGTCCTGATGGTGCCGAGCATGCCCCTGCCGCAGACCCAGGCCGCCTCCTCCAGCTCGCGGTGGATCTGCAGGAACGACGTCGACAGCGCCTTGACCGTATCCGGCATGAAGCGCGCGATGAATGCCAGCGCCAGAATCCAGATGGTGCCGTAGAGCCCGCCGGGAATACCGATCCAGGCCCACAAATAGGCGACGCCGATCACGAGGCCGGGAATAGCCACCGGCAGCGTCGACACCAGATCGATGCTGCGCCGGCCAGCGACATGGGTTCGATGAATGGTGTAGCCGATCGCAAAGGCGAGCGTGCCGCCGACGGCCGCGGTAATGACGCCGACCTCGACCGCATTGTAGATCGAATGCACGGTCAGTGGATTGTCGAATATGCTGTAGAAATGCATCAGCGAGTATTGGCGCATGTCGAACAGGCTGGCGACATCGCGGATGAACATGAACTTGCGGAAGGCCGCCACGATCAGCGCCAGGCTCGGCAGGATCACCACAACCAGCAGATAGATGAGGCCAAGGCCGAAGGTGAACCAGCGCCACGGGCCGAGATCGAGGTTGCGCGGCCGAAAAGCCTTGCCGGCGACGGTCGTATAGCTGCGCCCGCTCAGCACCTTCTGCTGCAGAAACACCAGCGCGCCGGTCACCATCATCAGGATGATCGCAACCGCGGCTGCGGTATTGTAGAGCGGCGGCGACCAGTTGGTGAGCTTGAAGATGTAGGTGGTCAGCACCGCAAGGTTGGTCGGCGCACCCAACACCGCCGGGATGCCGTAGATGCCGAGCATCACGATGAACGACAGCAGCATGCCCGAGACGATCGCCGGCATGATCAGCGGAAACGTCACCGAGAACACCGTGGAGAACGCGCTGGCGCCGGAAATCTCGGCCGCCTCCTCCAGGCTCGGATCCATGTTGCGCAGCGCAGAGGAAGTGAACATGTAGACGTAGGGCGCGTAATAGATGCCGAACACGAACACCAATCCCCACAGCGAATAGAAATCCACGCGCCAGTCGAGGTTCATCCATTTGAACATGGTGTTGATCAGACCGGTCTTCGGCGACCCCAAGATGCTCCAGGCGACGCCCGCGACCAGCGGCGGCGCGAACAGCGGCAGGATGCTGGCGGCGGCGATAAAGCCCTTGAACGGCGTGTTGGTGCGCACCACGATCCAGGAAAACAACAATCCGATCACCACCGCGACCAGGGTGCCGCCGCCGCAGGCGATCAGGGTATTGGAGAGCGCGTCGGCGACATTCGGGTTGGCGAGCACCGCGAGAAAGTTGGCGATCGACAGATGCCGCAGGCTGAACCCATCGACCACCGGGTTGGTGTCGGTCAGCGCACCCAACAGCAGCGTGAGGACCGGATAGATCACCAGGAAAGCCAGTATCGCCAGCAGCGAGCCAACCCACAGGCCCGACATCATGCGGCGGCGCATATCCGCAGCACCGCTGCGCGAGACCTCGCTGCGCCGGCCGGCCGTTCCCTTCAAAGCGCTTTCCCCCCGCCGGCGAGCGTCATCGCTATTCACGCATTCATTGTTGCCGTCGCACTCGCCGCCGTAACATCGCCGCGAGCCGATTATTCCTTTCTGCGGAAGCAGAATCTTGATTTGAACTATTCCAGTATCGGGTCCAGCATCGCTCCAGCACAGGTCCAGCTCATTTCGGGAAGAGACGGATGGCAAGCCTCACAGGCAACGGTAAAGCTTTCGACGTCGATGTCGAGCCGGATACACCGCTACTTTGGGCGATCCGGGACCAGACCGGCCTGACCGGCACCAAATAAGTTGCGGCATTGCACAATGCGGGGCCGTCGCCGTCGGCGAGATCACCATCTGGTCACGCGGAGACAGGTCGTTGGTGGCATTGCGGCAGCGTCTGCGGCTCTGCCGTTTCCTTCACACGCGCAATCCGCCGCGCGCATCGTCGTGATCGGCGGCGGCTTCGGCGGCGCCAGCTGCGCACGCACGCTGCGGCGGCTCGATCCGAAATTGCAGGTGACGCTGATCGAGCCGAACCGGACCTTCACCGCCTGTCCGTTCAGCAGCGAGGTGATCGCCGGCCTGCGGGAGATCGAAGCCCAGCAATTCACTTACGGCAGGATCGGCGCCGAAGGCATTACAGTCATTGCCGAGGCAGCCGCAAAACTCGATACGCAAAAACGCGTGGTCGAACTCGCCGACGGAAACTCGCTTGGCTATGACCGCCTGGTGCTGGCGCCCGGCATCGACCTGCGGCTGGAGGCGCTGCCGGGCTATGACGAGGCTGCCGCCGCGAGAATGCCGCATGCCTGGACCGCGGGCGAGCAGACACTGCTGTTGCGCAAGCAGTTGGAGGCCATGGAGGATGGCGGGCTGGTTGCGCTCGCGGTGCCGGCCGCTCCGTTGCGCTGTCCGCCGGCGCCTTATGAACGCGCCAGCCTGATCGCTCATTATCTGAAGACCCGAAAGCCGCGTTCAAAGATCCTCATTCTCGACGCCAAGGATGGATTCCCCCAGCAGCGCCTGTTCGAGAACGCCTGGCAGGAACTTTATCCCGGCATGATCGAGCGGATCTCGCTCTCGCAGGGCGGCCGCGTGACATCGGTCGATGCCGCCGCCGGCAGCCTCATCACCGAGTTCGGCAATTACACCGCGCAGGTGATAAACGTCATCCCGCCGCAGAAGGCCGGCCGCATCGCCGCGATCGCCGGCGTGGCCGACCGCACCGGCTGGTGCCCGATCGATCCCGTCAGTTTTGTCTCGACGCTAGTGCCGAACATCCACGTGATCGGCGATGCCTGCCTCGGCGGCGGCATTCCCAAATCGGCCTCTGCCGCCCACGCGCAGGGAAAAGCCTGCGCCGCCGCAGTCGCGAACCTGATCGCGGGCCGGCCGCCGGAAACACCGAGGCTGCTGGGCACCTGCTACAACACGGTCGCGCCGGGCTACGCATTCTCGTTGTCAGGCATTTATCAGCCGAAGGATGGCATGTTCGTCGAGATCGAACCCGGCAACACCAGCCCGGTCGATGCGCCACGCGAACTCCGGCAGCGCGAGGCCGATAATGCGCGCGCATGGTTTGACGCCATCACGGTGGACACCTTTGGCTAGGTGATCGGTCAGCATTTCGGCTACGCAAAAAAGCCGCCGAGAAAATATCAAGCCGAGTTCCGCGCCGGAAACCAACTGAACCAAGTTCCGTGCCGGAAACCAATTTCCGTTCCACAACCATGAGTGGGTTTAGGCAAGCTGTTCTCGGAACGCGCGGCAGCAGCTTGCGTTCGAGTCACCGTGGGCATCCTTGAACGCGAGGTATGGAAGGCTCGCGAGGACAGACGAAGGAGAAACACTATGCAACGCAAGACCACGATCATCGCAGCTTTGACGGCGCTGCTGGGTGCTGCGGTCCTTGTTCCCGCAGGCGCCTCGGCTCAAAAGGGCGGTATGGGCGGAGCAGGAGGAGGTATGGGCGGCGGCGCGGCGATTAGTGCTGGCGGCAGCGCCGGTAGCAGCCATGCTGCAGCCGGCCCCTCCGCGGGTTCTGCCCAGGTGGGCGGCATGAGCGGACAGGCCAGCGCCGGCCCGTCTCATTCGCAGTTCAGCGGCAACTCGTCCCGCGACCGCGATGATCGCTCTGCATTTCGAGATCGCGATGATCGCTCCACGTTCCGCGATCGGGACCGCGGTGATCGCTTCGCGTTCCGGGATCGAGACGATCGCTTCCGCCACCACTTTCGGTTCCGTGACCGCTTTGCATTCGCCGCGATCGGAGACGATGGATGTTTCCGCTTCAGGCGCGTGTGGACGCCCGTCGGCTGGCGGGTGCATCGGATTTGGATCTGCGACTAGCGGACCCGAACGACGCGGCTGAACCGCGACGCACAGGCGAATAGCCGTGTCGCTGCAAGCAAGCACTGGTTCATCGCAGGAAAACTCGCGGGTGGGCGCGTCCGCCCACCCGCCCCGCGCCATTTCACGATTTTGAACTGATAATCGTTCATTTCCGCTACGACCTTCGGCTGCCACAATTCGTCGAATAGGCCGAACTTTCTGGTGAAATTGATCGCTTCATAGTTTATTGGCCCTCTCCGTCAGCCCATCGTGAAGGGTAACGACCTCGTTGAAGAAAAAGCAGATTTGCAGCGGAAGCAAGCAGATGCAGCTGGCGCCCGGCCAGGTGATTCGCGGCGGCGGTGACATCTCCTCGCCTTGATCTGCCTTATTTAGGCCGAGCCTTGGGCGGAATGTCGAGGGGGTCGCGACGCCGGACCGGCAGCATCGTTGCCGCTTCATCTACTGCCGGGCTCCGCCGTTTTCATTTTCTGGGCCGCACCAATGGTTGGACGTAGCGCACCATGGACTGCCCGCTCTACCGTCAGCCGATGGGCGCATGTCCTCGAGCGGACCGGGCTCGCCTTGACCGGAGGCTCATGTGGGTTGTTTGTCGCCGCCCATGTCGGCGGCGCCGACATCAACCTGATCGGTTCGACCGCAGCGGTGCTCGGCATGATGCTTTACGGGGCTGCCGGCTTTTACCTCGGGATCGACCTGCCTCCAGCTCCTGCCGACCACCGGATGCACTTGCCGCTGCGAGACGGATTGGGCTCGAGGGCAGACGCCATGGAGCTGCTGAGCGCGGCCGGCACTTTCCTTGCTTCCGTCGCCGCAGTCGTATCGGTCGTCAGCATCGTCATGGGGGAGACCGCGCACGCAACCACGGCCGTCCTGATCGCGATGGCTTGGGCGATCGGCGCCACCATGCAAATTGCCGCCGGTATCATCGCGCGAATGCGATCGGAGGCTTCCACCGCCCTATAGGACGTGGTCGGAGCGGCTTCACCCGTCTAAAATGGCGACCGCCCGGGTCCAGCCGGCCGACGCGCGCTCGATTTTCACCGGGAAGCACGACACGGTGAATCCGGTCGAGGGCAATTGCTCGAGGTTATGCAGCTTCTCGATGTGGCAATAGCCGATGTGGCGGCCGGCCTTGTGGCCTTCCCAGATCAGGCTGGCATCCCCTGTCTCGGCATATTTCTTCGCGGTGTGGACAAAGGGTGCGTCCCAGCTCCAGCCGTCGATGCCGGTCAGCCGCACGCCGCGCTCCAGCAGGTACATCGTGGCCGCGTAGCCCATGCCGCAGCCGGAAGTGACGTAATCCTGCCTGCCGTATTTGGTGCCCGCGCTGGTATTGACGACGACGATTTCCAGCGGCGAAAGCGTGTGGCCGATGCGCTCCAGTTCGCTTTCGACATCCTTGGCGGTCGCCACATAACCATCCGGCAGATGGCGGAAATCCAGCTTGACGCCCGGCTGCAGGCACCATTCCAGCGGCACTTGGTCGATGGTCCATGAACGCTCGCCGCGGTTCATGGTGGGATGAAAGTGCCAGGGCGCATCGAGATGGGTGCCGTTATGGGTCGAGAGCTGCACCTGCTCAACCGCCCAGCCCTGGCCGTCCGGCAGATCCTCCGCCTTCAGGCCCGGGAAGAACTGCAGCATGCGTGGCAGGCCCTGCCGATGATCGACGTACTGAATCGTGGGATGGCCTCCCGGCGGATCGGCCGGCACGTCGTTTTGCAGCGGCACGGAAATATCGATCAGCCGTCTGGCCATGGCCGTTTTCCCTCGAAGGCTTTGCTTTGTTCAATTACACCGGCACTGATTCAAGGCGCTTCACGCCTCCAATAGATGCGGGAATGGAACGATGGTCGATTTGACGGTGCGCATCGCCATCGCGTCGGCCACCGCGGCGCTCACTCCCGCTTTATCGAACGGATAAAGCGTCTGCATCTCGAACCATGGATACTTGTTCCTCGCATGATGCAGCATCCGCACGCCGAGGGCGAGATCGTTTTCGGTAAACGCCCAGGAGCCCATGATGGTGATGTCCTTGGCGACAAAACGATGCCAGTTGGTCTCGATCGGGCCTGCGTCGGTGAACTGGCCCATCTCGATGAAAAAACCGGAGTCGCGCAGGAATTCGATGCCTTCCGGACCGGCCGTTGGATGTCCGGTGCAATCCATCACCAGATCCGCGCCGAAGCCGCCGACAATGTCGCGCACCCGCGCAATTCGCTCTTGCGGCGTTCGATAGACCTCGATGTCGACGGTCTCTTCCGCGCCGAATCTGCGCGCCAGCGCGAGCCGCGGGCTCTCGGGCGCACCGACGCAAATGACGCGTCCGGCTCCCATTTCGCGGGCCGATGCAATCGCCAGAATTCCGATCGGACCGGAGCCCTGGATCACAACGGTGTCGCCCCATCTGAATCCGCCCATGCGCTGGGCACGGGCAAATCCGCGGATGGTCGATGTGATCGGTTCCGACAGCGCGCCGAGACGAAGCGGCATGTCGTCCGGCAGCTTGTAGATTTTGGTCCCGGGCAGCATGTCGAGATCGACATAGACATATTCGGCCCAGCCTCCCCAGAGATGCGGGGCCTTGTCGAAGCCGAGGTAACGCCCGTAGTACACCGGCGTCTGGCAGCGGTTCGAATGCTCGGGATAATGCTTGCAGTAATAGCATTCGCCGCAGGGCATGAACGGCGGAATCATCAATTTGGAGCCGACACCGATGGGACTGTCCATCCAGTCGGTCCTGAGGTCGGGCCCGATCTCGACCACGACGCCGGCCATTTCATGGCCGAGCGTGAACGGCCATGGCAGCGGCTTCGGCCAATGTCCTTTGAGAATGTGCAGGTCGGTGCCGCAAACGCCGCAGGCCCCGATCTGAATCAGCGCCGCCTTGCCCGTCAAATTCGGCCACGGCACTTCGCGGATGACCGGCTCCGCGCCCGGGCCGTCATAGGTAGCGACGCGTATTCTTTCTGTTTTTCCCATTGTCAATTCCCGATCGCTGGAATCGCCTGAATGTTGCCGCCTCGCCGAACCCCGGTGCGCTTCATCCCGGTAACTTGCAGCCCAACTGCCGGAGCGCGGCATCGACCCAGGCGCGGTCCATCGGACGCCGCGCCCTCAGCTCAGCCAGGATACCGTCTTCGGCTTTCTTCTTGGCCGCGGCCGCCTGGTACACCTCCTCGACTTGATCGAAAGGTATGCACAGCACCCCGTCGCCATCGCCGATCATGAGATCACCGGGTTCGATCACCATGCCATCGAAGGCGATGGCTCGGCCGATCTCGCCGGGACCCGACTTCAGGGGGCCGCGATGGGTCACGCCCGCGGCATACACTGGAAAGCTCAATTTTCGCAGCGCATCGCAATCCCTGATCGAGCCATTGATCACGATTCCCGCCAATCCGCGATTCATCGCGTAGGTGACCATGATCTCGCCGACGATCGAATTGGTCAGGTCGCCGCCGGCATCGACCACAACCACGTCGCCGGGCGAAGCGATATCCAGCGCCTTGTGCACCATCAGATTGTCACCGGGCCGCGTCTTCACCGTGAAGGCCGGACCGCAAAGCGTGCCCTCGCCGTGATACGGCCGCAGCCGTGGTCCTCCGCCGGTCAGGCGCGACATGCAATCGCTGACGTTGGCGACCGGCAGCGACCGGAATTTCCGCGCGACTTCGGGAGTTACCCGCCGCTCGACAGCTTGCACAGAAAATCCGATCATTGAGGTGTCTCCGCTGTTGTCTTGCTCGATCGGAGCCGGTCGGCCTCGAGCGGCGAATTGGTCTTCATCGTTGGAAGCCGCTGCTCTAGAGAGTGCCGGGGAGCAACGTATCGAATGAGGCCGAGGCTCACAACGAGAAGAAACAGCAGCGACAGCGTCACCGCCGCGGTCACTCGCCCGCCAATGCGGCTGATCACCCGCAGGTCGACGCCAAGGCCGAGCGCCGCCATCGACATGATGGTCAGGATGGCGGCCGCTTTCTGCAACAGCAAGACCGCCGCCTCGGGCATCAACGACAGCGAGTGAAGTATCGCCAGGGCGAAGAAGCCGACGATGAACCATGGTACGGTGCTGAAGAAGCTGTTCGGCTCCGCGACGCCCGCGGACCGGCCCACCCGCAGGCTCCGCGCCGACACCGCGATGCACGCGACGACCGGGCCGAGCATCATCACCCTTACCAATTTCACCAGCGTGCCGATCTGCGTGCTCACAAGCCCGGCCGGCATCGTCGCCGCGAGCACTTGCGGAACCGCATAAACCGTCATGCCCGCCAGGATTCCGTATTGGGTTTCCGAAAGGTGCAGAAGCGGGATCAGGAGCGGCAAACCCAGGACCACGATGACGCCGAGCACGGCGGTAAAGGAGATCGACGAGGCGACATCGTCGGTGCTGGCGCCAATCACCGGCGCTACCGCGGCAATCGCCGAGTTGCCGCAGATAGAATTGCCGCAGGCGATCAGGATCGAGAGCCTTGTCGACAGGCCGAGCACTCGACTGATGCCGAAGCTGACGGCGAGAGACACTACCACGATGGCCACGATCGAACCAAACAGGGCAAGACCCGACGCGGCGATGGCGGCCATCGTCAGCGAAGCGCCGAGCAGCGCGACGGCCACCTCGAGCAATTGCTTGGCGCTGAATGCGATCCCGGCGCTGCAGCGGCGGCCTGGTTCCCAGAACGTGCGAATGGCCGTTCCGAGCAGGATCGCAAGTACGATCGCCTCGACATAGGGATGTCCGACAGCGCGCACTTCGAGAGCCTGTATCGCCACCGCGGCCAGGGTAAGGACCGCGCACAGCGCCAGCCCCCAGAACAGCGGCGCGACTTTCCCAATCAATCCGCCGCAGAGCCCGAGCTTTGCAGCAGAAAACACCCGATTTGACACGCGATGTCCTTCGAAAAGAACAAACTATGCGCCAAACCGCCGAAAATAGGCAATGCAATTCCGAATGGCTGGGAAGAGGTTACATCTCTTTCACCCCGGCCATTTGGGACGCTCGCGAGCGTCGCTGGCTGCGGAAGGTTCTCGAAAGACCATTCAGCTCATGGCAGGCGAAATGGCCCCGCGGAGCGACAGCTAACGCATCATCACGGGGTTCGCCTGGCTGACGCTGCGAAATTCGAAAACCCGGTTTGCCGGATAATAAATGATCCGGGCGGAGACGATCACGATCACCAGCAGCCAGAACACGTACTGGCCAATGCGGTTCAGCATCGCGGATGGCGCGCTTGCCGCTTCGCGCCCATCGCGCGCCAGATCGGGCAATAGCTCGCCATAAGCGTCGAATTTCTCGCCCAGCATCGCTGTTCGGCCTCGGTTCGCAGCACGTTCATGTCGCAAGACCGGTCGGACAAAACAATAGTCGAAACTTTCAATGTTCGCCCGAGAACGGATGCTTTGTTTTGTGCCAAGGGCCGACGGCAGATAGTTTCGATAGCTGCCTGAAACGGCGGGATTTACCCCCATGCGATTTTTTCGATGCCGCCGTTTCCCGGAGTCTGCCCGGGTTCAAAAGGTCGCCTTAAGGCCGACGTAGAGAGAACGCGGCCGCGCCGGACTGACGGAGCGCGGGTCGCTGAACGGCGCTGCGCCATTGGCGAAGTTGGGAACGGCGCTGGTATCGAAGAATGTCCCATAGGTGGCATAGCGGTTGTCGAACACATTGTCGGCGCGCGCGTAGACCTGGAATGTCTTGTCGATCTGATAGGACGCATGCAGGTTGAATACGGCATAGGAAGGCAGCCGCTGCGCCTGGTTGGATTCGTCGCCGACAAAATACTGGTTGCTGACGAACAGCGCATCGCCGCCAATCTTGAATGCATCGGTCACCGAGTAATCGAAACCCGCCTTGATCCGATTGCGGGGAATAGCCGGGATTCGGTTGCCCGGCAAAATCTGGACGTTGCCGTCGGCGTCGGCAAAGGGACTGTTGGAGCCGACTTTCAAAGCGTCAAGAAATCGCGCATCCACCAGGACGTAGCTGGCGTAGAGCTGCAGCGCTTTCGACTTGAGCGTGATTTCGGATTCGATTCCCTGCCGGCGGGTCGAGCCGACATTCTGGAAAAAACCAAATCCCTGCAACACCGGACTGGGAATCGCCAGGATGTCGTCGGTATTGTCGGCGCGGAAAACGCCGAGCTTCCATCCCATCGTGCCGATGCTGAGATCCTTGCTGCCGCGCAACCCGGCTTCCACGGTGCGCGACACCACCTGTTTCAGGGGCGGATCGGAGACCAGGAATGCGGCGATCAGGCAGGGACGCGCCGGATCGGCGCAGCCCAGCTCCAGCGGCGTCGGCGCCCGGTTCGCTTCCGAATAGCCGGCATAGGCCGTCAGTCCGGAATTGATTTTGTAGGTGCCGCCGATGATCGGGTTGAAGCGATCGAAGGTCTCGCTGCCGTTGAGGGCGGCGCCGATCTGATCCTGAAGCACGATGCGCGCGTCATTGAAGCGGCCTCCTGCGGTGATCGAGAAGGCATTGGTGACGTCAAAGGTGTCGAGCGCATAAATCCCGGCGTATTGATTGGTGCTGCGCAGCGCGACGGGGCCGATCGAGACCGGGTCGCCGGATCGTCCAAGAAATATTCCGCTGCCACTCACGACGAAATTCGGCCCGATCGTGCCCAGTTCCGCGCTGGCCGAAAAATGCGTAACACTGGCATCGAAACTGCTTCCGACCACGAACTTGTTGTTGTGGCCGAACAGTTGATCGCTGTTGGTCGCCTGCAATGACACGCCGGTCGTCGTCGAGCGCGTCGCGGTCCGGTCGATCTCGCCCAGCACCGCGCCGGGGCCGAACGGATTGGCGAGCTGCGCCCCATTTAGACCATTGGCCGGCGTGCCAGCGTCGCCAAAGCAGAGCAACGCCGGATCCGTGCATGGCTGAGTGCCGGTCGGATTGGCATCCACCGCGTCCTGGCCGAAAACGCGCAGATGCGCCGAACCTTCCAGCGTCCAGACCGGCGTCGCCTCGACCTTCCCGGTCAGATTGAGATAGCCAACCCGGTTTGCCGTGGTTTGCGGCGTAGTGTAGGTGGCGCCATAAAACTGCTGCAGCAATTCGACCGGCACCGTGGCGGTGGCGCCGAATTTGTTATCGGCCGCACCCATGTTGAGATGAAACTCGCTGCGCTCGTTCTTGTATCCGACATCGCCATAAAACCGGCGCACGTCCGAGGCCGAAAAATTTCTGAACCCGTCATCGTGCAGTCCTTCGAGCGCGCCATACACGGAGAAGTTATCGAACTGCTGGCCCCACTGCGCCGAACTCTGGACCCGCCCGAAAGAGCCGCCCATCGTGTCGATCTCGGCGCCGTGATAGGTGAAGCCGTTCTTCATCTGCACATTGACTGCCCCGCCCAGTGCATTGAGCCCAAATGCCGGGTTGTTGGTCACCACCGTGACCGAGCGTATCGCGGCGGTCGGAATCAGGTCCCAGTTTGCGGTGTCGCCGAACGCTTCATTGACGCGCACCCCATTCTGATAAACCGCCAGTCCCTGGGGGGTGCCGGCCACGGGCGAGGCGACGAAGCCGCGAAACTGCACGTCGGGCTGGAAGGGATTGCCGGCAACCTCGTTGACGACGACGCTCGGCACGAATTTCTGCAGAGCATCCGCGATATTCGGCGATCCGGTGCGTTCGATCTGACTTACGTCAACGATGTTGACGCTTGCCGGGACTTTATCGATGTCGATGCCCGAACTGGATATGGGAGTCGTCGGGTACAGGACGGGCGCTGGCGAAGCCGTGACCGTTGTCGGCGCCGACCTGATTGCTGCCGGCGCCGGCCTGATGACGCGCGCCGCAGTGCGGGCGCGAGCGGGCTTGGCGGCTGGCGCTGTCCGGGACACCACGATGGGTGGCAAGGTTTGAATATTGCCCGGGGCGCTTTGGGCCAGAGCACTCTCATTCCCGGCAAACAGGCATGGCAACACCGACACAACAATTACGAAACGCGCGCCCATCGGCCTCATTCCATTGCGCCGGCTGTTTTGCCTGCGCCGGTTAGGCATGAATGTTATAACGTAACGTATTTTCCCCGGAGTGCCGTATGTCGCTGAAACGATATCTTGTTGTCCGCACAAAGGCGCGCGACCACACGCGTTGCTTCGAAGCCGCGAGACACATTTTCTCGCCGTAATGCGGAATAGTACAGGCCTGCGACTCCTAATTTATTTGTCCGTAGCTCATTCGATAGAAAAATCGACACGTTTGGATCGCAAGTCTTGACGTTCGGCACGAGCGTGCAATGCTCTGAAAGCAAAGACGGATGCTGATCCGCATTCTCGCCGTCCACCACGTGGCACGCCGGAGCCGGCAACCAACGGGAAAGTCCCGACGCGACGAGGAACCCGAACAAAGACAACTAGACGCAAGCAAGATCTAGGGAGTGACAGATGAAAAGCCGTGCCGCTGTCGCGTTCGAGGCAAAAAAGCCGCTCGAGATCATCGAGGTCGATCTGGAGGGTCCGAGGGCCGGTGAAGTCCTGGTCGAAATCAAGGCGACCGGCATCTGCCACACCGATGCCTACACCCTCGACGGCTTCGACAGTGAGGGAATCTTTCCATCCATCCTCGGTCACGAGGGCGCGGGCATTGTCCGCGAGATCGGCGCCGGCGTCGCTTCCGTGAAACCGGGCGACCACGTCATCCCGCTTTACACGCCCGAATGCCGTCAGTGCAAAAGCTGCCTCAGCGGCAAGACCAATCTGTGCACCGCCATTCGCGCCACCCAGGGCAAGGGCCTGATGCCCGATGGCACCTCGCGCTTCAGTTACAATGGCAAGCCGGTTTTCCACTACATGGGCTGCTCGACCTTCTCGAACTTCACCGTGCTGCCGGAAATCGCCGTCGCCAAGATTCGCGAGGACGCCCCGTTCGACAAGAGCTGCTACATCGGCTGCGGCGTCACCACCGGCGTCGGCGCGGTGGTGAATACGGCGAAGGTCACGCCAGGCGCCAACGTCGTCGTGTTCGGACTTGGCGGTATCGGGCTCAATGTCATCCAGGGCGCGAAGATGGTGGGCGCCGACAAGATCATCGGCGTCGACGTCAACGCCGGCAAGGAAGAATGGGGCCGCCGCTTTGGCATGACCCATTTCGTCAACCCGTCCAAGATCGATGGCGACATCGTCCAGCATCTGGTCGCGCTCACCGACGGCGGCGCGGATTTCACTTTCGACTGCACCGGCAACACCACCGTGATGCGTCAGGCGCTGGAGGCCTGCCACCGCGGCTGGGGGGTATCCGTCATCATCGGCGTGGCGGAAGCCGGCAAGGAGATTTCAACCCGGCCGTTCCAGCTCGTCACCGGCCGGGTCTGGAAAGGCACCGCGTTCGGAGGTGCGCGCGGCCGCACCGACGTGCCGAAAATCGTCGACTGGTACATGAATGGCAAGATCCAGATCGACCCGATGATTACCCATGTGCTCAAGCTGGAGGAGATCAACAAGGGGTTCGACCTGATGCACCAGGGCAAGTCGATTCGATCCGTCGTCGTATTCTAAATCAGAAACGTCAAACAAGGAGGAATGACCCATGACAGTCCATATCCATCCATCGGTTGATAGCGGAGTAAAAAAGGGTTCGGGCAGTTTCGCCGGCGGGACCCTGGTCTGCAAGTGCAAGGACCGTCCGGTGAAGGTCGGCATCAAGGGCGACGTCGCTCACAACCACGCCTGCGGCTGCACCAAATGCTGGAAGCCGGACGGAGCGACTTTTTCCGTGGTCGCGGTCGTGCCACGCGACAGCGTCAGCGTTCTGGAGAACGGCGACAAGTTGCAGGTGGTCGATGCCGCGGCAACAATTCAGCGGCATGCCTGTCGTGTCTGCGGCACGCATATGTTCGGCCGGATCGAGAACAAGGCGCACCCGTTCTACGGTCTGGACTTCATCCATCCCGAGCTGTTTACGGAAACTGGGTCGGCCGCACCGCAATTTGCGGCGTTCGTATCCTCGGTGATCGAGTCCGGCGTCGATCCATCGCAGATGACGGCGATCAGATCGCGCCTGAAAGAACTTGGGCTCGAGCCCTATGATTGTCTGTCACCGGCGCTGATGGATGCGATCGCCACGCACGTGGCGAAGTCGCGACCGCCCAAAGCGGCCTGAACTCGCTGCCGGCCCGGTCGTTGAACCACCGACAACCGGGCCGGGATCGATCGCCCTTGCAATCCCGTCGCTCTGCGGCGCTGGAGCGGTAAATCATGACGGTCGAAACCGTTTCCCTCAATCGGTCGCACGAGGGCATGCAGGGCGTCTACAAGCACGGCAGCCGCGAGACCGGGACGGGCATGACGTTTTCGCTCTACGTCCCGCCGCATCACGGCGGCGCGAAGCTCCCGGTCGTCTGGTATCTCTCGGGCCTGACCTGCACCCATGCCAACGTCACGGAAAAAGGCGAGTTTCGGCAGATCTGCGCGGAGTTGGGCCTGATCTTTGTCGCACCCGATACGAGTCCGCGCGGCGAAAATGTGCCGGGCGACCCCGCCGGCGCCTACGATTTCGGACTCGGCGCCGGGTTCTATGTCGATGCCACCGAAGCGCCGTTCGCGCGCAACTACCGGATGTGGAGCTATTTGACCAAAGAACTTCCCGAACTGCTCGCCGGAGATTTCCCGGTCGATCTCAAACGGCAATCGATCTTCGGTCATTCGATGGGCGGCCACGGCGCATTGACGATCGCCCTCACCCATCCCGATCGCTACCGCGCCGCCAGCGCGTTCTCGCCGATCGTGGCACCCTCGCAAGTTCCCTGGGGTATCAAGGCGCTCGGAGGGTATCTCGGCGACGACAGGGGCGCATGGCGCAAGCACGACAGCGTCGCGCTGATCGAGGACGGCGCCAGATTTAGCGATCTGCTGGTCGATGTCGGAGATGCCGATCCGTTTCTGGCCGAACAGCTTCGCCCCGAACTGCTGAAGCGTGCATGTGCGAAGGCAGACATCCCTCTCACGCTGCGGCTGCAGAGCGGCTATGATCACAGCTACTACTTCATTTCGACCTTCATGGCCGATCACCTGCGCTGGCACGCCGCGCGGCTCAGAGCGTAGCGGTCAGTGGCTCATTGCGGCGCGCCGTAGTTCGGCGCGAGCAACCGGTTTCGCAGCAGATAGCTCGTAGCGCGCGACCAGGATTCGTCGGTATTGCCACGAAAGTCGGCGCTCATGACTGTAATCAGCCGCCCGGTATGCGCGTCCCGCAGGTAAATGTTCATGTTGAGAATGAGGGCCGAGACCTTTTGAACCAGCCCGGTGATAGCCAGATCGGCGCCAAGCTGTTGCGCGTATTGCACGTCGCAGCCGCCGCAGAACTGCAAGTTGCTGGCATGCGCTGCGGTACTGACCGGTGCGATGTCGAGGATGACGAATTTTCCGGCATCCGCCAGTGCCTTGCGCACCTGCTCGGTGGCCTCCTTCAGCCGCCGTTGCTCGTCCGCCTGCGGCCCACGCATTTCGCCCTGCAGGCTGGTATCGAGCAGCTCGAAATCGAACACGGCAGCCTTGAGCGGCTCAGCATGTACCGGCAAGCAGACCGACAGCATCAGTACGAGAACCAGGGCGAGGAATTGCATGATCGTACTCCGTAAATTCACGGCGGCGCACCGGCAAGGCAGCTTGTACAAGACAGCTCAGCCATGTTTCAAACCCGAACTGCGTCCATGCTGGGTCCAAGCGAGCCGCAAGGAGAACACATGATCCGACTGATGGTCGGCGCTGCGCTGGGTCTGACCCTGTTCGTGAGCACCGCGCGCGCAGCCGACCCGCTCGAGATCGGCATCGGCTATATCAAGCGCGCCGGCGTCAAGCCGGCGCTGTCGCTGGTCGAGCAGCCCGCCGAGAACGACGGCGTGGCCGGCGCCCGGCTCGCCATCGAGGACAACAATACCACCGGCAAATTCCTGAACCAGCATTTTACCCTGGATGAGTTGCAGCTAAAGGACGGCGACGACCCCGCCCGGGCAGCGGCGGCACTCGCCGAACGTAACGCTTTCATCATTACCGATCTTCCGGCCGATGCGCTGCTGAAAATCGCCGACACTCTCCGCGACCGCGGGACGGTATTGTTCAATGCCGGCGCCATCGACGACCTTCTGCGTGAAGAAGACTGCCGCAGCAACGTGATCCACGTCGCGCCGACGCGTTCGATGCTGGCGGACGGTCTCGCCCAATATCTGGTCTGGAAGCAGTGGAAGCGCTGGCTGATGGTGGTCGGCTCGCATGAAGCAGACAAACTTTACGCCGCAGCGCTGCGACGCGCCGCCTCGCGCTTCGGCGCCAAGATCGTCGGGGAACGGGTATTCGAGGATAGCGGCGGGGCACGCCGCACCGACAGCGGCGTGACCCTGATCCAGCGTCAAATGCCGGTGTTCACCCAGCAGGCGCCCGCCTACGATATCCTGGTCGCCGCGGATGAGAGCGAAGTCTTTGCATCCTATCTTCCGTACCGGACCTGGGATCCGCGCCCGGTCGCGGGATCGGCCGGCCTGGTACCGAAGAGCTGGGACGCCGCCCAGGATCAATGGGGCGCGGTGCAGCTGCAAAACCGGTTTCTAAAGCTCAATTCGCGGCGTATGACCGCACTGGACATGCAGGCGTGGACCGCGGCACGTATGATCGGCGAAGCGGTATCGCGGGTGAACTCAGGCGACCGCAAGACAGTGCTTGATTTTCTCAAAGGCCCGGATTTCTCCATCGCGGCCTTCAAGGGTCAGAGGTTGACGCTGCGAGGCTGGGACCTGCAGCTCCGTCAACCGATCTTACTGGTGGATGGCCGCATGGTGGTTTCGGTGTCACCGCAGGAAGGATTCCTGCACCAGGTCTCGGAACTCGATACGCTGGGCGTGGATCAACCCGAAACCAGGTGCAAGCTGCACTGAGAGTGCGGTAGAGAGTCTCGCGCATGTGGCGTCCAGCACTAATTTGCGGAATGGCCGTCTGGCTTGCGGGCACCCTGCCCGCCCAGGCCTTCATCGCTTATGTCTCGAACGAGAAGGGCAACACGGTTTCGGTGATCGATACCGATAAATGGGAAGTGACAAAAACCATCAAGGTCGGTCAGCGCCCGCGCGGCATCGAATTCACCAAAGACGGCAAGTTCGTGCTGGTGGCGGTCGGCGACGACGACACCATCCAGATGATCGATACCGCCACGCAGGAGGTGGCGGACACGCTGCCCTCGGGGCCCGATCCTGAACTGTTTACCCAGGACCAGGCCGGCAAGATTCTCTACGTCGCCAACGAGAACGACAACACCGTGACCGTAATCGATCTCGAGCGGCGCGCACGCATGGGCGACGTCCAGGTCGGCGTCGAGCCCGAGGGCATGGCGATCAGCCCGGACGGCCGATTCCTGATCAACACTTCCGAAACCACCAACATGGCGCATTTCATCGACACCAAAGCGCGCCAGGTCGTCGCCAACGTCCTGGTCGATGCGCGGCCGCGCTTCGCCGAATTCAAGCGCGACGGTTCAGAGCTGTGGGTGTCATCCGAAATCGGCGGCACCGTCTCGATCATCGATCCCGCCAGGCACGTGGTCACCGGCAAAATCACGTTCAATATTCCGGGCTTGCGAAAGGAAGCGATCCAGCCGGTCGGAATCAGTATCGCGGCCGACGGAAACACCGCCTTTGTCGCGCTCGGGCCTGCCAACCGCGTCGCCGTGGTCGATGCCGCGAGCCATCAGGTAACCAAATATCTGCTGGTCGGTCAGCGGGTCTGGCACACGGCATTTACTCCGGACGAAAAATTCCTTCTGGTCACCAACGGCGTCTCGAACGATGTATCCGTCATCGACGTCGCGGCGCTCAAGGTGATCAAGACGATTCAAGTCGGCGAACTACCCTGGGGTGTTACGATCGCGAAGCAATGACGATGCACGACGTCTCGACCGCCAAAGACAAGGCAACCGGCCTTGACAGCCCGCCCGATCCGGGTGGCGTCGCGCTGGCGATTGAAGGCGTCAGCCATAGCTACGGCACCCGGCGGGCGCTCGATGACGTCAGCTTCACGGTGGCGCCGGGCAGTTTTACCGCGCTGCTTGGCCTCAATGGCGCCGGCAAGAGCACGCTGTTTTCCATCATCACCCGGCTGTTCGGCATCCAGGCCGGATGCATCCGTATTTTCAGCCACGACATCTGGCGCGAGCCCGGTGAGGCGCTGCGCCGGATGGGCGTGGTGTTTCAGCCGCGCACGCTCGACCTCGATCTCTCGGTCAGCCAAAATCTACTGTATCACGCCGCGCTGCACGGCATCGACCGGCGCCGGGCGAGGATGCGCGCGGGCGAGGTGCTGTCGCAAATGGGACTTGCGGAGCGCGCCGGCAGCAAGGCGCGGGACCTGTCAGGCGGGCAAATGCGACGGCTGGAAATTGCCCGCGCTCTTCTGCACCGGCCACGTTTGCTGTTGCTGGACGAGCCGACGGTCGGACTGGACGTCAAGGCGCGCAGCGAGATACTCGGGCATGTGCGGGAGCTGGTCAGCGGGCAAGGTATCGGCGTGCTATGGGCCACCCATCTGTTCGACGAGATCGCATCCGGCGACGATCTGGTCGTTCTGCACCAGGGCCGGATCGCGGCCGTGGGCGAGGTTGCGGGCATCCTTGCGAAGACCAACGCGAGCGACCTGCATTCCGCCTTCATGCGAGTGACCGACATGGCTTCGGAGGAGGTCGTGCCATGAGTTCGGTGACCGCGGAAAAGCCGGCAGAATTTTCGCTTGCGCAATATCTCACATGCCTGAATGGCATCGTGTGGCGCGAGGGGCTGCGCTTCATTCACCAGCGCGAACGTTTCATTTCGGCGCTGGTGCGACCGCTGGTGTGGCTGTTCATCTTCGCCGCCGGCTTTCGCCAGGTGCTTGGCATCTCCATCATCCCGCCATACGAAACCTACATTCTCTATGAGGTCTATATCGCCCCAGGGCTGATGGCGATGATCCAGCTGTTCAACGGGATGCAATCATCGCTGTCGATGGTCTACGACCGCGAGATGGGCAACAT
The DNA here is from genome assembly GCA_963840155.1 of uncultured Alphaproteobacteria bacterium. Taxonomy (GTDB): domain Bacteria; phylum Pseudomonadota; class Alphaproteobacteria; order Rhizobiales; family Xanthobacteraceae; genus Bradyrhizobium. The sequence goes on from CAWIXP010000001.1 coordinate 1,607,739, forward strand.
GCGCACGCTGTTGGTCAGCCCGATGCCACGCTGGTACCTGTTGGCTTGCAAGCTTCTGGCGGGGACCGTGGTTTCCGTGCTCCAGGTCTATGCCTTCCTGCTGATCGCATGGTTCTGGGACATCGCGCCGCCTCTGCTCGGCTATCTCACGGTCTTGCCGGCATTGATGTTGTCCGGATTCATGCTGGGAGCGCTGGGAATGCTGATCTCGTCAGGCATCAGGCAGCTGGAGAATTTCGCGGGCGTGATGAACTTTGTGATCTTTCCGATGTTTTTCGCCTCCTCCGCGCTGTACCCGTTGTGGCGGGTGCAGGAAGGCAGCCCGATGCTCTATTATGTCTGCTTGTTCAATCCCTTCACCCACGCGGTCGAATTGATACGCTTTGCGTTGTACGGCAAGATCAACTGGGTTTCCCTGGCAGTTGTCGCCGGCTGCACCGCCGTATTCGCGGTCGGCGCGGTGCTCGCCTACGATCCGTCGCGCGGCCTCAGCCGCCGCGGACCCGCAGGAGGCGAAACATGAGACGGTTGGCTGCGCTCGTCGTACTCTTGGCAGTCGCCGGCGCGGCCGATCGAAGCTTTGCCGCCGATCCGCGCTATCCCGATTGGCCGTGCGCCCAGGCCAAGGTGCCGGAGATTTCGCTTGCCGCGGTGTGGGCAGGCCCGCCGCTCGACGATGTCGCCGGCAAATGGAAGGACGAGCCCAAGGTGAATGGACTGGTGCCGCGATTAGCGGCACGGCGCACTCCGCTGGAGGAAGCGCAAAAGACCATCACCGGGTTTCTCGCAGATGCGGCGGACAAGACCGGGGCGGGCAAGCTGCTGTTCGCCGGCCTGTTCGAAACACTCAATGCCCAGCGTTCGTCGGTAATGAGCGGGCTCGAACGGGTGACCCGCAAGCAACGTGAGGCCGCTGACAAGATTCGCGGCGACACCCTGGCGCTGCAGGCCCTGCAGGACGCCTCGGCGCCCGACCAGGCCAAGATCGATGAACTCGGCAATCAGCTGATCTGGGAAACGCGGATTTTCGAGGACCGGCGGCGGGTGATCAAATTCGTCTGCGAAGTACCGACCGCCATCGACCAGCGGCTGTTCGCGCTCGGCCGGACCATCCAGCAGGAAATGGAATAGCGCGCATCCGTCCGGTCAGCCAATTAGCGCGGATCTGGCGCCTCACCCGGTCGCGGTTGCGGCTGTGATTCCGCCAGCGGCAAGTTGGCGCGCTGCCAACCGTCGGTGCCTTGGGGATACCAGGCCACGTTGGAATATCCCAAAGACAGCGCTCGCTTGGCCGCGTTCCAGGACATCCAGCAATCGGCCTGGCAGTAGATCACCAGCAGCTTTGCCTTGTCGCCGCCGGAAGCGCGGGCAAGGCCTTGCCGCAGATAATCTTCGACCGCTGCGGCGAGCGTTCCATAGCCGGTATCCGGCAGCCAGGTGCTGCCGGGAATATTGAGCCTCGGCTTGTCGCGCCACACCGTCCCGGCGGGAAGATTTTGCGGCTTCGGCGCACGTGGCAGCACGTCGATGAACACCCCAGCCCCGCTGCGCCAGACCGCTTCGGCCTGTTCAGTGCTGAGAACGCGTGCACCGGCGAGCGTGGACGGCACCGGCGCGCGATAATTGTCCGTACGGTATCCCTCGGGTTCGGGAGAGTTTTCCTGCGCGCAGACCGGCACTGTCAGGACGAAGATGGCCGCGATCAGGCTCCCGAGCTTTCGCGTCATGGCTGCTTCGTCGTCGCCTCCGCGGTGATCGGCTTGTCGTTTTCGTCAAGTAACGGCACGCCGTAGTCAAGCAATATCTTTTCGATGGCCGGCTGGTTCTCCTGGATCAAACGGTTGAGCAGCCGCTTCCAGTTTTGATCGGCTGAGCGAACCCCCATGCCGATGCGATAGGCCAGCCGCGGTCCCGACGTTTCCTTGACCAGCGGCGTCACACGCAGCGGTGGATTGGCCTGCTTGGCGTAATAGCCGGCCATCGGCCCCCACAGAATGCCGGCGTCGATCTCACCCGACGTCAGGTCCTTGATCATGGCGGCGGCGGAGGAATTGACGCGGGTATCGATCATGAGCGGGTACGGCCTGGCGTTGGCCATCAGACCGTTGGCAGCCATATTAGTGGCGGGCGGCGTGCCGGCAACGACGCCGATGTGTTTGCCCTTGAGGCGGCTGTCTTCCAGCGTCGTGACGTCGTCGAGGCCAGCGCCTTGCTTGGCAACCAGCGCGTAGGCCGTGCGGTAATAGGGATTGGTCCCCTGCACGAGCTCGTCACCCTGCGGAAAGCCCATGATGACGTCGCAGCGATGGGCGCCAAGCGTCATCCGGACGAAGCCGGTCGCCTGCGGAAAAAACATGTAGTCGAGCTTTTTCTGCAGCTTCGCGGCGAACAATTCGGCGATCTTGTTCTCGAATCCTTCGCCCTCTTGGTTGGAGAACGGCAAATTGCGCGGGTCGGCGCACACCCTCAACACCTTCGGGTCAACCAGTTCGATCGACAGATCGAGCCCCTCGGCGGTCTGGGCGCGAGAGGATCCCCGGTCGGTCACGATTGCAAGCATCGAAACAAGTGAAATCAACAAGCAGCGCCGCAATCCGGCATTCGTCATCGCCGTCTTCTCCTGGTTGATCGAGGCATCCGGCCAGATATTACATGTCGAAGGAGTTCTGCCGGCGACCAAAGGACATGCCTCTCGATCAGCGCTTGCCCATGCAGGAGTCCTCCGCCTTCTGGGCGGCTGGTGGTTTGTCTTCGTGTTTCGCTGGCCGCACGCGCCCCAGCGCGTCGTTGGCGCGGGCGCGCAGATAGACGTAGATGTCGTCCATGTAACAGGCGACGTTCGGATTGTCGCCGAACGCCGGCATGACATTGTCCTGCGAGGTGGTGACGTTCTTGCGGCCGCTTGCCACCACGCCGAGGAAGTCCGGGTAGCTCATCGTCTTCAGCGAGTCCTTGAGCGCCGGGGCATAGCTGGAGCCCATGCCGTCAGGGCCGTGGCAGACGTGGCATTCCGAATGATAGCGGCGGTACCCCGAATATGTGTACCAATCGACGGTGCCGTCGGATGCCACCTTGAACGTCGGGTTGCCTTCCTTGTCCAGATACTTTCCGTCCTCGGATTTGACTGCAGTCGGGTCGGCGGGCGGTTCGGCGAACGCGATCCCTCCGGATGTCACGAGTGCGATCGTGACAGCCACACACCAGGCTGTGCGCAAGAGCTTGTCCTCGGCTTGGGTTACGGACGGACCGGCGCGTGGAAGATTCCACGCGCCGGCTCGATTGTCCGGTCAGCTCACTGCGGCAGCGAGAACACCGTCAGCGTGCCGCCGAGCGCGGTGTAGTTGCTAAGCGCGGCATACCCGCCGACGGCGCCGAGGCCCGCGGTCGGATCGGTCAGGCCGGCCGCCAGGCCAATGCCCGCCCAGCCACCAACGCCGGACAACACGGCAATATATTGCTTGCCGCCGTGTTCGTAGGTCGTGACGTTGCCGATGATGCCGGACGGCGTCTTGAACTTGTAGAGCTCCTTGCCCGTCTTGGCATCGACCGCCTTGAGGTAGCCCTCGAGCGTTCCGTAGAACACCACGCCGCCCGCGGTGGCGAGCGCACCGGACCACACCGAGAACTGCTCCTTGTTCGACCAGGCGATCTTGCCGGTCTTGCCGTCCCACGCGATGAAGTTGCCCATGTGGGAATCACCGGGAGGCGGATACATCGACAGCGTCGCCCCGACATAGGGCTGCCCTGCGGTGTAGCTCACCTTGAACGGTTCGTAATCCATGCAGACATGGTTGGTGGGCACGTAGAACAGTTGCGTATCCGGCGAGTAGGCTGCCGGCTGCTCGTCCTTGCTGCCGAGCGCGGCCGGGCAAATCCCCTTGACGTTGTGGTCCTCGCCCTGCTTGTCGGTCGAATATTGATCGAGAACCTTCGGCCGGCCATAGGTCGGCGAGTTTTTGTTCATGTCGACGCCGCTGGTCCAGTTGACCTTGGGATCGTACTTTTCGGCAACCAGCAATTCGCCGGTGCCGCGATCGAGCGTATAGCCAATCCCGTTGCGATCGAAATGGGTCAACAGCTTGCGCGCTGCGCCGTTGATCTGCCCATCGCTGAGGATCATTTCGTTGACGCCGTCATAGTCCCATTCGTCATGGGGCGTCATCTGGTAGACCCACTTGGCCATGCCGGTGTCCGGATTACGCGCCCAAATGGTCATCGACCACTTGTTGTCGCCCGGACGCTGCTTCGGATTCCAGGTCGAGGGATTGCCCGAGCCGTAGTAAACGAGGTCGAGAGCCGGATCGTAGGATATCCAGCCCCACGTGCAGCCGCCGCCGATCTTCCACTGGTCGCCTTCCCAGGTCTTCACGCTGGAGTCCTTGCCGACCGGTTTGCCGAGAGCCGTGGTCTTCTCGGGGTCGACCATGATCTGGTCGTCCGGCCCTTCGGAATAGGCCTTCCACACTTGCTTGCCGGATTTGATGTCGTAAGCGGTCATGCTGCATTGCACGCCGAACTCTCCGCCGGAGGTGCCGACAAGCACCTTGTCCTTGACCACCAGCGGCGCCGAGGTGCCGGTCTGGCCCTTGGCGGGATCGCCATTCTTCGCCGACCACTCCATTTTTCCGCTCTTGGCATCGAGCGCGACCAATGTGTCATCGGCCTGATGCAGGAAGATCTTGCCATCCGCATAGGCCAAGCCGCGGTTCACGGTGTCGCAGCACATCACCGGAATGACGTTCGGATCCTGCTTCGGCTCGTATTTCCAGATAATTTTGTTCTCGTTGGCGAGATCGAGAGCATAAACGGTGTTCGGGAACGGCGCATGAACGTACATCGTGTTTCCGACGACAAGCGGACCGCCTTCGTGGCCGCGTAGCACGCCGGTGGAAAACGTCCATGCAACCTGCAATTTGCCTACATTGGCCGCAGTGATCTGGTTGAGTTTCGAGTAGCGCTGATTGTAGTAGTCGCCTGATGGCATGACCCAATCTTTTGGGTTCTGCGACATCTTCACTAGCTCATCATTGGCGTAAGCGGCGCCTGCGGCAAACGCCGCGACAGCGCCAAGACAGGTTGCGAGAAGCACCTTGCGCATGACGTGAACCTCCCAGTTGTTTTAAGCTTTTGTTGGCTTGCGCGGGCGTGATGCCCCCCGCACCGGACTTGCTGTAGAACCCACTTGCCGGAAGCTATTACTCGTAACGGTTTCGGTATCCCGCCAGCTTTTCTTGGACATCGGCCATTCAGTGAACCGCAGTCCAATTGAAGCCGGAAACAATCAAATGCTATGCCCGTCAATTCGAGCGTGCAATAAAATAATTTTGCCACTCTTTCCGCCTGCTGCGATCCGGCGCCATGCATTCCGCATAATTTGGTGATGCGACGGAGATCGTACAAATGACTCATTGCTCAGTTGTTCTTGCCGCATTGGCGATGCTTGCCGAGTCGGCGTTCGCGCAGGGCCAGCTAACTGCGCTGCCGGTCAGCGAAATCGCGTCGGGAGTATTTGTGCACGCGGGAGCGACCGCGTTGATGACTCGTGAAAACCAGGGCGCCATCGCCAACCTCGGGTTCATCGTCGGTAGCGATGCCGTCGCGGTGATCGATACCGGAGGCAGTGTCCGTGAAGGACGACAGCTACTCGCCGCTATTCGGGCGCGAACGGAAAAGCCGATCCGATACGTGATAAACACTCACGGTCATCCCGACCATGTCTTTGGAAACGCAGCATTCCTCGGCGAAGGGGCCGAGTTCGTCGGGCACAAGAATCTGCCGCGGGCGCTGGCGGCACGAGGACAATTTTACATCGATGCTTTTCGCCGGATCATGGGCGACGATCTGATAGGCGAGGTTCGCATCGTACCTCCCGCGGTTTTGGTGGATGGCACCCGCAAACTTGATCTCGGCGGCCGGGTTCTGATGCTGCGGGCATGGCCGGCGGCGCACAGCGACAGCGACGTCACGGTATTGGACGAGCAAACCAGTACTCTGTTTGCGGGCGATCTGGTGTTCGTCACGCACATCCCTGTCGTCGATGGCAGCATTCGCGGCTGGCTGACCGTGATGGACGAACTTGGTGCTATTTCGGCTCGGCGTGTGGTGCCCGGTCACGGAGCTGTGAACGATTGGCCAGCAGCACTTACCGATCAGCGCCGCTATCTTGCAACGCTCGCATCGGATGTTCGTGCCCTGATTGCGCAAGGCAAACCGATAAGTGTCGCCGCCAAGACCGCCGCGGCCTCGGAACGGCCGCGATGGCAGCTGTTCGATGATTATAATGCGCGTAACGCGACCGCGGCATTTTCGGAAATTGAATGGGAATAGCCGGCTCGACGAACTATAATAGTGGGGTTGCTCTGGTGCTCGAGAGGAGCACGGCCATGTCGAGACACCCTTACCGCCCGCTCCTGGTCGCGGGCCTGCTGGCTGCGATGCTGTTTGGTCCGCGCCCGGTGCTCGCCGCGGCGCCTGAATCGTATGACCCGTGGCCCGGCCTTGTGCAGGACATCTTCAACAATCGCCCAATGAATGACGGCGCCGGCGTGATAGCCATCGAGATGCCCTATCGCGCCGAGGACGCGGCGATCGTCCCGGTTACCCTGCGCAGCGCGCTTCCGCCCGGCGATGCCCGCCACCTCGTGGCGATCACCCTGGTGATCGACCAGAATCCGGCCCCGATGGCAGCGCGTTTTGAACTCGGCCGGGATTCCTCGGTGTCCGAAATCTCCACCCGCGTGCGCGTCAACAACTACACCGACGTTCATGCTGTCGCCGAACTGAGTGATGGCAAACTTTACATGGCGAAGACCTATGTGAAGGCCTCAGGCGGATGTTCGGCGCCGGCGGCAAAGAACCCGGAGGAAGCAAACGCCAGGCTCGGCCAGATGCGATTGCGGCAATTCGCAAAGCCCAGCGACGGTCCCGTGAGCGGGGCTCGCGAGACCCAAATCATGGTCGGTCATCCCAACAACTCCGGGCTGCAGATGGATCAGCTCACCCACCTGTATATTCCCGCCTTCTTCGTCGATGAATTGCGGGTATGGCAGGACGGCAGCCTGATCCTGGCGATGCAGGGCGGGATATCGATTTCGGAAGACCCCAATATCCGTTTCACCTATGTGCCGAACGGAGCCAAACGCGTCCGCGTCGAGGCGAAAGATACCGCGGGACACGTGTTCCAGGACGAATGGAAGGTCGAAGGCTCCGGAAGCTGATGAGGCACGACATCGATCGGGTCGACACCGACGTGGCGTCCACAAAACGCCGGTTCAAAAGCATCTCACTTCCGCCTCGGCCTGAGCGCGCCTGAGATCATTGAGCGCGCTTGTCGCCTGCTCGGAGGAACGGAATTCTCCGCCAAGGTTGCCCCTCACCTGCGACATGCTCAGGACTGTTTCGGCTGTAACGTAGCGATCATAGGGCAATAGCGAGGCGACCACGTCGATCGAGCACGAGCATTGCTCGATCGCCTGACGCGTTTCACCGTTGGCCTTGAGACAGCCAAATACATATTCCGACCGGGCCACCGTTGGATAGTCGTTGACCTCGTCGGCGTGCGCGGCAATGACGGTCGCTCCCAACGCGACCAGCCCGCAAAGATAAAGATGACAAAGATGAGGTCGAATCGAGCCGGCAAGTTTGATCGCAGTGAGCGCCATCGCGGTCCTCCCGCTGATGCGGATTGCGGCCGCATTATAGGAAGAACAAGCCCGGCAGAGAAGCGATTGATGGTGATCGGGACCCCTCGGGGTCGGCAACTCGGCGTAGCGGTCCCCGCCAATAGCTACTATCGAGGAAGTCTCAGGGGGAGGCCCTGATGCCGCGTATGCTCATTGCGATCGTAATATTCGTGCTCACCGCGACCGGCCAACTCGCCGCGCAGGGCAAGGGTATCCGCCTCTGGAATCTGACCACCGCAACCATTTCCAGTTTTCAGCTTTCGCCCGCGGGCAAGAACGATTGGGGACCGAACCAGACCCTGAACGACAGGGATAAGGAGGTCGACCACGACGAGCGGCTACGCATCACCGGCGTGGAGCCCGGCCGCTACGATGCGAAGATCGGCTATCGGGATTCGAGGCAATGCCTCGTGCGTGGCATCGAAATCAGAGGCGACGCGGTTTTCTCGATCGCCGACAAGGATTTGAAAGACTGCAACTAGTGCTGCTTGGCGCCTGGATGGGCTGTCAGCCCGCAGCCGGCGCGCCCGGCGCATCCGCCTTGTCATGGGTGTGAGGGTATTCGCAGCGCCACTTTACCGCGTTCCACTTCGGATGCTCGCCGATCCATTGTGCAATATAGGGCGGTGCGCCCATGGTGCATTGCTGCAGCGAAACGCTCCCGGAAAAAACCAGGCGCGTCTCGTGGCAGGCTGCCGGTGACAGCACGGCACATACGGTCACAATCAAGTCTATCGGATTCATGCCTGAGATCCATTCTCTACCGGACTGCTCAACATCAAAACGATACGAAACTGGCGGCGGGAAGTTTCAAGACGCCGTAAAAAAAGCCATTTCGACAGGCCGCGGGATGCCTAAAAACTAACCCCGAATACCAACCGTGCCTGATGGCGCTCGAAATCAGCGAGATCGAGGGCGGAGCCTGAGCGAGGCGAGCGCCCCCAAGCCTGCAGGTTCCAGGTGGCGGTCAGCCTGGAGCGCTCCGACAACTGCAAATAGGCCGTCGGCCCGACAAACAACGCCTGACCCACGAACTCGTCCAACCCAACGCCTTGATATTTCCGCAGGTAGCGCCCCTCAACACCGAGAAAGACACTGGGGGACACCCGCGCCATCAACGCAAAGCCGCCGCCGAGGGTGGATTCCTGCTCCGAGGCAGCAATGCCCAGAACACGCGTCCATTCAGGTTGGTAAGTCAGGTTGAGAGCCGCAACGACGGTATTGGGGAATAATTCCTTGTCGAACGCCAGCGTCAGTTCGGTGCCGTGGTTTTCCACGACCGCGGCGGTGGATTCATCAATGCGGCTAAGGTGATTCTCGACCGCAAGCGTCATTCCGAACGGCGCGAGATCCCGATCCAGGAATCTGTAGCGCAAATCCAGCGAAATACCTTGCCAGCTGAGTTGGCGGCGATCGTCGAGACCAGCGACGCCGCCGATCTCATGCGCCGCAAAGGCGGTTCCGATCTCAACCCTGAAATTGTCGATCGGTACGGTTTCCAACTCGAGCTCGGAACTGATTGCCCGGTAGTTGCCGCTGCTCCTGGAAAATCGTCCGGTCGTCTGGCTCTGGAATTCGCGTTCGCCGACGCCGCCGACATCCGTACCGATGATGAAGCCAAATAGGTGCTCGGTGTCGATGCCTTCCGCAGACACGCGAGCCGCGAGGAGCATCGACAAACACGCGATCGCCGTCCGAAACGTGGCAGGACCAGATGGCATCCACAATCCGAGAGCCGTTAGCAAGGGGGAAGCGACAGCATCGCTGACCGAGAATAAAGCCTATCACAAGGAAAAGATCGATGACGAGGCGTAGGGAACGCTCGATCCACCGGGCAATGCCACGCGCGGCAGCCCGAGCCCGGCCGGATGCCGCAAGATATGACAGCCGCTGATGCCAACCGACGACGGGAAACCATCGAGGTTCTGCGCATTCCCGAAGGAAAGTGCAGGACAAATGAGATATGCGGGTGAGGAGATCTCTGAAGTTCTGGGCGGACGCCCTGCCCGGCTCGCAGCAGATCGCTTGAAGCCGGGCAGATCCTTGGCGAAGTTATTTGCGCGACGCGCAGGCGTACATGTTGATTTCCATGCCCACCGGCACTTCGACGATCTTCGGAGTTTTCCAGGCCATTGGGAGTCTCCTGTTATCAGACATTTTAGGCGCGACACCGGCGCCGGATCGAACCTAGAGCGGCATGCATCGTCGCGCAAGGGTCATCGACATGGTCGTGTTGCATGACTCGCACTGAATTTGCACCCTTGCGAATGCTACTCCAACAACTTCAGGAGCGCCCGGCCCGCGCTCGTGTTCAATTCCTTGGTGTCCAGAGTTCCGTCCTTGTCTGAATTTGCGGCATTGAAGCGCCGCTCCACGAGCGCGAGATACTCATTCGCCGTAAGCGTCCCATCGCGATCAGGATCGGCGGCCGCCAACTCCCGGGGACTCAATCTTCCCGCCAATTCGCGTCTGTCGAGCGTGCCGTCATGATCGCGGTCCAGCCGTGCGAACAAGGCTGAGGCCGCCTTCTTCACTTCCGCGAGATCGAGCGTTCCGTCATGATCGGTATCGAACATTCGAATCGCGTTCAACCGGCGAGCACGGGCAAAACCCGGCCCGCTCGCAGCGGACAGTGCCGTCACAGCCAATGCCAGCACAACAGAGCGGCGCGAAGTCATGATCATTCTCCTCCCTTGCCATACTACTCCGCGCTAACCGCGAATCCGGCGCGAGCAGTGGTGCCATCGGCCAAAACCAGCCGGTGCGCTCCGGGTTCCGCTCCGGGGAGAGACTGATCCAAATATAATTCCATCGATCGGATACGGTCGGTGTCGTATCCCAAGGCAACCCTCTACGAGGCGCCGATGCGGTTTCCATCTCCAATGGTGCTCGTCTTGCTGCTCGCGAGCTTTCCGACCTCGGCGGCATCTGCTCAGGACAGGCTGCCTTCCGCTGATCCGCCGCCGAGCGCAGTGACGCAGCCTTGGGACCTTCCCGCGGGACTCACGGGCAAGGAGCGGCTCGGCAGGAAATGGATGGACGAGCAGCGGATCGACAATTGCAAGGTGCCGATCGACAAGCGGGGGACCAAGCCGCGGCCGAGCACCTGCCCTGAGGTCCGGGCCAACTGATGCGTGCGGCCCGCCTGCTGGATTCAACGGAGTCCATCGGCACCCGCCGGCAATGACGCTAGTTCGGGGTACGTTCGAGCCGACGGCGTTGTTGACGCGCCCTCTTGCTCGCTGCGACGGCGTGATTGGGTCCGCGGGGAAATGGCTAGATGATTTCCGCTTGCGGACGCCAGCATCTCGTAGTGGCGAACGTACTCTTTCGCCATCCGCCTCGCCGTGAAGCGTTGCTCAAAACGCGTGCGCACCTGGCGGCGATCGAGTTCGCCAAGGCGGCCGACCGCCCGAACCGCGGCTGCCTCCCCATCCACGACAAAGCCGGTTATCCCGTTGTCGACGACCTCCGGCACCGAGCCGGATCGATACGCAATGACGGGCGTGCCGCACGCCATCGCTTCGATCATGACAAGGCCGAATGGTTCGGGCCAGTCGATCGGAAACAGCAGAGCTGCGGCACCTGCGAGAAACCCTTCCTTGGTTCGATCGTCGACTTCGCCGATGAGCCGGATTTTATCACCATCGATCTGCGGCTCGAGGTGCTGTTTGAAGTAGCCTTTCTCGCCACGCGGCAGCTTTGCCGCAATCCGAAGCGGCATTCCCGCCGCTCGCGCGATGCGAATGGCAGCTTCTGGCCCCTTCTCGGAGGTCAGACGGCCGAGAAATGCAAGATAAGACCCCGGCTCGACACGGGGACGGAACATATCGGCAGGCAGCCCGTGGTAAACCGTGCCGCACCAATTGGCCTGACCGAGCGGCGCGCGCTGGTTGTCCGAGATTGAAACGAAAGGTGCACGGGGAAAACGCCGGATCAGATCCGGAAAACCGGGCAAATCCAGACGGCCATGCGTCGTGGTGACGAACGGCACACCGAGGCGGTTCAGCAATGGCAGATGGAGCCAATCGATGTGGGCATGGATCACATCGAAATCGGTGGCCTGCAATGCCACCGCATCGAGCAAGGCCGCCTGCGCCGCCATCGGATCCGAACGCGGACGGCCAAGGCGAAGCGCGCGAGGCCAAACCGCGTTCAGGTTTGCGCGGGTCACTGAATCGCCGCTGGCGAACAGCGTCACTTCGTGACCGAGGTCAACCAATTCCTCGATCAGCCATGAGACTACACGCTCCGTGCCACCATACAGCTTTGGGGGAACGCTTTCAGCCAAAGGCGCGATCTGAGCAATCCGCATGCTTCTTCCGATTGGTATAGTGATCGCTCCGATCAAGAACTGTCCGCGGCCACCAGCAGACGTTCGAGAGCTGACGCAGGAACGTCGAGGGTGGCACGCCTTCACAGCTTGACGGTCGCATCGCCCCGACGAGCCTCCCCGACTCGAAATGAACGATGCATCCATCAACCGCGCGAACAGCTGCGGGTTCCAACAAACCATCAGCCGATGAATTGCGCAGGGCCGCGGAAGGAAAGACAGAACAAGCTGATCGGAATCGAACGGCTATCGGAGCCGGAGATTGAATCGCCGCGAGCAGAGGTTGAACAGCCAGAAAGCAGCAGCGCCACCGCCGCGCGGAAATAACCGCACACCGGCCTGCATTCAATCCGGTTTGTTGAACAGTTGTGTTACAGATTGAATCGAGACCGGGTGAGCCGCCAGCCACTCCTCGCTTTCGGCAACGTGGACATAATGTTCTGCCATCCTCAGAAGCCGGTCTCGGACCTCAATGTCCTCTTCATGGTCCGCCCGGTCAGTCAGTTCGGCAGCTCGCCGCATAAGGTCGGTCGGATCCGTCATCGCTCTCCCTCTGAGTGAACCACCCGCGCCGTATCCCAGGGCCTTGACGAAGATCACGCTACTCCGGTCGGTTCTCGATCGACGACGCGTTTGAATGGGTGCTGCGCGCAGGCCCCGCGCTCGGTTCGCTGCTTCTTGAATCGCATGTAAGCCGTAATAGCCTTGTTGGACAGCACCAGCCGGTGCCGCTCCCCGCGCCAAATCATCAGTTCGATGGCATTGCTCAAAAACCGGCTGGCCGCCGCCGCGTCATCGATCTCGCCGGCACGATCGAGATAGTCCCAGGCGATCTGAACTGAATTCTCTACCAGTACCGACAAGGCTTCAGCCATTCCATGTTTCCTCAAAAAACGCCTGCTAAAAAAACCATCTGGAGGGATTGCGGTTCCAGTCGAGGTTCAATGTCCATCCGGTTGCCATCCCCGCGGAAGAGAGCGCTGCATGGCTGAGGAAACCAGTCATGCAAGTTCCGTTGGAACCTAGCTGGTGAACAGCCGTTTGCTCCCTGTTCCACTGGAAGGAGGACAGGATGAAGAAGTATCTGCTCGTTGCCGCCGCCGTCAGCATGTTCGCGGTCCCCGCGATGGCCGACGACGTTGGCGTTCGCGTTGGACCGGTTGGCGCCGGTGTGACCGTCGGCGAGGGTCACCGAGATTATGACCGGGACCGCGTTCGCGACCGTACCGTTATCAGGGAGCATGAGCCCCACGATCGTACGACGGTCATCAAGAAAGAACACGGTGATGGGTTTGAACACAAAACCGTCATTCACCGGGATAACGACTGATCCGAACTCCGCGCGCTTCAATGCCGAGGCGCGCGGAGGTCGATCGCGGTCTGTAAGGGAATTGGGCTGACCAGCGCGCTGGGATGTCAGAAGGCGGGCGTTGCCCGCTTCAACTGTTCAACTCCATGAACCAGTCCAACTGGGTCGCGGGACTTTGCGCAAACGGGACAGAGGCATTCTTCAGCCGCGCCCACTCTTCCGCTTCAGCAAGCCAGTATTTCATTTCTCTTTCCGCCATCGTCGCGCGCTCAAGGCACATCTTTTCCAATGTGGTGAAATTACGCGCCCGCTCGTCCATGGCAGCCAGCCCCCTGCTCCGAAGTCATAAAAGTATGCCAAAAATTTCTCGGAATCCAAGATGAATCTGAGAAGCCGGTTCGGATCCTTGCGATCACGAACCCGCGACGCCGAACATTGCCTGTCGCTGGCGCGTAACGTTCTAGCGGGAAGACATCAGAACGGATGGCGGCGCCGAACGCGCCGGCGGAGCGTCCGCCCTGGTGTCCAGGTACATCGCGCCGGCCACGAGCATGACGGCCGCGACCGCCAATGCGAGCATCGCTTGAACCAGCTCATAGGGGTCTTGCATGGGACCTGCCAATCCGAGGGCGGGGAATGCTGCGTTCGCCGCAGATTTCCCACCGGAGCAGACTAAATTCCTGCCTGCAGCCGTTGTTCCATGGCGGTCGTCATCATCGGTGCGGATGCGCTACGCTCTGCCTAGCGTTCGCTTTACCGGCGTTGGGGTTTCCGGGCCTGCAGCCGGGATTGATGGTAGGGATGACCATTCTAGCCGTCAGACGCCGCCAAAGCCGGGCCTTACCGGCGAATCCCGGACGATTTGCAGCGACCGCTGTGGCGGCAATTCAATATATCATGCCTCGCATGGCCTGACTTAGCCAAGCACCCCGCATTTCCGATAGCGGGGCGTTCGCGACGTTCGCCCAGATGGCGCAGCCAAACAAGAAGATGGCCAACGTCGTGAGCATCAACCGTGCCAAGTAGCTCATAAATCCTCCCCTGGCGAGCAACGTGCCATCATCGAAGGCTCTGGCTTCCAGCATCCCGCCCTTGTTCGGCGGTTGCTTCGCTGGTTCCACAACTCCCCTTGAACTCGCATCGGCCGAAATTGTTCCAGCCCCCGAGAAACCAGCCTCCCCACACCTCTGAACGCTCTAACCAGCCGCGGTGCAAAGCCGGCGCGTCGCAGGCTTGGCCGCGCCCTGGATTTGCTTTGGTGAGCGCGGTCGGGCTTCCCGAGCCCAAATCAAAGGCGATGGATGACAGCCAATTCCAGGTGAACACGCCCTCCGTGTCGCTCGTTTCCGCTTCAGCATGCCCTCGTATCGACAGCCTGATGCGTCGCAGCGCGCGCGGTCAGCCGGTTGAAAGCCCAGTACGCCGGAAAGCAAACCGCCAGCATGACGGCTCCGAAATCGAACGCGACCCTCGCCGTTCCCGCACGGGTCGAGAGAATACCGGCGAGGATCGGAGCGGCAACGACAATCGCGTAGAAGAACGTGAAGTAGATTCCCATGCCGACGGCGCGCGCCGGTGGGCTGAGGACGCGGGCCGGCAGGCTCATGATGGGGCCAGCGGACAGACCACCGACGACGCCCAACATGATGAAGACAGGGATCACGGCGTCGGTACGGGTCGCCACCAGCAGTACGATCGCGAACGACACAAAGCCGATCAGCATGATCTCGATGGGCTTGCCGGTCCGGTCGGCGAGGAGGCCCCCGATGGGCACCGACGCGCTTACGAGCCACAACACCAGGCTCGTTGCGAATCCGGCCGCGGCGAGACTCCAGCCGCGCTCGACCAGCATGCTGGGGCCGAAGCCAAAAACCATTGCTATGGCGGCATTAAAAAGGCCCCATATGCATCCCGCAACGGCCACGGCTCGGATTGTCCCTGTTGGCGGCCAGGAAGCGCGAGGCATGGTTGCGCCCGATCCCGTCTGCGGCGGTGCGCGATAGAGCATTGCGAGCAGAAAAAGACCGAGCGCGCAGAACGCGGTCGTTAGCAGTAACGCGGCGGCGACGCCCTTTGCAACGGCGATCACGGGCAACAGCAGCAGACACAGCGCTATCCCGACCGGCCAGGAATTAACGAAGATCGCCATCGCCGTTGCGATTTCCTTGCCGGCGAACCAGTCCGTTACCATCTTTGACATCAGCACATTAAGCAGCACGCCGCCCACGCCGGCGACGATGCGCCCGGCCACCAGCCATTCCCATGTCGGCGCCAATGCCGTTGCTATGCCGCCTCCAACCATCAGTGTAAGTCCAAAGAGCACAACTCTTTTGTCGCCGAAACGACGTCCGATTTCGCCGCCGGGTAACGCAAAGGCGAGGCCCGGCGCGAGATAAAGACTGATGAGAAGTCCGATGTCGCCCAATCCAACGGCATAATGCTTCATAATGCTGGGCGATATCGACGCGACCGACTGAAACTGGAACGCCATGCTCAAGCGAACGATGAACAACAGCATCAACACGTTCCATCGCTGCATCATGTTGAAGTCCCCACTTGCTTGGCCAGCCGCTAAATCCCCTAAACCGAGGCGGCTTTGCCTGAAGGCCATGTTGAGCGGCCCGGCCCGTGATCCGGCCGTCAGGCTACAGCGCCCAACCTATCAGCTTCCAGGCTCGCGCACAGCAGGCGCCTGCGGATTGCTTCCTCGAAGGAGTCCGAGCGCTTGTCTTGTCTCACGCGCTTCGGCTGCCGGCGCATGCAATCGAATATCGAGGACAACCCCAGGACCTTCCCGTCCCTGCTCACCGATACTTTCGGAAGCCGCTTCGCCGTGTAATTGAAGCCCATTGCGAATGAATACTGCCAACATCATGAATATCATGGTAAAAGGACTGTTAAGAAAGGCGGATCGGTCAGTAAGAGGCGCCGTGGCCATGATCTCCGCGCCAAGACCGATTTTATGCCCCGACCGTGGTGCGCGGTGATTTCACCGGTCGTGTCCAGTTTAGTCAGGCTTTAGCAAACTATCGAACCCGCCCTTAAACTATCGCAAGCAGAATGCTGCCATTGAGTTCAAGGGGATTTCATGATCGACGAAAAAGTAAAGATCAAATGCACAAAATGCTCGCAGGTGTTCCGGGAGCGGGCGCAGAAAATCCGCAACGGATTTCAGACCAACTGCCAGCACTGCAATCGGCTGATTACGTTCGATACCAGTTCGGAAGACAGGAATATCCGCCGGGCTCTCATGAGCGCCAGAGAAGTGCGCGTGGCGCTTGAGACCCGGCCGAAAAACGAAAACTTGGCGCAAGGCTCGGCCGGCGATAGAAGCCAGTTGTAGTGTTCTCCTTCCGGGAGATTGCAAAGGCTACTACCTGGTCGGGTTGTCGGGCCCGGCATCGTTGGCCGCGTCAAGATTTCCGACGAGCGCCCAATTCCGGACATGCCGCCCTTTCAAACATCAGCGAAATCGATGTAGTTTAGATCTCGAGCCGCCGGTACGAAAGTGCCGATCGAACCATGGGTTGAAGGCAGGGACTGATACCGTCGATGAAGCCGAATTCCGGAGGCGATGTCACCGAGAAGGATTCGGCGCGCCGCCTATACTCTCTCGCGCTAGCGCTCATTCTCGCCGTGACCGGTTCGACGGCATCGGCGCACGCCCAAAGCGCGGCGGGCGCAGGCAGCGATAGTAGCCGGCCCGCGCCGGGGCCCGTATTCTCGAGCACTGGCCCTGACGCTGCAGCCCACGGGGCGGCGGCGGGCTTTCCGGTCGGCACGCGCGCGACCGCTAGCGAGCTTGCAAACCTCGTCGGTACCTACAGCCACTTCGACGAGTTGTTCTCATCGCGCGTGGTACGGCGCGCGCCCACGCCCTGGATGTTCAAGCGAACACCCGAGCCCGCGATCTCGTACAATTTCCGGTCGCAGCGGCTCTCGATCGACGACTATCTTAGCCGTAACCCGACGACCGGGCTTTTAATCGCAAAGGACGACACGATTCTGTACGAGCACTATCAATACGCGCGCACCGATCATGACCGCTTCCTGTCGCAATCCATGGCAAAGACCATAACGGCGATGCTGGTTGGCATCGCCATATCCGAGAACAAAATCAAGTCGATCGACGACCTTGTCCTGGCTTACGTTCCCGGGCTCGCGAACACCGAATACGGCAAGACCTCTATCCGGGACCTGCTGCATATGTCGTCAGGCGTCGCCTTTACGGAACACTACGATGGGTCCGACGATATCGCTCAGCTTTCACGCGATCTATTTGGTGACCACGGCAAGGATCCCATTGCCAGCGTTGCCCAATTTAACACGCGCATTGCTCCGCCTGGGACCAAATGGCACTACGCCAGCATCGAGACGGAAATCCTGGGGCTTGTGTTGCGGGCCGCCGTCGGCGAGCCCGTTGCCGACTACCTTCGCGACAGGATCTGGCAACCGATCGGCGCGGAGGCTGACGCGTCGTGGGCCATAGACGGCAGTGGCCAGGAAGTCGCGTTCTGTTGCTTTAACGCGGTCCTGCGGGACTATGCCCGACTAGGCCGGCTGCTGGCACATGACGGCGCATGGGAAGGACGCCAGCTGATTCCGCGGCAGTGGCTCCTGGACGCCGCGACGGTGCAGCCGGACGGTGCCTATCTCGCTCCGCGAGCCGCAACTCCGTACTTTGGCTATGGATATCAGATGTGGCTCCTTCCTGGCGAGCAGCGCAGATTTGCTCTGCTCGGAATCCGGGGCCAAATAATCCTGGTCGATCCCGCCTCGAAGCTCGTCTTGGTGCAAACCGCTGTACGCACGATACCATCGGAACCGGGCTCCTACGCCGAGATCATTACGCTCTGGCTCAGCATGGTCGCGCAGCTCGGAAAATGATCATAGGCCATCGCGGCTTCTGCACGCCCGGCCTCGGCACTTGCCAACGCGGATTTACAATGCCCACCATTGCTGGCGTATTCCCAACCAGTGAAACGACGTCTCAATTCATTGGACCGCCTGCTGCGATTGAGCCTCTAGATTGCGAGGCGCGCCAACGCAGGCTCTCAGAATGGGTTTATCCGCCGCAATGCCTTCACCTCCTTGACCGCGATCTTCATAAGCGGTTTTAAGGCCTCGTCCTCGCGCCCGAGAATGACACCAGCAGCGAAAGCACGGGCGCGCCGGTCTTGCGCGGAAGTCTTGAGAGCGACGTCCGCCGCCAGCTTCTGATGCGCAATGAAGTCGTTCAGCGAGCCTAACGCGTCCTGAATCTTTTTCAGATGTTTAGACATCCGCGCGACTTGCCTTCGATCGTGCTTGCCAAGGAAAAGGCTTTCGAAAAACTCGGCGGCGTACCTGACCTTTTTGATCTTGATCCTGAATTTATGTCGATCGCCGGCGGAAAGCGTTTTGAGATCGCGGCTCGCCTTAAGTATCTTCTTGACACGGCGACGAAGTACGTTCGGCGCTGCTTTCCCAATCGAAAGGTTTGCATGGGTTTGAGAGCGGCCATGGTCCACCTCAATCCATTCCAGCACATCCACTAAGAGAGCCCGGTAGCGTTCCGAGGTGACAGCACTCCTGGCGCGCTCAAGAGCTGCTTCCCGCCTTGCGCCAAACTCCTCCTCGACTGCGTTCTCGCCGCGCTGCAGAACGACTTGGTGTGCCGCTCTGTGCATCTTCTCCTTGACGAAAACATCGATCTCGCGCGCCGGGGCCAGTTCGTTGGTCAGCCACTTTAACCCGGTCTTTATTTGTTCAGCGTGCCCGTCGGGCAGCATGCCCGAGAACAAGGAAATCGCTGCCCGCAACCGGCGCAATCCGACTCTCATCTGATGGACGCCTTCCGGGTCGAGATTTTGAACTGCGTCGCTGTTTGCTGAAAAGTGCCTGAACGTGGAGCGAGCGATGACCCGGAATGCCTCGCCCGCCTCCATGCCTTTCTTGAGCCCGATCGGCTCGGCGTACTGGGCTGGGTGGTCCTTGCCATCTACCAGCGCATAGCCCCGCTCGGATTTCGTTCTAAGATAGAGTTCAGCGTGCAGCTTTCGCTCGACCGCTTTCGCGTAGTGAAACAGATCTTGCGGTCTTCCCTCACTCAGTTCCAGTTCAAACTCCTCAATCCGACTTGTGCGGCGCCCCGCTACGACTTTCCCGCGGTCAACGGCAAGCTCGATCTCGCTACGCCTTGTATGTACCGGCACGGTTGTGCGATGGACCCGCGTCTGGAACACTGGTCGTAGCTTCTTGCCAAATTTCTTCGAAGCGAAGCGTTCGAGCGGCGTCCCCTCCGCCTTGCCGAGATCGGGGCTGTTGCCATCGATCGCGCTTTCCCACTCCCCGCGGCCAAGCTGCGCACCCGCGGCGCTCTTGATGGTTTGAATGCGGGTATCGCCAATCTGTCGCACGCGAAGCGACAACCCGTGCCGCCTTAGTTTTCGCTTCGCGGTGTCGAAGTAGGTTGATACCAATTCGCTTTCAGCGCGATCGCCGGTCCTGCCCGCAGGAATTTTCCCGGCGGCGAGCCTCTTTAACTCGTCGCCCGGGGCACGAAATTTTAGTTCCGTCTCCACGCCCATCGAAGTTCCCCAAAAAACCACGCCTGCTATAGAATTCGATAGCTGTTCAGGGGTGCCCGTCTAGCAGCTATTTTCATGCGTAAAAAGCCGGGACCAAATACAAAAAGTCGCACGCGCCGGCGACAGCTACCGTGACCGGAAGACGGAGGTGGGCTAACCTCCCAAGACAACCCAATGGGAAACGCCAAAGTGTACGACACGATCATCATTGGCGGAGGTTCGGCAGGCTCGGTCATAGCCCACCGGCTCTCAGCCAAGAGCGCAAACAAGGTCCTGCTCTGCGAGGCGGGTCAGGACACGCCGCCCGGCAACGAGCCGCCCGAGATTCGCGATAGTTATTCGGGCATGGCGTATTTCGATCCGCGCTTCCACTGGACCGAGCTCAAGGTCACCACCCAGCTCGTCAGCCACAACAATCCCGAACAGAATCGCCCGCCGTTGCGCAAGTACGAGCAGGCGCGCGTGTTGGGTGGTGGATCCTCGATCAACGGCCAGTTGGCCAACCGCGGCGCGCCGACCGATTACGACGAATGGGAGGCCCGCGGCGCCACGGGCTGGAGCTGGAAAGACGTGCTGCCCTACTTCAAGAAGGTCGAGCGCGATCTCGATTTCGACGGGCCCTTCCACGGCAAGGACGGCCGCATCCCTGTCCGGCGCATCCCGCAGGAGCACTGGACCCGGCACTCGCAAGCCGTTGCCGAGGCCTGCAAGCTCGCCGGCTACAGCTTCCTGCCCGACCAGAACGGCGAGTTCGTCGAAGGCTACTTTCCCGTGACGCACTCCAATCAAGCCGAGCAACGCGTCTCGGCGGCGATGGGCTATCTCGATCGCGAAACGCGCGGGCGCCCCAATCTGACAATCTCGACCGATACGCAGGTCAAGGAGCTGCTGTTCGAGGGCACGCGCTGCGTCGGCGTGAAGGCGCAAGTCGACGGCCGGGAACAAGAGTTTCGCGGCCGTGAGATTGTCCTTTCGTGCGGCGCGATCCATTCCCCGGCGCATCTGCTGCGCGCCGGCATCGGCCCGGTCGGGCACCTGAAGGAGATGGGCATTCCGATCGTGATGGGTCTTGAGGGCGTCGGCCAGCGGCTGATGGATCATCCCTCGATCGCGCTGTCGTCCTTCATCCACCCCGGCGCGCGCATGAATGAGCACACACGGCGCCATATCCAGGTTGCGCTACGTTACTCCTCGGGGTTATCAGGCGTGCCAAGCGGCGACATGTTCGTCGCCGTCCTCAGCAAGTCGGCCTGGCATGCGGTAGGTGCACAGATCGGCTCGCTGCTCACCTTCGTCAACAAGACCTACTCCGAGACCGGGCAGGTCAAGCTGGCCTCGCGCGACCCGCGGGCGGAGCCGATCGTCGAATTCAACCTGCTGTCCGACAGGCGCGACCTCGACCGGCTGATGAGCGGCTTTCGCAAGATGGCGGCGCTGCAGATGAGCGCGCCGCTAAGAGCGGTGACCGACAAACCATTCCCGGCTTCGTACTCCGACCGGGTGCGCAAAATCGGCGTGGTCAACACCAAGAACAAGATGCTCACCGCGATTGCCGCCGCGCTGATGGACGGGCCGGCGGCGCTGCGCCGTTACATGATCGACACCTTCGTTGTCGAAGGATTTACCTTCGATGAAGTCATGAGCGACGATGAGGCGCTGGAAGCTTTCGTGCGCAAGGCGGCGATCGGCGTGTGGCACGCCTCGTGCTCTTGCCGCATGGGCCGCCCGGACGACGCAATGGCAGTCGTCGATACGCAAGGCCGCGTAAAGGGAGTACAGGGTTTGCGCGTGGTCGACGCATCGATCTTCCCCGTGGTGCCGTGTGCCAACACCAACTTCCCCACCCTGATGGCGGCGGAAAAGATCGCCGAGGCCATGCAGTGAACGACCGCCGTGGAGACCGGCGGGCGCCTCACTCCCTTGGGAGTTGACCTCTTATGTGTGTCGCGTGACGACCCCGGTCGGTGTGGCGAACCCTTCAATGGTTCGGATTCGCTTCTCAAGCCACCATCCATACTCGGCGGTCCAATCCTCGAATTTCCGGTTGATGCCGAGATCATGGGCCCAGTGCTGGGCGATATTGGGATTGAACTGAGATTGCCGACCGATGGCGATGAGGTCGGCCTGGCCATTCTCCAGGATTGCTTCAGCCTGCTGCGCTTCGAGAATGATGCCGACCGCCATCGATGCGATGCCGACCTCCTTGCGGATCCGTTCGGCGTAGGGCACCTGGAAGCCGAGGCCGCGCGGGACCTGGGCGGCGGTTGCCGAGCCTGAAATGCCACCGGAAGAGCAGTCGATCACGTCGACGCCGCGGGCCTTCAATTCCCGGGCGAAAGCGACCGTATCGTCCAGATTCCAGCCATTCTGGGCGCCATCGACGGCGGAGACGCGGACAAACAACGGCATCGTCGCCGGCATTTCGCGCCGCACGGCCTCGACAATTTCGAGCGGCAGACGCATGCGCCCCTTGCGATCGCCGCCATAGTCATCATTGCGGGTGTTGGAAATCGGAGAAAGAAACGAGGCGAGTAGATAGCCGTGGGCGGTGTGAATCTCGATCACGTCGAAGCCCGCGGCGACTGCATTTCTGGCGGCAGCCGCCCAGGTGCGCACCATTGCCCTGCACTCTTCGGTAGTGAGCTGGCGCGGCGTAAGCCATCCCGGCGCGACGGGCTCGCTCGTGGGGCCCACAGGCTGCCACACCCTGGCGCCCGCCTCGATATCTTGCGGGGTAAGCGGTCCCATGCCGTCCATGGCTCGCTGCGAGGACGATTTGCGCCCGCCGTGTGCGAGCTGAATGCCGATCGCCGTTTTCTCGCCCTTCATGAAATCAATAAGAGGCCTGAAGCTTTGCACTTGTGCATCATTCCAGATGCCCAGATCATGCTCGTTGATGAGTCCGACTTCTTCGACGGCAGTTGCCTCGACGAAGACTAGTCCAAAGCCTCCCAGGGCATAGCGGCCGAGATGCACGTTGTGAAAGGTGCCGCACCTATTGCCGGGTCCGGCGCGATAGTGGACCATAGGCGGCACGACCAGACGGTTCCTGATGGTGAGGCCACGGATCTTGAACGGTTGGAACAACATTGGCCGCGCAGAGTCATTGCTGTCGACGACCGGGACTGACATGAGTTGCCCTTTTCTACGCGTCAATGAGGTCGAACGCATCCCGCCAGCGCACCACGCGGGCGGTCGACGGCGACGGAAGGTGCGCCGTGCACATGAGCGTGGACGTATCGCAGAAACGGCCGAACAATTCGCGCCTCGACTGCGCCGCCTGCCCGGAATCGTAGTCCGACATCATGCCCAGTTCGGGATATCTGGCTTGCAGCGGCGAGTGGATCATGTCCCCGGTGATGACGGCATCGGCACCAGGCTTGCCGACCTGCACCGAATAGTGGTCGATGGTGTGGCCGGGCGTCGGGATCAGCGTAACGAGATCATTGAACGCGTGCGCGCTCTTGACGATATCGACGCGATTGGCGGCGACGACCGGGAGCACGGAATCGGTAACCCATGGACACGCTGCCGGGTCGTCCTGCTGGCGCTTGGTCCAGTAGGCCAGCTCGCGGTCGGCGAATACGTAGCGCGCCTTCGGAAAAGTCGGCACCCAGCGGCCGTTTTCAAGCCGCGTGTTCCACCCGACATGGTCGGTGTGCAAATGCGTGCACATGACAAAATCGATATCGTTGACGCCAAATCCGCTCGCCGCGAGGTTCTTCTCGTAGCGATCGGAATTCATCATGTGCCAGAACGGCCGGGTCGGCCGCGGCTTGTGGTTGCCGACGCAGCTGTCGATCATGATGGTATGATGCGGCGTCTTGACGATGTAGCTCTGGATGCAGAGCATCACCTTATCCCTGGCATCGAGAAATCTCGGTTGCAGCCAGCCTCGGTTCTCCTCCAGAATCTCTTTCGTCATCGTGGGGAAAAATTGCATCGCCTCGAAGAATGGCCCCTCCTGCTCGACGATGCGGTGGATCGTGGCGCTGCCAATTTCGATCTTGGTGGGCAAGATTAAGCCTCCGTCTGCGTGTCAATCCAGCGCACTTGGGATTAAATCGAGCACCCATTGCAGTCTAGATGGTTTTTTGAGCTGATCTTGTGGGAAAGCTCACCTTTTCGGGTCACGTCCTAACGACCGCCGGTTGCCAGATAGGCGTGCTCGAGCCGGCGCGGCAGATCAGCCTCGCCGGTTTCGGCCTCCAGCACGATCGACCCGCGCGCGAGCGCATAGACGCGATCGGCGAGCGCCAGCGCCTTCTCGATCAACTGCTCGACCAGTAATACCGCGGTTCCGCCCTGGCGCAGCCGTTGCACCACCACCAGCACGCGATCGACCAACACTGGCGACAAGCCGGCGGAAGGTTCGTCGAGCATGAGCAGGCGCGGCCGTCGCACGAGACCCTGCGCCACCGCCAGTATCTGTTGCTGTCCACCGGACAGCGCTGCGGCACGTTCGTGGCGCTTGGCGGCAATTTCGGGAAACAGGGCGAGCGCCTCCTCGACACGCGAAACTCGTTCGCGGCGCGGCAGGTCGTAGATGGCCAGCAGCAGATTGTCGAGCACGCTTAGCTGCGTAAACACCCGATGTCCCTCGATCACATGCGAAAGCCCGGCCTTGACGGTATCGCGCGGGCTGGCGCCTGCGAGGTCGCGACCGCCGAAATGCACGCGCCCCGACCACGGCAGCAGTCCCGACACCGCGCGCAACAGCGTGGTCTTGCCGGCGCCGTTGGGCCCGAGCAGGGCCACCACTTCGCCCGCGCCGACCTTGAGGTCGACGCCGCGCAGCACGCCGATCTTGCCGTAGCCGGTTGCGAGGCCGGCGATATCAAGAAGCGGCTCAGGCGCCGAGATAGGCATTGACCACCTCCCGATGCGCGCGGATTTCGGCCGGAGTCCCCGCCGCCAGTATCTTGCCGAGATTGAGCACGGTGACGTGATGGCAGATGTCGAAGATCAGATCGGGATGGTGTTCCACCACCAGCACGCCGGTGCCGGCCCGGGCGATCGCAAGGATCAGCGCGCCAAGCCGCTCGATCTCCTCGGCCGAGAGCCCAGCCGCCGGTTCGTCGAGCAACAGGAAAGCCGGACGCAGCATCAAAGCGCGCGCGATCTCCGTGAAGCGCAGCTCGCTGTGCTGCAGCCGGTCGGCGCGCACCGCGGCGAGCCGCTCCAGCCCGACCGCCTCCAGCGCCAGCATTGCGGTGTCGCGCAGCCTGGCCTCGTCGCGGCGATGGCGTGGCAGCGACAGCAACGATTCGACGAACGTGCCCTCGCCGTCGATGGTGCCGCCGATCATGACGTTCTCCAGCACAGACGCCGAGCCGACAATGCGGGGGGTCTGGAAAGTTCGCGCAATCCGCTTGTGCGCGCGCTGGTGGCGCGCCGACGCCGGCAGCGTGGCACCGCTAAGCCTGACCGCTCCGCGCTGCTGAGCGTAGTAACCCGAGATGACGTTCAGTGTCGTGGTCTTGCCGCTGCCGTTGGGACCGATCAGGCCATGCACCTGGGCGGGCCTGATCTCGAGGTCGAGCCCGTCGATCGCGCGTACCCCGCCGAAGCTCAGCGCCACCGCTTCCAGCGTCAAGACGCCGGCGCCGGGGGGCGCTTTGAGCAGCCGCTGGAGCAGCTCGGGCCGCGGGATGATCGCGCGGCCGCTCTCAAGCGGCCGGCGGTTCTTGAAATCCAGTATCTCGGCAATTCCGCCTGGGATCACCAGCACGATGACAAGCAGCAACACCGCATAGAGAAATGTCGACCACGCGACCAGGGGCGCCGCGAATTCCGGCAGCACCGTCAAGAGAATCGTGCCAAGGAGCGGTCCGAGGATGGAGCCGCGCCCGCCGATCAGGATGGCGATGAAGAACAGGATCGAGAGGTCCAGCGTGAACGCATCCGGCGTGATGTAGGATTGCAGCGAGGCGAACAGCCCGCCGGCCACGGCCGCGACCGCGCCGCTGAACAGGAACACCGTGCCCAGCAACGCCGGTTTGGCGATGCCGCTCGCTTCTGCCGCGACCTCGGCGTCGCGGATCGCGGTCAGCGCGCGGCCGAAGCGGCTGGCCGCGACGTTGGCCGTCATCCAGGTGCAAACCGCCGCCAGGCCGAAGCAGAAATAATAGAAACCCCACTGCGAGGCAAAGGGATCCGGAAACACCGGTCCGGCAACGCCGACGCCGCCGCCGGTCACGCTCTGCCAGGCCAGCGCCACTTGGGTCACGATGGTAGCGAAGCCGAGCGTGGTGATGGCGAAATAGAAGGTACGCAGCCGTAGCGCCGGCAGACCGATGATCAGGCCGAAGACGGCGCCGACCACGGCCGCGATTGCCAGCGCCAGATAGGGCGGCAATGGCGGGGTAACGTTGCCGGCGACCAGGACGCTTGTGGTGTAGGCCCCGAGCGTGAGCAGGGCGACCCAGCCGATCGCGATCTGGCCGCCGAACCCGACCACCAGATTGAGGCCCGACACCAGCACCCAATAGACGCAGGCGCGGGTCGCGATCACGCCCCAATAGCCGCCGCCGAATAACGGGAACGAAATGCCGAGCAGCAGCAGCGCCAGAAAAGGCAGCGACGCGCTGAATACGCTCGCCGAGCCGAGCAGATTCGAACGGCTCGGCTGCAACTGGGTTGCCTGGCTGTCCACTAAACGCGCCGTTGCAGGGATGCGCCGGCGAGGCCCTCGGGGCGCGCCAGCAGGACGATGATGAACACCGTGAAGACCGCCACCGAGGCGAAGATGCCGCCGACCAGGAAGTTGGCGGCTTGCTGAAACAACCCGAGCAGCAGGCCGGCGACCACGGCGCCGCGGTTGTTGCCCATGCCGCCCAGCGCCACGGGCACAAAACCATAGAAGGTCAGCGTCGGCGCGTTGGCAAAAAAGGCCAGCAGCATCTCGCCGCCGGCAAAACCCGCGAGCGCGCCGATGATGCCGGCAAGCGCAAAGCTCGCCATGCGCAAGGAGCGTTCCGGCAGGCCGAGAGCGCGCGCGGCAAAATTGTCCTCGGCGATCGCCAGAAAGGCGTGGCCGATCAGGGTGCGGCGATAGAGCAATTCGAGCCCGACGATCACCACCGCGCAGGCCAGCATCGGCAGCCAGAACTGCTGATCGAAGCCGCCGCGCGGGATGTCGAACAGCCGAGGAAACGGCTGTTGCTCCGTGCTAAATTCGATCGCGGTGAATTGCTGGACCATCAGCGCCAGCGCAAGGGTCGAGAGCACGTAGAGATGCTGGTCGAGGCTTTTCAGCACCGGCCGCACGGCGACGATCTCGGTCGCGATGCCGAGCATCGCGCCGCCGGCCAGCGCAAGGAGGAAGCCGACGGCCACCGGCATGCCCATGCGGGCGATGAACAGCGAGCCCAGCACGCCGCCGATCATCCCGAGCGTGCCGGCGGTGAAGCTGAACACGCGCGAGGCGGAGAACATCACATTATAGCTGATGGCGATCAGTGCGTAGATGCAGCCGATCGCCAAGCCGGTCGAGACGATCGATTCGACCATCGGCTCAAGCGCCGTAGCCGGGAGCCAGATTGAACGCGCCGTCCTTCAGCGAATTGGCCTCGACCATCACCACCTCGTTATCCGGGTAGCCGTCGTGTTTGTCGGCTGTGAAGGCGATGTCGCCATAGACCCCGGGAAATTCCTTGAGTTTGTTGAGATAGCCGACGATCTGTTCCGGCTCGGTGCCGACGTTCTTCATCGCCTCGGCGATCATCCTTGGACTGTCATAGCCGAGCGCGATCCACCATAGCAGCGTGTCGCCCATGTCGATCTTGGCGCTCTTCAAGCGGTCGACGAAGGCGCTGGTGCGATCGGAAAGCTTGCCGCCGGTGGCGTAGCAAACGGGCCGGAAATTGTTCGGGTACACCTTGGCCCAGTAGTCGGGCTTTTCCAGCAGCGCCTTGGTCTGGCCGGAACCGAGCGTGGTCTGGCCGACGATCGGCACGTCCCATCCCATCTGTCCACGGGTGTTGATGATGCGCGACAGGAAGCCGGCATTCACGCTCCAGGGCATGATCGCTTCGGCTCCCGACGACTGCATGCGCAAGAGCTCGGGCTTGAGGTCCGGATTGGCGGCGTCGACATTGCCCTGATAGACGACCTCAGCGCCAATGCCCTTCAGCATCGGCACATAGGCGTTGACGGAAGCGGTGCCGTAACCGGTGGTATCGCTGACGACCGCGACCTTTTTGCGCTTTAGCACCTCGACGACATAGCGGTTCGCGGCGCCACCGATCTGCTGGTTGGTGGGCGCGTTGCGGAAGCACATCGGATATTTCTTTGGGTCGGTCAGGGTGTCGACCCAGCAGGGATGGATCTGCGGCGTGTTCGCGCGAGCGAGCAGCGGCACGACCGCGAGCGACTCGCCGGAATTTACCGGGCCAAAGACGGCGCTCACCTTCTGCCCGTGCGTGAGCTCGGCTGCTCCGTTCACGGCCTTAGTCGGATCGCTTTGGGTGTCACGGGTGATCAGTTCGAGCTGCCGCCCGTCAATGCCGCCAGCCGCGTTGATCTCCTGCACCGCCAACTGGATTCCGCGGTTGATGCCAACTCCGGTCGACGACGATGGACCGGTGAGCGCCGGAAGATAGCCGATCAGGATTGGCTCTTTTGCTGCAATCGCGGGCTTCGCCAAGCCGCTTGCAAGGACTGCGGCACCGGCGGACGCCAGCGCTTGACGACGAGTTATTGCCATTTTCATTTGCTCCCTAGATGTGTGCTTATTTTCTTGATTTACTCCCAGGCTTGTCGACTTCTGCCGGACCTCTGCAAGCGCACCATAGCCCAGGCTCGGTGGTCCGCAAAGCGCCCTGCCGCTCAGAAAATCAAACTCGAACGTAGTGATCGTGTGATCCGCCGCACGGTTCGCCTGCGATGCTGCGGGCTACTTCGCCACCGATCCGAGAATGCTTCGGATCCCGACGCATTGTTCGCGAATTTGTGCGGCGTGCGAGTCCGCTAACGGCGTGTACTGGTAAAGGGAGAGGAGGACATAATCCGCTATTTCCCGGGAAGCGGACATTAGGCGCCAGACTTCAGGCGCCAGACTTTCGACGGCCGTTTTGTGACAATAGCGGGCAGCGCGCGGCGACCGAGGCGGCTACTTCTGCGCCGCCATTTTCGCTGGCGACGCCGAACCGACCTGTTTGCCCTTCTCGGGCGGCGCTGGTGCGACCGGCACATAGGGCGTAACCGGGCCTGGATCGATTAAGTCCGGCAGCGCTGTTGTCTCGACTGGCCTGAGCGGGCTTTGGTCATCCAGAAATTTGTCGAGCATGCCCTCAATCGATTGTTTCGCCTCGTCGGGACCCGTATCGCGCATGTCGTTATGCTGGTAGTTGGTTTGTACGACCTCAATGCCAGACTTCTCGCGGATGTCCTTGGGGGGAATGACGCCGGCATCAGTCTTGAAGACGGGGTCGTTGGAGCGGAACGAAAGGATCTTGAACTTTCCGCTGGTGATGAACGGCACGCGCAGATTGTCGAGAGTCACGACCTTCTTGACAAGTTCGGGATGCAGCTTGGCGAAATACATCGAGATGTCGGCGCCAGCAGAATGTCCGACCAAGGTCAGATGGTCGTAATCCGCGTTCGGCTGCACGGTCTTCATTTCCTCGACGGCAAAGCGGATATTGGCAATGCCGCGCAGATACTGCGGCTGACGGCCGACATAAAGCTCGCCGACCTTCGTCACCATCGGCGGATCGGTCGGCAGATCGTGCTGGATGCTCATAACCAGATAACCGCGGGCCGCGAAGGCGTTTGCGAGAAAGGAGTATTCGGTGAATTTGACTGTATTGCCGTGGCTAAGGATCGCGACCGGCAGCCTGATCATGCCGCTATTGGCCTGCATTTCCTTGTCGCGCCGAATCGCAACGTCAACGGCGACCGGACGGTTGTTGCGCGTGGCATCGTAGAAGGTCAGCGTCTCGTGACTGATCGCCCATTTACTCGCGGTGACGTATGCGACTATCAGCAGCGCGCAGATCGAGAGCAGAACGGTAATTCCACGTTTCATATCGCCCTCCTACGCCCCGAAACTCCGCGCATCCGGTATCCCTGTTATATTATATAGGTCACAGCGAAGTGAGAGAAAGGCTAAATGTTGTGAATTGCCGCCTAATCAATTGTGCGGCGCACCGACCGGGATCAAGCTTATTTGAACCATTCGGTGAGCCGTGCGGCCATCCCGTGGCAAAAGCCGGGTGTTTCAAAGGTGGTGACTGGCGGCATTGACAGCCCGTGCCTGGCAGCATTTGCGTCATAATAGACGGTGCAATCATACTTACCGACCGCTATTTCCTTGTCGGGGATGGCGCGATCAAAGCGCCGGCCAACATGAGCCGCGGGACGCCTTGGCGTTCTTGGCGAATTCAAGCGCACCGCCACCCCCTTTTTCCAGGAGCAAGACCGTAACCGGGCTCGCGGTCTCCTACTCATCAACGATCTGTCCGCCGTCATACCCGCAAGCGACCCGTCCGAGCGCCGCACGAAATTGTTCGGTATCGACCGTGGACGCGAGCGCAGCGAAATCGTCGGGTTTTGCAATTCGGCGGGCGCGGCCCAAAAGCGAGGTTATGAGGCTCGGATCGAGATAAGGCAGGCTCGCCCAAAATCCACGCGCCAAATCTTGCGCCAACGCGTGATCGGGATGTTGCTTATTTTCGGGGGCACGGCCTATCTCATGCATGTGGCGAACGGCGTGCCACGGCGCCCGTTCGGACGGAAGACGCGTCATGATCTCAGGATGTTCTTGCGCAACATAGAACCGGTTGAGGGTGTCGAACAGGGCGAAGCGGTAGCCTTGAGCAACGAGGAACGGTTCCCAGTCCTGCCATGACGGCACCCCCGCCATGGGTGCCACCGCTTCCGCGACGATCACCTTGGGTCGAAAGCGCTTCCAATCGCCGCCGAACAGAACATCGCCTTCGGCGCCCTCGACATCGATTTTGAGGAAGTCGATGGCGCCCAAATCGTGCCCTTCGCATAATTTCGCCAGCGTGGTCACAGGCATGCGAACGGTCCGATAGTCGACGCCAAAGGCTTTTGCTTTTTGCGCAAGGTCTTCCACTGTCGTCGAGAGGCCATGCAGACGTTCGACCACATGGAAGTCGATTTCGCCGCAGTGACGTCCGATCAAGCCGCGAACCGCCACATCGCGCGGACGCAGCCGCTGGTACAGCGCTGCAAGTTCGGGCTGCGGCTCGACGACAATGCCTTGCCAGCCGCGCTCGTAGAACCAGAATGACACGTTGTCGGCAATCGGATGCCCTGCGCCGACATCGATATAGGTCCCAGTGGTCTGTCCCGCGAAGGCAAGCGAGAGATGATAATCCTCGAGATTTTGTGAGTAGGATAGCTCCATTCGCGTCCTCGTTCTCTCCGGCTTGCCAATGCACCCTCAGCGACGGTGCCGCCGCGCGCAGTGCACGTCGGCATTCTCCATTACTTCATTGTGTTCTAATTTCGGGACTTGGTGTCAATGTGAAACAAAGCGGACATCGGCCTGCCGGACAGCTTAACGCGCGACGGCACCATCAGCGGACATCAACAGTCTCGATTGGATGATTGCCGTCGGGGGGTCGGCAGATGATCCCCTGCAACTCGAAAGCCGTCAGCAGATTGCCCGGCCCGATGTCGCATTCTTCCTCGCGCGTCAAATTCTTTTCATCGTCCCCTCACCAACCACTCGAAGGTCGATCGTGCCGATCAGATCCGAACGCAACGCCTCGGCGGCGCTCATTGCGGCCAACGTCTGTCGCAACGTACTGATGTTCGATCCAAGCGACACGATTCCGGCCAGCACCACAGCAATCGATCCGATCACGACGAGCTGATCGGATCCGAGTAAGCCGAGCACCATAAAGAGCGGCAATGCGACGCCGCCAGCGATGGCCGCTTTGGAAGCCAGGATAATCTTCCGGCATCGCTCGCAGACCTCGGCAAGCTCCTCGAGCTGCGCCTCGATCCGCGAAATCTCGTCGATCGGGTTGTCTTCGTCCATCGGATTCAAGATAGAGGTCCGCCAAGTTCACTGTTGTAGGTGGCAGCGGGTTAGATGCTTGCCGATTGAGCATTGACGCGAAAGCGCAGCGCCCAATGCGTTATCCGATCCACCGAAAAACGCCAACGGGCTTGCAGGCATTGGCAAGCTCGGCGCATTGGGCCATCGCTGTGCGTTCAGGTAGGGGACTGCGAAGACCCCGAAAGAGGTTGAAAGGCCGAGAGAATTTCCGCTATTTTCGGCCTAGAGACATTTGCAGCCGAAGGCTGCATTTGGAAAGTCTGGTGAGGGCGATACCCTCGGCGCATTCGCCCTCCCCCCGCAGCGGCGCTCGTGCGGCACCAAGATCTCGTGCCATTTCGATTGTGATAGCAGGCTCATTCCCCGCTGCAGCCGCCTTTAGATTGTCATCCCGGTCGTCGACCATGTAAGATTCCGGAAGGGAGGAGGCACGCCGGTTGGAGACGGGCGGCCGAGGCGATCATGTTCGAAGGACACGACCCCTATCTCGTCGCACTCTCATTGGTGATCGCGATCCTGGGGGGCTACACCGGCTTCGGCCTCGCCGCGCGCATCCGCGGAACTCCGGGCGTGAGCCGTCGCACATTGCTTGCGGGAGCCGCGGCGTTCCTCGCCATCGGCATCTGGACCATGCATTTCGTGGGCATGCTGGCAGCGCCGATCCCGACGGATACCGTCTACCTCGTTCTTCCCACTGTCGTGTCTTTTCTGATCTGCGCGCTGGTGGTCGGGGTTTCCCTTTTTCTCCTGAGCATCGGCGAACCCTCGCAGCGGCGCGTGATCTCGTCGGCGGTTCTGCTCGGGGCGGGTATTGCCAGCATGCATTATGTCGGCATCCACGGTCTCGTCGGCAATTTCGCCATCGAGCACGACGGCGCGATGGTTTTGCTGTCCGTTTTGATTGCGATTGTCACAGCCTATGGCGGGCTACGCGCGTTCTTGGCCCGGCAGGACGGCATCAGGCTGATCGCGAGTTCGATCGCGTTCGGCGTTGCGGTGTCGGGCATGCACTACACCGCGATGTACGGCATGCACTTCGTCCCGCTGTCGGAAGCGGCGCACCACCCCGCCGGCGGCTTGGCCGCGTCGCAACAAATCCTTTCTGTGGTCGTGGCCGTGCTCTGCTTCGTGATCGCGGCCGGCTTCCTGTTGTCGCTGGTGCCGGAGCCGCGCCGGCAAACCATGACGGCGGCGGACGTTACGGTCGATCTGTTACCTGAGGACGCAAACCCGCATGCCTCGTTTCGCGAACCGGCGGCTTTATCTCCGCGGCTGATGCCGGCGCCGCTTGGCGGCCTCGGCCAGCCGCCGCGCGCGGCACCAGTGGCCCGGCTTCCGATCGAGGGCGCCGAGGGCACCCACTTCATCGATACCACCGACATCAGGAGCGTCCGCGCGGACGCGCATTACACCAGGGTGCATGATGGCACCCGTGAGCGGATGTGCCCGTGGTCGATTTCGGAGGCCGAGGCCCAACTCGATCCCGGCGTGTTCGTCCGGGTGCACCGCAGCCACATCGTGGCGATCCCCCATGTCAGCTTGGTGCGGAAGGAGGGTGACGGCGCGGTGATCGAAATGGACGGCCCATCGCGGCATCGCGTGCCCGTAAGCCGGGCAAAGATCGCCGAGGTCAAAGCGCGGCTCGGCCTCGCGAGGCGCCATGCTTGAGACCGCAGCTGGATTGTGTCGCGAAACCTGACGCATCTCGTGCGCGCTACCCGCATTTGGTGCAAAGTTCTATATCCCGTGACACGGCAGCGGCACCCGTCTTGTCAGTGACAAAAAGCTGGAAAAGCCTTCGCCCACCGTCAGCGCTTAAAAGACGCAAGGACCTAAAAGACGCAAGGAGGAGACAATGATTCCGGGCCCGTTTGGCTATCACCGACCCGCGACCGTAGCCGATGCGGTCAAATTACTGTCGACGCTGGGCAACGAAGCCCGCCCGCTTGCCGGTGGCCATAGTCTGGTCCCGATGATGAAGCTTCGGCTTGCCACCCCCGAGCACCTGGTTGATCTGCATGGCATCGCCGGGCTGAAAGGCATCCGCCGCGACGGCAATCGCATCGTGATCGGCGCGATGACCACCCAGCACGAACTGCTGGCGTCGGACGAAATCGCAAAATCGGTGCCGATCCTGCACGAGACCGCGCTTTTGATCGCCGACCCCCAGGTACGCTACATGGGCACGATCGGAGGCAACGTCGCCAACGGCGATCCTGGTAACGACATGCCGGCGCTGATGCTGACGCTCGGCGCAAGTTACCGGCTCGAGGGGCCCGCGGGCGCACGCGATATCGCGGCAGGCGAATTTTACCAAGGCGCCTATTTCACGGCACTCGAACCCGGCGAAATCTTGACCGCGGTTTCGATTCCCGCGCCCGCGGCCGGTCACGGTTACGCCTACGAGAAACTGAAACGCAAGATCGGCGACTACGCAACCGCCGCGGCGGCGGTCGTGCTCACCATGGCCGGCGGCAAGGTCGCATCTTGCGCGATCGGCCTTACCAACCTGCACGAAACACCGCTGTTGGCCGTGGATGCGGCGAAAGCCGTGATTGGAACCAGCCTCGATGCGGCCAGCTTGAAAAAAGCCGCGGCGGCCGCGGCTGCGATCATGTCGCCGGCGGCGGATGCCCGCGGGCCGATTGAATACCGCAAGCATGTCGGCGGCATCATGGTGACGCGCGCGCTGACCCGCGCCGCAAGCCGCGCGAAATAAGGGGGGATCAAAATGGCAAAGACCCATGTGACCATGAAGGTGAACGGCGCCGAGGTCGAAGGCCTCGTCGAACCGCGCACGCTGCTGGTGCATTTCATCCGCGAGAACCTGCAACTCACCGGCACCCATGTCGGCTGCGAGACCACCCATTGCGGCGCCTGCACCGTCGATCTCGACGGCATGTCGGTGAAGAGCTGCACGGTATTCGCCGTGCAGGCCCAGGGTTCCAGTCTCACCACCATCGAGGGCGTCGCCAATGCCGACGGTTCGCTGTCGGCGCTCCAGGAGGGCTTTCGGATGATGCACGGGCTGCAATGCGGCTTCTGCACCCCCGGCATGATTTTGCGCGCGCAACGCTTGCTGCAGGAGAACCCCTCGCCATCGGAAGAAGAAATCCGGATGGGCATTTCGGGCAATATCTGCCGCTGCACCGGCTATCAGAACATCGTCAAGGCGATCCAGTACGCCGCCGCCAAGATCAATGGCGTCGAATTCCAGGAGGCTGCGGAATGAACGACATGACTCCCACGCGGGAACAACGTGAGGCCAACCTCGAAGGCATGGGCTGCAAGCGCAAGCGCGTCGAGGACGCCCGCTTTACGCAAGGCAAGGGCAACTATGTCGACGACCTGAAACTGCCGGGCATGCTGCACGGCGACTTCGTCCGCTCGCCCCACGCCCATGCGCGCGTCAAATCGATCAATTCGGAAGAGGCGCTGAAGGTGCCGGGCGTGCTGGCGGTAATTACCGCCGAAACCCTGAAGACCGTCAACCTCGCCTGGATGCCGACCTTGGCCGGCGACGTGCAGATGGTGCTGGCCGACGGCAAGGTGCTGTTTCAGAATCAGGAAGTTGCCTTCGTCGTCGCCACCGACCGCTATGCTGCGGACGACGGCATCAACAAGGTCCAGGTCGAATACGAAGCGCTCCCAGTCGTGATCGACCCGTTCAAGGCGATGGCTCCGGATGCCCCGGTGCTGCGCGAAGATCTCGCCGGCAAAACGTCAGGCGCACATGGGCCGCGCAAGCATCACAACCACATCTTCGAATGGACCGTCGGCGACAAGGACCTCACCGACGCGGCCTTCCGCAAGGCAGAGGTCACGATCAAGGAGATGATCTCTTATCACCGCACCCATCCCTCGCCGCTGGAGACCTGCCAGTGCGTGTGTTCGTTCGACAAGATCAGGGGCGAGCTGACCATATGGGGCACCTTCCAGGCGCCGCATGTGATCCGCACCGTGGTGGCGCTGATCGCCAAGATTCCGGAACAGAAGATCCACGTGATCTCGCCCGACGTTGGCGGCGGTTTTGGCAACAAGGTCGGCGCCTATCCCGGCTACATCTGTGCCGCCGTCGCCTCGATCGTCACCGGCAAGCCCGTAAAATGGGTCGAGGACCGCATCGAGAACTTGACCGCTACCTCGTTTGCGCGCGACTACCACATGACCACCGAGATCGCGGCGACCAAGGAAGGCAAGGTCACCGGCCTGCGCGTTCACGTGCTGGCCGATCACGGCGCCTTCGACGCCTGCGCCGATCCGTCGAAGTGGCCGGCCGGCTTCTTCAACATCGTCACCGGCTCCTACGACTTCCCGGTGGCGCATCTGTCGGTGGACGGCATCTACACCAACAAGGCGCCGGGCGGTGTCGCCTATCGCTGCTCGTTCCGGGTCACGGAGGCGGCCTACTGCATCGAGCGCGGCATGGACATCCTCGCCCAGAAGCTCGGGATGGACCCGGCCGAGTTGCGGCTGAAGAATTTCATCAGGAAAGAGCAATTCCCGTATCACTCCGCCTTGGGGTGGGAATACGATTCCGGCGACTATCACACGGCCATGCGCAAGATGATGGAAACGGTCGACTATGCCGGCCTGCGCAAGGAGCAGGCGGCGCAACGCGCGGCGTTCAAGCGCGGCGAGACCCGTGAGATTATGGGCCTCGGCGTGTCGTTCTTCACCGAGATCGTCGGCGCCGGCCCGTCGAAGAATTGCGATATCCTGGGCATCGCGATGTTCGATTCCTGCGAAATTCGCCTGCATCCGACCGGCGCCGGCATCGCCCGGGTCGGGACCAAGAGCACCGGCCAGGGTCACGAGACCACCTGGGCGCAGATCATCGCCACCGAGATCGGCATTGCCGCCGACAATATCATGGTCGAGGAAGGCAACACCGATACCGCGCCCTACGGGCTCGGCACTTACGGTTCGCGCTCGACTCCGGTGGCGGGCGCCGCGATCGCTATGGCCGCGCGCAAGATCAAGGCCAAGGCGCAGATGATCGCCGCCTACAAGCTCGAGGTGCATGAAGGCGACCTCGAATGGGACATCGACGGTTTCCGCGTCAAGGGCCTGCCGGAAAAGACTATGTCGATGAAGGACATCTGTTGGGCGGCCTATAATTCGGTGCCGCCGGGCATGGAGCCGGGTCTTGAGGCCGTCAGTTACTACGATCCACCCAACATGACCTATCCGTTCGGTGCCTATATCTGCGTGATGAATATCGACGTCGACACCGGGGTCTACAAGATCAGGCGCTTCTACGCGCTTGACGATTGCGGCACCCGCATCAACCCGATGATCATCGAGGGCCAGGTGCATGGCGGACTGACCGAAGCCTTTGCGATCGCGATGGGCCAGGAGATCCGTTACGACGAAGCGGGCAACGTGGTGACCGGATCGTTCATGGATTTCTTCATGCCCACCGCGGTCGAGACGCCGCATTGGGAGACCGACTTCACGGTGACGCCGTCGCCGCATCACCCGATCGGCGCCAAGGGCGTCGGCGAGAGCCCGAATGTCGGCGGCGTGCCGGCGTTTTCCAACGCTGTCAATGACGCCTTCTCGTTCCTTGGCTCGACCCACATCCAGATGCCGCACGATTACTGGCGCAACTGGCGGGCGGCGAGCAATTTGGGAGTGTTTGCGTAGAGATGAAAGACCGCGAGGAGATCGCGCAAGCGCTGGCCGCCTCCGGCTACATCGCCGACGGTGAACTTGCGACCGCGATTTCGCTGATGCAGTTGCTAAGGCGTCCGCTGCTGCTCGAAGGCGAGGCGGGCGTCGGCAAGACCGAAGTGGCAAAGGCGCTTGCATCAGCGCACGCGACCGAACTGATCCGCCTGCAATGCTATGAGGGGCTCGACCAATCGGCCGCACTTTATGAATGGAATTACCAGCGGCAACTGCTCGCGATCCAGGCGCATCGCGGCGAGGATGCCGACGCCATTGAGGATCAGATCTTCTCGGAAAAATACCTGCTGGAGCGGCCGCTGCTGGCCGCGATCCGCCGCGAGAAGCCGCCCGTGCTCCTGATCGACGAGATCGACCGCGCCGACGACGAGTTCGAAGCATTCCTGCTCGAACTATTATCGGATTTCCAGGTGTCGATCCCCGAACTCGGCACGATTGCGGCTACGACGATCCCCCATGTGATCTTGACCTCGAACGGCACCCGCGAGCTGTCCGACGCGCTGCGCCGCCGCTGTCTCTATCACTACGTCGATTATCCCGACGTCGATCGTGAGGCGCGCATCATCATGGCGCGCATCAGCGGTAGCCAGGCCTCGCTGTCGCTGCAGATCGCGCGCATGGTCGAAAACATCCGCAAAGAGGAGTTGCGAAAGGTACCGGGGGTCGCGGAGACGCTGGATTGGGCGGCGGCGCTGGTCGGGATCGGCGTGCGTGACCTGCTCGAGGCGCCTGAGACGGTGCACGAAACCCTGATGTGTCTGCTCAAGACCCATGAGGACAAGTCGCGCATGACGCGCGAGGTGACGGAACGCCTGCTGGGGAAGGTCGCATGAGCTGTTGCGGCGGCAACCCGGGATATGAAGAAATCGACGAGGTTTCCCGTCTCGTCACGGCAAAACTTGCAGCGTTTCTCCGAACCCTGCGCGAAGCCGGTTTCGCGGTCGGTCTGCAGGAGGGCCGGGACGCGGCTTCGCTGATGGCGGCGGGCTACATCAAGCGGCCAGGCCTGCTCCGTTCGGCGTTCAAGCATCTGTTCTCGGCGCGCAAATCCGACTGGGACCGGTTCGACGGACTGTTCGATGCGTTCTGGCTCGGCAAGCGGGCGCGCTCGCGCTCGATGACCTCAGGTTCGGCCAAGACCGCCAACAGCCCGTCGCTGAAAAGCCTGCAGGA
The DNA here is from genome assembly GCA_963840155.1 of uncultured Alphaproteobacteria bacterium. Lineage (GTDB taxonomy): Bacteria > Pseudomonadota > Alphaproteobacteria > Rhizobiales > Xanthobacteraceae > Bradyrhizobium. Next base: position 1,646,533 of record CAWIXP010000001.1, read on the forward strand.
CCAAAGGTCTCAACCGGCCGGCAGCGAGGCCGCGACCGACCAGGTTCCCTCCACGGACGATGCGCCCGAGGGCCGTTCCGGCGAAGGCCGCATGGAAGGCGCCTCGCGCGCCGACAACTTGACGGAAATAGATTTCCGCAAGATGGCCGACCCCGAACAGATCGAGCAGGCCCATGCGGTCGCGGCGCGATTGGCAAAGGCCATGCGGACGCGGCTGAGCCGGCGCGACTTGGCGCGACGACGCGGCTATCGGCTCGACCTGCGCCGCACCATCCACGGCAATATCAGCCATGGCGGTGTGCCGATCGACCTGGTCAAGCGGCAACGCAAGGAAAAGGCATTGCGTCTGGTAGTGCTGCTGGATGCCTCCGGTTCGATGAGCATGTACACCGGCGTATTCCTGCGCTTCATCCACGGCGTGCTCGATGTATTTCGCGAAGCCGAGGCGTTCCTGTTCCATACCCGACTTGCTTACGTCTCCGACGCGATGAAGGAAAAGGATGCCGGCCGCGCGCTCGATCGCCTGTCGATCATGGCGCAGGGCGCCGGCGGCGGCACCAGGATCGGCGAGAGCCTGCAGACCTTCAACCGCTGGCACGCCGCGCGTGTGCTGCATTCGCGCTCTTGCGTGATGATCGTGTCCGACGGCTACGAGACCGGTGACGCCAAGTTGGTCGGTCGCGAAATGGCGGCGCTCGCAAAGCGCTGCCGTCGCATCGTTTGGCTCAATCCGATGCTGGGGTGGGAGGGCTATGCGCCCGAGGCCGCCGGCATCAAGGCCGCGCTGCCTTATGTCGACCTCTACGCACCAGCCAATACGCTCAAAAGCCTGGCCGAGTTAGAGCCTTATCTGGCGAAGCTGTGATGGGTGACCCGCCAATGACCAAACATATCGAAGTAATGGACCTGGTCGCGCAGATGAAGGCCGCCGAGGAAGCCTTCGTCCTCGCCACCGTCGTCCGCACGGTGTCGGTAACCGCTGCCAAGGCCGGCGCCAAGGCGATCATTCGCCCCGATGGCACCATCGTCGCGGGCTGGATCGGCGGCGGCTGCGCCCGTGGCGCGGTACTCAAGGCCGCGCGGGACGCGCTGGCCGACGGCGAACCGCGCATGGTCTCGGTGCAACCCGAAAATCTTCTGGCCGAACTCGGCGTCAAGCCCGGCGAGAACCGCGACGGCGTGCGCTTCGCGGAGAATATGTGCCCGAGCAAGGGCACCATGGACGTGTTCGTCGAACCGGTGCTGCCGCATCCCTCGCTGGTGATCCTCGGCGTCAGCCCGGTAGCGCTGTCGCTGGCTACCCAGGCGCGCCAGCTCGGTTACCATGTCACGCTGGCCGTTCCGTCAGGAGATTTGACGACCGCGCCCGATGTGGACATGCTGATCGACGGCTATGCGCTCGGAAAACTCAACGAGGCACGGCGCTTCATCGTGGTATCGACGCAGGGCAAGGGAGACGAAGCCGCGCTGCGGGCCGCCGTCGCCACTGATGCCGCCTATCGCGCCTTCGTCGGTAGCCGCCGCAAGATGGCAGCACTTCGCGAGAAGCTGATGGCGGAAGGCATCGATGCCGTGGCCATCGACCGCATCAAGGCGCCGGCTGGTCTCGATCTCGGCGCGATCACGCCCGAGGAAATCGCGATGTCGATCCTGGCCGAGATTACGGTCGAGCGGCGGCACGGGCAACGGGCCAAAGCCCCTGAAGCAGACCACTAGCAAGCGGATTGGCATCTAATACGGTGGCCTTTGCGCAGCCGCCCAATCAGCCGCAATTCCAGACAGGCCCGATCGGCGTCCGCGTCCAGCAGGGGCCGAAGCTTCCGCCATTGTACCGACCGCCGTAAAAGCCGGGCCGACCGAAATAGTGCCAATCGCCATCGTACCCGTAATAAGCTGGGATCGGATCGATATACCAAGGGCGCCGGTCGCGCCGCGCCATGCGCGAAACCGGCGCTTTCTGGGCGTAAGCTGGAAGCCTGTCATTCGGTGGCTGATGATAGCCCGGCAGGAAACCGTAGCCGTGCCAGCGTGGCGCCGGCCGTTTATGAGCCGGCGCAGCCGGCGCGACGACCGGCAACACTGACAGGAAGACAGCAATCGACAGGAATACGAGGCGCGACATGAGCACAGCATAGACGGCCGGCTGTTGGGAGGCGATTCAAATCTGGCCGGACGGTCCAGCGCAACTGCTTCCGATTGGTTCGAGAGGCGACGGCTCTGCGCCAAAATGCCGATGGTTCGCCGATTCCGTCCATTACCCGATCTTCCCCTCGGACCCGAAACTTTGCTGTCCCTCGATAGGCGCTATCGTTGCGGCCGATTCGCTCATCACGCGATCGAATGCCATGGCCATTTCAGCCGTTGACGGCGCAACGCCGGCAAACAGTTCGAATGCGTCGGCTGCTTGATACACCGCAAGTTCGCGCCCCGTCATAACGCGCCCTCCTCTCGCCTTTGCAGCTATCAACAGAGGCGTCCAGAGCGGAAAGTAAACGGCATCGGCTACCCACAATCCAGGGTGCAAAAGCGCCTCCGGGACCGGAGTATCCCGATTGGGAAGCATCCCGACGGGCGTTGCATTGACCAGGCCAACTGCTCCGCGCACTGCATCCCCGACACTATCGACGACCACAACACGACCGTGCGACCTCAACCTGAGAGCAAGGTCGTCAGCCTTGGCACGCTTGGCATCGAATAGGCGCAACTGCGCAATACCAAGATTCATCAACGCGAATGCGATCGCTTTGCCCACGCCGCCTGCGCCGATCAGGGCAACACTCCCGGACCGCGAATCTGCGACCATATTGGCGGCGGCCCGTGCAAAGCCAGTCGCATCCGTGTTGTAACCGATCAGACGATCGCCGCGAATCACGACGGTATTGACCGCGCCAATTGCGGCAGCATCTGGCGACAGCTCGTCGAGCAAGTCCACCACCGCCTCTTTGTAGGGAAATGTGACGTTCACGCCGGCAAACCCAAGCCGACGCACGCGCTCCAGCAGAGAGCGCAATTGCTCGCGGTCCGCCCCCGCTACCTCAATGAGCCGATAATGGCAGCGCAGGCCAAGATCACGAGCCGCCTGTTCGTGCATCGCCGGTGAGGCCGAATGCGCAATCGGCGCTCCTATCAATCCGATCAGAACGATCTTACAGCTCAAGGATCAGACTCATCTTAGGTTGGAACAACGTTGTGGTAGCACACAGGGCGGCATGACTTCTGTTCTCGGGGGCATTGAGCCGTTCCGCCGCATAATGCGAGATCGCCAACTCGCAAGTCTGGAGACGAAATCGAATACGCTAAAATCGGCATTTTCCGTGCTTGTTTCGCGTTTCTTAGCAGGTCGTACCGGGCGCCGGACCTGCCTGGCTGGCGACGCAGTGCAGATCGCACTCGTTTTCATGTCCGCAAATTCATGGCATGCGCCACAGAGAATTCTCCGCCGCGGATTGAATGATGATGGCGGCGTCATCGGGCAACAGGAAGCCGTCTCGTTGCAGCTCGCGGGCAGCGTTACGAATACGATCCACATAGTCGTTGCGCGTCTTGTACCTCTCCAGGACAGCATGATGCGCGTCATGGCCTGCGTCGGCGTCCGCCTCGGTTCGAGGGAACGCGACGTAAGCGCCGGCGAGCATACACAGGAAAGACAGGGGCGGATTTTGCCGCGCATTGACACCAAGCGGTGCTTGCATGTCCGGGAGCCGTACACCGCCAACGACGTTGCCATCCTCGTCCCGTTTCGGAATCTCGATGATTGCTTTCGGCAGATGAGAGGGCGCGCGCAGGACAGTCGGGTCGCCCTTCGCCTCCTCCAAAGGCATCAGGCGGCTTTCCGGCGGTTCGGTCCCCTTCGCTACCCAGTCGTCCAGATGCAGCAATGTCGCGCGCGAAACCGGGCTCCAATCCAATCGGGCTGGCGGCAGCTCACAATTGGTCGTGCGCAGAACCACGTGGGAGGCCCCGGCAATGTCGTAGACGCGGACGTTGTCGGGGAAGGGCTGCTCGGCCGTGCCTTCGGCTCCGGTCCGCGACAGCGAAGCGCGCAGCGAGAAATAGTCGGTGGTGGAATTGATCATGATCATGCGTGGCGGCGTTTCGCCGCGTGCCTTGACGCGCATAATGATGTCGCCAATCGTCAGCACGTCCTCGTTGACCCCGCGAAATTCGGGATTTTCAAAGGTGGGTATTCCGCTGGCACTCGACTGCGGCCCGGTGCCCGACTGCATGATAGGCAACACACCCGCGCCGGAAACGAACACATGCATGCCGTCAAACACCCGCCTGCCCTCGGCCATGTTGAATCCGCTGAGCAGAAACGACTTGAGGTAACGCCCCGATTGCGACTTGCCGGCCGCCAGGGTCCGGTTGATGGCGCCGTGCAAGGGGTTTTCCGTACCCGACGCATCGGCCGTCGCATGCACGAGAAAGTCCGCCGCGTCCCTGACAATGGCAAATCCGACGCCTTCGACAAAACGCTTTTTCCCGAATTCGTCCATGAAGGACGGCAGTTCGGCACCCTGCCCGAGTTCCCAGCGCACCTCCGCGAGCGAGAAACCCTGGTCCTGCAGGAAGCCAGTACCCACTTCGAACGTGCCAGCCTCGAAAGGTTCATCGCGCGGGCTGTTATAGAGCGCCTGTCCATAGGGACGGCCCCGATTCGGGATATCGACCAGCAGCGCGCCGTTGCCGCTTTTGGGGATCTTGGGAAAAACCAGGGATATTTTGGCTGAATATTCCACCAGCCCATCTGAGTTTCTTGACGCCTTGTCGATGTCGGGAATCTTCTCCGTCGGCCGCAGTTCGCCGGCAATGCGTCCTTCCCAGACAACGAATTCGCCTGGCCTGAAGGTGCCGTAGCTTTGCTTCGACGTGATCTCCAGCCTTGTGACCTTCGCATCGGCACAAGCTGAGAAGCCGATGCTCAACATAAGAACCGAGGCCGTTAGGGCCATGCCGGCCAAACGAGGACGTGCCATTGGAAAGCTCCGGGCCAAGAAATGCACATGCGACGATACACATTTGTGCATGACATTGACCAATCTTTCGATCTTTCCTCAATCTGATTGCTGCGTCGCATCAATGGCGGCGAGCTCGCTTTGAAAATGGCGGGTTCGGGGAAATTCAAGAGCTGGAAGGGCATCCGGGATAGCCTTGTCGAGAAGGGGTACCGGCGTGCGCCCGATTTGCTCGACGGGAACAAAATCCGCATGATTTTGGACCTTCACTGCGCGGGTAGCCGAAACGCCGAAGCCGATTCCAAATAGTCCGGCTCGAATTAAACCGAATACACGTTGCGTGACGCAGGGTTCGCCGCGGGCGCAGCGCTTGGGATCGAGCGGCACGCAAAGCCGCCATTCAATCCGAGCCAGGGACGCTCAGCGGAGCGGCAAGTCGCCCTGTTGCCGCCGAACGCCGCGCATGGGTGCCCCAACATGCCACATCACGCGGCACGCGCTGCGACGGATCCCACGTGAGCTTCCCGGCGCAGCCGATCGGTCCAGGTGATGATTTCAAATTCACCGTCTTCATGCTCGACAAGCGCGGTGCAGCTTTCGACCCAGTCACCGCAGTTCATATACCGAACACCGTGTTGATCGCGGATGACGGCAAAATGGATGTGGCCGCATATCACGCCGTCCGCGCCGTGACGCCGCGCCTCGGCGGCAAGCGTTCGCTCGAAGGCGCCAATATAATTCACGGCGTTCTTGACCTTCAGCTTCGCCCACTGCGAGAGCGACCAGTAGGGGACGCCGAAGGCGCGCCGGAAGAAATTGACCAGTCGATTTACTTGAATGGCAAAATCGTAGGCCTTGTCGCCGAGCCGAGCGAGCCATCGTGCGTTCTGCACAACGAGATCGAAGATATCGCCGTGAATCACCAGATAACGCCGCCCGTCGGCACCGACGTGAATGGTCTTTTCAATCACGTCGATGCCGCCGAAATGAGTGCCGTAATAGTTCCGCAGGAACTCGTCGTGGTTGCCCGGGATGTAGATGACCTTGGCGTCCTTCCGCGCCTTGCGCAGTATCTTCTGTACGAGATCGTTGTGCGATTGCGGCCAATACCAGCCGGACTGCAGCGCCCAGCCATCGACGATATCCCCGACCAAATAGATGGTATCGGCATCATGGCTGCGGAGGAAATCGAGCAATTGTTCAGGCTGCGAGCCACGAGTCCCCAGGTGGACATCGGAGATGAACAAAGTGCGAAAGTGCCGCTGAGGAAAGTCTTCGCTCATCGCGTCATTCCCATGCGCGACCACCTACCCGAGTTGACAGCGCTGCGACGTGCCAAGATCGACACTCGGTCAGAGCCGCGTATAACAGTGGAATCCACCATAAATTCCCGATCGGTCCAGTTCGAAGCCGATGTCGCTTCGTTCGTCATCGCGCCGCCAGGTATGCCGTAAAGACGCGAGCTCGGTATCTTCCAGCGGCGACTGCGCACCCGCGGTGCGAAAGATCACACGGACATTGTCGCTGCCTATTCGGTCGATGCTGTTCCAAAGCGCGCGAATTTCCTCCGGCGCCATCCAGTCCTGCGAGTCCAAAAGAATTATGGCGTCGACTTCTCGGGCTGGAAGACTTTCCAGAAATACCCGTAGATTGGCCTGTACCGGAATAATCAATCCCGCGCCGTCCCGCATCCGCTTGAACTGGCGTTCTTGCAGATAGGGCGGCAGGCACCGGTCGCCGGGACCGCGATAAGCGCGATTCAGGGCCTGCCATGCAAAATAATTGTCTTCGCTCGGGTGTCCGTTGATCAGGCGCAGCAATCGCGTGTGCAGCACTTCGTTGAGAGCTGCGTCCGCTCCCAGAAGAGCCCGTTGCTGCGGCGGAATACCCAGGCTGAACAGCAAGACCGGAGTTCCGGCAATTAGGCGCGCCAACGCGGAATGAAACAGCCTGTCAAGACGCTCGAACGCGTGAATCCGTTCCGGACTGTCCGACTTGCCGTTGAGCAAGGCCACTAGATCGATCCTGGCGAACTTCGCCAACAAATGCCCCAATCCAATGAAGCGGCCGAGCATCCCGTGGCGATAGAATCCGTCGGCGAAATAGCGATAACGCGGCCGACCGATGAGGTCACGATGGTCCCAATAGGCGCGCGCAGCGCCGTCCAGCATTGGTCGCAGCCGTTCCAGATAAAGCTCGGAATTGGAACGGGATGCGGCATTGCCGAAAAATTGCCAGAATTCGGCATAGCTGGAAAAAGCACGAAGGCCGGCGATCTTGAGCTTGAGCAATGAAAGGTGCGCTTCATTGAGATCGACCGCGTAGATCTGCGCCGGCCGCGAGGTGAGATAAGACAACGCGTTGCATCCCCCCGATGAAATCGTGACGATGGTCGAACCGACTGGCAGTCGTAGCGCAGCAAGGTCGGCTTCCGGGTCCTCCCAGATCTGGGTGTAGACCAAACGACGGAACCAGAATGCGAAGAGCCTGTCCCAAATCGTTGCGTCCGCCTCGTTTCTCGAGTTGCGGACCGCATCCGCAATAAGCTGCGTAGTCATCCATCCTCCGAATCAGCAATCCGGTAATGGTAGCTCGCGCACACTTCGGTTTTGCGACAGCCGATCCCGCCATCGTCATATCGCTGTCGCGCGAACATCCGAAGGATAGACGAGAGAATCGCGACGGGAGTCCTAATGTCCCTCTACTTCCCCGAGATCGGCGAAGGCGCATCGCAGCCCGCTGCAGCAACTCTCCGCATGAACCGAATGTACCGCCTGCAACGCCATATCTATGATGGAACGCGGCGGTATTATCTGCTCGGCCGGGACCGGTTGATATCTGATCTGGACGCTGCGCCCGGCTCAACGGTGCTGGAAATCGGCTGCGGAACCGGGAGAAACCTGGTTCTCGCAGCATTGCTTTATCCCGACGTGCGTTTCTTCGGCATCGATGTCTCTACGGAAATGCTGACGTCGGCCATCTCGGCTATTTCGCGGCGCGGCCTGAACAAGCGCATTCTCGTCGCGCATGGCGATGGAACCGGGTTTGATACGCAGTTCCTGTTCGGTGTTCCCTCCTTCGACCGCGTGATGATTTCTTATAGCCTCTCGATGATCCCGGACTGGCGCCGAGTTCTTCAGCTGGCCACCGGTCGCCTGTCGCCTGGCGGCCGTTTGCACATTGTCGATTTTGGCAACCAGGAGAAATTACCTGGCTTGGCGCGCACGCTGCTGTTGCGATGGCTGGCAGCGTTCGAGGTTACACCGCGCGATGATCTCGAAGGCGTGCTGTCGGCGCTGGCCGGCAAGAGCCGCGCTGCTCTCTCGTTCGAACGCCCGTTCCGCGGCTATGTCCAGTACGCCCTGCTGACTTTTCCCCATCCGAAGACGCCGTGAGCGCGTGGCAAGCATTGTTGGCCGCAGGATTGCTCGAGATAGCCTGGGCATTCGGCCTCAAATGTTCAGAAGGGCTCACCAGGTTCTGGCCGACCGTCGGGACCTTTGCGGCGATCGCGCTTAGCTTGGGGCTGACGACCGTCGCGCTCAGGTCGCTGCCTTTCGGCACGGTTTACGTCGTCTGGACCGGCATAGGTAGCGTCGGGTGCATGATCATGGGAATGCTGATCTACAGCGAGCCGACCGACCCGTTTCGTATCGTTTGCCTGGTTCTGATCGTGGCGGGGGTGGTCGGGCTCAGGCTTAGTTCGGCCGCTTGAGTGGCTGCGATATACCTCTATTGCTTTGGCCGCAGGCCCCGCCAGGCTTCGAGGCCGCCCAGCAGGCCAAGCGCGATCAAAAAGGGAAGCAAGTGATACAGGAAGCGGAATATGATAAGGGCCGCGATCAACGGTTCCTTGTCCTCCCCGCCAACTCCGATCAACATCGTCGCGTCGAATGCTCCCAATCCAGCCGGCGTATGGCTCGCGAAACCCAGCAATGTCGCGGCAATGAAAACCGCCGTCAGACGAAATATCCCGACGTTCAACCCGACCGGAAGGAGCACGTCCATCGCGAGCGCCGCAGCGCCGAGATCGAGTATGCCGATTGCAATCTGCAGTAACAGGACGGGCCCTGAAGGAAGCCGGACCGGCCATCGCGGGCCCCCAAAGCCTCTAGGAGAAACCCAAATCCAGATCAGAACAGCGATCACGCCCAGAAGCAGTGCTATCGCCACGATCCGGTTAAGCTCAGCCGGCAGGTGGTCGATGAGGCCGATGGCACTGGGCTCGGCAAGCAGACTGAATCCCAGCGCCGTTATGTTGCCCAACCAAAATGTCAGTCCAGTGAGGAAACTGATATTTGCGACCTCAAGAGCACGGAGACCCCTGAGCGAATAGACCCGATAGCGCACGATCGGCGCAACCAGCGCAACCGCTCCAAGGCCGTGCGCAATGGGGTAGCTGGTGAAACTCGCGAGGGCTGCACTGCGGTACGGAACGTCGGCGCGCCCGATGGTCCGAAGCGCCAACAGATCGTAGAGCGTCAAGCTGGCATAAGAAATTGCCACCAGCATCAGCGCTGCGACAATCACTTTGGGACTGGTGCGCTGAAGGACCGCAAACACCTCGTTATAGTCAACGGTTTTGAGGATATGCGTCAGCGCCCAGATAGCGGTGGCAGCGATGGCGATGCTGACAACAACACCGATGCCTCTCAGCCAGGCACTGCGCGCAGGTATTTTTAGTAAGGTGGCCTTCAGAGGATTCATCCGTCCGGGCCGCACCGACGCGCCGAGTGATTCGCATGATCGACACAACTTCCTTTGCACATCGATATGACAGCCGCGTAACCAGCCCCGTTCGAACGCTAGGCGTTGGGCGCACTTGCTTGCTCGATGGTATCCCGCCGCGTTGCTTCGCATTCTGCTGTAGCTGGAACGGGCGCGAAAGCTTATGAGCCAGATCGGCTGCTTGTCGAGAGCCGCATCGCTTTGAACTTGCGGTAGCGACCGATGATCGCCCGACCATAGCCTTGTGCCGGCAGAACGATCATGATTCGCGTTTCCGAATCCTGAGACACTACGCCCTCAAGTGAACACACGATTAGCGATCGCTTCGCGTCCGTTCTGCACTTGCTATTTCCTGGTCGTGGCCGCTGGCTCTCGCTCGTAGTTTCCCTCGTCACATCACGAATTTCCACTATGTCTTCGTTCCGGCGGATTGGCTGGCAACGCAAACGCCGCGCAAGCAGGCTTTCGCATGAGCGGCTGGCCGGCAGATATCCGCACAGATTCCAGGACGTTGTCGCAGAACTCAAAATGCTGGGGCGCGAGCACGATGATGGTCGAGCCATGCTCGAACCAGCCGAGCTCATCACCCTTGCGGACGCCGACATCGCAGGGGAAGACGGTCGGGCCTCGGGTAGCGGCATTGAGCACGAGATCGATGAAATGCAGCCGGATGCTGGCCACCAATATTGCTGCCACCGGCACCAACGTCAGGGCTTCCCCAGTCGGCAGGCGGGTGCTGATCACCGCGCGCTCGTTCTTGCAGAACAGCCTTTCGATGCGCTTCAGCGCGATCGGGTTAACGTTCCAAGTGTCGCCGGCGATGAACTCGACCTGCTCGATCCGGCCGTCACAAGGCGCGTGAAAGCGATGGTACATGCTCGACATCAACCGCAGCGTGACGAAACACCCGTTGCGGTGCCGCTCCACAAGCTCGGAACCGCCGAGCAAGTCCTGGAGCGAGTAAGGAGCACCCTTGATCTGAAACAGCTCGGTATCCTGGACTCGGCCGTGCGCGCCGATGATGGCGTCGCACGGACTGACTATGATCGACGGATCAGGGTCAGGCGGACGCATGCCTGGCCGCAACTCCCGCGTAAAGCAATCGTGCAAGCTCTTGAAGCTGCTCTTGCGGGCTTCGCTGAGGTCGAGATCGGAAAACAGACGCCAGCACGCAATCGAGATATCCCTGACCAGGGGCTGTTCGATCTTGCTGAACCACCCCATGAACCGGGTCAGGGTCGCCCGCGGGATCCGGTTAGTCAGCAGAAAGTTCAGGTCCTCCTGCTGGGTCACGGCCGAGATCAGCCCTCGGATTGTCATGAATCTGTCAGCGGCGTTGGATAGCGCTGGTGGCATGGATTCGCCTCTTCCGATTCTGGCCTTGTCCGCCGCCGCGGTCGCCGGCGCGGCAGCAGTCCTTCCCAAATTGAACGCCCGACTCGCACTTTCGCGGGCCAAGCACCGCTCGCTGACCGGACATTCCAAGATGTCCAAGATGGTCGCCCGGCTGCTGCCGTTTTACGAATTCGATGCCGATGAATTCTTCCGCTCCGATGGCGCGCCGCCCGAAGTCGCCCAGCAGCGTCGGGACGCCTTCTTCCGGCTCGCCCGGCTTTATGAGGTGCGCTACGCCAAGGGTCGGCGGATGACCGCAGAGGCGTCGAGCCAAATCTCCGACCTGCAATTCACCGAGGCCTACCGGGTGCCTTTTCAGTACAGCCGGATGGTGCGGGAGCATCTTTCGACGAGTGCATTCGTGCAGTCTTCGGGCGGGGTCACCGTCACCGATGTCGACGGCAACGTCTCTTACGATTTGACCGGCTCGTACGGCGTCAACATCTTTGGCAACGACTTCTACAAGGATTGCATCGCCGGGGCGGAAAAGCGGGCTCACGCGTTGGGACCGGCGCTCGGCCCCTACCATCCCGTGATTACGGACAATGTTCGCCGGCTGTGCAAGATTTCCGGTCTCGACGAAGTCTCGTTTCACATGTCCGGCACCGAAGCTGTGATGCAGGCGGTGCGGCTCGCCCGCTATCATACGCGCCGGTCGCATCTGGTTCGCTTTGCGGGGGCCTATCACGGCTGGTGGGGGGACGTGCAGCCTGGCGTGGGCAACCCGGTTTCGCCGCACGAAACCTTTACCCTGGCCGACATGTCGGAACGGACGCTGCATGTCCTGAGGACGCGGCGCGACATCGCCTGCGTTCTCGTGAATCCCTTGCAGGCACTTCATCCCAACGCCAATGCGCCGGCCAATTCCGCGCTGGTCGACAGTTCCCGCAAAGGCCAGTTCGACCGTGCCGCGTACGGCGAATGGCTGAAGAGGCTGCGCGAGGTCTGCACCGAGCGGGAAATCGTGCTGATTCTCGACGAGGTCTTCGTCGGCTTCCGCCTCGCCGCCGGGGGCGCGCAGGAATATTTCGGCGTCCGCGCCGACATGGTGACCTATGGCAAGAGCCTCGCCGGGGGACTGCCTGTCGGGGTGGTCTGCGGTCGCAAGGACCTGATGCGCCGTTTCCGCGACGATCGGCCCGCAGACGTCTGCTTCGCCCGCGGCACCTTCAATTCGCATCCCTACGTCATGACGGCGATGGACGAGTTTCTGAGCCGGCTCGAAAGTCCTAATCTCCGCTCGATCTATCATGGTCTCGATGAGATCTGGAACGGACGCGCCGAACGGCTGAACGACCTGCTGAGCGCGCGAGACCTTGCGGTGCGGGTCAGCAACCTGTCTTCGATCTGGATGGTGCAATATACCCAGCCGTCGCGCTACAACTGGATGCTCCAATATTATCTGCGGGCCGAAGGCCTCGCCTTGAGCTGGGTCGGGACAGGGCGCCTGATCTTCAGCCTCAACTATGGCGACGCGGACTTTTCCGAAGTCGCCGATCGCTTCGTGAGGGCGGCCGAAAACATGAAGCGGGATGGCTGGTGGTGGCACGACGCCGCGCTCACCAACAAGAGCATACGCCGGCAAATTCTCAAGGAGATGATTACGCGGAGACGGCTGCGGTGAGCCGACGACCGTCTTGCGGATCATTTGCGGTTCAGGCGTGCTTGACTTGCTTGTCAAGGCCGGGATCGATCAGCTCGCCCTTCATCAAATACAGCGGTGCCTTGTAATAAAGCCGGAAGTCGCTGAACGGATCGGTCAGGATCTTGGTCATCCATACCAGGCCGGTCTCGACATCGCGGATAAAGAACAGGTGCACGGTGCGGAACAACAGCCCGCCGATCCCGACAGCCAGCCAGACCTTGGCAACCTGGCGCATGAAATCCGCCGGCGAGGTCCAGGGGACAAACATGCCGAACAGGGTCGGATCGAGGTAAAGCACCAGCGGCGATAACGCCCAGATCGTCATCAGGACGATCTTCCGGTTCAGATTGTAGCCGACCTTGATTTCCTCTTTGTACTCGTGCGTGGCGTGATTGACGTGGTCATAGCCTTTCGGCTCGAAGAAAAAGTGACCAGCCTGCCTTGTGGTCATCGAGACCAGCCAGCCGATCAAGGCCGCCGCAACCGGATCGACAACCAGCAGCGCGTAACCGATCAAAAAACTGGTGGCGCTGACGAAGTGCAGGCTTTGGTTGATGCGGCTGTGATGATAGTAGCGATGGTCATCCCAACGTTGGCTGCGAAGCTGCTCTCGAAAGCTCATGTCGATTCTCTCCCCAAGAAAAACAGGCTGATTCGTTTTACAAGAACTGGATGTACGCCAGATGACATCATCAAAATGTCACAAGACGCGCCACGATGAGATAGCCGCGGCGCATTCCAGCCGCCTCAATCAGTCGGCAACCGCCATTCCGGTTCTTTTCGAATGCGGAGCAGCGAGAAGTGGCCAAGCGGCGGCACCAAACGGCGCTCAACCAATTCCATTCCGCGTGCATCCGCCAGCCATTGCGCATAGCGCGACCAGGCAAATTCGGCTGTCCGGAAGCCGAGCGGACGCACCACCGGCTGCAACCGCTGCTCGATGAAGCGGCGCATCCCGGCATCCGCGCTGACTCGGGTCAGGATAATCAGTTCGCCGCTGGGTCGCAGCACGCGAGCGAATTCGTCGAGGGCCGCTTCCGGATTTGGCACCGCCGTCACCACATATTGCGCCATCACCACGTCGAACGAATTGTCAGGAAATTCGAGCTTCTCCGCATCCATTACCGCGAGACCCTCGACGTTCTTCAGACGGAGATTGTCGACCCTGCGTTTCGCCTTGCGCAACATCGCTTCCGAAATATCGGTACCGAAGATGCGAAGATGGGACGCGTATAGCGGCAACGAGATTCCCGTACCGACACCGACCTCAAGCACGCGGCCGCCAATCTTGTTGGTCGCCTGAATGGCCGCCTGGCGGCCCTTGCTGAACACGCCGCCAAACACGAGGTCGTAGACCGGGGCCCACCGATCATAAGCCTGTTCGACCGTCGCGCGGTCGAAGTCCAACTGCCCGCTATCGTCCAGCTTCAGGATTTCTGCCATGGTAACTTCGCCTCGCTTTTAGCTCGATTATCCCTGCACCGCGCTTTGCGCCGCCAGCCGACTGGCGGGTCGCAATGAGCGGGTTGGCTGCAATGCACTCAGATTGCCGATGAATTGTCTGGCGCTGTTTTCCCAGGAACGTTGCAACGCAAAATTCCTGCAGGTTTCGCGTGATATACCAAGCGCACGGATACAGGCGCTTCGTAGGTCCATATCCAAAGCACCGACCGGCTGATCCGCAATCACATCGAGGGGACCTGTAACCGGGAATGCGGCGACAGGGGTGCCACACGCCAACGCCTCAAGTTGCACGACACCGAACGTGTCTGTCAGGCTCGGAAAGACAAAGACGTCTGCCGCGGCAAGGTGTGCGCTTAGTTCGCGGCCGGTCTTTTCGCCCAGGAATTTGACTTCCGGATACCGCCGTTCCAGCACTGACCTCTGCGGTCCGTCGCCGACTACCACCTTTGATCCCGGCAGGTTCAGCGAGAGAAACGCCTCGAGGTTCTTTTCGACCGCGACACGACCTACGGTCATAAAGATAGGTCTTGGCAAATCGAACTCGGACGGACCATCGGGTGTGAACAATTCGGTATCGACCCCTCGCGTCCAGTTGCCGAGCCGCTTGAAGCCTCTCGCACTCAGTTCCTGCCTGAGCGAGGGTGCGGCAACCATCGTCATGGCGGCTGCCGCATGAAAATGTCGCAGCACCGCATAGCTCATGGATGCCGGGATGATTGAGCGTACCGCGATGTATTCCGGGAAACGGGTCGTATAGGAAGTGGTGAAGGCCAGCCTCCGGCGGCGGCAATAGGCGCGTGCCGCCCATCCAACCGGTCCCTCTGTCGCGATGTGAATGGCCTCCGGCGACGCCGCTTCTATCCTGCGGGCGATCTCTCTGCGGTTGGGCAATGCTATTCGTAACCCCGGATAGGTTGGGAGCGCCATGGATGGGAACCCGTCCGGGGTCAGAAATTCGATCTCGGCACCAAGCGCCGATGCGCTGCGGGCCAATGAGGTCAACGTGCGAACCACGCCATTGACCTGGGGATGCCAAGCATCGGTGGCAACCAGAATTCGCATCAGACCTCTTCGAGTTCGCTGATTCTCGAGTATCGAGGTTCGGCCAAAGATATCTCAGGCGTGTGACACCATCGGCGCGCAGATCGCGTTGATGCCCAGCGACCCGATTGGACCGCTATCGCGTATGACAGCGCCGAGCATTTATCCGTGCCTGCACGAACGGAATGCAAACTCAAGCGCCACCGCAGACAGATTTTGATCGCAAGCGGCCGTTATTCGTGACAGAATTGCTACAATTCGGTGTCAGTTCGGTTGCGTGCGGAGCGGTATATGAGTTTGGAATGGCAACCGCGGTCAAGTTTCCTAGCCTGGTCGAATCCGCTGGCCTGGTGGTGGGGTCTACTAAGCCTGGTCAGCGGCGTAAATATCGCGGTTTGGTTGTTGCTGTACCGGCAACTCCACCAACAATCGACCGCCGGCGTCGGACTCATGTTGCTCCTCTGCGCGGCCTATGTTTTCGGCTGCGCATTCAGATCGTTTCTTCCGCGGGCAGATGTGCAGCGGATTTGCATATTCGACCATTGGCTGTCGAGCGTCGTCCTCGGCCGGTCGGTGGCAACCGTCGCCGAGATCTGCTTCGCCGCACAGTGGGCGATCATCCTGCATCGGCTGGGCACCATGACGGCAGCGGACACCACCTTGAATGCTGCGTGGGTGATCGTGCCGTTGATCCTGATCGCTGAATGCTTCTCATGGTATGCGGTGGTGACCACCCACTATCTGGGGAACGCGATAGAAAATTCGATATGGGCCGTTGCCTTTTTCGTGGCTGGGATCGGCCTTTGCCGGTTGGTGCCGGAGTTCGACAATGCGGTTCGCGTGATCCTCGTCGTCGCGATCATCGGGATAGCCGGCTATTTGGCGTTCCTGCTGACCGTTGACGTACCGATGTACCTGCGCCGATGGCGAGCCGACGTTGCGGATGGCAACAAGCGTTTGACACCTTTCGAGGGCCTTCGTGACGTGAGTACGCGTTGGGTCGTGAGTCATGATCTTGCTGATTGGCGGGACGAGATAACCTGGATGTCGCTTTATTTCAGTGCGGCGGTCTGGGCCAGCCTAGCGCTGTGCGCCTTCTACGCGCTCGAAGATCGTCTCCCGAGCTATCGAATCGAAGTGACATCGCAAGCCGCTCCTCAGATCTCCGGTATCTCCGACAGCCTGGGCGCGACT